>CAVYFW010000016.1:0-224237 GCA_963767885.1 uncultured Actinomycetota bacterium
TCGCCGGCCTGCAGCCCGAGTCGACCTACCTGTGGACGCTCCCGATGTTCCACTGCAACGGCTGGTGCTTCCCCTGGGCGGTCACCGCCGTCGGCGCGACCCACGTACGATGCGCCGGGTCGATCCGGCGGAGATCTGGCGGCTGATCGACGACGAGGGCGTGACCCACTACAACGACGCCCCGACCGTCCAGGCTGCTCGTGGTCAACCACCCGGCCGCACACCCGGTCGCAGCGGCCCGTCACCGCGCTCGTCGCCGGCGCGCCGCCATCGCCGACGCTGTTCGCGCGCATGGCGGAGCTCAACCTCCGGCCCGTCCACGTCTACGGCCTGACCGAGACCTACGGCCCGATCACCGTCTGCGCGCTGGCTGCCGGACTGGGAGTCGCTGCCGGCCGACGAGCAGGCGCGCCTCGGCCCGGCAGGGGCAGGCCTACCTGACCGCGGACCTCGTGCGCGTGGTCGACGAGCACGACGCGGACGTCCCGCGCGACGCCGCCACGATGGGCGAGGTGGTCATGCGCGGCAACAACGTCATGCGCGGCTACTTCGAGGACGAGGAGGCGACGGCGACCGCCTTCCGCGACGGCTGGTTCCACTCCGGCGACCTGGCGGTGTGGCATCCCGACGGCAACGTCGAGCTCCGCGACCGGGCCAAGGACATCATCATCTCCGGCGGCGAGAACATCTCGACCATCGAGGTGGAGCAGGCGATCGTCCGCATCCGGCCGTGCTGGAGTGCGCCGTCGTCGCCGACGCCGCACGAGCGCTGGGGCGAGCGCCCCAAGGCCTTCGTGACGCTCAAGGAGGGCGCCGCCGCGACCGAGACGGAGCTGCTGGCGCACGTCCGCGCGCGCCTGGCGGGCTTCAAGTGCCCGGACGCCATCGAGTTCGGCCCGCTGCCCAAGACGTCGACCGGCAAGGTGCAGAAGTTCGTGCTGCGCGACCGCGAGTGGGCCGGTCACGGCGCCCGGCGCATCGGCGGCGGCTGATGCCCGACTACGGGCACGACCTCCTGTTCGGCATCTTCCCGACGCCGGCCGCCGACCAGCGCGACCAGCTCGTGGCGCTGGCGCGACGCGCCGACGAGCTCGGGCTCGACCTGATCGGCGTGCAGGACCACCCGTACCAGCCGCGCTTCCTGGAGACGTGGACGCTGCTCAGCGCGATGGCGGCGGAGACCGAGACATCCGCCTGTTCCCCGACGTCGCGAACCTGCCGCTGCGCCCGCCGGCCGTCCTCGCGCGGGCGGCCGCGACGCTCGACCTGCTGAGCGACGGCCGCGTGGAGCTCGGCCTCGGCGCCGGCGCGTTCTGGGACGCCATCGAGGCCAACGGCGGTCCGCGCCTCTCGCCCCGCGAGTCCGTCGACGCCCTGGAGGAGGCCATCCCGATCATCCGCGCGGGCTGTGGGCGGAGTCGGGCAGCGTGCGGCTGGAGGGCGAGCACTACCGCGTGCGGGGCGCCAAGGCGGGCCCCGCGCCGGCGCACCCGATCGGCATCTGGCTCGGCGCCTACCGCCCGCGCATGCTGCGGCTGACGGGGCGGCTGGCCGACGGCTGGGTGCCGTCCGCCGCCTACCTGCCGCCGGAGCAGCTCGGCGAGCGCTCGCGCACCATCGACGAGGCCGCGCGCGCCGCCGGCCGCGACCCCGCCGCGATCCGGCGCGTCTACAACGTCAACGGCGACTTCGCGGCGCGCACGGGCGGGTTCCTGCAGGGCCCGCCGCGGGTGTGGGCGGAGCAGCTGGCCGAGCTCGCGCTGCAGCACGGCGTCAGCGCGTTCGTGCTCGCGGTCGACGCGGCCGCGCCGGCCGACATGCGGCGCTTCGCCGAGGAGGTCGCGCCCGGCGTGCGCGAGCTCGTCGGCCGGGAGCGCGGCGAGCCGCTGGCCGAGGCGCCGCCGCCGGCCCCCGGGGACGCCGCGCCAGCCGCGCTCGACGAGGCGACGCGACCGCGCCTGCCGCGTCAGCCGGACGCGCCCGTGACGGCCGACGGCGCGGGCGGGCAGCAGCTCCTGCTGCAGGTGCACGACCACCTGCGCTCGGAGCTCGCCCAGCTGCGCGAGGCGATCGAGCAGCTCGAGGCGGGCCTGCGCGACCCGGCGTGGGTCCGCACGCTGCTGGCGCGCCTCACCAACCGGCAGAACTGGTGCTCGGTGGGCGCCTTCTGCGCGGGCTACTGCCGCCTGGTCGCCATCCACCACACGATCGAGGACCGCCGCCTGTTCCCCGACCTGCAGGGCAAGGAGGCGGCGCTCGAGCCCGTCCTCGCCCGCCTGCAGGAGGAGCACGACGTCATCGCCGAGGCGCTCCAGTCGCTGGACGGCGCGCTCGGCGCGATGCTGGCCGATCCCGAGCGGATCGTCGACGTGCGCGCCGCCCTGCAGCACCTGGCGGGCCTGCTGCTCTCGCACCTCACGTACGAGGAGGAGGAGCTGCTCGAGCCGATCGGCCGGCTCGGCATCACCGTCTGATCCCGGGCACGAAGGCAGCCACTGTCGGGAGGAGAACTACACGGACCTGTCGGTGGTCAACCTCTAGTAGACGGTCATGGTTGATCGCCTGATGTCATCTACCGGTGTACGGTGGCGCGGCGGGTAGCTGCACCGTGACGCAGAGCCCCCCGGCGGCCCGGGGCGTGAGGGTGAGGGTTCCGTCGTGGGCCTGGGTGATGCTCTTGACGATTGCCAGGCCGAGGCCGACGCCCGCGTGGTCGGTGCGAATGCGCTCGGTGCCGCGACGAAACGGCTCGACGAGGGTCGCAGCGAACTGTGGGGTGAGCTTCGCGCCGCTGTTCTCGACCGTCAGCACCACGCCCCTGGGGTCAGCGCTGGTCGTGACCCACACGGCGCCATCCGCCGGCAGGTTGTGGACGATGGCGTTGTGCACGAGGTTCGTCGTCATCTGCAGCAGGAGGGCGGGTGACCCGATGGCGGGGGTCACGTCGCCGGAGGTCTCGATGCTGACGCCGCGCTGCTCTGCGAGCGGGAGGAGCGTTTCCGTGGCCTCCTCGCCGATGAGGGACAGGTCGACGGGTTCTCGGGCGAACGACCGCTGGTCGGCGCGACTGAGCACGAGCAGCGCTTCGGTGAGGTCGATCGCCCGGGTGTTGACGAGGTGGAGGCGGTCGACGAGCTCGTCGTTGCCGCCGTCCTGATCGTTGCGGGCCACGTCGAGGAGCGTCTGCGTGATCGCCAGCGGGGTCCGCAGCTCGTGGGACGCGTTGGCTGCGAACCGTCGCTGCTCGGCGACGTGCGCTTCGAGGCGCGCGAGCATGCTGTCGAAGGCGTCGGCCAGGTCGCGGAACTCGTCCCTGCGGCCCGGTAGCTCGATCCTGTGGGACAGCGATCCGTTCGCAGCCGTCCGGGTGGCCTCCGTGATGCGGGCCAGCGGGGCGAGCATGCGGCCGGCGAGGATCCACCCTCCCACGAGACCGAACACCAGCAGGAACGCCAGCACTGCGGCTGCCCTCGGAGCGAACTCGTGCAGGAGGGCGGTCCGGATGGGAAAGACACCGTGGAAGTCGGGGTCGGCGGACACGAGGGTCGCGCGATCGGGGACGTACCGCAGGAGGAACGCCCACACCGCCGCGAGCAGCAAGACGCCCGCGAGCATGAGGAAGCCGGCGTAGCTGAGGGTGAGCTTGAGGCGAACGCTCAGACCAGGGGCTCTATCCACGGTCTGCTCCCTCGCGCCCGGCGTCCGGTTGCGGGTCGATGCGGTATCCGGCGCCGGCCACGGTGGCGATGATCGAGGGTTCGCCGAGGCGCTTGCGCAGTGCGGAGACCGTGATGCGCACGGCGTTGGTGAACGGGTCCGCGTTCTGATCCCACGCGCGTTCCAGGAGCTCCTCGGCGCTGACCACACCGCCCTCGGCAGCGACGAGCACCTCGAGCACCGCGAACTGCTTCCGCGTCAGCGCGACGTAGCGGCCGTCGCGGTAGACCTCCCGGCGGAACGGGTCGAGCCGGAGACCAGCGATCTCCCGCACGGGTGGCCTGCTGTACGCTCGCCTGCGGTCGAGCGCCCGCAGGCGGAGCACGAGCTCCTGGAGCTCGAACGGCTTCGTCAGGTAGTCGTCGGCGCCGAGCCCGAACCCGGTCGCCTTGTCGTCGAGCCGGTCCGCCGCGGTCAGCATGAGGATCGGCATGCCGCTCCCGGAGGCGACGATGCGCTCGGCGACCTCGTCGCCGGAGGGCCCGGGAACGTCGCGGTCGAGGACGGCGATGTCGTAGGCGTTGACGCGCAGCAGCTCCAGGGCGGTGTCGCCGTCGCCTGCGATGTCCGTCGCGATCGCCTCCAGGCGGAGGCCATCGCGGATGGCATCCGCCATGTAGGGTTCGTCCTCGACGAGCAAGACGCGCACGCTCGGATGCTACGAGTTGGCGCATATCGTCGGCGTATCCGAAATCCCAGACACGTGGCCGCTGCCGGCCCCGCCGCGTTGGGAGCGGAGCCGGCAGCGACCTCCAGGTCCACGCGCCGAGCGCCGGCGATGCGCTCGGCGTACGCGCTCGACATCGTCTGGACGACGGCGCCCGGCTCGGCCGGCGGCTGCTCGCCCTGGCCGAGCTGATAGCCGTAGAAGATGGTGCCTCACCCTACTGATAGGTGATCAGGTCGGGCGCGGGCCGCAGGGCGAGGACCTGGCGCGGCGTCAGCAGCCCGACGTCCTCGTCGTAGAAGAGCTTGAAGCCGCTGTGGAAGGGCGGGCGGCCGTGCAGCGAGCGGTACTTCGAGCGCTTCGCCGCCCGCGTCCCGAAGCCGTCGACGTGGAAGGTGATGGCGAGGCCCTGCCGCGCGACGATGCGATCGCGGTTGCGCACCATCTGCGGCGTGAACTGGTGGACGACCAGCAGCTTCTCCGGCAGCCGGTGGCGGCGGACGAGCGCCGCCAGCCAGGCCGAGACGCGGTTGACGGTGCGCGCGCCGGTCGAGCCGATGACGCGGGCCGGCACCTGCCCCGGCCGCATGCTCCACTCCGGGTCGAGCGCGAGTCCGACGTCGGGCTGGCGCAGGAAGCGCTCGTAGCGGCGCACCTCGGCCAGGAAGTCGCGCTGCCCCGGCTGGATGTCCAGGATCAGCAGGGCCTTCGCGCGCCGCGCAGCCGTCAGGTAGCGCTGGATGTCCCTCGGCTTCGTCGGCGCGCTGTAGTCGCCGTCCGGGCCGGGTGTGGCCTGCGCGACCGAGGCGATGAGCTCGAACGCCGGCAGCACCGGCCGGCGCCGCGTCTCGTACCGGCGCGCGACGCGTGCCAGGCGCTGCGCGGCCTGTGCGGGCGTGCCCTCGCCGAGGACGCCCAGCGCCGGCGTCGTGGCGCCGCCGTAGAAGGCGACGATCCGGTGCCGCGGCAGCAGCTCGCGGCCGCCGCGCGGGAGCTCCGTGGCCGCGAGGCCCGCAGCCTCGGCCGCGCCCGATCCGACAAGGGGCAGGAAGAGCGCGAGCAGGAGGCGGGCGCGGGGGCGGTTCGCGGCCACGGACCTGCCCTCTCCCCGACGGTTCAGCATCGCTAACGTCGTGGCATCCGTCGCGAAGCGACGCGCTAGGAGAGCGTCAGCAGCTCGAGCTCCGAGCCCAACAGCACGTCCTGGCGGCCGGGCGCGGCCGGCGCCTCCCAGCGCGGGAACGAGCCGCCCGCCACCAGCAGGACCAGGCGCTCGCCCGGCTGCAGCTGCACGAAGACGTCGCCGACGTCGACCACGACGTGGTCGTCCCCCACCGGCCGCCGTGCGACGCCCTCGGCCAGGTTGACCAGCGCGCCGTCCGCGTGCTCGACGCACAGGGTCACGGCCCAGTCGCGCGTCTCCCCGCCCTCGGCGCGCGTCCGCAGGTGCGCCCGCACGGGGCCGGCCAGCACGGTGCCGGGCGGCACGCCGTCGACCGGCAGCGCCAGCACGTCGTCGCGGTCCGCCGTCGGCCGCTGGTCGCGAGCCCCCATGCCCTGCAGCGGCAGGCTCACGAGCAGCGCGCGGCCGCCCAGCGAGCGCGGCACGTCGGCGGGGTCGACGTCGAAGCTGCCGCCGCCCGCGAGCGGCGCGTTGACGGGCACGGCGGCCGGCGGCGGCCACGCGTCGAAGCCCTCCCAGCGACGGGCGCCGAGCAGGTAGGCGGTGACCGGCGGGGTGGACGGCTGCTCGCCGGCGAGCGCGGCGTCGTAGAAGTCGAGCACCCGCTCGCCGAGCCCGAACACGTCGCCGGCGCCCGCGATGCCGAGATGGCGCTCGCCGACCAGGTGCGAGTAGTCCGAGTCGTGCGCCCAGGGGCCGACGATGAGGCGGTCGGCCGCACGCCGCGGCGTCGCGAAGGAGCGCAGCGTGCCGGCGAGGAAGCAGTCGTACCAGCCCGCGACGTGGAGGATGGGCACGTCGATGGCCTCGCGCTCGCGGGTCACGCTGCGGCTCGCCCAGTACTCCGCGTCGACCGGCTCCGCGTACCAGTCGCCGATCCACGGTGCGAGGGCGGCCAGCCCGTCCCGGTCGCCGAAGGAGCGCTCGAGGTCGTCGAGCCAGAGCAGCTCGTCCGGGGCCAGGCTGCCCGCGATCCAGGTGCCGAGGAAGCCGGCCTCCAGCACGCCCGAGCGGAAGCTCCAGCCCTCGCCGTAGCCGTCGGTGCTGATGAGCGGCGCGATGGCCTTCAGGCCCGGCGGCCGCGTCGAGGCCGCGAGCCACTGCGTCGCGCCGACGTACGACGCGCCCAGCATCACGACCCGCCCGTCGCACCACGGCTGGCCCGCCACCCACTCCACGGAGTCGAAGCCGTCGGGGCGCTCCTGCACGAACGGCTCGAACGTCCCCTCGGAGGCGCCCTTGCCGCGCACGTCCTGCACCACCAGGGCGTAGCCGCGCTCGGCGGCGCGCCGCGGGTCGACCGGCGACTGCGCCCCGAGGCTCTCCTTGCGGTACGGCGTGCGGATCAGGATCGCGGGGTGCGGCGCGCCGTCGGCGAGCCGCCAGACGTCGGCGCGCGTCGCGACGCCGTCGCGGAGCGGGACGGGGACGTTGCGGTCGAGCGCGATGGCCAGGGTGTCGGGCACCGGCGTCCTCCGGGTCGGGTGCGGGCGGATGGTGGCAGATGCGCGGCGCCCTCAGGACGCGGTCGCCGGCGCGGCGGCCTGCAGCGCGGCGACGGCCTCGGCCACGCTCGGGTACACGCTCGGCGCCAGGGCGTCGGCCTCCACGCTGCGCTCCAGCACGTCGCGCACCTGGCCGACGCCGCGGGCCAGGACCAGCGTGACGCCGCGCGCGGCGAGGTCCTCGCGTAGGCGGAGCAGCATCTCGGACGCCGTGACGTCGATGAACGGCACCGTCTCGGCGTCCAGCACGATCGCCCGCACGTCGGGCCCGATCGCGTGGTAGGCCGTGGCGCGCACGTGGTCCGCGTTGGCGAAGAAGAGTCCGGACTCGACGCGCAGGACGACGGATGCCGCTCCGTACCCTGGCGTTCCGACACCCGGTCCCGCATCACCTGGCGTGGGTGAATGGATGCAGCTGTCGTACGATTCCCCTTCGACATGGTGGAGAATGCCCTCACGCACCCGCGCCGCCTGTTCGGCTTCCCGCACCCCGTCGACGAGGTCTCGGCCCGATTGGTGGCGGTGGGGGTTGTGCTGCAGGCGGTGCTGATCGTCGCGACGCACTGGTGGCCGCTCTACCTGCTGCTGGCCTACGGCTTCCTCGCGCGCGTGCTGACGGGGCCGCGGTTGAGCCCGCTGGGGCTGCTCGTGACGCGGGTCGTGCGGCCGCGCCTCGCCGTGCGGCCGCGCTACGTGCCCGGCCCGCCCAAGCGCTTCGCGCAGGGCATCGGCCTGGTGTTCTCGACGCTGATCGCGGTCGTCGCGCTGGGGCTCGATCGCACCGCCGAGGCGGACCTGCTGCTGCTGGTCCTGGCGCTCTTCGCCGCGCTCGAGGCGGCCCTCGCGCTCTGCGTCGGCTGCCGCATCCACGCGGTGCTCGCGCGCCGCGGCCTCGTCCGCCCGTGTCCCGACTGCGAGGACGTGGGGGCGATCTGACGCCCCGCCCCGTGCGTTAGGGGGACCTACACCTGGGCGTGCGGGCCGGTGCTAGCGTGGCCGCCGCGTGAGCAAGAAGCCGAAGAAGAAGTGCTGCAAGTCGAACCCGCGCTGCAAGCGGTGCCCGGTCCGGCTCAAGCTCGCCGCCAAGCGGCACGGCAAGCACAGGGACTGACGACCCCTTCGGCGCCTGCCCCGCCCGGGGTGGCTACCATCGCGCCGCAATGCCAGGCCCCATCGTCGTCACCGGCGCCGGCACCGGGATCGGCCGCGCCATCGCCCTGCGCCTCGCGCGCGACGGCGTGCCAGCTCGCGCTGCTGGCCCGGGACGCCGCGCGCCTGGAGGAGACCGCGCGGGCGGCGGAGGAGGCCGGGGCGCCCGAGGTGCTGGTCGGCTCCTGCGACATCCGCGATCAGGCGGCGGTCGACGCCGCCTTCGCGGCGCATCGCCCGCGAGCGCGGGGCCATCGCCGCACTCGTGGCCAACGCGGGCCTGGGCGGGCCGAACGAGCCGGGCCCGGGCGACCGCTGGGACGACCTCGTCGCCACGAACCTGACCGGGACCTACCACTGCGTCCGGGCCACCCTGCGCCACCTGGAGCCGGCGCCGGGCCTGCGGCGCATCGTCGTCACGTCGTCGATCCTCGCCCGCATCGGCGTCTCGGGCTACACGGGCTACTGCGCGTCGAAGGCCGGCCTGCTCGGGCTCGTGCGCGCCCTGGCGGTCGAGCTCGGCCCGGAGGGCATCCTGGTCAACGCGGTCTGCCCCGGCTGGGTCGACACCGAGATGTCGCGCGAGGGCATCGAGGCGCTCGCCCGGGAGACCGGCACGTCCTACGAGGAGGCGCTGAAGGGCGCGCTCGGCGCGGTGCCGCTCGCCCGCATGTCGTCGCCCGCCGAGGTGGCCGGCGTCGTCGCGTGGCTGCTCTCGTCCGACGCCGCCACCGTCACCGGCCAGGGCATCGACGTCAACGGCGGCGCCTGGCTGGGCTAGACCGTCGCGCCCGCGCGCTTCGCGTCGACGAAGGCGTCGATGAGGCGGCGGGCGATGCTGAGGCGGCCGGGCAGGTCGGGCAGCGCGTCCCAGCGGAACCAGCCGGCGTCGCGCAGCTCGCTCGGCTCCGGGCGCAGCTCGCCGCCGGCGTACGTCGCGGTGAAGCCGATCATCAGCGAGTTCGGGAACGGCCAGGGCTGCGAGCCGAAGTAGCGGAGGTCGGTCACCTCGATGCCGACCTCCTCGCGGATCTCGCGGTGGATCGTGTCCTCCAGCGACTCGCCGGGCTCGACGAACCCCGCCAGCACGCTGTAGAAGGCGGCCGGGAAGCGCACCCCCTGCGCCAGCAGCAGCTCGTCGCCGCGATCGACGCGCACGATGACCGCGGGGGTCAGGCGCGGGTAGGCGGTGGTGCCGCAGCTCGGGCAGCGCATCGCGCGCTCGCCGGGCATGCGCTCGGTCGGCGTGCCGCAGGCCCCGCAGAAGCGGCTCGTGCGATCCCACTCCAGCGAGCTGGAAGGCGCGACCGGCGAGGGCGAAGTGGTCCTCGTCGAGGCGGTCCCAGTAGCCGCGCAGGCCGGAGGCGTGCCAGCCCTCGGGCGTCGGCGCGTCGGCGGGCAGGCCGACCGCGAGCGCCGGCACGTCGTCGAGGCGCCCGAGCAGGTGCACCGTCGCCGGCTCCATCCCGGCCGCCACCAGCGCCGCGTGGCGCGACGGCACCCAGCGTGTCGTCGTCGCTGGCCGGCACGAGCAGCTCGGCGCCGCGGAACACGTAGGCCCACGCCTGCGGGTCGTCGGGCGGCACGTCGGCGTCGGGCTCGAAGCTCATCGCGGGATCGGCGTCGAGCCCAGGCTCGCGGAGGCGGCGACGGCCAGCGCGGGGCGGTCGAGGCGGAGGTGCTCCACGTCGGCGGTCGCCCCGCTCTCCGCGAGGTCGGCGGCCGCGGCGCCGATCGCCGGCGCCAGCTTGAAGGCATGGCCGCTGCAGCCGGCCAGGATCACGACCGGCCCGCGGCGGTCGACGACGAGGTCGCCGTCGGGCGTCATCGTCCAGGGGTGGCGCTCGGAGCGCAGCGGCCGCGGCTCGATGCCCGGCGCGTGCTCGCGCATCCAGTCGAGCAGCCGCGCCTCCTCGGCGGCGTCCGACGCGTAGCCCGTCGCGTCCGGGTCCCACGCCTCGGCCGACGCGGCGTCGAAGCCGACCTTGTAGCCGACTCCCGGCACCGGGTGCCCGTACACGCCGACCGCGCCCTCGCGCCAGTCGCCGAACGTCGGGCGCTCGAGGAGCGCCGGGGCCTCGAAGAACGTCACCTGCGCGACCCCCGGCCCGAGCGGCGGCGCCAGCCCGAGCGGCTGCAGCAGCTCCGTCGGCCCAGGGGCCCGCCGCCACGACCGCGACGTCGGCCTCCAGCGTGCGCCGCGCGGTCCGCACCGTCACGCCGCCGCCGTCCGGCTCGACCGCCAGCACGCGCTCGCCGATCGCGAGCTCTCCGCCCGCCGCGCGCCAGCAGCTTCGCCTGGGCGCGCAGGGCCGCGGGCGCGAGCAGCACGCCGCCGTCGGGGTGCCACAGCGCGGGGCCGTCGAGCGCGAGCTCCGGGAAGCGGTCGGCGGCGCGGTCGAGGAGGGCGTGGGGGACGTCGAGCGCGGCGAGCGTGGCGGCGATCGCCGGCATCGGGCCGCCCGCCTCCACCTGGCCGCGCCGCAGCAGCACCGTCTCGCCGGTGCGCCGCTCCATGTCGCGCCAGGCCTCGAGGCTGCGCTGCGCCAGGCGCGACGTACGCGGGCTCGGCGTAGGCCAGCCGGAAGGTGCGGGTGGCGCCCGCGGAGCTCGTCGCGGGATGGCCCGGGCGCGTGGCGGTCGAGCGCCGTGACCGCGTGGCCACGCTCCGCGAGCACGCGTGCCGCGGAGAGGCCGAGGATGCCGGCGCCGACGACGACCGCGCGCACCGCGGGAGTATGCCAGCGAGCCGCCGCACCGCCAGCGCGTGGCAGACTCCTGCGGTGCGGCGCCTGCTCGTCCCCCTTGCCGTCGCGTGCTTCCTCGCCGTCGCGAGCCCGGCCTCGGCCGACCTGCACGTGGGCCTGATGGACCCCGCGTACCAGGGCGACATGCCGCGCTCCTTCTTCCGCGACCTCGGCCTGCTGCAGCCCGAGGTGCTGCGCTACGACCTGTACTGGAACCAGGTCGCGCCCAGCCAGCCGGCCGACGCGCGCGACTACAACGACCCCGCGTACCGCTGGCGCGACTTCGACGTGGCGATGCTCGAGGAGGCCGCCGCGGGCTTCGAGGGGCGCGTCGTGGTGACGGTCTGGCGCACGCCGACGTGGGCCTTCGCGCCGGGCGCGACCGGCACCGCGTACTCCAACGCGCCGGATGCGCAGGCCTACCGCGACTTCGTGTACGCCGCCGCGCAGCGCTACGCCGGCGACGTCGACCCGGACGGCGAGGGCGGTCTCGACCCGCTGCCGCGCATCGACCACTGGGAGATCTGGAACGAGCCGAACTTCTACGGTGCGCTGCGGCCGCAGAAGGACGCGTCGGGCCAGCCGCTCTCGCCCTCGATCTTCACGACGCTGCTGAACGACGCGTACGACGAGATCCACGCGGTCGGCGAGGAGCACGGCTTCGACCCGGTCGTGATCTCGGGCGGCCTGTACCGCGCGAAGTCGACCCGCGGCGTCAACCCGATCCGCTTCCTGGAGGAGATCGCCGCGCTCGGCGCCCGCTTCGACGCCCTGGGCTTCCACCCGTACCCGACGGTGCCCTCGCTGGGCCTGGACGACGGGGCGACGGGCGGCACGGTCTACCCGTCGATCTCGGTCGGCAACTTCGACCGCCTGGTCGCCGACGTCGAGCGCATCTGGCCGGGCGAGGACTTCCCGATCTGGCTGACGGAGTTCGGCTGGCAGTCGAACCCGGTGCCGGGCGCCGACCAGTACGCGGTGGGGGAGGCGGAGCAGGCCGAGTTCCTGGCCGGCGCGATCGACCGCTTCCGCTCGTTCCCGCGCGTCGAGGCCCTGATCTGGTTCCTGATCCGCGACGAGCCGCCCGACCCGCGCGGCGTCCGGGACACCTGGCAGTCCGGCCTGCGTCGCATGGACGGCACCTACAAGCCGTCGTGGGACACCTGGCGCGAGCTCGTCGGCGACGGCGGCGCCGGACGGCCTCGACCCGCTCGACCTCTTCCCGTCCGACGGCGCGATCCTCTCGGCCCAGCAGGCGCGGACGCAGATCGAGATCATCACGCGCGCCGCCGTCGCGGTCGGCTGAGGCGGGCCCGCGCGGGTCAGCCGGGGCCCGGCCGGGCGTGGACATTTGGCCGTTCCGGCGTTGGACATTTGGCCGTCCGGGCGTTGGACATTTGGCCGTTCGGGCGTTGGACATTTGGCCGCGCGTCGCGAAGGAGTCGGCCGCCGCGCGCCGAAGGGGGGGTCGTGGCGGCAGCGCCTCCGACGCATCGACCCGCCGCGCGCCGGGCTCTCCGGCACTACGTGCTGGCCGCGTTCCGGCTGCTGCAGGCCGACGTCGACGCGGGGCAGGAGGTGCCGTTCGCGCTCGACGAGGGCAGTCGCGGCGCCGGGCCGTCGCTGTACAACTGGCGGCCGCTGTTCGGCTCCTACGTCGCGGAGCGCGCCGACGCGCTGGCCGCGCTGCCGGACGGCCGCGCCGCGCTCGACACCCTCCGCACCGAGCCGGCGCTGACCGCCTTCGCGCGCGAGCGCCAGCCCGCGCTGACGGATCTCGACACCGCGCTGCGCGACACCGTCCTGCTGCCGCTTCTGGTCGCGACGGCGGACGCGTGCGGCGGCTTCGACCTGGACGACGCGGCGCTCGAGCGGCTCCTGCTGCGCCTGGAGCGGGCCGCCGTCGCGGAGCGCACGACCTACGCGGCACTGGCGCCCCTGGTGGGCGTCGAGGCCGCCCCGGACGGCGCGGAGCTCGGGCTCGGCGTCGTCCTCCGGCGCGTCAGCGCGTCCAGCCTCGCCGCCGACTGGCCGGAGTCCCAGGGCCTCCTGCCGGAGGGCTTCCTGCGGGAGCCCGACCGCCGCCACGTGCTGGTGGTGTCGGCCGCCGTCCCGCGGGGCGAGGACGCCGCGCTGCCCGACGCGGCCGGCGCCATCGCCTGCGTCGTGACGGCGCTCCGGCTCGTGCTCGGCGGGTGCGTCGCCGCCGGCCCCGCCGCCTTCGAGCGGGTCGACTGGTCGCCGCGCGCCGTGCTCCCGCTGCCGCCCGCCGCTGCCGTCGCGCCGCCCGGCGACGCGGTGCGCATCGACGGGCACGCCGTCACCCTCGTCCGCGCCCTCGCGCCGCGTATCGCCGCGGCCGGCGAGGGCGCCGCGCCGCTCGCCGTCGCGCTCGGCCGCTACGGCGCCGCGCGCGCCGGCCTCTCGCCGGCGGAGCGCGTCGCCGGCCTGCACGACGCGCTCGAGCCGCTGCTGGCCGAGGACGGCGCCGGCAGCTGGGCCGTCGCGATGCGCGCTGCCGCACTCGTCGGGCAGTCCGCCGCGGAGCGCCAGCGTCTCGTCTCCACGCTGCGGCAGGCCTCGCGCGTCACCCGCGGCACGACCTGGCCGAGCGCCCTCGGCGAGGAGGAGCGGCTGGAGCACGTGCTCGACGGCGTGGTGCGGACCGTGCTCGTGGCCGCGCTGGAGTCGGACGGCAGCCAGATGGCCTTCGCAGAGCTGCTCGACGGCGTGCTGCTCGGGGCCCGCCCGCGACCGCAGGTGGTCGACGGCGTGGCCCGCACCGCGTAGCGCGCTCGGCCGGGCGTCAGGCGCCGTCGACGACGCGTCGCAGCGCCGACGCGGCAGCGCGCTCGAGGGCGGCGAGCGCCTCGTCGGTGGTGCCGCTCGGGCCGCCCGTGACGAGGTTCGCCCGCGCGAGCACCGCCGCCGAGCGAACGGCTGCGTCGGCGAGGGCGACGGCCGCGGCGGCGTCCGGTCGCAGGTCCGGCACGCACCGCTCGGCGGTCTCGGCCCCGAGCACGGCGACGTCCGCCGCGGCGCTGGCCAGGTCGACCAGCAGCTCGGCGGACGTCGTCATCGTCGCCGTGAACGATCCACTCCCGCGCGCCCCGCCCGCGCGCGTCTGGGCCAGCGCGGCCCGTGCGGCGCGGTAGGCCTCGGCATTGCCGTCTGCGATCGCCCCGAGGCGTCGCCGCAGCGCCTTGGCCTGCGCGGCGACGGCGATCGCCTCGCGCCACTCGAGCTCGGTGGCCCGCGCCGCCATCTCGACCAGCCCCGCGGCCGCTCCGGCCGTGAGGGCTGCGACGGCACCGGCGCCCGGCTCCGGCGAGGCGTCGCCGACGCGCGTCAGGAAGTCCTCGATGGGGGCTTCGAAGAGCGTGCTGGGCTGCATGCGCGGGACGTGCAGAGATGCGTCGGGCGTCGCACGGGCCTCACCGGCCCCTGCGACGCCCGACGCGAGGGTGGGGCTAGTGGGTGCGCCGCTGCGGGTCGGACGCGTCCTCGATCAGCGGCGGGCCGAAATGGCGCCGGTGCGCCACGACGTCGGGCTCGTCGTCGGACGGCTCGAAATGGCGCCGGTGCGCCTCGACGTCGGGCTCGTCGTCGGACGGCTCGCCGACGTCAGCCGGCTCGGGGGTCGTGCCGACCTCGTCCTCGTTCGGCTTGCCCGTCCGGTCGGTCTCGTCCTGGCTCATCCCTCTGCTCCTCGATCCCGGCCGCCCGATCGGCGGCTTCGACGACATGACGTGCGAGGGCACCATCTTCTTCCCACCGATTGCAAATTGCCACCTCGCGAGGCCATGCTGCGAGCCGTGACGGAGGGGATGCGGGGCCGCCTGCGCGAGTCCGTGGGGGCCCTCAGGGGCGTGTTCGCGAACCCGGACCTGCGCCGGCTGCAGCTCGCGTACGCGACCTCGATGACGGGGTGGTGGGTGTTCTTCATCGCCCTGCCCGTCTACACGTACGAGGCCGGACGGCGCGCTCGCGGTCGGCCTCGTCGGCGGGCTCCGCCTCGGCGTGGCGGCCATCGCCGCGCCGTTCGCCGCGCTGCTCGGCGACCGTCACGACCGCGCGCTCGTGATGCTGTCCTCCGATCTCGTGCGGGCCGTCGCGCTCGCTGCGACGACGGTCGCGGCGCTCGCGGACGCGCCCCCGATGGTGGTCTACGTGCTGGCCGTGGTCGTCACGGTCGCGTCGACGGCCTTCCACCCGGCACAGGGCGCGCTCCTGCCCACCCTGGCGCGCACGCCGGACGAGCTGACCGCCGCCAACGTCACGTCGGCGACCATCGTCAACCTGTCCGGGTTCGTGGGCCCGGCGGTCGGCGGCCTGCTGATCGCCGTGATCGGCGTCGACCTGGTCTTCGGCCTGACGGCGATCACGATGGCGTGGTCCGCGTGGCTGATCTCCCGGCTGCGCCGTTCGCCCGCCGACGGCGCGCCGGAGGTGCCGGCCGCCGCCGGAGACCCCGCGGCCGAGGCCGTCGAGCGCGGCTCCTTCCTGCGCGAGGCGGTCGCCGGCTTCGGCGTGATCGGCCGCGACCGGCGCCTGCGCGTGCTCGTCGGGCTGTCCGGCCTCGTCGGCCTCACCGCCGGCACCCTCAACGTCTTCATCGTCGTGCTGGCGCTCGAGGAGCTCGACCTCGGCGACGCCGGCGTCGGGTACCTCAACGCGGCGGTCAGCGTCGGCGGCGTCATCGGCGCGCTCGCCGCCGCGGCGCTGATCGGCGGCAGCCGGTTGGCGGCGGGCTACGCGCTCGGGGTCGTCCTGTGGGGCGTGCCGCTGGCGCTGATCGGGATCGAGCCGAACCTCGTCGCCGCGCTGGTGCTGCTCGCGGTGCTCGGCGTCGGCGACTCGCTGACCGAGGTCGCCGGGCTGACGCTCCTGCAGCGCGCGGTGCCGGACGAGCTCCTGGCGCGCGTGTTCGGCGTGCTCGAGACGCTCGCGGTCGCGACGATCGGGCTCGGATCGGTGCTCGCGCCGCTCCTGATCGCCGGCCTCGGGGTGCGCACGGCGCTCGTCGTCACGGGCGTGACGCTGCCGCTCCTGACGCTGCTCGCCTGGCGGCCGCTGCGGGCGATCGACCGCGAGGCCGCGCCGCGGCTGCGGGAGATCGAGCTGCTCCGCGGCAGCAGCATCTTCGCGCCGCTGCCGCTGCCGACCCTGACGCAGCTCGCCGGCCGCCTGGAGCCGCTGGACGTCGAGGCCGGGACGGAGGTCGTGCGCGAGGGCGAGCCGGGCGACCGCTTCTACCTCATCGACGGCGGCGCGCTCGAGGCGCGGGTCGGCGGGACGCTCCGCCGCCGGCTGGAGCGCGGCGACTCCTTCGGGGAGATCGCGCTGCTCCGCGACACCCCCCGGACCGCGACGGTCGTCGCGGTCGAGGCGTCGCGCCTGCTCGCGCTCGACCGCGACGACTTCATCGCCGCCGTCACCGGCCACGCACCGTCCCGGGACGCCGCCGACGCCGTCGTCACGGCCCGCCTCGCGGCCGTCGGGCCGGATCTCGGCGTCCGCTGAGGCCGGCACCGCGCCGCACCGCGGCTTTTCAGCCGAGAGGGCATGAGGTTCAATGGTGCGGTGACCGTGGCGGCGCTGAGCGATGCGGAGCTCGTGGCTCGCTGCCGGCGGGGCGACGAGGCGGCGTGGGCTGCGCTCGTCGAGCGGTTCTCGCGCTACGTCTACGCCATCGCGACGCAGGCCTACCGGCTGTCCGAGTCGGATGCCGAGGAGGTCTTCCAGGAGACGTTCGCCCGCACGTTCGCGAACCTCGACGGGCTGCGCGACGACGATGCCGTCCGCGGCTGGATCGGACAGCTGGCGCGGCGCCTCTGCGTCGACGAGATCCGCCGGCGCGGGCGCATCGAGCCGGGTGCGGACGAGCTCGAGCTCCCGGTCGTCGACGAGCGGCTCGCGCGGCTCGACGAGGCGCTCTCGGTGCAGGACGCGCTCGCGAGCCCTGCAGCCGGAGTGCCGCGACGATCCTCGACCGCTTCTTCTGCCAGGACCAGAGCTACGCGACCATCGGCGAGGCGCTCGACCTGCCCGGCGGCACCGTGGCCAGCCGCATCTCCCGCTGCCTCGGGAAGCTGCGCGACGCATATGGCGGGAAGAAAGTCGGTCGCAGCTCCGTCAAGGGGACATGAGCGACGAGCAGCCGCACGACGAGGAGCACCTGGCCGACCTGCTGGCGCTGATGCGCCCGGCGCCGACCGGCTGGGTGCTCGCGGCGCAGCAGCTGCCCTTCGCTCGCCCGAGGATCGACGAGCTGCTGCGGCGGGCCGACCAGGACCAGGCGTTCTGCGACGCGCTCCGGGCAGACCTCGAGCAGGCGCTCTTCGACGCCGGCGTCGCCCCCACGCCGGACCTCGTCGAGGAGGTGCGCGCCCACCTCGCCGAGCCCCCGGACGGCTGATCTCCCCACTCTCGGCCGTCTCGGGCGACGCGCGCGCAACCTCCGGTACAGTCGGGCGGTGGCGGCGGAACCGGAGCAGCCCTACGACGAGGCAGGTGACGACGGACTCCTGCCCGCGTGGAGCCTGTCCGCCGCCGCCGCCCCCGACCTCACGTCGACGCGGCGCTGGCCGTCCTCGCTGAACCGCGAGTGGGCGTGGGGCGGCTCGACGGGCGCGGGCGTCCGCGTCTGCATCGTCGACAGCGGCGTCGAGGCCGATCACCCGCAGGTCGGCGGCGTGGCCCGCGCGGTCGCGATCGAGGTCGACGACGACGGCGCGGTCAAGGTCCTGGAGGACGCGGAGGGCGACCTGTGCGGGCACGGCACCGCGTGCGCCGGCGTGATCCGGTCGATCGCGCCGGACTGCGAGCTGCACAGCGTGCGCGTCCTCGGCGCTGGCTTCACGGGCAGCGGCCCGGTGCTGCTGGCGGGGCTGCACTGGGCGCTGAAGGAGGGCTACGACGTCGTCAACATGAGCCTCTCGACGACGAAGAGCCAGTTCGCCTCGACGCTCCACGACCTCGCAGACAGCGCCTACTTCAAGCGCTCGCTGATCGTCGCGTCCGCGCACAACATGCCGGTGGCGAGCTACCCGTGGCGCTTCTCGTCGGTCATCTCGGTCGGGAGCCACGACAGTCCCGACCCGCTGCGCTACTACTGGAACCCCTCGCCGCCGGTCGAGGTCTTCGCGCACGGGGTCGGCGTCGAGGTGGCCTGGCTCGGCGGCACGCGGCTGCGCTCGACGGGCAACAGCTTCGCGACGCCGCACATATCGGCCATCGCCGCCCTCATCCTCGCCAAGCACCCGGGCCTCGCGCCATTCGAGGTCAAGAACCTGCTGTACCTGACGGCCGACAACGTGGAGGGTGGAGCCGTGGACCTCCAGGACGACGCGGGAGCCGAGCAGTGAGCGCGCACGACGAGTCGCTGGCCGCCGCCGTCGCCGCGGGCGCCCTCGCGGCCGAGGAGCGGCACCGCGCGCTGCTGCAGTCCATCGTCGACGTCGCGCGGGCCATCTTCCGCGCCCGCGCCTCGTCGATCTTCCTGTACGACGAGGAGAGCGACGAGCTGGTCTTCGAGGCCGTCGCGGGCGAGGGCTCCGACACCCTGGTCGGCCAGCGCTTCCCGTCGAGCACCGGCATCGCGGGCTGGGTGCTGGTGATGCGCCAGCCGCTGGTGCTGGAGGACGTCGCCGCCGACCCGCGCTTCGCCCGCGACGTCGCCAAGGCCACGGGCTACGTCCCCAAGGGCCTGATGTCCGCGCCGCTCCTGCACGAGGAGCGCGCCCTCGGCGTGCTGTCGGTGCTCGACCGCCCGCAGCGCGCCGGGTTCAGCCTCGCGGAGCTCGACCTGCTCGGCCAGTTCGCCCACCAGGCCGCGATCGCGCTCGACCTCCTCGTCAGCGCCCGCCGCGTGGCGCGCATCCTCGGCGGGCAGGACGACCGCCTGCAGGCCGTGGCCGCTCTCGCACGCGCGGTCGAGGGGCTCGGCGAGGGCCGGGACGCCGCGGGCGCGCGCCTGCTCGCGGCCCTGACCGACGTCCTGCGCGCGCCCTGAGCCACCGCGTGGCGGCTCGGCGGCGGGCATGCGCCGGCCGGCCGGGCACGCCCCTACCGCCCGGACGTGTGCTCCTGCCCGCGCACGCGCCTCACAGCAGCGCTGGACGAGGGGCCGCCGGCGGGCGTAGGCTGAGGACATCGGTACTGCATCGACCGCGAGCGCACCGGGCCTCCGACAGGACGCCGCCCGTGCCTACCGGCGCGCGGCGCGGCGGCGCCGGCGGGCCTCGCTCGCCGTCCGGCTGGCGGTGCTGCTCGGCGTCGCGCTCCTCGCCGACGAGCTGCCGGATCGCGCGGCGGTCGTGGCCCTCGTGGCCGGCGCGGCGCTGGAGCTGGCGGCGCTGCCGTTTGCGATCGCCGGGTGGCGCGCGTCCGTCGCGGCAGGCCTGTCGCGCCAGTCGCTGCGCGGCTGGCTCGTCGATCGCGCCAAGGGCCTCGCACTCGGGGCGGCGTTTGCGCTGCCGGCCGCGGAGCTCCTCATCTGGGCCCAGGACCAGTGGCCCGACGGCTGGCCCGTCGCCGCCTGGGCGGCGTCGCTCGCCGTCGGCACGCTGCTCTCCTTCGTGGCGCCCGTCGTCCTCCTGCCGCTGTTCCTGCGCTCCGAGCCGCTGCCGCCGGGCCCGCTGCGCGACGTGGCCGACGACCTCGTCGTCCGCTCGCGCCTGCGCGTCCGCGACGTGCGGCTGCTGCGCCTGTCCGAGAAGACGAGCGCCTCCAACGCCGCGGTCGTGGGGTTCGGGCCGACACGGCGCATCCTGCTCGGCGACACGCTGGAGGGCCTCGACGAGACCGGCGCCGTGCTGGCCCACGAGCTCGGCCACCACGCCCATCGCGACCTCCTGCGCGGCCTCGGGCTGGAGGCCGTCGCCAGCGCCGTCACCATCGGCGTCGCCGCCGCGCTCCTGGCGGTGCTGCCCACGGCGCTCGTCCACGGCGGCGCCGGCGACCCCGCCTCGCTGCCGGCCTTCGTGCTCTGCCTCGGGCTCGCCGGCCTGCCGGTCGGCCTCGTCACCGCGTGGCACTCGCGCCGGCGGGAGCGCGCCGCGGACGCGTACGCCGCCCGCCTCGCCGACCCCGACGCCTTCGCCCGCGCCCTGGAGCGGCTCGTCGCCACGAACCTCGCGGAGCTCGAGCCGCCGCGCAGCGAGCGCCTGCTCGCGTCGCACCCCCCGCCTGCCGAGCGCATCGCCCGCGCCCGGCAGGAGGCCGCAGCTCCCCGTCGAAGCACGGTCGGGTGAGCGTGCCCGCCCACAGCTCCTCTCCGCGGCCCGCCCATCGCCGCCTCCGCCTCGCGGCGGACCGCGCCGTCCACGGCGCGCGCATCCTCGCGCTCGCGAACCAGAAGGGCGGCGTGGCGAAGACGACGTCGACGCTCAACCTCGGCGTCGCCCTGTCGGAGCGCGGCCTGGACGTGCTGCTGGTCGACCTCGACCCGCAGTCGAACCTGACGATGAGCCAGGGCATCGACCCCGAGCGGGTCGAGCTCTCGATGTTCGACGTCCTCGTGCAGAAGACGCCGATCACCGAGGTGATCCAGCACCGCGAGGTCGACATCGCCGTCGCCTCCATCGACCTCGCCGGCGCCGAGCTGGCGCTGGCGTCGATGATCGGCCGCGAGCGCGCGCTGGAGAAGGCCCTGATGCCGGTGCGCGCCGACTACGACTACATCCTCATCGACACGCCGCCGTCGCTCGGGCTCCTGACCGTCAACGCCCTGACCGCGGCCAACGGCGTCATCGTGCCGGTGCAGTGCGAGTACCTGTCGCTGCGCGGCCTCGTCCAGCTCGAGGCCACGCTGCAGACGATCCGCGAGAACCTGAACCCCGACGTCCGCATCCGCGGGATCCTCCCGACGATGCTCGACATCCGCCTGCTGCACGCACGCGAGGCGCTCGAGCTGCTGGAGCGGAACTTCGGTGACCTGGTCTTCCGCACGCGGGTACGGAAGACCGTGAGGTTGGCCGAGGCCCCGGTTGCGGGGAAGTCGGTGATGGCGTACGACCCGACTGGTGCCGCTGCCGGCGCCTACCGGGAGCTTGCGGAGGAGGTTCTGAAAGATGCAGAAGAAGCGGGCTAGCCTGCACGAGGGGCCGCTGGCCGACCTCTTCCGCTCGACCGACGCGTCGCGTGGGGCCACCGGCCGCGAGGGCGCGCCGGCTCCCGGTGGCGCGCCGCCCGCCGAGGACGACCCGGGCGCCAGATCCCCGGGCGCCGAGACCGAGTCCGCCCCGCCAGCCGCGCCGGCGCCACCGGCCGACGAGGAGACCATGGCCGTTACCGACCCCACGGCGGCACCCGAGCCGCTGCAAGCCGAGCTGCTCGCTCCCGCCCGTCCGTCGCCGGTCGCGACGCGCCCGGACACCGCCGCCTACCTCGCGATCATCCGCGTGGTCGGGGTCGGCGGCGCCGGCGTGAACGCCGTCAACCGGATGGTCGAGGCGGACATCCGCGACGTCGAGTTCGTCGCGATCAACACGGATGCGCAGCAGCTCGCCGGCGCCGACGCGAACGTCACCATCGAGATCGGCTCGTCCATCACGTCGGGCCTCGGCTCGGGCGCCGACCCGGAGATCGGCCGTCGCGCCGCCGAGGACGCGAACGACCGCATCCGCAAGGCCCTGCGCGGCTCGGACCTCGTGTTCGTCACCGCCGGCGAGGGCGGCGGCACCGGCACCGGCGCGGCGCCGGTCGTCGCCCGCATCGCCCGCGAGCTCGGCGCGCTGACCGTCGGCATCGTGACCACGCCGTTCCGCTTCGAGGGCGCCCGCCGCCGCGAGCAGGCCGAGCGCGGCATCCGCGAGCTGCAGATGAGCGTCGACACGCTCGTGACGATCCCGAACGACCGCCTGCTGCAGGTGCTCGACCAGAAGGTGTCGATGGTCGACGCCTTCCGCGTCGCCGACGACCTGCTGCGCCAGGGCGTGCAGGGCATCTGCGACCTGATCACGACGCCGGGCCTGATCAACCTCGACTTCGCCGACGTCCGCACGATCATGAAGGACGCCGGCTCGGCCCTGATGGGCATCGGCAAGGCCAAGGGCTCGAACCGCGCGCAGGAGGCGGCACAGGCGGCCGTCACCTCGCCCCTCATCGGGCACGAGATCCACGGCGCGACGGGCGTCCTGCTCGCCGTCTCGGGCGGCGCGGACCTGTCGCTCCACGACGCCATGGAGATCGCGGAGATCGTGCGCACCGCGGCCGACGAGAGCTGCAACATCATCTTCGGCGCGACCGTCGACGAGCGGCTGGGCGACGAGATCCACGTGACCGTCATCGCCACCGGCTTCGACCGGGGCGTCGTGAGCGAGGCCAACCTCGGCCTGCCCGCACCGGCCCCGGAGCCCGAGCCCGACCCGATGCCGAGCACCGGCTTCGGCGAGGTCGACGACTTCGAGCTGCCCGAGTTCCTGCGGTAGCCATTCGCCGCGGGCTCCGGGCGACGGCGTTGCCGTGCAGGGCGAATGGCCATGGCTGTCGCAACTGCGTCGCAGAGCCGACGCCGTCGCCTGGCTGAACGATCCACGGCGTTGACGGGACGCGGCCCGCTCTTGGGCGATAGCCAGCCACTTCCCCCCGGGCGACTCGTGGCGCACGAGTGGCACGTCGTAGGGGAAGTGGCTAGACGTCGCTGCCGGGCATCGCCCGGGCCAGCACCAGCGGGTGCACGGACCCGGCGCCGCCGTCGCGCAGCAGGGCCGCGCAGGCCGTCAGCGTCCAGCGCGACTCGACCACGTCGTCCAGCAGCAGGACCGGCTCGCGCCGCACCGCTGCCGCCCGGTCGTACGCGGCGCGGGCGTTCAGCATCTGCGCGGCCGGGCCGGGCTGCTCGCGCTGGCGCGGCTGGCCGGCCCGGCGCTCGAGCACCTGCTCGTAGGGCAGGTCGAGCCGCTCGGCGACGCGGCGGGCCAGCGACTCCACGTGGTCCGGTTGCGACGACGTCGGCACCGAGGTCACCCAGCGCGGCGCCGGCAGCGGGCCCCAGCGGCGGACGAGGGCCGCCACCGCATCGGCGAGGTCGTCGTCGAAGGGCTGGTCCTCGCGCTTGGCCTCCCGCACGCGGCCGCCCCAGCCGCCGTCGCCCCAGAAGGACAGCGCGCGGCCCGGCTCGGCGCGCACGCCCGCCGGGATGGCCGAGGCGCGCGTCGTCGCGGTGGCCGCCCACCGCTGTCGCGGCTCGATCTCCACGGCGGCGCGGCGCAGGAAGCCCGTCGCCTCGGACACCATCGACGGATCGACGGCCACCTCGAGCCCGGGCGGATCGCAGACCGCGCAGCGGCCGCAGGGCGCGCTCTCGGCGTCGTCGAGCTCGCTGACGACCGCCTGCATCAGGCACGTCGTCGCGTCGACCAGCGCGTGCACGGCCCGGCGCTCGGCGCGCTTGCGGACGCGCAGCTGCTCGGCGTGCTCGGCGTCGTACTGCCAGTCCAGTGCCGTGCGCCCGTACGTCGCGCCGCGACGGGCGAGGGCGCCCTCGAGGCACAGCCGGTGCAGCAGGTCGCGCGTGACGTTCAGGCTCAGGTCGGAGACGGCGGCGACGCGTGAGGCGGTCGGCGGCTCGTCGGCACCGGCGACGGCGTCGAGCACCGCGCGCAGCGAGTCCTCCGGCGGCAGCGCCGTGGTGATGAAGTGCTCGTGGATGCGCGCGTCCTCGTGGCCGCTGAGCAGGATCGCGTGCGCCTCCGGCAGCGCGCGGCCGGCGCGGCCGACCTGCTGGTAGTAGGCGACGATCGAGGCCGGCTCCTGGTAGTGCACGACGAAGCCCAGGTCGGGCTTGTCGAAGCCCATGCCGAGCGCGACCGTGGCCACCAGGGCCTTGACGTCGTTGCGCAGCAGCCGGGCCTCGAGCGCCTGGCGCTCCTCGTCGTCGAGCCGGCTGTGGTACGCCGCCGCGTCGACGCCCCGGAGGCGCAGCCAGCCGGCGACCCGCTCGGCGTCGGCGATGGTGAGCGTGTAGACGATGCCCGAGCCCGACAGCCGCGGCACGGCGTCGGCGAGCCAGGCCAGGCGCTCGGCCTGCCACTCCAGCCGCACGGCCTGCAGCCGCAGGCTCTCGCGCGCCAGCGGCCCGCGCAGCACGTGCTCGGCCGCGCCGAGCTGCTCGGCCACGTCGGCGGTGACGCGATGGTTGGCGGTGGCCGTCGTGGCCAGCACCGGCACGTCGTCGCCGAGGGCGTCGAGCGTGCGGGCGATGAGCCGGTACTCCGGCCGGAAGTCGTGGCCCCAGTCGGAGACGCAGTGCGCCTCGTCGACGACCACGAGGCCCGGCGAGCCGAGCGCCGGCAGGAGCTCGTCGCGGAAGCGGTCGCTGGCGAGCTGCTCCGGCGTGGTGAACAGCACGTCGACGGCCGCAGACTCGAGCGCGTCGCGCATGGCGTGGCGGTCGGCGGTGTGGTCGAGGCGCGCGACCCGCAGCCCGAAGCGGGCGGCGGCGCGCTCCTGGTCGCGCATCAGCGAGAGCAGCGGGCTCACCAGCAGGGTCGGGCCCGCGCGACGGCGCCGCAGCAGGGCCGTGGCCACGAAGTAGACGACGCTCTTGCCCCAGCCCGTCCGCTGCACGAGCAGCACGCGGGCGCGCTCGTCGACCAGCAGGCGGATGGCCTCGGCCTGTCCGTCGCGGAACGCCGCCTCGGGCCCGTAGGCGTCGCGGAGCGTGGTCAGCGCGTCACGCGCGGTGTCTGTGGTCATTCCGGTCGCTGCCATGGGAGGAGCGTATCGAACAGGTGTTCGACGGCGCTGTGCCGGACCGTGCCAGCTTCGTGCCGGACCGTGCCGCGATCGTCTCGCACGCGCGCAGACCGGCTACGGAAGGGGGTGGATGAGGATGGCCTCGACGCCCTGCGCTGAGCCGTCCTTGGCCGACTCCCACCACGAGACCAGGCTCGCGTCCTGGCCCGTCAGGTCGGCCGGGCACGGCACCTCGACGTCGAACGTCCCGCGCGTGCCCGTGCCGCTCGTCGCGGTGACCACGGTCGGGTCGGCGGGCATCGAGGTCAGCTCGCCCGGCGCGGCGATCGCCAGCAGGCTCGTGGCCTCGAAGACGTTCGACGTGCCTCGGGCGCGCACCGGGCACTGCGGCGTGTCCCCGGGGAGCGGCTCCTCGATCAGCACCGCCGGCGTCTCGTCCTCGTAGTCCGCGCGGGTCTGCGGCCGATCGACGATCAGCCCCTCGCCGCCGAGCGTCTCCACCGGCTCGCCCTCCACGGCGAACAGCACGCCCTTGACGGTGGGGAACTGCGTCGCGGTGTAGACGATCTGGGCCGCGCGCAGCTTCATCGACAGCGAGCCGCCGCCGGACGTGAACTCCTGCGAGAGGTCGGCGGTGAGGATGCCGTCGCCGTCGATCGAGACTCCGAGCAGGCTGGTGCCGTCGGGGATGGCCGTCGTGCGGTCCCCGTCCCCGTCCATCGGCCCCGCGAGCAGCGCCTCCAGCGTGGGCGTGGCCGGCGCGGCGGGATCGACGTAGCGGCGGACGGGCGAGACCCGCTCGTTGCGCACGAGGTAGATCGCGACCGGCCGCCCCGCCGCGGCCTCCGTCGAGCCGACCGGCTCGGTCGAGGCGGGCGCCGTGGCGTCGGTACCCTGCCGCCGTCGCCTCCGACTCGCTCGGGCTGGACGGCTCGGACGTCGCAGCCGCGTCGCCGGTGCTCTCTGCCGGGTCGGCCGTCGACGCCGCCGACGTGGCGGGCGCGGCGGTGGCGGCCTCGCTCGTCCCCGCGTCCTCGTCCTCGCCGCACGCCGCGAGCAGGCCGGCGAGCACGAGCAGCAGCGCGAGCGCCGCGACGGCGGCGCTGCGAGCGCGAGATCGGCGAGCGGGGATGCTGGGTGGGGTGCGCATTCGCGTGGCCAGGCTACCGGACGGGTACGCTGTCGGAATGTTCGACCGCTTGCGTCAGGGCCCTCCGCCGCAGGGCATCGTGGAGCCAGGTGTCGGCCGCTACGTCAGCGGGGAGGGCGGCGCGATCCGCTCCGTGCTGAGCTCGATCTTCCCCTGGTTCTTCCGCCGCGGCGACGCGGTCGAGCAGAAGCCGCCCAGCGACCGCGTCTAGCGCGCCTCACTCGCAGGCGGCGAAGAAGGGCAGCGTCCACCCGCCGGGGCGGGGCGTCCGCAGGTACCGACACGTCCAGCGGCAGGCACATGGAGCGGTGGACGACGAAGCCGCCCGCCCAGACCGTCGCCGCACCGGGCGGCTCGTCGGCGCCGACGTCGCAGGCGACGAGGTCGATCACGGCGCCCTCGGCGTGCCCGGTGCCGAACAGCAGCGCGGCGTCGCCCCGGGCCTCCGGCGCGATCGCGATCCGCGCCGTGCGGCCGTCGCGCAGCATGACGCCCTGCTTGTAGAAGTCCTGGCCGTCGCCGCCGCCCTGCGGCGACTCGGGCGGGACGGCGTTCGTGCCGTGCAGCTCGTGGCGGTACGTGTCCGGCGATCCGAGGTCGAGCTCGCCCGCGAGCACCAGGCTGCCGGGCTCGGCGAAGTGGATCGGCCCGACCGGCCCGATCGCCTGCTCGCAGCCCACCGCGAGCGCGGCCGCCTCCTCGTCGGGCGGCGGCCGCAGCCACGGCGGCGCGCAGCCGGCCGCCAGCCCCGCCACGATCACCGCCAGCATCCCGCAGCGACGTCCCATGCCCCCGGTAGGCTCGCGCGGCGCGAGCGGTTCCCGGCTGCGCCGGCCGTATCCTCCCGGCATGGCACGGGCAGCGCACGGCGGCGGGGGCGGGGCCATCGCCGCCGGGCACCGCGTGACGACCGAGGCCGGGGCCGCCGTGCTCGCCGCCGGCGGCAACGCGTGCGACGCCCTCGTCGGCGCCGCCCTCGCCTCGTGGGTCGCCGAGCCGACGCTGACCGGGCCCTGCGGCGGCGGCTTCCTCGTCTACCGCGACGCCGCCACCGGTCGCGTCAGCGCGCTCGACTTCTTCGCCGCGGCGCCGGGACTGGGCGGTGCCGCATCGGAGCGCCGGATGGACGCGTTCGACGTCCAGTTCGGCACGGCGGTGCAGCGCTTCTGGTACGGCGTCGCGTCGTGCGCCGTCCCCGGCACGGCGGCCGGCGTCGGCACCGCGCACGCCCGCTGGGGCTCGCTGCCCTGGGCCGCGCTGGTGGAGCCCGCCATCCGCCTGGCCGAGTCGGGCGTCGCCGTCACCGAGCAGCAGGCCTGGGTGGCGCGGGTGCTCGACGGCATCCTGGCGTCCACGGCCGCGGCGCGCTCGGTCTTCGCGCCCGAGGGTCACATCGTGCGCCCCGGCGACGTGCAGCGGCAGCCGCAGCTCGCCCGCACGCTGGCGCGCATGGCCGAGGCCGGCGCCGGCGACCTCTACCGCGGCGCGCTCGCGGCCGAGGTCGCGCACTTCTTCCGCGAGGAGGGCGGGCTCGTCACGGCCGAGGACCTCGCCGCCTACCGCGTCGTCTCGCGGCGCCCGCTGCTGGCGTCGTACCGCGGCGTGCGGGTCACCACCAACCCGCCGCCCTCGAGCGGGGGCACGCTGCTCGGCTACGCGCTCGGCGTGCACGACCGCGTCCCGCCCGGCGCCGACCCGCTCGACGCGCAGACCGCCCGCACCATCGCCGTCGTGCTGCGCGACGCGGAGCGGCGGCGGACGGCGGCGCTGTCCTCCGCGCTGCGCCACGGCGGTGCGCGCCGGCTGCTCGACCCCGAGCGGTTGGACGCCGCGGCAGCCGACGTCGCGCGCGAGCTCGCCGGCGCGCCCGAGCCCGTCGTCGTCGGCCACGCCCCGCACGGCACCACGCACATCTCGGTGGTCGACGCCGCCGGCAACGCTGCCGCGATGACGTGCTCGACGGGCTGCGGCTCCGGCGTGTTCGTCGGCGAGACCGGCCTGCACATGAACAACATGCTGGGCGAGGAGGACCTGACGGGCCCGACCCCGCCCCCGCCCGGCGCGCGGCTGACGTCGATGATGACGCCGACGCTCCTGACCTGGCCGGACGGCTCCGAGGCGGTCGTCGGCTCCAGCGGGTCCGCCCGCATCCGCTCCGCGCTGCACCGCGTCGTCACCGCGCTGATCGACCACGACGTGCCGCCGCAGGAGGCGATCGAGCTGCCGCGCATCCACCCGTCCGCCGCGGGCCTGGACTGCGAGCACGGCTTCCCGGCCGAGACCCTGGACGCGCTGGAGGCGGCCGGCGAGCCCGTGGTGCGCTGGCCCGACCGCAACATCTACTTCGGCGGCACCCAGGTCGCGCTGCGCCGCCACGGCCTGCTCGCGGCGGCGGGCGACCCGCGGCGCGGCGGCCACGGCATCGTGGTGGCGCCGGCGTGATCGAGCTGCGCCCCGTCGCGCTCGCGGACGCGCCGACCTACGCGGCGCTGATCGCCGCCAACCGCGAGCACCTCGCGCTGGCCGGGCCCGTGCGCCCGCCGGACGCCGCGAGCGAGATCGAGGTGCGCTCGGGCCACGCCTTCGACTACGCGATCCTGCTGGACGGCGAGATCGTCGGGCGCATCCGCCTCTCGAACGTCGTGCGCGGCCCGTTCCGCTCCTGCTTCCTCGGCTACTGGGTGGTCGAGGCGGCGTCCGGCCGCGGCGTCGGCAGCGCGGCGGTCGGCCGCGTCTGCGAGCTCGCCTTCGGCCCGCACGACCTGCACCGCGTCCAGGCGGCCACCCGGCTCGACAACGGCGCCTCGCAGGCCGTCCTGCGCAAGAACGGCTTCCGCCTCGAGGGCATCGCGCGCCACTACCTCGAGATCGCCGGGACGTGGCGCGACCACGCGATCTGGACCCGCACCGTCGAGGACGTCATGGTGGTGCCCGTGCCGCCCAGACCGCCGGGCGGCCTCGTGGTGCAGCCGGCCACGGACGCCGACGCCGGGCCGGCCGCGCGGCTGCTGGGCGACGTCGCGGCCGAGCCGGAGGGCACGCTGCTCTCGACCGGCGCCGTGGACGAGCGGCGCGAGCGGCGGCGGGTGCGCGCCCTGCGGGGCTCGCGGGACGGCGTCCTGCTGGTGGCGCTGCTCGACGGTCGCGTGGTTGGGCGGCTGGACGCGACGCGCGACCTGCACCCGGCCGCGGCCCACGTCGCCGAGTTCGGCCTCGTGGTCGCGCGGGACGTGCGGCGGCGGGGCGTCGGCTCGGCGCTGCTGGCGGCGCTGCGTCGCTGGTGCGCCGAGGTCGGCATCACGCGCCTGGAGCTGCACGTGTTCCCCGAGAACGCGCCGTCGCTGGCCTTCTTCCGCCGCCACGGGTTCGTCGAGGAGGGCCTGCGGCGCGACCGCTTCGTGCGAGCGGGGGCGTCGCGCGACGTGATCCTGATGGCCGGGCCGGCGTAGGCGGGTCCTCCGGAGGGATGCGCAGTGGCTCGCTCCGCGGCGACGTCCGCAGCGAGGGCCGCGTCAGCGGCGCGTCCGCTCCCGTGACCGAGCGCTCCGCTCGTTCCTCGCTCCGCGCGGGGCCGGGCTCACGATTTCATCATTGGCGCCGATGTCGGCGGGCACCGCCGGACTTCGGTCACGCGCCGGGCTTCAGGCGCCGCCGTCCGCCGCGCCGACCTGCTGGTCCAGCAGCGCGCGCGCCTCCTCCGTCGCGAAGATCTCGCCGTCCTCGACCACCACGAGCCCGCGGCCGGCGAGCGACGCCGTGGCCGCCTCCAGCGCGCGCCGGATGCGCGGGCCGAGGCGTGCGTAGCCGAGGGCCTCGCGCGCGCCGCGCAGCACGTCGTCCGGGGCGGTCGAGCCGGCGCCGAGGGCCACCAGGATCGCCCGCTCCTCCGCCGTCAGGTAGTGGGCGTGGCGGCTGCGCGGGGCGCTCGCCCGCTCGGGCTCGGCGGGCGCGGCGACCGGGAGCGGCGCGACGGGCGCTGGCGGCGGCGGCGCGAGCGCCTCGTCGACCCGGCCGAGGTGCCGCGTCCGCTCCCCGTCTCGCAGCCAGGCGCGGAACGGGATGCGGACGACCCGCCAGCCCGCCCGCTCCAGGATCGCCTGCCGGCTCGCGTCCTCCTCGGTGACCGCCGGGTGGCGCAGCGCGCCGTCGCACTCCACGGCCACGAGGCGCCCGTCCTGCTCGGCGACGAGGTCGACGCTGAGGCCCGCCGCCGGGTACTCGGCGTGCACGTCGAGCCCGCGGGCCCGCAGCGCGTCGCGCACCGCCGCGCCGAACGAGCCGTCCTGCGGGGCCCCCTCGGGCGGCAGCGCCGGCGCCTCCGCGACCGCGCGCAGGTGCACCAGCCAGTCGCGCAGCGCGCCCGTCCCGGCGGCGGTCGCGAACTGCTCGAGCGGCGCGGAGTGGTAGACCCGCACCTCGTCGCGCGCCCGGGTGAACGCGACGTTGAGCATCCCCTGCACGTGCTCCTGCTCCGCCTGGCGCGCCGAGAGCTGCGCCTTCGTCATGCCCTCGCCGTCGTACGACAGCGAGTAGAGGATCACGTCGCGCTCGTCGCCCTGGAAGCCGTCCGGGTTGACCACCACCAGGCGATGCTGCCGGGCGGCCTCCTCGTCGATGGCCTCCGCGACGAGCTCCTCCAGCAGCCGCACCTGCTCCTCGAACAGGCAGATGACGCCGACCGACGCGCGGGCGTAGGCCGGGTCGCGCAGCAGCTCCGCGAGGCCGGCGAGCAGCGCCCGGGCCTCCGGCTCGTTCTCCTGCGTGCCCGGCTCGACGCGGCCGTCCGGCACCTCGATCAGCCGCACGGGCGGGCGGGCCGGGTCGCCGTGGCGGCGGTCGCGCGCGTGGCGCATGAGCCGCAGCCGCCCGCCGTACCAGCGCCCGTTGGAGAACGCGATCAGCGGCGGCAGCGAGCGGAAGTGCTCGTCCAGCAGCACCTCCTCGTCGGCGCGCACCGCCGCCAGCCGCAGCAGGTCGGAGCGCGTCGCGTCGAGCCAGCCGTCGGGGTCGTAGCGCGCGAGCCCGTGGTGGTGCGCGGCCTCCGACGACACGGCCTCGGCGGTGAAGGCGAAGCGGCGCGCCTGCATCTGGCGCGAGTCGCCTGCGATCACGGCGCGCCGGGCGCGGAAGAGGACGGGCGCCATCGAGGGCAGGTCGCACTGGGACGCCTCGTCGACCACCACGACGTCGAACAGCCCGGGCGTGCAGGGGAAGAGCCGCGCGACGTCGTCCGGCGTCATCACCCAGCACGGCAGGACGCCGAGCAGCGCCTCGCAGCGGTCGGGGTCGGCCTTGAGGCGGTCGAAGACGCTGAAGTTCTGCGCCTTGTCGCGGCGCCCGAGGATCGCCGCGAACTCGCGCAGGCGGTTGCGGTCGACGCGGCTCGCGGCGCCGAAGCGGTGCTCGGCGGAGGTCGCCAGCAGGTCGACGGCCTCCTGCCGCAGCGCCGTCCGCGCGGTCGCCTGCCGCTCGCCGAGCACGTCCGTCGCCACGGGCGCCTGCCGGCCCGCCCGCCAGCGCGTCCAGCGCAGGCCCATGCCCGTCCGCAGGCCCGCCACGAAGCCCTGCGCGGCGTCGCGGCGCGCGGCGGCGCCGAAGACGTCGTGCTCGGCGACCAGCGCCGTCCGCAGCTCGCGATCGCCGCCGGCCAGGGCGTCGCGGGCGGCCGCGTGCTCGCGGCGGCGCAGCTCCTGCTCGGCGGCCGTCTCGACGGCGCTGCGCGACTTCTGCAGCGACGCGAGCCGCTCGCGCAGGTCGCGCTTGGAGTCGGCGTCCTTGCGCAGCAGCGTCATCGGCAGCTGCGAGAGCTCGAGCCGCCGCAGCAGCTCGTCGACCACCCGCAGCGCCTCGTCCTTCTGCGACGTCACGAGCACGCGCTGCCCCGACGCGACGAGGTGCGCCACGGTGTTGGCGATGGTCAGCGACTTGCCGGTGCCGGGCGGGCCCTGGACGACCACGACGCGGTTCTCCGGCCGCTCCGCGAGCAGCGCCACGCGCTCCTGGGCGGGGTTCGACGGGAACGGGAAGTAGGCCGTCGTCGTGCTGCCGGCGAAGGTCTCGCTCTGGGCGTCGGATCCGCGCGCGCCGAGCAGCGCCCCGAGCGCGGTGCCGTCGGCGGTGCCCTCGGGCAGCTCGGCGATGCGCTCCAGGTCGCTGGCCAGGAAGTAGCCGGTGCGCGGCGCGACGAAGACGGCCGCGGCGTCCACCAGCCGCAGGCCCTCGCCGGCCTCGGGGCGGGCGGGCGGCTCGGCGACCGTGCCGTCGAGGGCGCCCGCGCGCTCCACGCCGAGGTCGCGCTCGACGGCCTGCGCGAAGGCGTCCAGCGCCTCGCGGGTGACGGGGAAGGCGGGCGTGTCGTCGATCAGGCGGGCCAGCACCGCGTCGCGGGCGGCGTCGCTCCCGGCGGCGCGGAAGGGCAGCGAGTTGAAGCGCGCGACGTCGTCGGCCGGGGAGATCGCGAGCGCGGTGCCGTCCGGCTCCAGCTCCACGGCGACCGTCAGCAGCGGCGCCCGCACGACCTGGCCGCCGCTGCGCCCGACGACGTAGGGGTAGCCGTAGCGGAGCTCGCGCTCGTAGGGGTTGAGCTCGACGCTGGCCCGCAGCCGCGCGAGCTCGGCGTGCAGCGGCTCGTCGCGCGGTCACGCGCAGGTCGCGGCCGCCGGTCAGCACGGCCTCCATGCCCGGCCCGACCCAGGCGAGCTCGTGCGCGCGCCGCCCCGGCTCGTTCCAGCGCACGAAGGCCGCGGAGGCGGTCCGCTGGCGCCGCAGCAGGTCGGCGTAGGCGCGGCACAGCGCGGGCACGAGGCCGGGCGGGATCACCGGCGCACGATAGTGGCTGGCCGTCGCCGCGGACCTGCCGGCGGCCGGCGCGCGTATCCCGGGCAGTGCTCGTCGCGCTCGCCCTCGCCCTGGCCTCCGGCGCGCCGTTCGCGGCGTGCGACCGGCCGCTCCCGCAGGGCCCGGCCGTGCCGGCGCCGATCGTGCTGCGGACGGGCTGCGGCGGGTTCCTGCTGCGCCGCGACGGGCGGGTCGAGCGGCTGCCGGAGCGCTGGTTCGAGACCCGCGCCGGCAATCCGCCGCGGCCCCACGCGGAGGGCCGGCGGGTCGCCGTCAACGCTCGCGGCGCGGTCGTGGTGCGCCGCGCCGGCGCCCGCGTATGGCGCGCGACGGGGACGCACCACGGGATCTCGCCGGTCTTCGGGACGCGCGGCGCGTTCGCGTTCGGCGCCTACGGCGAGGGCGTGTACCTGACCGACCTGCGCTCCGCGGAGCGCCTCGTCGTCCCCGGCCGCGAGGTCTGGCCGCTGGCGTTCGGCGACGACGGCAACCTCGTCGTCCGCGGTGCAGGCGCGCTGGTCGTGCTGCGGCCGGACGGCACGCCGCTGCGCCGCATCCCGTACCGCGCGGCCCTCGGCGCCCTCACCGACCCGGTCTCGGGCCGGGTGCACGTCGTCGCCCCCGACGGCACGCTGACCGCAGTCGACGGCGCGCGGGTGACCCGCCTGGCGCGGCTCGCGGGCGCGGCCGGCTGGCTGACGTCCGCCGCGCACGGCCGCTTCGCGTTCCAGGAGGCGCATCGCGTGCGCGTCTGGGATGCGCAGGGCCGGGTGGTGGCGCACGCCGGCTGGCCCCGGTCGCTCGCCGCCGACTCGGGTCTGGCCGTCGCGCCGGACGGCCGCGCGATCGCGTTCCGGCTCAGCGACGCCCACCCGGGCGCGGCGTTCGGGACGGCGCGGGTGCGGGTGCTGGACGGGGCGACCGGCCGCGCCCGCGAGATCTACCGCCACCGCCTCGGCCCGAGCGGGTGCGCGGTCGGCGGCAACCTCGTGTGGCGCGGGCGTGCCCTGCTCTACGACGCGTACGACGGCCACCTCGCCGTGCTCGACGCGGACGGTGGCCCCGCCGTCCGCCTCACGCGGCTCGCCCGCGCCCTCTCGCCGGCCGGCAGCGCGGGTGGGATCGCCGCGACCTGGCTGGCGAGCTACCGGTCGGCCTAGAGGCCGAGCTCGGCCGCGAGCTCGTCCGGCAGCCGCACGCGGCCGTTGCGCCGGGCCCGCAACTGCGCCTCCGCGGCCAGCACGAGCCCGCGCCGCACCTCCGCCAGCAGGCGCGTGACCTCGTCGATGCGGGCGCCCTCGTCGCGCTCCTCCAGCAGCCGCTGCTTGACCTCGGGCCCGAAGCCCACGCGACCCGCGAGGCGGTAGCTCAGATGCGGCCCGACCAGCGGAGCCTCCGGCAGGTCGAGGTCGTCGGCCGACTCGCCGAGGGCGCCGTACGCCGCGAGCGCCGCGTGCTGCGCGTCGAGGTCGGCCTCGCGGCGCGTGTCGCGCAGCGGGTCGGCGACCGCCGTGCGGTAGGAGCGGACGTCGAGCAGCTCCAGCAGGCGCACGGGCTGCTCGCCCTGCACGAGGATGTTCGAGCGGCCGTCCGCCATCCGCTCCAGCACGTGCGTGATGCGCGCCGTGCAGGCGGTGTCGCGCACGCCGGTCTCGTCCTGCAGCACGATCGCGAACGGCTCGTCACCCTGCTCACAGCGCGCGACCAGGTCGCGGTAGCGAGGCTCGAAGATGTGCAGCGGGAGCCGCTCGTCGGGCAGGAGCACGATCCCCAGCGGGAAGAGGGGCAGGTCGCTCAGCATGACCGGTGGAGGGGCCGCGACGGCACCGCTCTCCATGGTACGCACGGTGCCTGCGCTCGGCTCACAGGAGCCGAGCGTGAATCACCCTTGAGGTTGACTCGGCGGCGGTCGATAGGAACGATGAGCGGCGCATGCCGCTAGTGTCTGCATCTTCTGGCTCCAGAAAGTAGTCAAACCCTGGCGAGCATGCCGCAGCCTGCACCGCGTCTCGACGACGATGGACTCGTCGCCGAGATCCTGTCGCGCGTCCCCGAGGCCGGGGACGAACGGCGCGTGCGCTCGCTGCTGGCCGCATGGTGGCGCTACGCCGGCGTGCGCAACGCCGCTGGCGCCGTCGTGGACTCCGAGACCTTCATCGCCGAGCGCGGCGCCCTCGGGCTGCTCGAGCTGCCGCCGACCGCTGCGGCCCGGGTCATCGCGCTCGAGTTCGCGCTGCTGCACGACCCCGCGGCCGTCGTCGAGTCCGAGCCCGCCGCGCCGCCCCAGCCGCCCGCGCCCGTCGCGAGCGAGCCGCCCCCGCTGCGTGTCATCCCGTCGCTCGACCTCTCGCGGCCCGTCGACCCGGCGCCGCCGGTCGAGGCGCCGCCGCCCGTCGCCGCCGTCGTGCCCCTCCCGCCGCCCGCGGTCGAGGAGCCGGAGGCCGTCGCCGCCGAGCAGCCGGTCGCCTTCGAGGAGCTCGTGCCCGTCGAGGAGCCGGAGCCGCTCGTCGAGGAGCCGGTCGTCGAGGAGCCCGTCGCCGTCGCCCCGCCCGTCGAGGACGTCGCACCACCAGTCGCGGAGCCCGTCGAGCACGAGCAGCCGGTCGAGCGCGTCATCGAGCTCGACGAGGTCGAGGCCGACGAGGACGAGGACATCGACCTCGACGCCGAGCCCGACCCGCACGCGTTCGACGACGATGACGACGACGACGAGGCCGTGCCGATCAGCGCCTTCGAGGCGTTCCAGGAGGAGCGCTACCGCTCCCGCGAGGAGGCGCAGACCGCCGTCCTGGCCGGCATCGTGGTGTTCTTCTCGCTCGTCGTCGGCCTGGCGCTCCTGCTGGGCTCGCGCGTCGAGCACCTGTCGCTGCCGACCGCCGCGGACGAGCCGCTCGTCACCGGCTGGCGCGCGTTCCTCGCCATCCTCACGGGCTTCGGCGGCTTCGCCATCGGCCTCGTGGCCCTCGGCCGCCTCGGTGATCGCCGCGGCGCCGCGGCCGCGCCGACCGTCGGCCTGCTGGGGCTCGGCGTGCTCGGCCTCGGCCTCCTCTCCGGCTCGGTGCCGCTCGCCGCGGTCGGCGGCGTGGTGTTCGCGCTCGGCGGCGTCGTGGCGCTCCTGCGCCGGTAGCGGAGCCCCGGGCGATACGCTCCGGCCCGTGGCAGCAGCGACGCGTCCGTTCGCCGACCTCGCCGAGCGGGTGCTGGCGGGCGACCGCCGTGCCATCGGCCGTGCGATCTCCGTCTGCGAGAACGCCGACCCCGCCGCCGAGCCGCTGATCGCCGAGCTCTGGCCGCACGCCGGCCGCGCGATGACGGTCGGCGTGACCGGGCCGCCGGGCGTGGGCAAGTCGACGCTGGCCGGCGCGCTGGTCGGGCACCTGCGCAGTCTCGGCAAGAGCGTCGGCGTGATCGCGATCGACCCGTCGAGCCCGTTCACCCGCGGCGCCCTGCTCGGCGACCGCATCCGCATGTCCGACCACTTCCTCGACCCCGAGGTCTTCATCCGCTCGATGGGCACCCGCGGGCACCTCGGGGGCGTCGCCGAGGCCACGTACCTCGCGATGCTGGTGCTGGACGCCGCCGGCAAGGACGTGCTGCTCGTGGAGACGGTCGGCGTCGGCCAGTCCGAGGTCGAGGTGCGCTCGCTCGTCGACGTGGTCGCGCTCGTCCTGCAGCCGGGGTCCGGCGACTCGATCCAGGCCATCAAGGCCGGGCTGATGGAGATCCCCGACGTCATCTGCCTGAACAAGCGCGACCACCCCGCGGCCGCCTCGGCCCGGCGCGAGCTGCACCACGCGCTGGCCCTCGGCGAGGACGAGACCGCGGCCCGCGGTCGTGGAGTCCGCCGCGGTCGAGGGTGAGGGCATCGCGGAGCTGTGGGAGGCGCTCGACGACCGGCGCGAGCGGCTCGGGCCCGACGGCCTGCGGCAGCGCCGGCGCGAGAACCTGGCCCTGGAGCTGGTGACCATCGCCGCCGCCCGCTCGTCCGCGCGCCTGCGCCGCCTGATCGGCGACGAGCTCGGCGGACCGCCTGCTGGACCGCCTCGACGCGGGCGAGATCGACCCCGTGCGCGCCGTCGCCGAGCTGCAGGACGCCGCGCGAGAGGACACCTGAGCGGCAGGCGCGCGTGATCGACCTCGAGGCCATCCGCGCCGCCGCCGCCACGATCGAGGGCGTCGCTACCCGCACGCCGGTCTTCCCCTCGCGCCTCTTGTCCGAGCGGGTCGGCGCCAGGGTGCTGATGAAGGCGGAGAACCTCCAGCGCACGGGCTCCTTCAAGATCCGCGGCTCGTACAACCGCATCGCCGCGCTCGGCCCCGAGGAGCGCGCCCGCGGCGTGGTGGCGGCCAGCGCCGGCAACCACGCGCAGGGTGTCGCGCTCGCCGCGCGCACGCTCGGCGTCGAGTCGACGATCTTCATGCCGGTCGACGCCTCGATGGCGAAGGTGCAGGCGACCGTCGGCTACGGCGCCGCGCATCGAGCTGCAGGGCTCGACGTTCGACGACGCGCAGCAGGCCGCCCGCGAGCGGGCGGCGAGCACTGGCGCGACCTTCGTCTCCGCGTTCGACGACGAGCACGTCATCGCGGGCCAGGGCACGATGGGGCTCGAGCTCGCCGAGCAGGTGCCCGACGTCGACGTGGTGGTCGTGCCGTGCGGCGGGGGCGGGCTCCTGGCCGGCTCGGCGCTCGCGCTGACGGCGCTCCTGCCCGGCGTGCGCGTCGTCGGCGTCCAGGCGACGGGCTGCGCGGCGTTCGTGCGCTCGGTGCAGCACGGGCAGATCGAGGAGGCGGTGCGCGCGCAGACGATCGCCGACGGCATCGCGGTCAAGCGCCCGGGCGAGCTGACCTTCCCGCTCGTCCAGCGGCACGTGCACGACATGGTGGCCGTCACCGACGAGGAGATCGTCGAGGCCATCGCGCTGCTCCTGGAGCGCCAGAAGCTCGTCGTCGAGGGCGCGGGCGCAGTCGGGGTGGCGGCGCTGCTCGGCGGCCACGTGCCCGACGTCGCCGGCCGCCGCGTGGCCGTCGTCCTCTCCGGCGGCAACATCGACCTGCCGCTCCTGCAGGCGGTGGTGCGCCGCGGGCTGACGGTCTCCGGCCGCTACCTGGTCCTGCGCACGCGCATCCTCGACCGGCCCGGGTCGCTGATGAAGCTGCTCCAGCTCCTGGCCGACGAGCGGGTCAACCTCGTCGACGTCGTGCACCACCGCGAGGGCCTCGACATCCTCGTGACCGACACCGAGGTCGAGCTGACCGTCGAGACGCGCGACGCCGACCACGCGGAGGGCCTGCTGGCGCTCCTGGCCCGGCATGGCTACGAGGTCGTGCGCGTCCACTAGCGGACGGCGCAGGTGGCAGGCTCCCGCACCTTCCACGCGGTTCCCGCCCGGCACCCGACACGTCACCTCCGGTTCCCCCTAGGCTACCGCCGGGGTGCGACGAAGATGCTCGATCGCGACGCGTGCGCTGATCGCGGCGACGGCTGCCGTGCTGCTCGGCGCTGCGCCGGGCCAGGCCGCCAACCTCATCGTCCTCGACGGTGAGGATCCGGTCACGCTCAGCGGCACTCGCCAGTACGACATCGTCTACCTCGACACCGACGTGCGGCTGGACGGCGACCTCAACCTGCGCGCGGCCAGCGTCTACATCGGGCCGAACGCCACCATCCAGTCCTGCTTCGCGGCGCCCAACGACGCCAACGGATGCGGCGCGGTCGCCCGCTCGATGACCATCACGGCGGACACGTCGCTGTCGATCGCCAACCCGATCTCGCTGCGGCCGGCCGAGACGGCGGCGGGCAACGGCGGCACGCTCACGCTCGTCGGCAAGACGGTGCTGCTGGGCGACGCCGTCGACGTCAGCGGGCGCAACGGCGGCCTCTCCGGGTCGGTGACGATCCAGGCCCAGGAGCGGCTCGACGTCCAGGGCGTCTCCGCGCGCGGCGGCGCCATCACGCTCGTCGGCCCGGACGGCGTGCGCGCGGGCGAGGTGCGCGCCGACGCTCCCGACAACTCGCTGCCGCCGCACGGCGGCGCGGTGACGCTGACGTCCGCGCGCGGCGACGTCGTCGTGCGCGGCCTCGTGTCCTCGCGCGGCCGCGGCGCCGGCGGGCCGTTCGGCGGCGGCACGGCCGGCGCGATGACCCTGACGGCCGGCGGCGCGGTGCGCGTCGGCGCGCTCAGCGTGGCGGGTGGCGACGCGGACCTGTCCGACGGCACGCCCGGCGGCACGCTGGTGGTCAACGCTGGCACCGTCATCCACGTGCAGGGGGCGATCGAGGCGTGGGGCGGGACGACCGAGGGCGGCGGCGGCGGCCAGGGCGGCGTCGTGCAGTTCACCGCCAAGGGCGCCGTGACCGTCGCCAACGTCACGGCCGACGGCGGTGCCGGCGGCGCGGGCGCGCGCGGCGGCAGCGTCTCCATCAAGGGCGCCGAGATCTCGGCGGGCAACATCCTGGCGCGGGGCAGCAACTCGGCGGCCGCCGCCGGCAGCGGGGCAGCCCGGCGGCCCCGGCGGCACGATCGCGCTCACCGCGGACGCCGACGTCGTGGCCGGCGACCTGCGCGTCTTCGGCGGCAACGCGGCGTCCCAGGGCGGCAACGTCGGCGGCCCCGGCGGCGTCGTCACGATCGACGCGCTGACGGCCGACGTCGGCGACATCGAGGCCCGCGCCGGCGCGTCGAGCGCCACGGCGCCGGCTGCGGCGGCACCGGGCGGCGCGGGCGGCGCACGTCGAGGCGCTCGGACGCCAGGGACTGACCATCGGCGGGCGCGTCGACACGTATGGCACGGCGGCGGCGGCGCAGACCGGCGCCGTCGCGAACGGCGGCTACGGCGGCCCCGTGAGCCTCTCCGGCGGCGAGGGCACGCTGCGCGTCGTCGGCGTCGTGCGCACGACCGGCGCCGACGGCACCGGCCAGGGCGCCTCCGGCGGTGCCGGCGCCGACGTGACGCTGGCGGGCCGCGCGGTGGCGCTGGGCGCCGGCATCGTCACGAACGGCGGCGCGGGCGCCGGCACCCCGCAGGGCCCGGGCGGCAACGCCGGCAACGTCGCGGCGTTCACCGACACCGACATCTTCGACGGGCTGGTCACGGTCTCCATGAACGGCGGCGCCTCGGTGCCGGCGACGCGCGGCCGCGACGGGCAGTCCAGCCGCGGCCACGGCCCGACCGGCGCGACGCTGACCGGCAACACGCTCACCTTCACGACGTCCGGCGCGCCCGTGCAGGGCTACCACATCCGCCGCAGCCTGCCCGGCGGCCAGCCGGAGATCATCTGGCAGGGCACGGCGACCACCGGCATCGCGCTGCCCAAGCCGCCGCCGTGCGTGACGGTCGTCTACACCGTCGAGGCCTTCATGGCGGGGCTGCAGTGGACGAGCCTCCCGACCGCGCCGGTCACCACCACCCGCAACCCCGCGCCCGGCCAGTCGTGCACGACGCCGGCACGCGTCCGGCTCGTCTCGCCGACCGTGCGCGTCAGCGACTCGGCGCTGCGCCGCGCGGGCGGCAAGCTGCGCATGCGCATCGTCACGGCGGGAGTCGGCCGCCTGACCGTCTCGATCGCGCGCGGGCACCGCGCGGACGAAGCCGATCCTGGTGTCGACCGGCCGCCGCTCGATCACGGTCGACCTGCCGCGGGCGCTGTGGCGCACCGGCCGCTACCCGATCCGCCTGGTGACGGCCGCGCCGACCGGCAAGAAGACGCGCACCACCACCGGCACGCTCGTCATCTCGTAGGCCGCATCGCGGCGCCGCGGCCGCGGCGCAGCGCCGTACGCTCAGGCGACCGCCGCTGGAGGTCGAGCATGAGCGTGCTGGAGTTCGAGGACGCGCTCGACACCTTCGAGCTGTTCCGCCGCCAGCACCCGTACCAGTCCGTGGAGGGCGCCGAGCGGTACATCGACGAGGCGAAGCGGGCGCTGCGCCCGACGCGCGCCGGACTCGCGGCCTACGCCACGCCGGCCGGCACGCGGCTCATGCCGCCGGCCAGCACGGGGCGCAGGTCGGTGAAGCCGCGGCGCGCCAGCAGCGAGGCGCCCATCGCGGCTCGCGAGCCGGCACCGCAGACCACGGCGGTGGGCCGCGCGGGGTCGAGCCCGGCCAGCTCGTCGCCCGCCACCAGCCGCAGCGGCACCTGGTGGGCGCCGGGCAGCGGGGCCGGCGTCTCCGTCGGCTCCCGGACGTCGACCACCTGCAGCGAGCCGTCGCGTGCACCCGCCACGAGCTCGTCGACCTCCAGCACCTCGAACGCCTCCGCCGTCCCCACCTGCTCGGCCGTCACCCAGCCGCGCCTGGTGCAGGAAGCCCGCCGCCTGCAGGAGGTGCGCGGCGTGCTGGGCCTCGCGCTCGTCGGTCGCGACCAGCACGGGGGCGTCCTGCGCGCCGAGCAGCCAGCCGACGCGGTTGCCGAAGCCGGTCTGGCTCGCGGGCGCGTGCAGCACGCCGGGCGCGTGGCCGTCGGCGTAGACCTCGCTCGGCCGCACGTCGAGCAGCGGCGCGTCCGCGGGCACGGCCGCGAGCCGCTCGGGCAGCGGCGGCCGGGGCAGGAACGGGCCGCGGTTGATGGCGACGACGGTCTGCAGGTTCGGCGGCTTGGGGACGAGGTCGCGGTTCGCCTCGGTCGCGAACGCCGCCTCGCCCTCCACGCGCAGCATCGGGTTGAAGCGCCGCTCGAAGCCGATCGTGGTGGACGCCTTGGCGCTCATGCCGCGCCCGCAGAGGGAGCCGGCGACGTGGCCCGGGAAGACCTCGACGCCGTCGGCCAGCTGCAGCAGCCCGTCGTGCAGGGTGTGGTACAGGATGCGCGCGCCCTCGTCGCCGGCGATCGCGAGGTCGGGCCGCGCGGTGTCGCCGACGAACAGCGAGTCGCCCGTCAGCGCGATCCACGGCTCGTCGGCGCGCGTGTGGTCGACGACGAGGAAGATCGTGTGCTCCGGCCGGTGGCCGGGAGCGTGCCGCGCGACGAGCTCGATGTTGCCGACGCGGATCCGGCTGCCGTCCTCGAGCGGCTCGTGCGGGTACTCCGCCTCCGCCAGGCGGTGCACGTGGACGGGGACGCCGCGCTCCAGCGCGAGCGTGCCGTGGCCGGACACGTGGTCGGCGTGCGTGTGCGTCTCCAGCACCGCGACCAGGCGCGCGCGATGGCGCGCGAGCACCTCGTCGAGCGCCGCGACGTCCAGCGCCGGGTCGACGACGACGGCCTCGCCCGAGGCCTGGCAGCCGACGACGTAGGCCGCGCAGCCGAGATCGCGATGGATGAGCTGCTCGAAGATCACGCTATTCCCACTGACATAGTAGACAAGTCGCGACGGGTCAGGCCGGTGGTCGCGCCGCCGTCACCTCCGCCATCTCGCGCAGCATCTCCTCGAGGTCGTGGTTGGCGCGGTAGACGCGCAGCTGCCGCGTCGCGCCCGTGCCGTTGGAGAGGATGCGCTCCACGCCCAGCAGGGCCTCGTCGCAGCCGAGCTCGCGCGCGTGCGGCAGGAGCTCGGCCAGACGGCGGGTCGCGAGATCGGACGCGCGCACCTTGACGCGCTCGCCGGACGCCAGGTCGAGCAGGCCGGCCTCGAGCCCGTAGCGGGCCGCCAGCCACTTGTTCTCCGCCGCGAGCATGCGGTGGTAGGAGAGGGGCGGGTGGTCGTGCTGGGCCGCCTCCACGAGGCTCTTGACCAGCGCCTGCACGTAGGCCGCGAGGGCCAGCGCGTACTCGACGTCGAACTGGCAGTCCGGGACGCGCAGCTCGATGGTGCCGAGGCGCGGGTGCGGCCGGACGTCCCACCAGAGGTGCGTGTAGTCGCTGATGGCGCCCGTCTCCTCGAGCCAGGCGACGCTCTCGGCGTAGTCCTCGTAGGAGTCGAAGCGCGGCGGCAGACCGGAGCGGGGGAAGCCGGCGAAGACGGCGGTGCGCGTCGACTGCAGGCCGGTCTCCTGCCCGCGCCAGAACGGCGAGTTGACCGACAGCGCGAGCAGCAGCGGCAGCTCGATGACGACGCCCTCCAGGACCTTGATGCAGGTCTCGGGATCGGGCACGGCCACGTGGATGTGCATGCCGAAGACGAGCTCGCGCCGCGCGACGTACTGCAGCTGGTCGATGAGCGCCCGGTAGCGGTCGTTGGCGGTGATCCGCTGCTCCTCCGAGCGGCTGAACGGGTGCGTCCCCGCAGCGGCGATGAGCAGGCCGATCGGCGCGCCGGCGTCGGCGATGCCCTGCCGCAGCGCGAGCAGGTCGCGCCGTGCGTCGTCGATCGTGGCGCACACGCCGGTCGCCGCCTCGACCGTGCTCTCCATCAGCTCGGGGTGCACCTGCTCGGCGATGGGCAGGTCGGCGACGGCCTGCTCGAGGTCGCGGAAGCGGTTCACGAGGCCGTAGCTCGACGCGTCGAGGAGCATGTACTCCTCCTCGATGCCGATGGTCAGCGGCGGGCCGCTGCCGAAGCGATGGTCGTGGACGCTGCTCGTCACCCTACGGCGACGATGGTAGCCGCCGCGGCCGCGAGCAACAGGGCCACGGTGCCGGCGACCGCCAGCGGCGCCCCGCCGCGCCGCGACGTCGTCTCGTAGAGCAGGCCGCACAGTGCGCCGCCGATCAGCCCGCCGATGTGGCCGCCGATGGCGATGCCCGGGATGGAGAACGTGATCACGAGGTTGAGCACGAGCACGACGCCGATGCCCGAGGCGATCGGCAGGTTGTGCCGCCGCTCGACGACGAACAGCGCCGCCATCAGCCCGAAGATGGCCCCCGAGGCGCCGACCGTGATCGTGTCCGGCTCCAGCAGCAGCGCGCCGGCCGAGCCGCAGAGGCCGCTGACCATGTACAGCGACAGGTAGCGGAGCGGGCCGTAGCGGGTCTCCAGGATCGGGCCGAGGATCCAGAGCCCCCACATGTTGAAGGCGATGTGCAGGATGCTCGCGTGCAGGAACATGCCGCTCACGACGCGCCACCAGTCGCCGTCCGAGATGGCGGGGCCGTAGATCGCGCCGGCGTCGTAGAGGTACCGCGTCGGGATGCTGCCGATGGCGCCGTCCGCGACGCTGACGACCCAGAGGAACATCGCCGCGTTGATCGCGATGAGCGCGTACGTGACGTACGGCGTGACGCGGCTCATCGTGCGCGGGCGGCGCACCTGCTGGCGCCCCACGCACTCGGGGCAGCGCTGGCCGACCGGCGTCGCGGTCATGCACTCGGCGCAGATCGGGCGGCCGCAGTTGGAGCAGCTGAGACCCGTCTCGCGGTCCGGGTGGCGGTAGCACGTCGTCCCGACGTCCTGGCGCACGTCCTCGGTCATCCTTCCGCATGATGGCCGATCGGCTGCCGTCGGCGTTCGTGTGCGCCGTCGCACTCGTGTGCTGCGCCCTGTTGACGCCGGTCGACGCGGCGGCGGTGCCGGGTGGCCTGCGGCCCGGGCTGCACGCGTACGACGAGACGGGCGCGGTGCTGGTCGGCGGGCTCGCCGAGGACATCGACGACGCCGGCGAGCAGGCGCTCGACGAGTCCGGCGTGCAGGTCGTCGCCTACGCCGCGGAGCACGGCGACCCCGCCGCGCTGGCCGAGGACGTCGCCCGCTCCTGGTCGCTGCCGGCCGACGCCGTCGTGATCGGCGTCGTGCGCGATCCACCGGCCGTGGCGGTGCGGCCGGCGGGGCGCCTGACGCCGGAGCGCGCCGCCGCGATCGAGGCCGCCGCCGACCGCGGCGCGGCGCAGGGCGAGCTCGCGCGTGCGGCCCGCAACGCCGCGCGCGAGGTACGCCTCGCCGTGCGCACGCCCGAGGCCGCCGCGACGGCGCGCGAGCGGGACGAGCGCACGCGCGCGATCTTCGGCGCCCTCGTCCTGCTCATGGCGAGCGCCGCGATCGCGCTGGTGGTGGTGGCGCGCCGCGGCGCCGCGACGGACCGCCAGGGTCGTCCGCTGGGCGTCTCGGCCGAGGAGCTCGCCCGTCTGGCGGCACCGGACGGGCCGTCGGCGGCGACGACGTCCGCGGTGCCGCGCACCGGCCGCGCCGTGTGGCTCGCGGTGGGCGTCCTGCTCCTGGCCCTCGCCGCGGCGGCGATCGCGCTGGGCCGCGACGGCGGCACCGCGGCGGCGCTGATCCTGGCCGGCGCCGGCGTCGTCGGAGCGCTCGCCATCGCGCTCGCGGCCCGCAGCGGCGCGCGCGACGACCCCACGCTCGACGCTCGGCTCTACGCCGCGCGGCTGCAGTCGTCCTCCGACGCGCGGGCCGCGGCGCCCGAGGCGGACCTGGTCGCGCTCGGGCTCTCCAGGCTGCCGGAACCCGGCGAGGAGGAGGTCGCCGAGGGTCGCTAGCTTGCCGGCATGCCCACTACCACCATGACCTGCCCCAGCTGTGGCGGTGCGCTCACGGAGCTCGACCGCAGCGGCGTCCGCATCGATGCCTGCCGCTCCTGCCGCGGCGTGTGGCTCGACCGCGGCGAGCTCGACAAGATCATCGAGCGCGAGGCGCACGAGGGCGGCGACGACGACTTCGTGCGCGAGCTGACCGGCGCGAAGGCCAAGCGCCGCGATGACGACGACGACGATCGCCGGACCTACGACGCACGCCCTTCGTCCGACCAGTACCCGCCGAAGAAGAAGAAGCGCGGGTTCCTGGGCGAGATGTTCGAGTTCGGCGACTAGCGGGTCCTCCGGAGGGTGCCAGTCGGTCGCTCGCGACCGGCAGCTACCGCGAGTGCCGCGTCAGCGGCGCTCGCTCCTTGCGGCCATGGCGCTCCCTCCTTCGTCGCTCGCTCGAGAGCTACCCCTCCTCCGTCCATGACCGCTCCGCGCCGCCAAGAGCCGCGGCGCTGCGCTCTCGCTCGCCGGCAGCAGTCGCTTCGCTCCTACGTGGCCAAGCGCTGCGCTCGTTCCTCGCTCCGCGCAGGGCTCGCTCACGCCTCAATGACTGGCGCTGATGTTGGCGGCCTCCAAGGGCGTTCACCGACGCGCCGTCGCTACGCCACCCGCCGCCCGTCCCGCGCGTCGAACACGGAGCCGTCGCAGATCGCGGCGATGTGGCGGGCCAGGGCGAGGGCCGGCACGTCCGGATCCTTGGCCCGCAGCGCCATCCGCCAGACCTCGTCGCCCTCCAGGCGGATCGGGCCCTCGAGGGCCAGGAGCGGCCGCTCGCTGCCGTCCGGCCCGCTGCGCACCAGGGTGTGGCCGTCCCAGCGGCCGGTTCCGTCGCCCACGTCCGCGAAGCGCACGAGGTAGTCGTCGACGTGGCCGAGCAGCGGCCGCGTCCGCGACACGATCTGTAGGTCCGTCATCCTCTTCCCCCTGACGGGCCGGATCGCCCCGGCCCCCACGTGCGCAGCGTGCGCGCGTGCGCGCGCGCGATGGATGACCCGAGCGGGTGAGGCCCCGCGGCGATCCTGCCGGAAGCTCAGGGAGCGTCCGGCGGAGGGTCGATCCAGGGCGCCGGCTCGCGCTCCAGGAACGCGCGCAGCCCGGCCTGGGCCTCGGTGCCGGTGCGGATGCGGGCGATGCGGGCGGCCGTGTCCTCGCGGACCGCGGCGGGAAGCTCGCCGGTGACCGCGTCGACCAGCGCCTTGATCTCGGTGAGGGCCTGCGGGCCGCCGCGGACGAGGTCGCCCACCGACGCGCGCGACGGCCGCGTCCAGCTCCTCGGCCGGCACCACGGCGTCGGCGAGCCCGGCCCGCAGCGCCTCGTCCGCCCCGAGCGCGCGGCCGGTGAGGAAGAGCGCCCGCGCCCGGCCGGGACCGATGCGCCGCACGACGTACGGCGAGATGACCGCGGGCACGATGCCGAGGCGCACCTCGGGGAAGCCGATCGTGGCCTCCTGCGCCAGCACGACGACGTCGGATGCGCAGGCGAGCCCGGCGCCGCCGCCCAGCGCGGCTCCGTGCACGCGCGCCACCACCGGCAGCGGGCAGTCCGAGATCGCCGCGAAGAGGTCGGCCAGCCGCAGCGCGTCCTCGCGGTTGCCCTCCTCGCCGAGCTCGAGCCCGGCGCGCATCCAGCCGATGTCCGCGCCGGCCGAGAACACCGGGCCCTCGCCGGCCAGCACGACGCAGCGCGCACCGCTCTGCGGCGCAGCGCGGAACGTCGCGGTGACGTCCGCGATCAGCTCGGCGTCGAACGCGTTGCGGCGCTCGGCGCGGTCGAGCACGACGCGCAGGACGGCGCCGTCGTGCTCCGTGCGAACTGCCGTGTCAGCCATTCGGGCAGGCCGCGTCGACGGCCGGGCGGACGCGATCGGCGCCCGCCCGGCCCGCGACGTGGCGGCTCAGGCCTCGCCGGCCTCGTTCAGGAGCTGCTCGGCGAGCTTGCGCTTCTCGTCCGCGCTCATCTTCTTGACCTCGTTCTCGATGGCGCGCCGGTTCACGACCTGGTTCCAGTAGTCCAGCGACTCCATGCCGAGCAGCGCGGTCTTGCCGACGAACTGCCGCAGCACCTCGTTGGTCGGGCCCATGACCCAGCCGGCCTTGCCGTCGCGCAGGTAGCGCTCGAGGTCGAGCGGGCGCTTCTTGTAGGCCGTGCCGCCGCAGCAGTGGAGCATCTTGTCCACGACGTGCGCGACGTTCTTGGCGGCGGCGAACTTCAGCTGCCACAGCCAGTGCAGGTAGTTGCCGCGCGCGAGCTCCTGGTGCTCCAGGGTGCGCTGGCCGTTGTCCGTGGCGGCGTCCATGGCCGCCGCGATGGAGTAGTTCATGCAGCGGATGGCGTTCGTGTCGATGATCGCCTCGCCGACGGCGTCCTGGATCGTCGGGTAGTCGCACACGCGCAGGCCGACGTCCTTGTGCGTCTTGCGCGTCGTGTGCTGGCAGGCGATGTCGATCGCGCCCAGCGAGATGCCGTTCCAGCAGGCCGAGGAGGAGACGAGGAAGAAGGGGTCGACCGCCTCGTCGTTCGACCACGCGCCGTCGCCGATCTGGCCGCAGAGCTGGTTCTCGGCCATGAACTTCCAGTCGATCAGCAGCGAGCCGGACTGGTTGCCGCGCAGGCCGAGCGCGTCCCACTCGCCGGGCGACGCCTGGATGTCGCCGGCCGGGCAGACCCAGACCGAGAGGTCCGAGTACTCCTTGAAGTCCGGCGACGTGGTCTGCAGGACGTAGAAGTCGGCGAACCCGCCCGACGTCGTCCAGGACGCCTTCTTCAGCACCTCGTAGCCGCCCTCGACGCGGCGGGCGCCCGAGGAGATCGGGTACCAGAAGTGCGAGCCGGTCTCGGGGTCCGAGTACGACAGGGTGCCGATCTGGCGATCCGGCACCACCCGCTTGAGCCAGGTCTCGATCTGGTGCTCGTTCGCCGTCAGCCGCAGGGCCTCGACGGCGCCGATGTGCATCGTGTAGCACATGGCCGCGGACGCGTCGCCGTAGCGCGCGATCGTCTCGGTCGTGACCGCGAGCATCACGTGGTTCTGCTCGAGCCCGCCCCAGGCCTTCGGCAGCGTGACGCCGAGGAACGGGCCGAGCGCCTCGAGGCTCTCACGCGGAAACTTCAGCTTCTCGTCGTTCTCCCGCGCGCGCGGGCGGATCTCCTTCTCGCAGATCTCGATCAGCTGCTCGCGGAGCGCCTTCTGCTCGTCCGTGAGGAACCAGTCGGGATTGAACATCGGATCGAGGCCGGACTTGGTGCTCTCGACCGCTACAGCCATCTCTGGCGTTCCTCCCTCTTCGACCCGTCCACGCCGCTCACGGCGACGCCGCGGGCGCTCACATCCGCGGCAAGGCTCACCGACCTGCGGCGCGGGCGAGGCCACGCGACGGCCGGGGCCGCACTCGGCGGCCGTCGCGCCGCCAGTGGCGCGCGGCGTCAGGCCACCGCCGGCGCGACGGCGCCGCTGCTGCGTGGCGCAGGATCCGCACAGCTCGCGGCCGCGGGGCCCGCCGTCGGCCCGTCTGCGGTCGGCAGGCCCTCGCGCGCACGGAAGACGCGTCAGCGTCGACCTGGCGTTCAGCTCCGGCGATCGTCCCCGGACACGCGCGGCGCCGTGGCTACGGCGACGCGTACGGTCGGTCGGCGCTTCGGTGCTTGACGAACGGTAGCTCGCAGGTAGTCCTCGTCCGCGCGGACGCCGCTTGCCGAGCTCAGCTCGGCGCACGGAGCGGTGCGTCGCCGCTGCGCACGGTGCCGTGCCAGACCAGGCGCTTCCAGCCCAGCGGTCGCCGGGAGGGACTCTCGCTCATCGCCGCGCGAGGGCCTGCACGCTGCTGACGAGTCGCGAGGACGTCGTCGCCTACAGGTGCGCCGTCTCGGTGTTCGGCTCGCCCGGCGGTGAGGCCGCGCTGGATGCCGTCGATGCCGGTCGCGAGCAGCGCCGCCGCGGCCAGGTACGGGTTCGCGGAGCCGTCCACGGAGCGGATCTCGATGCGGCCCGGCGCGGGGATGCGGATCGCCTGCGTGCGGTTGTTCATGCCGTACGTCGCGTACGCCGGCGACCACGTGGCGCCCGACGTCGGCGCGCCGACGCCGATGCGCTTGTACGAGTTCACCGTCGGCGCCATGAGGGCGATGCCCGCCTCCATGTGCTCGATGATGCCGGCCAGGAACTGGTAGCCGAGGCTCGACAGCCCGAGGCCGCGCGGGTCGTCGTCGTCCTCGAACAGGTTGGTCTCGCCCGACGGGTCCCACAGCGACACGTGCAGGTGCGCGCCGTTGCCCGTCAGGTTCGAGAACGGCTTGGGCATGAACGTGGCCAGGTGGCCGCGCTCCTGCGCCATCGCGTGGACCATGTAGCGGAAGAAGATGGCCCGGTCGGCCGTGGTGACGGCGTCGGCGTAGTCGAAGTTCGACTCGAACTGGCCGTTCGCGTCCTCGTGGTCGTTCGCGTAGTTGCCCCAGCCGAGCTCGTTCACGTAGCGCGAGAGCTGCGAGATGAACTCGTAGTTGCGCGTCAGGCCCTTCATGTCGTAACAGGGCTGCTCGAGGGTGTCGAGGTCGTCGAGCAGGACGATGCGGCCCTCGTCCTCCTTGACCAGGAAGAACTCGAGCTCGATGCCCATCTTGAGCCGGTAGCCGAGGGCCTCGGCGCGCGCGGTGGCGTTGCGCAGGATCGTGCGGGGGCAGTACGGCCAGGGCTCGCCCTCGACCGTGACGTCGCAGGCGAAGCGGGCGAGGCCGGGCTTGAAGGGCACCGGGGTGTACGACGCGGGGTCGGGGATGGCGGCGACGTCGGGCGACGACGGGTCCTGACCCATGGGGCCGGCCGCGAAGCCGGCGAACCCGGCGCCCTCGGTCAGCAGTCCGTCGAGGTGCCGCGCCGGGACGAGCTTGGCGTTGGGCTTGCCGTGCATGTCGACGAACTGCGCGAAGAGGAACTCGACGTTGTCCTCCTCGATGCGCGCGCGGACGTCGTCCGCCGTCAGCGCCCCCGCTGCGACTCCCATCTCAGCTCCCCTTCCGCTCCCGGCCTGGAATGGCGGGGAGTCTAGACCTTATAGGCGGTCCGATCCACGCCGCCGGGCGCCCCCAACGGCCTGCGCGGACGCCGCCCGAGCCGCGCCACGGGTCGCCGCGGGCCGCGGCCCGATACGGTTCCCGCCAGCATGTACGAGTTCCGCTCCGACACGTTCACGCGGCCGACGAAGGCGATGCGGCGCGCGATGTCCGAGGCCGAGGTCGGCGACGACGTGTGGGGCGAGGACCCGACGGTGCACGCGCTGGAGGAGGCCGCCGCCGCGGCCGTCGGCAAGGACGCCGCCCTGCTGGTCAGCTCCGGCACCATGGGCAACGCCCTGGGCGTGCGCGTGCACTGCGCGCAGGGCGACGAGATGTACGCCGACGGCGACGCGCACGTCTGCAAGTGGGAGGGCGGCGGGCCGGCCGCGCTGTGGGGCGTCCAGGTGCGGATGCTGCCGGCGCTGGACGGCCGGCCGTCGCCCATGACGCTCGCCGACGCCATTCCCGCGGGGGCCGGGTCGGACCCGCACCTCGCGCAGCCGCGCCTGGTCTGGATCGAGAACACGCACGCGGACGCGGGCGGGCGGGTGTGGCCGCTGGACGCGCTCGACCACTACACGCAGGTCGCGCGCGACCACGGGCTCGCGGTGCACATGGACGGCGCACGGCTGTTCAACGCCGCGACGGCTCTCGGCGTCCCGCCGGCGCTGGTGGCGGAGCGCGCGGACACCGTCCAGTTCTGCCTCTCCAAGGGGCTGGGCGCCCCCGTCGGCTCGATCTTCGCCGGCCCGGCCGACCTCGTGGCGCGCGCCCGCCGCTTCCGCAAGCTGCTGGGCGGCGGCATGCGCCAGGCCGGCGTGCTCGCGGCGGCGGGCCTGCTGGCGCTGGAGCACGGCGCCGCGCGCCTCGCCGACGACCATGCCAACGCCCGCCTGCTGGCGGAGGGCCTCGCGGCGACGGAGCGCCTGGCGGTCGACCCCGCGCGCGTCGAGACCAACATCGTGATCGCGGAGCTCGCGCGGGACGGCGACGACGCCGGGGCGCTCGCGCGGGAGCTCGCCGCCGTCGGCGTCCTGACCGCGCCGCTGGACTGGCGGCGGCTGCGCTTCGTGACCTCGTCGGAGGTCGACGAGGCGGGGGTCCGGGCCGCACTTTCGGCTGCAGGCCCCATGCTAAGGTGAGGCGCGTGAAGACCGACATCCATCCCGCGTACGAGGTCACGACCGTGCGCTGCTCGTGCGGGAACGAGTTCGAGACTCGTTCCACGAAGCAGGACCTCCACGTCGAGATCTGCGCGGAGTGCCATCCGTTCTACACGGGCAAGCAGAAGCTCGTGGACACGGGCGGTCGCGTCGAGCGCTTCCAGCGGCGTCTCGCCCGCGCCTCCAAGGGGTAGACGCCCCCGTGGCGGGCGGCTCGGAGGGAAGGCCGCCCATCGGCGGCCAGGCGGTGCTCGAGGGCGTCATGATGCGCACGCCGCGGGTCTGGGCCGTGGCCGTGCGACGCCCGGACGGGCGCATCACGACCGAGGTCCAGGAGGCGGAGTCCGTGGCGGTGCGCCGCCGTTGGCTGCGGCTGCCGATCCTGCGCGGGATGGTCGCGCTGGGCGAGTCGCTGTCCATCGGCTTCCGCGCGCTCGGCCTGTCCGCGCGGCTCTCGGCGTCGGACGACGACGACGCGGAAGAGGAGCCGATCGGCCGCGGCGCGATCATCTTCTCGTTCGTGATCGCGATCGGCTTCGCGGTGGCCCTGTTCAAGGTCACGCCGGGCGTGCTGGCCAAGCTGCTCGACATCCAGCCGAACTGGCTGTTCCTCGTCGTCGAGGGCCTGATCCGCATCGGGATCTTCCTCGGCTACCTGATCATCCTGTCCTTCATCCCGGACCTCAGACGGGTCTTCCAGTACCACGCGGCGGAGCACAAGGCGATCAACGCCCTGGAGGCGGGGGAGGAGCTGACGCCGGAGAAGGTGCAGCGCTTCAGCCTCATCCACCTGCGCTGCGGCACCGCGTTCCTGCTCTGGGTGATGATCGTCGCGATCCTCGTCTTCGCCTTCGTCGGCAAGATCGACTCGTGGCTCTGGCTGATCCTCTCGCGCATCCTGCTGCTGCCGCTGATCGCCGGCCTGGCCTACGAGGTCATCCGCCTCGCGGCGCGCTTCGGCACGAACCCCGTCGTCCACGTGATCCTGCTGCCCGGCCTGTGGCTGCAGCGGCTGACGACGCGCGAGCCCACCGACGACCAGGTCGAGGTCTCGATCGCGTCGCTGCAGGCGGCCATCGCGCGCGACGACGCGGTGCGGGCCGAGCGCTCCAAGGCTCAAGCTGAAGTCGAGGTAATGGCCTAGGCATGCTGGGGCCCGATGTCGTCCGGCGGCAGGTGTTCGTCGGTGACGTCGACCTCGCACCGGACGGCTCGTTCGCGATCGCCACGCGCCGCACGGTCGAGGACGGCAAGGACGTCGTGCGGCTGGAGCGGGTGCCGTGGGACGGCGGCCCCGCGCGGCTGCTGACGGCGGGCGGCGCGCGCGCCACGCGGCCGCGCATCGCCCCGGACGGCCGCTCCGTCGCGTTCCTCTCGGACCGCGAGAAGGACGTCGGACAGGTCTTCGTGCTGCCGCTGGAGGGCGGCGAGGCGCGCCGCGTGACCGGGTTCCGCCACGGCGCCTCGGACCTCGCGTGGCTGCCCGACGGCTCCGGCCTCGTGGTGCTCGCGAGCGACGACGACGCGCCGGGCCAGGTGGGGCCGCGCGAGCAGGATCCGCCGACGGCGCGGGTGGTGCGCCGCATCGACTGGCGCGAGGACGGGTCGCGGGCTCCTGGAGCGTCCGTCGCACGTCCATCTGGTGCCGCTCGACGGCGACGGGGTGCCGGCGGCGCGCCGCCTGACGTCGGGCTGGTGGTCGGCCGCGCGCCCGCGCCCGACGCCCGACGGCCGCCGCGTGCTGTTCCTGGCCGACCCGTCCGCGGAGGGCGACCTCGTGCCGAGCCTGCGGCTGCACGCGGTCGACGTCGACGGCGGCGAGCCGGTGGAGCTGCCCGTCGACCTGCCGGGCCCGATCGTGCGCTTCACGGTCGAGGCGGACGGCGGCCTGATCGTCGCCGCCACCGGCGTGGAGCGACCGTCGGACGACGATCCGCAGCGGCTCTGGCGGGTCGAGCCCGACGGTGCGGCCCGCTGCCTCACGGCGGCCGGCGATCGCTGGCTCGGCGTCTCGGGCACGGAGTCCGACCTGCACGACTGGCACGCGACGTTCGACGACGCGGGGCGGGTCACGACGCTGCAGGACGGCGGGCTCGTGATCCCGGTGCGCGTGGGCGACGACGGCGCGGTGCCGCTCGTCGACCCGGCGCTCGCGCCCGTCGCCAACGCGCTCGCCGCCGCCGGCGAGCGGGTCGCGGTGGCGCTCAGCCTCGGCGGCGCCCCGCCGGAGCTCTACGCGCTGGAGCCGGGCTGCCAGCCGCGCGCGCTGACCGCGCACGGCGCCTGGCTGCCCGAGGACGCGCGCCCGCGGGTCGACGTCCTCGACGTGGCCGGCGACGGCGGGCCGATCCGCGCCTACCTGGTGTCGCCGCCCGGCGCTGGCGACGAGCCGCTGCCGACCATCCTCGACGTGCACGGCGGCCCGCTCGGCGCGTGGGGGCCGCTGCCGCCGCTGGAGGCGATCCTGCTCGCGGCGCGCGGCTACCGCGTCGTGCTGCCGAACCCGCGCGGCTCGTACGACCAGGGCGCGGCGTGGGTGCGGCCGCTGCGCGGCGACTGGGGCGGCGTCGACGCGGCCGACTGCCACGCCGTGCTCGACGAGCTGGTGGAGCGCGGGCTGGCCGACCCCGACCGCCTCGGCGTGATCGGGCTCAGCTACGGCGGCTTCGTCACGAACTGGCTGATCGGGACGAGCGACCGGTTCCGGGCCGCGGTGTCGGAGAACGGCGTGACGAACCAGGTCTCGGCCTGGGCCAACTCCGACTGCGGGCCCGACTACTGCGTGTCGGCCGAGCTCGGGCGACACCGTCACTGCCGAGGGTGTGGCCGCGCTGTGGCGCCAGTCGCCCCTGCGCCACGTCGACGCCATCCGCACGCCACTGCTGATCCTGCAGGCCGAGGAGGACCTGCGCTGCCCGGCCGCGGACGCCGAGCAGCTGTTCGTCGCACTGCGCTGGCTGCGGCGCGAGGTCGAGCTCGTCCTGTACCCCGAGGAGTACCACGCGTACCAGGGCAACGGGCGCCCGGACCGGCGCGAGGATCGCCATGCGCGCGTGCTCGCCTGGTTTGCGCGCTACCTTCCTGTGACCGCCGGAGGTGCGGACGGCGCGCACGCGGGGGATAGGACGACAGTGGGTTCGACGCGAATGGGCAGCACGTGAGCAGCGAGGAGATCGGCGTCCTGCTCGTGGACGACGACGCCATCGTGCGCGAGTGGGTGGCCGCGGCGCTCGGCGGCACCCGCTACCGCGTGCGTGGCTCGGCGGCCTCGATGGCGGGCGTCGCCGACGTGCTCGCGCGGCGCGGGGCGGACCTGCTCCTGGTCGACCAGCGCCTGCCCGACGGGCTCGGCACCGACCTCGTGCGCGAGCTGCGCCGCCAGGGCGTGCCGACGCCGGCCATCCTCATGACGGCCAACGCGGAGCGCGGCCTCAACGAGGCGGCCCGGGCGGCCGGCCTGCAGGGAAGCGTGCTGAAGACCGGCAGCCGGGGCGACCTGCTGGACGTCATGGACCGGGTCGTGTCGGGCGAGACCGCCTGGGACGGCCGCCACCCCGCGCGCACCGAGAACCCCGTCGTGCTGTCGCCGCGCGAGCGGGCGGCGCTCGAGCTCATCGCCGCCGGCGCCACCAACCGCGAGGCGGCGGAGAAGCTCGGCGTGGAGCCCGAGACCGTGAAGACCCTGCTTGCCCGCGCCTTCCGCAAGCTCGGGGCGCGCCGCCGCGCCGAGGCGGTGGCGAACGCCAAGCAGCTCGGCATCCTGTGAGCGGGGCGTCCTCGGCGGCGCTCCTGGAGTCGGTGCGCGTGGCGCTGTCGCACGAGCTGGCGCAGCCGCTGGCGGTCGCGCGGGGCTACGTCGAGCTGCTGGAGTCGCGCGATGACGAGGCCACGCGCGCCATGGCGCCGGTGCGCATCCGCGAGGCGATCGAGCGTGCCACGCTCCTCGCCGACGACGTGGCGCGGCTGATCGACCTCGAGGCCCACCCCGAGGCGGAGCCCGTGGCGGGGCCGGAGGCCCTGGCCGCGGCGCGCTCGCGGGTCGCCGGCCTGGCGGCCTCCCGCAGCGTGGCGATCGCCGAGGAGGGCCTGCCCCCGACCGTGGACGGCGTCGCCCTCGGCGCCATGCTCGCGTGCGCCGTGGAGCGGGCGGAGCGCGGCTCGACCGTCGTGGTCGCCGGCGCGGCCGGCGAGATCGCCGTGCGCTGGGAGGGCGAGGAGCTGCCCGATCCCGTCGCGCGGCGCGCCGTCGAGGAGCCGTGGAGCGGCAGCGCGGCGTCGCTCGCGCCGCACCTCGCGCGCCGCCGCCTGGTGCTGGCCGGCGCCGACCTGCGGGTCGGACCGCGCGAGCTCGCGGCCGTCGGCCTCGACCGACCCGCCTAGATCCCGCCGCCGGCGCTGCTCAGCGGGAGGTCGACCCAGAACGTCGAGCCCTGGCCCTCGGTGCTCTCGAACCCGATCTCGCCGCCCAGTGCGTGCACCAGCTCGCGCGTCAGGGCCAGGCCGATGCCGCTGCCGCCGATGTGGCGGATGGACGGGCGGTCGGCGCGGAAGAAGCGCTCGAAGAGCCGCGACTGCAGGGCGGTCGGGATGCCGATGCCCTCGTCGGCGACCGAGACGCGCACGCTGCCGTTGTCCGCCGTCGCGCCGACGCGCACGCGCACCGCCGTCCGGGGAGTACTTGATGGCGTTCGAGAGCAGGTTGGAGAAGACCTGGGCCAGGCGCAGGCGGTCGCCGCGGGCGACCAGCGGCCCGTCGGCCACGTCGACGTCGATCGAGTGGCGGTCGGCGCGCCGGGCGAAGAGCGCCGCCTGCTCGCGCACGAGCTCGCCCACGTCCACGGGCTCGGTGGTCAGCGCCAGCCGGCCCTCCTCGACCAGCCGCAGGTCGATCAGGTCGTCGACGAGGGCGGTCAGCCGCCGCGCCTCCTGGTGGATCGTGCCCGCGTAGCGCCGCTGCACCGCGTCGTCGAGCTGGCGCGTCTCGAGCAGCTCGGCGAAGCCCAGGATGCTGGCGAGCGGCGTCCGCAGCTCGTGGCTGACGGCGGCCATCAGGTCGTCCTTGGCGCGCTCGGCGGCGCGCTCGGCGGTCATGTCCCGCAGCAGCCGCACGGTGCCGATCACGGCGCCGTCGGGACCGGAGATCGGCCGCACGAAGCGCTGGTACGTCGCGTCCGTCGCTGCGACGCGGAACTCCACCATGGGGTGCGACGTCGGGTCTGCCCGCAGCTCGCGGATCTCGCGCAGGAACCGCTCCGGGTCCTCCATGCGCGCGGCCACGCGCTCCGACCAGTCGTCGGCGGTGGTGAACTCGCCCATCGACGTCTGCGAGCCGAGGATGTCGCTCATCAGCTCGTCCATGCGCGCGTTGGTCATCAGCGCGTGGCTGTCCGAGTCGAGCAGCATCACGCCGTCGGGCGATGCCTCGATGACCTGGCGCGTGATGGACGCCTCCCGCTGGGTCGCCCGCTCCGCCGTGACGTCGCGCAGCAGCACCAGCAGGCCCAGCGGCTCGCCGTCCTCGCCGCGCACGCGGGTCGCGAGGCGCGCGAACCAGCGGTCGAGGCGCGGCACGCGGAACACGTGGAGGCACGGGCCGGCCGACTCCAGCGACTCGCGGACGGCCTCCCAGTAGCCCTCGGGGTCGTCGATCTGCTCCGTGATGATCTCGCGGATGCCGTGTGCCGTCGTGACGTCGGTGCCGATGCCGACCGGACGGCCGACGATGGCGTCGACGAGCTGCTGGAAGGCCGGGTTGAAGTAGGTCAGCACGCCTTCGGTGTCGGAGAACACCATGCCGTCGGGCGAGGAGCCGAGGATCGCGGTGCGCAGGGCGGCGTCCCGCTCGACGGTCTCCTGCGAGGTGCGCAGGGCCGCCTCGCGCTCCTCCAGCTGGTCGGCCATGTCGTTGAAGGCGCCCTGCACGAGGCCGATCTCGTCGCGCCCGCCGGTCTCGGCGCGCGCGCTGAGGTCGCCCGCCCCCAGCCGCACGGCGGTGTCGGCGAGGCTGTCGAGCGGCTGGGCCACCCTGCTGCGCAGCGCGAGGACGCCCCACAGGACCAGCGCGGCCGTCACGAGCGTGCCGACGATCGTCACCGCGATGGCGATCGCGGCGGCCCGGTCGCGGTCGTCCTCGCTGCGCGCCGCGTCCGCCTCGAGCTGCGCGCTGAGGGCGTCGACCGTCGCCGAGATGTTGCGCAGGCCCTGGCCGCCGCCCTCGGTCACGGTCGCCCGCTCGGTCGCCACGTCCGCACGCGCCCGTGCGATGAGGGCGGCGTTGTTGTCGCGGAACTGCAGGACGCTCTGCGCCAGCGCCTCGGCCTCGTCGGCCTGGGGCGTGCCGTCGACCGCCGTGCGGAGCTCGGCGATGGCCGGATCGAGGGCGGCACGAGCCTCCTCCGAGGAGGAGAGGAACGCCTCGTTGCCGCCGAGCAGGAAGCCCCGCGCCGCGCTGGACATCTCCAGCACCGATCCCTCGACCCGCAGCGCAGCCGCGATCGCGCGCTCGTCCTCGCGCGCCGTCGTGCTGGCGTCGTCGAGGCGGTAGAGGGCGATCAGGAGCGCCACCAGCGTGACGGCCACCACGGCCAGCACCGCCACGCCGAGCATGGCCACGCGTCGCGTGAGCCCTGCCGTCCGCTGCGGCGAGGAGCGACCCTGGCTCATGGCGCCTGATGGTACCGCGCGTGCGGCGCCGGTCAGCGAGCCTGCAGGAGCTCTTCGACGATCGCCTGCAGGCGACCGGGCGAGAACGGCTTCGGCACGAACACGCGCACCCCGGCCGCCGTCGCCCGCGAGCGGGTGGTGGTGTCGGCGAAGACGGAGACGACGACGGTCGGCACGCCGTCGAGCACGCCGTCGTCGCGCAGGGTCTCGAGCGTGTCGAGGCCGTCGTCGTCGCCGAGGCGGACGTCCAGGATGAGCACGTCGGGGTTCGCGGCGCGGGCGGCGCGGACGAGGTCGTCGACGCCCTGGGCCTCGACGACGGTCACGCCGGGGCGCTCCAGGGTGGCGCGAACGAGCCCGCGCGTCGACGGGTCGTCGTCGCAGACCAGCACCGTCGCGTTGGTTGTCGTCGTCGTGGTCAAGGGTTCGCGGCGCCCCGCGATCTGGGGCGTCCGCGGGGCGCAGGCCAATCGTCCCGTGGGCGGGGTGCCGCCGGTGTCCCCCGTCCGTCGGACACCGCGGGGCTCCGCGGTACCATGTGCCGTGCCGATGGAGCGACTGGTCGCAGAGATCGAACGGGCCTACGCCGACGCCGAGCAGGCGCTGGCGGATCCGGCCGTGCTCGCGGACCAGCGCCGCTACACCGAGGTCGCCCGCCAGCACCGGCGGTTGAGCGAGGCGCACGAGCTGGCCCGCCGCTGGCGCGCGGCGCAGGCCGACCAGTCGGACGCGCAGGAGCTGCTGGCGGGCGAGACCGACGCGGAGACCCGCAGCTACCTGCAGGAGCAGCTCGAGGCCGCGCGGGCGGCGATCCCGCAGATCGAGGAGGCCATCCGCCTCGCGATGCTCGAGCGCGATCCGGCGGACGACAAGAACGTCATCGTCGAGATCCGGGCCGGCACGGGCGGCGAGGAGGCGGCGCTCTTCGCGGCCGACCTGTACCACATGCTCACGCAGTACGCAGCGCGGCTGCGCTTCAAGGTCGATACGCTGTCCACGAGTCCGTCCGAGACCGGCGGCCTGAAGGACGTGACCTTCGAGATCGCCGGCGACGGCGCGTTCTCGGTGTTCAAGTGGGAGTCGGGCGTGCACCGCGTGCAGCGGGTGCCGGCGACCGAGACGCAGGGGCGCATCCACACCTCGACCGCCACCGTGGCGGTGCTGCCGGAGGCCGAGGAGGTGGAGGTCCACATCGACCAGAAGGACCTCGAGATCGACGTCTACCGCTCTACGGGCCCTGGCGGCCAGTCCGTCAACACGACCGACTCCGCCGTGCGCGTCACGCACGTCCCGTCGGGCATCGTCGTCGCCTGCCAGGACGAGCGCTCGCAGCTGCAGAACAAGGAGCGCGCCATGCGCATCCTCCGCGCCCGCCTGTACGAGCGCGAGCGCGAGGCGCAGGCGCAGGCGCAGGCCGACGCGCGCCGCTCGCAGATCGGGTCGGGCGGCCGCTCCGAGAAGATCCGCACGTACAACTTCCCCCAGAGCCGCATCACCGACCACCGCGTCAAGCACACCAGCCACGCGCTGGAGCAGGTGCTCAAGACCGGTGAGCTGGACGATTTCACGAGCGCGCTGCAGGCCGACTGGAACCGGCGCCAGCTCGAGGAAGCGACGGGCTAGCGCCGTGCCGCGGACGGCCCTGCTGATGGTCGACGTGCAGCGCGACTTCCTGCCCGGCGGCGCCCTCGGCGTCCCGGACGGCGACGCGGTCCTGGCCCCGCTGGCGCGGCTGGCGCGCGAGGCCGACCTCGTCGTGGCGAGCCGCGACTGGCATCCGGGCGACCACTGCTCGTTCGCCGAGCGCGGCGGCGACTGGCCCGCGCACTGCGTGCAGGGAACCGCGGGCGCGGAGCTCGACGCGCGGGTGACGGCGCTCCAGCCCGACCTCGTCGTCTCCAAGGGCGACCGGGCCGATCGCGAGGCGTACAGCGCGTTCGACGGCACCGGCCTCGCCGAGGCGCTGCGCGAGCGCGGCATCGAGCGGCTGCTCGTGGGCGGCCTGGCGACCGACTACTGCGTGCGCGCATCGGCGCTCGACGCCCTGCGCGCGGGGTTCGAGGTCGTGGTCGTGGCGGACGCGGTGCGCGCCGTCGACGTCGAGCCGGGCGACGGCGAGCGCGCCCTCGCCGAGGTGCGCGAGGCGGGAGGCACGGTGGCGGCGAGCGGCCGGCTCCCGGTGCATGGCTGACGTGGCGCCCACCGAGCTGCGCACCGTCGTCGACGTGCTCGGCCTGTCGTCGGCGTACCTGGACAGCCGCGGCTCGAGCACGCCGCGCCTCGACGCGGAGCTCCTGCTGGGCCGCGTGATCGGCCTCTCGCGGCTCGAGCTGTACCTGCACCACGACCGGCCCCTGGAGCCGGACGAGCTCACGCGCTTCCGCGAGCTGATCCGGCGCCGCGGCACGGGCGAGCCCGTCGCCTACCTGCTCGGCGAGCGCGCGTTCCGGCGCGTCGTCCTGCGCAGCGACGAGCGCGCGCTGGTGCCGCGACCGGAGACCGAGACGCTGGTCGAGGTCGTGCTGGCGGCGCTGCCGGAGGGCGGCGCGCTGCTCGACCTCGGGACCGGATCGGGCAACATCGCGATCTCCGTCGCGGACGAGCGGCCCGATGTCAGCGTGGTGGCCGTCGACGCGTCGGCGGACGCGATCGCCCTGGCCCAGGCGAACGTCGACGCGCTCGTGCCGGGTCGCGTCGAGCTCTTCGTCTCGGACCTCTACGCGGCGGTGCCGCCGGGCCGGATGTTCGACGTCGTCGCCGGCAACCTGCCCTACGTCGCCGACGACGATCCCGGCGTGGAGTCGCAGGTGGCCAAGCACGAGCCGCCCCTCGCGCTGTACGGCGGTCCCGACGGGCTCGACATCATCCGCCGCGCGGCGGACGAGGTGCCGACCTGGCTCAAGCCGGGCGGGACGATGGTCATCGAGTGCGGCGGCGCCCAGGAGGACCTGATCGGCGACGTCATGCTCGGCGCCGGGCTGATCGAGGTGCGGACGGCGCGCGACCTGGCCGGCATCGAGCGCGTGGTCTACGCGCGCCTGCCCGCCGACGCATGACCCGGACGCTCGGCGTCGACGACGACCTCGAGCCCCTGGCGCAGGCGTTCCTGGCCGGCGAGCCGACCGTCGTCCCGACCGACACCGTCTACGGCCTGGCCACGGGTGCCCACCTGGCGGACGCCTGCGCTCGGCTGGTGGCGCTCAAGGGCCGCGACCTCTCCCAGCCGTCGGCCATCGTCTGCGGGAGCGTCGCCGCGCTGCTCGACGCCGTGCTGCCCGACCTGCCGCGCGCGGCGGCCGAGCGCGCCGGGCGCCTGCTGCCGGGGCCGCTCACGCTCGTGCTGCCGAACCCGGGCCGCCGCTTCGCCTGGCTCTGCGGCGACGCGCCGGAGCGGATCGGCGTGCGCGTGCCCGACCTGCACCCGGGCCTGGCCGCGACGATCGACGCGGCCGGGGGCGTGCTGGCGACGTCGGCCAATCGCACGGGGCGGCCGGCGCCGCGCCGCCTGCAGGACGTCGACCCGGCGCTGCTGGCGGCCGTGACCGTCGCCGTCGACGGCGGTGCCGCGGGCGGCGTGGCGTCGACGGTCGTCGACGTCACCGGGCAGGAGCCGGCGATCCTGCGCGAGGGGCCCGTCGGCCTCGACGAGGTCCGACGCCGCCTCGGCCTGGGCTGAGGACGCGCGTCAGTCGCCCGGCGTCGCGCTGGGCGCGCCGCGGCGGCTGCCCCAGGCCTCCCGCACGCCCACGCGCTGGCCCAGGCGCAGGATCGAAGCCCTCGTAGAGGCGCGCCGCCACGGGGATCAGGATGGCGGTCGCGACGAGCATGAGGCTCACGCTGAGGATGACGTCGAGGATCGGGACGTCGCCGGCGGCCATGCGCGGCGGCATCACCATCGCGGAGATCGGCGGCACCAGGCTGAGCACGCGGGCCAGGTCGCCGTCCGGATCCTGGATGGCGGCGAGACGAGAGCCGGTCGTCTTGCCCGCGCCGTTCGGCCCGACGAAGCCGAAGATCGTCCCCGCGGGCACGCTGAAGGAGAGGCCGTCGAGCGCGACGGTGGCGCCGAACCGGCGCGTCAGGCGGTCGAGCTCGAGCATCGGCGGCGACCATGCTACCCACGCGGCGCGGAGGCGGAACGCGCCCCGATAGACTCGCCGCCATGGCCACGACCGAGCACTCCCTCTCGACGCTCCGGAGTGCCGGACTCGAGACGATCGACCCCGTGATCGCCGAGCTGGTGGGGCGCGAGGCCGACCGGCAGCGCGACCAGCTGGAGCTCATCGCGTCGGAGAACTTCACCTGGCCGGCGGTGATGGAGGCCGTCGGGTCGATGCTCACCAACAAGTACGCCGAGGGCTACCCGGGCAGGCGCTACTACGGCGGCTGCGAGGTCGTCGACGAGGTCGAGCGCATCGCCATCGAGCGCGCGAAGGCCCTCTTCGGCGCCGAGCACGCCAACGTCCAGCCGCACGCCGGCGCGCAGGCCAACATGGCCGCGTACCACGCCGTGCTCGACGTCGGCGACACGGTGCTCGGGCTGCGGCTCGACCACGGCGGCCACCTGACGCACGGCCACAAGGTCAACTTCTCGGGCCGCAACTACCGCTTCGTGTCCTACGGCGTCTCGCCCGAGACGGAGCTCATCGACCTCGACGAGGTGCGGCGGCTGGCGCAGGAGCACCGCCCCAGGCTGATCGTGACGGGCGCGTCGGCCTACCCGCGGGTGATCGACTTCGCCGCCTTCCGCGCGATCGCCGACGAGGTCGACGCACTGTTCATGGTCGACATGGCCCACATCTCGGGCCTCGTCGCGGCCGGCCTGCATCCCAACCCCGTCGAGTGGGCGGACATCGTCACCTCGACCACGCACAAGACGCTCGCGGGCCCGCGCGCCGGGTTCGTGCTGTCGCGCGCCGACCTCGGCCCGAAGATCGACTCGGCCGTCTTCCCCGGGCTGCAGGGCGGGCCGCTGTGCCACGCCACCGCCGCCAAGGCGGTCTGCTTCGCGGTCGCCGGCACGGAGGCGTTCCGCGAGTACCAGCGCCAGGTGCGGGCGAACGCCGACGCCCTGGCCGAGACGCTGCTCGAGGGCGGCCACCGGCTCGTCTCCGGCGGCACCGACACGCACCTCGTGCTGCTCAACCTGCGCGGCAGCGAGTGGTCGGGCCGCGACGCCGAGGATCGCATGCACGCGATCGGCCTGACCGCGAACCGCAACGCGGTGCCCTTCGACGAGCGCCCGCCGGCCGTCTCCAGCGGCGTGCGCATCGGCACCCCGGCGGCGACGATGCGCGGCCTCGACGCCGACGACTTCCGCGAGGTCGGGCGCGACCGTCTGCGACGTGCTCGAGGCCGAACGCGGACCTGCCGGCCCTGTCGGCGCGCGTCGACGCCCTGCTCGCGCGCCGGCCCCTCTACGCCGGCCTGCGCGGCTACCCGACCTACGACGGCGTCTGATGGGCGACCAGGGCGATCGCGTGCTCGCCGTCTGCGAGCACCCGCTCGTGCAGCACAAGGTGACGCTCCTGCGCGACGTGAGCACGAACACGCGCGACTTCCGGCAGCTCTCGGCCGAGATCGCGGGGATGCTGACGTACGAGGCGACGCGCGACCTGGACCTCGAGCCCGTCGAGGTGCAGACGCCGCTCGAGATGACGACCGGCCTCCAGGTCTCCGGCAAGAAGGTCGGCGTGGTGCCGATCCTGCGCGCCGGCGTGGGCATGCTCGACGGCGTCCTCGGGATGATCCCGGTGGCGCGCGTCGGCTTCCTCGGCCTGTACCGCAACGAGGAGACGCTCGAGCCCGTCCCCTACTACCAGAAGCTGCCCGTCGACCTCGAGGAGCGCGAGGTGCTGCTGCTCGACCCGATGCTGGCCACGGGCGGCTCGGCGGCGCACGCGGCGGCATCTGCGGAGCTCGGCGCGCGCCGGGTGCGGCTGCTCTGCATCATCGCCGCGCCGGAGGGCGTCAAGACCCTCCACGACCGGCACCCCGACGTCATCGTCCACGCCGCCTGCCTCGACCGGCAGCTCAACGACATCGGCTACATCCTGCCCGGGCTCGGCGACGCTGGCGACCGGCTGTGGGGCACGAAGTAGGCGTCGCCGGCGGCTGCTCGTAGCGGTCGTTGCAATCTGGCGATCGCGTGCTAGCGTCGGCGGGCAGCGCCGAGCTCCGGAGCGGGAATGCGCCGCCAGTCCCTGATCGTCAGTGCGCTCGTCGCCCTCGCGGCGGCAGGACTGTTCGTCGGCGCACTGATCCTGACGTCGACCCGACGTCGCCGCAGGCGGCCTTGGTCACGGCCTCAGCGGCGGAGACGACCTCGTCGCCCGCTCCGTCCTCGACCGTCGAGGCCTCGACCGCTGGGACGGACGCCAGTGAACGAAGTCGAAGAGCCCCGACCACTTCGGCCGATCCCGAACAGGATCCGCAGATCCGCGACACGGTGTTCATCGGCCCCGCCGACGGGCGTCGGCTCGCCTTCGGCTCCGTGTGGGTCATGACGGACGGGGACCATCGCCCGGGTCGACCCAGCGGCGGATCGTGTCGTCGCGACGATCCCCGGCCGGGGTTCCAGTGCGTGCCGTCGGCGGCTTCGGCTCGCTGTGGGTCACGAACTGCGGAGCCGGCTATGTCTCGCGCATCAACCCGGACACCAACGCTGTCATCACCACCATTCCCACCGGTGCGTGCCCCTTCGGCATCGCAACGCTCGATGGGGCCGTGTGGGTCGCCGACGGTGACGACCACGTCTCGCGCATCGACCCGGCGACGAACCGCGTGCGGAACATTCACGTGCGGCTCGCCTCCTGTCCGGTGGAGCAGTGCACCGACGGCCTCGAGGTCTATCGGGAGCTGGCCGTCGGGTTCGGCGCGGTCTGGATCACGGGCCACCGCGGGCAGGTCATGCGCCTCGACCCCCGGACGGACCAGGTCACTGCTGTGCGCGTCGCGCCCGGACTTGCGAGGGTTGTGACCGTCGCGGTCGGCTTCGGGTCGGTGTGGGCAGCGTCCGAGAGGTCCAGGCAGTGAGCTCATCCGCATCTCTCCGCAGACGCTCGAAGTGACCGCGCGCATTCGCACGCTTCACCCCGACGTCGGCGGCGGCGTGCCGTTTGGCGGCCTCATGTGGTTCGGGAGGCCAACGGCGAAGGCGCGGTCGTCGAGGCCGTCGATCCGGAGACGAACACGAGCGGTGGACAGGATCACGGCGGTGGGCTCGCCCGACTACACGGACATGATCCCCGCCGCGGGCGCCCTCTGGGTGAAGTCCTACTCACCGCCGGTGCTGTACCGGGTCGAACCGACTTGAGCGGGGCCGACCGCGGATCGAGGCAGATCGTCCGTACGGGTAGGGCAGCCCCGGCGGACCGGGCCTACGGTGCGTCCGGAGACCGATGGGGATCGATCGCCGACAGTGGACCGCACGCGCGCCGGGACCGACCGGCCTGCGGGCGCGCATCGAGCAGGTGGCCGAGCTGGTGGAGCCGGTCGAGCTGCCGCCGCCGTCCGAGGAGCCGGAGGCCGAGGCGCCGATCGACCTCGCGCTGCAGGAGGCCGAGGAGCCCGCTCCCGCGCCCGCCGCGCCGCAGCCCGGCAGCGGCATCCTGGCGGACGTGCCGCACTGGCGCACGAACCCCGCGGCGTTCGCGTCGCGGCTCGACGCGTCCGCGGAGGCCGATCCCGACCCGGCCGCCTGGGACGAGGACGCGGGCGAGCCCGCCGACCCGTCCGTCGACGCCGTCTGAGCCTGCCTCAGCCGCCGACGAGCTGCGTCGGTCGGCACGACCTCGGCGTAGCCGTCGCCGAGCGCCGCGAGGAACGCCGCGTGCACCTGCGGGCGCCGGCACGGACTGGCCGCCGAACTCCAGCTCGCAGGTGGCGCACGCGTCGTGGGCGACGGTCGTGCGGAAGCCGAGGTCGGCGCCGGCGCGGACGGTCGCGTCGACGCACATCGCGGTCATCATCCCGCAGACGACGAGCTCGTCGACGCCGCGCGTGCGCAGGTCGTCCTCCAGGCTCGTCTCACGGAACGCGTTGGGCCAGGCCTTCTGCAGCACGGCCTCCCCCGGCTGCGGCGCGACGGCCTCGTGGATCTCGACGCCGGGCGTGCCCGGGCGCATGAAGGACGCGTCGGGCTCGTCCCAGACGTGCTGGACGTGCACGACGTGCTCGCCGGAGGCGCGGAACGCCTCCAGCAGCCGCGACGCCTGCTCGGCCGCCTCCTCGGGCCGGTCCAGCGGGTTGGCGCCGCCGGGGAAGTAGTCGTTCTGGATGTCCACGACGATCAGCGCGCGAGGCATGGCTGCTCCTGGGATGGCCGGCGGCGCGAGTATGGCGCCTCGCACCCGTACGCTGTCCGCCGTGGCCACGCAGAACACGCCGCAGGACGGTCGGACGGTCCTGGTGACGGGCGCCGGCGGCGACCTCGGCCGGGCGGTCACCCGGCGGCTGCTCGCGGCGGGTGGCCGCGTCGTCGCGCTCGACCGCGATCCGGAGGCGCTGCGGGCGCTGGCCGGTGAGCACGGCGGTGCCGTCCGGACGCGGGAGGCGGACGTCGGCGAGGAGGGCGACGTCGACGCGGCCTTCGCCTGGGCGCTGGCAACGGCGGGCAGGCTGGACGGCGTCTTCAACGACGCCGGGGTCGAGGGGGCCGTCGCGCCCCTGGCTGAGTACCCGCTGGCCGCCTTCGACGAGGTGCTGCGCGTGAACGTGCGCGGCGCGTTCCTGGTGCTGCGGGCGGCGATGCGGGCGCTGGGCGACGGCGGCGCGATCGTCAACACGGCGAGCGGCGCGGCGCTCGTGGGCTCGCCGCAGATCGGCGGCTACGTCGCGTCGAAGCACGCCGTGCTGGGCCTCACCCGGACGGCGGCGCTGGAGGGTGCCGCGCGCGGCATCCGCGTCAACGCCGTGCTGCCCCGGGCCGATCGCGGGCCGCATGATGACGTCGATCGAGCACGGGCTGGACCCGGCGGCGGCGCCGAACGCGTTCGCCCCCTTCATCCCGCTCGGCCGCTACGCGTCGACCGACGAGATCGCGGAGGCCGTGGCCTTCCTGCTCTCCCCGGCCGCGTCGTACATCACGGGCGCCGCGATCCCCGTCGACGGCGGACTCACCGCCGGCTGAGCGATCGGGGCTACCCGGGTGGGCGGTCTCAAATGACGCGAGGTCTTGCGCGAGACGCGCCTGGCCCGGTACGGTGCGAGTGGTGCTCGGGAAGGCGCTCGCGGCGGTCGCGCTCCTCCTGCTCGCCGCCCCCGTGGGCGCGAGTGCGGACACCATCTGGACCGGCGCGGGCAACGGCACCGGCTGCATCATCGCGATGTGCCCGAGCGACGTCCTCGCCCTCGGGCCGACGGTGTCCCAGCCGAACACCGCGAGCGGCGTCGGGATCGCGGTCGACCCGGACGGCAGCGTCGTGTTCGCCGACCAGGACTACCGCGTCAAGCGCATCCGGACCGACGGCGTCCTCCAGACCGTCGCGGGGAACGGCACGCAGTGCGCCGACGTGCGCGCTACCCTGCGGCGACGGCGGCCCGGCGACCGCGGCCAGGCTCGCGCACCCGCTCGGCGTCGCCGTCGGGCCGGCCGGCGACGTGTTCATCGTCGACTACGTCGGGCGTCGCGTCCGCAAGGTCCGCAAGGCGGACGGCGTGATCCAGACGATCGCCGGCAACGGCCAGCGCCGTATCCCTGCACGCCCCACCCCGAGCTGCAGCGACGTCGACGACGCATCGACGACGCCGCTGACCCAGCCCCAGCACGTCGCCGCCGCCGCGAACGGCGAGGTCTACTTCAGCGACCCGGAAGTCAACCTGATCCGCCGGCTGACGCCGCACGGCAGCGTCTACCGCATGCGCCGCGTCGCACCGACGTTCGCGCTTCGCCGGACCCGTCGCCATCGCGCTCGACCCGACGCAGACGGTGCTCTACGTGACCGAGGCGCTTCCGGGTGCTGCGCGTCGACCTGACGACCAGCCCGGAGACGGTCACCGTCGTCGCCGGCAGCGGCGCCACCTGCGCGGACATGACGCGACCCGTGCGGCGACGGCGGCCCGGCCACGGCGGCGGCGCTGAACGGCACCTGTGGCATCGCCGTCGACCCGAGCGGCCGCATCTACATCTCGAACGAGGTACCCAGCGGCGGCGGGGTCAACCCGGCGCCGGCGCCGCATCCGCAGCTTCGTGCCCGGCGGCAACGATCACGACGGTCGCCGGCACGGGCGCCGCCTGCACGCCGCCCGCCCCCTGCGGCGACGGCGGAAGCGCCCTGCAGGCGCAGCTCCTCTCGCCGCGCGGCCTGGCCTTCGATCCGGCGAGCGGCCGCCTCTGGATCAAGGAGTACGGCAACCCCCGCGTCCGCTTCATCGCCCCGCCGCCCGGCGCCACCACGGAGGCCGCGCAGGCGCTGACCACGTCCAGCGGGACGATGGCCGCGACGCTCAAGACGGACGGGCTGCCCGTCACCTACCGCTTCGAGTACGGCGCCGACGCCACCTACGGCTTCCAGACCACCACGCAGACCGCTGCCGCCACCCGCGCGCCGCAGCTCGTCACCGCCGCGCTCGGCAACCTCGCCGCCGGCAGCGTCGTCCACTACCGCGTCGTCGCCCGCGATGCCGCGGGTACGGAGGTGGCCGGCGGCGACGTCGCCTTCACCGTCCTCGTCCCCGGCCCCGGGGTCGGGCCGACGACCGCCAAGATCACGAGCGCCAAGCTCTCGGTGAAGTGGAAGAAGGGCGTGCCGAACGGGACGCTCGAGCTGAAGGGCAGCACCGACGCCGCTGCCAACCTGACGGTGACGCTGCGGCGGATCACGGCGTCCGGCACGAAGCCGGTCAAGGGCTGGAGCGTCAAGCGCACGGCGGCCGGCGCCTTCACGGTCAAGCTCGCGCTGCCGAAGCTGCCCAAGGTCGTCCTGCCCGGCAAGTACCGCGTGGACGTCACCGGCTCGAGCTCCGGCGGCACGGTGCCGCGCGTGGCGAAGGACCTGGCGCGCCTCAAGGGGCCTGCGAGCGGCATCGTCGTCGACGCCTTCGCGTCCGCCACCCAGAACGGCGCCCCGGCAACCCGGATCGTCGGGGACCGGAAGGTCGTATGGGCCAACTTCAAGTTCGCGGCGCTGCCGACGAAGGGCGCGATCCGCGTCGACTGGAAGGACCCGCTCGGCGCGCAGCTCCGGATCGGGTCGGTGCGCCCGCGGCGCGCGTTGGTGACCGCCTCCTACGGCTACGTCCCACGCAGCGTGCTGAAGAAGGGCCGCTACACGGCGATCCTGAAGGTCGGCGGCGTCGAGCTCCGCCGCATCAGCTTCCGCCTCGGCTAGTAGGCCCCGAGCTCGCGCAGGCGGTCGTCGGAGATGCCGAAGTGGTGCGCGATCTCGTGCACCAGCACGTGGCGGACCTCCTCGCGGATGCGCTCGGGGTCGCCGCCTGCGTGCCGCTCGATGGGGCGGCGGTAGAGCGTGATGCGGTCCGGCAGCGCGAACATGTAGCCGCTGGTGCGGCGCGTCTGCGGCACGCCCTCGTAGTAGCCGAGCCGCCAGGGGTGGCCCGGCGCCTCGTCCTCGAAGCCGATGGCGACGTTCTCGACGCGCGCGGCGATCTCCGGCGGCAGGCCGTCGATGGCGTCCTCGAGGGCTTCGGTGAAGAGGTCGGGCTCGGGCTCCACGGTCGCTCAGGGTACCGGTAGCGAGCGTGGGCAGGCCCCGCGCGGCGGTGAGTCGGCTCCGGCCCCGGTGCTAAGGTCAGCGTCCGGTGCTCGAGGTCGCCGGATTCCGCATCATGACGTGGGAGGCCGCGCTCGCCTTCCTCATCGCCATGCTCGTCGTGGCCCTGGTGACGACGCCGCTCTCGATGCGCCTGGCGCGGCGCCTGCGCGTGCTCGACCAGCCCGGCGGCCGCCGCATCCACGACCACCCGGTGCCGCTGCTCGGCGGCCTCGGCATCGTCGCGGGCATCCTCATCGCGGTCGCGCCGCTGATCGACCTCGAGGAGCGCTACGTCGCCCTCTTCGCGGGCGCGATCCTGATCGCGCTCCTCGGCGCGGTCGACGACTGGCTCGGCCTGCCGCCGTGGCTCAAGTTCCTGGGCCAGGTCGGCTGCGCGGTGCTGCCCGTGGCCGCGGGCATCCGCATCGAGAAGATCACGGTGCCCGTGCTGCTCGGCGACGGCGTCGACCTGGGCTGGCTGGGCTACCCGCTGACGGTCATCTTCATCGTGGCCGTCGCCAACATCGTGAACTTCGCCGACGGCATGGACGGGCTGGCGGCCGGCATCTGCGCGATCGCCGGCGTCACCTTCGCGATCCTCTCCATCTCGCTCTACCGCTACGACGCCGCCATCGCCTTCGCGGCCGTCGGCGGCGCCTGCGTCGGCTTCCTGCGCTGGAACTTCCACCCGGCCCGGGTCTTCATGGGCGACTCGGGGGCGCTGCCGCTCGGCTACCTGCTCGCGGCGCTCAGCATCCAGGGCGTCGTCAAGACGTCCGCCGCGCTGGCCCTCGTGTTCCCGATGCTGGTGCTGCTCGTGCCGATCCTGGACACCTCGTTCGTGATCCTCAAGCGGCTCAAGTACGGCCGTCCCGTCTCGTCGGCCGACCGCAACCACTTCCACCACCGGCTGCTGCAGATCGGCTACTCGCAGCGCCGCGCCGCGCTCCTGCTGTACGCCTGGTGCGCCGTCCTGGCGTGCTTCGCGATGGCCGCCCGCTTCTTCCGCTACCGCACCCAGGGCGAGTGGCACACCGCGCCGACGATCGGCCTCTCGCTCTTCGCCCTCGTCACGCTCGCCGCGTCGGTGTACGTCGTCTACGCGCTGGAGATCCTGAAGTACCGCCACCTGCGCATGGTCGGCCTGGCGCGCTCCGCCGAGGTCGGCGACGACGTGCCGCTCGTCGTCGAGCGGCGGCGCCGGCGCGAGGAGGCGGACGTCTCCGCCGCCGCCCGCTAGCCCGCGCGTGCGCGGTTCGCTCGTGGCCTGCGCGTCCGCCCTCGCGGCCGGCGGGGCGATGGCCGTCGCCCTGCTCGTGGCGCACCCGCCCGACGGGCCCGCACCGGTGGCGGCCGACGACCTCCCGTCCGCGTTCCGCGGCCCCGGCGCCGTCGCCGACTCCGGTCGCCGACCCCGCGGACGACCCTGTGCGCGCCCCCGCGGACGACCCTGCGCTCGACCCCGCGACGACGCCGTTCAGCGTCCTCGGCGGCCCGGAGACCCTGGTGCTGCTCGGGGGCGGCGTCGACTACGCGCTGCTCTCGGCCGACGGCAGCGGCGAGGTCGGGCGCGGCGACGTCTTCTGGCGCCCGCGCGGCTCCCTCGACTGCAGTCCGAGCGCGACGCCGTTCGGCGCGACCGGCACGGACTTCTCGATCCACGTCGAGAGCACCTTCCCCGTCGCCGGCACGGTGGCGGGCACGGTCGGCGTGCCCACGTCCGACTGCAGGCGCGCCGCCGGCACCTGGCGCGGCACCGGCGGCGATCTGGCCGGGCGCGAGGGGACGCTCGTCGTCTCCCGCCGGGACGACGGCCTCGTGCGCGTGGCCCTCGGCCCGTGACGTCCGGCGCGGGCAGGGCTACAAAGCCCGCCGCCCGCGCCGGCCTCCGCTCCGTCTCATTCCGCATAGCTACGGGATTTGCGCCGACCTGCGCGACGCTTGACTGTTGTCACGAACGTCGGCCAGTTGCTATGCTCGCGGCGCTCGCCGCCGGAGGGGTGGCGGGGCCGCTCGAGGACTCGTAGGAGGCAACGGGATCACCGGTCAGGGTGGCGCGAGGGGGCGCAGCGACGCCTCCGGTCTGTCCGCTGGGATCACCATCGTCGCTTCGATCCTCCTCGGCACGGGACTCGGCTACGGTCTCGGCTACCTCCTAGGCGCCGCGATCCCGGTCGCTCTGGCCGGTGCGGCGATCGGTGTCGTGTTCGGGTTCTACGCCGTCTATGTCAGGTTCATCAAGCAGTGACCTCGCCGTCTACCGCGGAGCACGGTACGCAGGGCCCGTGGCCCTCCAGTACCTGCCGTTCCTGTTCTGCCTGCTCGCCCTGCCGGTGTTCCTCATCGGGGGCTTCCCCCTGGGCGGCTGGCTCTTCGGCGTCCTGCTGTTCGCCGTCAACTTCTTCAGCGCGAGGGCCATCGACTGGGTCGCGCGCGGCAAGTCGCAGGTGACGGCGGTCGGCGTCAGCGGCATCGGCTTCATCTCGCGCGCGTGGCTGTCCTTCGGCGCCCTGTTCCTGTTCGCGGAGTTCGGCGACAAGGAGATGGCCGTCGCCGCCGCAGTCACGTTCCTCGTCTACTTCACCGTCGACCTGCTCGTGCGCTCGATCCTCCACTCCATGGCGCGCAGCACGGGCACCACCCAGGAGACCGCGTGATCAAGCGCCTCGCGACCCTCGTCGCGCCGCTCCTCCTCATGCTGCTGGCGTCGCCGGCGATGGCCTTCGCCGCGAGCTCCGACGAGGAGGACTTCAAGCCGGTCGAGGAGTTCATCGTCGAGCCGTGGTTCGACCTCGAGATCGGGCCGTTGAACATCGGCATCTCGAAGGCGGTCGTCTACCTCTGGCTGGCGGCGCTCATCGCGGTGATCCTCACGCTCTGGATCGTGCGCGGCGGCCTGCGGGTGCAGCCGAAGCGCACGCAGACGGTGGTCGAGACGTTCTACACGTTCGCGGAGACGAACATCGGCAAGGCGACGCTGCCGAGGAGCGCGTACACGCGCTGGTTCCCCTACGTCGCGACGCTGTTCATCTTCATCTGGATCATCAACATCATCTCGTTCATCCCGCTGCCGCTCGACACGCACAACACGTCGATCGCCGGCCTCCCGGGCTTCACGATCTACGCCGCCACCTCGAACATCTCCGTCACGCTCACGCTGACGCTGTGCACGATCTTCATCTCGCACTTCGAGGGCGTCCGCGCCAACGGGGTCGGCCCGTACTTCAAGTCCTGGGTGCCGCCGTCGCCGCCGGCGCTGAAGCCGTTCCTGATCGTGCTCGAGGTGCTCTCGCAGTTCCTGCGGATCGTCTCGCTGAGCGTCCGGCTCTTCGCGAACATGCTCGCCGGCCACCTGCTGATCATCATGTGCATCGGCTTCGTGATCCTGCTCAGCAACTGGTACATCTTCCCGCTGACCATCACGGCGGCGACGTTCTTCTACGTCTTCGAGTTCGGCCTCGTGGCGTCGCTGCAGGCCTACATCTTCGCGATGCTCTCGGGCATCTACATCGGCTCGGCCATCGAGCCGCAGCACTAGGCAACCCCAGCACGACACGGTCCACGAGGAGAGGCAGGAACCACGAATGGCACTGACCGACCAAGGTCTCGTCGACGCCGCCAAGGCGCTGGCGCTCGGTCTCGGTACGGGCTTCGGCGCGATCGGCCCAGGCGTTGGCGTGGGCTACCTGATCGGTAAGACGATCGAGGCCACGTCGCGCCAGCCGGAGATGCGCGGCGACCTCCAGGGCATGATGTTCCTCGGCCTGGCGCTGACGGAGGCCATCACGTTCTACGCCCTGCTCATGTCCTTCGTCGCGTTCTTCATCGCCTGACGCGATGCTCGGGCTCCTGCAGTACCTGCCCCTCCTGGCCGAGGCGGAGGAAGACGACAACAGCGGGCTGATCAAGCCGGACCTGGGGCTCAGCTTCTGGACCCTGATCACGTTCCTGATCGTGCTCTTCGTCCTCAAGAAGTTCGCCTTCGGGCGCATCGCCGGACTCCTCGACGAGCGCCGGGCGTCGATCCAGAAGAACATGGAGGCCGCCGAGTCCGCGCGGGCCGAGTCCGAGAAGCTGGCCGAGGAGTACCGCCAGCAGCTCGCCGAGGCCCGGCAGGAGGCGACGCAGATCCTCGAGCGGGCGCGCCACGCCGCCGAGGAGCAGCGCCGCAAGCTGCAGGAGGACATCAACGCCGAGCGCGAGCGCGGCATCGCCCAGGCGCAGGCCGCCATCCAGGCCGAGACGCGCCAGGCGCTCGACCGCATCAAGCGGGAGATCGCCGACCTGACGATCGTCACGACCGAGCGCGTGCTGAAGCGCAAGCTCGACGAGGCGGAGCAGCGGCGACTCATCGACGAGGCGCTCGCCGACGTCGACTTCTCGTCGCTCGAGGGCGGGGAGCCCCAGAGGGCCTAGTGGCCGATCCTGCCGCCATCACCTACGCGAACGCGCTCTACGACGCGGCCCAGGAGGCGAACCGCCTGGACAAGGTCCGCAAGGACCTGTCCGCGTTCGTGCGCGCGCTGGCGGAGAACCGGTCGCTCGCGCGCGCGCTGTTCAACCCCTCGTTCCCGTCCGAGGCGAAGCGCCGGATCATCACCCAGATCTGCGCCGGCGCCGACGAGCTCGTCCCCAAGGCGCTCATCGTGCTGCTCGAGAACGGCCGCTTCACCCTCATCGTCGACCTGAACCAGGCGTATCGACGAGCGCTACGAGCGCGAGCAGCGCGAGCTCTCGATCACCGTCACCACGGCGATCGAGATCGACGACGCCAAGGCCGCCGACCTGGGCAAGCGCCTCGAGGCGGCCACCGGCCAGCGCGTCACCATCGACCGTCGCGTCGACCCCGCGATCCTGGGCGGCATCATCCTGCGCATGCGCGACCGGCTGGTCGACGCGTCCGTCCGCACGCAGCTCGACGAGCTGCGCCGCTCCCTCCGCTCCGTCCGCATTCCCTCCTCCTGAGAACGCCGAGGTACCCGCGTTGAAGCTCCGCCCTGACGAGATCGCGTCGATCCTCAAGGAACAGATCGCCGGCTACGAGGGGACCGTCGAGGTCGCCGAGGTCGGCACGGTCATCGCCGTGGGCGACGGCATCGCGCGCGTCTACGGCCTCGAGAACTGCGTCGCGCTCGAGATGCTCGAGTTCCCGCACGGGGTCACCGGCCTCGCGCTCAACCTCGAGGAGTCCAACGTCGCCTGCGTGCTCTTCGGCGAGTGGACGAAGATCGTCGAGGGCGACGTCGTCAAGCGCACGCGGCCGCGTCATGTCGATCCCGGTCGGCCCGGACCTCGTCGGCCGCGTCGTCGACCCGCTCGGCAACCCGATCGACGGCGGGCCCGCCATCGAGGCCGCCGAGACGCGCCCGCTGGAGTTCAAGGCGCCCGGCGTCGTCGATCGCCAGCCGGTGAAGGAGCCGCTGCAGACCGGCCTCAAGGCGCTCGACGCCCTGATCCCGATCGGCCGCGGCCAGCGCGAGCTCATCATCGGCGACCGCCAGACCGGCAAGACCGCCGTCGCGATCGACACGATCATCAACCAGCGCGGGCAGGACGTCATCTGCGTCTACGTCGCCATCGGCCAGAAGGGCTCGACGGTCGCGCAGGTGGTGGAGAAGCTGCGCGAGCACGGCGCGATGGAGTACACGATCGTCGTCGTCGCCGGTGCCTCGGAGGCCGCGCCCATCAAGTACATCGCGCCGTACGCCGGCTGCGCGATGGCCGAGTACTTCCTGTACGACGGCAAGCACGCGCTCTGCATCTACGACGACCTCACGAAGCAGGCCGACGCGTACCGGCAGATGTCGCTGCTGGTGCGCCGCCCGCCCGGTCGCGAGGCGTTCCCCGGCGACGTCTTCTACCTGCACTCGCGGCTGCTGGAGCGCGCGGTGAAGATGTCCGACGAGCTCGGCGCGGGCTCGCTGACGGCGCTGCCGATCATCGAGACGCAGGCGGGCGACGTGTCGGCGTACATCCCGACCAACGTCATCTCGATCACCGACGGCCAGATCTTCCTGGAGTCCGACCTGTTCTTCCAGGGCGTGCGCCCGGCCATCAACGTCGGCATCTCGGTGTCGCGCGTGGGCTCGAACGCGCAGACCAAGGCCATGAAGAAGGTCGCCGGCCGCCTGCGCGTGGAGCTCGCGCAGTTCCGCGCCCTGGAGGCCTTCGCGCAGTTCGGCTCGGACCTCGACCAGGCGACGCTGCGCCAGCTCTCCCGCGGCCAGCGCCTGGTCGCGACGCTCAACCAGGGCCAGTACGACCCGTGGCCGATGGAGGAGCAGGTCGCGATCATCTGGGCGACCACCAACGGCTACGTCGACGACCTGCCCGTCGAGGAGGTCGCGCGCTTCAACGACGGCCTGCGCGAGTACCTGCGCGGCGAGCGCGCCGTGCTCGAGGCCATGCGCTCCTCCGGCGACCTCGCCTCGGACACCGAGGAGGCGCTGAAGAAGACGGTCGAGGAGTTCAAGCAGGGCTTCCAGGTGCAGCAGCCGGAGACCGTCGCGGCGGCGGCCGCCTCCTAGTCCGTGGCGAGCCAGCAGGACATCCGGCGGCGGATCCGCTCCGTCCGCAACACGCGCAAGATCACCAAGGCCATGGAGCTCGTCTCCGGCGCCAAGCTGCGCAAGGCCCAGCAGCGCATCGAGCGCCTGCGGCCGTTCGCCGACTCGATGCACGACCTGATCGCCGAGGCCGCCGGCCGCACCCAGCGCTCCGCGGCCTCCGAGCCCCTGCTGCAGCGGCGCGAGCCCAACCGCACCGGCTTCGTGGTCTGCACGGGCGACCGCGGCCTGGCGGGCGCGTTCAACGCGAGCGTCCTGCGGCGCTCCCTGGACGAGGCGCGCGACTCACGAGGGCTCGGGCCAGGAGCTCGTGTGGTACGCGGTCGGCAAGCGCGGCGCGGGGTCGCTCCGCTTCCGCGGGCGCATCCCGGTGGAGGCCTGGACGGGCTTCACCGACAGCCCGGTGTACGCCGACGCGGAGCAGATCGCCAACCGGCTGATCGAGGAGTACGTCGAGGAGCGCGTCGACCGCGTGCTGCTGGTCTACAACCACTTCGACTCGCCGCTCGTGCAGACCGTGGTGGTCGAGCAGCTCCTGCCGGTGCCGATCGACGAGCTCGAGGAGATCAGCGCCCACGACCTCGCGCAGCAGGGCCTGCTGCTGTTCGAGCCGGAGGAGAAGGACATCCTCCCCGACCTCCTGCGCACGGCGGTGGAGACCGCGGTGTTCCGCGCGCTGCTGGAGTCGACAGCCTCCGAGCACGGCGCTCGCATGACGGCCATGCGCAACGCGTCCGACAACGCGAACGACCTGATCGACCGCCTCACGCTCGCCATGAACCGCGCGCGCCAGGCCGAGATCACCCAGGAGATCCTGGAGGTCGTCGCCGGCGCCGACGCGCTGGAGTAGCCGTGGAGCGGCCGCTGGCCTACCGGCTCGGCCAGGATGCGGCGCTCGTCGTCGACCTGGGAGCGGAGTCGGTCGGCTGGCGCCTCGGCGACGAGCGCGTGACGGTGCGGCGCCTGCTGCAGCACGCGTCGGCGGAGCGGGTGCAGGAGGCGGAGGCGCTGACGCGCCGCGCGCTGCGCGACCTGCGGGCTGCGGCGTCCGAGGAGCCGGACCGCGTGCGCGCCGCACGGCTGCGGCGGCTCGCCAGCGAGCTGTGGACCGAGCACCGCGCCGCGCGCACGGGCCGCGGCCGCGGCGGACAGACGAAGCTGCCCGGGCTGTGACGCGCGCGCGGTCGTGGGCGCGTCGGGCGTGACGGAGCGCGCAGCGGTCATCACGGGCGGGGCGAGCGGCATCGGCGCGGCGACCGCCGAGCGGCTTGCGCGCGAGGGCTGGGCCGTCGCGATCCTCGATCGGAACGCGTCCGTCGCGGAGGACGTCGCCCGGCGCCTGACGGCCTCCGGCGCGCGGGCCGCCGCGTTCCCGTGCGACGTGACCGACGCCGCTGCGGTCGACGGGGCGCTCGACGCGGCGCGCGCCCTCGGCCCGCTCCGCGCCGTGGTCACCTGCGCGGGGATGCCGGGCGTGGCGCCGGCCGTGGAACTCGACGACGCGCGGCTCGACCACGTCCTCGACGTCCACCTCCGCGGCACGTTCCGGGCCGCTCGGGCGGCGCATCCGCACCTGCTGGCCGCCGGCGGCGGAGCCGTGGTGGCGGTGTCGTCGATCGCGGCGCACGTGGGGTTCGCTGGACGCGTCAGCTACGGGGCCGCCAAAGGCGGCGTGGAGGCGCTCGTGCGCACGCTGGCCATGGAGTGGGCGCGCGACGGCATCCGGGTCAACGCGGTCGCGCCAGGCTTCACCGCGACCCCGATGGTGCGGGAGCAGATCGAGCTCGGCGTCCTCGACGAGGCCGTTCGCAGCGCCCGGGTTCCGCTCGGCCGCTTCGCGCGCCCCGAGGAGATCGCCGCGCCGATCGCCTTCCTGGCCTCGGATGACGCGAGCTTCGTCACCGGCCACGTGCTGGTGGTCGACGGCGGCGCGATCGTGGCCTGGCCGGAGTAGCCGCTAGTCCAGCTGGAGCGCGGCAGACCTCGACGACGTGGTGCAGCGGCTCGTCGTGCCGCAACCGCTCCCAGAGCGGGAAGGGGTCGGCGAAGTAAGCCGGCTCGTGGAGGGCGCTGGAATCGATTCGAGGCACGCCGCGATCGTACCGGACACGCCGGCCCCGGGCGAGTCCCTCAGCGCGCGGCGGCGCGCATGCGCAGGCCGCCGCGCGGGCGCAGGGTGACCTTCGCGTCCAGCTCGACCGGCTCGTGCGTGACGCGGGCCAGCGACCACGCGCGCGGCAGCGTCGCCATGACGATGCCCGCCTCGGCGCGCGCGAAGTGCTCGCCGATGCAGCGGCGCGGGCCGTCGCCGAAGGGGAAGAAGGCGCCGCGGGGCACGCGCGCCGCCGCCGGGTCGAGCCAGCGCTCCGGGTCGAAGCGCTCGGGCTCGGGCCAGAACCGCGCGTCGCGGTGGACGGCGAACTGGGAGAGGCCGAGGACGGCCCGCCGCGGGACGTCGTAGCCGCCGAGCGAGCGCCGCTCCAGCGCCCGCCGACCGACGCCCCAGGCGGGCGGATAGAGGCGCAGCGTCTCCTCCAGCACCGCCCGCAGGTAGGGCAGGCGGTCCAGGTCGGCGGCCTCGACCGGCGCCGCGCCGAGCACGCCGTCGAGCTCCGCGTGCAGGCGCGCCTCCACCGCCGGGTGCTCGGCCAGCACCAGCCAGGTGAACGTGAGCCAGTTGCTGGTGGTCTCGTGCCCCGCGAGCAGCAGGGTCACGACCTCGTCGCGCAGCAGCACGGGGTCCATGCCGCGGCCCTCGTCGTCGCGGGCCGCGAGCAGGGCGGACAGCAGGTCGTCGCCGTCCGTTCCGCCGGTGCGGTGCTCGGCGACGAGGCGGGCGACGGTCTCGTGGATCGACGCCCGCGCGGCGCGGAAGCTGCGGATGCGCGGCGTCGGGATGCGCAGCCGCAGTGAGCCGAGCGGGTGCGTGACGAGCCAGTCGAAGTGCTCGAGCAGGGCCGTCAGGCTGGCGCCCACGCGGTCGGCCTCGGCGGGCTCCAGGCCGGACCCGAAGAGCGTGCGCACGACGATGCGCAGCGTCAGCCGCGTCATCTCGACGTGCACGTCGAGCTGCTGCCCGTCGCGCCATCCCGCCGACGTCTGCTCGGCGAGCTCCCGCATCGCGCGGTGGTAGCCGGCCACGCGCCGGCGGCCGAAGGCGGGCGCGGCGAGGCGGGCGTGGCGGCGGTGCAGCTCGCCCTCGCTGGTCAGCAGGCCCTCGCCGAGCACCGCCCGTGTGCGCTCGAGCACGAGGCCCTTCTTGTAGCCCCGCGCGTCGTCGACCAGCACCTGGCGGATGAGGTCGGGGTCGTTGACGCCGAGGTAGCGGACGGGGCCGAGGCGCAGCGCCGCGAGGCCGCCGTAGCGCTCCCGCAGACCGGCGAACCAGACGAGCGGGTCGCGCTTCATCGCACGCACCTCGCGCAGGCCGAGCCCGCGAGGTCCGGGCGCGCGGCGCGGGGCGCTGTCGCCGGCCATGAAGGCGGACGATACCGCGCCCCGCGCCGCCCTCCGAGTGGCGGGCTACGTCAGGAGCCGTACCCGCGCGGCGTGCTGCTGCCGCCCGTGCCGCCGGCGCTCGTGCCGCCCGCGAGGATGGCGTGCCAGAGGAAGCTCTGGCTGCCGAACGCGTCCGCGACGCCGTTGCCGGTGACCTGGCCCGGCCCCTCCTGCGTGAACGTGTAGAGCGGCCGGCCCGCGACGGTGACCTGCTTGCTGCCGTCCGGGCGGGTGACGACGCCGAGCGTGCCGACGCCGCCGGTGCCGGACGGCATCACCGCCCCGGCGGCGAGCGGCTTCCAGATCGACGTGCAAGCACCGACGCAGACGATCGTGCCGTGCGACTCCTGGTCGGCCGCGTACAGGGCCTGGCCGGTCGGGTCGACGAGCACGCGACCGACGCCGTTGACGTCCTTCGACGTGACGGTGGCGTCGGCAGCGGCGGCCCCGGCGTCGGTGCCGGTCGAGTCACCGTTGCCGCTGCCCCCGCATGCCGTGAGCACGAGGGCGGCCGCCGCGGTGGCCGCGAGGATGGGGATGCTGCGCATGAGGCGCTCCCTTCGCTGTGGCTGTCCGCTCGCGGAACGCAGCCGCCGCGCGGCCGGTTTGGGACGCCGCACCCGGTCGGGCGCCAACGGTGACGCGGCGCTCAGCCGCCGCCGTGCGCTGCGACGTACGCCGCGACCAGCCCCTTCGGCGCCACGGCGCACCACGCCTCGGCCACGAGGTCGGCGACCTCCTCGGCGGTCGGCCTCGGCGAGATTGATGCGCAGCCAGCTCGTCGCGCCCCACGGCCGGGCCTCGTAGACGCCGGGCCGCGCGTCCGCCAGCGCCTCCATCTGCTCGCGCGTCGTCTTCACCACGCCGACGCCGTCGTCCGGCCAGAGGGTCGCGAAGATCCTGCGCCGCACGCGGAAGTCCGGATGGCCCATGTGCGCGCCCTCCTCGGCCTCGGGCAGGGCGAGGGCGAGGCGGCGGAAGTCGTCGACGGTCGGCATGGGCCGAGGGTACGCGCGCGCGCCGTGACCGTCTTGGACGAACCTGACCGGGCGGCGGCAGCGCCTACACTGGCGGTCGGAAGGAGGCCGGATGGCGATCACCGTCACGCACCCGCTCGACCCGCTCACGGCCGACGAGCTCGCGGCCGCCGTCGCGATCCTGCGCGAGTCGCCGGACGTCGGGGAGGTCCGCTTCGTCGACGTCGCGCTCGAGGAGCCGTCCAAGGCCGCGCTCGCGGCGTGGCGAGACGGCGGCGAGCGGCCGCCGCGGGTGGCGCGCGCCAGCCTGCTCGACCCCGTCGCGGGCCGGGCGCTGGAGGCGCGGATCGACGTGGACGCCGGCGGGCTCGCCGGCCTGCGGGTCGTGCCCGACGTGCAGCCCGCCATCCATCCGGAGGAGTTCGTGGCGGGCGGCGAGGCCGTGCGCCGCGACCCGGCGTACCAGGCAGCGCTCGCGCGGCGGGGGCTGGCGCCGGACGAGGTGCACATCGAGCCCTGGTCGTGCGGCGACCTGGAGCCGGACGACCGCCGCGTTGCGCGCGCCATCTCGTGGCGGCGCGACGGCGGGCCGAACCCGTACGCGCACCCCATCGGCGGCCTCGTCGCGGTGGTCGATCTCAACCGCATGGAGGTCGTGCGCGTCGACGACCACGGCATCGTCCCGATCCCCGCGGAGTCCGGCGACTACCGCTCGCCCGAGGGCGGCTTCCGCGAGCAGGCGCCGATCCGCATCACGCAGCCCGACGGCGTGACGTTCTCGCTCGACGGCAACGAGGTGACCTGGCAGCGCTGGCGCTTCCGGCTCGGCTACACGGCCCGCGAGGCGCTGGTGCTGCACGACGTCGCCTACCGCGACGGGGACGAGTGGCGGCCCGTGTGCCACCGCGCGTCGATCGCCGAGCTCGTCATCCCCTACGGCGACCCGGCGCCCACGACGCACTACAAGAACGCCTTCGACGTCGGCGAGTACGGCATGGGCGCCATGGCCAACGCGCTGGAGCTGGGCTGCGACTGCCTGGGCGAGATCCGCTACCGCGACGCCGACCTCGTCAGCTGGCACGGCGAGCCGACCCGGCTGGCGAACGCGATCTGCCTGCACGAGGAGGACGCCGGCATCCTCTGGAAGCACGTCGACGACGACGGCGGCGTGGAGGTGCGGCGGGCGCGGCGCTTCGTCGCCTCGTGCATCTGCACCGTCGGCAACTACGAGTACGGCTACTACTGGTACCTCGGGCAGGACGGCTCGCTGGCCTTCGAGGTCAAGCTGACCGGCGTCCTGCACACGACGGCCGTCGTGCCGGGCACGGTCGGGCCGCACTCGACGGAGGTCGCGCCCGGCGTGGCCGCGCCGTACCACCAGCACTTCCTGTGCGCGCGCCTCGACATGGACGTCGACGGGGCGGCCAACCGCGTCGTCGAGGTGGAGTGGGAGCGCGACCCGCGCGGGCCGGACAACCCGCACGGCACGTCGTTCCGCACGCGGCGGACGGTCCTCGCCAGCGAGAGCGGGGCGGTCCGCGACGTGAACCCGCTCGCCGCCCGCCGCTGGCGCGTGGAGTCGGTCGAGCGCACCAACCGCATGGGGCACCCGACGGCGTACGAGCTCGTGCCCGGCGACAACGTCGCGCCCGCGCCGCACCCGGACTCCGGCTTCGTGCGGCGCGCCGGGTTCATCGAGCATCACCTGTGGGTCACGCCGCAGCGCGACGACGAGCGCTACCCGGCGGGCGACTACCCGAACCAGCACCGCGGCGGCGACGGCCTCCCGCGGTGGACGGCGAAGGACCGCGCGCTCGAGGGCGAGGACGTCGTGCTCTGGTACGTCTTCGGGGCGCACCACCCGCCGCGGCTGGAGGACTGGCCGGTGATGCCGGTCGCGCGCCACGGCTTCGAGCTGCGCCCGGTCGGCTTCTTCGACCGCAACCCGGCGCTGGACGTGCCGCCGCCGGACGCGCACTGCGCGCACCACGGGTAGCACGCGGGCTGCCGGCGTCAGGTTTTCGGCGCTCGCCGGCCGGGAAGGCCGGCCAGCGAGCGCACCGAGCCGGAGGCAGCCGATGACCGAGCAGCGACCGTCCACCACCCAGCCCGAGTCCGTGCCGGATGACGCGGATCCCGAGGTCGCGGCCGCCGCGCGGGAGGGCAACCCGACGGAGGGCACCGGCGCGAACCCGTGGCCGGCCAGCGAGCTGGCCGACGACGAGGATCCGGACTCCGGCGGCTAACCCGTCTGCGGCCCGGGCCGGCGCAGGCGCTCCACCTCGAGCGCCGCGACGCAGTGCTCGCGGAACGCCGTCACCAGCGCGGGCTCGTGCTCGGCCTGCAGCGTCGCGAGGCCGAGGCGCATGGGACGATGCGCGCCGGCGATCGGCACGCTGGCGAGCGGCCGCCCGTCCGCCGCGACGTCGACGGCCGGTCGGGCGTTCGCGATCGTATAGCCGTAGCCGTTCGCCACCAGGCTGCGTACGAGCTCGAGCTGGCGCGAGCGGTGGGCGATCCGCGGCGTCAGACCCGCGCTGGCGAAGAGGCCCGCGAAGTACTCCCGCGAGAGCGGCAGGTCGAGCAGGACGTAGGGCCGCGGCGCGAGCTCGGCGAGCGCGACCTCGGGGCGGCCGGCCAGCTCGTCGTCCGCCGCCAGCTGCGCGTACGGCGGCAGCGCGGCGAGCTCGTGGAACGCGATCCCGTCGCCGGCGCCCAGGTCGTACGTCAGCACCGCCGCGAGCCTGCCCTGCGCGAGGCCGTCGACGAGCTCGTCGTGGCCGCCCTCGACCAGCGTCACGCGGGCCTCCGGATAGCGCGCCTCGAAGGAGCGTGCGAGCGCCGGTCCGACGAGCGGTGCGATGCTGACGAGGCAGCCCAGGTCGAGCGGCCCGGCGACGCCGCCGGCGAGCTCCGCGCCCAGCCGCTCCAGCGCCCGCGAGCGCTCGAGCAGCGCCCGCGCGTCGCCCAGGAAGCGCCGCCCGGCGGGCGACGGCGCCACGCCGCGGCCGCGGTGGCGCACCAGCAGGCGCGTGCCGAGCAGGCGCTCGAGGTCGGCGACGGTCGCGGACACCGTCGACTGCGCGAGGTGCAGCCGCTCGGCGGCGCTGGAGATGCTCTCCGCGTCGCAGACCGCGACGAAGCACTCGAGCTGCCGCAGCGTGAACGGGGCCGTGCGCACGCCCGCACGGTAGACCGCCGGGGTCTACGAGGGGAGGACGGCGGTGGCGTCGACCTCGACCACCCACTCGGGCCGCGCCAGCGCCGGCACCACGAGCCCGGTGAACACGGGGTGGACGCCGCGCAGCCGCTCGCCCAGCACGAGGTAGACCTCCTCGCGGTAGCGGATGTCGGTGAGGTACACGACGCACTTCACGATGTGCTCGACCCGCGCCCCGCACTCGTCGAGGAGCAGCTCGATGTTGTCCATCGCCTGGCGGGTCTGCGCGGCGGGGTCGCCGATGCCGACGCTCTCGCGCGTCTCCAGGTCCTGCCCGACCTGGCCCCGCAGGTAGATCGTGTCGCCGGCGACGACGGCCTGGGCGAGGTCGTTGTCGAGGCGCTGCTCCGGGTAGGTCTGCTTCGTGTTGAAGGGCCGGATGCGGCGGTGGCCCCCAACGGTCTTCTCGGTCCTCCGGAGGGACAGCTCTGATTTCGATGCTTCGAAGTCTCCCGTCTGATCCGCTGGCTCGCTGGCGCTCGTCCGCTCCGGCCGTGCAGAAGAGCTAGCACGGCCGGAGCGATCGCTGTCAAGGCTCGCCTTGACATCTGCATGGCGCTCACTGCGCTCGCTCAAGTGCGGTCCCTCCTCCGTCTATGACCGCTCCGCAGCACATAACTGCCGTGCTGCTGCGCTCTCGCCGGCCAGCACTGATTTCGAGCTTCGAATCTCCTAGTGATGTCCAAGCGCTCCGCTCGTTCCTCGCTCCGCGCGGGGCCGGCTCACACCTTCATGACTGGCTGCGCTGTTGGCGCGCGTCATGCCAGGACCCGCGGATTCAGGTCCGCCGCCTCCTGCACCAGGCGCAGCGGGCGCTCCCAGTCGAAGTTGCGGTAGACGGCGCCGAGGTTGGCGAACGGCGGCGACTGGGCGAAGAGCTGGAACGTGAGGCGGTGCCCGGCCCAGTCGGAGTTGACGAGGTCGCGGGCGAAGGCGAGCAGGCGCCGGCGGTCCTCGGCCGTCCAGCGCTCGTTGACGCTGTAGAACTTCTCGAGCCACGGCCCCGACTCGGGATCGGCGAACGCCGCGGCGCTCGGCGTCACGCAGATCTGGCCGCCGCACAGCTCGCGCGCGATGTGCATGGCGCCCGGCAGGCCGGACGTCGCCAGCACGCGGCCGGTCATCAGCAGCGACTGGTTCGGCATGCAGAGGCCGGCCGGGCTCTCCTCCGCGAGCGCGATGCTCGCGGTGAGGTGCGCCTCGATGCCCTCGCGGTAGCAGGCGAGCTCGGCCAGCTTCTCCTGCACGGCCTGCTGCTTCTCGAGGCCCGTCTGCCGCACGTTCAGCAGCGCGGCGCCGATCAGGAAGTCGGCCAGGCGCACCACCCGCTGGGTGTAGGCGAAGGCGCTGTAGCGGTGCAGCGTCGCGCGGATGAAGGCGGCCGCGCGCGCGTGGCGGTAGAAGAGGACGTTCTCCCACGGGATCTCGACGTCGTCGAAGACGACCAGCGCGTCGACCTCGTCGCAGCGCGCCTGCAGCGGGTAGTCGGCGGGGTCGTGGCGGCCGGCGAAGCCCGAGCGGCAGATGAACTTGAGGCCCGGCGAGCCGAGGTCGAGGATGAACCCGACGGCGTAGTCGGACAGCTCCGAGTCGCCCCAGTTGGCGATCGTCGGCTTCGTGAAGGCCTGGTTCGCGTAGGCGGCCGCGGTCTCGTACTTGGCGCCGCGCACGACGATGCCGCGATCCGTCTCGCGCACCACGTGCAGCAGCATGTCCGGGTCCTGATCCTGCGGGCGCTTGGAGCGGTCGCCCTTGGGATCGGTGTTGGCCGAGACGTGGAACGGATCCTCCAGCACCGTCCGGTGCACGTGGCGGCGGATGTTCTCGGCGAACGTCGGGTCGACCTCGTTGAGCACGTCCTGGCCGTCGTACAGCGACCACATCTCGCCGACGGTCTCGTCGCCGACGCGGGTGACGACGCCGCGCAGGTCGTCCATCAGCAGGTCGACGGCGCGCTTCTTGGCGTGCCAGTCGGCCGCGTCGAGCGGGAGCTTGCCGCCGATGGCGCACGTCTCGCCGGTCGCGGCGTCGACGTACGTCAGGGCGTCGCGCGTCTCGGCCTCGTGCGCCAGGTCGTAGATGCGGGCGCGCGCGTCGACGGCGGGCTTGAAGGCGGGGTGGACCGTGACGTCGTCCACGCGCTCGCCGTCGATGAGGACGGCGCGCCCGTCGCGGATCGACTCCCGGTACTCGTCGCCGGTGCGGATCATGCCGGCAGTGAACCGCCCGCCCGGCGTCGCGGTCAAGCGGCGGTTTCCGGCCTGGCTCATCGGCGGCGGCGATGCGCGGCCCCGCCCGACCCATCGCCACGGCCGGGGAGGCTTCCCGCGAACGGCGATTTGACCGCGCTGCGGGCCTCGGCGGAGCATGACCGCCGATGCATCACAACGGACGTTATGACAGGCGGGCGCTGCTGGCGCGGCGGCGGCGCGCTGAGCCTCGCCGTCCTGCTCGCCGCGTGTGGCGACGACGAGGACGCGGACACCGGCACCGGCGGGGCGGCCGCCACGACCGCCGCGCCGCCGCCGTCCTCGAGCGCGGCCGCCGCGACGACGTCCGCCGCGCCGACGGCATCCGCGCCCGAGGCCTCGGCGCCGCCCGAGACGGCAGCGAGCTCCGCCGTCCAGCGCCGCCACCGCGGTGTCGTTCGACCCGGCGTCGGAGGACGGCGCGCTGCAGGTGCTGGACTGGTCGGGCTACGAGCTCGAGGACTTCTGGAAGCCGTACACCGAGGGTCCGTACGGCGCCGACCACCCGCTGAAGTTCACGTTCCTGGAGACCGACCAGCAGGCGCTGGCGAAGGTCGCGGCGGGCTATGAGACCGACCTCGTGCACCCGCAGAGCGGCTACGTGCAGGACTGGCTCGACGGCGGCCTGATCCAGCCCTGGACGGTCGAGGCGCTGCCGGAGTGGGCGAACGTCCTGCCGCAGCTGGCCGAGGTGTCGGTGATCGACGGCAAGCAGTACCAGATCCCCTGGGACTGGGGCACGTCGTCGGTCATCTACCGGCCGGACAGGGTGGAGCCGACCGAGGAGTCCTGGTCGCTGCTGATCGACCCGCGCTACAAGGGCCGCGTGACGTTCTACGACGACGGGGTCGAGGCGGTCAAGGTCGCCGGGCTGATCGAGGGCGTCGACGACCCCAACGCCATGGACGACGCGACCATCGAGTCGATCAAGCCCACGCTGAAGAAGCTCAAGGACAACGTCCGCACCCTGTGGGTGGCGCCGACCGACCCCATCGACCAGATGACGGCTGGCAACGTCGACCTCGCCTACGGCTGGCCCTACCACTGGTTCGAGATCCGCAAGAAGGTCGCGGACGCCGTCTACCTGCAGCCGCAGGAGGGCCGGCTGGGCTGGGTCTACGGCTACGTCCTCAGCGCCCACAGCGAGCGCGTCGGCCTCGCGCACGAGATGATGAAGGCTGCGCTCACGCCTGCGACGATGGCGACGCTCGTCAACGCCTTCGCCTACGGGGCGTCCAACGGCTCGCAGGAGGTGCTCGACCAGGTGGCGGATCCGAAGATCCTCGACGCGCTCGGCTACCGCGATCCCTCGTCGCTCGACCCGCCGAAGACGTGGGTCGGCCGGCACCTGCCGAACCGCCGCGCGTACGTCGCGGCCTGGGAGGAGGCGAAGGCGGCATGACGCCGCGCGAGGCACTGGCGGCGCTGGGCGCCGCGTGGGACGCCCTCGACGTCGCGGCGCTGGTCGCGGTGTTCACCGACGACGGCGTGGTCGAGGACCCGCTGCTGCCGGAGACCGCCCGCGGGCGCGACGCCATCCGCGAGCTCTACACGCCGTCGATGGGCGAGCTCTCGGAGTGCAGGGTCACGCTGGGGCACGTCCTGGAGGCCGGCGACGTCGGCGTGGCGGAGGGGCGCTTCGAGTCGGTCGTCGCAGCCGACGGGTCGCGCATGGACTTCGACTTCGCGATGGTGGTGGAGCTGCGCGACGGCCAGGTGGCGCGCCTGGCGGAGTACTTCGACACGCGGCCCCTGCTGCCCGCATGAGCACCGTCGCGGCGCATCCGCACCTGCACCCGACGGTGCGGCGCTCGCCCTACTTCCCGCGCACGGAGGCGGCCGGGGCGAGCGACTACATGGTCTACAACTGGATGTACATGCCCATGGCCTACGGGCGCGACCCGCGCGAGGACTACCGCGCGATGGTCGAGCGCGTGACGCTGTGGGACGTCGGGGCCGAGCGGCAGTGCGAGCTCCGCGGGCCGGACGCCGTTGGCGCTGGCGGACTACCTCAGCCCGCGCCGGCTCGACGACCTGCCGGTCGGCGGCTGCCGCTACACGATGCCGCTCGACCGCCACGGCCGGGTGATGGTCGAGGCGATCGCGCTGCGGCCGTTCGCGGACGTCGTGTGGATCTCGCACGCGAGCGTCGACCTCGACCTGTGGGCAACCGGCCTCGCACTGGCGCGCGGCGCGGACGTGGAGGTGTCGCAGCCCGACGTGGCGCCGCTGCAGCTGCAGGGCCCGCGCGCGCTCGACGTGCTGGCGGGGCTCGCCGACGTCGACGTCGCGACGCTGCCCCGCTTCCGCTGCGTGCCGGCGAAGGTCGCGGGCGTCGACGTCGTCGTCTCCAACACGGGCTGGAGCAAGGAGGCCGGCTTCGAGCTCTACCCGCTGGGGACGGAGCGCGCGCTGGAGCTGTGGGACGCGATCGTGGAGGCCGGCGAGCCGCACGGGCTGCTGGTCACGGGGCCGGTCATCCACCGGGCGGTGGAGCAGGGCATCACGGACGTGCAGTACCGCGCCAACTCGGACATGGACCCGTTCGAGGCCGGCTGGGGCGCGCTGCTCGACCTCGACGGGCGCGACTTCGTCGGCCGCGAGGCGCTGCTCGCCATCCGCGAGCGCGGGCCGGCGCGGCGCACGGTCGGCCTCGCCCTCGATGGGCCGCCGGTGCCGATGATGGAGGAGTTCTGGCCCGTGGAGGTGGACGGCGACCCGGCGGGCGTGGCGCGCTGGGTGGTGTGGTCGTACGCGCTGGAGCGCAACATCGCGATCGCGCTGGTGGACGCCGGCGCTCCCGACGACGCGACGTTCACGGTCCGGGCGCCGGACGGCCCGCGGACGGGCAGCGTCCACCCGATCCCGTTCGTGGCGCAGTGACCATCAGCCTGGTCGGCCGCTGCGCGCGGACCGGCGAGCTCGGCGCGATCATCTCCTCGTCGAGCCCGGCGGTGGCGGCCCGCTGCCCGCGGGTGCGCGCCGGGGTGGGCGCGGTGTCGTCGCAGAACATCACGGACCCGCGCCTCGGGCCCGGCGCTGCTCGACCGCCTGGCGGCGGGCGACGACGCCACGGCCGCGATGGCGGCGGTCGTCGAGGCGGCGGGCGAGGCGGCGGCGTTCCGGCAGCTGCTGGCGATCGACGCGGCGGGCCGGACGGCGGTGCACTCGGGCGCGCGGCACCCTCGGCCGCGCGACGACCGGCGAGGGGCGGGACTGCGCGGCGGCCGGCAACCTGCTGGCGAACCTCGACGTGCCGGACGCGATGGTCGCGGCGTTCGAGGCCGACCCGTCGCTCCCGCTGGCCGAGCGGCTGGTGCGCGCCCTGGAGGCGGGCGTCTCGGCAGGCGGCGAGGAGGGCCCGGTGCACTCGGCCGGCCTGCTGGTCGCCCGCGACGTGGAGTGGCCGGTGGTCGACCTGCGCGCCGACTGGGACGACGCGCCGATCCTCGCCCTGCGACGCGCGTGGGAGGTGTACGAGCCGCAGGTGGACGACTACGTGCGGCGCGCGCTGGACCCGCAGGCGGCGCCGAGCTTCGGGGTGCCGGGGAATCCGTAGGCCGACGCTGGCCGCTGCCCGGCGCCCGCTGGCCGCGTCTAACCAGGCATTAGCGTTTGGTGGTTAGAACGCCGCGCGGGCCCGCTGTCCATGCGGGTTCGTGGTTGGCCAAATGTCCGGCGTCGTGCGGACAAATGGCCGCGACGTCGACCGTGGGCGGATCGGTCGTGGGCGGTCGGCGCCCCAGTCGCGTCTAACCAGGCACTTGCGTTTGATGGTTAGAACGCCGCGCGAGCCCACTGTTCATGCGGGTTCGTGGTTGGCCAAATGTCCGACGTCGTGACGGAATGGCCGCGACGTCGACCGTGGGCGGGTCGGCGGTGCTCCGCTGCTGGTCGGACGTGGGCGGCGGGTCCTACGGAGGGGTGCCGGTGGTCGCTCGCGAGCGCGACGGCCGCGATGGCGGCGTCAGCGGCGCTCGCTACGGCGGCCAAGGCGCTCGCTGCGCTCGCTCAACTGCGACCCCTCCTGCGGACGAGGCACCGCCTCCGCAGCACGGTACTGCTGTGCTGCTCCGGCTCTCGCTCGCCGGCAGCAGTCGCTTCGCTCCTCGGTCGACAAGCCCCTACGCTCCTTCGTCGCTGCGGGGCAGGGCTCGCTCACGACTTCATAACTGGCTGCGCGAATCCTCAAGGGTCCGTCGAGCGCCGCCGCAGCCGCCGCCTCGCTCGCCCTACCCCGCGTTCCGCAGCAGGAAGCAGACCCATGTCCGGTACGGGCGCCACGGCTCCGCGATGCGTCGGAACGCCTCGTCGTCCTTCGGGTCGACGCGGTAGAGGCGGGCCACGATCTTCCGGACGCGCGGCTCGCTGATCGGCAGCACGTCCGTCCGGCCGCTCGCCCGGGCCAGCACCAGGCCCGCGCCGTACGGGCCGATGCCGCGGATGCTCGTCAGCCGCTTCCGCGCCTCCTCTTCGGGGCCGTCGCGGAGGACGTCCGGGTCCAGCTCGCCGAGCAGCGCCGCCTCCGCCACCGCGTGCAGCCGCCGCAGCCGCTCCAGGGCCTGGCCGCCGCCGATCTGGCGCACCTCGAGCAGGTTGCCGGGCGGCGGGAACGTGCGCAGCTCGCGGCCGTCGATGCGCGCCGTCGCGCCGTGCTCCTCGACCAGCCGCGCGCGGATCGCCGCCGCCTGCGCGAGCTGCTGGCGGGCCGAGAGCACCGCCCACGCCGCGGCCTCGTAGGGCGTCGGGAACAGCACCGGACGCAGGCCCGCCAGGTCGGCCGTCGCGTCCGCGGCGACCGGGTCGCGGGCCAGCGCCGCCGGGAAGCCCGCGGCGTCGGCGTCGAGCGAGAAGATGCGGGCGACCTGGGCCCGCTGCTCGTCGGGCTCGCCGCCGCCGACCAGCTCGACCGTCACCGGGCCGTCTGCCGCCGGCTGCCGCAGCACCGCGCCGGCCGCGCCGCTCGCCGTCGTCGCGCAGGAAGGCGATGCGCAGCGCGCCGTCCTCGTCGGCGCCGCCGTGGCCCAGCGGGGGAAGGCGCCGAGGAAGCCCGCGGCACGCGCGAGCGAGAAGGGGCCGCGGGGATCGATCGCGAAGGTCATCACCCGCGCCATGTCCGCACACGATCACACGGTTCCCACGCGGTTGTGCCGGCACACGTTGGAGGCCCTCCGGCCCCGCCTTGGCGTGTTGCATTTCCATGCAGCGACGCATAAGGTCGGAACGTTCGGCTAGTGTCCGGCGGTCAGGCTCCTCGTGGGGTAGGCGGCCGGGCACGGAGGGCGCTATGGTGCGTCCTTCCGGGTGGGGACCCGAATTGTTCGGAGGGCCGGATTGTCGGTCGGTGAAGGGGCGAGGGACCTTACCGGGGCTACTCGGACGTCGTCGACGTCCCCGATCGCGTCGCGCCCGGCGAGCCGGTCGTCCACGCGCGCAGCCCGTGGGAGATCGCCTGGCGCCGCCTGAAGCGCGACCGCGTCGCGCTCCTCAGCGTCGCTCTTCATCGTCCTGCTGGTGATCATGGCGATCTGCGCGCCGCTGTTCGAGACGATCACCGGTCACGCGGTCGACGAGAACGACGTCCGCAACGGCCTCGACGACCGCAACGTCCCGGTCGGCGCCTTCACGAACGGCTACTGGCTCGGCGCCGACCAGCTCGGCCGCGACCTGATCGTGCGCGTCGCGTACGGCGCGCGCACGCTCGCTGGTCATCGGCATCACGTCGACGATCGCTGGCGCTGCTCGTCGGCCATCCTCGCCGGCGTCGCGGCAGGCTTCTTCGGCCGCTGGATCGACAACGGCATCTCGCGCACGGTCGACGTCTTCGCGGCGTTCCCGTTCCTGCTCTTCGCGATCTGCATGAGCGTCGTGCTCGGCGCCAGCTACGCGACGGTGATCTTCACGATCGTCTTCTTCTCGTGGTTCTATCCCGCGCGCATCTTCCGCGGGGAGGTGCTGGCGATCCGCGAACGCGAGTTCATCGATGCGGCCCGCATGGTGGGCGCGTCGAACTGGCGCATCATGCGACGGCACATCATGCCGCACCTGCTCGGCCCGGTGATCGTCTACGGCACGCTCTCCATCGCCGCTGCGATCTCCTTCGAGGCCGCGCTGAGCTTCCTCGGCTTCGGCCTCCCGGCCGAACGTGCCGTCGTGGGGCCGCATGATCGCGGACGCCGCGTCCAACGGCCGCTACATCCTGGCGCCGTGGATGATGATCGTCCCGGGAACGCTCCTCTTCCTCACCGTCCTGTCGTTCAACCTGCTCGGGGACGGGCTGCGCGATGCGCTCGACCCGCGCGGAGGGGGTGACCGCTAGCAGACGGTGAGGAGAGCGACGGTACGAACGGGTGGTGGGCCCGCGCCGCGGCGAGAGGGGTCGCGGCAAGGGCGGATTCGGATCGAGAAAGGAACGGACCTGAGCATGAAGTTGCGATGGCTGGCGCTGCCGGCCCTACTACTGCTGACGATGTTCGTCGCCGCCTGTGGTGGCAGCGACGACGAGGGGGACAGCGGCGGCACGCCGACAACGGCCGCTGCCGAGAGCTCGCAGGCGGCGATCCCGCAGGTCGGGCGACGAGTCGACCGCGGCGGGGTCGTCCGCTGCCGAGGAGACCACGGCCGCCGAGGAGACCAGCGCGGCCGAGGAGACGACGGCGGAGGAGACCACCGCCGAGGAGACCACGTCGGGCGCCGCCGCGGCGAGCACGAAGCCGCAGGGCGGTCGTCTCAGTGGCCTCATGGAGTCCGACATCAACACGTGGGACGGCACCGACTACTACGCCTACGCGTGGATGGTCAACTTCATCACGTGCAACACGCTCGTCGGCTACCCGACGACGACGGACCCGGTGAAGAACCTCGAGCTGCGGCCCGGAGATCGCCGTCCGCGATGCCGGAGATCTCCGAGGACGGCCTCACCTACACGTTCCCGCATCCGCAAGGGCGTGAAGTTCTCCGACGGCCGCGAGGTCACGCCGGACGACGTCAAGGACACGTTCCTGCGCATGATGGATCCGAAGGCCGCGTTCCAGGTCTTCGGCACCGTCTACTACGACGCCATCAAGGGCGTGCCGGAGTACAAGGACGGCAAGGCCGACGACATCAGCGGCATCGTCGTCGACGGTGACAACGTCACGTTCACGCTGACGCAGAAGAACGGCGGCTTCATGAACGCGCTCGCGCTGCAGTTCGCCTGCATCGTGCCGAGCGACGCGCCGCACCAGAAGACCAACCTGCCGCCGCCGATGACCGGCCCGTACATGGTCACCGAGCACACGCAGGGCAAGTCGCTCAAGATCGACCGCAACCCGGCTGGCAGGACAACGTCGCGGCCGGCCTGCCCGGTCGACCCCGACACGTTCAACGTCGACGGCTTCGACATCACCATCGGCGTCCCGCCGGACGCGCAGGTGCTGCAGATCAAGAACGGCCAGGCCGACTTCTCGTTCGACCAGTCGTGCTGCGTCGGCGCCGTGGCCAACGAGCTCGCGAACGACCCGGAGACCGAGGACCGCTTCTACTCGGTGCCGAGCCTCCGCATCTCGTACGCGACGTTCAACGTCAACACGCCGCCGTTCGACAAGCCCGAGGTGCGGCAGGCCGTGAACTACGCGGTCGACCGCGAGGCGCTCGTCAAGATCCTCGGCGGCCCGATCCAGGCCTCGCCGACGTCCGGCATCCTCGCTGACACGATGGTGCCCGAGGGCGTCGACAACAACCCGTACCCGGCCACGCCCGACATGGACAAGGCGAAGGCCCTGCTCGAGCAGGCCGGCGTCAAGACGCCGGTCGACGCGGGGACCCTGTACTACCCCGAGGCCGGCGTGAACGCCGACCTGGCCCAGCAGCTCGTGTCCGACATGAAGAACGTCGGCATCAACATGGGCATCAAGGGCCTGAACAGCGGACAACTACTACCAGTTCATCCAGAACCCGAAGAACAAGGACAACATCGCGATCGCCGGCTGGGAGGCCGACTATCCCGATGGCATCACGTTCTTCGAGCCGCTGCTCGTCTCGGGTGCGGCGGATGGCGGGTCGAACTACGGCGACTTCAAGGACCCGGCGTTCGACGCGGAAGTGTCCAAGATCAATGAGATGCCGCCCGGCGAGGAGCGTCGCGCCGCGTACGGCAAGCTCTCCTACGACACGTCCGCCAACCAGGCGCCGTGGATCACGTTCGTACACGCGCAACAACCTGAACTTCGTGTCGCCGAAGTACGGCGGCTACTACTACGGCGCCCAGAAGACGATCGGCCTGGGCCTCGCGTGGGTCAACCCGTAGGACCCTGATCGACCGCACTGACTCCCGTCCTCCCGTGTCGCCCGCGCGGCACGGGGGGACGGTTCCAACCTCGAAGACACACCAACCATGATCCGCTACATGATCCGCCGGATGCTCTGGGGACTGCTCGTCCTCTTCATCATCACGGTCGTGACCTTCACGCTCTTCGGGCCGGTGCTCGAGGGGCCGGGGAACACCGACCTGGCGCGCGCCTACGCCGGCTCGCGTGCTACCGAGCAGGCCGTCGAGAACATGCGGGAGTACCTCAACCTGGACGAGCCGTACGTCGTCCAGTACGGCCTCTGGGCCAAGCGCCTGCTCCTCGGCCCGAGCGCTGAGGACAAGGAGAAGTTCTGCCCGCCCAAGGAGAAGTGCTCCGACTACATCGGGCGGTTGGGCAACTCGTTCACGAGAACGGAAGCCGTCGACAAGGCGATCAAGGAAGCCTTCCCGGTGACGTTGTCGCTCGTGACGGTGGCGGCCATCATCTGGCTCGCCGTCGCCATCCCCGTCGGCGTGATGTCCGCGGTCCGCTCGCGCAGCAAGTTCGACCGCGTCTCGATGATCATCGTCCTCTGGGGCCAGGCGCTGCCGGTCTACTACTTCGGCCTGCTGGCGCTCTACTTCCTGGCCTACCTGCCGAACTCACAGGGCTTCGAGGACGTCTTCGGCTTCCAAGTCGACCTCTTCCCGATCGGCGGCTACGTCGACTTCAGCATCACGAACCCGTGGCCGTGGCTGCACCACCTGATCCTGCCGGCCGCGACGCTCGCGCTGCAGTTCACGGCGCTCTACGTGCGCATGCTGCGCTCGACGATGCTGACGACGATGAGCGAGGACTACATCCGCACGGCGCGCGCCAAGGGCGTGCCCGAGCGCACGGTCATCTACCGGCACGGGCTGCGCAACGCGATCCTGCCGATCGTGACGATGTTCGGCCTCGACCTCGCCATCCTGCTCGGCGGCGCGGCGATCCTGACCGAGACGGTCTTCGCCATCCCGGGCCTCGGGCGCCTGGCGGTGCAGGGCGCACTGTCGCTCGACGTCGCGCTGACGGCCGGCGTCACGCTCGTCGCGGCCCTGCTCATCGTGGTCGCCAACATCATCGTCGACATGGTGTACGCCTTCGTCGACCCGCGGATCCGACTCGCCTGATGGCGCTGCTCGAGGTTCGCGACCTCCACACGACGTTCACCACGGACGACGGTCCCGTCGGCGCGGTCGACGGCGTCTCGTTCGAGGTCGATCGCGGCAAGGTCCTCGGGATCGTCGGCGAGTCCGGCTCCGGCAAGTCCGTCACGAGCCTCACGATCATGGGGCTCCTACCGCGCCAGCGGACGAAGATCAGCGGCGAGGTGATGTTCGACGGGCGCAACCTGCTCGAGCTCAACAACGAGCAGTTGCGCAAGGTCCGCGGCGACGACATCGCCATGATCTTCCAGGACCCGATGACCTCGCTGAACCCGGTCTACACGATCGGGCGCCAGCTCGAGGAGGCGGTCCAGCATGCACCGCGACGTGTCGACGCGCGAGGCGCGCGCACGGTCCCGCGAGATGCTCGCGGCCGTGGGCATCCCACGGCCCGAGGAGCGCCTGCAGAGCTACCCGCACGAGTTCTCGGGCGGCATGCGCCAGCGCGTGATGATCGCGATGGCCCTGCTCAACGACCCGGACCTGCTGATCGCCGACGAGCCCACGACGGCGCTCGACGTGACGACGCAGGCCCAGATCCTCAACCTCATCCGCAGGTTGAGGAAGGAGTTCGACTCCGCGATCATCATGATCACGCACGACCTGGGCGTGGTAGCGGAGATCTGCGACGACGTGCTCGTGATGTACGGGGGCCGCGTCGTCGAGAAGGGCACCGTCGACGAGATCTTCGAGCGCCCGCAGCACCCCTACACGTGGGGCCTGCTCGGCTCGATGCCGGGGCGCGCCGTGCAGGGCGAACGGCTGACGGCCATCCCCGGTACGCCGCCGTCGCTGCTGCACCCGCCGCGCGGTTGCCGCTTCAACCCGCGCTGCTCGTACGTGATGGACATCTGCCGCGACGATCCGCCGCCGCCGCTCGCGCCCACGCCGGGCCACGCCACGCACGTCGACGCGTGCCACCTGCCGCAGGACGTCAAGGACCGCGAGGCCGCCGCCCTCACCGCAGCGGAGGACGTGGCGTGACCGAGACGGCGACCGAGTCGGTGGTGGCGCGCGAGGACGACGGCCCGATCCTGCGCGTCACGGACGTCACCAAGCACTTCCCCGTGAAGCGGGGCATCATCTTCAAGAAGGAGGTCGGCCGCGTGAAGGCGGTCGACGGCGTCTCCTTCGAGGTCAAGCCCGGCGAGACCGTCGGCATCGTCGGCGAGTCCGGCTGCGGGAAGTCGACGCTCGCGCGCTGCATCATGCGGCTCCTGGACACGACCAGCGGCTCGATCGAGTTCATGGGCCGGGACATCACGAAGCTCGGCACGGGCGAGATGCGGGCGCTGCGCCGGCAGATGATGATGGTCTTCCAGGACCCGTACGCGTCGCTGAACCCGCGCATGCGCGTCGGCTCGATCGTCGCCGAGCCGCTCGAGGTGCACGGCATCGGCACGTCGGCCGAGGTGCGCCGACGCGTGCAGAACCTGCTCGAGCGCGTCGGCCTCAACCCGGAGCACTTCAACCGCTTCCCGCACGAGTTCTCGGGCGGCCAGCGGCAGCGCATCGGCATCGCGCGCGCCCTGGCGCTGGAGCCGAAGCTGATCGTCTGCGACGAGCCGGTGTCCGCGCTCGACGTGTCGGTGCAGGCGCAGATCCTCAACCTGCTGTCCGACCTGCAGCGCGACTTCGGCCTGACCTACGTCTTCATCGCGCACGACCTCGACGTCGTCCGCCACGTGTCCGACAACGTGCTCGTGATGTACCTCGGTCGCGTCGTCGAGCGCGGCCCGGCGGCAGCGATCTACGGCCATCCGCGGCACCCGTACTCGGCCTCGCTGCTCAGCGCGGTGCCCGTCGCCGACCCGAAGAAGGCCCGGGCGCGCACGCCGATCGTGCTCGAGGGCGACGTCCCGAGCCCGCTCAACCCGCCCGACGGCTGCCGCTTCAACCCGCGCTGCCCGCGTGCACAGCCGCTGTGCCGCGAGGTCGAGCCGCTGCTGGAGCCCAAGGCGCCCGGCCAGGACGCCGCCTGCCACTTCCCGGTCATGCGCTGGCCGCTGAAGGACCCGCAGGACCTCCGGCACCCCGAGACGCTGCCCGCCGACGCCTAGGCCACGGCGAGCCGTCCCCGCGACCGTCGCGCTCTATCGTGCAGCCCATGGACGCGCCCGACCGGCGGCTGACGCGCGAGGAGTTCCTGGCGGGTCTGGCGCGGCTCGCGGTCGTGCTCGTGCTGCTGTTCGCGCTCGGCGTCGGCATCGGCCTGCTGCTGGCCAGCTCGGGCAACGGCGACACCCGCGGCGGCATCGCCAACGGCCTCACGCTCGTGGGCGCCTGCATCCTCGTCTTCGCCGCCGGGTCGTGGCTGCACACCGGCCCGCTGCGTCGCGAGGGCATGCACCCGCGGCTCGCGGAGGAGGAGGAGCGGCGCGACTCGGAGCGCCTGGCGCTCGGCCTGGTGGGCATCGGCGTGCTGCTCTTCGTGGTCGCGCTCCTGCTCGCCTGACCCCGCCCGGCGCCCCGCCCCGTACGATGCGTGCAGGGAGTTCGTGGCCTCTTCCCTTCCCGATCCCGTTCCCGCACCCCGTGCCGCGGGGACGCTCGTCGTCGTGCGCGACGGCGCCGGCCTGCGCGTCGTGCACTCGGCCGCCTGGCTGGAGGCCGCCGTGCTCGACCTCGCCGACGTCGGCGGCGCCGTCGAGGCTGCGCTCGGTCACGGGCGCTCGTGGGGCGGGGAGGTCGAGCTCGACGGCCACGTCACCGGCGTCGAGGTCGTGCCGCTCGGCGACCTGGCCGTCGTCGTGGTCGGGACGCCGGCGGTCAGCGGCCGGCTGCTCGACGCCGTGCTCGCCGCGAGCCTCGACGCCACGAGCGTCGTGCGCCTGCTGCGCGACGAGGACGGCGAGGCGTTCGACCTGCTGGTGGTCGACACCAACGACCGCGGCGCCCGCCTGCTGCGCCGGCCGCGCGGGGAGATCGTCGGGCAGCGCGTCTCCCGCCTGCTGCCGCCCGACGGCGCGCGGCGGCTGACGGCCGTCTGCGCCGACGTCGAGCGCACCGGCGAGCCGGTGGAGGAGGAGGTGCCGGCCGGCGTCCCGGGGACGGAGATCGAGTGGGTGCGCCGGCACGTCGCGCGGCTCGCCCGCGACCAGCTCGTCATCGCGACGCGCGACGTCACCGGCACCCGCCTGGAGGAGGCCGGCGACACCGCGCTGCGCCGCATCGCACTCGCGATCGCCGAGCGGCGGGAGCTCGGCGACGTCCTCGACCTGGTGGCCGAGGAGGCGGTCGGGCTGCTGGGCGGCGACCAGGCCGTCGTGCTGCGGCTCGAGGACGGCGCCCGGGCGGGTCAGGCCGGCGTCGACCTCTGGCCCGCCCCGGACGGCGCGGCCGGCGAGGCCGCGGGGCTCGCGCTCGACACCGAGCGGGCCGTCTACCTCGACGACCTCGACGAGCACGCGGACGACGACGACGCGGCCCGGGCGCTCGTCGCCCGCGGCGTCGCCGCGTCGGCCGCCGCGCCGATCGGCGAGGGGCCGGACGGGCCGTGGGGCCTCCTGCTCGTGCGGGCGCGGCGCCGGCACGGGCTGCGCCGCGCGATGATCGGCCGCCTGGCCGGGCTCGCGGACCTGGCGCGGCTGGCCGTCGTCAACGCCGAGTCGCGCGCCCACGCCTTCCAGCTCGCCCGCACCGACGAGCTGACCGGCCTGCCGAACCGCCGCGCGTTCGGCGAGCGCCTGTCGGGCGAGGTCGCCCGTGCCCGCCGCGCCGGCAGCCCGCTGGGCCTCGCGATCCTCGACCTCGACGGCTTCAAGGGCGTCAACGACCGGCACGGCCACGCAACCGGCGACCGCGTGCTGTGCGCCGTCGCCGACGCCCTGCGGGCCACCGTGCGCGAGGGCGAGCTGCTGGCGCGGGTCGGCGGCGAGGAGTTCGGCTGGATCCTGCCCGCCGCCGATCTGCCGGCGGGCGTCGCGGCCGCCGAGCGCGCGCGGGCGGCCGTCGCCGCGGTGCGCGTCCCGGGCGTCGAGCCGTCGACGATCTCCGTCGGCGTCAGCGTGCTCTCCGGGACGGACGAGGCGAGCGACCTGCAGCGGGCCGCCGACGACGCGCTGTACCGGGCCAAGGAGGGCGGCCGCGATCGCGTCGCGGCCGGCGGCGACGGGTCGTAGGCCCCGCTCGCCGGCACCCCGGGCGGGTTTCGACCGCCACGCGATCGTGACAGCGCAAGGGCGCATCGCGTCTGCGGATGGGCTAGGCTTCGTGCCGTCTCGCGGCCGGGAACGGCCGCGCCAGCGCCGCCTTACGTCCTCGTCGCAGGGAGCACGTCGAACACATGGCAGCCGAGCAGAACGTCGGCAAGATCGTCGAGATCCGCGGTGTCGTCCTCGACGCCGCGTTCGAGGAGCGCCTTCCGGGCATCTACTCCGCCCTGTCGATCGACCTCGGCGAGGGCCGCACCCTGATCGCGGAGGTGCAGCAGCACCTGGGCGACGACCGCGTGCGCGCGGTCGCCATGGACGCGACCGACGGGCTCGCCCGCGGCTCGCTGGTCGTCGACACGGGCGGCCCGATCACGGTGCCCGTCGGCAGCGTGACGCTTGGCCGCATCTTCAACGTGCTCGGCCAGACCATCGACAAGGACGACCCGGAGAACGGGCGCCCGGCGGTGCCGGCCGACACCGAGCGCTGGGCGATCCACCGCGAGCCGCCGCGGTTCGACGAGCTCGATCCGAAGCCGCAGATCCTGGAGACCGGCATCAAGGTCGTCGACCTGCTGGCGCCCTACACGAAGGGCGGCAAGATCGGCCTGTTCGGCGGCGCCGGCGTCGGCAAGACGGTGCTGATCCAGGAGCTGATCAACAACATCGCGACGCAGCACGGCGGCCTCTCGGTCTTCGCCGGCGTCGGCGAGCGCACGCGCGAGGGCAACGACCTCTGGATCGAGATGAGCGAGTCCGGCGTCATCTCGAAGACGGCGCTGGTCTACGGGCAGATGAACGAGCCGCCCGGCGCGCGCCTGCGCGTGGCGCTCTCCGGCCTGACGATGGCGGAGTACTTCCGCGACGTCGAGAACCAGGACGTGCTGCTCTTCATCGACAACATCTTCCGCTTCACGCAGGCGGGCTCCGAGGTGTCGGCGCTCCTGGGCCGCATGCCCAGCGCCGTGGGCTACCAGCCCACCCTGGCCACCGAGATGGGCCAGCTGCAGGAGCGCATCACGTCGACCAAGAAGGGCTCGATCACGTCGGTGCAGGCGATCTACGTGCCCGCCGACGACCTGACCGACCCGGCCCCGGCCGCGACGTTCGCGCACCTCGACGCCACGACGGTGCTCTCGCGCGAGATCGCGGCCCAGGGCATCTACCCGGCGGTCGACCCGCTCGACTCCACCTCGCGCATCCTGCAGCCCGACGTCGTCGGCGACGAGCACTACGCCGTCGCGACGGGCGTGCAGCGGGTGCTGCAGCGCTACAAGGACCTGCAGGACATCATCGCGATCCTCGGCATGGAGGAGCTCTCCGACGAGGACCGCGTGACGGTGCAGCGCGCGCGCAAGATCCAGCGCTTCCTGTCCCAGCCGTTCCACGTGGCCGAGGTCTTCACGGGCCGCTCCGGCGAGTACGTGCGCGTCGCGGACACCATCCGCGGCTTCCAGGAGGTCCTGGAGGGCAAGTACGACGACCTGCCGGAGCAGGCGTTCTACCTGCAGGGCCCCATCGAGCAGGTCGTCGAGCAGGCCGAGCAGATGAAGGCCACCGCCTAGCCGATGGAGATCCACTGCGACATCGTCACGCCCGAGGGCCCGATGTTCTCGGGCGAGGCGGAGATGGTGGTGGTGCCGGGCAAGGAGGGCCAGCTCGGCGTCTACCCACGCCACGCGCCGATCGTGGCGCAGCTCAAGCCGGGGGAGACGCGCGTGAAGATCGACGCCACCACCTGGCGCCGCTTCGCCACGAGCGACGGCTACTTCATGGTCGAGCACCATCCCGTCGCCGAGCCCGGGCGCGCGCTCGTGCTGGTGGAGGGCGCGGTCGCCGTCGAGGACATCGATCTGGCGGCGGCGCAGGCGGCCGTGGACGACGCGAAGGCGCGGCTCGCGGCGGCCGAGGGCGGCGACCAGAAGGTCGACCACTTCCGGGCCGAGCGCGACCTCGCGCAGGCCGAGAACCTCGTCCGCATCGCGTCGGGCCCCTAGGCGGCGCGGCCCGCGGCGTCCGGCCGGAGAGGCGAGGGCGACCAAGATCTCACCCGAGGATCCGGGGCGTATCCTGAGCGACGACGGGAACCCCGACCGGAGGTAGACACGTGCACCCCGTGCAGCTGGACGTCGAGTTCGTGGAACGGCGGAGCCGTCTCGACGACCTTCTTCCGCTGGATCCTCGCGATCCCGCACCTGATCTTCGCGGCGCTCTACGGCATCGTGGCCGGCGTCGTCGTCTTCATCGCCTGGTTCGCCATCCTCTTCACCGGGCGCTTCCCCGAGGGCATGTACAACCTGGTGGAGGGCTTCGCGAAGTACTACGCGCGCGTCATCTCGTACTTCTACCTGGTGTCCGACCCGTTCCCGCCGTTCTCCGGCGACGGGCCGTACCAGGTGGGCATGCGCTTCGAGCGGCCCGAGCGCCACAGCCGGCTGACGACCTTCTTCCGCGGCATCCTGGCGATCCCGGCGTACATCATCCAGTACCTGCTCGAACATCGCCCTGGCGGCGGTCGGGTTCATCCTCTGGCTGGTGATCGTGTTCACGGGCAAGGCGCCGGAGGGGCTCGTCAACTTCCAGGCCATGTGCATCCGCTACACGATGCGCTACTACGCCTACATGCTCCTGCTGGTGGACCGCTACCCGAGCTTCGAGGAGCCGGGCGCCGAGACGCCGCCGCAGCAGGCGCAGCCTGCCGTCTGACGCTGGCGTGACGCCCGAGACGGTCGCCGTCGTCGGCGGCGGCTCCTGGGGCACCGCCTTCGCCAACCTGCTCGCGAGCCGCGGCGCCGACGTGCGCCTGGCCTTCAGGGATCCGAACCTGGCCCGCGCGACCGCCGCGGCTCGCGAGAACGCCCGCTACCTGCCCGGCGTGGCGCTGGAGGATGGCGTCGACCCCGTCGCGCTCGGCCCGCCGGCGCTCGAGGGCGCTGGGATCGTGGCCGTCGCGGTGCCGTCGCGGCACTTCGCCGCCGCGCTCGACGCCTGCGTGGCCGGCCTCGAGCCCGGGGCGGTGCTCGTCTCGCTGGCGAAGGGGCTCGACCCCGCGACCGGCTGGCGCCTCTCGCGCGTGCTCGCGGCCCGCGTCGACGGCGACCCGGAGCGCGTCGCGGCGCTCTCCGGGCCCAACCATGCGGAGGAGATCGCGCGCGGCACGCCCGCGGCGTCGGTGGTGGCCGCCGAGTCCGCGGAGCTGTGCCGGCGCCTGCAGGCGGCCCTCTCGACCTCGCGCTTCCGGGTCTACGCGAACGCCGACCTCGTGGGCGTCGAGCTCTGCGCGGCGGCCAAGAACGTGATCGCGATCGCCGCCGGCGCGTCCGACGGCCACGGCTACGGCGACAACGCCAAGGCCGCCCTGATGACCCGGGGCCTGGCCGAGATGAGCCGGCTCGGCGCGGCGTTCGGCGCCGACCCGCGCACCTTCGCCGGCCTGGCCGGGCTCGGCGACCTCGTCGTCACCTGCTGCTCCGACCACTCGCGCAACCGGCGCGCCGGCATCCTGCTGGCGCGCGGCGTCTCGCCGGACGACCTGGAGGCGCGCATCGGCATGGTCGCCGAGGGCGTCGTCACCGCGCCGACCCTGCGCCGCATCGGCCGCGAGCACGGGCTCGACCTGCCGCTGACGGAGCGCGTGTGCGCCGTGCTCGAGGGCTCGGAGTCGACCGCCGAGGCCGTCGAGGTCCTGCTCGCGCGTGCGGCCGGGGAGGAGTTCTGACCCGCCGCAGCATCCGTCGATTTCCGCGGGAACCGCAGGCGCGCCGCGACCGTCCCAGCAGCCGGGTCGCGAAGGTATCACGCCGCTCTGAGACCCCTCTGAGAAGGCGGCGAGCGTGCTCACGCGATCCATCAGTAGAGTGTGCGAAGCGACACCCTTCAGGAGCTTCATCCCTTGCTGCAGCGAACTCGATACCTCTTCGCCCTCCTCCTCGTGCTCGTCGCGTCCGCGTTCATCGCGGCGTGCGGCGGCTCCGACGACGGAGGCGGCGGCAGCGGCGCCGGCGCCGCCGGCACGGACGGCAAGGCCGCCGAGGCGATCCCGGCCGACTCGCTGGCCTTCGTCAGCGCGAACATCGACTCCGGCTCGGACGCCTGGGCGAAGCTGAACGAGGTCGCCGGCCGCTTCCCCGGCTGGGCCCAGGTGCAGGCGGAGTTCAACACCGAGCTCCAGTCCCAGGGCGAGGACGGCACCACCTTCGCCAAGGACATCCAGCCCTGGCTCGGCGGCGAGATCGGCGTCGCGGTGACGAGCCTCGACATCACGCAGCCGTCCTCGCCCAAGCCGGTGGTCGTGGCCTACGTCGAGTCCAAGGACGACGCGAAGGCCGCGGCGCTGGTCGCCAAGGCGGAGGACGTCAACGCCGCTCGCCGACTACAAGGGCTACAAGCGCTGGTCGTCCGGCGAGGACTCCTTCGTCGCCGTCGGCGAGAACGCCGTCCTGTTCGCCACCAGCGAGGCCGCGCTGCAGCAGGCCATCGACATCCGCGGCGGCGCGGGTCAGGCGCTCGCCGACTCCGCGTCGTTCAAGGACACCCTCAAGCAGCTGCCCGAGGACAACCTCGCCGTCGTCTACGTCGACGGCCCGAAGCTCGCGCAGCTCGTGACGCTCGCCGCGTCGGCCGCGCCGCTGGCCGAGGGCGCGCAGCAGCAGCAGCTCACCCAGGCGCTGGACAGCCTGCGCGTGCTGAAGAGCATCGGCATGTCCTTCGGCGCCGACGACAACGGCTTCCGCTTCCGCGCCGCGACGATCCTCGACGAGGAGCGCGCCAAGACGCTCGGCGTCCTGCAGGAGGACTTCGAGCCGACGCTGCTCGACCGCGTCCCGGCGACGACGCTGGCCTACGTCGGCTTCCACGACCTCGGCCCCATGCTCAAGAAGACCATCGACGGGTTCAGCGGCCAGTCGCCGCAGATCGCGCAGGCCCTGACCGCCATCGAGGCGATGACCGGCGCGAGCTTCGACGGCGAGATCGTCCCGCTGCTGTCCGGCGAGCACGCCCTGTACGTCGCGCCGGGCAACCCGGGCCCGATCCCGTCCGTCGGCCTCCTGCTGAAGCCGGAGGACGCCGCCGCGGGCGCCGCCACCATCAAGAAGCTCACCGCGACGCTGTCCAAGGAGCTCTCGGCCAGCGGCTCGGAGGGCCTGCAGATCGAGGACATCCCGAACGGGCAGCGCTTCAGCGGCCCGCAGACGCAGGGCCTCAGCGTCGTGTGGCGCCAGGCCGGCGACGTCATCGCCGTCTCCAACGACCAGACCGCCGGCGACGAGCCCGCCGCGAGCCTGGCCGACAGCGACAAGTGGAAGGCGCTGAAGAAGTCCGCGGGCGTCAGCGACGACGTGTCCTCGCTGCTCTACCTCGACATCCCGGGCGTCCTCGACGCCGTGCGGGCCGCCGGTGCGGGCGCGGAGCTCGACTCCGATCCGCAGGTCGCGGCCAACCTGAAGCCGCTCGGCGGCCTGGCCGTCTGGGGCGACACCAAGGACGGCGGCGTCGCGACGGCCGACGTCTACCTCGAGGTCCGGGCCGCCCAGTAGCAGCCGGATCGCGCGTCCGCCCGCCGCTCGACGTAGCGGCGGGCGGCCGCGCGCGATCCACTAGCATCCCGCGCGTGCGAGACTTCATCTTCTCCAGCGAGTCCGTGACCGAGGGGCATCCCGACAAGGTCGCCGACCAGATCTCGGACGCCGTCCTCGACGCGGTCCTCGCGCAGGACCCCGCCGGCCGCGTGGCGTGCGAGACCCTCGTGACCACCGGGCTCTGCGTCGTGGCAGGCGAGCTGACGACGACGGAGTACGTCGACATCGCCCACATCGCGCGCCAGACGATCTGCGAGATCGGCTACGACAGCGCCGCGATGGGCTTCGACGGCCGCACGTGCGGCGTCATGGTGGCGCTCGACGAGCAGTCGGCGGACATCGCGCAGGGCGTCGACACCGCGTACGAGACGCGCACGGCCGGCGTCGACGATCCACGCGACCTCGTCGGCGCGGGCGACCAGGGCATGATGTTCGGCTACGCCGTGCGCGAGACCGAGGAGCTCATGCCGATGCCGATCATGCTCGCGCACCGGCTCGGGCTGCGGCTCGCGGCGGTGCGCCGCGACGGCACGCTGCCGTACCTGCGGCCCGACGGCAAGACGCAGGTCTCGGTGCGCTACGAGCAGGACGCGCACGGCCGCATCAAGCCGGTCGAGATCGTCCGCGTGCTCATCTCGACGCAGCACGCCGAGGACGCCGACCCGGCCACGCGCATCCTGCCCGACCTGATCGAGCAGGTCATCGAGCCGACGCTGCCGACGGACCTGGTCGACGCCGCGAAGCTGCGCGAGAAGGACTTCGTGCTGGTCAACCCGACCGGCCGCTTCGTCATCGGCGGCCCGCACGGCGACACGGGCCTGACCGGCCGCAAGATCATCGTGGACACGTACGGCGGCATGGCCCGCCACGGCGGCGGCGCGTTCAGCGGCAAGGACCCGACGAAGGTCGACCGCTCGGCCGCGTACGCCGCGCGCTGGGCGGCCAAGAACGTCGTGGCCGCGGGCCTCGCCGACCGCTGCGAGGTGCAGATCGCGTACGCCATCGGCAAGGCGCGCCCGATGTCGGTCATGGTGGACACCTTCGGCACGGAGCAGGCGGGCCTCACCGCCGATCGCATCGCGAGCGCCGTGCAGGAGACGTTCGACCTGCGCCCGGCCGCGATCCTGGAGCAGCTCGACCTGCGCCGCCCGATCTACCGCCGCACGGCGGCCTACGGGCACTTCGGGCGCGCGGACGAGGGCTTCACGTGGGAGCGCACCGACCGCGTCGCCGAGCTGCGCGACGCCGTCGGCCTCGCCACCGCCACCGCCTGACGCGGCGACCGTCTAGGTGCGGACGTCGAGGGAGGCCGGCTCGGCGAGCTGGCGCCCCTGGTCGTCCTCGAGGCCGACGCTGAGCTCGCCGCCGGCGGCGTCGGGCGGCAGCACCACGAGCAGCAGGAGCAGGCCCGCGCGCGTCGTGCGGCCCCGGCGCAGCACGGTCCGGCCCTCGGCTCCCGCGTCGAGCACGACGACCGCGTCGGCGGCCGGCGGCAGGCCGCCCACGGTCACGGCCACGGCGTCGCCCGCGGCGGCGCGGGCCGGCTGCAGCACGACGCGCGGGTGGGCGACGTCCTCCACGCGCAGACCGCCGCGCACGCGACGGCCGGTGCCGGCGTCGACGACCACGAGGTCGGTGCGGCCCGGGGCGAGCGTGGCCGGCAGCTCGACGACGCCGTCGACGCCGCCGTCCGGGGCCGCGGTGAAGCTGGAGAGCCGCTGGCCGGCGACCTCGACCCGCGCGCTCGCGCCCGGCGTCATCCCGTCGGCCTGCACGCGTACGCGCTGCCCGGGCCACACCACGAGCGGGTGCGGGTACGCGATGGCGGGATCGGCCGTCTCCAGGCCGAGCGTCACGCTGGCGCTCTCCTGCCGCGGGAACAGCAGGTAGAGCGCGACGGCGACCCCGACGGCCGCCACGGCGGCGAGCACGAGGGACGCGCGGCGCCCGCGGTCGGATCGCTCCGCGAGGAGGCGGCGGACGTGGCGGAGCACGGACGCAGTGTGCCCCGAGCGGCGGCGGTGCGGCGCCCCGGGGGTAGCGACCGGGTCACGGGATACCCTTGCCGTGGTGGACGCCGGTAGCCCCACTCTGACGGCGCGGGAGACGCTGTCGGTCGTCCCGCTGGTGACGACGCGCGTCCTGGACGCGCCGCTGACGTACGAGGCCGGCGCCGAGCCGCTCCCGGTCGGCGCCCTCGTCCGCGCACCGCTCGGCCCGCGGACCGTCCGCGGCGTCGTGGTCGCGAGCGGGCCGGCCCCCGCCGACGCGCCCGCCAAGCTCCGGCCCGTCGAGGACACCGGCGTCCGCGTGCCGCCCGACCTCGTGGCCCTCGCGCTCGACCTCGCCGACCGCTACGGGACGACCCCGGGCCGGACGCTGGCGCTCGTGCTGCCGCCCGACGCGGCGCCTCGTCTGGCCCTGTGGGCGGAGCGTGAGCCGGACGCCGTGGCCCGCGGCGCGCGCCAGCGGGCGGTCCTCGACGCGCTGCGCTCCGGCCCGCTGCCGCTCGCGGCGCTGCGGGCCGCGACCGGCGCCGGGGCGGACGTCGTGCGCCGCCTGGCGGAGGCGGGCGCGCTGCGCGTCTACGAGCCGTCGCCGCCCGAGGCGCTGCAGGTCGGCACGGGGCCGCCGCTCACGACAGCGCAGACCGCGGCGGTCGCCCGCATCGCGGAGGCCATGGACGCCGCCGAGGCGCTGCTGCTGCACGGCGTCACGGGCGCCGGCAAGACGGAGGTCTTCCTGCACGCGATCGCGCGCTGCCTGGAGGCCGGTCGCGGCGCCATCGTGCTGGTGCCGGAGATCGCGCTCGCGCCCCAGACCGCCGGCCGCATCACGGCGCGCTTCGGCGGCCGGGTGGCGGTGCTGCACTCGGCGCTGGCCCCGGGCGCGCGCGCGGCCGAGCACCGGCGCATCCGGCGCGGCGAGGCGCGGGTGGTGGTCGGGCCGCGCTCGGCGATCTTCGCACCGCTCGACGAGATCGGCCTGATCGTCGTCGACGAGGAGCACGACGGCGCCTACAAGCAGGAATCCGACCCGCGCTACGACGCGCGGGCGGTGGCGCTGCTGCGCGCCCGCGAGCACGGCGCCGCCGTGGTCTACGCGACGGCGACGCCGCGCGCCGAGTCCTGGCACGCCCTGGAGCGCGTGTCGCTGCCCGAGCGCGTCGGCGGCCGCCTGCCGCCGGTGACGGTGGTCGACCTCCTCCGCGACGGCGGCTACCCGCTCTCGCGGCCCGTCAGCGACGGCCTGGCGGCGATCGAGCGCGACGGCGGGCGCGCCGTCCTGCTGCTCAACCGCCGCGGCGAGGCGCCGGCCCTGCACTGCCGCGGCTGTGGCTCGACCTTCACGTGCGGCGATTGCGACGTCGCGCTGACGCTGCACGCGCGCCCGCCGCGGCTGGAGTGCCACCACTGCGGGCGCCGGCGGACCGTGCCGCGGCGCTGCCCGGGGTGCGGCGCCGTCGACGTCACGCGCCTGGGGGCCGGCACCGAGCGGCTCGAGTCGCTGCTCGAGGAGCGCTTCCCGGCCCTCGAGGTGCTGCGGCTCGACGCGGACGTGACGTCGCGGCAGGGCGCGCTGGAGGCGGTGCTCGATCGCTTCGCACGTGCGGAGCGCGCGGTGCTCGTCGGCACCCAGCTGGTCGCGAAGGGGCACGACTTCCCCGACGTGCGGCTGGCCGCGGCGATCGACGCCGACGTCGGCCTGGCCATGGCCGACTTCCGCGCCGAGGAGCGCACGTTCTCGCTGCTGGTCCAGCTGGCCGGGCGCGCCGGGCGCGAGGGCACGGGCGGGCGCGTGCTGCTGCAGTCGTGGGCGCCGGAGTCGCGCGTCGTGCGGCTCGCGGCGCGCCATGCGGTCGACGAGTTCATGGACGGGGAGGTGGCGCGCCGGGTGACGTTCGGCTACCCGCCGCACGCCCGGCTCGTGCGCGTGCTCGTCGCTGCGCCCGACGTCGGAGCGCCCGAGCGCGTGCTGGCGGGCCTGGCAGCCCAGGCGCGGGCGGCCCTCCCGGGCGACGAGGTGCTCGGCCCGGCGGCCCTGTTCCGCGTGCGCCGCCAGGAGCGCGCGCACCTCCTCGTGCGCACCACTGCCGCTCGCCGGGCGGCCCGCGTCCTGCGCGACCTCGTGCGCGACGCGACCCCCGCGCTGCGGCGCGCGAACGGCACCGCGGTGGTGGACGTGGATCCGCAGTCGTTGATCTAGCGAATCGCCTCCGCATGCGACGCGCGCGACGCCTCATGGCACCGGCAGATTCGAATCGTTTCGCGGACCCTCTTGCATGGCGTCTGCGACGTCTTTACGATTCCGGTCGGACCTCGTTTCGCATGTCGGAACGAGGTGGATGGGAGTAGGACTCCCCCAGGCGCGTCGGCGGCCCCGGTCGGCGCACCCGGTTCCGGGCGGCGTGCGGACTGTCGGTGGGGGCGCCGGCATCGCGTGTCGCTCGGAACCGGCTATCTTTCCCCGCCATGGCGAGCACTGAAAGCGGGCAGGAGCGCGCCGCCCGTCGCGCCACTGCGCGGGCGCAGATCCGCCAGTATCCGGACCCCGTCCTGCGCCAGGCTGCGCGGCCCGTGGAGCACTTCGACGAGGATCTGAAGGCGCTGGCGGAGCGCATGATCCGCCTCATGCACGACGCGAGCGGTGCCGGCCTCGCCGCCCCGCAGATCGGCCTGCTGCGGCGCCTCTTCGTCTTCCAGCCGGACGTCGACGCGGAGGCGCGCGTGCTGGTCAACCCCGAGATCGTCGAGCGCAGCGAGGAGACGTCGGTCGAGGGCGAGGGGTGCCTGTCGCTCTACCTGCTCATCGACGAGGACCTGACGGTGCCGGTGGAGCGCGCCCTGCGCGTCACCGTACGGGCGCAGGACCTCGACGGGGCCGAGGTGGAGTTCGAGTCCGAGGGCCACGAGGCGCGGATCATCCAGCACGAGGTCGACCACCTCGAGGGCAAGCTCATCGTCGACCTCGACCGCTCCGCCGACGCCGACGCGCGCCGCGAGGCGATGAAGGTACTCCGCCACTGAGCTCGTGGTTCGGCTTCGCCGGGACGTCGGCGTTCGGCGCCGACTGCCTGCGCGGCCTCGTCGCGGCCGGCACGCCCGTCGCGCTCGTGCTGTCGCAGCCCGACCGGCCGGCCGGGCGCCGCCGGCAGCCGACGCCGCCGCCGGTCGCCGTCGCCGCCCGCGAGCTCGGCCTGCCGCTGCTGCAGCCGGAGCGGGCCGGCGAGGCGGCGGCCGCGGTCGAGGAGGCCGGCCTCGCGGCGATGGCGATCTGCGCCTACGGGCAGCTGGTGCGGCCGCCGCTGCTGGACGCGCTGCCGTGGCTGAACCTGCACCCGTCGCTGCTCCCCCGCTGGCGCGGTGCCGCGCCGGTGGAGCGCGCGCTGATGGCGGGCGACGCCGAGACGGGCGTCGCCATCATGGAGCTCGTGCCGGCCCTCGACGCCGGGCCCATCGCGGCGCTCGAGCGCTGGGACGTCGGGCCGGACGACGATGCCGGCGACGTCATGGCGCGGGCGCTCGAGCTCGGCGTCCCGCTGCTGGCGCGCGCGCTCGCAGAGGCCGCGGCGGGCCGGCTGGCGACCACGCCGCAGCCGGAGCAGGGCATCACGTACGCCGACAAGCTCACCCGCGCCGACCGCCGGCTCGATCCGGCCGAGCCGGCGCGCGCCGCCCACGATCGCGTCCGCGCCCTCGCGCCGCACATCGGGGCCCAGCTGCGGCTCGGCGGCCAGGACGTCGTCGTCTGGCGCACGGAGCCCAGTCCGTCGCGCGCTCACGGCGGGCGAGGTGGCGGCGGACGGCCTGCGCATCGTGGTGGGCTTCGGCGACGGCGCCCTCGCGATCACGGAGCTGCAGGCGCCGGGCAAGCGCCGCATGGACGCCGCGACGTTCCTGCGCGGCTGGCGAGGCGAGCTCGGGCCCGCGACGCGCCTCGATCCGTAGCGGTCGCACGATCGTAACCCCGGGTCGCCGCGCTGTCGGCGGTACGCTGCGAGCCCCCTTCCGGAGGCCCCGCATGGACACCTGGGACGCCATCACGTCGCGCCGCAACGTCCGCGAGTTCGCTGACCGGCCGATCCCGCCCGACGACCTCGATCGCATCCTCGAGGCCGGGCGCCGCACGCCGTCGTCGCGCAACTGGCAGCCGTGGGACTTCGTCCTCGTCACCGACCGCGCGCGGCTGCGGGAGCTGGCGCAGGTCTGGCAGTTCGCGCGCCACGTCGCCGATGCCGCCGCGGCGATCGTCATCGTCGGCGAGGCGCAGGAGTCCGAGATGCAGCGCGACTGGCTGCAGTTCGACTCCGGCCAGGCGATGATGGCCATGATGATCGAGGCGGCCGACCTCGGCATCGGCACGGGCCACGCGGCGATCGCCGACCAGGTCCTGCTGCGCCGGCTGCTCGGCGTCCCGGAGGACCGCTTCGGCGTCGCGCTGTTCTCGCTCGGCTACCCCGCCGGCCGGCCGCTGAAGCCGCTGCGGCGCCCCGACCGGCGGCCCTTCGAGGACGTCGTGCATCGCGAGCACTGGTAGCGCCGACGCGGCCCGTCGCGCTCCGGCATGATGCGCCGGTGCCGACCGCCGACCGCGCCTGGGTCACCGACGTCCAGGTCTGCCCGTCCATCCTGGCGGCGGACTTCGGCGCGTTCCGCAGCCAGGTGCGCGAACTGCTCGACGCCGGCGCGCGAACGTTCCACGTGGACGTCATGGACGGGCACTTCGTCCCGGTCATCACGTTCGGGCACGGCGTGGTCGAGGCGATCGCGGGCGACGTGCACGAGCGCGGCGGCGCGCTCGCCGTGCACCTGATGGTCGAGAAGCCGGAGCGCTTCGTGAGCGACTTCGCGAAGGCCGGCGCCGATGCGTACACCGTGCACGTCGAGGCAACCGTGCACCTCCACCGCACCCTGCAGCTCGTGCGCGAGGCCGGGATGGTGCCCGGCGTGACGCTGAACCCGGCGACGCCGGTCGGGCTCCTGGTCGAGGCGGCGCGCGAGGCCGACAACCTGCTCTGCATGAGCGTCAACCCGGGGTGGGGCGGCCAGTCGTTCATCCCCGCGTCGCTCGACCGGCTGCGGCAGCTGCGGGAGCTGGCGCGGCCCGGCGCCGGGGTCGAGATCGACGGCGGCATCGGCCCGGAGACCGTCGCCGGCGCCGTGCGCGCAGGGGCCAACCGGCTGACGGCCGGCTCCGCGATCTACGCCGCTCCGGAGCCCGCCGAGGCGTACCGCGACCTCGTCGAGCGCGTCCGCGCCGCAGGGCCGCCCGGCGGGGCATGACCCTCGCGGCCGCCGAGCGCGCACGGCTCGAGCGGGCCCTCGAGCTGGCGGAGCGCGGCGCCCGCACGGCCGCGCCGAACCCCGCGGTGGGCTGCGTGCTGGTGGCCGGCGAGCGGGTGGTGGGGGAGGGCTGGCACGAGCGGCCCGGCGCGCTGCACGCGGAGGCGATGGCGCTCGCACAGGCCGGCCCGGCCGCCCGGGGCGCGACCGCCTACGTCACGCTCGAGCCCTGCTCGCACCATGGCCGCACGCCGCCGTGCGCCGACGCGCTCGTCGCCGCCGGCGTGGCGCGCGTCGTCGTCGCGGCCGGCGACCCGACCGAGAAGGTCGACGGCCGCGGGCTGGAGCGCCTGCGCGTGGCGGGCGTCGACGTCGAGGTGCTGCCGGCGGACGATCCGCTGGCGATCCGCGCGCGCCGCCAGACGGCGGGCTTCCGCACGCACGGCGTCCTCGGGCGCCCGCACGTCACGTACAAGGCCGCGGCGACGCTGGACGGCCGCACGGCGACCCGGGTGGGCGACTCGCGCTGGATCTCGTCGCCGGCCAGCCGCGCCCTCGTGCACGAGTGGCGGGCGCGCACGGGCGCGGTGCTGGTGGGGAGCGGCACCGCGCTGTCCGACGACCCCGAGCTCACGGCCCGCGACGTCGAGCCCCCCGTCGAGCGCCAGCCGCTGCGGGTCGTGTGGGACCGCGCCGCGCGCCTCGAGCCCGCGGCGCGCCTCCTCGAGACGTCCGCGCTCGGCCCGGTGCTGGTGCTGGTGGCGCCCGATGCACCGGCCGACGCGGCGGGCCGCACTGGAGGCCGCCGGCGCGGAGACGCTGGCCGTCGCGAGCCTCGACGACGGCCTGCGGGCGCTCGCCGGGCGCGACGTGACGTCGGTGCTGTGCGAGGGCGGCGCAACGCTCGCAGGCGCGCTGCTGGCGGGCGGCGTGCTCGACCGGCGTGGCGATCTTCGTGGCGCCGCTCCTGCTGGGCGACGCCGAGGCGCCCGGCGTGCTGGCCGGCCTCGCCCCGGCGGCGATCGCGGACGCCCTCCGCGCCGGCCGGCTGGAGGCGCTCCCGTCGGGCCCCGACGTGCTGCTCGACGCCTGGCTGCGGGAGCCGCCATGAGCCTGCGGGAGCCGCCATGTGCACCGTCCGCCGGCGCCCGGCCGCGAAGGTCCGTCGATGCCCGCGCTGCAGAAGGTACGACGAGCAGGCGTTTGCGCGTACAGTGCCGGGGTGTTCACCGGGATCGTCCAGGAGGTCGGCGAGGTGCGGCGCGTCGAGCACGCGCCCGACGGCTCGCGGCTGACGGTCGCGACGCCGCGGACCGTGACCGCGGGCGTCCGCCTCGGGGACTCCGTGGCGATCGACGGCGTGTGCCTGACGGCGACGGCGGTCGAGGACGACGCCATCGCCTTCGACGCGATGGGCGAGACGCTCGCGCGCAGCACGCTGGGCGCGCTGGCCGCCGGCGACCGCGTCAACGTCGAGCCCGCGCTGCGCGCCGGCGACCCGCTCGGCGGGCACGTCGTGCAGGGGCACGTGGACGCGGTGGCCGAGGTCGCCGACGTGCGCGAGGACGGCATCGCGGCGGTCGTCACGTTCCGGGTCCCCGAGGGGCTCGCGCGCTACCTGGTCGAGAAGGGGTCCGTCGCCGTCGCGGGCGTCTCGCTGACCGTCTCCGCGCTCGCCGACGAGGGCTTCGAGGTGTGGCTGATCCCGCACACCCGCGAGGTCACGACGCTCGGGCGGCTGGCGCCGGGGAGCCGCGTCAACATCGAGGTGGACCAGCTGGCGAAGTACGTCGAGCGCCTGCTGGCCCATCGGGTCTGAGACATGGAAGGATCGTCTACAGTGAGCGCCCGGATGAGCGACCCGCCGCCGCCGTTCAGCCGCATCGAGGACGCGCTCGAGGACGTCCGGGACGGGAAGCTCGTCATCGTCGTCGACGCCCCGGACCGCGAGAACGAGGGCGACCTCTGCATGGCTGCCGAGCACGTCACGCCGGAGGCCATCAACTTCATGGCCACGCACGGGCGCGGGCTCATCTGCCTGACGCTCACCCCGGAGCGCTGCGACGAGCTCGGGCTGCGCATGATGGTCGCGCACAACGAGACGCCGTACCAGACGGCCTTCACGGTCTCCATCGAGGCGCGCGAGGGCATCGCGACCGGCATCTCGACCGCGGACCGCGCGCACACGATCAAGGTCGCCGTCGACCCCGGCAAGGGGGCGCGCGACCTCATCCAGCCCGGCCACATCTTCCCGCTGCGGGCGCGCCCGGGCGGCGTGCTGGAGCGGACGGGCCAGACCGAGGCCTCCGTCGACCTCGCGCGGCTCGCCGGGTGCCAGCCCGCGGGCGTCATCTGCGAGGTCATGAACCCGGACGGCAGCATGGCGCGCGTGCCCGACCTGGCGCGCTTCGGCGACGACCACGGGATCAAGATCGTGACCGTCTCCGACCTGATCGAGTACCGCCGCCGGTCGGAGCAGCTCGTCGAGCGCGTCGCCGAGGTGCACCTGCCGACGGAGTACGGCGAGTTCACCGCCATCGGCTACAAGTCGCTGCTCGACGACAAGCACCACCTGGCGCTGGTCTACGGCGACGTGACGGGGCAGGAGGACGTGCTGGTGCGCGTCCACTCCGAGTGCCTGACCGGCGACGTCTTCGGCTCCCTGCGCTGCGACTGCGGCGCGCAGCTGCACCGCGCGCTGCGGCAGGTCGTCAACAACGGCTCCGGCGTCGTGCTCTACCTGGCCCAGGAGGGGCGCGGCATCGGCCTCCTCAACAAGCTGCGCGCCTACGAGCTGCAGGAGCAGGGGCGGGACACCGTCGATGCCAACACCGAGCTCGGCTTCAAGCCCGACCTGCGGGAGTACGGCATCGGGGCGCAGATCCTGGCCGACCTGGGCCTCTCGACGATCCAGATCCTGACCAACAACCCGCGCAAGATCATCGGCCTCGAGGGCTACGGCCTGAAGGTCACCAAGCAGGTGCCGATCGAGGTCGAGGTCAACGAGCACAGCCTCCCGTACATGACCGCGAAGCGCGACCGGCTCGGGCACATCCTGCCCTCGCTCCACCACCAGCATCTGAAGCTGGCCGACGACCTTCCGTCGGAGCCGCCGCGGGTCGCCGATCCCGACGCGCCCGACCAGGCATGACCGCACCGCAGGAGGGCGCGCGGCTGCGCGTGCCGGAGCGCTGCGAGGGCCTGTCAGGGGCACTGCCGCGCGACGCGCGCTTCGCCCTGGTCGCGTCCGACTACCACGCGGACGTGGTGCAGCGCCTCCTCGACGGCGCCGTGGAGGAGCTGGAGCGCCACGGCGTGTCGCGCGGTCGGGTGACGGTGGCGATCGTGCCGGGCGCCTTCGAGCTCGGGCTCGCGGCGCGCCGGCTGGCCGAGTCGGGCCGCTACGCCGGGGTCGCGGTGCTGGGCTGCGTGATCCGGGGCGGGACGCCGCACTTCGACTACGTCTGCTCGGAGGCCGCGCGCTCGGTCACGCTGGCCCAGCAGGCGACGGGCGTGCCGATCGGCGTTCGGCGTGCTGACCTGCGAGAACCACCAGCAGGCGATGGAGCGTGCGGGCGGCGCGGAGGGCAACAAGGGCGCCGAGGCCGCCGCCGCTGCCGCCGGGCTCGCTGCCATGCTGCAAGGCGTCCACTAGAGGGGGAGCAGAGCGAGATGGCCGACCAGGAAGACGACGACCTCACCGTCTGGCGCTTGGAGGTGGAGGTCATCGCCGCGCCAGAGCGGGCGGAGGAGCTGCACGACGCGATCCGCGCCCTGGTGGCGGACGAGGAGCTCGAGTCGCTCACGCGCTACGCGATGGACATGACGACCTGGACGCGCATCGAGCGCATCGAGGACGAAGAGGAAGAGGACGAGGACGAGGAGGAGGACAACGGCGCGACGCCGTAAGGGCGACTGAGGTCGCGACCGTTACCGCTCCCGGACTGCGTAGGTGAGGTGGGTCACCCGCTGCGTCGGCTCCGCACGGACCGGCTCCAGGGCCACGCGGCCCGCGTCCACGCCCTCGAACAGGCGGGTTCCGGAGCCGAACAGCACGGGTGAGAGCGCGATCGAGAACTCGTCGATCAGGCCGGCGTTCACGTACTCCAGGATCGTTGCGCCGCCGCCCGCGACGCGGACGTCCCGATCGCCGGCGGCCTCGCGGGCCTGGTCGAGCGCGGGCTCGATGCCGTCGTTGACGAAGTGGAAGGTGGTCCCGCCCGGCCGCTCCCAGGGGTCACGCTGCTCGTGCGTCACGACGAAGACCGGCGTGTGGAACGGCGCCTCGTCCGGCCACGCCTGCTCGCCGAGGTCGAACATGCGCTTGCCCATCACGCTCGCGCCGGTGCGCTCGAACGTCTCCCGCACGATGTCGTTGTCGCGCCCTTCCTCGCCGCTCTCGCCGAGCTTCAGGTTCTCCTGGAAGAACCGCTGCGGGAAGATCCACTGCTGCAGTTCCATCCACTGCGCCATCCAGCGCTGCCTGTCCGGGTCGTCCATGCGCTCCTCGGGCGCGACGAACCCGTCCAGCGACATCGTCACGCTGAAGAACACCTTCCCGGCCATCAGTCCTCGACTCCCTTGCGAAGCGATCTCGGTGACGTAGGCAGCCAGGTTGCCCAGGGTCTGCTGGCCGCCCTCGATCGCGTGGTACTTCTCGACCGCATCGTCGCGCAGCGCCCTGGTGGGGAACACCGTGCGCATCTCGATCCGGGTCGCCGCCCCGTCGGGCGCGAACGTGAGGACCGACTCGAAGGCGTTCGGGTCGCCGCGGGACTCACCGTGGAGCAGCGCGATCCGCTCCGGCGGGGCGATCTCGATCCAGGTGATCCACTCCTGGTAGTCGGTCCCGTCGGGTCCGTGCATCACGAAGTCCCACGACCCGCCGACGCGGAACTCGAACGCCCGCGTGGTGGTGGTGAACCCCTCCGGCCCCCACCATCGCGACAGGTGCCGCACCTCGGTGAACGCCTCGAACACCAGCTCCCGTGGGGCGCCGATGACCCGGGAGATCACGATCTCGCGGTCGGCCGTCGCGGACTGCGCGGCGCTCCTCGTCCCGTCGCGCTCATCGGCTACCCCTCCTGCCTTGCCTGCTCGAGGTCCTGCACGTACGCGTCCAGCCGGTCGAAGCTCTCGTTCCAGAACCGCTCGAACCCGCCCGTCCACTCGTGAACCGGTCGCAGCCCGAGGGCGTCGAGGCCGTACAGGCGCTGCTTGCCGGCCTTGCGGTCCCGCACCAGTCCGACCTCCCGGAGCACCCGCAGATGCTTGGACGCTCCGGGCTGGGTCATCCCCAGCTCCTGGGCCACGTCGGTCACCGGCCGCTCACCCGCCCGCAGCAGTACCAGGATCTCCCGGCGCTGCGGCTCGGCGATCGCGTTGAAGACGTCCGACGTCGTCGCTGCTCGTGCCATGGGCGCCATCATATGCCGATATCGGAATACGTCAAGCCGGAGGAATCAGGCGGGTCGGCCGGGGGCGGGTCCGGCCGTGCTCCGTTGCTGGACCGAGGTGGGCGGCGGGTCCTACGGAGGGGTGGTTGTGGTCGCTCGCGAGAACGACGACCGCGAGCGCCGCGTCAGCGGCGCTCGCGACGGCGGCCAACGCGCTCACTGCGCTCGCTCAACTGCGACCCCTCCTACGGACAAGGAAACCGCCTCCGACAGCACGATACTGCTGTGCTGCTCCGGCTCTCGCTCGCCGCCAGCAGTCGCTTCGCTCCTGGTGACAAGCCCCTACGCTCCTTCGTCGCTGCGGGGCAGGGCTCGCTCACGACTTCATAACTGGCTGCGCTGACCATGAGACTTCGACGGCGCTCTCCGACGTCGCGCTCATCGCAACCGCCGTCGACGGCGGATCGGTCGTGGGCCGGCCCTTGGCGCTACTCGCCGGTCGCCGGAACGGCGGGCGACTGCCTCGCCGGAGCCGTCGACGTCGTTGCGATAGCCATCCGGCTCTACGGAGCCGGACTACAGCGAGCGCTGGATCTTGCCGCCCTTGATGCAGCGGGTGCACACGTACGTCCGCACGGCGACGCCGTCGCGGATGATGCGGATGCGCTGCAGGTTCGGGTCGAAGCGCCGCTTCGTGGCGACCATCGAATAGCTTCGGTTGTTGCCGAAGGAGGGCTTGCGGCCGCAGACGGAACAGACTCGGGACACGGGTCGGAGTATGGTTGACCGCGTCCGCTCCTGCAAACGGGAACCGGCGGCGCGGGTCACCGTGGTCCGAAACACGTGAATCCTGCAAGAAGGCGCGGGAGGCTCGGGTTGCGCGGATGGCCGTCTATCGCGATAAGTGAGACATGGGACCAGGCCCCGGCCCCATCGACCTGCGTCGCTTCGCGCGCGCGGGCGATGTCGTCACACTCGCGAGCACGCGGGGAGCCGACGTGCGCCTGGTGCTCGACCACGTCTCGACCCGCTGGGTGTCGGCCGTCGCACAGCCCGGCGAGGTGGACATCGAGGACGTCGTCCGCGGCGAGCTCGCCCGTGACGGCTGCCGCCTCGCCGTGGTGCTGGAGGCGTTCTCGGTCGAGCCCCGGACGGGCCGCGGCGAGCTGGTGGAGCTGACCGTGGTCGACGCCGTCGTGCTCGGCGAGCGGCGCACCCCGCGGCTGGACGGCAAGTCGCACGAGGCGTGGCTGCTCGTGGCGCGCGGCGACCGGCCCGCCCAGCGCGTGCCGGCCCGCATCGTCGACGTGTCGCAGACGGGCGTCGCGTTCCAGTCCGAGGACCGCCTGGCGCCCGGCGACGTCGTCACCATCGCCGCCGACGAGGGGCCGTTCTCGGTGCGCGTGCGCGTCATCCGCCGCAGCGCCGGCACCTTCGGCCGCGCCATCTTCGGCTGCCAGGTGCTCGCCGCGACGCCCGCCGACGAGGACTGGATGCGCCGGCTCCTCGAGCCCGCCGCCTGACCGCGGCGTAGCCCGGCGCACGCCCGCGTTGCCGGGTCGCGACCGCGCCCGGGCGTACACTCCCCGCCCGTGGGGCGCTGGCTCGTCGTCGTACTCCTGATCCTCGCTGCCGCCCTGCCCGCGACCGCGACGGCGGCGCCGACCGTGCGCGAGTACGACCTCGGGCGGCTCGACCTGGCGCAGGACAACCCCGTCTTCCCGACGGTGCCGATCGAGCTGCAGGGCGTGATCGGCGTGCCGGAGGGCTCGCACGCCGCCCCGGTCGTCGTGATCCTGCACGGCCGCCACCCGACCTGCGCCGCCGAGGCCGAGGTCGAGCCGTGGCCGTGCCCGGCCGGCACCGAGCGCCGCAACGACCTCGGCTTCCGCTACCTCGTGGAGTCGCTCGCCGCCCGCGGCTACCTGGCCCTGGCGGTGAACCTCAACGCCGCCTACACCCTCGGCGCGGGCGAGACGCCGGACGAGGGCCGCGGCCGCACCGACGCCATCGTCGCGGCCCAGCTCGCGCGCCTCGCCGACGCCGCCCGCGGCGCCGCCAACGCCTTCGGCGCGCCGCTCAAGGGCCGTGCCGACCTCACGCGGCTGATCCTCGTCGGCCACTCCAAGGGCGGCGAGGCGGCGATGTACCTCGCCCGCCAGCACCGCAAGGCCAAGGATCCCGCGCCCGGCGCGGCGACCGACGGCAAGCTGCCCGTCGACGCCGCCGTGCTCGTGGCGCCGACCTTCGACGCCGAAGCCGACGCAGCCGCAGGTCGACATCCCGACCGCCGTGCTGCTGCCGGCCTGCGACGGCGACGTGTCCGACCTCGCCGGCGCCGCCTACTACGACGCCGCCCGCCTCTCGGCCAGCCGCAAGTCGCTCGCGGCGTCCGTGTTCGTGCGCGGCGCCAACCACAACTTCTTCAACCAGGCCGTCACCGCCGACGACGCGCGCGACCTGACGACGCCCGGCTGCCCGCCCGGCGACGCGCTGCGCCTCAAGCCGAAGGCCCAGCGCGGCTTCCTCTCGGACTACGTCGGCACCTTCGTCGACGCCATCGTGCGCGGCATCGTGTCCGGCGGGCTCGACCCGTACGTGCAGCCGCCGGCCGAGCTGTTCGGGGCCAAGGTCGTGACCTCGCTGACCCAGCCGTCGGCGCAGCGCCGCCTCGTCGTCGAGCCCCGCAGCGGCGTCAACCTGCGCCGCGACGCCCTCGGCGGGCGGGTCGCGACCGCGGGCGGCGCCCAGCTCGAGCTACTGCCAGCCCGGCCGCCGCTGCCGGCCGGCGCTCCAGCAGCCGTCCTACCCGGGCCAGCTGCGGCTCGTCTGGCGCAAGTCCGGCGGCCTCGCGCGCTTCGCCGTCCCGCCGGCGTCCGGCGACGTCAGCGCCTACGACCTCGTGTCGCTGCGCGTGGCCGTCGACCCCACGGCGACCGAGAACCCGGCCGGCAAGGCGCAGGCGTTCTCGCTGGCGCTCGTCGACGCCACCGGCAAGCGGGCGCGCGTGATCGTGCCGGCGACGCAGGCCGCCCTGGCGCTACCCGATCGGCACCTTCGCGGTCCCCGAGCGCCGTCACGGGCTTCGCGCCGCTCGGCTCGGTGCGCGTGCCGCTCTCGCTGTTCGCGGGCGTCGACCTGCGCCGCATCCGGGCGATCGAGGTGCGCGGCGACCGCACGGCCAGCGGCGCCCTCCTGCTGGCCAACCTGGAGCTCGCCGACCTGACGGTGGCGCCGCCCGCCGCGCGGGCGCGGTGACGCCGGCGCCCGTTCGCGGCCGCGCTCGAGCCGACCCTTCCGCGTCCCCGTACGGCCCCCGACCCGGCGCGCCTCCTGCAGCCGCTCGACGTCGCGCCGCGGCTCCGCGGGCCGCTGGCGAAGCTCGGGCTGGAGACCGTCGGCGACATGCTGGAGTCGCTGCCGTTCCGCCACGAGGACCTGTCCGACGTGCGCGGGCTGGCGGAGGTCGAGGAGGGCGAGCTCGCCACCGTCCTCGGCCGCATCCTGCGCGTCCGGGAGCGCGGCGCCCGCCGGCGCAACCTGCGGATCGTCGTCGCCGACATCGAGGACCGCCACGGCGCGCGCGCCGGCCTCGTCGTGGTTCAACCAGGCGTTCCTGGTGCGGACGCTGGAGCCGGGCTCGATCGTCCTGGCCCGCGGCGACGCGCGGCGCAGCACGACCGGCCTGGAGCTGACGGTGCGCACGCACGAGCTCGTCGCCACCGCGGAGGAGGCCGCGAGCGGCGAGATCGCGGCGGTCAGCGGCCTGGTGCCGGTCTACCACGCGTCCGCCCGCATCTCGACGCGCGTCCTGCGCCGCCTGGCCGAGGAGGCGCTGGCGGGCGCGGTCGAGGGCGTCGCCGACCCCGTGCCCGCCGACGCTGCGGGTGGAGCGGCGGCTGCCGCTGCGGCGCGACGCGCTCGCGGCCGGGCACCGCCCGCGGCGCCTGCCCGACGTCGAGGCCGCGCGGCGCCGGCTGGCCTACGAGGAGCTGCTGCTGCTGCAGCTCGCGCTGCTCGCCCACCGGCGCGAGGTCGACGTCGCGGCCGGCGCCGTGCCGCTGCGCGAGCGACGGCCCGCTGCGCCAGGCGTTCGACGCCGCGCTGCCGTTCGCGCCTGACGGGCGCCCAGCAGCGCGCCCTGGCGGAGATCGACGCCGACCTCGCGCGTGCGCAGCCCATGCAGCGGCTGCTCCAGGGCGACGTCGGCTCCGGCAAGACCGCCGTCGCCCTCGCGTCGCTGCTGCCGGCGCTGGACGCGGGCGGGCAGGCCGCGCTGATGGCGCCGACCGAGGTGCTGGCGGTGCAGCACCTGGCGACGGCCGACCGGCTGGTCGCCCCGCTCGGCGCGGAGGTGCTGCTGCTGACCGGCGACGTGCCGGCGAAGGAGCGCCGCGCCCGGCTGGCCCGCGTCGAGGCCGGCGAGCCGCTCCTCGCCGTCGGCACCCACGCGGTGCTCAACGCGCGCTTCGGCCGGCTGCTCGCCGCCGTCGTCGACGAGCAGCACCGCTTCGGCGTCGGCCAGCGCCAGGCCCTGGCGGCCGCGGAGCCGGTGCCGCACCTGCTGCACATGACGGCCACGCCGATCCCGCGCTCGCTCGCGCTGACGGCGTTCGGCGACCTCGACCTGTCGACGCTCGACGAGCTGCCGGCGGGGCGGCGCCCGATCCGCACCTCCATCGTGCCGGAGGCCAAGCGCGACGACGGCTACACGTGGATCGTCGAGCAGTGCCGCGCGGGCCGCCAGGCGTACGTCGTGTGCGCGCTCGTCGAGGGCTCGGAGACGATCGTGGCGCGGGCCGCGGAGGAGGAGGCCGAGCGGCTCGCGACGGGCCCGCTGCGGCAGGTGCGGGTGGGGTGCGTGCACGGCCGCATGGACGGCGCCCAGCGCGCCGCAGACCATGCGCGCCTTCGTGGCGGGCGACGTCGACGTGCTGGTGGCGACGACCGTCATCGAGGTCGGCGTCGACGTCCCCAACGCCACGATCATGGTGATCGAGGACGCCGACCGCTTCGGGCTCGCCCAGCTGCACCAGCTGCGCGGGCGCGTGGGCCGGGGCAGCGAGCAGTCGTACTGCTTCCTCTTCGAGTCCGCCGAGCCCACGCCGGACGGCCGCGACCGGCTGCAGGCGCTGGCCGAGCACGCGAGCGGCTTCGACCTCGCGGAGATCGACCTGCGCATGCGCGGCGAGGGCGCGCTGCTGGGCGAGGCGCAGAGCGGGCTCTCCGACCTGCGCTTCGCGCGCCTGCACCGCGACCGCACGCTGCTGGAGCGCGCGCGCGAGGACGCCGTGGTGCTGCTCGCCGGCGTCCGGGACGACGTCCTCGCGGCGGCGGCGGAGGAGCGCTTCGGCGCCACGATCGCCGGGATGCGCCGGGCATGAGGATCGTCGGCGGCGCCTTCCGCTCACGCCGGCTGACGGCGCCGCGCGGGCCGACCCGCCCGACGGCCGACCGTGCCCGCGAGTCGCTCTTCGGCGCGCTCGGCGACGTCGAGGGCGCCACCTGCCTCGATCTCTTCGCCGGCTCCGGCGCCCTCGCCTTCGAGGCCCTCTCGCGTGGCGCGGCGCACGCCACGCTGGTCGAGGTCGACCGCGCCGCCCTCGCCGCCATCGAGGCCAACGTCGAGGCGCTCGGGGTGGCGGGATCGCGTCCGGGTCGTGCGCCGGGACGCGCGCCGCGTGCTGCGCGACGAGGCACGCGAGGGCCGGCGCTACGATCTGCTGCTGATCGATCCACCCTATGACGCCCTGTACGATGTGATACCCGTTCTCGACCGGCACCTGGCGGCGGTCGCCGCTCCGGGCGCGCGGGTCGTCGTCGAGGCGGCGGCGGGCTCGCCGGTCGAGCTCGCGGACTTCACGCTCATCTCGCGCCGTCGCGTCGGCGCGGCGGAGCTCTCCATCTTCAGCCCTGTCAACGTAGGAGCGGACGACTGAAGCGCATCGCGATCTGCCCCGGCAGCTACGACCCGGTCACGTACGGCCACCTCGACGTCATCAGGCGTGCGGCGCGGCTGTTCGACGAGGTCGTCGTCGGCGTGGTGCGCCGTCCGAAGCACAAGGACCCCATGTTCACCGTCGAGGAACGCATCGCACTGCTCGATGAGTCGCTCGAGGGCCTCGAGAACGTCCGCTACGTCGCGTTCTCCGACCTCGTCGTCACACTTGCGCGGACCGAGGGCGCCGTCGCGCTGGTCAAGGGGCTGCGGGCGGTCTCCGACTTCGAGTGGGAGTTCCAGATGAACCACCTCAACAAGGAGCTCGCGCCGGAGGTCGAGACCGTCTACCTCATGGCGTCGAGTCGCTACTCGTTCGTGTCGTCGAGCGGTGTCAAGGAGATCGCCGAGTTCGGCGGCTCCGTGGAGGAGTTCGTGCCGCCCTGCGTGGCGCGCGCCTTCGCGAGCCGTCGCGAGGGCGAGAGGTAAGGAGGCCACGTGGACGTTCTCGTGCTGATCGACAAGCTCGACGAGCTCGTGCACAACGCCAAGGCGGTGCCGCTCACGGACCAGGTGCGCATCGATCGCGAGGAGATCTGGGAGATCCTCGACCAGATGCGCGCGACGATCCCCGAGGAGATCAAGCAGGCGCGCTGGATCGTCAAGGAGCGCCAGGAGATGCTCGGCGAGGCCAAGCGCGAGGCCGAGCGGATCGTCATGGAGGCGCGCGAGATCGCCCAGCGCGAGGCCTCGCAGCAGGAGGTCGTGCGGCTGGCGGAGCGCCAGGCGCAGCAGATCCTCGACGCGGCGAAGCAGCGCGAGCGGGAGATCCGCCTCGGCGCCGAGGACTACGCCGACGAGATCCTCTCGACGCTCGAGGTCAACCTGGGCAAGTTCCTCTCGGCCGTCCAGCGCGGCCGCGAGCAGCTGTCCGCGCGCTCCCAGGATCGCCCACTCGCGACCGGGCAGTTCACGGAGATCACGACCGGGTAGGAGCGGCTCATGTTCGACCTCCGCATCCTGCGGCTCGAGGTCGGCGAGGAGCACCGAGCGCGGATCAACGTCCGTGTCGACCCGTTCACGGTCGGCCACGAGACCTACACGCCCAGCGCCGAGGAGCTGCCGGCCGAGCTGCGCATCACGCGGCTCCGCTCGGGGCTGCTCTTCCAGCTGCGCTTCGAGGTGACGCTGCGCGGCCCGTGCCACCGCTGCCTCGAGGACGCCGAGGTGACGCTCGCGATCGCCGCCGAGGAGTACCAGGACAACCATCCGGAGCCCGGCGCCGAGGACGACATGACCTGCGAGTACCTCGCGGACGACGTCCTCGACACCGACCGCTGGGCGACCGACGCCACCGTGCTGGCGATGCCGCCCAAGGTGCTCTGCCGCGACGACTGCCTCGGCCTGTGCCCGGAGTGCGGCGCGAACCTCAACGACGGCCCGCACGAGCACGAGGCGCCCGCCGACCCGCGCTGGGAGGCGCTCCGCCGGCTGCAGTAGGCCGGACGGCAGGCGCACGTCCGTCTGCGGCGTCCGGCGCGAACGGTTCGGTATGCTGCCGCGCCGATGGCCGTCCCCAAGAAGAAGACGTCGAAGTCGCGCCGCGATCGCCGCCGCGCCCACCACGGCGTGGAGGCCGCGAAGACGACGGCCTGCTCCACCTGCCACTCGCCGAAGCTGTCGCACCGGGTGTGCCCCGTCTGCGGCACGTATCGCGGACGCGAGTACCCCGCCGCAGCGAACGCGTAGCGCGACCGGCCCGACGCCGTGACGGCGGTGCGGGTCGCCCTGGACGCCCTCGTGGTCATCGGTCACGGCCGGTCCCCGGCCGTCGGCATCGCGAACGCCTGCCGCTACGCCGCCGACGCCGCGCGACGCGACGTCCCGAGCCGGCTCGCGGCCCGCCTGCGCGGCTGAATCGAGGGGCGTCCACGCCCTGCGACTGCCGTGCTAATGTCCGGCGAGTTTCGAGCGGGCGCCGGAGGGGCGCCGGAAGGAGAGAGCGTGGCCAACCGCGATGAGGTGTTCGACCAGGTCAAGGAGATCCTCGTCGAGCGACTCGACATCGACGAGGACGACATCACGCTGGAGGCGAACCTGCGTGACGACCTGAAGGCGGACTCCCTCGACCTCGTCGAGCTGATCATGGACCTGGAGGAGCGCTTCGGGGTCAAGATCTCCGACGAGGAGGCGCAGGGCATCGGCACGGTCGGCGAGGCCGTCGACTTCATCGTCAACGCGACGGAGTAGCGCCGGCCTGGACGTCGATCGCGAACCGGAACTCTTCCGGCTCCTCGACGCCGCGCCGGAGCCACTCCGGCTGCAGGCGTCCACCCACACGGCGTGGTCGTCGCCCGACCGGCCGTCGTACGAGCGCCTCGAGTTCCTCGGCGACGCGGTGCTCGGGCTCGCCATCGCGGACGAGCTCGCCCGGCGGTTCCCCGACGCGCCCGAAGGGCGGCTCGCGCCGCTCAAGGCGCACGCCATCTCGGGGGCGTCGTGCGCCCGCGTCGGGCGTCAGCTCGGCCTCGACCGGCGCTTCGCCGCGGTCGCGGCCGCCGCGGGCGCGACGCCCGAGATCGGCGCGTCGACCCGCGTGCTGGCCGCCGTGACCGAGGCGGCGATCGGCGCGGTGTTCCTCGCGCACGGCTGGGAGGCCGCTCGCAGCGCGGTGATCGAGGCCTTCGGGGAGGTGCTCGCCGAGGTCGAGCGGCACGCCGTGGACCCGAAGACGCAGCTGCAGGAGGTGCTGCAACGTCAGGGCCGCCTCCTAGAGTACGTCCCGATGCGCGAGACCGGCCCACCCCACCGCCGCCACTTCGAGGTCGCCGCCCGCGTCGACGGCATCGACCTCGGCACGGGCCGCGGGCGCACCCGCAAGGCCGCGGAGACGGCAGCGGCCGCCGCGGCGCTGGCCGCCCTCGGCACGCTCGACATCGCGGGCGACGCCTGATGCACCTGCGCTCGCTGCGCGTCCGCGGCTTCAAGAGCTTCGCCGAGCCCGTCGAGCTGCGCTTCGAGCCCGGCGTCGCCGTCGTCATCGGCCCCAACGGCTCGGGCAAGTCGAACGTCGTCGAGGCCATCCAGTGGGCGATGGCCAGCCAGGCGCCGTCCGACCTGCGGCTCGATGCGGCGGGCGACGTGCTGTTCGCCGGCTCGGTCACGCGCCAGCCCTCGGGCCTGTGCGAGGTCGAGCTGGTGCTGGACAACGAGGACGGCACGTTCGGCAGCGGCCGCCCCGAGGTCTCGGTGATGCGCCGGCTGGCCCGCGAGGGCGGCTCGAACTACCTGCTCAACCGGGTGCCGGTACGGCGCCTGGACGTGCAGGAGGCGCTGGCCGACGCGGGGCTGGGGCGCGAGCTGCACGCGGTGATCGGGCAGGGCAAGGTCGAGGAGATCCTGCTCTCGCGGCCCACCGACCGGCGCGGGCTGATCGAGGAGGCCGCCGGGCTCGGCAAGTACAAGCGCCGGCGGCACCGGGCGCTGGGCAAGATGCGCCGCGTCGAGGACGCCCTGGCGCGCGCCCGCGACCTGGAGCGCGAGCTGGCGGCGCGGCTGCGCCCGCTGCAGCTGCAGGCCACCGCCGCCGAGCGCGCCGCGCTGCTGGGCGAGGAGGCCGACCGCCTGCGCCTCGACCTGCTGGCGTCCGAGGTCGCCGCGGCCCGCCGCGCGCGCCAGCGCCTGACGTCGAGCCTGCGCGAGATCGCCGAGGGCGCCGAGGTCCTGGAGCGGTCCATCGAGGCCGCGGCGGCCGAGCGCCGCGCGGCGGAGCAGGAGCTCGCCGGGCTCGCGGGCGAGCGCGAGCGCGTCGTCGGAGGCGGCGTACGCGCTGCGCGGCGCGGCGGACCGGGTGGCCAACCGCGCGGCGTCGCTGCGCGAACGGCTGGGCGTGCTGGACGAGGAGCGGGAGCGGCTCGTCGCGCGCGGCACGCGGCTGGACGAGCAGGCGATCGCGCTCGACGGCCAGGCCGCCGCCGCGGCGAGCGCGGCCGAGGAGCAGGCCGCGCGGCTGGCGGCGCTCGACGGACGCCGGCGACGAGGCCGAGCTCGCGCGTCTCGACGGCGCGGCGACCGCGGCCCAGGAGACGGCGCTCGAGGCCCGGCGGCTGCTCGCGGAGCTGGACGGCCGGGCCGCACGTGCGGCGTCCGAGGCCGCCGAGGCCGCCCGTCGCGCAGCAGCGGCGCGCGAGCGCCTCGTGGGCCTCGCGGCCCGGCAGCAGGCGTCGCGCCGCGGCCCGCGCCGCAGCGCGCGGAGCGCTTGCAGACGGCCGTCAGCCGCGTCGACCGTCGCGGGCGACGCCGTCGCCGCCCGCCAGCAGGAGGCCGCCATGGCGCGCGCCACCGCCGAGGGGGCGCGCGAGCAGGAGCGCGCCGCGGCGGCCGAGCGCGCCGCCGCCGGCGAGCACGCCCGCGCCGCCCGCGCCCGTGCCGCGCTGGCGACGGGCGCGGTGGAGCGCGGCGACGGGCTGGGGCCCGCGGCGCGCGCTCGGCGCCGCCGGGCTGCGGCTGGCCGTCGATCTCGTGGAGGCGGACCCGGAGCTGGAGCTCGCCGTCGCCGCCGCCCTGCAGTGGCGCGGCGCCCACGCCGTCGCGAGCGGCACCGCCGTGGCGCTCGACCTGCTCGCCGACCTCGGGCTCGACGGCGCCTCGCTGCTCGTCGCGGACCGGCCGGCCGCGGCGGCGGCGCCGCTGCCCGGTCGCCCGCTGGCCGAGCTGGTGCGGCTCCGCCCGGAGGCGCCGGCGCGGCTGCTCGACGGCATCCACCTCGTCGACGACGAGGCCGACCTGCTGCGCGTCGAGCGCGGCGTGGCGGTCCTGCGGGACGGGCGCGGGGTGGACGCCGATCGCGGCGTCGCCTTCCGCGTGGGCGACGGGCAGGCCGCCGCCCTCGCCGCCCGCCGCGAGGCGCGCGACGCCGCGACGGCGCTGGCCCTCGCCGAGGACGCCCTGACGCAGGCGGAGGACGCGCGCCTCGCCGGCCGTCGCCGTGCGCGAGGCCGCGGAGGGCGTGGAGCAGACGGCCACGGTCGCGGCGGAGTCGGCGCGGCGGGCCGCGGAGGCCGCGGAGCGCGACCTGCGCGAGGCGCGGCGCGCGGACGACGCCGCCATGCTGGAGGACGAGGCGCTCGAGGCGCGCGTGGCCCGCGGGCGCGAGGAGGTCGAGGAGGCCGAGGCGCTGGCGCAGGCCGCCGGCAGCGAGGGCGCCTCGCTCGTCGACGAGCGGGCGGCGGCGACCGCGCGGGTGGCGGAGCTCGCGACGGCGCAGGCCGGGGCCGACGCGGCGCGGGCGGCGCTCGCGGAGCGCGTGGCCGGCCTGCGCGCCGAGCGGGCCACCCTGGCCGAGCGTGCCGAGCGCGCGCGCAGCGATCGCGAGCGCCTGGCGGCCGAGGCCGCCGCGGCGCACGGGCGGGCGCGCGCGGCGCGGGAGCGCGCGGCCGGCATGGAGCGGCTGCAGGCGGCGCTGCCGCCGGCGCTCGCCGCGCTGGAGCGCGCCGTGGCGCGCGCGACGACCCTGCACGAGCCCCAGGCGGAGCGCCTGCGCGACCTCGAGCGGCGGGCCGGCGAGCTCGGCGCGACCCTGGCCCGCACCGCCGAGGCCGACGCGGCGCTGCAGCGGCAGGCGCGCGAGGCGGCCTCGCGGCGGACGGCGCTGGAGGTCGAGTCGGCGCACGTCGACGAGCGCCTGACGGCGATGCTGGCGCGCCAACGCGAGCTGGTGGAGCGTGCGGGTCTGCGACGTCGTGGAGCGGACCGAGCCGCTGCCCGAGGAGGACGTGGCCGCGCTCGGCGCCCGCCTGCAGCGTGTCGAGCGCCGCCTCGAGGCGCTGGGCGCCGTCAACCCGCTCGCTCGCGAGGAGTACGAGTCCGCGCGCGCCCGGGCCGACGAGACGGCCGAGCAGGTCGCCGACCTGGAGGCGTCGCTGCGCGAGCTCGGCCGCCTGGTGCGCGACCTCTCCCGCACGATCGCGGAGCGCTTCGACGCCACCTTCGCGGAGGTCGAGCGGGGCTTCGTCGAGGTCGTCGAGACGGTCTTCCCCGGCGGCCGCGGGCGGCTCCGGCTGGTGGACGCGGCGCCGGCGGCGACCGACGAGGACGGCGAGCCCGCCGAGGAGGACGCCGACGCGGCGCCGCTGGAGCCCGGCGTGGAGCTCGAGATCAGCCCGGCGGGCAAGCGCATCCAGTCGCTGCAGATGCTCAGCGGCGGCGAGAAGGCGCTCGCGGCGATCGCCTTCCTGTTCGCGCTGATGCTCGCGCGGCCGTGCCCGTTCTACGTGCTGGACGAGGTCGAGGCCGCCCTGGACGAGACGAACATCGAGCGCTTCCTGGCGCTCGTCGACCGCTTCCGCGACCGCGCCCAGTTCATCGTGGTGACCCACCAGAAGCGGACGATGGAGGCGGCGGACGTCCTCTATGGTGTCACCATGGCTGGCGACGGCGTCTCCCGTGTCCTGTCGCGCCGCCTGCCGCGCGACGACGAGGCGCGGGCGCCAGTTGCTTGAAACCGTCGTGAGTTCGGACGACGCCCCCGGGGGCATGTTCATCGGGCTCGAGGCGCCGGTCGAGCAGGCGCCCGCCGGGGAGGAGCCCCGCCGTCGCCGCGGCCTCTTCCGGCGCCTGACCGACAGCCTGCAGAAGAGCCGCCGCGCGCTCGGCGAGCAGATCCAGGCCATCGCCTTCGACCCGGACGACGAGGAGGCGTGGGAGCAGCTCGAGGAGGCGCTCCTGCTGGCCGACTGCGGCGTCCCGGCGACCGTCGAGATCATGCAGCGGCTGGAGCGGCGCGTCGCCGCGGGCGAGCTCAAGGGCGGCGACGACCTCGGCGACGCGATCGCGGAGGTCGTCACCGACCTGATGCTGGGTGCCGAGGCGCGCATCGACGTGACCGCCCGGCCGACCGTGATCCTGGTCGTGGGCGTCAACGGCACCGGCAAGACGACGACCATCGGCAAGCTCGCGGAGCACCTGCGGCGGGCTGGCGCGTCGGTGGTCGTCGGGGCCGCGGACACCTTCCGCGCGGCGGCCGGCGAGCAGCTCGAGACCTGGGCGGCGCGGGCGAAGGCGGACTTCGTCGGCTCGACCCGCGGGCAGGACCCCGCGGCGGTCGCCTTCGACGCGGTGTCGGCCGCGGAGGCCCGCGGGCGCGATGTCGTACTCGTGGACACCGCTGGTCGGCTGCACACCCAGGTCAACCTGATGGAGGAGCTCTCGAAGGTGCGCCGCGTGATCTCGGCCCGCCTCGACGGCGCGCCGCACGAGACGCTCCTGGTCATCGACGCCACGACGGGGCAGAACGGGCTGCAGCAGGCGCGCCTGTTCTCGCAGGCCGTTCCCGTCACCGGCGTGGCGCTGACGAAGCTCGACGGCACCGCCAAGGGCGGCGTCGCCATCGCCATCGCGCACGAGCTGGGGCTGCCGATCAAGCTGATCGGCGTCGGCGAGACGCTCGAGGACCTGCGGCCGTTCGTGGCCGAGGACTTCGCACGGGCGCTCTTCGCCACCTCGGCGGATGGCTGAGCGGCGCGCGGCCCGCAGCGACGTCCCGCCCGCGCTGGTCTGGCTGCGCCGCGACCTGCGCCTGGACGACCAGCCGGCCATCGCGGCGGCCCTGGAGGACGGTGGCCCGGTGGCGTTCGCGTTCGTGCTCGACGAGGGCGTGTACCGCGGCGAGGACCGGGCGGCGCCGCGCGTGCGGTTCGCCCTCGACGGCCTGCGCGACCTCGACGAGCGCCTGCGGGAGCGTGGCGGCGGCCTCTTCCTGCGCCGGGGCGACGGGGTGGAGGAGGTCGCCCGGCTGGCCGCGCAGCTCGGTGCGCGCCGCGTGCACGCGTGCGCCGACGACGAGCCGTTCGCCCGCGACCGCGACGCGCGCGCCGGCGAGCGGCTCGGAGGGGACGGCGTCGAGCTGCTCCTGCACGACGACCTGACCGTGGTGCCGCACGATGCCGTCGCCAACCGCGACGGCAGCCCGTGCCGCACGTACTCGTCCTACGCCCGCGCCGTCGGCCGCGTCCTGGAGCACCGCCCGCCGGCGCCGGAGCGCCACGTGCTCGCGGGCCGGCTGCTCGCGCCCGACCGCCCGGCCGAGGTGCCCGACCTCACCGGCTCTCGGCCTCGCCGGCGCCGCGCCCGACCTGCGCGGCGGCGAGACGGCGGGCCTGGCGCGCCTGCGCCGCTGGCGGGACGGCGGCCTCGGCGGCTACGCCGCGGCGCGCGACGACGTCGCCGATCCCCACGGCGACCTCGCGGCTCTCGGCGTACCTCAAGCTCGGGATGCTCTCGCCGCGCCGCTGCCTCGCCGTGGCGTCGGCCGCCCGCGCGAGCAAGTGGCGGGCCGAGCTGCTCTGGCGCGACTGGTTCAAGTACGTCCTGCACCACCACCCCGACCTCGCCGAGCACAGCGTCGACCCGCGCTACGAGCGGCTGGCGTGGCCGGGCACGGACGCGCACTTCGAGGCCTGGTGCCGCGGCGAGACGGGCTACGGGCTCGTCGACGCCGGCATGCGCCAGCTCGTGGAGACGGGCTGGCAGCCGAACCGCGTGCGCATGGTCTGCGCCAGCTTCCTGGTCAAGGACCTGCACGTCGACTGGCGCCGCGGCGAGCGCTTCTACCGCGAGCACCTGACGGACGGCGACCTCTCGTCCAACGCCGGCAACTGGCAGTGGGTGGCGGGCACCGGGCTCGACGCCGCGCCGTACTTCCGCGTCTTCAACCCCGACCTGCAGGCGCAGCGCTTCGACCCCGACGGCGCCTACGTGCGGCGCTGGGCGCCCGACCGGCCCGCGCCGATCGTCGACCACGACGTCGAGCGGCGCCGCACGCTCGACCTGTACGCCGCGGCCGTCGGGGGGCCGGGCAAGGTGCCAGAGTAGGAACGTGGAGCGTCGCGACTTCCTGCGCGGGCTGGGCCGCGCGCTGCGCCATCCGCTGCAGGAGAGCGAGCGCGCCTTCGAGGAGGCGCCCCGGCCGCTGCCGCCGGAGCGCGTGCTGGTGCTCGGGGCGGGCGCGGCCGGGCTCGGTGCCGCGCGCGCGCTGCGGGCCGAGGGCGTCGACGTGACGGTGCTCGAGGCCCGCGACCGCGTCGGCGGCCGTGCCTGGACCGTCGACGGCGCCGGCGTCCCGGTCGACCTGGGCGCCACGTGGCTGCACGGCACGGACGGCAACCCGCTCGTCGACGTGGCGGACTTCGCCGGCTTCGGCCTCATCGCCAGCGACCCCGCCGCCGCGGTCCTGCTGGGGGCCGGCGGGCCGCTCGACGAGGAGGCGGTCGACGCCGCGTTCGCCCGCTACGACCGCCTGCTGGCCGAGCTCGTGCGGCTGCGCGACCGGCTCGGGCCCGGCGCGTCGGTCGCCGACGGGCTGGCCGTGGCCGGGCCGGAGGCGGCGGACGAGGCGGTGCGGCTCCTGCTGCACGCCGAGCTCGAGGTCACCGGCGCCGGCGACCTCGACCGGCTCGCGCTGGCGACCCTCCTGGCCGGTGCCCGGCTCCCGGGCGACGACGTGCTCGTGCTCGAGGGGCTCGGGACGGTGGTGGCGAGCCTCGCCGACGACGCCGACGTGCGGCTGGGCGAGGTCGTCCAGCACGTCGAGGACGGGCCGGGCGGCGTGCGCGTGACGACGTCGGCCGGCGTGCACGAGGCGGGGCGCGCGATCGTCGCGCTGCCGCTCGGCGTGCTCGCCGCGGGAGACGTCGCGTTCGACCCGCCGCTGCCGACGGCGGTGCTCGACGCGCTCTCGGCCGTCGACCCCGGCGCGCTGACGACCGTCGCCGTCCGGCTCGACGAGCCCCTCGCGCCGGAGGGCACCGAGTTCGCGAGCCTCGCGGCCGACGTCGGCACCTGGGCCGTGCTCGACGACGCCCTCGAGGCGCCGGTGCTGGTGGGCTGGGCGGTCGGGGCCGCCGCCGAGCGGCTCGCCGCGGACGACGCGACCGTGGTCGCGGAGGCGCTCGGGGCGTTGGCCGCGGCCCTCGGCGGGCGTGTGCCGGCGCCGCGTTGGTCGGCCGTCGCGCGCTGGGGCGACGATCCGTTCGCGCGCGGCGGGCGCTCCTTCGTCCCGGCCGGTGTCGACCCGTCGGTGCGCGCGGTCCTCGGCGGCGCCGTCAGCGAGCGGCTGCTGCTGGCGGGCGAGGCGTGCAGCACGCAGTGGCCGGGCACGGTGCACGGCGCGCTCGCGAGCGGCGAGCGGGAGGCGCAGCGCTGCATCGCGCTTATGCGTGATGAGAATTAGGTCCGCCTGCCTCTGCAACCGATTCCCGGGTTATATTCCGGTCACACGCGCGTCCGTCCCGGGAGGAGCATGCGCCAGAGCGGTGCCATGCGGCCACGCAAGGCTGCAGTCGAGATCGCCCCTACCACCGAGGCTGCAGCGCGCATCCTCGATCGGGCGCCAGGGGCGGGTCTGCTCCTGCTGGACAACCGCGCGCGCGTGGTCTACGCCGGCGCGGGCGGCGATGCCATCACGGGCCGGCCGCGCGACGACCTCGTGGGGCGGCCGCTGGCGGACCTCGTCGAGCCCGCGGACCGCGAGGCGGTCGCGCGCCTGACCTCGAGTCCGGGCAATGCGACCTCCCCGCCCGCCCGCGCGGTGCTGCGCCTGGCGCCGCCGGCCGGTGGGCAGTCGCGCCGCGCCGTCACGGCCTGCTGGCAGGCGCCGGTCGAGGGCAGCAACGCCCCGCTGGTCTGCGTGCTGCGGCGCACCGCCGACGGCGAGCGGCCCGACGGGCGCCTCGATCGCCTCTACGTGTGCGAGCTCGTGCACGGTGCGCGCGTCGTCAGCCACTTCTCGGCGTGGGGCGCGGAGCAGCACCTGGGCGGCCCGCCGCCGACCGGGATGTCCGTGTCCGACGCCTGGGAGTCCTGCATCGCGTTCTCCGACCGCGGCGTGTACGGCGAGGCGTGGGCCCGCTCGGCCGCCGGCCAGCCGGTCTTCTGCACGTACCGCATCACCGGCTTCGACGGCGACACGCGCTGGATGCTCGACCGCTCCTGGCCGGTCGCCATCCCCGGCAGCCGGCACCTGCTGTACGGCATCGTCACCGACGTCACCGACCACGTGGCGCCGCGGCTGACCGCCGCCGACGACGCGCAGCTCTCGGCCACCGTGCGGGCGATGGGCGACCTCGTCTTCGCGCTCGACACGCTGCCCGGCCGGCGCCCCGAGTTCACCTACGCGAGCCGCTCGCCGGAGGCCTTCTACGGCCTGCAGCCCGAGCCCGGCGTCTCCATCGAGGAGGCGTTCCGCGCCGCGCTCGTGCCCGCAGGATCGCGAGACGTGGGAGCGTCACATGGACACGATCGCGCGCGGCGGCGCCTCGGACGTCGTCGTGCGCGTGCGGCGGCGCGACGGTGCGACGCGCCGCATGTGGTTCCGCTCGGTGCCCGTGGCGGGGCCCGACGGCGCCAACCGCGCCATCGGCATGGTCACGGACGTCAGCGACCTGCTCGGGGCCGGCGAGCCCGCCTCCGGCGACTCGACGCCGTCGTCGGCGGCCGTGCCGGCGATCGACGGCCCGCCGCCGCCCGCGCTCACGCCGCGCCAGCACGAGATCCTGCGGCTGCTGACGGAGGGCCGCTCGAACGAGGACATCGCGCGGGTGCTGGGCCTCTCGCGCACGACCGTGCGCAACCACACGTCGGGGCTCTACGCGCGCCTGGGCGTCCGCTCGCGGCTCGAGGCGGTCGCCGTCGCACGGCGCATCGGCGTGGTGGACTAGGAGGCCGAGCGGCCGCGGCCGGGCTACGCCTGGGCCGCGAAGACCTCGGGGTAGAGCCGCACGCAGAGCTCCTTCGCCTTGCCGTGCTCGGCGCGCGAGAGGCGCTTGCCGAACAGGCGGCGCAGGTCCGCGTCGACGTCGGCGATGAAGCGGGCGGAGCCGCGGCGCTTGGTCTCGACCTCTAGTCGAACCTGAGGTTCGCCGACGGGGAAGGTCAGGCGGTCCCACGTCAGCTCGAGCCGGTGCATGCCCTGCACGTAGAGGTGCGAGCTGCGGCGGTTCTTCAGCTCGCCGATGGGCTCGAGGTCGGCGTCGTCGCCGATCCCGGCCGTGTCGCGCACGACGTCCCACAGGCTGTAGCGGCGCAGCAGGTCGACGATCTCCGCGCCGTCGGCGGGCACGTGGTCGACCGGCACCTCGACCTCCTCGCGCTGCCGCGCGCCGTCCTCGCGCCGCTCCGACGGGCCCTTCCAGGTCAGCAGCGGGTGCGGCAGGTTGGACTGCCGGCGCACGCGCAGCGAGCAGCCCGACCGCCGCAGCTCGAGGTCGCGACGTGTCGAAGAAGCGGTCGATGATCTCGAACGTGAGCGACTCGGCGAGCGCGAAGCCCGCCAGCTCCGTCGGAACGACGATCGGCTCGGTGGAGCGGTAGAGGTACTGCAGCTCGATCTCCACCACGGCATTGAACCATGCCCGGTCCCGGCCGGGACGAAGCCCGCCGGGCGCGCCGCAACCCGGCGCGAGGCCGCTTCCAGCGCGCGTCGGTAGACTTGTACGACGTGTTCGACTCCCTCTCCGACCGGCTCACGGCCACGCTCGGCGACCTGCGCGGCCGCGGGCGCCTGACCGAGGACGACATCGCGCGGGCCATGCGCGAGATCCGCCTCGCGCTGCTCGAGGCCGACGTCAACTTCCGCGTGGTCAAGGACTTCGTCGCCACGGTGCGCGAGCGCGCGGCCGGCACGGAGGTCCTGGAGAGCCTCACGCCGGGCCAGCAGGTCGTGAAGATCGTGCTGCGAGGAGCTGACCGCGCTGATGGGCGAGGGCAGCGCGAAGCTCGAGTTCGCGCCGCAGCCGCCGACGGTCCTCATGATGTGCGGCCTGCAGGGCTCCGGCAAAACGACGACGACCGGCAAGCTGGCGCGGATGCTGCAAGCAGGGCAAGAAGCCCGCGCTGGTCGCCTGCGACTTGCAGCGCCCGGCGGCCATCGACCAGCTGCACGACCTCGGCGAGCAGCTCGACATGCCGGTCTACGACCAGGGCACGAACAAGGACCCGGTCGCCATCGCCGAGGGGCCGTGCGGCAGGCGAGCAAGCAGGGGCGCGACGTCGTGATCCTCGACACCGCCGGCCGGCTGCACATCGACGACGAGCTGATGGACGAGCTCGAGCGCGTGATCGATGCCGCTCAAGCCGCGCCGAGCACGCTGCTGGTCGTCGACGCGCATGACCGGCCAGGACGCGGTCAACGTCGCCAAGGCGTTCAACGAGCGAGCTCGAGCTCGACGGCGTCATCATGACGAAGCTCGACGGCGACGCCCGCGGCGGCGCGGCCCTCTCGGTGAAGCCAGTCACCGGCGTGCCGATCAAGTTCATCGGCACGTCGGCGAGACATCTCGACGCGCTCGAGGAGTTCCACCCCGACCGCATGGCCGGCCGCATCCTCGGGCAGGGCGACGTGCTCTCGCTCGTCGAGCGCGCCGAGGAGACGCTCGACGAGAAGAAGGCCAAGGAGCTCGAGCAGAAGCTGCGCAAGGCGGAGTTCACGCTGGACGACCTGCTCGACCAGCTGAAGCAGATCCGCAAGATGGGATCGCTGGGCTCGCTGCTGAAGATGATCCCCGGCGTCGGCAAGCAGCTGCGGGGCCTGAACGTGGACGACCGGCAGCTCGACCGCGTCGAGGCGATTATCCTCTCGATGACGCCGGATGAACGTCGGCGTCCGGAGCTGATCAACGGCTCGCGTCGCGCCCGCATCGCCAAGGGGTCGGGCACGAGCGTGCAGCAGATCAACCAGCTGCTGCTGCAGCACAAGCAGATGAAGAAGATGATGAAGCAGATGGCGGGCGGCAAGATGCCCCGGGTTCCGACCCTCCCGCCCAGCGCCCGGAAGGGAAGGTAGGAAGCACGTGGTCAAGATGCGGCTCGCCCGCTTCGGCTCGAAGAAGAACCCGATCTATCGCATCGTGGTGGCCGACTCCGGCTCCCCGCGCGATGGTCGCTCCATCGAGTCGATCGGCCGGTACGAACCACGCCCCGATCCGTCGGTCATCGTGATCGACGAGGAGCGCGCGAGGCACTGGCTGAGCGTCGGCGCCCAGCCCTCGCAGCCCGTCCGTCGGCTCCTGCAGAAGCAGGGCATCCTCTAGATGAGCGAGGACGCGGAGCGCCCGCGCGACGCGCGCGAGCTCTGCGCCTACCTCGTCCGCGGCCTCGTCGACGAGCCCGATCAGGTCGCGGTGCGCGAGGAGGAGCGCGAGGACGCGGTCGTGCTCGTGGTGACCGTCGCCCCCGACGACCGCGGCAAGGTCATCGGCAAGGGCGGTCGCATCGTGCGCGCCCTGCGGACCGTCGTCCGGGCCGGCTCGGTCAAGAGCGGCCGCAAGACGATGGTCGAGATCGAGGAGTAGCCGCGTGGCCCATCCGTGGCGCCCCGCCCGCGTGCGGGTCGGCACGGTCGGACGGCCGCACGGCGTGCACGGCGCCTTCCGCGTCAGCGGGCCGTGCGGCTGGTGGGACTTCCCGGCCGGCTCCACGCTGCTCGTGGACGGCGTCGAGCGGCGCGTCGCGTCGCGGGCCGGCGACGACGAGCACCCGATCGTGCACCTGGAGGGGGTCGGTGACCGGGACGCCGCCGTGGCGCTCGGTGGGACCGCCCTCGAGCTGCCGGGCGACGCGCTGCCGGAGCCCGAGGAGGACAGCTGGTTCCAGTTCGACCTCGTCGGCTGCGAGGTCTTCGCCGGCGAGCGGCACCTGGGCCGGGTCGCCGCGGTGGAGGACGGCGTCGCGCACGACCTGCTGGTGCTCGACGACGAGGCCGAGCACGCGCATCCCGTTCGTGGGCGAGCTCGTGCCGGGCGTCGACGTGCCGGGGCGGCGGCTCGAGGTCGCAGCGTGGTTCGGCGAGGCGGCCGGCGAGTGAGCGTCGACGCGGCGAAGCGGCTCGGCATCGACGTCTTCACGCTGTTCCCGAGCTGGTTCTCCTGGCTCAGCGAGGAGCGCCACGTGCAGAACGCGCTCGCCGGCCCGCTGCGGCTCGCCTTCCACAACCTGCGCGACCACTCGCCGCTGCGCCACCGCATGGTCGACGACGAGCCGTACGGGGGCGGGGCCGGGATGCTGATGCGGGTCGACTGCGCGGTGGCGGCGCTGGAGGGCGCGTTCGGCCGGCCGCTCGACGAGCTGCGCGCCGAGCGGCGCATCGTCGTGCTCGATCCCGGCGGCCGGGCGTTCGACGACGCCGTCGCGCGCGAGTACGCCGCCGGCCCGGACCTCGTGCTGCTGGCCGGCCGCTACGAGGGCTTCGACCATCGCGTGCACGACCACGTCGCCACGGAGGCGCTGTCGCTCGGCCCGTTCGTGCTCAGCGGCGGCGAGGTCGCGGCGATGGCGGTCGTCGACGCCGTGGCCCGCTTCCTCGAGGGCTCGCTGGGCGACGCCGCGTCCAGCGAGGAGGAGTCGTTCTCGCCCGCGCTGGACGGGCTCGTGGAGTACCCGCACTACACCCGGCCGCCGAGCTACCGGGGCTGGGAGGTGCCGGAGGTGCTGCTGTCGGGGCACCACGGACGCGTCGCCGCGTGGCGCCGCGAGCAGGCCGAGGAGCGCACCCGACGGGTGCGTGGGCCGCGCGCCGAGGACTGACGGGCGGTGCGAACGATGCTGGTACGCTTCGCGGCCGGATGAGCGTCATTCACGACATCGAGCGCAGCCAGCTCCGCACGGTGCCTCAGTTCAAGCCGGGCGACACGGTGCAGGTGCACTTCCGCGTGATCGAGGGCCAGCGCCAGCGCGTGCAGGTCTTCGAGGGGATCTGCATCAAGCGCCAGGGGCACGGCGTGCGCGAGACCTTCACCGTGCGCAAGCAGTCCTTCGGCGTCGGGGTCGAGCGTACGTTCCCCCTGCACTCGCCCAAGATCGACCGCATCCACGTCGCGGCGATCGGCGACGTCAGCCGGGCGAAGCTGTACTACCTGCGCCAGAAGGTCGGCAAGAAGGCGCGCGTCCGAGAGAAGCAGCGGTAGAACCCGCCGTCCCGGCGCGCCCGCCCGTGAGCACGTCGGAGACGACACGCGAGTTTCCGGTGCCGCCGCCCGGCGCCGACGCGTCGGGGCCGCCGCCCGAGCCGCCGCAGCAGCCGCCCGCCCCGCCCGGCCGGCGGGGGCCGTTCAACGATCACGTCAAGCCGTGGATCGAGCTGGCGCTGGTCGTGGTGCTGGCGTTCGCGGCCGCCTGGACGATCCAGGCCTACGTCGTCAAGCCGTTCCGCATCCCGTCGGAGTCGATGGAGCCCACGCTCGACGTCGGCGACCGCGTGCTGGTGCTGCGCTTCTGGTACCGCGTGCGCGACATCGAGCGCGGCGACGTCATCGTGTTCCATCCTCCCCTTCAGGCGGACGACGCCGTGGTCGGCGGGCCGAACGACGTGGCGCCGGACTCGGACGTGCTCGACGGGGAGACGAGCTTCATCAAGCGCGTGATCGGCCTGCCGGGCGAGTGGATCGGCGGCCGCAACGGCAGCGTCTGGATCTGCCAGCAGGAGCCGCCGCGCCGCGGCCAGCCGGGGCCCGGCTGCCGCGAGCTCGACGAGCCGTACATCCAGGGCCCGCAGGAGCGGTTCCGCTTCCGCCAGGTCCCGCAGGGCCGCTACTTCGTGATGGGGGACAACCGCGACAACTCCGAGGACTCGCGGATCATCGGGACGGTGCCCGAGCGGGCGGTGATCGGGCGCGCAGTCGTGCGCTACTGGCCGCCGCAACGCATCGGCGGACTCGACTAACCTCCGCGCGCTTTGCTGAAGCAGTTCCGCGACTGGACCCGGCAGCACCCGGTGGTCGACCTCGTGGTGACGATCGCGATGGCGATCGTCATCGCGTACTGCGTGCAGGCGTGGATCGTCAAGCCGTACCGCATCCCGTCGGAGTCGATGACGGACACGCTGCTCGTCAGCGACCGCATCATCGCCGCGCGCTTCCTGTACCACTTCAAGGACCCGGAGCGCGGGGACATCATGGTCTTCCAGCCCAACGGCCGCGGCGGCGACGCGTTCCGCACCGACGAGGTGGCCGACACGGTCTTCGTGAAGCGCCTGATCGGGATGCCGGGCGAGATCATCGGCGCGAACGACGGCAAGATCTACGTCTGCGACGGCGGGGTGGCGCCGGACGTCACGCGGCCCATCGAGCAGACCCAGGGCTGTCGCTTCCTGGACGAGCCGTACGTATCCTCGACGCAGGACGACTTCGGGCCCGAGACGATCCCGAACGACCGCTACTTCATGATGGGCGACAACCGCGCCGACTCGGACGACTCGCGCAACTGGGGGCCGATCAAGCGCAGCCAGATCATCGGCCGCGCCTTCATGACGTACTGGCCGCTGAACCGCATCGGGTTCTACTGATGACGCGTCTCCGGCCGAGGTCGCGAACGTAGATGGAGGGGCGTCCGCCGATCCGCTCGGCCTCGCCCCGGCAGCAGCGGCCCGATCCTCCCGTGGTGCGACCGCCGATGCTGCGGCAGCGCGGCCGCAAGCGCCCGCCGCTGACGCTGCCGATCGCCCGCCTGGCGCGCTGGCCGCGGCCGTTCGGCGCGCTGCTGCTGATGCTGGTGGCGCTCGTCGGGGCCTTCGTGTGGGCGTCGCTGGTGTGGGTCGTGGTCGGCGTCTGGGCCGTGATGGCCGCCGCCGCGGTGCTCGATGCCCGGCTGCGCGGGCGCGTCGGCGTCCTCGCCGGGGTCGTGGCGGGGGTCTTCGGGCCGATCGCGCCGCTCGTCGGGTCGCTGGCGTTCCGGCGCGCGGTGCGCAAGGTCACGCCGCGCTACGGGTCGGCCGTCCCCATCGCGATCGTCGTCGCCGTCGTCTCGGGCTTCCTCTGCCACCGCGGCGCGACCTTCGTCGTCGACCACCTCGCGGACACCATCACGGTGCCGAACCCCGCGATGGCGCCCGACATCCGCCAGGGCGACCGCATCGTCGTCAACCATCGCGACGCCGGCGACGTGCACCGCGGCGACATCGTGCTGGTGAAGAGCTTCTCGCGGGCCGAGGCGGCGCTCGGGCGCAGCGGGCCGTACGCCGGGGTGTTCCGCGTCATCGGCCTGCAGGGCGAGTGGATCGGCGCCACGGAGGACGGGCTCTACCGCTGCACCAAGCGGCCGGACGTGTCCGACGGCGTGACGCGATCGGACGGCTGCGTGTTCCCGGACGAGTCGTCGTACGCCGCCGCCCGCACGATCCCGTTCGGGCCGGTGCGCGTCGACAACGTCTCCTTCTTCGTGATGGGCGACAACCGCACCGTCGGGGGCGACTCGCGGGAGTTCGGCTCGGTGCCGATCGACGACATCGAGGGCGCCGTCGTCGCGACGCTGTGGCCGCTCGAGCGCTTCGGCGTGCGCTAGTCGGTCGACTCCCTGCGACGTCCGCGACGCGCTCGTGCGCTCCGTGCGGCAACTGTGACGGTCCGCGCGCTCGACGCGACCGGCCCAGGGGCTACCCTCCGGCCATGCGGGACCGGAGCCGGACCCTGGGGCGCCTGCTGCGGCACGACCGCGGCCTCGGCGCGCCCCTGGTCGCCGGCGCCGACGAGGCGGGTCGCGGGGCGATCGCCGGCCCGCTGTTCGCCGCCGGCGTGCTGCTCGAGCCCGACGCGCTGACGCGGCGCGCGCGCAAGGCGCTGACGTACCTCGACGACTCCAAGCGCCTGACCCCGCGCATGCGCGAGGAGCTCCTGCCCCACGTGCTGGCGGTGGCGCGCCGCGTGACGGTCATCGCGGTGCCGGTGCCGTCGATCGACGACGGCGGCGTGCACCGGGCCAACCTGGCGGCGCTGGCCCGCGCGCTCGCCAACCTGGAGGCGCCCGACGGGACGCCGCACCTCGTCGACGGCTTCCGGCTGCCGGGGCTCGCGCGCGAGCACACGCCGATCATCGACGGCGACGAGAAGAGCGCCGCCATCGCCGCGGCGTCGATCGTCGCGAAGGTCATGCGCGACCGCACCATGGCCGCGCTCGGGCTGGTGCACCCGGTGTACGGCTTCGAGCAGCACGCGGGCTACGGCACGCCGGCGCACCTCGCCGCGCTGCGGGTGCACGGGCCGTGCGAGGCGCATCGCCGCTCGTTCGCGCCGTGCGCGCAGCTCGAGCTGCTCACGATCTGAGCCTGCGGGGCCTGCCGCAGCGGCCGCCGAGCCGCAGCGAGCGCCTCGCCGGCTGGCTGCTCGTGCTGCGCGGGCATCGCGTGCTGGCGCACCGGCTGCGCACGCCGGCGGCGGAGGTCGACCTCGTCTGCCGGCGCGGGCGGACGCTGGTGCGTGGTCGAGGTCAAGGTGCGGCGCCACGAGGGGCGCGGCAGCGCGGCCGAGGCGATCGGCCCGCGGCAGGCCGAGCGGCTGCGCGCGGCGGCGGAGTGGCTGCTCGCCCGCAGCGACTGGGCGTGCGACGCCCGCGTCGATCTCGTGGCGTTCGACGGGCTTCGCGTGCACCACGTGCGCAACGCGTGCGCACCCTGACACTCCCGCGCGCCTCTGCGCGCTCCACGCGCGCCGCACCTCGGGCACGCTCGACCCGTGCTCGCCACCGCCCGCTCCTTCGCCCTCGCTGGGGCTCGACGCCGTCCCCGTCGAGGTCGAGGCGCACGTCGCGCCGGGGGTGCCGTCGTTCACGATCGTGGGGCTGCCCGGACAAGGCGGTGCAGGAGGCGCGCGAACGGGTGCGCTCGGGCATCGCCTCGGCGGAGCTCGCCTTCCCGCTGCGCCGCGTCACCGTCAACCTCGCGCCCGGGACCGTGCGCAAGGAGGGCGCGGGCTTCGACCTCGCGATCGCGCTCGCGATCCTCGCGGCGACGGGCCAGGTCCCGGCCGAGCGGCTGCGCCGGGTCGCCGCCGTGGGCGAGCTCGCGCTCGACGCGCGCGTGCGGGCCACGCGCGGCACGCTCGCCGCCGCGCAGGCCGCGGCGGCGCTCGGGCTCGACGGCCTGGTCTGCGCCGGTGGAGAGCGCCGCGCGAGGCCGCCCTGGTCGAGGGCTGCGCGCCGATCGGCTGCGCGACGCTCGTCGACGTCGTCGCCGTGCTCCGCGGCAACCGCCGGCCGGCGCCCGTGCCGAGCCCCGCCGCAGCCGCGCGCGGCGACCGCCGTCGCGGACCTCGCCGACGTCCGCGGGCAGGCCCTGGCGCGGCGGGCGCTCGAGATCGCGGCCGCCGGCGCGCACAACCTGCTGCTGGTCGGCCCGCCCGGCGTGGGCAAGACGATGCTGGCGCGCCGCTTGCCCGGCATCCTGCCGCCGCTCGCCGCGCCCGAGGCGCTGGAGGTCACGCGCATCCACTCCGCCGCCGGGGCGCTCGCGCCGCCGCTCGTGCTGCTCGACGCCCCGCCGTTCCGCGCGCCGCACCACACCGCGTCGCGCCAGGCCCTGGTGGGCGGCGGGCCGGCGCTGCGGCCGGGCGAGCTGAGCCTGGCCCATCGCGGCGTGCTGTTCCTGGACGAGCTGCCGGAGTTCACCCGCGACGCGATCGAGTCGCTGCGCGGCCCGCTGGAGGACGGCGAGGTGGTCGTCGCGCGCGCCCACGGCCGCGTGACCTTCCCGACGCGCACGATGCTCGTCGCTGCGATGAACCCGTGCCCGTGCGGCGCGCCCGCGGCGACGGGCTGCATCTGCCCGCCGGCGCGCGTCGAGGCGTACCGGCGCCGCGTCTCGGGGCCGCTGCTCGACCGCATCGACCTCGGCGTGCGGCTGGAGCGGCCGGCGGTGCAGGAGCTGCGTGCGGAGCGGCCGGAGCCGTCCGCGGCCGTGCGGGCGCGGGTGGTCGAGGCGCGCCTGCGGCAGCGCGCGCGGGGCGGCGAGGCGAACGGCCGGCTGGCGCCGGCGGAGCTGCAGCGGGTGGCGCCGCTCGACGCCGGCGCCGAGGCTCTGCTGGCCCGCGCGGCCGAGCGGCTGCGCCTCTCGCCGCGCGCGATCGACCGCTCGCTGCGGGTGGCGCGCACGATCGCCGACCTCGACGGCCGCGAGGACGTGACGGCGGAGCACCTCGGCGAGGCGCTCGGGCTGCGGCTGGGGGCGGTCGCGTGACGCGCCTCGCGCCCGGCTCGCCGGCGTGGCCCGCGGCCCTCGACGAGCTCGCCGCCCCGCCGCCGGCGCTGCACGTGCGACCGCCCGGCGACGGCGCCCGCCTGGCGGAGCTGCTGCGCCCGCCGGTCGTCGCCATCGTCGGCACGCGCAAGGCCACGGCGGGCGGTGCGGCCTTCGCGCGCCGCCTCGCGCACGACCTGGCCCGCGTCGACGCCTGCGTGGTCTCGGGCCTCGCCGCGGGCATCGACGCGGCGGCCCACGCGGGCGCGCTCGACGGCGGCGGGCGCACGATCGCCGTCCTCGGCTGCGGCGTCGACCGCGACTACCCGCGGGCGAACGCCGGGCTGGCCGCTCGCATCGCGGCGGACGGCGCCGTGCTCAGCGAGTACGAGCCCGGCACGCCGCCCGGCGCCGTGGCGCTTCCCGGCCCGCAACCGCATCGTGGCGGCGCTGGCGCAGGCGGTCGTGGTGGTCGAGGCGTCGGCGCGCAGCGGCGCCCTGATCACGGCGGCCGCTCGCGCTCGACCTCGGCCGCGACGTGCTGGCGGTGCCGGGCACGCCGTGGCACGGCGGCCACGCGGGCCAGAACGGCCTGCTGCGCGACGGGGCGGCGCCGGTGACGTCGGTCGAGGACGTGCTGGTGGCACTCGGGCTCGACCCGGCGGAGGTCGCGCCGCGACGACCCGGCGCTGGGCGCCGTCGGCGCGCGCGTGCTCGCGGCCGTCCGCCGCCTGCCGGCGACGCCGGAGGTGCTGGCGCAGCGCGTGGCCCTGACGCCGGCGGCCGTCTCGGCCGCGCTGGTGGAGCTCGAGCTGGCCGGCGCGATCGCGCGGGAGCGGGACGGGACGGTGGTCAGCGCGTGACCGAGCCGTCCGCGATCGCCCACCCGCCGGGGCGGGCGCCGGAAGTGGCTACCGTGCAGCGATGCCGGAGCTGCCGGAGGCCGAGCGCGCACGTCGGGTGCTGGAGGAGCACGCGGTCGGGCGGACGATCGCACGGGTGGACGACGGGGACGCATACGTCTGCCGGCCGCACGGGAAGGGCGAGATCGACGCGGTGCTGCGCGGCGTCACCGTGACCGCGGCCCACCGGCGGGGCAAGCACCTGTGGCTGGAGACGGACGCCGGCGTCGACCTGTCGCTGCACCTCGGCATGAGCGGCTCGTTCCGCGTCGACGAGCCGCCGGCGCCGCGCGGCTGGGACCGGTTCGCGCTCGAGTTCGAGGACGGCACGCGCATCGCGCTCCGCGACAAGCGGCGGCTCGGGCGGGCCCTGCTCGACGCCTCGCGGCAGCGGATCGGGCCGGACGCGGCCACGGTCTCGCGCGATGCGTTCCGCAAGCAGCGTCGGCGGCAGCCGGGCGGCGGTGAAGGCGCGGCTGCTCGACCAGTCGGCGATCGCGGGCGTCGGCAACCTGCTGGCGGACGAGGCGCTCTGGCACGCGCGCATCGACCCGCGGGCGCCGGCGTCGAGCCTCGGCGAGGAGCGGCTCGACCGCCTCCGGGTGTCGCTGCGGCGGTCGATCCGCGCGGCGCTGCTGCCGCGGGCCGGGTCGGGCGCCGGCGCGTTTGCGCGAGCGCGGCGGCAGGGATACTGCCCGAGGTGCGGCTCGCCGCTGTCCCGCGGGGTCGTCGGCGGCCGCACGACGTACTGGTGCCCGACCGAGCAGCAGGCCTCCGGGGGCGCGCCGCCGGGCTCCTGACGTCTGCTAGAACCCTCTCCACATCCCCGATCACGAGGAGTTCCGCCATGGCGTTCTCCGTGCCGCCGCTGCCCTATGGCTACGACGCGCTCGAGCCGACGATCGACGAGGCGACGATGCGCCTGCACCACGACAAGCACCACCAGGCGTACGTGGACAAGGCGAACGGCGCCCTGGAGGGCACGGAGTGGGCCGACAAGCCCGTCGAGGAGGTGCTCCGCAACCTCTCGAGCCTGCCGCAGGACAAGCAGGGCCCCGTGCGCAACAACGCGGGCGGCCACGCGAACCACACGCTGTTCTGGGAGATCATGGGCCCGAACGGCGGCGGCTCGCCGTCCGGCGACCTGGGCTCCGCGATCGACTCCGACCTTCGGCGGCTTCGACGCCTTCAAGGAGAAGGTCAACACCACGGGCGTCAACCAGTTCGGCTCCGGCTGGTCGTGGCTGGCCTGGAACGGCTCGGGCCTCGAGGTCTACGGCACCCCGAACCAGGACAGCCCGCTGCTCAAGGGCCACGAGCCGATCCTCGGCGTCGACGTCTGGGAGCACGCGTACTACCTGAAGTACAACAACCGGCGCCCGGACTACCTCGCGGCCTGGTGGGACGTCGTCAACTGGGACGCCGTCTCCGCCCGCTACGCGGCCGCCAAGGGCTAGCGACCCGCCCCGCCGCCGCGCACCGCCGCCCACCGCGGGCGCGGTATGCTGCGACGACGGGCGAGCGCGTGCCCGTACACAGGGTCGTAGCTCAATTGGCAGAGCACCGGTCTCCAAAACCGGGGGTTGGGTTCAAGTCCTGCCGGCCCTGTGACACAAGCCTACGGACGAGCTTTCGTCGTCGATCAGGAGAGATCCTTCGCGCTGTGACGACATCTGACTTGGTGGTGGATGAAGCAGGTGTTGGGCTGCGGCGGAGCCACGACGTCCGCAAGGGGTCCCGGTCTGTTGCCGCGGTGATGGGGACCGGAACAACACAGGAACTGGAGAGATTCCCTGCTCGCTAGCTGACCTCGGCAAGCGGTCAACGTCCGGGCACTGGACTTCCGGGTGCATGGCGGCTCGCACGACCGTGCAGATCGCCGACCGACGCCGAGTCGGCTTCCCGTCCCTGATCGCGTCGGCAAGATGCCGATTCGTCCGCCCTGGTGTCCGGCGTCGCCAACATGGCGAGTCGACCAAGCCCGGTCCAGCGTTTCGCGCGTCGGGCCGCGTCCCGGTGTTCGGACACCGCGCCGATCCGCCGCGGCGATTAGGTGGCCGGCGGCGAGCGGGACGACGGCAGCGTAGCGCGCGCCGTCGAGTACAGCGTTGTGCGTCGACCTGCACCTTCCGCTGTGGCCGGTGGTCACGCTGTCGCGACCGGCGTCCTGGTCGTTCGTCGGAACGCTCGCGCGTATGGGCGTGCCGATCGAATCGATTACGGCGTCGCGGTACCAGGCGAACCGTGAACTGTTTCCGCGAAGTTCTCGGGCCGCGTTCTGTGGCCAACGACGAACGCCGACGTGTCATCGCTAGGCGGAAATCGAGCGACCGCGAGTGGAACTCCCAGGCGGAGATGTTCGGGGTCGTGAAAAGGCGGCGTGGCGCCGTAGGGCGTCAGCCGGGCTGCTTGGGGATGTCGCCACAGGCGATCGTGGCCAGCGTGGCGGCGGAGTGGACGTTGATCGAGTACCCGCCGGTCGTCCGAGCTGCCAGGGGTGCAGCGACCACCGTCGACGAGGTGTGTTCGTAGACGTCCTGGAGGGGGTCGACCACCGTCGCATACTGCTCGTCGATATCGGTCAAGGCCCGGTACTCCGCGCACGTGACGTCGTGGATGTGGGCGAGGGGGGATGGGGCGGCCGGGTCGTCCCCGCCACGCACCGTCATCGTGACCTCGAAGCTCTGCTCGTCGATGGGCTGCAGGGTCGCGACGCCCGTCATGCCCGACTGGTGCTCCGCCGACAGTTCGACCTCGACCGGCGGGCCCGCCGCGACCGCCGTCGCGCTGCTGGCCGGGGCCGAGCCCGTGCCGGTGGGCGGCTCGGCTGCAGACTCCACGGAGACCGTCGTGGCGCCCTCCGTGGCGGGTGTCGCGGTCGAGGCTGGCCAGCGCCTGCGCCGCGGAGGCGGCCTGCGTGGGTACCGGCGCCGGCTCAGGAGTGTCGTCGCCTCCGCAGCCAGCAAGCACCAGCGTCAGGACGACCAGGCTCGGTATGTAGGGCATTCGCACCGCGCGCCTCCTCGATCTGCAGGCCCGAAGATACTTGCTCGCGGCCACAAGTGATAATCGATACGACATCGTTTCCATCGGGTGTCGAGCGCGGCGTCTGTTGACAGCCAGTCGATGTCCGACTGCGGACGCCGTTGATGCGAACCAACCCGGTGCCTGGCGGCGTTGGGGTACACGGTGTAGCGTCGCCGCACCATGTCCGGTCTGTTCGGCCTGCGACGAGTGCTCGTCGCGCCCAGGACGGGGTGCTCGAGACGTGCGGCGGTGACACGTGCATCAACGTGACCTTGCCCGGTCGCGCGTGGCCGGCAGATCAGCCGGGGCGGGCGCCCGCCCGCCCCGGCCGGGCTGCGGCTACGGGGTGGTCGCCCCGTAGATGTCCTGGTCGAGTCCGCCCGCGCGCGGGCAGAGGTCGGCGGTGAAGACGCCCGCCACGAGGTTGCGGCACTGCAGGACGTCGGCGGTGCCGGCGCCCGCGTCGTCGGCGTCGGGGTCGTCGGCCTCGCGCTGGTCGACACCCCGCGTCGTGTTGCGCCAGTCCGTCCACACCCCGAACGCCGTGCCGCCGACGTTGTCGATCCAGAGGTAGTCGCCGGCGAAGGGCACGGTGCGGCCGCCGAACTGCTCGTAGTTGGGGTTCGAGGACACGGTCGAGAGCCGCACCGCGGCCGACCACGCCGGGGCCGCCGTGGTCGTGCTCGAGGCGAAGGCGTCGAGCGCCGTCGGCTCGATCGTGCCGCCCGCGCAGTTGCCGATCGGCCGGGCGGGGGAGTAGCACGAGTCGTTGCGGCTGTCCCACCAGATCGCGTGCAGGCTGCCGCCGTCGGCCGAGACGTCGGGGAAGAGCTGGTGCCCGCTCGCCTCGTCGTCGATCAGCACGGGGGTGGTGTGCGCGCCCGTCGCGCCGTTCAGCCGCAGGTAGTACACACCCGACTGGCTGCCGACGCCTGGCTCTATCGAGCCGTATGTCGTGCCGGTGTCGGTCTGCGTGCCAGGCTTGCTCGGGTCGTAGACCACGTGCACCCATTCGTTGGTGGCGTCGGACTGGTCCGCGGCCGAGCGGACCTGGGTATCGCGCCGGAAGAACGTGTAGCCCGAGGCGCAGGCGGCGTCGAAGTCGCCGCAGTCGCGCGCCGTGGCGCCGGGTGCGGCCTCGCCGCCGCCCTCGCCACCGGCGGGGTCGTCGATGCCGCGCTGGGCGGGCGGCTCCTCGGGCGCGGCGACGTCCTGGGCGTCGTGGTGGACGAACGTCGTCAGCACGCGCGGCGCCGAGAACGTCGCGCCGCAGTCCGTCGAGCGGACGTAGACGATGGCGTCGCCCTGGCCGCCCTGGGCCTCGATCTGGCGGAACGTCACGTAGACGTGGCCGTTGCCGGTGATGGCGATGTCGGGGAACTGGACGTCGTGGATGCTCGCGCTGAGCTTCTTCGGCGTGGAGAAGGTGCGACCGTGGTCGGTGGAGCGCGCGAACTGCATCGAGACGCCGCCGTTGCCGGTGAAGCGCGACCACGAGAAGTACACGTTGCCGCGGCAGGCGGAGCCCGTCCGATCGGCGGCGATGGCCGTCTTGTCGTTGAACTTGCCGAGCAGGTTCGGCGCCGACGAGCCGCGCGCCACGATGGTCGAGCCCTGGAAGGCCTCGCCGTCGTTGATGGTGCCGCCGCCGGAGTTGACGAAGGTCGCCACCCAGACGTCGCCAAAGGTCTTCAGGCTGCCCGCGGGGTCGTCCGAGCTCTCGGCGCCGATGAAGAGCCGTCCGTCGCCGTCCCACGCGGTGACCGGATCGCCGGCGGAGGCCGTGCGCACCCGCGCGAGCGCGGCGTTCGGGGAGCTGTCGCCCGGATAGCCCGGGACGAGCGAGCTCTGGAAGCTCGCCCCGCCGTTCTCGGAGCGGTAGTAGCCCAGCCAGATCGGCCCGACGGGGAGCGGCGCACCGTCGGCGTCCGCGCCGTCGTTGTACGTCCCGCAGTAGTCGTTCGAGCTGCCGACCATCACGCGCGTGTCGCGCGGGTCGATCGACACGGCCGGCTCGTTCTGGCGGCCGTGGGCCCAGCTGCACTCGTTGATCGTCGGGTCGTCCGCGATCAACGGCGTCGGGTGGGCGAAGTTGTACTGGTTGATGTAGCCCGCCGAGCCGACGCCCGGCGCCCGCGTCGTGGCCCAGTCGTTGCTCAGGCGGACGTCGGCGCCGTACGCGCTCGACGCAGGCGATCCCAGCCCGAGGACTACCAGGATCGCCGCGGCACCTGTTCGTCGCCTCATCGCGTTCCCTCCTGCCGGGCGCGTGCCCGGGGTCGCTGGCCCTCGCCCGGTCCTAGCCTGGCCGAGCGAGACCCATCGGTGTACCGACTTCGAGGCTCCGCGAAACCGTGCTGGCACACGGCAACCGTGGCCCGCGCCCCCCGTCCGGCTCCTCCGCTGGTGGAGGATCTCCGTTCGAGAATGGCGACACGATCCGCGCCGCGGACACGGTCGCGTTCGAGGTCTTCGACCCGGCACTTCGAAGCCGACGCGCGCCGCGGCGAACGGCGGAGCTTTCGCCATTCGTGGGTGCGCCGCGGCCCAGGGTTAGGGTCGCGGCCACACCCGGGTACGGATCCGCTGTCCTCGAGCAGCACGTCGCCGTACCGGAGGGCTGAGCGCGTGGCGATCTACGACGTTGTCGACGACTCCTCGGCAGAGGACGCAGGCAGTCCGCAGAGCCCGACGGACCACTGGGTGGTTCCCCGCTCGGGGCGCCGATGGGCGGCGAAGGCGGCCGGGCCCGGCCGGGCCTCGGTGACCTGCGCCACGGTGGACGAGGCGATCGAGGAGGCGCTGCGCCTGTGCGCCGCGCGTGGCGGCGGTCGCGTCTTCGTGCTCAACCGACGCGGGCGGCTCGAGCGAACGCTGGCGGTCGCCACCGATCAGGTCGCGCCGGGACGGCCTGCCGAGTCGCGCTGAGGGACAATCAACGTTCGGCGCACCGGTACGATCCTCGCTCGGAGATGGCGAGCGGCCCGCAGACGGCGGTGGAGCTGTACTGGCTGCCGCTTGGCGCGGACGGCCATTGCGTCCGCCACTGCGGTCGCGTGTACGAGGCGCTGTCGGCCCTGCGTTCGCGCCGGCACCGGTGCGCGCTCTTCCACGCTGCGCTGATCGTCCACCTTGCCGGGCGGACGGTGACGATCGAGGTGGCGCCGGTCGTCCGCGGCGACGCCCGGCGGCGCGGGGTGGTCGCAGGCGGCGCGGTCGGCAGCCAGCGCGCCGGCCGGCTGCGCATCTTCCGCTACGAGATACGCCGCTGGGATGGCGGGACCATCCCCGACCTCGCCACAGCGGTCGACGGCCCGCGCGTGGTGACGCGCCGATGCGCAGGCAGCGCAGCGCCTCCTCGACCTCGTGCCGCTCGTGCCGACACCGGTGTGGGGCCGCGACGAGCTCGACGCGGGCGAGATGTGGAACTCGAACTCCGTCGTCGCGTGGCTCATCGTGCGCAGCGGCCTCGATGTCGAGACCTGTCACCCGCCCGCCGGCAGTCGCGCGCCGGGCTGGAACGCCGGCATCCTGGTCGCGCAGCGAGGCCGGGCTGCTACCGGCTCGCGGCGAGGCGGACGTTCTGCCGCAACGTGAGGCGCAGGGTGTCCACGAGCTCCCGCTGGATCACGTCGAGGAAGACGCGGGAGACGCCGTCCTCGCCGTTGAAGAGCTGCTGGAACGGGTCGCGCGGGAGGACCAGGAGCAGCGACCGCTCCCGCGTGATCGCCGTCAGCGGCGACGGCGAGCCGTCGATGAGGCTCTCGTAGCCGAACGCCTTGCCGGGGCCGGCGAGCCCGACGCGCACCCGCCGGTCGCCGCGGATCAGCACCCGCTCGACGGCGCCGTTGATCGTGAGGAAGCAGGCCGTCGACGGCGCGCCTTCGGCGACGAGCGTGCGGCCCGGCGGGCACATGGCGTACGTCCCCGACGTGAGGAAGCCCCACAGCGCCAGCGAGTCGAAGTCGTGGAAGGTCGCCATGCGCCGCATGTACGTGGTGTCGGGCGGGCCGCAGGGCTCCAGGTCGAGCGGTGCGTCGCGCGCGTTCGCGGCCGGGGTGGCGCCCGGGTCGTCGTCGAGCGTCGCTGCGAGGATGCCGGAGCTGGTGGCGAAGGCGTGCGGTGAAGAGGGCGGCGAGGCGGCGTCGGAGCCTGAACGCCGACGGGCCCGGCCGCGCGAACAGGGCGGCGAAGTCCGCGCGGTTGAGCGCGAGCATCCGCACGTCGTCGCGCACGCGCACGCTCATCGTGTGCCCCTTGCCGTCCAGCAGCGCGATCTCGCCGAGCACCTCGCCGCGGCCGGCGGTCGCGATCTCCGCGCTGCGGTCGCCCGTCGACGTGCACCGAGATCGAGACGGCGCCGTCGAGGATGATCAGGATCTCCCGCGCGTCCTCGCCCTGGCGCCAGAGGAGCTCGCCCTGCCGCGCCGACCGCGGTCGCAGGACCCGCGCGAGCTCGACGAGGTCGGCTTCCTCGGCGTCCGCGAAGAGCGGCACGGTCGCGAGGAAGTCGACGGTCTCCCGGTCAGACATCCAGGTCGAGCGTCTCGAACGTGAGGCCGTCCGGCGTGCGCTCCGCCGTCAGCATCGAGTACTCCGGCACCTCGAACCACGTCGACGCGTCGGTGGTCAGCGGCTCGGACGCGACGATCAGGGAGCGGGGCGGGGTCCCGGCCGTCATCTGCCAGCTGCCGTCGTGCGCGGTGTACTCGCCTCCGATCGCGTACCAGAGGCTCACGAACGGCAGGTCGGTCTCCAGCATCTCGTCGTCCGGCGGGTACCAGCCGTAGTCGAACGAGAGCCGCGTCGCGACCACCACGTCGCCGGTGCTCACGCAGAGGTTGACCGGGGAGGAGGTGTCGATCCCGTGCGCGGCGCGCACCCGCCGCAGGATGCGGAGCGCGCCGGTGGTCGCGTCCGCGAGCTCGCGCGCCGTCGGGAGGCCGAACGGATCGTCGAGCTGGGAGAGGACCAGCGCGTAGATCCACTCCGAGTCGGTCGTCCCCTCGATGCGCTGCGCGAGCTCGGGCCGCACGTGCTCGATGAGCGCGTAGCGCATGCGGGGGAACTGGCGCAGGTGCCCGTTGTGCGCGAGCACGACGCGGGCGCCCGCGAAGTGGAACGGGTGCAGGTTCGTCTCGGCGACGAGCGCCTCGTGCGAGTAGGTGACGCCGCGAACGTGTGCGACCAGGCACGTCGGCGCCAGCTTGGCCGCCAGGAAGCGCAGGTTGCGGTCGAACGACGGCAGCGTGGTCGCGCGGTACGTGAACGGCTCGGCGGGCCGCAGCGACGACGGGTCCCACGCCTTCATGCCGAACCCCGCGAGGTTGAGGAACGTGTTCATCATCCGCGGGCTGTACGACTGCCGGACGAGGCTGTTGTCCGTCGCGAACAGCAGGTGCTCCACGGGCAGCGGTTCACCCAGGTAGCCTAGGATCCGGCACATGCCCCGATCGTACTCGCTGACCTGCGCCGGCCCGTCGCAGGCTGCTCGGCTTCGTGTGGGGCCGTACCGACGGCAACAGGAGGCCCCATGAAGCAGTTCCGATGCGGGGACGTCGTGCCCGGGTGCCAGTGGGTCACCCGCAGCGCCGACGAGAGCGAGCTCTTCGAGGAGATCCACTCGCACGCGCGCGAGGCGCACGGGATGGACGAGGTGCCGCCCGAGGTCGTGGACGCGATCCGCGCCGTCATCACCGAGGTCTAGGCGCGCGACCGCGACGGCGGGAACGCGCCGCTGTCGAGGAACGTCTCGAGCGCCTCGGTGTACGGCGCCAGCTCGAAGCCGTGCTCGTCGACCCACGCGTCGTCGTAGTACGTGCCGGCGTAGCGCTCCCCGCCGTCGCAGATCAGCGTCACGACGCTGCCCTCCTCGCCACGCGCGAGCATCTCGGCCAGCAGCTGGAGCGCGCCCCACACGTTGGTGCCGGTGGAGCCGCCGACGCTCCGTCCCGTGCGCTCGTGCACGAGCCGCATCGTCGCGATCGAGGCGGCGTCGGGCACCTGGATCATGCGGTCGACGATGTCCGGCAGGAAGGACGGCTCGAGCCGCTGGCGCCCGATGCCCTCGATCCGCGACGGCTGGCCGCTGAACGTCGACGTGTCGCCGCTCCAGGCCGAGAAGAAGACCGAGTGCTCGGGGTCCACCACGCACAGCTGCGTCGGCAGCCGGCCGAAGCGCGCGTAGCGGCCGATCGTCGCGCTCGTCCCGCCCGTCCCGGCCCCGACGACGATCCACGCGGGCACGGGGTGTCGCTCCATCGCCATCTGGCTGAAGATCGACTCGGCGATGTTGTTGTTCCCGCGCCAGTCGGTCGCGCGCTCCGCGAAGGTGAACTGGTCGAGGTAGAACCCGCCGCGCTCGACGGCGAGCGCCTGCGCCTCGGCGTAGATCGTCGTCGGGTCGTCGACGAGGCGGCAGGACCCGCCGTGCTCCTCGATCAGCGCGATCTTCTCCCGGCTCGTCGAGGCCGGCATGACCGCGATGAACGGCAGGCCGAGGAAGCGCGCGAAGTACGCCTCGGAGACGGCCGTCGAGCCGCTGGACGCCTCGACGATCGTGGTCCCCTCGACGATCCACCCGTTGCACAGGCCGTAGAGGAACAGCGAGCGCGCGAGCCGGTGCTTCAGCGAGCCCGTCGGGTGGACCGACTCGTCCTTCAGGTACAGGTCGACGCCCCACTGCGCCGGCAGCGGGAAGGCGTGGAGGTGCGTGTCGGCCGAGCGGTTGGCGTCGGCCTCGATGCGGCGGACGGCCTCGTTCGCCCACGCTCTCGAATCGCCTCGCAGGCGCGGCTCCCCCGACGTACCCATGTGCGCAGTTTGCCCCGGATCGCCGCTCCGGGCGGCGATCCGGGGCTGGACTCGCCGCGGTCAGCCGACCTGGAACGTGCCCTTCATGAAGCTCTTGTGCGGCTTGCAGAAGAACGTGTACGTGCCCTTCGCGAGCGTCAGCGTCACGCTCTTCTGGCCCGTGAAGCCGAGGCCCGTGATCTGGCGGTTGACGCCGGGCCCCTGGATGTGGAAGTCGTGCTCGGTCGAGCGGTCGTTGACGACGAAGCGGTAGGGCTTGCCCGCCTTCAGCCTCGTGACCTTCTTGCCGTCCATGGTCAGCGTGATCGTCGCGCTCGGCCCGACGTTGCCGTGAACGACCTTGGCGGGGGCGGCGGCCGCGGCCGTGACCGACCCCAGCGCGGCAACCGCCAGCGCTGCGGCGGTCGCCGTCCGGATCCTGCGGGACATTCGTAGCTCCTCTTCAGGTTGTCCCTCCGGCCAGGCGGCTGGAGGGGGTCCGTGGGCGCTCCGGGGCAAGGGGCGGAAGCGCCGTTTCCTGGGGTACGCGTGTCGGCGCCGGGCAGATTGCCCGTCCGTCCGACGGGCTGTGGTCCGGCTCACCCGGACGGGGCTCCCCGCGGCGCTGGCGCGGACGACACCTCCATCGTGACCTCGAATGCCACCTCCGCTCCGCCGCTGCCGGGCCGCCGCGGCAGCGAGCTCCAGCTGCTGCACGGCCTCCTGCTCAGCCACGCGCCCGACGCCTTCGACCGCGTCATCGAGGCGACGCTCGCCGAGGACCTCGACGCCGCCGTCGCGGCCATGGCGGACGGCATTGCGACGATCGGCGACTCGATCCTCGACGACGCCGACCGCGCGGCGCTCGCCGTCGTCCGCGACGCGTTCCTGCCGGACCTCCGGGCGGTCGACGCCGCGTAGCCGCCCGCGCCCGCGCCGCTCCCGCCGGGGAACGGCCGCAGCGCGGTACCGTGACGTCGTGCCGGCCTGGCAGCTCGCGCTCCTCGCGCTCGGCGTGGCCGCAGTCGTCTACGCGGCCTTCGTCGTCGTGCTCGTCCTCTGCGGACGGCGCGCCGACGCGCGCGCCATGGCCACGTTCGTACCGGACGCCATCGTGCTGTTCCGCCGCCTGCTCGGTGACCCGCGGGTCCGGCGGCGGCACCGGCTGCTGCTCGGCGCCACGGTCGTCTACCTCGTGCTGCCGATCGACCTCGTGCCGGACTTCATCCCCGTCGCCGGACAGGCCGACGACGTCATCCTCGTCGCCCTCGTCCTGCGGACGGTGCTACGCGGCGCAGGGCGCGACGCGCTGCAGGAGCACTGGCCCGGCCCGCAGCGCAGCCTCGACCTGCTGACCCGGCTGGCCTTCGATCTACGCGGCCGCGGGCGATTCACGCCCGACCCGACCGGGTAGCACGCGCCCATGGCCGACTATCACGTGGTTCCCCGGGCCGATGGCCGCTGGGGCGCCCGGCGTACCGGCGCCACGCGCGCCTCGTCGCTGCACGACACGCAGGACGCCGCGCGCCACGCCGCCCACGGCTACGCCGAGCGCAGCGGCGGCGGCGAGGTCCGCATCCAGACGCGCGCCGACGCGCGCATCCGCCGCTCCAACACCGTCGACGCGACCCGCGCGGCCCGCTGAACCCGGCGGGCGGCCGCGGCGAGCGCATGGACGATCACCGACGGCTCAGCCCCGACGGGCACGCGCTCGCGCTCGGCGGCTGCATGGCGGCCTTCCTGGTCGCCATGTTCCTGCCGCTGCTCGTCGAGGACGACGCCGTGGTGCTCGTGGTGCGCCTCGCTGCGGCCGCCGTCGGGCTGCTGGTGGCGCGCAGCGCCTACCGGACGTGGCCGTCGAAGGGCACGACGGCGCTGCTGATCGGCGCCTGGGCGGTGGGCCTCGGCGTGTCCGCCTGCCTGGTCGCGCTGGGCGTCGACGGCGCCGGCGCGATCGGCACGGCCGCCACCTTCGCCGCCTTCCTCGCCGCGGTCTACCTGCGCGACCGCAGCCTCGTCCGCTAGCAGCCCGCGCGGCCTCAGGCCAGGTTGACGACCACCCCCAGGTCGGGGAGCCGCAGCAGGCCCGGCGTGCGCAGCACGCGGTCGGCCGCCTCGGCCGCGGTGACGTCGCAGCGCGACATCTCGCGGGCGATCGCGGCGCAGACGATCGGAGCCGAGAACGACGTGCCCGACCACGACGCGAAGCCCTCGAAGCAGTCCGGGTCGAAGCCGTCGAGCGCGGGGATCGGCGCCTCGACGCCGTCGAAGTCCAGGAACGTGCTGACGATGCCGACGCCCGGCGCGCACGCGTCGACCCACGGGCCGTGGTTCGTGAACGCCGCCGGGCCGCTGCAGTCGAGCGCCGCGACGCCGATGACCTCCGGCAGGGCGGCGGGCCACGCCGGGCGGCAGCTGCCGTCGTTGCCGGCGGCGGCCACGACGACCGTGCCGTCCTCGATCAGCGGCTTCAGCACCTCGTGCGTCGCGAGCGGCGGCTCGTCGTCCTCCGTGTAGCCGCTCAGCGACAGGTTGAGGATGTCGAGCGGCTCGCTCGACGACTGCACCAGGGCCTCGATGCCGGCCGCGAGGCTGAAGTCGTCGCCGTCGCCGAAGCTCGTCAGCGCGCCGCGCGGCACGATGCAGGCCTCGGGCGCGAGACGGCGGATGACGCCCGCCACGAAGGTGCCGTGACCCGACTCGCGGTCGATGAAGCCGTCGGCGTCGACGTCCGGCTGGTCCTCGTCGTCCGGATGGCGGACGTCGTCCCGCGCGGCCCAGGTCGCGGCGCCGGGCGAGCTCGCAGAAGTCGGCCAGCCGCGGATGGGCCGCCTTGTCGCCGGTGGGATTGGTGGCGAGGCCGGTGTCCAGGATGCCGACGCGCGGCCGCCGGTCCAGCTCCAGCCTGCGGCAGTCCCAGTCGTCGGGCTTCTCGACCGGCACCGCGCTCGAGCGCAGCGGGTTGCCCGCATACGCGGGGTTGCCGGCGTAGGCCGGGTTGCCGGCGTAGGCGGGGTTGCCGGCGTAGGCGGGGTTGCCCGCATAGGCGGGGTTGCCGGCATACGCGGGGTTGCCGGTGAACGTCGAGCCGAAGAACACGTGGTTGCGCCGCACCTGGAGCTTCGCCGCGCGGAGCGAGCGCAGCGCCTCCCCGCTGTCCGGCACCTCGAACAGGCCGACGTCGCGGACCTGGGCGATCTGCTTCGCGCCGGGCGCGAGCTGCGCGATGCGGCCGCGCAGCGCATCGTCGCCCTTCACCAGCACCTGGCCGCGGCGCGCGTAGAAGCCGCCACGGCCGCCGCGACCGGGCACGAAGGCGATGCGGCCCTGCTCGAGTCGCTCCAGGAAGCGGTCGCGGTCGCTGCCGCCCTTCGACGTGCTCATGCGGTTCGCTCCTTCCGCTATCTGCGGGCCGGGGCGACCCGCGCGTACGATCTTGGCGGATGCGCGCCCCCGCCGCACCGATCGACCTGGCCTTGCGGGCAGTTGAGCTCGTGCAGGCCGACCCTGCCCGCGCCGCGCTGCTGGCGGAGGAGGCGCGCCAGGCCGCCGAGCCGGGCAGCGAGGCGGAGCTCGTCGCCGAGTGGGCCGCCGGCCTCTCGCTGCGCGAGCGCGACCGGCTCGGGGCCGCCCGCGAGCGGCTGCGGCACGCGGCCGAGCTCGCCCGGCGCGCGCGCATGCGCCAGCGCGAGGGCCAGATCTCGTCGAGCCTCGCGCTGGTGGAGCTGTACCGGGGCGAGTCGCGGGCGGCGCTGCGGGCCGCCGGTCGCGCCGCCGGCCTGCTGGAGGGCGCCGACGCCGCGCGCAACGCCATGCAGCGCGGGCTCATCCTGCAGCGCCTGGGCCGGGACGGCGCCGCGCTGGCCGCGTACGAGGAGGCGATGCCCGGCCTGCAGCGCGCCGGCGACCGGCTGGCGGAGCTGCGGCTGCGGCTCAACCGCTCGGTGCTGCACGCCTATCGCGGCGAGCTGCCGGCCGCGACGCGCGACCTCGAGACCGCCATCGGCCTCGCCCGCGCGCTCGAGCAGGGCCTGCTGATCGCCCGCTGCGCGCACAACCTGGGCTTCGTCGCCGGCCGGCGCGGCGACGTGCCCGCGGCGCTGCGCTGGTTCGACGAGGCGGAGCAGCGCTACCGCGAGGCCGAGCCGGGCGGCGCCTGGCGCCCGGTGCTGGAGGTCGACCGCGCCGAGCTGCTGCTGTCGGCGGGGCTCGCGGCGGAGGCCAGCACGCGCGCCCGCGTCGCCGTCGACGCGCTCGTCGCCAGCGGCAACGCGGCCGAGGAGGCGGAGGCGCGCCTGCTCGCGGCGCGCGCCGCGCTCGCGGCCGGGGAGCACGAGGCCGCCGTGGAGGAGGCGTCGGGCTCGGCGGAGGCCTTCCGCCGTCAGCGGCGCGCGTCGTGGGCGCTCCTGGCCGACGCCGTCGCACTCGGCGCGCAGGCCGAGGCGTCGGACGCCGACCTGCACGGGCGGGCGCGCGACGCGACGGTGCTCGCGCGCCGCCTGGAGCGCGCCGGCCGCCGCACGGACGCCCGCTCCGCCCACATCCTCGCCGGGCGCCTGGCGCTCGCGGCGGGCGACCGGGCGACCGCCCGCGGCGCGCTCGCCGCGGTGGGCCGCGCCCGGCCGGGCGAGCCCGCCCTGCTGCGCATCCAGGCCTGGCACGCCACCGCGCTCCTGCGCGCACTGGAGGGCGAGCGGACCGGCGCCCGCCGGGCCGTCGCCGCGGGCCTGCGGGTGCTCGACCGCCACCGCCAGACGTTCGGCGCCGAGGAGCTGCGGGCCGGCGTCGCGGTGCACGGCGTCGGGCTCGCCCGCGTCGCCGTCCGCCTGGCGCTGGAGAGCGACGACGCCTGGGCGGCGCTCGCGGCGGTCGAGTCCGTGCGCGCCGCGAGCCTGGAGCTGCCCGCCGCCCGCCCACCGCGCGACGACGAGCTCGCCGCCCGCCTCGCCGAGCTGCGGGCCCTCGACGCCGACCTGCGCGCCGCACCGACGGGGCCGTCGTCGCACGACCGGCTGCTGCGCCGCCGCGCCGCCCTCGAGGCCGAGGTGCGCGGCCGCGTCCTGGCCCGGTCCGGCGGCGACGCCCGCGAGGCGCCCGCGCGGCTGCGGCGCGACCGGCTGCTGCGGGCGCTCGGCCCCGCGACGCTGCTCGCGTACTTCGTCGAGGGCGGGTCGCTGCACGCGGTCGCGGTCGCCGGCGGGCGGGCGCACCTGCACCGGCTCGGCGCCGCCGACGAGGCCGCGGCCGAGACCGCCGCGCTGCTCTTCGCCCTCCGCCGACTCGTCCGCCGCGGCCGCTCCGACGCCGCGACGGCCGCGGCTCTCGCCGGTCTCGAGGCCAGTGCCGCGCGCCTGACCGAGCTCGTGCTGCCGCCGCTCGACGACGACGGCGCGCGGCTCGTGATCGTGCCGACCGGGGCGCTGCACCGGCTGCCGTGGGGCGCGCTCGCCGCCGTTGCGGCGCGGCCCGCTGACCGTCGCGCCGTCGGTCGGGTCCTGGCTGCGCGCGCTGCGCGACGGACGTCCTGGACGACGGCCCGGTCGCCCTCATCGCGGGGCCCGACCTGCCGGCGGCGGCCGCCGAGGTCGAGGCGCTCGCGGGCGCGTACCCGGGCGCGGTGGCCCTCGGGCCGTCGGACGCGACGGTGGAGGCGGCGCTCCGGGCCCTCGACGGCGCCGCGGTCGCCCACCTGGCCGCGCACGGCGAGCTGCGCACCGACAACCCGCTGTTCTCGTCGCTGCGGCTCGCCGACGGGCCGCTGACGGTGCACGACCTGGACGCGCTGGCGCGGGCGCCGCGGGTGGTCGTGCTCGGCGCGTGCGACACGGCGGCCAGCGTGGTGGGGGAGGGGGACGAGCTGCTCGGCCTCGCCGCCGCGCTGCTGCGCCTCGGCTCGCGCTCGCTGGTGGCGCCGCTCGTGCCCGTGCCGGACGAGGAGACGCGTCCGCTGCTCGAGCTGCTGCACGCCGAGCTCGCCGGCGGGGCCGACTGCGCGGGCGCCCTGGCGGCGGTGCGCGCCGCGGCCAGCGGTGCCGGTCCGCGCACCCTCGCGGCCGCGGCGGCCTTCGTCGCGCTCGGGGCCTGAGAGCCCGGCCGGCGGCCACGTATCTGGCCCGGGGGTCGCGACTCTCGTAGACATGTCGCCCACCGCGACCCGTCCCGTGCACACGCCGCGACCACCGGTCGCTGTACGCTGGACCCCCATGGCCGAGGTCTCGACGCCTGCGCTCCTCTCGCGCGCGGCCGATGGGGATGGGTCTGCCTGGGAGGAGCTCGTCGACCGCCACGCGCGGCTCGTCTGGTCGGTGCTGCGCTCGTACCGGCTCGACGACGCGACCGCGGCCGACGTGTTCCAGACCGTCTGGCTGCGGCTCGTGGAGCAGGTCGACCGCATCCGCGAGCCCGAGCGCCTCGCGGCCTGGCTCGCGACGACCGCGCGGCGCGAGGCGCTGCGCGTGCTGCGGCGCGGCGCCCGCGAGGCACCGACGGAGACGCTCCCGGACCTGGTCGAGGCGCTGGCCGCCGGCCCCGGCGACGCGCTCGTGGCCGGCGAGGAGCAGCGCGCCCTGCGCGCCGCGTTCGCCCAGCTCCCGGAGAGCTGCCAGAGCCTGCTGCGCCTGCTGATGGCCGACCCGCCCCTGGACTACCGCACCATCGCGGAGCTCATCGACCGACCCGTCGGCAGCATCGGGCCGACGCGTCAGCGCTGCCTCGACCGACTGCGCGCCCTCCTCATGGAGGCTGCGCCCGATCTCACCTGGGAGGGCGGATGACGACCCGCGAGCCCGACGACGACCTCGAGATCCGCCTCTCCCGCGCCCTGGACGCCTCCGATCCCGATCCCGGAGCACGTGCTCGAGGCCGCCCGCGCCGCCATCGGCTGGCGCACGATCGACGCCGAGCTGGCCGAGCTGCTGCACGAGGACAGCAAGGAGCTGGCCGGCGTCCGCGGCGACGACGCCGGCCCTCGCCACCTCACGTTCGCCGCCGGCGACGTCGAGCTGGAGCTGATGGTCGGGGGCGACCGCGACACGCGCATCGACGGCCAGCTCGTGCCGCCCGCGGCCGCGACGGTGCTGCTGCAGGCGACCGACGGCACGCGCGAGGAGATCCGCACCGACGACCTCGGCCGCTTCGCCTTCGTCGCGGTCGCGGCGCGCCGCATCCGCGTGGCCGTGCGTCCGGACGCCGGCGCGGCGCTCGTGACGCCCTGGCTCGCGCTCTGACGGCCCCTCCGTCGCGCGACCCGAGCGCAGGGTTTGGCCCGCCGGGCGGCGGGTAAGCAGGGAGCAACGGCCGGCGACCCATCCGAACCCGGGCAGCGTGCCCGACAGGGCGCACGGCAACGGAGGGAACCCGGCCGCGATCTTTCATGCACGCGCCTCAGGCGCGACGTTCGGGCGGCCGGTCAGCGGGGAGCAGGCCGGCCGCCTACTCGTCTGCGCGCCTGCAGGGCGCGTGCTGGCCCGGCGGATCAGCGCCAGTTCGGCCGCGCATCGCGCGAGTCGGCGCCCAGGTGGACGGCGGCGACGGCGAGGACGGCGAGGATGGTGATGATGATTGCGGCGGTCATGACGACTCCTACGGGGGTGACGTGCACAGCCTCCCTCAGCGGGAGCGCAGGCGGACTGGTACCGGCACGAGTCCGCGGGTGCGGCTGACCGCACCGGGTCGGGGAGTCAGCTCGCCGCGGGCATCGGCACCGGCGCGAGCACCCGCGCCAGGGCCGCGACCGCGGCGCGATCGAGCTGCCGGCCGGCGACGCGCTGGAGCTCCGCCAGCGCGTCCTGCTCGTCGCGGGCGGCGTGGTAGTGCCGGTCGGTCGTCAGCGCGTCGAAGGCCTCGGCGACGGCCAGCACGAGCGCGCCGTCCGGGATCTCGGCGCCGCGCAGGCCGTCGGGGTAGCCGCGGCCGTCAGGCTGTTCGTGGTGGCTGCGGATCCACGCGAGCTGCTCCGGCTGCAGGACGTCGGCCGCCATGCGGGCGCCGAGCTCGGCGTGGTGCTGCACGCTCGCGCGCTCGTCCGGCGTCAGGGAGCCCGGCTTGGACAGCACCGCGTCGGGCACGCCGATCTTGCCGACGTCGTGCATCAGGCCCGCCTCGCGCAGCAGCGCGGCGCGGTCGCGGCTCCAGCCCAGCTCGAGCGCGATCCGCTCGGCGACGTCGGCCACGCGCTCCGAGTGCCCGCCGCCGGCCGCCTCGCGCAGGTCGATGGTGCGCACGACGTCGCGCAGGCCGGCCAGGATGCCGACGAACGCCGGCGGGTCGGCGCGGCGCGGCGGGTGCGCGACGGCATCGGCCATGCCCGGTGCGTACGCGGCCACCGCGTCCTTGCCGCCCGACTTGACCTGGTACAGGGCGATGTCGGCCCGGCGCATCATGACCTCGGGCGAGTCGCCGTCCTCGCGCGCGTAGGCGCCGGCGGAGACGGTCACGCGGGCGTCGTACGGCAGCGGCCGGGCGACGATCGACGCGCGGCAGCGCTCCGCCGCGCGCACCGCCCGGGCGAGGTCGGCGCCCGGCAGCACGAGCGCGAACTCGTCGCCGCCGATGCGGCCGGCGAGCTCGCCGCGGCGCGTGACCCGCCGCAGGCGCGTGCCGATCTCGGCCAGCACCTCGTCGCCGGCGACGTGGCCGTGCGTGTCGTTCAGGTCCTTGAAGCCGTCGAGGTCCATGATCGCGACCGCGAGCGCCGTGCCGTCGCGATCGGCGCGCGCGACCTCGCCGGCGAGCCGCTCCTGGAAGGCGCCGCTGTTGGCGAGGCCGGTGAGGGCGTCCGTCGCGGCGCGGCGCTCGAGCGCCGCGCGGCTGGAGGCGCTGGCGATCGCCAGGCGGATGCAGTCGGCGAAGCGGTACAGCACGCGCTCGGCGTCGGCGTTCAGCACCCCCGGCCGGAAGGAGGCGACGCTGATGGCGCCCCACGGCCGGCCCGAGAGGACGATCGGGGCCGACGCCGCGACGAGGTAGCCCTCGTGCGTGCCCAGCGGATGGCGTTCGGACAGCCTGGCGTGCACGGTCTCGATGCGGGCCGCCTGGCTGGTGGCCATGACCTCGCCGGTCGCCGTGCCCTCCAGGTCGACGCGGCTGCCGGGCGGCAGGACGGAGCGTCCGGCGACGGCGATGAGGCGGCCCTCGCTCTCGGACAGGCGCCGCACGACGCCGGCGACGTCGACGCGCAGCAGGGCGTGCGCCTCGCGCGCGACGAGGTCGAAGACGACGTCTGGCGGCGCGTTGGCCGCGACGGCCGCGCTGATGCGGGCGATGACGGCGTGCTCGGCCGTCAGGGCGGCGAGCGAGCGGGTGAGGGTGCGCGCGAAGACGCCGATCGCGACGATGGAGCTCGCGGCGAGCAGCCACATGCCCCAGTTGAACGAGCCCGACTCGAGCACCGCGCCGTCCCGCTGCAGGTAGAGCAGCACCCCGCCCGCCGCGACGACGTTGAGGGCGGCGTGGGCCAGCGCCTGGCGCCGCGACAGGTAGAGGTACGCGTACGGCGGCGTCCAGAGCAGGAGGAAGAGGAAGCCCGACGCGTACTGGTGGGCGGCACAGCCGGCGACCACGATCAGCACGGTCGCGGCCGACATCACGAGCGCGAACGACCAGACCGGCCAGGTGTCGGCGACCCCGAGGCGCAGCGTGGCGCCGATGGCGATCGCGACGAGGCCGGCCGCCACGATGACGGAGACCTCGGCCGCAGGTGCGTGCGGCAGGGTGATCCAGAGCAGCGTGAGCCCGCCGGCCGCCAGGAACAGCGCGCCGAGACGTCGCGCCATCGTGCGCGCGTCGATGTCGAGCAATGGCCCGCGAGACCCCTCGGCCAGGAACAGCCGTTGCATTCCTCTCACACCATATGCAGGCGCTGATGGATGTGTACCGGGATGAGACGAAAGCGCCATGCCGCTCACCGTGCGGCATCGAGAGTCTTCGTGAACCTCCTGCAGCCTCCTCCCCCATTCGTGGCATGGGAGGTCGGGCCATCTGCACCCACGATGCGATGCGGAGCGGGGTCGCACCCGCGGCAAGGGGAGCGAGGCGCGCGAGGCGCTGGAGGTTCGAGTGCACGAGCTGACCGACGAGCTCATGGCAGTGGTGGTCCTGGCGGCGGAGCACGCGATGGACTCCGTCCGCGACGGCGGGCCGCTGGTGCCCTTCGTGCTCTCGGAGTCCGCGCTCGGCACGCGCCGCCTGCAGCGCATCCTGATCGGCTCGCCGGTCGACCTCAGCACGAGCGTCGCGCGGGCCCGGGCCCTCGCCGGGCGCAGCGCCGGGGACGAGGCGATCGTCGCCTGCGCGTACGCCGGGCAGCTCGGGACCGGCCCGGACGCCCAGAGCGCCATCTTCGTGGAGGCCCGCGAAGGCCGCGCGCCGGCGCTGGTCTTCGCCCAGTGCTACCGCCCGCGGCGCCGGCTGCGGCCGCTGCGCTGCCTCGGCAACCTCGCCTTCATGGGCGAGGCCGAGCGCCTCGCGGCGTAGGCCGCCTAGCCGGTCATCCCCAGCCCGACGCGCCGCGGCGGCAGGTCGCGGGACTCCATCACGGCGTCGACCAGGCCGTAGGCCAGCGCCTCGTCGGCGCTCATGAAGTTGTCGCGCTCCGTGTCGCGGGTGATCTCCTGCACGCTGCGGCCGGTGTGGTGGGCGAGCACCTCGTCCATCCGCCGCCGCATCGCGAGCACCTCGCGGGCCTGGATCTCGATGTCCGTGGCCTGCCCGCGGAAGCCGGCGGAGCCCTGGTGGATCATGATCTTGGCGTTCGGCAGCGACATCCGCTTGCCCGCCGCGCCGCCGGCCAGCAGGATCGCGCCCATGCTCATGGCCATCCCGAAGCAGATGGTCTGCACGTCGGGCTTGATGAACTGCATCGTGTCGTAGATCGCCATGCCGGCGTAGACCTCGCCGCCCGGCGAGTTGATGTAGAGGGCGATGTCCTTGTCCGGGTCCTCGCTCTCCAGGTGCACGAGCTGGGCCACGATCAGGTTCGCGATGTCGGAGTCGACGGCGGTGCCGAGGATGACGATGCGCTCGTTGAGCAGGCGCGAGTAGATGTCGTACGCGCGCTCGCCGCGGGTCGTCTGCTCGAGCACGGTGGGGACGAACGGGGACACGGGAGCCTCCTTAAAGCGCAACCAGTTGGTTGCACTCTAGACAGGTCCGCCGAGATGCGCAACCATGTGATTGCGAAAGGAGCCGCCGTGCCGCCCACCGGACCGAGCGTCGAACGCGAGATCGTCCTGCCCGTCCCCGCCGAGGAGGCCTGGGAGCTGCTCGCTGACGACGAGCGCCTCGAGGAGTGGCTGGCGCCCGACGTCGACCTCGTGCCCGAGCCCGGCACGCCGCTGCACGTGCGCGAGGACGACGGCACGGAGCGCGTCGGCATCGTCGACGACGTCGTGCCCGGCGAGCGCCTCGCGTTCCGCTGGTGGCCGCTCGACGACCCCGACCGCGAGTCGACCGTCGAGCTCGTCCTCGAGCCCGCCGTCGGCGGCACGCGGCTGGTCGTGGTCGAGACCATGCGCGCCTTCGGCGGCCCGACGGCGTGGGGCGTGCGGCTCCAGGCCTGCGCCGCGGCGACGCGGCTCTCGCTGCGGGCGTGAGCGTCGAGGTCCTCGGCCGCGTCTTCGCCGCCCTCGCCGACCCGACCCGGCGCGCGGTCGTGCTGGAGCTCGGGGGCGGCGAGACCGCGACGGCCACGGAGCTCGCCCGCCGGCACCCCATGAGCCGGCAGGCGATCGCCAAGCACCTCACGGTGCTCGAGGAGGCCGGCCTCGTGACGCACGCGCGCCAGGGGCGGGAGACCCGCTACGCGCTCGACGCGGCGCCGCTCGGCGAGGCGGCGAGCTGGCTGGCCACGGCGAGCGCCGCCTGGGACGACCGCCTGGCGCGGCTCGCCCGCGCGGCGCAGCGGCCCTGATCAGCGCCCGTGCGGCGCGTCCCAGTCCATGGCCGGGGGCGCCGGCACGATGCCGCGCGGGTTCAGCTCGCGGTGCGACAGGTAGTAGTGGCGGCGGATGTGGTCCCAGTTCACGGTCTCGCGGACGCCCGGGTGCTGGAACAGGCTGCGCGCGTACGGCCACAGGCTGGGGTACTCGACGAGCCGCTTGATCGTGGCCTTGAAGTGGGTGTGGTACACGGCGTCGAAGCGCAGCAGCGTCGTGAACAGGCGCCAGTCCGCGAGCGTGATCTCGTCGCCCACCAGGAAGCGCTGGCCGCCGAGCCGCTGGTCGAGGTACTCGAGCGTCTCGAACAGGCGCGCCACCGCGGCGTCGTAGGCCTCCTGGCTGCGCGCGAACCCGCACTTGTAGACGCCGTCGTTGACGTTCGCGTAGACGAGGTCGTTGATCTCGTCGATCTCCGGCCTCAGGGCCTCCGGGTACCAGTCCGGTCCCTGCCGCCGCGCGCGGCTGAGCGACACGATGATGTCGGCCGACTCGTTGCAGGCGATGCGCCCGTCCTGCTCGTCCCACAGCACGGGCACCGAGATGCGCGCGTCGTAGGCCGGGTCGGTCGCGTAGTACGCGGTGCGCAGGAAGCTCCAGCCGTGGTGGTCGGGCTCGCACCATCGCCCACCCGCGCTCGTCGCGGATCGGGTCGAGGATGGTCATCGGCAGCGACGTCCTCGAGGCCGGTCAGGCGGCGCAGGATGATCGTGCGCTGCGCCCACGGGCAGGCGAGCGAGACGTACAGGTGGTAGCGCCCGGGCACGATGTCCACGTCGGCGCGCCAGCGGCTCGCGATGCGGACGTAGGCGCCCGGCGGCGGTGCGGCGGTCGCGCTCATTCGAGGGGCAAGGGTACGCCTACGCCGGCCATTCCGCGTCGATGCACGGAACGGCGGCCGCGCAAACGTCCGGGCGTCAGTTGACGTCGGGCTCGCTGGGCTGCACGGCGCCCGACCCGATGTACTCGTTGATCGCCGCCGTGAAGGCCTGCATGCTGTCCGGGATGCTCGCGTCGTCGTACTCGCGCACGACGGCCTCGTTCGCGTCGACGTAGTCGAACACGAAGCGGTACGACCAGCAGTCCGCGCAGGCGCCCGTCGGGCCGTCGATCTGCGGCAGCTCGGCCGGCAGCGTCGCGGCGAGCTCGGCCAGCTCGGCCGGGTCGTCGATGGTGAAGCTGTAGGCCTCGAAGGCGAGGCCGCCCTCGCGCTGGACCTCGATCGTCTGGAGCGTGCCCGCCGGGACCGGCGTCCAGTCGGTGCTGGTGGTCGGCGGATCCTCGACCGTGACCGGGCCGACGGGATGCCATGCCCCAGCTGGCCGCCGGCGAGGCCGAAGAACGCGAGGAGGATGAGGACGAGGCCGATCATGCCGTCTGAGACGGCGCCGGCGGCCGCGCGGTTCCCGCCGCCGCGACGCGGGCGCCGACGGCGCGCGTGATGTCGACGATCGCGCGCACGTCGTCGTCCGTCGTGCGGTAGTTGACGATGCAGGGACGCAGGCCCACCGTCCCATCGTAGGTGGCGGCGGCGAGATAGATGTCGGCGTCGGCCTGGATCGCGTCCGCGAGCCGGCGGTTGTGCTCGTCGAGGTCGTCGACGCCGGGCGGCACGTGGCGGAACGGGACGACCGTCAGCTGCGGCTCCAGCAGGAGCTCCAGGTCGTCGTGCCGCCGCACCTCGTCGGCCAGCAGGCGCGCCTGGGCGAGGTTGCGCTCGAGCGCGGCGCGGTAGGCCGGGGCGCCGTGCACGCGGAAGGCGAGCCACAGCTTGAGCGGGCGGAACGGGCGCGAGTACTCCAGCGTCAGGTCGACCGGGTTCCACTCCTCGCCGGTGCGCAGCATGTAGTCGGCGTCGTGCGCGAAGGCCGCCGCGAGCGCCTGCTCGTCGCGCACCAGCACGACGCCGCAGGCCTTCGGCAGGTACATCCACTTGTGCGCGTCGACGGTGATCGAGTCGGCGCGCGCGAGGCCGTGGAAGAGGTGGCGCGCGGCGTCGGTGGAGGCGGCCGGCAGCCCGTACGCGCCGTCGACGTGCAGCCACACGCCGTGCTCGGCGCACACGTCGGCGATCCGGTCGAGGTCGTCGACGGCGCCGGCCAGCGTCGAGCCGCCGTTGGCGACGACGGCGATCGGCGTCGCGCCGGCCGCCCGGTCCTCGGCGAGGGCGCGCGCGAGGGCGCCGACGTCGAGCCGCCGCTGCGCGTCGACCGGCAGGGCGACCATGCCGTCGGAGCCGATGCCGAGCACCTCGATCGCGCGCTCCACGGAGTCGTGCGCGTCGATGGAGGTGTAGATCCGCGGCTCCACGTCGCGCAGCCCCCGGCGGCGCGCGCCCGGCACGGCGTGCTCGCGCGCGGCCGCGAGGGCGGTCATGTTGGAGACCGTGCCGCCGCTCGTGACGGCGCCGGCGCGGCCCGGGAAGCCGACGAACTCGCCGACCCAGCGCAGCACCTCGCGCTCGATGGCCGTCGCAGCACCGCCGTAGGCCGCGAGGTTGACGTCGAAGCAGGCCGCGAGCGCGTCGGCGATGACGCCGATCTCGAGCCCGGACGAGCCGACGAACGCGAAGTAGCGCGGGCGCGCCGGTGCGATCGACTCGTCGAGCACCCGCGCCGTGTCGCGCAGGGCCTCGGCGGCCGTCGTCGGCGCCTCCGGCAGCGGCAGGTCGAGCAGGCGCCGCACGACGTCGTCGAGACCCGGCTGCCCGGGCCGCGCACGGTCGAAGCTCTGCCAGGCGGCGAGGATGATCTCCGTCGCCTGCTGCAGCACCTCCTCACGGGGCGCATCGAGGCGCAGCGCGCGCGGCTGGTCAGGCATCCGTACCGATGATAGACGGGGACTGCTCGCGCACCATGTGTGTCCATGCCGGGGCCGTGGTCGTTCCTGCTGCCGAGCGTCGTGTCGATCGCGATCGTGTGGACCGCGTTCGCGGTCACCGACGACCTGACGACGCAGATCGTGCTGATCGCTGTTGGTGTCGTCGCGACGCTCGGGCTCTACACGGGCTACCTCTGGCGCCGCCGTCGACAGATGCCGCGGGACGAATGATCCGCTTCCGTCACGGAGCCACCGGCAGGCCCCGATAGGCAACGCGTAGTCGCTCGTTCCGGCCCGAGTGATGTTGCGCCGTCGTCCCGGCTCCGCGGCCGGAACGAGCGGCTACGCGGCGTAGACGCCGTCGAGCAGGGTGTCGGGATCGGGCAGCGGGCTGGCCAGCGCCTGCTCCACCGCGCGGTCGAGCTCCGCCCGCACCTCGCCGCGCAGCGCCTGCTCCTCGGCGTCCGTCCAGCCGGCCTGCTCCACCAGGAAGCCGTGCAGCCGCTGCACCGGCTCGCGGTCGGCCCAGCGGTCGCGCAGCTCCTGCGGCATGTAGCTCGCGTCGTCGTGCGCACCGTGGCCGCACAGCCGCAGCGTCTCGCACTCGATCAGCGTCGGCCCGTGCCCGGCCCGCGCGCGCTCCACGGCGCGGTGCGCCTCGCGGTAGACGGTCGGGAGGTCGGTGCCGTCGACGACGACGCCCTCGAAGCCGTAGGCGGCGGCGCGCTCGGCGAGGTGCTCGATCGCGAACTCCAGCCGGTTCGGTGTCGTGTAGGCGTACTGGTTGTTGTCGATGACGAAGACCACCGGCAGGCGGCGGACGCCGGCGAAGTTCATCGCCTCGTGCGCGTCGCCGCGTGCGGCCGAGCCGTCGCCCATCCAGCCGAGCGCGACGCGCGGCTCGCGCCGGAGCTGGAAGGCGAGCGCCAGGCCGCACGCGACGGGAAGCATCGCGGGCAGATGGCTGACCATCGGGATGGTGCCGAGCGAGAGGTCGCCCAGGTGCACGGATCCATCGCGGCCGCGCGTGGGGGAGCCGGAGCGCCCCATGTACTGCGCGAGCACGCGCCACGGCTCGATGCCGCGCGTGATGTGCACGCCCATGTCGCGCTGGATCGGCGTCGCGACGTCGTCGGGCCCCATGGCGGTGGCCACGCCGACGGCCGCGCACTCGTTGCCGCGGCCGGTGTAGTAGCTGCCCGGGACCTTGCCCTGCTTGTAGAGGATCTCGCCGCGCTCCTCGACCGCCCGCGTCGTGAGGACGTTGCGGTAGGCGCGGACGAGTGACGCCCGGTCGAGCCCCTCGAGCTCGAGCTCGCGCAGGTTGCGCACGGGCTCGGCGATACGGCACGCCTGGCGGCGCAGGCGGCGGGGCGGCAGGGCGGTCGGGGCGGCGGTGCGGGCGGCGGGCTCGCGCACGGGAGCTCCTTCCATCGAGATTCGGTCAGTCCTCGTTACCACTGCACGAGCTCGCGCAGCTCGGCCACGACGTCGTCGACGCCGGGCAGGAAGCGCCGCTCGAGCGGCGGCGAGAACGGGACGGGCGTGTCGGGCGCGGCCAGGCGGCGCACCGGCGCGTCGAGGTCGCCGAACGCCTCGTCGGCCACGGTGGCGGCGATCTCCGCGCCGAAGCCGGCGGTGCGGGTGTCCTCGTGCAGCACCAGGATCCGCGAGGTGCGGCGCACGGACTCGAGCACGGCCTCGCGGTCCCAGGGCAGGATCGTCCGCAGGTCGAGCACCTCGACCTCGAGGCCGTCCTCGGCCGCCAGCCGGTCGGCGGCGTCCTTGGCGGTGTGCACCATCGCGCCCCAGGTGACGACCGTGGCGTCGTCGCCCGGGCGGTGCACCCGCGCGCGGCCGAGCTCGATGGGCTCGCGGCCCTCGGGCACCTCGCCCTTGAGCCGGCGGTACAGGTGCTTGTGCTCGAAGTAGAGCACCGGGTTCGGATCGTCCAGCGCCGCCAGCAGCAGGCCCTTGGCGTCGGCCGGCGTGGACGGGCAGGCGATCTTCAGACCCGGCACGTGCGCGAAGCTGGACTCGGGGTTCTGCGAGTGGAAGGGGCCGCCGGAGAAGCCGCCGCCGCTCGGCAGCCGCACCACGATGGGGACGCGGATGCCGGTTCGGTAATGCTGCTTGGCCGCCACGGTCACGATGTGGTCCCAGGCGCAGGACACGAAGTCGGCGAACTGCATCTCCGCGACGGGGCGCATGCCGGCGATCGCGGCGCCCGTGCAGGCGCCGACGATGGCGGTCTCGGCCAGCGGCGCGTCGATCACGCGCGCGGCGCCGAACTCCTGCTGGAGCCCGTCCGTGGCCTTGAAGGCGCCGCCGGACGCGCCGACGTCCTGCCCGATGACGAAGACGCGCTCGTCCCGGCGCAGCTCGTCGCGGAGCGTCTCCCGGATCGCCTCGATGTAGGTCCGTTCGGCCACGACGGTCGCCTCCGCGAAGTCGATTAGGTAAAGCAAGTATACCCATTGCTACCCCGGTACCGTCCACTGATATCGTGAGCTGCGTGTCGAACGTCCATCCCAGGCCGGTTCCCGCCTTCCAGCCGGTGCGCGCGCGCCGGGCGTTCGAGGCCGTCGTGGAGCAGATCGTGGACCTGATCCGCGGCGGCGACCTGCACGCCGGCGACCGCCTGCCCGGCGAGCGCGAGCTCGCGGAGCAGCTGGGCGTCAGCCGCCCGACCCTGCGCGAGGCGATCCGGACGTTCGTCGACGCGGGCGTGATCGCCATCCGCCGCGGCCCGGGCGGCGGCATGTTCGTGGCCACCGACCTGCTGCCGCCGGCGCTCCTGGCCGAGCGGCGCGAGATGCGCATCAGCGAGGTCTCCGCCGTGCTCGAGGCCCGCCGCGTGCTGGAGCCCGGCGTCGCCCAGCTGGCGGCGGTGCACGCGACCGACGCCGACTTCGCGGCCATGGAGCGCACGCTGGAGCGGCAGCGCGACCACGCCCACGACTGGGAGCGCCTGCTGCAGCTCGACACGCGCTTCCACCTCGACATGGCCCGGGCGACGCACAACCCGACGCTCGTGGGGCTGGTCAAGCCGCTGCTGCGCCAGCTCGAGGTCGCACGCGACATGGCCCTGCGCGGCCCGCACGTGGCCGCCTGGACGGTCGACATCCACCGGCGCACCATCGACGCCCTGCGCCGCGGCGACCCGGTCGAGATCGCCGAGGTCATGGACGAGCACCTCGCGACGGCCGAGGACGCGTGGGCCGAGGAGACCGGCGCCGCCTCGCGCCGCGTCATCCCCGCGGCGCTGCGGCGCTAGCCTCGGCCGGCCGCCGCGCCGCGTACGCTGGGCCGCCATGCGCACGCGGCGCCGCGCCCCCTGGTGGATCCACCTGGCCTTCGTGCCGTTCGTGGCCTGCGTGCTGGCGGCTGTCTTCCTGGTGCAGGGGTCGGACGGGAAGGTGCTCGGCGTCGTCATCCTGGGCTCCGTCCTCTTCTTCGTCGGCGTGCTGAGCTACTTCAGCCTCTGGTCGCAGGACCAGCGTCGCCGCGAGGCGCAGGCGCTCGTCGACTGGGGCGCGGGGCGGGGACTGGCGCTCAGCCAGAAGGAGCCCGACGCGCAGTCGTGCGCCGTCTTCGCGCGGGCGACCTTCGAGACCGTGCTGCGCGGGCCGGTCGTGGCCGGCCGCACCGGTGCTGTCTGCCACCTGGCCATCGCGCTGCGGCGCCGCGCGCCGCTGATGACGCTGATCCCCTTCTGGGGCGCGGCGCAGCAGGGCGACGTCGACCTCTGGACGGCGGCCCAGTTCGCCGTCAAGCCGGGGGAGGGGCAGCGCCTCGGCCGGCTGGTGCTGTCCCGGCGCGAGCTCCACGACCTGCCGGCGCTCGCGGCGTTGCGCGACCGCGCGACCGGCCTGCGCCATGTCGAGCTCGAGTCGGCCGAGCTGCACGACGTCTACGAGCTCGAGGTGGCCGACGACGCCGACGACCTCGCCGTGCGCCGCGTCTTCTCGCCGGCCTTCGTGGTCTACCTGGTGGAGCGTGCCGGGGAGCCGCTGGTGATCGAGCTGCGCAAGCGCACGCTGACGGTGGCGCTGCGCGGCCAGCTGCTCGACGCGGCCCACCTCGACCGGCTGCTCGACGACCTGGCTCGCGTCGCCGCGGCCGTCGCGCCCGACACCGCCCGCGAGGAGGCGGTCGTCGAGGCGGTAACGCCCGCGCGCGTCGCCGGCCTGGGCCGCCGGGCGCGCATCGCCTCGCTCGTCGTCGGCTCGGTCGTGCTCGGCGGCATCCTCGCCTTCGGCGCCTGGTCGATCGCCTCGTCGCCCAGCTGAGCCGGCCGGGCCTCCTACGACCAGTCGGCCGTCGGCACGTCGCCCAGACGGCCCTCGCGGTGGGCCTGCACGACGGCCTGCGCGATCGCCAGGTCCTGGATCGCGAGCCCGGTGGAGTCGAAGAGCGTGACCGCGTCGTCGCCCGGCCGGCCCGGCGCCTCGCCGGTCAGCACGCGGCCGAGGTCGGTGACGTCCTCGCGGTGCACGAGCCCGGCCTCGACGGCACCCGTGAGCTCACCGCCGTGGCTGGCCTGGGCCCACTCGTCGCAGAACAGCGCCAGACGGGCCACAAGCTCGACCTCTACTTCAGCCTTACCTGGTCCGTCCGCGCCGAGGGCGTTGACGTGCGCGCCGGGCCGCAGCTCGCCCGCGCGGACGACGGGCTCGTGGCCGGGGGTGATGGTCGCGACGACGTCCTGCGCCACCGCCTCCTCGCGCGCCCCGGCGCGCCAGCCGAGCTCGGCGGCGAGGCGCTCGGCGGCGGCGGGATCGCGGTCCGTCACGACGCCCGGGCCGAAGCCCGCCGCGGCCAGGCAGCGCGCCGTCCACGCGCCGTGCAGGCCGGAGCCCACGATGCCGACGGTCGCGGCCCCCGGCCGGGCCAGCGCCAGGCTGGCGACCGCCGCCGAGGCCCCGGTGCGCAGGGCCGTCACGCTGCGGGCGTCGACGATGGCGAGCGGCTCGCCGGTGGTGGCGTCGGAGACCAGGATCACGCCCGTCACGGTCGGCAGACCGCGGGCCGGGTTGCCCGGGAAGGACGTGATCCACTTGACGATCGCGAGCCCGTCGCCCATCGCGGGCATGGCGCGGAAGTCGCCCCACGGCGGGCTCTCGAGGTACACCTTGGAGGGCATTCGCCACTCGCCGCGGGCGTGCCGCACGAAGCCGTCGCGGACCCGCTCGATGGCGGCCTCGGGGGTGACCGCGGCGAGCACGGCGGCGTGATCGATCACCGGGATGGCCATGGGCGAGCCACGATACTCCAGGGCGTGGATGCCGAGCCGCGCGCCGTCGACGGGGCCCCCGGAGGACGCGCCGGAGCGCGACGACTTCGGCGTGCGCGGCATCGTGCTGCTGGCCGGCCTGGCCGCGCTGAGCGTGCTCCTGGCGGCGATCGACCCGGCGGACCCCGACGTCGCGGACGTGCTCGACGTCGCAAGCCTGGTCGCCGGCGCGCTCTTCTGGGTCGCCCTGCTGTGGCTGACCTACGGCTGGCGCCGCCGACGCCGCCAGGCGTAGCCCCGACGGCCCCGCGGCAAGCGTGTATGCTGAGCGCGATGGAGCAGCGCGCGACCACCCCTGAGGTGACGGCCCTCGAGGCCGGCGTCGCCATGCCCATCGACGGCATCGCCATCGCGATCGTCATCGGCATTCCCCGGTAACGGGGACCGAGTCGACCACGCGCCCTCGCAGGCGCACACGCCCACCGTCCCAGGGGACACCCACGTCCCCGCTGCGGCGTTCCGTCGACTCCACGAGGTTCCTCCGATGTCCCGCACGACCCCGAACGACCCCGAGCAGCACGCCACCGCCGCCGACGCGCTGCTGCGCGCCCTGGAGGCCGACGGCGTCGAGGTCGTGTTCGGCCTGCCCGGCGGCGCCGCGCTGCCGCTCTACGACGCGCTGGCCCGCGGCACGAGCGTCCGCCACGTCCTGGCCCGCCACGAGCAGGGCGCCGGCCACATGGCGCAGGGCTACGCGCGGGCGTCCGGCAAGGTCGGCGTCGTGTTCGCGACCTCGGGGCCCGGCGCGACGAACCTCGTCACCCCGATCGCGGACGCCTGGTCGGACTCCACGCCGCTCGTCTGCATCACCGGCCAGGTCGCGACGCCCGCGATCGGGACGCGCGCCTTCCAGGAGACGGACATCGTCTCGGTCGTCCGGCCCATCACCAAGGCCGCGTGGCAGGTTCGTGATCCGCGCCGCCTGGCCTCGACGGTGCGCGACGCCCTGCGCCTGGCCCGGACGGGGCGCCACGGGCCGGTGCTGGTCGACGTGCCGAAGGACGTCCAATCGTTCACGGCGCCGCTGCGCGAGCTGCTGGCAGCGCTGGCCGAGGAGCCGGCACCGCCACCCTGGCGGCCGCTCGACGCGCGGGCGGTCGAGCGCGCGGCGCGCCTGCTGGCGGAGGCCGAGCGGCCGGTGCTGGTGGTCGGCGGCGGCGTCGTGGCCGCGGGCGCGGCGGCCGAGGTGCTCGCGCTCGCCGAGACCGCCGGCGCGCCGGTCGTGACCACGATGATGGCCAAGGGCGCCTTCCCGGAGACGCACGAGCTGCACGCCGGCATCCCGGGCATGCACGGCACGAAGACCGCGAGCTGGGCGCTCGACCGGGCCGACCTCGTCGTCGGCGTCGGCACGCGCTTCGACGACCGCATGACCGGCCGGCACGACGGCTTCGCGCCGGCCGCGCGGATCGTCCACCTCGACGTCGACCCCGAGGAGCTCGATCGCCTCGTCGCCGCCGACGTCGGCATCGCCGCGCCGCTGCGGCCCGCGCTGCAGGCGCTGGAGTCGGCGCTGCGTCCGCTGGCCGGCGACGCCGCGAGCCGCCTCGCGCCGTGGCGCGCGCAGCTCGACGAGTGGCAGGATGCGTTCCCGCTGCGCTACGCGCCGTCGGCGGAGGTCCTCAAGCCGCAGGCCGTGCTGGAGGCGCTGCGCGACCGCACCGCCGGCCGCGACGACGTCGTGTTCACGACCGGCGTCGGCCAGCACCAGATGTGGGCGATGCAGTACCTCGTCTGCACCGGCCCGCGGCAGTTCGTGTCCTCCGGCGGCCTCGGGACGATGGGCTTCGGCCTGCCCGGCCGCCGTCGGTGCGCGGGCCGCCCGGCCGGACGCCACGGTCGTGTGCGTCGACGGCGACGGCTCGTTCCAGATGACGGCGCAGGAGCTCGCGACGGCCGTCGCCGAGGACCTGCCGGTGGTGGTGGTCGTCGTCAACAACGGGTTCCTCGGCATGGTGCGGCAGTGGCAGGACCGCTTCCACGGCGGCCGGCGCTCGGCGTCCGAGCTGACCCATGCCGGCACCGACCTGGCCGCGCTGGCACGCGCCTACGGCTGCGATGCGGCCTGCGTCGAGTCGCCGGACGAGCTCGGGCCGGCGCTCGACGCGGCGCTCGCGGCCCGCCGGCCCTTCGTCCTCGACTGTCGCTGCGATCCGACCGAGGAGTGCTATCCGATGCTGCCGCCGGGCGCGGCCGGGCCGCGACGTCGTGGAGTGGAATGGCACCGCCGTCGCTGCGGTCTAGCGGTCGAGGAGCTGCTGCTGCCACTCCTCGGTGGTCGCGTCTGCCTGGCGGCTGAGGCTCGGCGCCGCGCGGTGCGCTTCCGGCAGCGGCAGGCCGAGCCCGTCGAGCACCGCTCCCAGGCCGGCGTCCGGCTCCGCCGCGAGGTCCTCGTAGACGACCGTGCCGACCAGCTCGACGCCCGTCGCGGCGAACCACGCCCGCCAGGCGGCGTCGTCGGCCTCGAGGCTCGCCGCCAGGTGCTCGATGGCGCGCCGGCAGAACACCACGGGGCGGTCCGTCGGCGGCTGCTGGTCGGCGCGCCACGTCCACGTCTGCAGGGCGCGCCACAGCGACATCGCCTGGCGCTCCTTGTCCCGGCGCGTCACGTGCAGGTAGCGCACGCCGGGGAAGGCGGCGTCGAGCACGGCCGCCGCGTCGCCGTCCGTTGCGTCGGCGGTCGCGTCGAGGTGCCAGATCAGGCCCGGGAAGTAGCCCCACATGACCTTGGCCCCGAACACGCCGTTGGGCGTCGTCCCGATCGGCGCGGATGCGCTCGAGGTACTCGTCGAACGTCGCCGCACCGCGCTGCTCGAGCTGCGTCGGCTCGTCGTCCACGGGAGAGCGCTCGCCGAGGATCGCGGCGATCTCGCCCTCCCAGACGGGCGCGAGGTAGTCTCGGGGGTGCCGCGCCCGGCCGGCGACGGGGAGCAGCTGGAAGTACTCCTCGGGACGCCCGGCCACGCCGGTCGCGGTCAGCAGGTCGCAGAGCAGGGTGCTGCCGCTCCGCGGCGTCGCGCAGATGAGGTACGGGGCGGCGGGCGGCACGGGCACGGGGACGGCTATTCTACACTTACCAAGTAGGAAACAGCGTGGCGCCCAACATCCTCTACCTCCACTCGCACGACACCGGCCGGCAGGTCCAGCCCTACGGCGTCGGGGTCCGCACGCCGCGCATCCAGCGCCTGGCCGACGAGGGCGTGATCTTCCGCCAGGCCTTCGCGGCGGCGCCGACCTGCTCCGGCAGCCGGGCGGCGCTCGCCACGGGCCAGTACCCGCACGTCAACGGCATGATGGGGCTCGCGCATCGCGGGTTCGGCATCCACGACATGCGCCGGCATCTCATCCATGCTCTCCGCCCTGCCGGGTATTACACCGTCCTCGTCGGCGAGCAGCACATCGCCGCCCGCCCGTCCGACGTCGGCTTCGACCTGCTGCGCACGGTCGACACGCTGCACCACGCCGACGACGTCGCGCCCGCCGTCGCCGAGCTGCTGCGCGACGGCCTGCCGCAGCCGTTCTTCCTCTCGGTCGGCTTCTTCGAGACCCACCGCAGCTTCTTCGAGCCCGCCTCGCCGCAGGACGCCAACTGGTGCGCGCCGCCGCCGAACATCCCCGACACGCCCGAGACCCGCGCCGACATGGCGGCGTTCGCGGCCAGCGCGGCCGAGCTCGACCGCGGCGTCGGCATCATCCTGGACGGCCTCGCGCGCGCCGGGCTCGACGGGAACACGCTCGTCATCTGCACGACCGATCACGGCCTGCCCTTCCCCGGCGCCAAGGCGACCCTCACCGACCGCGGCACCGGCGTCATGTTCATCCTCCGCGGCCCGGGCGGGTTCCGCGGCGGCAAGGCGGTCGACGCGCTGGTGCAGCACCTCGACGTCTACCCGACGGTCTGCGAGCTCGCCGGCGTCGAGACGCCATCGCACGTCCAGGGCCGCTCGCTGCTGCCGCTGGTGCGCGGCGAGGTGCCGGAGCTGCGCGAGGAGCTGTTCACCGAGATGACGTACCACGCCGCCTACGACCCGCAGCGGGCGGTGCGGACGCGGCGCTGGAAGTACATCCGCCGCTACGGCGACACGCTGCACCCCGTGCTGGCGAACGTCGACGACGGCCCGACGCAAGGACGTGCTGCTGGCGGCCGGCTGGGCCGACTCCTTCGTGCCGCGCGAGTCGCTGCACGACCTGCTGCTCGACCCGAACGAGGTCGTCGACCTCGCCGGGGACGCCGCCCACGCGCACGTGCTGGACGACCTGCGCGGCCGGCTCGACCGCTGGATGGAGGAGACGGACGACCCGCTGCGCCACGGCGAGGTGCCGGCGCCGCCCGGGGCCGAGTACAACACCGCCGACCAGCGCTCGGCCAGCGAGACGCCCGTCCGCGTGTAGACGCCCGGCGCCCGCGCACCGCGGCGCTGTGCTACCAGTCGGGCATGGAGCTCCGACGTATCGGCGTCACGACCGCCGGCGGCGCGCCCGTCACGCTGCTCGGCCCGGCCCTGGAGACCGGCGCGCCGGCGCCCGACTTCACGGTGCGTCACCGCCGACGCCGAGGGCGTGCCGTCCGAGGTGCGGCTGGCCGACACGCCGGCGCGGCTGCGCCTGTTCAGCGTCGTCCCGAGCGTCGACACCGACGTCTGCAGCGTCCAGGTGCGCCGCTTCGACCGCGAGGTGCAGGCGCTCGGCGACGCCGTGCGTGCTCTACACCGTCTCCGTCGACACCCCCTACCGCCTGACCGGGTTCGCCCTGGAGCACGGCCTCCACCACACGACGGGCCTCTCCGACTACCGGCCGGAGCGCAGCCTGGGCCGCGCCTGGGGCCTGCTGGTGGAGGAGGACATGGAGCTCTGCCGCGCCTGCGTGGTGCTCGGCGCCGACGGCACCGTCGACTACGTGCAGATCGCGCCCGACACGTGGCAGCACGTCGACTACGACGACGTCCTCGCGCACCTGCGGCGCGCCGTCGACGCCGGATAGCGCACCGCGATGGCCGCCCTCTTCACGATCCTGGCGCTCGGGCTGCTCGTGATCGCCGTCGAGCTCTGGCGCCACGGGCTGTGGCCCGGCGCGATCGGCGCGGCGGCCATCGCGGCCTGGATGGCGACGGTCGCGTGGGGCGCGTTCCAGCGGCGCCGGCGCAGGTAACGGTGGGCACGTGGCGAACGTGGCCGCCGCGATGGAGAAGCACGTCGAACAGTTCCTCGAGGCGCTCGCCGCCCGGGGGGCCAGCCGCGCCACCGTGCGCGCGTACCGCGCCGACCTCGGCGCCTACACCGCGTGGCTCGTCGCGCGCGACCTGCGGCCGGAGGACGCGACGCGCGCCGACCTGCGCGCGTACGCGGCGAGCCTCGGCGCCCGCGGGCTCGCGCCGTCGTCCCGCGCCCGCGCCCTGTCGGCCGTGCGCGCCCTGCACCGGCGGCTGCTGGACACCGGGGTCGCCGACACCGATCCGGCCGCCGACCTGCCCGGCCCGCGCCGCCCGCGGCGCCTGCCGACGGTCGTCCGCGAGCCGGACGCCGTCCGCCTGCTCGACGCCACGTGGGGCGACGAGCCGCTCGACCTGCGCGACCACGCCCTGCTCGAGCTGCTCTACGGCTGCGGGCTGCGCGCGGCGGAGGCCTGCGCGCTCGACCGCGGCGACGTCTCGCCGCGCGAGGTCCGCGTGAACGGCAAGGGCGAGCGGGTGCGCCTGGTGCCGATCGGCGGCCCGGCCTACGAGGCCGTCGCCGCGCTGGCTCGCGCGCGGGCGGCCGGAGCTCGCCGTGGCCGACAGCGGCGACGCGCTGCTGCTCTCGCGCCGCGGCCGCCGCCTGGAGCCGTCGGCGGTGCGCCGCGCGCTCGGCCGCCGCCTGCGCTTCGTCGGGCTGCCGCCGGCGAGCCCGCACGCACTGCGCCACGCCTACGCCACCCACATGCTGGAGCACGGCGGCGACCTGCGTGCGATCCAGGAACTCCTCGGGCATAGTTCCCTGTCCACGACTGAGGTCTACACTCAGGTGAGCGTGGCTCACCTGCGACGATCGCACGCGCTGGCCCATCCGAGAGGCTGATGGCGGACCCCAAGGCAGAGATCGAACGGGTCTGGCAGGACTACCGACGCACGCGCGACAAGGCGCTGCGCGACCGGTTGATCCTGAATTACGCGCCCCTGGTCAAGTACGTGGCGGGACGGCTCGGCGGCGGGCTGCCGGCGCACGTGGACGAGGGCGACCTGGTGTCGTACGGCCTGCTCGGGCCTGATCGGCGCCATCGAGCGCTTCGATCCCGTCGCGCGAGATCAAGTTCGAGACGTACGCCATCAGCCGCATCAAGGGCTCGATCATCGACGAGCTGCGCTCGCTGGACTGGGTGCCGCGCTCGGTGCGCTCGCGGGCCCGCGAGATCGAGCGCGCGATGCTCGACCTCGAGAACAAGCTGCGCCGGCCGCCGACGGACGCCGAGATCGCGGCGGCCATCGGGATCACCGAGGAGCGAGTTCCAGGACTCGCTGACCGCGATCTCGCGCACCTCGGTCGCGGCGCTCGACGAGCTGTGGCAGGTCTCGAGCTCGGGCGGCGACGCGGTGTCCCTGATCGACATGATCGAGGACCCGCACGCCGAGGATCCGACGCGCGAGATGTCGGCGACGGAGCTGCGCGAGGCCCTGGCCGACGCGATCCAGCGCCTGCCCGACCGCGAGAAGCTCGTGATCACGCTCTACTACTACGAGGAGCTGACCCTGCGCGAGATCGGCGAGGTGCTCGGCGTGACCGAGTCCCGCGTCTCGCAGCTGCACACGAAGGCCATCCTGCGGCTGAAGGTGCGAATGCAGGGGCAGGTCGAGCAGGCCCCGGTCGAGCGCCTGCTAGGCGTCACGCCCTGCCCATGGCCGAGCCCCGCGAGATCGACGCGATCTGGCGCAGCTACCGCGCGACGCCGCGACCAGCGCGCGTGCGAGCGGCTGATCCTGGCCTACGCGCCGCTGGTGAAGTACGTCGCGGGGCGTCTCGGCGGCCGCCTGCCGGCGCACGTCGACTCCGAGGACCTCGTGCAGTGGGGCCTGGAGGGGCTGCTCTCGGCCGTCACGCGCTTCGACCCCGCGCTGGGCAACAAGTTCGAGACCTTCGCGATCTCGCACATCCGCGGCAAGATGATCGACGAGCTGCGCCGCATGGACTTCGCGCCGCGCAGCCTGCGGGCCCGGGCGCGCGAGGTCGAGCGGGCGATGCAGGAGCTCGAGTCGAAGCTCGGCCGCCCGCCCAACGACGACGAGGTGGCCGCGGCGCTCGGCGTGCCCGGTGGAGGACTTCCGCACCATGCATCAGCGACATCGCCCGCGCCAACGTGGCGGCGCTGGACGAGCTGTGGCCGGGCGGCGCGGGCGAGGACGCCGCGCTGTCGCTGCTGGACACGCTCGAGGATCCGAACGCCGAGGACCCGACGCGCGCGCTGCGGGCCGGGCGAGCGCAAGGAGGCGCTGTTCGAGAGCGTGCAGCGGCTGCCGGAGCGCGAGAAGCTCGTGGTGACGCTGTACTACTTCGAGGAGCTGACGCTCCGCGAGATCGGCGAGGTGCTGCGCGTGACCGAGTCCCGCGTCTCGCAGCTGCACACGAAGGCGCTCCTCCGCCTGCGCGGCCACCTCGGCTCGACCATCTGACGCCCGCGCGCCCGGCCGCCGCGATCTCCCCGCTGGCCGCGGTGCGGTCGTACAATCGACCTCCTCCGACGTCGGAAGGAGCGCCATGCCGCAGGAGCCAGGGAAGATCCGGAACGTCGCCGTCCTCGGGCATCGTGGCTCGGGCAAGACGTCGCTCGTCGAGTCGCTGCTGTTCCAGGCCGGCGCCGTCAACCGCCTCGGCTCCGTGGGCGAGGGCACGACGGTCGCCGACTACGACGACGACGAGAAGCGGCGCTCGCTCTCGATCTCCTGCTCCGTGTGCCACGCCGAGTGGCACGACCGGCGGCTGAACATCATCGACACGCCCGGCGACCCGTCCTTCCAGGGCGACGCGCTCGGGCCCCTGCGGGTGGTCGAGGGCGCCGTCTTCGTGGTCAGCGGCGTGGCCGGGCGTCGAGGTCTCGACCGACCGCTTCTGGCGCCGCGCCGCCGAGCGCAACATGCCGCGGCTCGTGCACGTCAACCTGCTCGACCGCGAGCGCAGCGACTTCGAGACGGCCTTCGAGTCGATCCGCAAGCTCGACGAGCGCGCCGTCGCCGTCGCCATCCCGATGGGCAAGGAGCACGAGTACGCGGGCGTCATCGACGTGCTGCACATGGTCGCGTACCCCGATCCCGAGGGCGGCCGCGAGGGCGACCCGCAGCCGATCCCGGACGCCTGGCAGGCCGAGGCCGCGGTCTGGCGCGAGCGGCTCGTGGAGCGCATCTCCGAGTCCTCCGACGAGCTGATCGAGAAGTTCCTGGAGGGCGAGGAGCCGTCGGCCGACGAGATCGCGGCCGCGCTCAAGAACATGGTCGTGTCGGGCGACCTCTTCCCCGTCACCTGCGGTGCCGCGACGCGCAACTCCGGCACCGACGCGCTGCTCGACCTGATCGTCGAGGGCCTGCCGTCGCCGAAGCGCGCGGGCCCCGTCCACGCGCGGCACGCCGACGGCGAGGAGATCGAGATCGACCTCGAGGACGGCACCGTCGTCTTCGTCTTCAAGACCATCGCCGACCCGTTCGCCGGCAAGCTCAGCCTGTTCCGCGTCTTCGCCGGGCACGTCACGGGCGACACCACGCTGGTCGACACGCGCACCCGCGGCAAGGAGCGCTTCGCGGCGCTGCTCGAGGTGCAGGGCAAGGAGCACCACCCGGTCACCGAGCTCGGGCCGGGCGAGATCGGCGCCGTCGGCGAAGCTCAAGGACGTGCAGACCGGCGACCTGCTGCTGGACCACGAGCGCGACGTCGTCGTCGACCCGGTCGCGCTGCCCGCGCCCGTCGTCTCGGTCGCCGTGGAGCCGGCGCGCAAGGGCGAGGACGAGAAGCTCGTCACGTCGCTGCGGCGCCTGCACGAGGAGGATCCGACGCTCGAGGTGCGGCGCGACGAGCGCACCGCCGAGATGCTGGTCGAGGGCCTCTCGCAGATGCACGTCGAGGTCACGCTCGACCGCCTCAAGCGCCGCTTCGGCGTCGAGGTCGTGACGCACCCGCCGCGCGTGCCGTACCTGGAGGCCATCCGCAAGGGCGCCAGGGGCCACGGCCGGCACAAGAAGCAGTCGGGCGGCCGCGGCCAGTTCGGCGACTGCCACATCCAGATCGAGCCGCTGCCGGGCCACGAGGGCTACGAGTTCGTCGACAAGATCGTCGGCGGCGTGATCCCGCAGGGCTTCCGCCCGGCGGTCGACAAGGGCATCCAGGAGTCGATGTCCAAGGGCGTGCTCGCGGGCTATCCCGTGGTCGGCGTGCGGGTCTCGCTGGTCGACGGCACGTACCACACCGTCGACTCGTCGGAGATGGCGTTCAAGATCGCCGGCTCGCTGGCCTTCCGCGCGGCCTACTCCGAGGCCGACCCGGTGCTGCTGGAGCCGATCATGGCCGTCGACATCGCCGTGCCCGACGACTCCGTCGGCGACGTCACCGGCGACCTCAACTCGCGCCGCGGCCGGCTGCTCGGCATCGAGCCGCGCGGCTCCGCGACGGTGGTCAAGGCCGAGGTGCCGATGGCCGAGATGCTCACCTACTCGCAGGCCCTGACCTCGATGACGGGCGGGCGCGGCGACTACTCGATGGCGTTCCTGCGCTACGAGGAGACGCCCGCGCACGTCACGCAGAAGGTCATCGCCAGCTCCCAGAAGGCGGACTAGCCACGGGCATGACCGACGAGCCCCCGCAGCCGATGATCGGCGGCCGGCAGGTGCCGAACGGTCACTCGTCCGTGCGTCGCAACCAGACCGTGGTCTGCTGCGCCGTCTGCGAGCGCACCCTGCTGCTGGGCGAGGCGGTCGGCCTGTTCATGGACGGGGCCGAGCGGCGGCAGGTGTGCCGCCTCTGCACCGAGGGCGCGCTGGCCCGCGGCTGGCGGCGCGAGGGTGCGCCGAACCCGCCGCCGGCGGCCTACACCCGCGGTCCGAGCCTGCTGCAGCGGCTGCGGCGGCGGCGCCCGGCGGGGCCGACGCTGGCGATTCCGACGCCCGCACAGGACGCGGCGCGGCGTGCGGCGGCCCGCGCGGCGCCCGGCGAGGCGCGGGTGCGGGCGGCGGAGGACGCGGTCGCGGCCGGGGTGGAGCTGTTCAACGGCAGCGCCTACCGGCGCACGGTGTCCGGCATCGCGAAGAGCCTCGGGCGGCCGCGCGTCTCGGTCGATGCCGCTCGGCGGCATCCGCCCGGACGTCGTCGTGACCGTCGCCTGGGACATCTCGTGGTACCAGTACCGCGTCGACGCCGACGCCTCGCCCGCGGTGCGGCTCGAGGGCCGCGGCGACGACCTGCAGGAGCTCGACCCGCGCTGGCGCGCCTGGAACGCGTCGGCGGCGGACGACGGCTCCGTCGCTGATCGAGGGCGTCGAGACCTGACGGGAGGCGCGATGGCCGCCACGGCGGTGCGCTACGGGAACTTCATCGACGGCGCGTGGGCCGACAGCCGCCGAGCGCGTCGACGACGTGAACCCGGCGACGGGCGAGCTGATCGGCGTCTTCGCGGAGTCGACGACGGCCGACGCGGACCGCGCGGTCGAGGCGGCGCGGGCGGCGTTCGAGTCGCTGGCGGCTGGTGCCGGCGCCGAAGCGGGCCGAGATCCTCTTCCGGGTCGCGGAGCTGATCCGCGACCGCAAGGAGGACCTCTCCCGGCTGATGACGCAGGAGATGGGCAAGGTGCTGCCGGAGGCGCGTGGCGATGTCCAGGAGGGCATCGACATGACGTACTTCATGGCCGGCGAGGGGCGGCGGCAGTACGGCCAGACGGTGCCGGCGGAGATGCCCGACAAGGCGGCGATGTCGGTGCGCCGGCCGATGGGCGTCGTCGCCGCGATCACGCCGTGGAACTTCCCGCTGGCGATCCCGACGTGGAAGATCATGCCGGCGCTCGTCACCGGCAACACGGTCGTCTTCAAGCCGGCGTCCGACACGCCGCTGCTGGCGGCCAAGCTGATGGAGCTGTTCGTCGACGCCGGCCTGCCGCAGGGCGTCGTGAACATGGTCTACGGCTCGGGCGCGACGGTCGGCGAGCACCTCGTCGAGCACCCGGACGTGCCGGTCGTGTCCTTCACCGGCTCGCTGGCCACCGGGCGGCGGGTCAACGAGACGGGCGCGCCGCTGCTCAAGCGCACGCACCTGGAGCTCGGCGGCAAGAACGCGATCATCGTGCTGGCGGACGGCGACGTCGACAACGCGATCGACGGCATCCTCTGGAGCGCGTTCGGCACGAGCGGCCAGCGCTGCACGGCGGCGAGCCGCGTGATCGCCGACAAGCGGGTGCACGACGAGCTGCTGTCCAAGCTCGTGGCGCGCGTCGAGGCGCTGCGCCTGGGCGACGGCCTCGACCCGGCGACGGACGTCGGCCCCGTCATCAACTCCAAGGCCGTCGACAAGATCGACGGCTACGCCAACGCGTCGCGCGGCGTCGGCCAGGACGAGGGCGCGCGGGTGCTGACCGGCGGCGAGATCGCACGCGACGGCGACCTGGCGCGCGGCCACTTCTACCGCCCGACGGTGCTCGCGCGACGTCGAGCCCGGGCATGCGGGTGGCGCAGGAGGAGATCTTCGGGCCGGTCACGAGCGTCATCCGCTGCGACGGCTACGAGGACGCGGTGCGCATCGCCAACGGCATCGAGTACGGCCTCTCGAGCGCGATCTACACCGCGCGACGTGAACAACGCCTTCCGCGCGATGCGCGACCTGGACACCGGCATCACGTACATCAACGCCGGCACGACGGGCGCCGAGGTGCACCTGCCGTTCGGCGGCGTCAAGGCCACCGGCAACGGCCACCGCGAGGCGGGGACGGCGGCGCTCGACACGTACACGGAGTGGAAGTCGCTCTACGTCGACTACTCCGGCACCCTGCAGCGCGCCCAGATCGACAACCAGTAGAGGAGGGGCGACGTGCGCCTGACCGAGCTCCACCACGACCTCGTGGCGCTCCGAGCCGACCTCGCCGAGGAGCTCCTCGCGATCAACCGGCTGGAGTCGCAGACCTTCGACCTGGTCGACGACGACGTGCGCGAGGAGCTGCGCCGGCTCGCCGACGAGAAGAAGGCGCACGCGCTGGTGCTGCTCGGCCTGCTGCAGCGCCTCGACCCGAAGTTCGCCGGCCAGCGGGGCTAGCGCCGGGTCGGTTGGGGGCGGCCACGGGCGCGTCGCTCTGGTACCATCGGGCGACCAAGCGGATGTAGCTCAGTTGGCTAGAGCGTCGCCTTGCCATGGCGAAGGTCGTGGGTTCGAGCCCCATCATCCGCTCCTGAAGGGCACGCCCCGCTTCGGCGGGGCGTTCGGGTTTTGGGCGGTCGGTGGCGGTCAGTTGGCGGCGAGCGCGCGCCTGGCCACGGCGAAGGTCGTGGGTTCGAGCCCCATCATCCGCTCCTGACCGGATCGGCAAAGAGTTCGGCAGTAGCCTTGCGGGGTCGCTGCCGGCCGCGTTTCGCACCGCCGCAATCGTCGCAAGCGCCAGTGCCGGCCGTGCGCGCAAAGGGCGGCGCTCCTGCGGGCCGCCGGCACCCCGAGCGCCCGGTACTCGAACCAGCGCCTCGTCCTAGGAAGGTTCCGGGAAGATCGGCCTTCTAGCGTTCGCGACGATCCTCGACGGTCGAGCATCGACCGCATCGCTGAGAGGGAGAGCGACATGAAACGGCGCGCCACGGCCGTCGCATTGTTGCTGGTTGCATCTATCGGAGTCGCGATGCTTGGGGGCGTCGGCGCCTCCGGCGCCAACTCAGGCACGAGGGGCGACGACCACGGCCAGGGCGCGGATGTTGCCGCGCTTCACGAGCTGCCAGGCAGCGTTCCACCATGCCGTGTCCGGTGGCGGTCACATCGACGAGTTGGCGGCGCTGTGGGCTCCGGACGCAACGTTCACGGCCGGAGGCTCGGTGATCGTCGGCAGGGACGCGATCCGGACATTCTTCACGAAGGCGGCGAGCTTCCAACACCCGACGTGGGTCTCGCTGGCCCCGAGCTTCAAGACGACGATCGACGTTCACGGCAGATCGGCAGATATCTACTTCGAGTGCCACTTCGTCGACCTCGCAACAGGGTCACTCGTGGCCCCCGGGCCCGCCTACGCAGGTGGGACGTTCGTCGGCACGGCTGTGAAGAGACACGGTCATTGGTTCTTCAAGGACGTGACGGCAGGCAGTGCCCCGTTGACGGCGTAGCTTCGCGCGTCCCGGACGTTCGTCGATGACGGCTCGGGATCGGCAGACGTCGGCGCCCTTTCCGGTCGACGACGTCGGGGTCGCCCCGTCTCCGTTCGGCGGCGCCACGCATGTCCCGGAGGATGCGCGGGGTGCACCCGACCGTGCACGCGATTGCACCTCGCGACGAACGACCGTGTCAAGCGCGGCACGGACGCATCCGCCGCCGGGGATGGCCGGTCGTGACCGGGTCCGAGGGTATCCTCGGCTGGATGCGTGCTGCCCTCGCCGCTGCGGCCGCGGCCGCGCTGCTGCTCGCCGCGTGCGGGGATGGCGGCGGTGACGGGACGCTCCCGACGCTGCCGAGCACGCCGGCGTCCTCGACCGAGGCCGGAGCGACGACGGACGCCGGGGCGCCGACGGACGGCGGGGCCACGACCGCCGATGCGACCACCACCGAGGACGCGACGACGGAGGCACCGCCGGCCGAGACCGTGACCGTGAGCGAGACGACCACCGAGGCCGCGACGACCGAGGCGCCGCCGGCCGAGACCGTGACCGTGACCGAGACGACCACCGAGCCCGCGACGACGGAGCCGCCGCCGGAGACCACGACCGAGACGACGACCGAGACCGCGCCGGAGCCGGACCGGGTCGACGACAAGCGCGCTCGCGGTCGCGGGGTTGGTGATGCGCGGCGACCTGCCGAGCGGTCTCGCCTTCAAGGGCTTCTCCCCGCCCGGCGCCCCCAGCCGCTGCTTCACCGCCCCGGCCCGGAAGCTGCGTCCGGCCGGGTCGGCTACCGGGCGGCAGTTCGTCGGCAACCGCAGCCGCAGCCTGGTGACGTCGCTGGCCTGGAGCTTCGCCGACGAGGACACCGCCACGCAGGCGCTGGCGGCGGTCGGCGACCCCTCCGCGGTGGCCTGCTTCGGCAAGGCGACCGCACGCGACGCGACGCCCGCGGCCAAGTACCTCGGCGCCACGCCGCTCGACTTCCCGACCGTGGGCGACGAGACGAGCGCCTACCGCGCCGAGTCCAGGCTGCAGGACACCACCCTGGTCGCCGACTACGTGTTCGTCCGCACCGGCCGGGTGGTGACGGCGGCCGCGTTCCAGAACACCGACGGCCCGCCGAAGGAGTCGACCACCCAGGCGGTGCTGGAGCAGGTGGTCGAGCGCGTGCGCGACGCCGGCTGACCCCGGACACCGGCTCGCACGACGACGTCCCGGTGCCCGTGCTGACGAAGTCGCTCGGCGACACTGCGACGCGGGTGCCCGACCGGCGCTGACACTGTCGCCGGCGCTCGGCCTCGCGCCGTTCACGGAGGAGCACCGCAACGGAGAGGTGCGCGCGCCATCCCGGGCGATCCGCCGCCCGCGCGCGCACCTCCGCGTGCCTAGCCCTGCAGCAGGGCCTTGATCCGATCCAGGTCCTTGCGCTCGCGGTCGATCTGCTTGACGTGGTCGAGCAGCGCGGTCTGGGCGTCCAGGAACCGCTCGATGAGGCGGTCGAGATCGGCGCTCGAGGACGGCTGGCGCCCGCGGGTGCGGCCGTTGGCGGCGGCGGTCGCCGCACGCGGCCGCCTCGCTGCCTTCGCGGCGCTGCGCGGACGGGCCTTCACCGTCGTGTTCGGATCCTCACGGGCGATCCGGTAGTACGACGTCTGGATCGTGCCGACCGAGCGGCCGGTCTCCCCGGCGACCCGCGCGAAGGCGTCGCGCGTGGTCAAGCCCGGGTTCGCGGCAAGCACCGCCTTCACCCGTTCGTACGTGTCGCGCTGAACGCCTCCGCGTTCGGCACTCGCGGCCGTAGCCATTGGTCTGCCCCTCCGACCTAGGATCCAAAGACGGCAGAAGCCTAGTAGAGGTTCCCTCCGTCTCACAGCAGGGACGTGGCGCAAACCCGTGACACGGTTGCCGCACGGTCCACAACCAGGCGCGCGACCCGAAGTGGCGGACCGCACGACGTGACACGTAACGGAGCGAGACGCCTACACGTCGTTGCGGATCTGGTTCGCCACGCGCGCGATCTTCCTCGCGTACTCCGCGTCCGCCGCCCACGTGCCGGCGAGGCCCTTGAGCGTGGGCGCGGCGCCGCGCAGGCTGGCCGGGAGCGGCCGGACCGCGAGGGCCTCCTCGATGAGCCGGCGCTGGTCGAGGCTCTCCGCGCCGGCCGGGATGGCGTAGGCGAGGATGCGGCCGACGTGCGCCCGGATCGCCGCGGGCAGCGTGGAGAAGGACAGTCCGACGCCGGGCTCGCCCGTGACGCCGATGCCCGCCATGTTGCGCCGCGGCCGCTGCGACCAGAACGACGTGAGGTGGCCCGTCTCCAGCATCATCTGCGCCACGACCACGAGCGGGTCGAGCCCGACCGTGCGGGCCGTCTTGTAGTACAGCGCCACGACGCGGCGGACGTCGTCGTCGACGTACTCGCCGTGCTCGAGGGCCAGCAGGTGGCGTGTCACCCGTCGCGCGGGCGCGCGGGCGGCGCCGAGCAGCGGGCTTCCGACCATGACCTTCTGGGAGTCCACCGCGGCGATGTGGCGACGCGCGACGGCGCCGCCGTTCGTCGTGCCCTCCACGGAGCCGAGACCGAAGAAGCGGCGCAGCGCATTGAACTCCGCCCGTGCGATCTCCTCCACGTGGTCGTTCATCCACACCCGCTCGTCGGGGTTCGTCATGAACCCGTGCTCGACCAGGACCTCCGGGCCGGGTGTCTCGACGTGGCTGAAGCCGTAGTACTGCGCCATGTCGACCGTGTTGTTGTCCGGCCGGCGGGGCGGCGCGCCCGGGATCCGCGCGATCTCCTCCGCGATCAGCGTCGCGAGCTTCCGGTTCACCGCGAAGTTCGGGAAGCCGACCGAGAAGCCCCGCGCCGACGGGTTGCCGGCGCCGTCGGCGTGCAGGAATATCGCCGCGTCCACGGCGACGCCGTCGTCGATCCGGCCGGGCATCGGGACGCCCCGGAAGTTGTCGTCCTCGTTCAACAGCCGCAGGAGCCTGCGCTGGATGCGGGCGACGAGCTCGGCCTCGCCGGGGGCGCCGGTCTGGCTCTCGTGCCCAGGTTGGAGCGGCCGCTGGTGTCCGGCCTGGACCAGCACGCGTTGGGGCATGGTTCCTCCCTGGAGCGGGGGTGGCTCGCGGGGTGCGAGGGAAGAGGGATCCGCACCATCGCACGTGACGAACCGCACGCACAGGGCGCGCCTACCCGTCCGGGCAGGCCATGCGTCCACCATGATGTCCCCGTGCGCCGAGTGCCTCCAGCCGCACGCCGCCGGTGAACGTCGCCGAGGCCGTGGCGCGCACGCTGGTCGCGCGCGGGGTGGAGGCCGTCGTTCGGCGTCATCGGCAGCGGCAACTTCCTGCTGGCCAACGCCTTCCGCGACGCGGGCGCGACGTTCTACGCGGCGCGGCACGAGGGCGGCGCGATGATGATGGCCGACGGCTACGGCCGCGCGTCCGGGCGTGTCGCGGTCTGCACGACGCACCAGGGGCCGGGCTTCACCAACGCCCTCACCGGCCTCGTCGAGGCGGCCAAGGCGCGCACGCCCGCGATCCTGCTGACGGCCGACACGCCGGCCGGCACGCTGTGGTCGAACTTCAAGGTCGACCAGGACGGCATCGCCGAGCGCGCCGGCGCGATCGTCGAGCACGTGCGCGGTCCCGGGACCGCGGCCGAGGACGCGGCGCGCGCCCTGCGCCGCGCGCTGGCCGAGCAGCGTCCGGTGGTGCTCGGCCTGCCGATCGACCTGCCGGCGCGCGACGTGCCGCCGGAGGGCGAGCGCGTGCCGGCGTGGCCCGAGGTCGCACGCCCGGCGCCGGACGCCGCGGCCGTCGCCCGCGTCGCCGACCTGCTCGCGGCGGCGCAGCGGCCGCTGATCGTGGCCGGCCGCGGGGCGGTCGTGTCGCCCGGCGCCCGCGACGCGCTGGAGCGGCTGGGCGCACGGACCGGCGCCCTGCTCGCGACGAGCGCGATGGCGCACGGCCTCTTCGCGGGACTGCCCTACGACCTCGGCATCGCCGGCGGCTTCGCCTCGCCCCTGTGCGGCGAGCTCGCGGCGCAGGCCGACGTCGTGCTCGCGGCCGGCGCCAGCCTCAACCGCTGGACGGCGCGCCACGGCGAGCTGTTCGCCCCGGGCGCGACGGTGGTGCAGGTCGACGTCGACCCCGGCGCGCCCGGCCGCCTGCATCGCTGCGACCTCGGCGTGGTGGCCGACGCCGCCGCGGCGGCCGGCGCCGTCGAGGCCGAGCTGGCGCGCCGCGACGTCCGCCGCACTGGGTGGCGCACGCCCGAGCTCGCCGCAACGATCGCCGGCCGGCGCTGGGCCGACGAGCCCTTCGCGGACGAGGGCACCGCCGAGCACGTCGACCCGCGAACGCTCACGATCGCCCTCGACGCCCTGCTGCCGCTGGAGCGCACGCTGACGGTCGACTCGGGCCACCTCACCGGCTGGCCGGCGATGTACCTGCGCGTGCCCGACGAGCGCGGCTTCGTGTTCGCCAACGCGTTCCAGGCCATCGGGCTCGGGCTCGGCGCCGCGATCGGGGCGGCCGTGGCCCGGCCCGACCGCGTCGGCGTGGCCGCGCTCGGCGACGGCGGGGCGCTCATGGCCATCAGCGAGCTCGAGACCGCCGTCCGGCTGCGCCTGCCGCTCGTGATCGTGATCTACGACGACGCCGCGTACGGCGCCGAGGTGCACCACTTCGGCCCGGCCGGCCACGCCGTCGACCTCACGCAGTTCCCCGACGTCGACATCGCCGCGCTGGCGCGGGCCGCCGGCGCCGAGGGCCTGACCGTCCGCGCCACCGCCGACCTCGCGCCGCTCGAACGCTGGCTCGAGCATCGTTCGGGCCCGCTCGTGATCGACGCCAAGGTGAACCCCCGCACCGTCGGCGCCTGGCTGGAGGAGGCGTTCCGTGCCCACTGATGGAGGACCCGCATGACCGAGCCCGTGGCCGGCCTGCTCGCCGCGCTGGCGGGCGGCAGCGTGGAGGTCGTCGACCTGTCGCAGCCGCTGAGCGAGTCGACGCCCGTCATCCAGCTGCCGCCGCCGTTCGTGAACACGCCCGGCCTGACCATGCACGAGATCTCGCGCTTCGACGAGCGCGGGCCGGCCTGGGCCTGGAACTGGCTCGAGATCGGGGAGCACGTCGGCACGCACTTCGACGCGCCGAGCCACTGGATCACCGGCCGCGATCGCGCCGATCTCGCCAGCGTCCCGCCCGAGCACCTCGTGGGGCCGGCCGTCGTGATCGACCGCGTCGCCGAGACCGAGGCCGACCCCGACCACGTGGTGACCGTCGACGACCTGCGCGCGTGGGAGTCCGAGCACGGCGACCTGCCGGAGGGCGGCTGGCTGCTGCTGCGCACCGGCTGGGACGCGCGAGCGCACGACGCGGAGGCGTTCCTCAACGCCGGCTCCGGACAGCCGCGCTCGCCGGGGTTCGACGCCGCGTGCGCCCGCTTCATCGCCGAGGACAGCGGCCTGCGCGGCGTCGGCGTCGAGACCGTGGGCATCGACGCCGGCGCGGCGGGCGGCTTCGACCCGCCGTTCCCCGTGCACCACTACCTGCTCGGCGCGGGCAAGTACGGCATCACGCAGCTGGCCAACGTGGGGCGCCTGCCGGCGACCGGCGCGCTGCTCGTGGTCGCGCCGCTGAAGCTCGTCGGCGGCACCGGCAGCCCCGTCCGCGTGCTCGCCCTGGTGCCGCGCGCCGCGTAGCCGTTTGGCGCGTCGGGCGGCGGGTAGCCCAGCGGGGTGGCGCGGGAGACGTTCCCCGGGGCGGAGGAGTTCCTGCCGGCCGAGCGGACCCTGCCGGCGCTGCGGGCGGCCGCCGCCGGCTGCCGGGGCTGCGACCTGTGGGAGCGCGCGACGCAGACGGTGTTCGGCGCGGGCGACGCCGGCGACCGGCTGGTGCTCGTCGGCGAGGCGCCCGGCGACCAGGAGGACCGGCAGGGCCGACCGTTCGTGGGGCCGGCGGGACGGCTCCTGGACGAGGCCCTCGAGCGCGCCGGCATCGACCCCGCGGCCGTCTTCCGCACCAACGCCGTCAAGCACTTCCGCTGGGCCAGTGAGCGCGGCAAGCGCCGCATCCACGAGAAGCCGTCGGCGCGCCACGTCCGAGCGTGCCAGGCGTGGCTGCGGGCCGAGCTGGAGGTCGTGCAGCCGCGGGTGCTCGTGCTGCTCGGCGCCACCGCGGCCCAGTCGCTCCTCGGGCCGGCCTTCAGCGTCACGCGCGACCGCGGCCTCGTCGAGCCCGGCGTGGACGGGTTCACCACCGTCGCGACGGTGCACCCGTCCGCGATCCTGCGGGCGCGCGACGAGGACCGCACGCGGCAGCTGGACGCCTTCGTCGAGGACCTGCGCACGGCCGCGACGCAGCTCTGACCCGGCGCGGCGGCGGCGCGCGCGAATCCGGTCCTGGCGCGGCGCACGTTCCGTGGACGTCCCCCCGACGCCAGGAGCGCTCCCATCATGCATCGCCACCACGACCGCCACTCGACCCGCGACCTCGCGAATCCCGTTCCACGCCACCCCGCGCGGCTGCAGCGGCTGCGGCCGCTACGTGCACCCGCTGCCGCTCGGCACGGCCGAGGACTCGTGCCCCGACTGCCGCCTGCGCAGCAGTCGCCGCGCGCCGCGCTAGCGATTCACCCGGCGCGGACGATGGCATCGCTCCGCGCCGGGTCTACCGTCGCTCCCGTCCACCCGATCCGGGAGTGCACATGGGATTGCTACGAGGGCGTCACGACGACGACGACGGCGGCGACGCGCGCCGCTACCAGATGCGCGAGAAGCTCGCCTCCATCGGCGACGACTTCTGGATCGAGGACCAGGGCGGGAACCGCGCGTACCGCGTCGACGGCAAGGCCATGCGGCTCCGCGACACCTTCGTCCTGGAGGATGCGAGCGGGCGCGAGGTCGCGAAGATCCAGGAGCGCAAGCTGACGGTGCGCGACAAGGTCGCGGTCGAGCGCGACGGCAAGACCATCGCAACGGTGCACAAGGCGCTCGTCGGCATCCGCGACCGCTTCGCGATCGACGTCGAGGGCGGGCCCGACATGAAGGCCAAGGGCAACATCGTCGACCACGAGTACGAGATCGAGCGGGACGGCCACACCGTGGTCCACGTCTCCAAGCGCTGGTTCCGCGTCCGCGACACGTACGGCATCGAGGTCAACCCGGGCGAGGACGAGGCGCTCATGCTCGCGCTCGTGGTCGCCATCGACTCGCTGACCAACCGGGGCTGACGCACGGAGGCACTATCCTGGACAGCGATGTCCAGGGCCGCCTCCACGACCGGCGCGCCCGGCCGCCGTCGCGGCGACGCGGAGCGCAACGTCGAGCGCATCCTCGACGCGGCCATCGAGCTGCTCGCGGTGCAGCCGACCGCCAGCATGGCCGAGGTCGCGCGCGCGTCGGGCCTCGTGCGGGCGACGGTCTACGGGCACTTCCCGAGCCGCGAGGCGCTGATCGACGCGATCACCGACCGCGCCGTGGCCGACACGCGGTCCGCGTTCGACGAGGCGCGCCTGGGGGAGGGCACCGCGACCGACGCCGTCACGCGGCTGGCGGACGCCGCGTGGAGCGTTGCGAGCCGCTACATGATCGTCTCCGAGGCGACGCTGCGCACGCTCGGGGTCGCCCGCTTCCGGGCCCGTCGGGAGGTCCTGCGGACGGAGGTGCGGGCGCTCGTGGCGCGCGGCCGGGCGGCCGGCGAGTTCCGCGACGACGTCCTGCTGGAGTGGACGGCGCAGGTCTTCGACAGCCTGCTCTTCGGCACGTACTTCACCGTCGAGGCGGGCGACCTGCCGGCCGCCGACGCCGCCGACGAGCTCGCCCGTGCGTTCCTGGCCGTGCTGCGGCCCTAGGCCGTTTCGAACGACCGATCGAGCGGGAACCGTTACTGGACACGGCTGTCCAAGTTCTCTAACATGGACATGTTCGTCCAGGATCTACGGAGGCAGTGATGGCAGACGACCTGCTCGATCACGACGCCGACGTGACGCCGCGCCACATCCTCGTGGCCGTCGACGGCTCGCCCGCGTCGCTCGCCGCGGTGCACTACGCCGGCGGCATCGCGCGCACCACCGGCGCGCGGCTCGACCTCCTGGCCGTCGTCGACGTCAGCTCGACGATCTACTACGCCGGCGCGGCGCAGCAGCTCGAGCTCATCGAGCGCGGCTACGCCAACGCCGTGCGCGAGGCCTCGGAGCTCGTGCCGCCCGAGGTGCCCGTCACGACGTTCGTCGACCGCGGCAACGCCGCGGCGCGCATCGCGCACCACGCCGAGGTGTTCGGCTGCGACCTCATCGTCATGGGCTCGCGCGGCCGCGGTCGCACGACGGCGGCCCTCTTCGGCAGCACCTCGCAGGGCGTCCTCCACGCGACGTGCGTCCCGGTGCTGGTGCTCCGCGGGCGGGCCGAGGCGTCGGTCCCCGCACCCGCCTGAGCCCGCGCGTCACGTTCGCGGATCGGCAAATCCACCCGCCGGGGTGCGCGGGTATCGACTGGCATGCACGGACTGCACGGCGTGCCGCAGGGAACGCGGTGCGAGTCCGGATACCAGCATCGACTCCCGCTCATCTCGCACCGAGGACGCATTGCCATGATCTCGACGAACGCCACCGGCCACATCGCGCTCGCCCGCCCGCAGCTCTCGCTGACGTGGCACCTCTCGGAGCCGCGTGGCGATCGCCGCCGGCGCCTGCGCGGCGGCTGGACGCTAGGTGCCGGTCATGCAGAACCGGCGCCTGCTGCGGCGAATGCGCCCCCGGCGCATGCCGTCCGTCCCGTCGCACGCGGCGCCCCTGCCGCGCATCGGCGTCGACTAGGGACGCACCACTCCCAACGACTCCCTCTCCCTTCCATCCCCTCCCTCCGTCGAACGGGCGCCCGCGCAACCGGGCGCCCGTCGCGGTTTTCGACACCTAGCCGCCCGCGATGAAGGCGGTGAGGACGGGATCGTCCGTCTCGCCGCGCTCGACCAGCAGCCGGATCTCGCCGGTGCGGGCCGCGACGAGCGAGACGTGCCGCTGGCCGACGCTGGGCTTCTCGGTCATCAGGCCGGCCCGCAGGAGCGCCTCGCCGGCCGCGAGCGCCAGCGCCAGGTCGTCGCCCCGGAAGCCGCGCGCGACGTGGCGGAACTCCGTGTGGCGCCCGCCGTACTTGCCCATGCCGTCGAGCCGCTGCAGGATGCGGCGCAGCGCGCGGCGAGTGGGCAGCGGGTCGGTGTGCGGCGCGCCGACGCCGGGCGGTGGCGGCGGCGGGCGTGTGGCGGCGAGCGCGTCGAGCGCGGCGGCGACGTCCTCCGGCAGCCGCGCCGCGCCGGCCCGCGCGCCGAGTCGCGCCGCCAGCTCCGCCGTCCACAGCCACGCGGGGTTCTCCAGCGGCGTCGTGTCCAGGGCGCCCTCGAGCTCGATCGCCTCCAGGCGCACGCGGTCGAGGGCCCCGGACGCCTCGTCGAGGGCGAGCCCGAGCAGCTCGCCGGCGGCCGCGGCGTCGTCGGTCTCGAGCTCCAGCACGAGCAGCCCGTGCCACGTCGCAGCCGCGAGATCCGTGTCCGCTCCGGACGCCGGCTGCGGCAGTAGGGCCGCCACGGCGAGCGTCTCCGCGCCCGCCGCACCGACGCGGCGGACGCGCTCGCCGGCGGGACCATCGTCGTCGCCGGGCGCGATCGGCAGCGCGAGCGCGAGGACGTCCGGCCCCACGGAGGCGAGCACCGGGACCGCGCCGGGTCGCGACTCGCTCAGCAGGCGGTCGCGGCCCGCGTGCAGGGCGGCGGCCGCAGATCGCTCGCGCACGCCCTTACCTTGACGGACCCCGCGGACGGCGGCCGTATGATCGTGGTGTGGAGGTGGAGCAGATCGAGGACGGGCTCTGGCGTTGGGTCGTGGACGACGGCGCCGGCGGCCACGTCGCGTCCACGTACCTCGAGGCGCCGGACGCCATCGTCCTCGTCGACCCCGTGCTGCCGCCCGACGGCGAGCAGCGCGAGCGCTTCTGGCGCGCGCTCGACCGCGACGCCGGCAGCTCCGGTGCTCCGCTGCACGTGATCGCGACGGGCCGCCGCTCGGCGGGCGGCAGCGCGATCCGCCTGCGCTACCCCGGCACGCGGCTGTGGCCCGCCGGCGCCTTCTCGCCCGACGACGACCTGCCGGGCGGCGTCTCCGCCTGGCCGGTGAACGCCGAGGGCGGCACGCAGTCGCTCCTCTGGGTCCCCGCGCACGCCGCCCTCGTGGCCGGGTCGGTGCTGGTCGGCGCCGACGCTGGACTGCGCGTCCAGACGCGGCTCTCGCGCGTGCTCGAGGACCTCCAGCCGCTCGCCTCGCTCCCGGTCGTGCGCGTCCTCGTGACGCGCGGCGAGCCCGTCCGCACGGACGGCGCCGCGGCCCTGGCCCGTGCAATCGCCGACGGTTTCAGTAGGGTCTAGACCAGGGGTCCGCGGTGTTCGCGGCCGAGGAGCGTAAGGACGCGTGGGCCGGCGGGTCATGCCGTCGTCCACCCACGAGAGAGGGAAGGAACGACGACCATGCTGACCCACGCACGGATCACCGCTGTCGCCCTGCTCGGCGTCGCGGCACTGCTGACCGCGGGCTGCGGCGGCAACGACAAGGCCGACGAGGCGCGCGAGCAGGCGAGCTCCGCCATGAGCCAGGCGCAGGAGGTGCAGAGCCAGGCGCTGTCGCAGGCCAGCGACGTCCAGTCGCAGGCGCAGTCGCAGCTCGACGACCTGACCCAGGGCCTCGGCGACCTGACCCAGCCGACGGCGCCCGTCACGGAGACGACCGTCGAGAGCGGCGACGCTTCGGTGCCGGAGGTCTCGATCCCCGAGGTCTCGATCCCCGAGGTCTCGATCCCGGACGTGTCCATCCCGGACATCTCGATCCCCGACGTGTCCATCCCGGACGTCTCCATCCCGGACGCCAGCGTGCCGACCGACACGGCCGCGGCCGCCGACATCATCGCGCCCGAGGACCTCAAGGCCGCCGTCGAGGAGGCCTCCGGCGTCACGCTCGTCGAGCAGCCGGGCGCGGCCGCCGGGCAGGGCACGGCCTACGCCAATCTGCAGACGATGATCGCGGACGGCCAGGCGATCTACATCTACGCGCTCACCGACCCGCAGGCGGCGCAGCTCTTCCAGCAGTTCGTGCCCGCGATCCCGGGCGCCGGCGAGAACAGCGCGACGATCGTGCACAAGAACGCGATCGTGGTCTACAGCTCCTTCGGCGAGACGAACAAGGCCAAGGAGGTCGAGGCCGCCGTCAAGGCCCTGTAGGCGCCGACGGCAGCACGGGCGGGCGGGCCTGCAACCGGGCTCGCCCGCCCGCTACCCTCCGCCGATGCCGCCGCTCGTGACCGTGCAGGAGGTCGTCGACCGCGTCGACGCCTGGCGCGGCCGCAGCGTCGAGACGGCGATGATCAAGGGCGGGCTCAGCCACGAGACGTACCTCGCCACCATCGATGGCGAGGAGCGCCACGTCGTGCGGCTGCTGAACCCGCAGGTCGAGCAGGCGCTGCTCGGCATCTCGCCCGGGGACGAGATCGAGAACACGATCCGCGCCGCGGCGACGGGCGTCGGGCCGGCGGTGCTCCAGAGCTACCCGGACATGCCGGCGCTGGTGCTGGAGTTCCTCGACGGCGAGGTCATGAGCGTCGCGGCGCTGCAGCAGCCCGAGCGCATCCGGCGGGCGGGCATCGCCTGCCGGCGCCTGCACGACCGCAGCGCGCCCTTCGTGACCGAGCTCGACATCTTCCGCCACCGCGAGCGCTTCCTCGCCCTGTGCGAGCGCGAGGGCATCCGCATCCCCGACGGCTACCGCGACTACGACGACCACGTGCGCCGCATCGAGGCCGCGATCACCGCGCAGGGGGTCGACCTCGCGCCCTGCCACAACGACCTGCTGGCGGAGAACCTGATCGAGGTCGGGGACGACCTGCGCATCATCGACTTCCAGCTCAGCGGCACCGACCACCGGGGCTTCGAGCTCGGCGACCTCGCCGCCGAGTCGGACTACGACCCGGACATGGTCGAGCGGCTGGTGGAGGCGTACTACGGCGAGCGGCTGCCCGGGCGCGTGGCGGAGACGCGCCTCTGCCTCGCCATGTCGAACACGACCTGGTGCCTGTGGATGTGCATCTACATCGCGCTGGTCGTCAACGAGACGGTCGAGTTCGACTACTGGAGCGAGGCCATGGACAAGTGGGGCCAGGCGCTGCGCGACCTCGAGGGCCCCGACTTCGGCCGCCTGCTGGACGAGGCCCGCACGGGCGCGCGGTGAGCGTCACCCTGGCCACGGGCGTGCGCGTCCGGGCGGCCATCTTCGACTTCAACGGCACCGTCTGCGACGACGAGGGCCTGCTCTACGACATCTTCCGCGACATCCTGCGCCCGCTCGGCGTCGACCTGGACGAGGCGACGTACTTCGACGAGCTCGCCGGCCTGGCGGACCCGGAGCTGATCGCGGCGGCGCTGGAGCGGGAGGGCGTCGAGGTCGACGACGCCACGCACGCGCAGCTCGTCGACCTGCGCGTCGCCGAGTACCTGCGCCGCGCCGGCGCGGACCCGCCGGTGCGCCCGGGCTCGCGCGCCCTGATCGAGGCGCTCGCGGGCCGCGTCCCGCTGGCCGTCGGGTCGGGCGCGCTGCGGGCGGAGGTCGAGCACGTGCTCGAGGCGGCGGGCCTGCGGCGGCACTTCGGGGTCGTGGTGACCGCCGAGGACGTGCAGCGCGGCAAGCCCGATCCGGAGACCTACGCGACCTGCCTGGCGCGCCTCAACGCGGCGGGCGGCGACCCCGTGCACGCGCGCGAGGTGGTCGTCTTCGAGGACTCGCGCTTCGGCGTCGCGGCGGCGCAGGCGGCGGGCATGCACGCGATCGGGGTGCTGGGCACGGAGCCGCCGGAGCGTCTCGCGGCCGCCGACCTCGTGCTGCCGGAGCTCGGCGTCGGGCTGCTCGTGGACTGACCCCGTCGCCGTCAGCCGTCGCCGCGCAGCTGCGCCGCGAGCTGGTCGAACGCGCCGAAGCCCGCGGCGGCCAGCGCCGGCGTCAACGTCGCCATGCCGTTGCGGAACTCGTAGGCCGCGAGGTGCTCGGGGTGGTGGAAGTACGCGAGGTGCAGCGTCGGCCCGAGCGCGGCGTCGATCGCGAGGCCGGTGATGCGGAAGCCGCGGCGCAGGAAGGCGATCAGCACGGCGTTGTTGGCCGGCGCGTGCTCGGAGACGCACTGGTCGAAGCCGGCCTCCGCGGCGTAGGGGAGGAGGCGGTCGAGGATCGCCGTCAGGACGCCCTGCCGCCGCACGTCCGGGTGGACGTTGACGTGGAACACCTGGTAGCGCCCGTCGCCGGCGGCCCGGCCCGAGAAGACGGCGATCGCGTCGTCGCCGTCCCGCGCCACCCAGTGCTCCCACAGGCCGCCGGCCGCCTCGCAGCGGGCGACGCGGTCGGCTCGGGCGCGCGCGTCGGCGTCGAGGACGCGGCGCAGGTCGAGGAACGCCTCCGGCGGGTAGTGCGCCCGGAACCGCGCCTCGTGCAGGGCCCAGTACGCGTCCGCGTCGAGCGGCTCGACGGCGTAGCGGTCGAGCAGCGGGGCCGACAGGTGGCGCTCGCGGATCGGCGCGAGCCAGTCCCAGACGTCGGTCATGGACCGCGAGCCTAGCCGGTGTACCGTGTCCGGCCGTGGCCGACCGCTCCTTCACCGCCGCCTGGGACGACCAGGATCGCCTCGCCGAGGCCGGGCGCAGCCTGAGCGGACTCGAGCACGCGCGCGCCGCGGTCGACGGCACGCTGCCGAAGCCGTCGATGCTGGTGCTGCTCGGCATCGACGTGCTGGAGGTGGACGAGGGCCACGTCGTCGCGGTGGTGACACCGGGCGAGCAGCACTACAACCTCATCGGGACGGTGCACGGCGGGCTGGTCGCGACGCTGCTCGACACCGCGATGGGCCTCGCCTTCCAGACCTGCGCGGGCGTGGGCGAGCGCTGCACCACCCTCAACCTCGACGTGACGTTCATACGCGCGCTGCGCGACGACTCCGGCCAGGTCCGGGCCGAGGGCCGCATCCTGCACCAGGGCGGCCGAGCGCTGACGGCGCAGGCGACGGCAACCGACGCCACCGGCCGGCTCCTGGCGACCGGCAGCGCGACCGCCATCCGCATCCAGCTGGGCTGAGGGCGGGGCGGGCGGCGGCTCGGGCGGCGGCCACTTGGGCGCCGCGCTCCGCCCAGTTGGGCGGCTCCGCGCGGAAGCCGTGCGGTCCGTGCGCCTCTCGTGCCACCTGCGCGTCGCTCGCCGGCGACGGCCACCGCCTACGTTGCCCGGGCTCTTCGATTGATTCATGCACTTCGAAGATCACGGCCCCCATCGACGTAGGTGCCGGCGCCCCGCTTCCGGGCAGCCGCCACTTGGGCGCTGCGTGCCGCCCAGTTGGGCCGGTCCGCGCGGAAGCCGTGCGGTCCGTGTGCCTTTCGTGACCACACTTGAGCGGCGCGCTCCGCCCAATCGGCACGGTCCGCGCGCCTTCCGTGACACCCGGGCCGCCCTCGCCGACGCCGGCCGCCGCGCGCCCACGCCAGCCGCGCCCACGCCAGCCACCGCCACGCCGACGTCGCCCACCGCGACGCAACCGATGAGTTCGGCCCGTCCGCCGGGTCATATCCTCCGACGAGCGAGGAGGATGCAACGTGCCACGCGATCACGAGCCCGGCGACCTGCGCAGCGATCCCGCCACCGAACGCGCCGTCCTGGCGGCGCTCCGGCGCAGCCTCGAGGCGGCCCAGCGCGACGCCGCGGACGAGGACGAGGCGGACGGCGAGCGGCGCCGGCCGGGCTGATGGACGCCGACCAGTACCGCAGCGCCAGCCGCACCATGTGGTGCACCGTCGCGCCCGGCTGGGAGCGCTGGCGCCAGATGAACACCGACGCGATGGCGGGGGTGCGGGAGCGGCTCGTCGCCGACCTCGACCCGCAGCCGGGCCAGACGGTGCTCGAGCTCTCGGCCGGCCTCGGCGACACCGGGTTCGCCGTGGCGCCCCTGCTCGGCGAGCACGGGCGGCTGATCACGAGCGACCTCACGTCCGGAGATGCTGGCGGGCGCCCGGCGGCGTGGGGCGGAGCTCGGCCTGGACAACGTCGAGTACCGCCAGATCGACGCGGAGCGCATCCCCCTCGACGACGACGCGGTCGACGGCGTCCTGTGCCAGAACGGCTACATGCTGCTCGCCGACCCGGCGGCCGCCTTCGCCGGGACGCGGCGGGTGCTGCGGCCTGGCGGGCGGCTCGCGTTCGCGGTCTGGTCGACGCCCGACCACAACCCGTGGGGCACGCTGGCCCGTGGGGTGCTCGTCGAGCGCGGGCACCTGCCGCCGCCGGAGCCCGGTGCGCCCGGCCCCTTCGCCCTCGGCGACGACGCGAGCGTCCGCGCCCTGCTCGACGACGCGGGCTTCGCAGGCGCCCGCGTGGCGCCCGTCGAGGTGCGCTTCGTGCTTGACAGCCTCGAGGAGTGGGAGCGCTGGGCGAGCGAGGCGACGAGCATCGGCGAGGCGCTGCGCGGCGTGCCGGAGGACGAGCGTGCGGCGATCCGCGCGGACGTCGCGGCGGTCGTACGCGCCCTTCACCGACGCCGCCGGGCGCGTGGTGCTGCCGGGCCTCTCGAACGTGTGGGTGGCGTCCTAGCCGCCGTCGCACGGCAGCGTCCGGCGTCCCGGCCGGGGCGGGGCGGAGACGCGAATGAGACGCGGCTGAAACGCACGCGCCCTACGAATCTGCGGAGCGTCCCCCTATCGTTGGCGCGGAGGTACGTGAGGTGCGCACGTGCGCGTGAGCGATGAGCTGCGGGACGGAACGGAGCTCGCCGGCTACCGGATCGCATCCCTGCTCGGCCGCGGCGGCATGGGCATGGTCTACCTCGCGGAGGATCGGCGGCTGCGGCGGCCCGTCGCGCTGAAGCTGCTCGCCGCCGGGCTCGCCGATGACCGCGCGTTCCGCGACGGCTTCCTGCGCGAGTCGGAGCTGGCGGCGTCGATCGACCATCCCAACATCGTGCCGATCTACGAGGCCGGCGAGGCCGACGGCCTCCTGTTCATCGCCATGCGCTACGTGGAGGGTCGGGATCTGCGCGAGCGGCTGCACGCCGGCCCGCTGGACCTCGCCGAGGCCATCGGCGTCGTGGCCCAGGTGGCGAGCGCGCTCGACGCGGCGCACGCGCGCGGTCTCGTGCATCGCGACGTGAAGCCCTCCAACGTGCTGCTCGACCGCGGTGCCCGGCCCGACGCGTCCGACCACGTCTACCTCGCCGACTTCGGCCTCACGCAGCGGCTGGCCGAGGCCGCAGGGAACGGCGACGGCGATCGCCTGCTGGGGAGCGTCGACTACGTCGCCCCGGAGCAGATCGCCGGCCACGAGGTCGACGGACGGGCAGACGTCTACTCGCTCGGCTGCGTCCTCTTCGAGTGCCTGGTGGGCGAGCCGCCCTTCCGGCGCGAGTCGGCGACGGCGGTGGTGTTCGCCCACCTCGACGCGGTGCCGCCGGCGCCGAGCGAACGACGCATGGCGCTGCCGCAGGCGCTGGACGGCGTGATCGCGACGGCCCTGGCGAAGGAGCCGGAGCAGCGCTTCGCGAGCTGCCGCGCGCTCGTCGAGGCCGCGCTCGCGGTGGCCGCCGACGACGCGAGCCGGGCGCTGGCCGATCTCGCCGCGCGGACGGCCGCCGGGCGCGACGCGTTGAGCGAGGCGGAGGCCGAGCTGGCCGGCACCGTGATCGACCTGCGCTCGGTGCGGCAGCAGGCGCGCGCCCTCGCCGACCCGCTCGCCGTCCCTGGCTCGGGCGCGGCCGAGACCTGCCCGTTCAAGGGCCTCGCCAGCTACGAGCCGGCCGACGCCGAGCTCTTCTTCGGTCGCGAGCGGCTGCTGTCCGAGCTCGTCGCGCGCCTCGCCGGCGCGCGCTTCCTGGGCATCGTCGGGCCGTCGGGCAGCGGCAAGTCGTCCGTCCTGCGCGCCGGGCTGCTCCCGGCCCTGGCCGACGACGCCCTGCCCGGCAGCGGTCGCTGGCGCCAGGTGCTGCTGCGGCCCGGCGAGCGGCCCATGGACGCGCTGCGCGAGTCGCTGGGGTCGGCTGCGGCGGACCCGGTCGCCGCCGCGCTCGACGCGCTGCCCCCCGGCGGGCGCCTGGTGCTCGCGATCGATCAGCTCGAGGAGCTCTTCACCGCCTGCAGCTCGGACGCCGAGCGCGCGGCGTTCGTCGACGCGCTGGTCGGCGCGGCCGATGCGCACGGGCGCGCGGTCGTCGTCGTCGCGCTGCGCGCCGACTACTACGGCCGGACCGCCGCCCATCCCGCGCTGGCCGAGCTGCTCGGCGCGAACAACCTCCTGGTCGGCGCCCTGCATGCGGCGGAGCTGCGGCGCGTGATCGAGCTGCCGTCCAGGCGGGTCGGGGTGCGGGTCGAGCCCGCTCTCACCGACGCGCTGATCGCCGACGTCGAAGGGGAGCCGGGCGCGTTGCCGCTGCTGTCGACCGCGCTGCTCGAGCTCTGGCAGAAGCGGCGCGACGGGACGCTGACCCTGGCGGCGTACCGCGAGTCCGGGCGCGTCGACGGCGCGGTCGCGCGCCTGGCCGAGGCGACCTACGCCCGCATCCCGGAGGCGGGGCGGCCGCTCGTGCGGGCGATCATGCTGCGCCTCGTCGGCGAGGGCGAGGCCGGTGCCGCCGTGCGCCGCCGTGCGCCGCTGGCGGAGCTCGACCTGGACCGGGACGGCGAGGCCGCCGGGGTGCTCGCGATCCTCGCCGACCAGCGCCTGGTCACGGTCGGCGACGGCGTGGTCGAGGTCGCCCACGAGGCCCTGCTGCGGGAGTGGCCGCGCCTGCGCGACTGGATCGACGAGGACGCCGAGGGGCGCCGCCTGCACGAGCACCTGCGGGAGGCGGCGCGCGACTGGGACGCTGCCGGTCGCGACGCAGCCGAGCTCTATCGCGGTGCGCGCCTCGCGGCTGCGCTCGACTACAGCGACCAGCACGCCCTGGACCTGAACGAGCTCGAGCGCGCGTTCCTGTGCGAGAGCCAGGCGGACGCCGACCGGGAGGCGATCCGCGCGCGGCGCACCAACCGGCGGCTGCGGGCGTTGCTCGCCGGCGTGGCCGTCCTGCTGGCCGCGGCCGTGGTCGGCGGGGTGCTGGCGCTCGCCCAGCGCGGCGAGGCGCGCGACGCCGAGACGGCGCAGGTCGCGCAGCGGCTCGGCGGCCAGGCGCTCGTCGAGGAGGACCTCGACCGCGCACTGCTGCTCGCCCGGCAGGCCGTCGCGATCGACGACTCACCCCAGACGCGGAGCTCCCTGCTCGCCACCCTCATGCGCGCGCCGAGCGCCGTCCGCATCATGCACGGATCCGACGACGCGCTCTTCTGGGCGGAGGCGCTTTCTCCAGACGGAGGGACGCTCGCCGTGGCGGACCTCTTCGGCCGGATCCTCTTCTTCGACGCGCGGACGTACGAGCAGATCGGCGACCCGATCACGAGCTCCTGGGTGGACAGCATCGCCTACAGCCCGGACGGCGCGACGCTCGCGTTCGGCGGCCAGACGTGGGTGCGCCTGGTCGACGCGCGCACCCACGTCACCCTCGCCGAGGGTGGGGTGTGGGGCCACCCCGCGCGCATGCGCGTTCACGCCCGACGGCCGCCAGCTCGTCGTCGCTGGTCGAGCGCTCGATCGTCGTGCTCGATGCGCACGACGCTGCAGCGCGAGGTCGACTCGATCGAGCTGGAGGGGTTCCGGCCGGCGTTCCTCCAGTCGTACTCGCGCTGGCCGCACGTCGCGCTCACGCCCGACGGTCGCTCGGTGCTGACGGCCTCGGACGGCGGCGAGCTCGCGTGGTGGGACCTGCAGAGCCGGCGCAAGATCGCGCACGCTGCCGATCGCGTCCGGCTACCACGCGCTCGCGCTCAGCCCCGACGGCGCCGAACGTCGCCGTCGGCATCGACGGAGGCCTCCAGCTCGTCGACGTCGCGTCCGGCGAGACGAGGATCGGTCACGGGCCGGCACTCAGCGGCAGCCCCAACTCGGCGGTCTTCAGCCCGGACGGCGCGACGGTGGTGACCGCGAACGAGGACGGGACGGTGACGCTCTGGGACGCCGCCGCCGGCGCCGTCCGCGAGACGCTGCGCGGACACTCGAACGACGCGGCCCAGGCCGTGTTCAGCCCCGACGGCAAGACGCCTGTACACCGTGAGCAACGACGGGACGGCGGTCGCCTGGGACGTCGACGGGCGATCGGAGCCTGAAGCGGTCGTTCACCTTCACGCACGACCGCGATTTCGACGAGGCGTTCGACCGCCACCCGGGCCGGTTCAGCCCTGACGGCCGGCTGATCGCCGTCGGCCTCAAGGAGCAGGGGGTGGCACTCCTCGACGCGACGGACCTGTCGCCGGCGGGCCCACCCCTGCTCGATACGGGCGGGGAGGTGAAGGCGGTGGCCTTCGCGCCGGACGGCCGGACGCTGGCAGCGCAGACGAGCTACGGGCGAGTCAGCGTCTGGGACCTCGAGACCCGGTCGCTGCGCTACCGGCCGGCGGTGTCCACCGGACCCGACGTGGGTCTGGCCTTCACTCCCGACGGGACGCTGCTCGCGACGGCCGGCTCGTGGGAGGGCGTGGAGCTCTGGGACGCCGCTACGGGCGCAGGTCGCGGCCATGTAGGGGTCAGCGGCAGCGCCGGCGACCTCGCCTTCGGCGCGGGCGGGAAGCTCGTAGCCTTCGCCCAACCGGGCTACGGGACTCCCAGGGCGCAGGTCTGGGACCTGGCGCGCGGTGCTCGGGTGGTCCGTGCCGACGACGTCGGCACGGGGGACGCCGTCGCCGTCGCGCTCAGCCCCGACGGCCGCCTGCTCGCCGTCGGCGGCTACGGCAACGTCGTCAGCGTGTGGGACGTGGCCATGGGCAAGCTGCGCCGGACGATCGACAACGGCGGGGCAGGCGCGCTGGCACTCGACTTCAGCGGCGACGGCCGCACGCTCGCCATCTCCGGCTTCGAGCCCGTGGCGTCGCTCTGGGACGTGGAGACGGGCACCAGGATCGGCCCGGCCCTGAACGCTGGACTGCGCGGCGCGCCATGGTCGACCTGTCCCCGGACGGGCAAGCGCCTGCTGATGACGCCGCGAACGGCGAGGGCGCCGTCTGGGACGTCGACCCGGCCTCCTGGGCGCAGCGCGCGTGCGCGGTCGCGAACCGGACGCTGACCCGGGACGAGTGGGAGGCGTACCTCCCGGGCCGACCGTACGACCCGGCCTGCGGCTAGCAGGCGGGCTCGCTCAGCGGCGGATCGACCAGGTGAATCGCGTGAGCGTCGACCGCGGCGCCAGACCGCCGGGCCGCAGGCCGCGGCGCACCAGCACCGTCGGCGGGGTCGCCTCACGGGCCAGCCGCAGGCGGGCCGCGCCCGAGCCCCTCGCGCTGCCACCGGTCCGACAGTCCGACCACGAGCAGCCCGGCGTCCCGGCTGGCCTCCAGCATGCCCTCCTCGCCGGGCGGCGTCAGCAGCGGCTCGGCGGGGATGCCGAGGACGCGCTGCACGGCGAGCGCACCGTGCGACAGCAGGCGGCTGGCGTCGCGGCGGCCCTGCTCCGGCACCGCGTCGGCGCCCGCGAGCCGCAGCGGCACGCCGGCAGTGCGCGCGAACCAGGCCCCGAGCTCGACGGCCGCCCAGTCGTGCTCTGCGCCGCCGAAGGGCACGAGCACGGGCCCGGCTGGCGGCCGCCCGCGGGCCACCAGCAGCGCCACGTCGCACGGGGTCCGCTCCAGGAGCTCGACCAGCTGTGCGCTCGGACCCTCGTCCGCGAGGAGGTCGTCGGGCGCGTCGGCGAGCACGAGCTCGACGTCGAGCTCGGTGGCGAGCCGGGCGAGGTCGCGGCCCGGCGCCGTCGACGTGAACGACGGCGGCGCGCGCCGTGACGCCGTGCCCCTGCAACGTGGACCGGCGCTCCTCGAGCCACGCCGAGGCGCTGCGGAGCTCCCCGCCGTCGCGCCACCAGCCTGGCGACCACCAGCACGCGCGGCGGGTCGCGGACGAGCGGCTCGGCCACCGCGAGCAGCGACTCGACGCGCGCCGGGTCACCGACGGCAACCAGCACGGACCGCTCCGCCGCGCCGGCGGGCGCGGGCGCCGGCACGGCCGCGCCCGCGGACGGAGCCAGCGACGGGTCGTGCTGCAGGATGGCCCGCTCGAGCTGCTGGAGGGCCGGACTCGGCTCGATGCCGAGATCGTCGACGAGCGCCCGGCGAGCCTGGCGGTAGGCCTCCAGCGCCTCCGCCTGCCGGCCGGCCCGGTACAGCGCCGTCATCAGGTAGCCCCGCAGGCGCTCCCGCAGCGGATGCTCCGCGACCAGCGCCTCCAGCTCCCCGATCACCTCGCGGTGCCGGCCCAGGGCGAGGTCGGCGTCGATGCGGGCCTCGACGGCCGCCAGCCTGATCTCCTCGAGCCGCGCGATGCTCGGCCCGACGAAGCGCTCGTACGCGACGTCGGCCAGTGCCGGGCCTCGCCACAGCCGGAGCGCCTCGCGCAGCCGCTCCGACGCCTCGGCCGTCAGGCCGCGGTCGCGCAGGCCGCCCGCCTCGTCGACCAGGCGCTCGAAGCGGTGGAGATCCAGCTCGCCCGGCTGCACGGCGATGACGTAGCCCGGCGGCCTGGTCCGGAGCACGTCGGCCACGAGCGCCTTGCGCAGCCGCGAGACGTTGACCCGCAGCGCGGCGGCCGCCCGCTCGGGCGCGTCGTCGCCCCAGAGGTCGTCGATCAGCCGGTCGGTCGCCACCACCTCGTTGGCGTGCAGCAGGAGTGCGGCGAGCAGCGCACGCGGCTTGAGACCGCCGAGGGGAACCGCGGCGCCGTCGTGCCACACCTCAAGCGGTCCGAGGACCCGGAACTCCATCCGTCGCCTCCCGGGGAGACGCTACCACTGTCGCGCGGTTGCAACAGGCCAGAAACGCGCCCCCTCCACGATCGGCACCAACGACGGGCGAACGAAGGGAGATCGAGATGCCCGCGATGCACGCAGAAGGAGCCAGGGGTCGCAGCTCGACGGAGGTGGCGGCCGCCGGCCGCCGGCGTCGCCGCCGACGCGTCGCCGTCCTGCTCGCCGCGGCGCTCACTGCAGCGGTGGGTGCGAGCTCCGCCCAGGCGGACGCGGTCGACGAGTGGAACGACGTCGCCGCGACGATCACCATGAGCCCCGCGCCGGCCGGCACCGGCGCGCCCGTGCCGGTGGCGATCTTCGACCTCGCCACCGTCAGCGCCGCGATGTACGACGCGGCGAACGCCATCGACCGCGGCTACACGCCGTTCCGCGCAAGCCCGAAGGTGCACGGTCGCGCGTCGCTGGATGCCGCCGTGGCAGCGGCCGCGCGCGACACCCTGGTCGGCCTGTTCCCGGCCTTCACGAGCACGGTCGACCTCCGCTACGCGGCGTCGCTCGCGGCGATTCCTGACGGGCGCGCGAAGACCGAGGGCATCGCGGTCGGCCAGTCGGTCGCCGCGGTCCTGCTCGCCGATCGCGCGGGCGACGGCCGCGGGGTCGATCGTCCCGAGTACTACGTGCCGCTGCCCGCGGGTGCCGGCGTGTGGGTGCCGGTCTCCGGACGGGGCGTCTTCCCCTGGCTCGGCCACGTGCGGCCGTTCACCCTCGAGCGCGTCGACCAGTTCGTCCCCGGCCCGCCGCCGGCCCTGAGCAGCGACGAGTACGCCAGCGCGTACAACGAGGCGAAGGACTACGGCCGGGCCGGCTCCGCGGTGCGCACGCCGGAGCAGACCAACCTCGCGCTGTTCATGACCGAGCCGCCGCCGCGCCAGTGGAACCGCCTGGCGCGTGGCCTGACCGCACGCTTCGGCGTGGAGGCCGCCGACCGGGCGCGCCTCTACGCGATGATGAACGTCTCCGCCGCCGATGCCGTCATCAGCTGCTGGAACGCGAAGTACGGGTACCAGACGTGGCGTCCGCTGACGGCGATCACGACGAGCTTCGATGACGGAAACGGGGCGACGGCGACCGATGCGACCTGGACGCCGCTGCGCCCGACGCCGAACTACGCCGACTACCCGTCCGGGCACGCGTGCGTCACGGGCGCCAGCATGGCCGTCCTGCGGCACTTCTTCGGGACGGACCGCGTCAGCTTCACCGCCAACAGCGTCTCGGCGGAGACGCCTGCCACGGGTCTCATCGACGACACGCTCGAGTTCGAGCGGTTCTCGGATGTCGCGCGCGCGGTGCAGGACGCACGCGTCTACCTCGGGATCCACTTCCGCTTCGCGCAGGTCGCGGGCGATCAGGTCGGGCGCCGGACCGCCCGCTGGGTGACCAACCACGCGTTCCAGCCGCGTGACTGCCGCGGCGGCCGCTGCCGCGGCGGCTGCGTCGATCGCGACTGAGGCGTCGTCCGTACCGGTAGGGCTCTCGGCCCTGCTCGACCGGCGATCCGGTGGGGCAGGGCCGAGTCGCGCCGGCTAGCAGGGCGCGCTCACGCCTCCCAGCCACGCGCCCGCTCGACCGCGCGCTGCCACGTCGCCCAGCCCTCCTCGCGGCGGTCGTCCGACCAGGTAGGCTCGAACGTGCGGTCCGGGTGCACCAGCGCGCGCAGGTCCGCCGGCGACGACCACACACCGGCGCCGAGGCCCGCCGCGAAGGCCGCGCCGAGCGCCGTCGTCTCCCGCACCCGCGAGCGCACCACCGGCCGGCCCAGGATGTCCGCCTGCAGCTGCATCAGCAGGTCGTTCGCCGTCATGCCGCCGTCGACGCGCAGCGCCTCCAACGCCACGCCGACGTCTGCCTCCAGGGCCCCGACCACGGCGCGGGTGAGGTAGGCGATCGACTCCAGCGTCGCCCGCACCACGTGCGCGCGCGTCGAGTGGAGGGTCAGGCCGACGATCGTGCCGCGCGCGGAGCCGTCCCACCACGGCGCGTACAGGCCCTGGAACGCCGGCACGACCTGCACGCCGCCCGTGTCCGGCACGCTCGCCGCCACCTCGGCGGACTCGCGCGGGCTGGCCAGCACCCCGAGCTCGTCGACGAGCCAGCCGATCGCCCGCCCGGTTACGGCGATCGAGCCCTCCAGGCAGTACGCCGCCCGGCCGTCAGCGGCGAGCCGCGCCGGCGACGCCAGCAGGCCCGCGCCCGACCGGACCGGCCGCTCGCCCGCCACCGCGAGCAGGAAGCTGCCCGTGCCGTACGTGCACTTGGCGTCGCCCGCGTCGATGCACGCCTGGCCCAGCAGCGCGGCCTGCTGGTCGCCCAGCACGCCGGTGACCGGCACCCCGGCCAGCGGGCCCCCGCGCACCGTGCCGTAGGCGTCCGGCGACCACGAGGGCGCGATCTCGGGCAGGATGGCCCGCGGCACGCGCAGCAGCTCGCACAGCTCGTCGTCCCAGGCGAGCGTGTCGAGGCCGGCGAGCAGCGTCCGCGAGGCGTTCGTCGCGTCGGTGGCATGGCGGCCCGTGAGGCGCGCCAGCAGCCAGGCGTCGATCGTGCCCGCCGCGAGCTCGCCGGCCGCGGCGCGCGCGCGGGCGCCGTCGACGTGGTCGAGCAGCCAGGCGAGCTTGGTCGCCGTGAAGTACGGCGCCACCACGAGCCCCGTCCGCTCGCGCAGCAGCGGCGCGTGCCCGGCGTCCTCCAGCGCCCGGCAGACGTCCTCGGTGCGCGTGTCCTGCCAGACGATGGCCGGCGCGACCGGCCGCCCCGTCGCGCGCTCCCAGAGCACGACGGTCTCGCGCTGGTTGGCGATGCCGACGGCGACGATCTCGGCATCCGGCGCGTCCAGGAGGGCCGCCGCGACGACCTCCTCGGTGCGCGCCCAGATCTGCTCCGCGTCGTGCTCCACCAGGCCGGGCGACGGGTGCGACTGGCGGTGCGTCGCGTAGCGCTCGGCGACCACGCGCCCCGCCTCGTCGAGCAGCAGGCAGCGCGTCCCGGTCGTGCCCTGGTCGATGGTGCAGACGAGGCCGGCCACGCGCGGATGGTAGGGGCCGGGCGACCTCGTTACCCTGCCGCCGTGGACGTTCCCGGTCCGTCGCTGCACGACGCCGCGTCCATGCGCGCGACCGACCGCGCGGCCATCGAGGCCCACGGGGTGCCCGGCGTCGACCTGATGGCGGGCGCCGCGGCGGCCGCCGAGCTCGTACTGCGCGAGCGCTTCCCGGACGCCCGGCGGGTCGCGGTGCTCTGCGGCGGCGGCAACAACGGCGGCGACGGCCTGGTCGTCGCGCGGCTGCTGCGGGAGCGTGGCGTCGCGGCGCGCGTCGCCGTCGTCTCGTCGCGACCCTACGCCGGCGACGCCGCCTGGGCCGAGCAGGGCGCGCGGGAGGCCGGCCTCGAGCTCGGTGGCTCCGTCGAGGACGCGCTGGACGGCGCCGAGCTCGTGGTCGACGCGCTGCTCGGCACGGGCTTCGCGGGCGCACCGCGCGACGCGGTCGCCGCCGCCATCGAGGCGATCGGAGCGAGCGGCCGGCCGGTGCTGGCGCTCGACGTGCCGAGCGGCGTCGACGCGTCCACCGGCGAGGTCGGCGACCCCGCCGTGCGCGCCGACGTCACGGTCACGTTCCACGCCGCCAAGCTCGGCCTGCGCATCGAGCCCGGCGCCTCGCATGCCGGCGAGGTCGTGGTCGTCGACATCGGCATCCCGGACGGGGCGGAGGCCCCCGCGCCGGGCGTGCTGGCGGGGCCTGCCGCGATCGCCGCGCTGCCGCCCCGGCCGCGCGGCGGCTCGAAGTACGACGCCGGCCGCGTCGTCGTGGTCGCCGGGTCGCGCGGCATGACCGGCGCCTGCGCCCTCGCGGGCCGCGCGGCCCTGCGCGGCGGCGCCGGCATCGTCACGGCCTGCGTCGCCGGCTCGCTGGAGCCGATCCTCGAGGTGACGCTGACGGAGGTCATGACCCGCGCCTGCCCCGATCGCGACGGCGCGCTGCAGCCCGCGGCCGAGGCCGTCATCCGCGAGGTCGCCGAGCGCGGCGGCCCGGTGGTGCTCGGACCGGGCCTCGGGCGCGACGAGGGGACGCAGGCGCTCGTGCGCGCGCTGCTGGACCTGGCCAATCCTCTCGTGCTCGACGCCGACGGCCTCTTCGCGCTCGGCGAGGACCTCGAGGCGCTGGCCGGCCGCACGGCGCCGACGATCATCACGCCGCACGGCGGGGAGGCCGGACGGCTGCTGGGGCGCGACCGGCGGGCACTCGAGACGCGCCGGCTCGACGCGGCCCGCGAGCTCGCCCGTCGCAGCGGCGCCATCGCCCTGCTCAAGGGCCCGGACACGATCGTCGCCACGCCCGACGGGCGGGTCGCGGTGCGCGACGACGACGAGCCCGGCCTCGCGACGGCGGGCACCGGCGACGTCCTCTCCGGCGTCATCGGCGCGCTGCTGGCCCGCGGCACGGCGCCGTTCCTGGCGGCCGCCGCCGGCGCCGCGGCGCACCTGCACGCGGCACGCGTCGCCGTGGCCGCGGTACCCGGCCGGGCTATCATTGCCAGCGACGTGGTCGAGCACCTGCGACTCGGGAGCGTGCAGCCGTGATCGATGCCGCAGTCCGCGACGTGATGCAGTCCGACCCGGTGACCGTCCCGCCGGAGATGGAGCTGCGCGACCTCGTGGAGCTCTTCGTCAACGAGCGCCTGGCCGCCGCGCCCGTGGTGGACGGCAACGGCAAGCTCTGCGGGATGGTCTCCGAGCGGGACATCGTCCTGCAGGAGGTCGAGGGCGACGTCCACTTCCCGTACTTCGTGCCGATCCTCGACGGCCTGGTCTTCGTCGAGCCCTTCGGCGCGTACGAGGAGCAGATGCAGAAGGCCTTCGCCGCGACGGTGGGCGACCTCATGTCGCGCGAGGTCCGCACCGTCGGGCCCGAGGTGACCATCCACGAGGCGGCCAAGAAGATGGCGAAGCACGACATCTCGCGCCTCGCGGTCGTCGATGGCGGCAAGCTCGTCGGCGTCATCAGCCGGGCCGACGTCGTGCGCGCCCTCGCGCACTACGAGTTCGGCACCCGTTGACGGAGCGCTCGCGGGTCGTCATCGAGCTCGGCGCGGTCCGCGCCAACGTTCGGCGACTCCGCGAGGCGCTCGGCCCGCGCGCGCTCTTCGCGGTGGTCAAGGCGGACGGGTACGGCCACGGTGCGGTCGACGTCGGCCGGGTGGCGCTGGACGAGGGCGCCGAGGCGCTCTGCGTCGCGACGCTCGGTGAGGCCCGGGCGCTGCGCGACGCGCTGCCGGAGGCCAGGATCATCGTCATGGGGCCGCTCGCGCCGGGCGAGGAGCGCGAGGCGGGCGGGCTGGAGGTCGTCGTCGGCACCGAGGACGTGTGGGCGCGGGTGCGCGACCGCACCGACCTCGGCGTGCACGTCAAGGTCGAGACCGGCATGGGCCGCTGGGGCCTCGATCCCGACGCCGCCCTGGCGGTCGGCCGCACGCTCGCCGACGCACGGAGCACGCCCGGCCCGCGACTCTGCGGCCTGATGAGCCACCTCGCGACCGCCGACGAGACCGACACTGCGTTCGCGCGCCAGCAGGTGCGCGCGTTCGCCCGGGTGGCCGAGGCCTTCCCGCCGTGCGTGCGGCACCTGGCGAACTCCGCGGGCACCCTGCGGCTGCCGGAGACCCGCTTCGACGCCGGGCGCTGCGGCATCGCGCTGTACGGCATCTCGCCCTCCAACGACGGACCCGGCCGACGACGGCCTCGTGCCCGCGCTGCGCTGGACGAGCCAGGTGGCGGCGCTGCGGCGGCTCGCGCCCGGCGACTCGTCGGGCTACGGGCGGCGCCTGATCGCCGAGGAGCCGCTGACGATCGCGCTCGTCCCCGTCGGCTACGCGGACGGCTACCCGCGCAACCTCTCCGGCGTGGCCAGCGCCCTCGTGCGCGGGCGGCGGCGGCAGATCGCCGCGACGGTCTCCATGGACCAGCTCGTCCTGCGGCTGGAGGCCGGCGACGAGGACGTCGCGGTCGGCGACGAGGTCGTGCTTGTCGGCGCGGACGGCGCGGAGCAGGTGCGGCTGGAGGAGCTCGCAGGGCTCATGGGCACGCTCGGCTACGAGCTCGCCACGCGGCTCACCCCGCGCCCGCAGCGCGTCGCCCGCGAGGTGCGCGACTGATGCCCGACATCCTCTCGCGCGACCAGCTCGCCGGGCGCGTGCGCACGGTCGCGGCCGAGCTGGGCCTGGACGGCGGCTGGCTCGTCGGCGGCGCGGTGCGCGACCTGCTGCTCGAGCGGCCGGTGCTGGACTGGGACGTGCTGGTGGAGGGCGACCCCGGCGCGGCGGCCCGCGCCCTCGCCAACCGCGCGGGCGGCGCGCCGTTCCCGCTCAGCGAGCGCCACGGCGCCTGGCGGGTGGTGCTCGGCGCCCGCACCGTCGACTTCACCGGCCTCGCCGGGACCCTCGACCAGGACCTGCGGCGGCGCGACTTCACGCTCAACGCGGTGGCCGCGCGGCTCGACGACGGCGCGCTCGCCGACCCCACCGGCGGCCTCGCCGACCTCGCCGAGGGCGTCGTGCGCCCGGTCTCGGACCGCATCTTCCGCGACGACCCGCTGCGGCTCCTGCGCCTGCCGCGCATCGCCGCCGAGCTCGAGCTGGAGGTCTCAGAGGAGGCGGCCTCGCTGGCGGCGCGCGACGCCGAGTCCGCGAGCCGGGCCGCCGGGGAGCGCCAGCTCGCGGAGCTGAGCCGCCTCCTCGCCGTGCGCGACCCCGCCAACGCCCTCAAGCTGGCCGACCGTTTGGGCGTGCTGCCGGTGGTGCTGCCGGAGGTGACGCGCCTCAAGGGCATCGACCAGAACCTCTACCACCACCTCGACGTCTTCGAGCACACGGTCCACGTCGTCGACTCGACCGCCGACGTCGCCGACCACCCCGAGCACTACTTCCCCGAGCCCGCCGTGGAGCCGCTGCGCCAGGCGCTCGCGATGCCGGTCGACGCGACCATCGACCAGCGCGGGGCGCTGCGCTGGGCGGCCCTCTTCCACGACGCCGCCAAGCCGCAGACGCGCACGGTCACGGCGGAGGGCGCCGTCAAGTTCTTCGGCCACGACGTGCAGGGCGCCCGCATCGCGCGCGAGGTCCTGGAGCGCCTGCACGCCAGCCAGGCGCTGCGCCGCTTCTGCGAGGTGCTGGTGCGCGAGCACCTGCGGCTGGGCTTCCTGATCCGCCAGCGCCCGCTCGACGCGCGCGTCGTGCACCGCTACGCGAACGCCACGCGGCCCTACGTCTACGCGTCGATCGTGCTCTCGCTCGGCGACCGCTTCGCCACCCGCGGCGAGCTGACGCGGCTGCGCGGCCTGCGGCGCCACCACGCCCTGGCCCAGGAGCTCGCCGTCGCCTACGCCGGCTACGCCGCGCGCCCGCTCGAGCCCGTCATCCGCGGCGACAACCTCGCCCGCCGGCTGGGCATCCGCCCCGGGCCGGTGCTGGGCGAGCTGATCGCCGCCATCGAGGAGGAGCAGGCGGCGGGCGCGGTCGAGTCGCCGGACGACGCCGTCGCGTTCGGCCGCGCCTGGCTCGCCTCGCGCGGTGACTAGGTCAGCGCCGCCTCCGCCTCCGGCACCGTGACGACCGCCCCGTAGAGCGGCGCGCCGACCTGCTGGCGCCGCGCGCCGGCGCCCAGGGGCCCGGTGTCGACCGCGCCGAACCCGAACTCCTCGATCAGGCCGGCGACCGTGGCCTTGGCCCCCGCGTCGTCGCCCGCCAGCAGCAGCGCCACGCGCTCCTCGCGCGGGGCGTCGGGCCGGCCGTCGGCGCCCAGGTTCTCGAAGTAGATCGTGTTGAACGCCTTGACGACGCGGGCGCCCGGGAGGTGGTGGGCGACGAGCTCGCTCGACGTCGTCTCGTCGGCGTCGAGCGCGGCGACGTGGCCGTCGCGCTGCGGGTAGTAGTTGTTGGCGTCGACGACGATGCGGCCGTCGAACGGCCCGGCGGGCAGGTCGTCGACGGCGCGCAGCGGGATCGCCAGCACGACGACGTCGCCGGCGCGGGCGGCCTCCTCGACCGTCGCGGCGCGGGCGTTGGGGCCGAGCTCGCCGACGAGGCCGGCGAGGCTCTCGGGGCCGCGGGAGTTCGCCACGGTCACGCTGTGGCCGGCGCGGGCGGCGAGCCGGGCGACGGTGCCGCCGATGTTGCCGCTGCCGATGATGCCGATGTCCATCGAGGTCTCCGTTGGTGGGGTGGCCGCGAGAACGCCGCAGGGCCGTCGCTTCTTCCGCGGCGGTCGAGGCGCCGGCGCGCTCGTTGGCGACGGTCGAGAGGATCGCGGCGATACTCCGCCCGTGGCCGCCACCCAATCGAAGCCCGTCCGCGTCGATGCCGCGCGTAACCAGGAGCGCATCCTGGCCGCAGCCCGCGAGGCGTTCGCGGAGCACGGGCTGGACGTCGGCGTGCAGGAGATCGCGCGCCGCGCCGGCGTGGGGAAGGGGACGCTGTTCCGCCACTACCCGTGCAAGGACGCGCTGATCCTGGCGATCTTCGAGGACTTCGCAACGGCGGTGGAGGATGCCGCCGACCGCGCGCTCGAGGAGGACGACCCGTGGCAGGGCGTGCGCGCCTTCCTCGAGGACGGCGGCCGCATGCAGGCCGCCAACATGGGCTACCTCGACGCCATGGCACTGCAGTTCGGCGGCGAGCAGATGCCCGCCAACCTTTGCGGCCGCATGGACGCCGCGGCGGTGCGCGTGCTGGAGCCGGCGCGTGCGGCCGGGCTGCTGCGCGAGGGCCTGACGTCGCGCGACCTGCTGGTGGCCGTGCGCATGCTCGGCGCCGGCGTCTGCTCGACGCGCGACGACGGCAGCCTCGCGCGCTACCGCGACCTGCTGCTGGCCGGCATGCGCGCGAGCAACGAGCCGCTGCCGCTCGAGGCATGACGCGGCGGTCGCCGGGAGCCGACCGGTCAGGCGCTGAGGTCGATGGCTTGCCCGCACACGCGCTCGCTGGTGACGACGCCGCGCCGCTGGCCCGGCCCGTCCATCGCCCGGAGGTCGACGCCGCCGTACCTCTGGCCGTCCCGGTCCGGGCACGCCCCGGACGTCGCGGCTAGGCGATCCCCACCTCCTCGCCGGGCGGCAGCCAGCGCACGCGCCGGCGGAAGTCGGGGGGCGCGCCGGCCCACGCCTGCTCGACGGCCGACCGGCTCTCGCGGAAGTGGCGCCAGCCTTCGTAGTGCACGGGGACGACGACGCGCGGCTGCACCAGGCCGCAGAGCTCGACGGCGTCGCGCGCTGTCATCGTGTAGCGCAGCGGGCCGGTGATCCCGAACCGCACGCCGCCGAGGTGCAGCACCGCGACGTCGACCGGCACGCGGCCGGCCACCTCCCGCACGCCGTCGTAGAGCACGGTGTCGCCGGTGATCCAGAGCGCGCCGTCGTCGCCCTCCCGGCGCAGGGCGAAGCCGACGACGTCGCCCACCAGCGCACGGCTCAGCGGTGGCCCATGCCGGCACGGGGTGGCCGTCACCTCGATGGCCGGCCGGCCGGGCGCCTCGAGCACCGTGGAGCTCCAGGGCGCGAGGCCGCGCGCGCCGCCGCCGAGTCGGCCGGCGCCGGACAGGGTGGTCAGCACCGTGCCGGCGCCGGGCAGGAGGGCTCGTCCGGCGGCGTCGAGGTTGTCGTCGTGGTGGTCGTGCGTGAGCAGGATCGCGTCGAGCGGCGGCAGGTCCACGGCCGCGAGGAAGGGCCCCGCGGTCTTCGTCGAGCCCGTGCCCCAGCCGAACCGGTAGCGCCCGCCCGGCGGATCGAAGGTCGGGTCGGTCAGGATGCGCCAGTCGCCGATCCGGACGAGGACCGTCGGGCCGCCGACGTGCGTCAGCCGCAGCGCCGTCACGCCGTGGCGCGCGCCGCCTGCGCCGCCCAGGCGACGGACTGCTCGCTCGCCCACTCCACGGCGCGGTCGGCGACGGCCTCCCAGCCCGGCTCGGCGCACGTCCAGTGCGAGCGGCCGGGGAGCTCCTCGAACTCGGTCACCGTGCCGGCCGCTTTGTAGTGCCCGGCGTTCGAGCGGTTGACCGACGGCGGCATGATGTGGTCATCGCCGCCAGCGATGAACAGGAGCGGCGCGCGCGACGGGTTGCGGTAGTTGACCCACGTCTCCTGATGGCCGGGCTTGAAGTTCGCGATGAGCCCGTAGGCCCAGACCCAAGCTCCCGGCGCGGGGATGTGGTACCGGTCGTAGACCGCGCGGGAGTCCTCCTCGCTCAGCGTGTTGGCGAACGCGTAGTGGAACTCCTCTGGCGTGAAGCCGACGGCCCGGTGCCGGTTGGTAGGGCTCTTGAGGATCGGGAACAGCGACCGGATCTGCGAGAGCGGGCTGACCCGGACGCCCTCGGTCGGCGCTGAGTCGATCACCACGCCCGCCGCGCCGCAGCCTCGGTCGAGCAGGAGCTGGGTGAGCGTGCCGCCGAACGAGTGGCCGATCAGGATCGGCGGGCGCTCGAGCTCCGTGAGCGCGCCGGCGAGATGTGCGACGGTCTGCGGAACGGTGAGCTCCGCGATGACGGAGGGGTCCTCGCGCAGCGCCTCGACCTCGATCTCGAAGCCCGGGTAGCCGGGCGTGAGCACGCGGTAGCCCTTGGCCTCCAGGTAGGGCACCCAGCCCTCCCAGGAGCGCGGCGTCATCCACAGGCCGTGGATCAGCACGACGGTGTCGGGGGCAGTCGGGTCGGCGGTCATGCGTCGTCCTCTCGGTCGGCGGGGCGCACGGGGTTGACGGAGACCAGCTCGAGCCCGAAGTCCTGGATGCGCTCGATCAGCCCGAGCAGCTGCGACTGGTCGCGCACCGGGCCCGTGAGCACGGTGTCGCCGCCGGCGCGCGCGACGCCCATGCCCTCGAAGGCGGGCCCGTAGAGGTCGCCGAGCTCGCCGCGGATGACGAGCGCGTAGGACTCGCCGGCGGGGTCGTCCGTCATGCAGCCGAGGCTGCCAGCGGGCCCGGTGAGAGCGCCTCACCTGGCCGCGCGGTTCACCTAGGGGACGAGCGGGCGGCGCGGGCCTTCGCGACCGCCTCGGCCCGGCTCGACACGCCGAGCTTGCGGTACAGCGACTTCACGTGCGAGTGCACGGTGTTGAAGGAGATGTACAGCTCGCCGGCGATCTCACGCTCCGTGAGCCGGCTGTCGAGCAGGCGCAGGACGTCACGTTCGCGGTCGCTCAGCTCCAGCGTCACGGCCGTCGGCGGGCCCGCGATCACGGCGCGCCGGGCCTCGGCCAGCCGCGCGGGCAGCTCGCCGGCGCTCGCGCACCCGGCCACCAGGGCCTGGGCCTCATCGAGAACGGCGCTGGCGCGCGACGGGTCGCCGCTCTGGGCGGCCACGGCGCCGAGCGCGATCAGCGCGTCCACGAGGTCGAGCCGCTGGCCCCAGAGCCGGCGCAGGAACACGCCCTGCTCCAGGGCCTCCAGCGCCTGCGCCGGGCGGCCGTCCGCGGCCAGCGCCAGCCCCAGCGCCGTGTGCACCTCGCCGACCTCGCATGCGTCGGCCAGGCCGCACTCGCGGGCCAGCTCGAGCGTCTCCGTGGCACGCCGCAGTGCCTCCGACCCGAGGCCGCGCCGGCCGGCCAGGATCGAGAGGTCGGCCATCGCGCCGAGGCCGACGATCCACTGCCCCGCCGCGGGGGCGAGGGCGGCCGTCTCCGTCAGCCAGCGCTCCGCGAGCTCGAGATCGCCGCGGACGTAGTGCGCCCAGCCGATCGACCAGCTGACGACGGGCCGCCAGGGCGCGTCGAGCCCCTCGAGCTCCGCCGAGCGCAGCCCGTGCTCGAGACTCGTCTCGACGTCGCCCCAGGCGAAGGCGGCGCGCAGGCAGGAGCGGCTGGACGCCAGGGAGGCGAAGCCGTCCGGCAGCGCACCGTCCTCCAGCGGGCCGAGGGCGTCCAGGCGGGCGAGCGCGTCGCGCATGTCGGCCTCGCGGCCCCGCAGCGCACACGCCCACGCTTTCACCAGGAGCAGCCGCGGGTTGGCGTCCATTGCGGCCCGCGGGAGGCGGCCGAGCCACTCGAGGACGGACGCCGTGCGGCCCGCGTTGACGTACTGCACCCACGTCTCGGCGATCAGCGCGGCGGCCTCGGCGAAGGCACCAGCCGCGGTCGCGTGGTGGATCGCCTCGTCGGTGGTGCCGGAGGCGGCGTGCCAGGCGTAGGCGCGCCGATGCAGGACGGTCGCGGCGCCCGGCTCCCGGCGGTCGAGCTCCAGGCGCAGGATCTGGGCGAACAGGTGGTGGAAGCGGAACCAGCGGCGCCGGTCGTCGAGCGGCAGCAGGAACAGGTTGGTGTGCGCGAGGGCCTCGAGCGCCGCGGCCGACCCGTTCGCCACGAGCACCGCGTCGCAGAGCTCCGGGCACAGGCGCTCGAGCACCGACGTGCGGATCATGAAGTGCTGCAGCCCGGGGTCGAAGGCCGCGAGCACCTCGGCCGCGAGGTACTCGACGACGTGGGTCGACGTGCCGTCGAAGGCCCGGACCAGACCGGCCTTGTCCTCGCGCCCCGCCAGCGACAGGGCGGCGAGGTAGATGCCGGCGGGCCAGCCCTCGGTGCGCGCGGCGAGCAGCTCGACGTCCGCGGCCGCGAGTCCGAGCTCCAGCCGGCCGTTCAGGAAGGCGTCGACCTCGTCGGGTGCGAAGCGCAGGTCGTCGGCGCGCAGCTCGAGCAGCTGGCCCCGGCCGCGCAGGGCGCCGAGCGGCAGCGCCGGGTCGGCCCGCGTGAGCAGGACGAGCTGCACCGAGGCCGGGATCCGCTCGACGAACCACGCCACGCTCGTGCGCGCGGCCTCGCCGGACAGGCGGTGGAAGTCGTCCAGCACTAGCACGAGCTCGCCCTGCTCGGCGAGCGCGTTCACCAGGCGCGGCAGCACGACCTCCATCAGCGGCGACGTCGCGATCGCGCCCGCGAGCGTCCCGTCGTCGAGCCCCGGGCAGGCCCGCCGCAGCGCCTCGAGCACGTGCGACCACAGCACGACCGCGTCGTTGTCGCCCTCGTCGAGGGTCACCCACGCGCCGGGCCGCCGCTCGGCCTCGCGCTCGCACCAGGCGGCCGCCATCGTCGACTTGCCGAACCCCGCCGGGCACGCGACGAGGGTCAGACGCCGTCCGCGCCCATCGTCGAGCCGGTCGAACAGCCGCTGCCGGACGATCGCCTGGGCCGAGACGAACGGCGCGTGGAGCTTCGTGACCAGGAGCAGCGGGGCTTCGGGCCGCGCCGCCGGTTCGTGCGCTTCCCCGCTCACGCCGCCGAGCCTACCAGCGGATGCTCAGCCCGCCGGCAGCTCGCCCCGCGCCGCCAGCAGCGTCTCGATCG
>CAVYFW010000017.1:0-182039 GCA_963767885.1 uncultured Actinomycetota bacterium
CGGCTTCACGCACGCGCTCTGGGTGACGCTGCGCTTCGTCACCATCTCCGTCGTCGTCGAGACGGTGCTCGGCCTCTGCCTGGCGCTGATCTGCGTGCGCGAGTTCCGCGGCATCCGGTCCGCTGGCGCACGGCGATCATCGTGCCCATGGTGATCACGCCGGTCGTCGTGGGCATCGTCTTCCGGCTCATCTACGCGTCGGATGCCGGCATGATCACCGCGATCTCCGAGGCCCTCGGCGGCGGCCAGGTGCAGATCCTGGGCCTCGACACGCGGGCCTTCGCGGCGATCGTCCTGCTCGACGTCTGGGAGCTGACGCCGCTGATGTTCCTGATCCTGCTGGCCGGGCGGAGTCGCTGCCGCAGGAGCCGTTCGAGGCGGCGAAGGTGGACGGCGCCGGCGCGTAGCGGACGTTCGTCGACCACACGCTGCCGATGCTGCGGCCGGTGCTGGCGGTCGCCATCGTGCTGCGGACGATCGACGCGTTCGGCACCTTCGACCAGGTCTTCGTGCGACGCGCGGCGGCCCGGCGACTCCACGCGACTCGTGTCGCTGTACGGCTACGAGACCGCGTTCAAGTTCCAGCAGGTGGGCTTCGCCTCCGCCATGTTCCTGACCATCGGCCTGATGGTGCTGGCCGTCCTCTTCGCGACCCTGCGGCTGCTGCGCCGGGCGGAGCGCTCGACGAGATGGGCCGCTGGCTGCGCGTCGCCGTCCTCGCCTCCGTGTTGCTGGTCGTGCTCGTCCCGCTGTACTGGATGATCGCGGCGTCCTTCAAGTCCAACCGCGAGATCACGCAGGACGGCACGCTGTTCCCGCACGACTGGACGCTCGACAACTACGAGCGCCTGTTCCGCGAGAAGTCGTTCGGCAGCTACCTGCGCAACAGCGTCGTGATCACCGCCGCTTCGGTCGCCAGCATCGCGGCCGGCACGCTCGGCGCCTACGCCATCGCCCTGTTCCCCGCTGCCCTTCGGCCTGGCCCGCAAGACGGGGGTCACGCTGCTCGCGCTGCGCATCGTGCCGCCCGTGGTCATCCTGATCCCGATCTACCTGCTGATCCTGCGCCTCGACCTGCTCGACACGTGGCTGGGCCTGATCATCGTGTACACGGCGGTCAACGTGACGTTCGTCGTCTGGATGATGGAGAGCTTCTTCCGCGAGATCCCGGTCGACCTCGAGGAGGCCGCGATGGTCGACGGCGATTCGCGCCTGACCGCCTTCCGCCGCATCGTACTGCCGCTCGCCGCCCCCGGCCTCGCGGCGACCGCGATCTTCGCCGTGATCGTGACCTTCAACGAGTTCCTGTTCCGCGGTCACGGCCACGCCGCGCGCGATGACGATGCCCCGCGGCACTGCCACGCTGATCGGGCGCATCGACACGGACTGGGCGTCGATGGCCGCGGCCGGCGTGCTCGGCGCCCTGCCCATCGTGGTCTTCGCCCTCCTCGTGCAGCGTCACCTGGTCCGCGGGTCCTACCTTCGGCGCCGTGAAGTAGAGGCGAGGACGTATGCCGGCAGCGATCAGATCCCCCGACCGAACGCCGCGGCTGCGCATCGGCGTGGCGGGGGCGGGGCTCATCGCGCAGGTCGAGCACCTGCCGAACCTCGTCGCCCTGCCCGACCGCTTCGACCTCGTGGCGGTGGTGGACCCCTCCGCCGCGGTGCGCGACGCCGTGGCGGGCCGCTACGGCGTCCGCCTCCACGCCGACGTCGAGGCGCTGCTGGGCGAGCCGCTCGACGCGATCGTCGTGGCCGTGCCCGACGCGCTGCACGCCGGCACGGTGCTGCGCGCGCTCGACGCCGGGCTGCACGTTCTCTGCGAGAAGCCGCTCTGCATCGACGACGCCGACTACGCGCGCATCGCCGAGGCGCGCGACCGAACGGGTCGAGTGGTGCAGGTCGGCTACATGAAGCGCTTCGACCCGAACTACGAGGCGGCGCTCGCCGAGCTCCCGGTCGACGGCGCCGCGACGCTCCGCTACCTGTCGGTCGAGGTGCACGACCCCGACGCGTGGCCCTTCGTGGCGCACCGCCCGCTGACGCGAGCGGACGACGTTCCCCCCGCGCTCGGCGAGGAGACACGCGCCACCCTGCACCGGCAGGCGGTGGCCGCGCTCGGCGTCGAGCCCGATGCCGAGGCGCTCGCTGGCTTCACCAACACGCTGATGTCCGGGGTCGTGCACTGCGTCAACGCCGGGCATGGTCCTGCTGGACCGCATGGGCGTTCCGGACGGCGAGGTGGTCGGCGGCGCCATCTGGCGAGAGGGCGAGGGCGCCGCCGGCGAGGTGCGCCTGCTGGAGGCCGCGCGCACTGGCGTCTTGCCAGGCGCCGGTGCCGCACGTCGCCCTCTATCGCGAGCGCTACTCGCTGTGGTTCGACGACCGCATCGTGGAGCTCGAGTTCCCGGCGCCGTACCTCAACCACCAGCAGACGCGGCTCACGGTGTTGCGCTCCGACGGCCGCCACCTCGAGTCGCGCACGATCGCCGCGGGGTTCGAGGAGGCCTTCGTGCGCGAGCTGGAGGGCTTCCACGACGCGGTCTGCGGCGTCGCGGCGCAGCGCAATTCCGTGGAGGAGGCGCGTCGCGACGCGCTCTGCGCGCCGTCGCCCTGCAGGCGATCACGTCCACACGCGACGCACGGCCGGTCTGAATGCGCATCCTCGGTGGGGGGCCAGAAACCCTGCGCAACTTGGCTCAACCATGCGAGGCGCGTCCACGCCTGCACACCCCGTGGACCCCAGCCTAGCGGCCTTAGAGACGAGGAAACCCGCATGACGGTGCGGGTTTCCGGAGAGCCGACGCGCGGATTCGAACCGCGGACCCCATCATTACGAGTGATGTGCTCTACCAGCTGAGCTACGTCGGCCTGCGGGCGCCCGGGGAGGCGCCCACCCGTCCATCATAATCGAGGCCCGCAGGGCGACCTTCAGTCGTATCGCCGCCTCCGCCGCTCGAGTCCTCGGCCGGCCGCGGCCGCCGCCGCCCGGATCCGCCCCGTCGTCCAGCCGCCGTCACGGAGTCGCCGCCGCCGCTCGAGCCGCTCGACCGCCGCTCTGCACTCGTCTCGACCTTGTCGTCGCCGGCTGCCCTTGCCGGAGCTCGTCGACGCTGCCTTCGTCCTCGTCGTCGTGCCGCCGCCCCTTGCCGACGTGCCGGAGCCGGAGCCCGCTGTCTGCCTCGGAGCGCCGTCGTCGCCGCTGCCCTTGCCGGAGCGATCGTCGACCGCGGCGTCGTCGTCGCCGCCGTCGCCCTTGCCGGACCGGTCGTCGTCCGTCGCGCCGTCGTCGCCACCGCTGCGACCGGAGTGGTCGTCAGCCGCGTCGTCGTCCGCCGCCGCGCCCGCCGGCGCCGCGGTCGTCCCCGCTGGCGCCGCCCTGAGGTCGTCGACGCGCGCGTCGCCGCGATCGGCTGCCGTCGCCGCGGCCGGCGTGCGACGGCGTGGTCGTCGCCGCCGCCCGGCTCCTCGGCCGCCTAGGCGGCCTCGATGTGCACGACGCCGCCGCTGTGGCTCGTCGATCTCGCGCGCGCCCTCGACCGACCCGCCGACCACGACGCCGGAGCCGACGATCGCTACGCTCACCTTCGCCGCGGCGGGCAGCGCCGCCACCTTGCCGAGGATCGCCGCGATGCCCCGTTCCGCCGCCGACAGCGCCGATCGCGCGGCACCGCCGCCCGACGCGAAGCCCGGGAGGAGGTCGCCGAGGCGCGCGGCCAGGATCGCCGGCGGGAGGATCGTGAAGCCGCCGACCGGCTGCGGGCAGCACCGTCGCTGCGCAGGCTGCGGCACTCCGCGCAGCGCACCAGGTGCGCGCGCGGCGGCGAGGTCGAGCCGGCCGCTGTCCAGGCAGTCGCGCGTCTGCCGGCAGCCCGCCGCCTCGTCGTGGCCGGCGACCTCGCGAGTACGCTGCGGCGCGCGCGGTGGAGGAGCGCGTCGACCGCGGGACCGTCGTGCCGAGCGCCTCGGCGACCTCGTCCGTCGAGCCCCGACCACTCGCGCAGCACGAGCGCGTCGCGCTGCTCGCCGGCAGGGTGGCAGACGGCGGCAATCACGTCGCGGACGGTGCGCTGGGCCTGGCAACGTGGCGGTCGACCGAGACGCTCATCGTCGGGCTCGCTCGAAGTCGCCGTCGAGGGCACCGGCGCGCTCGCGCCGCTCGGTGACGCGGGCCGACGGCACTCGTGGCGGGCGATCCGGAAGAGCCACGCGCGCGGGGCTCGCGCACCTTCGTGCCGCGTGGACAGGGCGCTAGTACGCGTTCGCGAACGTCGCCTGCGTCGCGTCCTCGGCGTCCTCGCGCCGGCCCAGCGTGTGCAGCGTGTAGCGGTAGATCGCCGGCCCGTGCTCGCGGTACAGCTTCGCGGTCTCCGGCCCGCCGTCCTCGCGCCCAGCATCCTCCGTGATCGCGGCCACGGTTACTATCCCGGGCCCTCGCCGCCGCCGCCGCCACTCCCGCGGCCCGACCCACCGCCGTGGTCGTCGCCGCCGCGGTCGTCCGCGCCATGCCCGCGGTCGTCGCCGCCCCGGTCGTCCGCCGCCATGCCCGCCGCGGTCGCCGCCGCCGGTCGTCGCCCGGCTGCGCGTCGTCGCCGGCCGCGGCCGCGATGGCGCTGCCGGTGCCGGCCGGCGTGCTCGCGCGCCCGGACCTTCGGGCGATCCTCGGTGGTGGTGGCGCCGCCGGTAGTCGTCTCCCGGCGCCGTCGTGCCTCGGTCGTGCCGGTCGTGTCGTCTCGTCGTCGCCGGTCGTCGTGCCGTCCTCGGCCGTGGTCGACGTCGACCGCCCGAGCCCTCGCTGGCGACCGCGAACCGGGCCAGCCGGCCACGCCGGGGAGGGCCAGGGCGACGACGGCCGCGCGGCAGGCAGGATCGCCTGTCGTCGCGGGTCTCGCTCCTCGTCTCGAGGGAGCCGCGATCGCGACTCCACCTCCTGAGATGACGGGCTCGCGGAAAACGTGCGCGGTTTCTTCGCGGGCGTTAGCGGAAGGGCGCACGGACCGGCGTCGGCGGTGTCCGTCTGGGCCAGTCGGCGTACGCGACGCGGGGCTGTGGTGCTCGACGCGGCCGACGCGCGTGCCGAGCCGCGAGCAGCGTTCGGCGCGTACTGGATCGTCCGCCGGCCTCGCGGCGCCCGACGATCAGCACGGCGCACGACCCGTCGCTCGCGCCCACGACGACGTGCCAGACGCCGGCCGGGCAGGGGAAGAAGTCGCCCGACACGAGCCGCCGCTCCTCGCCCTCCACCAGCAGCGATGCACTCGCCCGTGCAGCACGAGGAACGCCTCCTGCACGCTCTCCGCGTGGTACAGGCCGTTCGCCTGCCCCGGCTCGACGACGTGCACGTCGACGCCGAAGTCCGCGAAGTGCGCGTCGTCCGCCTCGAAGGTGCAGAACGTGCCCGCGCGCTCGTCGCGGACCCACGTCGCGTTCGCGAGGTTGGTGACGAACCAGCCCTCGCCGCTCGGCTGCCGCGTCCCGTCCGGCCCGTCGACGAACGACGCTTCCTTGCTCACAGCTCCTCCTTCGCACGTTGGTGTGCGGGGTCGTATCGTGCCTGCGATGGCAGCGCTGCAACTGGTCGCACGCGAGGTCGAGGTCGCGGGGCGCCGGCTCTCGCTGCTCGTGCCGCGCTCCGCCGACGACCTGCTGGACGAGGTGCTGGCCGGCGGCGGCACCGTGCCGCCGTACTGGGCCGACCTGTGGCCGTCGTCGCGCGCGCTCGCGACGCTGCTCCTGGAGGGCGAGGACCTCGCCGGTCGCCGCGTGCTCGAGCTCGGCTGCGGGGTCGGCCTGCCCGTCGGTGGCCGCGCTCCTGGCCGGCGGCGACGTGCTCGCGACCGACGCCGAGCCGGCCGCCGTCCGCATCGCCGCCCGCAACGCGCGGCGCTGCGGCGGCCGGCGGGTGGCGACGATGGTGGTCGACGTCGTCGAGCCGCCGGACGAGCTGTTCGAGCTGCCGCCGTTCGACCTCGTGCTGGCCGCCGACGTCCTGTACGAGGAGCGCCTCGGCGATGCCCTCGGCCGCCTGCTGCCGCGCGTGACCGCGGCCGGCGGCGAGGCCATCGTCGCGTACCCGTTCGCCGGCCAGGGCGACCGGCTCGCCGCGACGCTCGAGGCCGCGGGCTGGGACGCGCGGACGGAGGAGCAGCTGGTGCCGGGCTGGCGCGAGGGACAGACGACCGTGCGCCTGCTGCGGCTCAGCCGCGGCTGACCTCGTCGACGTCGTCGACGGCGACCTCGACGTCGCGCTCGCCGCCGTCGAGCCGCACCACGAGCGCGTCCTGCGGCACGCGGTAGCTGCGCACGACGCCGCGGCCCTCGGGCGTCTCGACCGTCCGGCCGACCGCCGGCGCGCGCTCGCGGAACGAGCGGTAGACGGGGTGCTCGAAGGCGAGGCAGCAGCGCAGGCGGCCGCAGAGCCCGGTGACGCGGCCCGGGTTCATCGGCAGGTCCTGATCCTTGGCCATGCGCAGCGTGATGGGGTTCTCGTGCGACGGGAAGCGGGTGCAGCACAGCTGGTCGCCGCACATGCCGATGCCGCCGACCAGCCGAGCGCCCTCACGTGGGCCGGCCTGGCGCGCCTCGACCCGGGCGCCCACGGTGCGCGAGACCTCCGACGCCAGCGGCCGCAGGTCGGTGCGCTCCTCGGCGCCGAAGGTGATCACGATGCGGCCGCCGTCGACCATCGCCTCGGACGCGTACACCTTCACCGGCAGCTGGCGCTCGCGCACCAGCGCGCGGAAGCGCTTGAGCGCCGTCTCGGCCTGCTCGCGTAGCCGCCGCCGGTGCTGCTCGTCCTGCGGCGTCGCCCGGCGCACGACCTTGCGCAGCGGCTCGCTCGTCGTCAACTCGTGGTTCGGCTGCACGACGCGGCCGTACTCGCGCCCGCGCGACGTCTGGCAGATGACGCGCTCGTTCCACGCGAGCTCGAGCTCGCCCGGGTCGAACAGCTGGACCTGGCCGCCTTGCGAGAAGACGACGCCGATGGCGATGGTCATGGGCGGAGGCGGACCGAGGCGTCCGCGGGACGGAGGGATGCGAGCCGGTGCCAGAGCGCCTGCAGCGCGAGCGCACGGTCGACCGGCAGGAGAAGCGTCTCCCGAGTATGCAGGAGAGATGCGAGCCCCTGCGCCGCGCGGGCGTCCCCGAGCACGGCGGCTGCGGCGCGCGTCGCATCGAGCCGGCCGCGCTCGACGATCGCGTCGTCGGCGCCGAGGGCCGCTGCGAGGAGATCGCGCAGCGCGGTCTCGACGACGTCGAGCGACGCCCGCAGCTCGCGCAGCTCGGCCCGCCGGCGCCGGCGTGGGATGAGGGCCTTGTAGTGCTCCTCGGTGCGGCGCCGCTCGCGACCCGTGGCCTTGTTCGCCTTGCCGAAGACCTCGAGCTGCTGGTCGCGCTCGGCCACCAGGAGCGCCTCGGCCTCGGCGCCGCGCGCGGACACGCGCTGCATGACCTCCGCCGCGGCCGGCGCCGGGTCGGCGTCGGCACGCGTCAGGACGCCCTGCACCAGGTCGAGCAGGCGCTCGCGCCACGCCCTCGCCTCGGCGTCGCGGGCCAGGCGCCGCGCCTCGTCGATGCTGCCCGCCGCCGAGCGCGCGATCTGCGCCAGGTCGGCGTCCGCGTCCGCGCCCTCCTGCCGTACGACCGCCTCCAGCGCAGCTGACGGCAGGCGCCGGAAGCGCACCGGCTGGCAGCGCGACTGCACCGTCGGCAGCACGCGCGGTCGCTCGTGCGTGAGCAGGAGGAACGTCGCGTACGCGGGCGGCTCCTCGAGCGTCTTGAGGAAGGCGTTGGCCGCGTCCTCGCCGAGCCGCTCCGCCTCGCGCACGATGTAGACGCGCCGCGACGCCTCGAACGGCCGCATGGCGACGTCGTGCAGCAGGTTGCGCACCTGCTCGATGCGGATCTCCTCGCCCTCGCGCTCCAGCACGAAGAGGTCGGGGTGCACCTCGAGCTCGACGCGGTGGCGGTCCTCCAGCAGCCGCGCGCTCAGCTCGCGGGCCGCCTCGTCCATGCCGCTGCCGGGCGGACCGTGGAACAGGTACGCGTGGCCGGGCTCGGTCGCGGCCAGCCGCAGCAGGCGCTCGGCCTCGGGCTGCCCGGGCACCTCGAGCTCGGTCAGCTCAGCCGCCACGGACGGCCTCCCAGACGCGCTCCGCGACGTCGTCGACGCTGCCGCGCGCGTCCACCGCCCGCACGCGGGTCGGCTCCCGCTCAGCGATGGCCGCGAAGCCGCCGTCGACGCGCTGGTGGAAGGCGCCGTCCTCGCGCTCGATGCGGTCGGGAGCGCCCGTGTCCCGCCGCTCGCCGACCAGCAGCACGGTGCGGTCGGGCAGCAGGCCGCCGGTGGCGAAGACGCTGAGCTCGCGGACGACGTCGAGCCCGAGCTCGCGTGCGCCGCCCTGGTATGCGACCGACGAGTCGAGGAAGCGGTCGCAGACGACCCACGCGCCCCGCTCGCGCGCCGGGCCGATGACCTCCTCGACGAGCTGCGCGCGAGCCGCGGCGAAGATGAGCGCCTCGGCGCGGGCGCCGATCGCGACGTCGTCGTCGAGCACCAGCGCCCGCAGCCGCTCCCCGAGCGCCGTCCCGCCGGGCTCGCGGCACTCGATCACGTCGTGCCCCTCGGCGCGCAGCCGCGCAGCCAGACGGCCGGCCTGCGTCGTCTTGCCGACCCCGTCGAGGCCCTCGAGGGACACGAACATCGCTGGAGTCTAGGAGCCGGCGCTAGGACCGGTCGGCCAGGGCGCCCGCGTCCAGCGCCGGCAGGCCGTCGATGCTCGCCGCGTTCTTCTCCGCCTGGTACGCCGCCAGCCGCGCGTCGTCGCGCCGCGCGTGCCAGCCGGTCAGCACGTCGCGCTCGGACTCGAACGCCATCAGCGGCACCGCGTAGCCGCACGAGTCGGCGATCCGCGTGACGTCGACGAGGATGACGCTGCGGACGCCGTGCCGCTCCGCGAAGCGGGCCCGGAGCCCCGGGAAGGCGGGGTCGTCGGGCTGCACCGCGCGGCCCCGCCCGTACAGGCGCAGGATCTTGGGCTTGCCCTCGAAGGCGCAGAACATCACCGTGATGCGCCCGTTCTCGCGCAGGTGGGCGATCGTCTCCGCGCCGCTGCCGACGAGGTCGAGGTAGGCGACGGTGTGGTCGTCGACGATCGAGAAGGTCTCGGCGTAGCCCTTCGGCGAGAGGTTGACGTGGCCTTCGGCCCCGAGGGGCGCGGTGGCGACGAAGAAGACCGGCTGGCGCTCCATGAACGCGGCGAGCCGCTCGTCGATGCGGTCGTAGATGGAACCCACGCCTCCGAAGGGTACCAGCCGATGTCTGCTTGAATGGCCGGGCGGGGCGGTTAGCTCAGCCGGTCAGAGCACCTGCTTTACACGCAGGGGGTCGTCCGTTCGAACCGGACACCGCCCATCCGGCTCTCCGTCAGGGATCGCGGTGTCGGCGCCGTCGGGCGCCAAGGGGTCGGATCCGTCTCTCGTGCCCGTTCGTGCCCATTCGGCGGGCATCAGCAGCGCGCCGAGGCCGCCGGCGGGCAGCTGCCGCTCGGCCGCGTCGGTGTAGACCTCGAGCGTCAGCTTCGCGCTGCGGTGGCCGATCTGCCGCTTCGTGTACGCCATGTCGGCGCCGCGCTCCGCCATCAGCGACGCGTACGTCCGGCGCAGGCTGTGCGTCGTAGCGTGCGCCGGGATCTCGTCGAGGCCGCGCTGGCGGAGCAGGACGTTGGCGCGGTCGATCGCCGGCCGGACGATCCGCCGGAGCGTCGTATGCCGATCGCGGCGGCCGCCGCCTCGCGTGGGGAACACGAAGTCGTCCGGCTCGGAGTAGCGGCTCGACGTCTTGTGCTCGGTGAGGACGTCGCGGAGCTCCGGCTCCAGGTCGACGGTGCGGACGCCGGCCTCGGTCTTCGACGCGGCGACCGAGAGGCGGCCGGAGGCGAGGTTGACGTCGCGCCAGCGCAGGCCGGAGAGCTCGGACGAGCGGAGCCCGCCGGCCATGATGATCGTCGCGAGCAGCGCGCGGTGCCTCCCTGCAGCCGCGAGCAGCGCCTCGACCTGCTGCTCGGTCAGGCTCGCGCGGCGCGGTGCCGGCGCCTTCAGCTTCCGTCGCCGGCCGGCGGCCGGGTTGTGCGGCAGCAGGCCGTACTCGACGGCGACCTCGAGCACCTGGCCGAGACGGGTGATGGTCTTATTGATCGAGCTCGGCGAGAGGGTGCCCTCGCCGACCTTAGCGACGCGGTACTGGTCGACGTCGCGGACCGTGAGGCTGGAGACGAGGCGGCGGGCAAAGTGGGGCAGCAGGTGCACGCTGAGCGCCCATTCATAGTCCTCGAGCGTCCGCGGCGCGAGGCCCTCGACGCGACGCGCGTCGAGCCACTCGCTGGCGAACTCGTGGAACGTCGGATCGTGCCGCTGCGGCGGCGCCTCCACGGCGCCGGCCGTCGGCGGCTGCCAGATGCCACGGCGGACGTCCGCGAGGACGTTCTGCAGCTCTGTCTCGGCGCGCTCCCGGCTCCACTCCGGCGGGCTGCCGAGCGTGACGTACTGGCGCCGGCCATAAGCGCGGAAGCGAAGCGCGAACACGACGCCGCGCGCGCCGTCGCGGACGACGACCTGGCCACTCGCGGCCCTAGGCACCGCGGGCCCCAGTGGAGTCCGACATGGCATCCTCCCTCGCTGTCGGGCCCGTCGCCTCCGACTGCCAAGAACGATGGCGGCGGGCCTGGCTACCGCCCGAGGTAGGCGGCTTTCTCACGGTACCTCGTCGGGCCGCGCGGTTGCAACCGCGGCGCTCGGCGCGAGTCACTTCGGGGGTCGCTTCCGGGGTCGAATGGGCAGCAATTCGGCGCGCGTGCCCAATGGCGTGATCCCTCGCCGCGATGCCTTTGGCTCAACGGTGCCGTTCGAGGCGGACTGCGACCCCCTGCTGACTCCGCAGGCGAGCGCCCCTCGAGCGTGCTCAAGGTCGAACCGCAGACGCGGTCGCGAGCCGTTGCCGACGCGCACCGCGCCAAGCTCGGCGGCGTGCTCGTAGACCCAGTCTCGGGCGACGCCGAGCTCTCTGGCCACGGTCTGCGCGTCGACGAGCCCTCCGCTCGTCGTCGGTACCCCGGCCGCAAGCAGCTCGGCCACGCGGCGCGCGATGGCCTCGATCGTCTCGGGCGCCAGGACGATCAGCAATACCTCGGCATCGGCGCTCACGACGCGGCCCTCCGCGATGGCTCGCGTTCGTCGTGAACACGAGCAGCCGCGGCTGCGAGGTCGACGGCGTGGAGCGGATGCACGTCGCGCCGGGCGACGAGGTCGACCGCCGCGTCCAGCACGACGTTGACTTCCGCAGAGCAGCCCGTCACTGCTCTGCGTCCGCATCGACGGCGAACGCGTACCCCGAACCCCTATAGGGTGTTTCGGGTTCGGGGTGAACCGGGTTGACCGACCCCGAAATGGCCGTTTTCGGGGTGTTCGGGGTGGGGCGGTAGTGGCTGAGCTTCCCCGCCGGGATGTACTCGATGTCGAGCTCGGCGAGGTCCGGCCGTCGGTTGGCGAGGGTCCTGTCGGTGATGGTGAAGTGCTCGCAGATCTCCTTCGGTGTTCGGTCGCCGCGCTCGCTGGCGCGCACGAATTCGGCGATCTGCCGCGCTGTTCCCTTCGTGACGCCGGTGACGGCGTCTCCTACCTCGAGCCGCAGGGCGTCGAGGTAGGAGTACCCGCCGTGCCGGCCGGTCGCCTCGCCTTGGAGCGCGACGCTGAAGGGTTGGACGCTGGGCCCCTCGCGGCCGGCGGGCACGACGTTCATCGGGTTCGCGCGGGCGGGGGTGGTGATGAACAGGCCTGCATCGGCGATGCCCCAGAGGTCGCCGCTGCCGGATAGCCGTTCCTCGATGGGCATGTCTGCGCTGCCCTGGCTCCATTTCTTGAAGTGGTGCAGCGCTAGGATCGTGACGTCGTGGTCGGTGAGTGGCGCTAGGTGCTCGACGAGGCGTCGAAGGTCGTCGACGCCTTCGCCTGTCTCGCGGACGCGGGCGGTGGCTCGCAGGACGTCGAGGATCACGAGCACGGCGCCGATGGCCTTCGCGGCTTTCGCGAGGGCCGTCGCCCAGGTGGCGTCGAGCAGGTTCAGGCCGCGCGGCTTGTAGACGAAGTGGAGGTGCGCGAGGTCGTGGTCTGGGTCGAGGCCCATGCCGCGGGCCATGGCTCCGACGCGTGCTCGGAGTCCGGCGCGCTGTCCTTCCATGGCGACGTAGAGCACTGGGCCGCGCTTGACGGGGTGGCCGAGGAAGGGGACGCCGGCGGCGACGCTGATGGCGCTGGCGAGGCCGAGCCAGGTCTTGCCTGCCTTTGCAGCCGCGCCCAGCAGTGCGATTCCGCCGACCGGGATGAGTCCGTCGACGAGCCACTCGACCTCCTCGCCTGCGCGGGCGCTGAATTCGGCCCAGGTCTCTACGGCGAGGGCGTTTGTCGTGTCGACGGGCGTCTCGTTCGTTGCGGGGCGCGTCTCAGTTCGGTGTCGCTCTGCCCTGGGTGCGGTCATGTCGCTGCGACGGGGGGAGTCAGCCGTGGGGGCGGATCGCGGCTCGGTCGCACCGGTCTTGATGCCGCTGTCGATCGTCTTTGCCGTCTCGGCATGGCCGAGGCCGGCGGTGATCGCGGCGTCCGCGAGCGCGTTGCGGGCGTCGTTCTCGTCGAGCTCGCCGCCAGCGACGAGTTCGCCTGCTCGGCAGGCAGCCTGGAATAAGGTGTTGTTTCGGTCGCCGTCCTCTGCACGGCGGACGGCGGCGCATTCGTCGTGCAGTGCGGCCGCCCCGTATCTCGTCGAAGCTTGAGAGGCGGCGGGCAGCCGCTCAAGGGCTCGCGCTGGGTCGGCCGGCTGCCTCTTAGTGGCGACCGCGCGCAGCCAGGCGGGGATGGGCGCTGGGGCGGAGCGTACGGACCATTGGTATCGGGCGCCGCTCTGGTGGATGCTGGGGGCGACGACGATGTATCCGCCGTCGCCTCGTGTCTCGAGCTTGGTGCCGATCTTCCGGTTGCGCAGTCCGTGGTTGGCGCCTGCCGTGAAGACGATGTGCCGACCGCCCTCGGGACGGCCAGACTTCGCCTCCGTCGTCTCGGGCAGTTCGTGGTTCTTGGCGACGAGGGTCTGGAGCGCGGCCTCGCCGGGCGGCCCGTCGACGTCAACTGCGAGCAGTCCCGCGGGGCCGAGGGAGAGCGCCACGTTGGCGTCCGCGTACTCCCCGGCGAACCACCGCTTGATCGTGTCAGGGTCGTTGGTCGCGTCCTTCAGCCCGTTCGGCACGAGGGGACCGAGCGGATGCTTGCCCGGCGAATCGCACTTCGGGTCACGACAGGCCCAGCGCCCCTCGCGGATCGGCCAGCACGGGAACGGGAACCACCCCTTCTCTGCGTAGAGCAGGGCGTACTTCAGGGGCGGCGCGACGACGCTCGCGGTGGCGGCGGTGTTCACGACGTCGTCTCCAGGTGCCAGCGGTTGAGGCCACCGCGCTTCGTTCTGCGTACGCCGGCGCGTCGCAGCCGGGCGCGGAAATAGTTGTTGTTAAAGGCGTTCCTCGGGACGCCGGTGAGCCGCGCGAGCTCTGTCGTCGTTGGCCGTACGCCGTGCTGTTCGCGGAGGGCTGTGGCGACGCGGGCGGCGTAGTCGGTGTAGATCGGTGCGGGGTAGTCGGGGTCGAACTTCTTCGGTTTCTCGGACGCCTGCTTGGTGGCGCGCGATGCCGCGGTCCGGCTGTGCTCGGAGAGGAGCATTCGGGCGTGAACGCCGCTCGACATTCGGACGACGCGGACGGGCGAGCCGGCGGGCGGGTCGCCGGCGGGATAGAACTCGCCCCAGACGCTGGGGCGGTCGAACTCCTTCAGGTCGGGCCGCTCGGCGAACACAGCCGCGTCATCGCGGACGCGCTGAGCGATGACCGCTCGGTAGGGGTCGGGGAGCTCGTCGGCGTTCAGGCGCGGGATCGGCGAGTGGCGCCGCATGGGGTACTGCGCGGTCATCGCGCACCGCCGGCGTGCAGGGTGGTGCGCTTGCCGCTCGTGGTGTCGGCCGCCTGGTACAGCGACGCGAGGGTGATGTCGAGTGCGTCAAGAAGGGCCACCATGCGATCGCGGGCGGTGGTTCCGGACGGGAGCGACCTCGCCCGACCGAATCCCTCTTCGCTGCCGGTGAGGCGAGCGAACTGCGGGAAGTTGGCGGTCTCGGTCTTGACTGGCGGGTAGACCCACGCGACTCCGAGCCGTCGGACGGCTCGCGCGCCGAGATCGCGGCGTGCTCGCTCGAGGGTGCGCGGCGAGATGCCGGCGGCGGCGGCGGCCCGGGTGAGGTCATCGGTGCGACGCGGCTCGTGGAGTTCGCGCCGGAGGAACTCGATCGCTGCGGCGCTCATCGGGAGCCTCCGCAGGACGTCTCGAGTGCTTGGTGCCTGGCCGCGCTGCGCACGCGGAGCGTGCCGGGGCCGGCCTCGAGGTACGAGCCGCCTAGGTCGTCGCGAGACTCCTTCTGCCGGCGGCAGGCAGAGGAGCCGGGTTCGTCACCAGGTGGTGGCGAGTCTGCGGTCTTGCGCGCGCCGCGGCGGTTGGTGCGGCGCGAAGCCTTCGTTGTCGAGCCAGCGGCGCGGCGTGCTGCGGGGCGCCGGCTGGGCAGCCACGATCGGATCAGGCGCCTCTGGCGCGTGCGGCTGAACGTCTCGAACATTGCTGCGCAGGCAGCCATGTTGCGGTGGTGCTCGATGTAGATCTCCGGCCGTCCGTACGCGATCGCCTGACTCGCTGCGTGTCGTTCGGCTGGGTGGTACGTGATCTCGCCGAGCTGCCCGATCGTGTGCAGCGTCGCCTGATAATCGATAGCAGCGCACTTCTCGAGGTCGTCCGCCACGCGAGCCGAATGAGCGCCGGCGCCTCGTACTCCGAGACGAAACGCCTCGTCTCGGCCAACGCGACGCCGCGTGGCGTGTGCTCGTCTGGGTGGGGCGGTGCTTCGCTCCGCCTCGGCACTGGACATACGATCTCCTAGCGACATGAGGTTGGCCATCTCAGCCGAACCTCGGTTCCACCAGGGACTTTATCCCCTGCCCAGGACGCCCTACGCCCCGTAACGGCCGCGACCCGCGACAGCCGGCTATCGGCGGACGCGGGTCGTGGACGGGAACTGAGGTTGGCGAGCGGCGGCTCACCTATGTCGGACGCGCAACCATCAGGTTACACGACGGCCAGACCAATTCGGCGTCGGTCCGACGTGCTCGGTTGTTCGACGCAGTGCGTAGCGCTCGGGGCGGGTTCGCTCCAGGATCCACGCCGGCGCGCCAATCCCGGCGCTCCAGGACCTCGCGTAGAAGACGGTTCTCGGCGATGGCCCGAGCCCGATCGAACTCATCGAGGAACGTCGCGTAGGGCTCTTCGCCGGCGTGTCCCTTCTTGCGCCACAGCTTCAGCGTGTCTAGGCTGCTGGATCGCCGGCGGTCGCGTATGCGTTCTGGGTCGGTTACGGCGGCTAGCGCGTCCAGCAGACGAGCCCGAGACGCCGTGTCCAGTCGATGTGCTCGTCGTCCGGCTGGAGCCAGAGCCCTTGACCCTCGACGCCAGGTGGGCGCAGCGGAGTCCGAAATGCGCACCCATTCGGCGCCGCCGAAGGTGGTCGCGATGATGTCGAGGGATTCGTCTCGTTGGCGGTGCTAGGCGCGGACGTAGTCGCCGACATCGTGGAGGGCCGCCGTGGCTACGGCGCTGGCGAACGGCTTGGGCAGCTCGCTCTCACCTATCTTCGATCTAGGTCCAGTCAACAACTGGCCCCGATGTCCACGCTGTGGGAGCATCCCGTCGTGCAGGCGATGGCGCGTGCGTGGGAAGCGGCCACCGGCGCGGCGGCACCATCGCCGTGGCTGAACCGGCCGGTGAACTTCGGCGCCGTCTCGGACGCTTCCTTCTTCGAGGGTGCAGGCATCCCGAGTGTCGTCTTCGGCCCTGGTCACCTTCGCCTCGCGCACTCCAAGGACGAATGGGAGTCGATCGACGAGTCGTGATCGCCGCGAAGGCCCTCGTAGGCTTGTTCCGAGTGGTGCGAGACCCCTGTAGTTCGAGCGCCTGGAGGAGAAATGACCTGGATTCAAACCGGCTCGACCATCATCTTCAAGCCGTACACCCTCGAGCAAGCGTTGCGGGGCCTCGCCGAAGCCGGCTTCGAGAACGTCGAGATCGGTGCGGTCAAGGGATTCCTCGAGCATCTCGACCCCGACAACCTCACGCCAGACACGATCGAGGAGACCCGAGCGGCCCTCGAGCGTCACGGTCTGCGCGTGGTGAGCATGAGCGGCCACGCTCAGCTGCACGAGGAGGAGGGCCGCGAGCGGCTGCGGCGAGTGCTCCATGCGGGGACGGAGCTCGGCATCCGCGCCCTCAACACCTTCACGGGCGATGCCGAGACTCCTGAAGACCGTGCTCGTTTCGTCGAGAACGTGCGCGCGCTCGCCGACGAGGCCCAAGGGTCGGGGATCAGGCTCTGCATCGAGACGGACTCCAACCTCTTGCCGACGGCAGAGGCGGGAATCTCCATCCTCGAGGAGATCGGACACCCCTGGATTCAGATCAACTACGACCCGGGCAACGTCGTCTACTACGCCGGCGCGAACCCGGAGGAGGACATCAAGCACGCGCTGCCGCGTCTTGGCCACGTCCACCTGAAGGACAAGCGCGGCGGCCGCGACGTCTTCGACTTTCCTCCGCTCGGCGAGGGCGACCTCGACATTCGCTCCCTTCTCGCCGACCTCGAGGCCGTGGAGTTCTCGGGCCCCGTGAGCATGGAGATCGAGTTCGACGGGAACTGGCCCGACTGGGACGCCTGCGTCGCCGCGGCACGGCGCGGCAAGGCCTACTGGGACAGCCTGCCGAACGCAGAGGCGAGCTCGTGAGTGGAGGCCGACGGCGCCGGAGGACCGGTCGGAAGTCGCCGAGCTCACCTACTGCTCGATCGACTCTCGGTTCCGCGCGCACGCAGGGTCCGACATCTGTCGCGGTGGCCCCGAGGTGACGGAGGTCGCAGCGGCTACTTCCAGCTGGCCGGCACCGGCGGCTTCATCGGCCCGGGGCCGAGCGGCCCCCAGAACCCGCTGTCGCCCTCGTCCCTGGATCCCCACCCGCCGCCGAAGCCGTACCACGGCTTCTTGGTGGCTTCGGCGAACCCGCTGCTGCCGTTCTGCCACGTCTTCCACGTGACGCCGCGGCCGCCGTGATGGTCGAGGAGGCCGTTCTTCGTCTCGCAGGGGGTGACGGTGAGGTCGTCGGCGTTTGGATACGAAGCGTGCGCGCCGCGGGCGACGTACACGTTCGGGTGGACGCCGGCGTACAGGTACCCGCGGTCGGTCATCTGCTGCCAGGTCAGCAGCGACCCGTACTTCGCCTTCGGCTGGCAGTAGTGCTGCCAGTAGGCGACGTGCGTGGCGCGGTTGTGCTTGTCGAGGCGCACTGCAATGCGCTCCCAGTCGCCCTCGTGCATGTCGTCGACCGTCGCGACCTTGACGTTGTTCTTGGCGGAGAAGAACCAGTAGGTGATGTAGCGGTGCGGCTTGTACTCGACCACCATCTGCGGCGCGTTGACGTAGTCGTCGGCGTTCGCCGGCTCTACGCCGTGGTGGTAGGCATCGTCGAGGTTCAGGTAGAAGCCCCACCGGCCGCCGCCACGCGGCTGCTTGGCTGTCTCGGACGGTGCCGTGAGGTCAGCCGTGGTGAAGCGCTGCCGGACCTCCCGTCCGAGCACGGCGAAGCACAACGTGTGGCGGTACTTCGCGCGTTCGCCCAGCCGCAGGTCTCGCGGGTTGATCTTCCCGCGCGCGACCTTGTCCACGTCCGACTTGCGGCACCCGAGGTGATCGTCGTTGGCCCAGGCCAGCTTCGAGTGCCGGATGAAGTCGTCAGGGTCCATCGGCCAGTGCTTCTCGTCACGGTGGAAGACGGCGCGCGGGGCGTACGAGACGACTGGGTCGAAGCGCACGTCGATGACCACGTCGCGATCGGTCGGCGCCGACGCGTGACACGACCGGACGCCGTCGGTGGACGCGCAGCCGCTGATGCGCGTGGCGTCCGGATGCGGCTCGGCGGCCGCTACCTCGAGGTCGAGCCCGCCGGCGCCCGCCTCGAGGACGCAGGTCTCGGTGCAGACGCCGCCGGTCGACGGGACGCGCACCTCCCCGGGCCCGTCGACTCGGACGACGAGCGTGGCTCGCTCGTCGGTGTCGGTGGGGCCGCTGCAGCCGCGGTCGAGGGCGTCCGTGAGACCGTCGGCGTCGTTGTCGATACCGTCGTCGCAGGCCCACGGGCCGAGCTCGGACGTATCGGCGGCGCCGCTGCAGCCGGGGTCGATGAGGTCGATCAGCCCGTCGCCGTCGTCGTCGACGCGGTTGCGGCAGGGGGGAGAGTCCAGGCGTTGGAGGCGGTAGGTGATGGTGTACGAATACGCGGATAGGACGTCGTCCGCGCCGGGGTGCGGCGGGGCGGCCAGCGTGTAGGTGGTGGTGCCCACGACCCAGTCGGGGCGCGGGTCGGTGTCGGCCAGCGGCCGGGTCGGGCGCGCGTCGGTGTACGCGTAGCCGTACCCGGCGTAGGAGGTTCCCACGGACCCAGGGTCGGGCGTGCAGTCGCTGGTCTCGGGCATCCACATGAACACGCGGCCGAGCACGAAGTACAGCGCGCCGGGCTGATCGAACAGGGTGAATGCCACCCCGCCCGGCCATCTCGGCTCGAGGGAGTTGTCGTCCTGCGGGTCGAGCGTGCGCCCTCCGGGGAAGGTCCACGTCCGGTGCAGGGTCTCGCTTGGCGGGACGCCTTCGGCGCACGCCTTGATGTCGTGCTGCTCGAAGGTCATGGTCGCGTTCGCGCTGTACCGCTGCTCGACGGCGTACGCACCGTCGACCACGGCGAGGTCCGAAAACGACGCCTTGACGAGGGTCCGCGCCGCGTAGATGCCATCGTTGTACTGCTCCGAGGCGTCGATTGAGACGGTGCCCTGCCAGCCGTACGCCGGGCGCGCCAACGCGGCGTCCGCCGACGCGAGCATGAACAGCGTCGCCGTGGCGCACAGTGCGACCAGCGAACCCGCGCAGCGCCAACTGCCTCGCAGGGACGCCACGACCCGACCGATCACGGCACCAACTGCCACGCCCAGAGCCCCCTGTTCGCCCGCCGTCGCCGAGCGCTAGGAGCAATGAAGGGGCTCCTGCGCCGGGCCGCCACCGTACCATCGCGTGCGGTGCCCGCAATGGGATCGATGCTACAGATGGTGAGGCCGCAAGCGGGTGGCCCTGCCTGACCGGCCAGGGCGCTCCGGCCGGACAACGCGGCGCAACCGTCAGACGGCCGCGCGCGGGCGCGAGGTTGGCCCGCGGGTCGACGCCGTTGCTGCCGATGTAATTGGCCGTGGACGCGCCAGCGAACGTGTCCCCGAAGTCTCGATACGTCCGCGTTCTCGTTCCCCAACAGCCTCGTCGCCACCTATGACTACGGCGACGGAGCAGCGATAGGGTCGGAGACCACGGTCCGGGCCCGGGGCCCTGTTCGGCCACGTGACCGGGTTCATCCCCTCGGACGCCGGCACGGCGACCTTCGTGGGAGTGGTGACCGGATTCGACGAGTTCGGCATCCCGCTCGTTGACATCCCCCATCCGCCAATCCGAGAGACGGGCAATCGAGAGTCTGGTGAGGACGTCCTGGCGGTCTTCGGCGAGGCGCTCAACGACTAAGAGGCGTTGACCTCAGCAGTCGAGAACGTCCGATTATCGCCGGCGACGCCAGTCAGTGTCCGCGACCGCCGCCAGCTCGCCGTGCGCGCCCTAGAACGCCCCGCCTCGTATCTCGTCAGGCTCGAGGCCGGCGTCCGCGAACCCATCGGAGACGATTGCCTGCCCCACGTCGCCGGCGTCTGCCTGGCTGCGGGCTCGCAGGTAGAACGCGGCTCGGAGGACGGCGCCACCGAGCACGCTGACGAGAACGACGCGGCCGCCGGCAGGGCGGATGCCGACTCACGGCTTCGGGCTGGTGGAACTGCTCGTCCCGTAGCGGGCTCCCGCACCTCGTCGCCTACGATGGCGGGATGACGCATCCGATTGCCCCCGGCCGCGTGGCGACCGCCGGGGGACGAGCCGTCGTGACGGAGACGCCGCGGCCGGCGGGCCGGGTCCACGTCGTCGGCGCAGGGCCGGTCGGCCTCTTCCTGACCGCGCTCCTCCAGTCCGTCGACGGACAGCAGGTCCGGCTCTACGAGCGGCGCACCGGGTACACGAGGACGCGGATGGTGTCGCTCGCGGCCTACCTCCTCTCCGACTCGATCGAGAGCTACAAGGAAGACTCCATCGACGGGCAGGACGTCGAGGCGCTGTTCGACGTGTCGGAGCTCGAGACGCGGCTCGCCTACCGACGGTCGGTCGCCGGTGACCTGCGCGCGCTGCTCGAGGAGTGGACGCGCGGCTTCGTGCCGCTGAACGTTATCGAGGAGACCCTGAGCGAGCTGATCGACGCCCGGGCCACCGGGACCGTCGAGCGCGTCACTGCGGACGTCGGAGCGGACGAGGCGCTGGCGCTGCTGGAGCCCGGCGACATCCTCGTCGACTGCACCGGCTCGCGGTCGCTCATGCGCGACCTGCTGCTCCCCGGCGTCGAGCCGACGCGCGGGTGCAACACGAAGCGGTTCCGCCTGGAGTATGCGCTGGTCGTCACCTTCCTCTACGGGCCGCAGTACGTGTGCAACGAGTACTGCAAGTACTACAAGAACCTCGAGAACACCGGCTACAAGTTCATCCCCGCCGTCCACCGCACGTACTTCGACGGGGACCTCAGCCACGTGACGGGGATCGTCAGCATCAGCCGGGCCGAGTTCGAGGCGATGCCGCCGACCTGCGACGGCGAGTACCTGCGCGAGCGGTTCCCGGGCGTCGCCGAGTCGATGGACCGGTTCATGGATCGCGTCAAGGCGGAGACGAACGGCGATCTGGTGGGCGAGCTCGACATCACCCGCATCCCGCTCGACGTCTACCGCGCACGGAACGCGACGAGCCGGCGGTGGCACGAGTCGGGCGCCGACCATCCGTTGGCGAGCGCGCCTGTCTTCCTGCTCGGCGACGCCGCCATCGGCTCGCCCTACTTCCAGTCGATCTCCCTGGGCCTCGAGTGCGCCTTCTTCCTCGCCGGCCACATCGCGAACCGCAACCTGTCACTGCCCGTCGTGTTCGATCGCTACGAGCTCTTCACGTACCAGCAGTGGCTCCGGGTGTACATGCGCAGCCAGATGATCAAGCACAACAAGGACCTGCTGGAGTGCGTCGACGACACCGAGGGGCTGCTGGCCAAGCTGCACGTCTACTAGAACGGGTCGTCCGCGACCGCGCCGTCCACGTCCGCAGCCGACACGGCACCGACCTCGCCAGCCGATTCCCCGAACTCGCCGGCTTGGCCGACGCCGGCGGCAGCGTGGTTCAGTCGCGCATCGCGGGGAACAGTTCGCCGAGGACGTCGTGGCCGATGGTGACGGCTTGGCTGCCGGTGATGGTGTCCTCGGGCTTGATGTCGGGGACCGTCTTTCCGAGCTTCTGGGCAAAGGCGAGGACGGCGAACAGGAGGGACTTTCCGAGGAGGCCAAGCGGAGCGTCGAGGGGCACGAGGGACTCGTGCATCTCGGGGACGGGTCGGGGAATGATCTCAGGCCAGTGTTCCTGAACTCGCGGCGATGTCAGGGTGAAGATGTCGGCGAAGCTGCGGGCGCTGGCTTCGCGGGCGCTGAACGGGACGCCGAGGTTCCAGCGCTCGCGCATCGTCGCCAGCAGCGAGGTTGCGCGGTGCTCGGCAGTGATGACGGTACGCTCCGGGATCCAAGCGGAGATCGCGAGCGTTGGGATGCGCACGCCGGCGCGCTTGAAGGTGAAGCGGCGCCACAGGCGTTCGCCGCTGCGGTTCTCGAGGTCGGCGGCGGCCTGTGATGAGCGTCGGGCTCCTCTTACGCGCGGCCGGCCGCTCGCTCGCACGTCGACTCGCATCCGCGTCCGAGCCGGGTCGACGCCCCACCTCTTGGCTCAAGAAGAAATGGCCATGGGCGAGGGACGTCGTCGCCTTTAAGGCGCATCTCGCCGCGAAGGACGCATAGCCGCCGCGCCCCGGTACAGCGCACGGTAGGCGGAAATCACCGAACGGACCGCCTTAGGTTGTCCGGGTTGTCCTAAGGAGTCGGCGTGCGAGCAGCGTCCTCGCGCTCGCGAGCGATGCCCGGCAGGTTCGCCAACTCGGGCGGCGCTTGCCGTGGCGGCCCGCACTGCCATCGATTGCGTCGAGGACTCTAGACTCGTTCGGAGTGCGTCACGACCCGAGGAGGAACGGCTCGTGCTCTTCCACATCAAGCAATCGCACGTACCGCAGGACTGTCCCTACGGAAAGGGCGGCTCGACCTCGCTCTTCGCCGGTGACTCGCCCGACGTCAAGATCCACGGCTACTGGCTAGCCTTCCCGCAGCACACGACCTATCTCGTCGTCGAGACTGACGACATCGAGCATCTGTATGCGTTCCTCCAGCCCGGAGCGAGCGTCACCTCATGCGAGATCACGCCGGTCACCGATCGCCCCGTCTCGCCTCCGGCCTGACGTGACCGCGCGCCGCGACCGCGCGCCTGAGCGGCGGAAGTCCGGGCCTGTCACTCGACGAGAGCGCCAGCCGGCCCCGACCGAGCGCCGAACCGGCGAACCGTTGGGCGTGGCCGCCATCGGCGTCGGGAAGCAGCATCCCTGTACGTCGTCCTTGAGCTCGAAGGATCCGTCGCCGCACCGACGCGCAGCCAGCACTGCGTTTGAGCCTCGAACCCCGTCAGGGGATACTGCTCGGCAATGACCGACGGGGAGTACCTGCTGGCCGCCCAGCCCTCGGAGCTGGAGCGCTTGCAGCTGCAGTCGCTCGTGTGGGAGCCCAGTGGGCGGCAACTGCTCACGACGTTGGGCGAGGGACCCGGCTTGCGTGCCCTGGACGTCGGCTGCGGAGCTCTGGCGGAAGGGCGACGTTGCCGATGGTCGCGGCGACCCGACGGAAGCGGTCTTCTCGCGCGTCCCGTTTGCGCTGCCGCATCTTCACGGCCTGCCAGCAGTTGGTGAGTCTTGTGGATCGCGTGATCGCCGCGCCTGGCGCGCGGAGCTATCGTCGACCTGTACGCCATCGGCTCCTACGCGCGAAATCGTCTCGGCGCCTCAGCGCTCCACCTTGAAAGCGATGTTGACGGTCGTGCGGTACTCGCTGATCCGACCGTCCGCCACCTCGGCGCTCATCGAGATCACATCGGCGCCAGTGATGCCCCGCACCGTCTTTGCAGCTTCCTGGACCGCGGCGTCGGCCGCCTTCGCGAAGCTCTCAGGGGAAGAGCCGATGATCGTGACGACCTTTGCAATGCTCATGCTCGCTCCTTGGGACGGCGGGAGATCCGGTGATCGGTGTCGGCCCGCGTCGCGCGGACACCCCCAAACCGCGCGAGCCTACCATCGACTGGCGGCGCAGGCGAACGGCTGACGGCCGCATGGTCGGGGGCGACCAGGTCGCGGACGCGCTCGCGGACTGTCGGCGAGGACCGGCAGGTGTCGCACTCCGACGGCGGCGCCTGCGACGGCCGTCTCCAGGCGAGTGATGCGGGAACCGAGGCCGCTCATGCCGGGCACGGTTCCAGCCGGCTGATGGCGCCCACGAGGCTCAAGCCGTACGTCGGCGGCTGTCGGGCGCAGGACAGGCAGTGATGCCCGCGCTGGGTCGTCGCCCACGGCGCCCACCCGTCGGCCCGGTCTTCGCCATCCTCGCCGTTGTCGTCGCCGATGCTACGGAAGAGGCACGTCCACGCGTCCGGCCAGTTCCGACAGTTGCTGCACCCGTCGGCTTCGCCTTCGTGGACTGCGGCCTCGAGGCGGGTGATACGGCTGGCGATGCTCATGCGGCCCTGGCCTTCTCGGCTTCGTTGATGGCGGCGATACGACCCTCCAGCTCCGCGACGCGCGTGGCCAGTTCGACTAGCTCGACGGCCTGGTGCTGTGCAGAGAGGATCGACCGGGCGGCCGTGACCCGAGCGCCGGCGGGTTGGGCGTCGTCGTTGGCGATCCCGACGAGGACGGCGACGGCGTCGGTGGCTGCTTCGGCGAGGAGTCCGACGGTGCGGCTCATCATCTCGCGGCGAGCCGCGTCGACCTCTGCGCGGAACGACTCGTCCTGCAGCCGACGCTGCACCGTCGAAACCGACACGCCGGCCTGCTCTGCCGCTCCGCCTTGCGTCGCGCCCGCAGCGAGAGCTGCGATCAGGACAGCGTCGGCGCCGGCGCGGTACTTGTCGGAGCGGTCATTGGACGGCATTCCGTGTCAAAGCGTAACCGCACGGTTGCGCTTCGCTGATGCGGCAGCCACGGTATCCGCCGTCGCATCAAGAACTCGTGAATCGATCGGGAACGACGGAGCCCCGCTCGTGATGGATCGCGAAACCGACGGAGGCCCGCTCCTGGCGGGCCTCCGGAAAGCTCGTTGGTGGGTGCTCAGGCGTGCTTCCCTACCTCCTGCGATTCGGCGTGGGTCGACCTCAACTGCTCAATGGCCGCGGCGATCGCCGAGTACCCGGCACGGTTACGATCCATCGTCATGGCGCGCGTATCCGAGGCGGCGTACTTCGCAATCATCGCGCTGCGCGACGAGCCGTCGTGCGACACGCCTTCGCGCATCGCGAACGGTCCGTTCTCCATCGAGCAGATCGACGCAGCCGACGTTAGCGACGGACTGCAGGAGCTCAGGGAGCGCGGCATGGCTGTCGAGATCCGAGGCCGCTGGGCCCTCACAGACGCCGGCCGCGCGCACCACCAGTAGAGGTCACGGCTCTTCGTACGGAAAGCGTACGCCGTGGCGGCGGCCGTCCGCGTCCAGGCACCACCCGCCCTCCACGTAGAGCTCGTCGAGCTCCCAGATCCGCACCCACTCGGTGAGCGGCATCGTCTCGGGACGACGTGCTTCGACGGTCATGGTCTGCCCCGACATCATCACGGTGATCGGGAAGTGGCCGAGGTCCCATCCGTCGCGCCTTCCGACGCTGATCAGCCCGCGCATCGCCGGACCTGAGCCGGCGTTCGCGACGGTCAGCCAATGCCTCGCCATCTCAGGTAGCAGCTGGCCGCCGGCGGACGCTCGGAAGTCGACGACCTCCTTGCTATCGAGCCGTTGCCACTCGTGGCCATGGCCCGGCCGGAACTCGCTCTCCACCCCGACGAAGCGGACGATGGGCTTGCTCGCGCGCTCGTCGCGAGCCTGCTCCATGGCAGCAAGGCGCTCCGCGATCGTGGCTTGTCGGCTGGCGATCTCAACCTGGCGACCGCCGAACCTTGCGGCGAAGTAGACGGCAACGCCGGCCGCGATCACCGTGGCCCACGTGCCGAGCGCCGTCCAGTCGTTAGCCGTCCACTCGCCGGGCGACGTCAAGGAGCTCACTGGCGGCCCGCGTCAGCTCTAATGGGCACGACTCCGACTCTAGTGCCCAAACCGGCCGGAATCGCGCCTGATCCCGCCGCACCTGTGGCCACCCGGGATCGGGCGTCACTCCGATAGCTACGCGGAGGCGGGTGGTTCGTCGTCTCGCTTTACACGCAGGGGGTCGTCCGTTCGAACCGGACACCGCCCATCCGGCTGGCCGTCGCCGTTCGCGCGGTCGCTTACGATCGCGGTCTCCAATGCCCCCTCCCGCCGCGACCGCGTCCCCGCCCTGGCCGCCGCCGGGCTCGCCGCTGGCGCTCGACGAGTCGAAGCTCGCCGTCCCCCGGTCGCGCACCGGACTCGTCCAGCGGACGGCGCTGGTCGAGCAGCTGCGCGGCGAGGAGGCCGCCCGGGTCGTGCGGATCACCGCGCCCGCGGGCTACGGCAAGACGACGCTGCTGGCGCAGTGGGCCGCGCTCGACCCGCGCCCGTTCGCGTGGCTGACGGTCGATCGCCACGACAACGATCCGGTCGTGTTCCTCGCGCACCTGGCGACCGCGATCCACCGCGCGACGCCCATCGACGCCGGCGTGTTCGCGACCCTCGGCTCCGCGGCGACCAGCGTCTGGTCGAGCACCGTGCCGCGGCTCGGCGCCGCGCTGGCCACCGCGCCAGCGCAGCATCGTGGTGGTGCTGGACGACGACCACGAGCTCGTGCGAGCGCGACTGCATCGACGCGCTGAACGGACTCATCCGGCAGCTGCCGCCCGGATCGCTGCTCGTGCTCTCGGGCCGCGGCGCCACCAGCGTGCCCCTCGCGCGCCTGCGGGCGAGCGGCGAGCTGCTGGAGCTCGGCCGCGCGCAGCTCGCGCTCAGCGACGCGGACGCCCGGGCGCTGCTCGCGCAGGCGCGGGTGCAGGTGTCGGAGTCCGACGCGAAGCTGCTCAACGCCCGCGCCGAGGGCTGGGCGGGCGGTCTCTACCTGGCCGCGCTCGCGCTGCGCAACCAGCCGCCGGGCGCCGCCGCGTCGTTCGGCGGCGACGACCGCTTCGTGGCCGACTACCTGCGCGCCGAGCACCTGGGCGGACCTGCCGCCGCACCGCCTGCACTTCCTGACGCGCACCTCGGTCCTGGAGCGCATGTCGGCGCCGCTCTGCGATGCCGTGCTCGGTCGCTCCGACTCCGCGGCGGAGATCGAGGCCCTCGAGCGGGACAACCTCTTCGTCGTGCCCCTGGACCGCAGCCGCCGCTGGTTCCGCTACCACCACCTGTTCCGCGACCTGCTGCGCGCCGACCTCGAGCGCGCCGGCCCGGAGGAGATCGCCGAGCTGCATGGCCGCGCGTCGGCGTGGTGCGCCGCCAACGGCATGCCCGACGCCGCGATCGAGCACGCGCTCGCCGCCGGCGACGTCGACGGGGCGGCCGGCCTGATCGTCGACCGCATCTTCCCCGTGCTGCGCAGCTCGCGCTACGCGACGATGGAGCGCTGGCTGAGCACGCTCGAGGACGCCGGCGCGCTCGAGCGCCATCCCGCCGTCGCCGCGCTCGGGACCTGGGTGCACGCGCTGCGCGGCCGGGCCGCCGACGCGGACCGCTGGGCCGCGTACGTCGAGCGCGGGAGCGCGGCCGGCGACCCCATGCCGGACGGCAGCAAGAGCGTGCGCGGGTGGGCGGCGGCGGGGCGCGCGCTGCTCTGCCGGCAGGGTGCCGACCGCATGTACGACGACGCCGCGCTCGCGGTGCGCGAGGTGGGCGACGGCAGCCTCGTGCGGGCGCTGGCCCGGATGCTGCTCGGCGTCGCCACGCTGCTGCGCGACGAGCCCGACGAGGCGGAGGCCGTGTTCGCGGAGGCGGCGCGCGAGGCGGCCGCGGGCGGCGCGACGTTCTCCCCGATCGTGGCCCACTCGGAGATCGCGCTGCTCGCGATCGATCGCGGCGACGTCGATCGCGCGGCGGCGGAGATCGCGGCGGCGGGCGCGGTCGTGAGCGACGACGCGCTGCCGGAGTTCGTGTCGGGCAGCATCCTGCTCGCCGCCCGCGCGCGCCTCGCCCAGCGGCGCGGCGACGTCGCGACGGCGCAGGACGACCTCAAGCTCGCGCAGCGGCTGCGCCCCATGCTCACCGACGCGCTGCCGTGGTTCTCGGTCCGCACGCGGCTCGAGCTCGCGCGGGCCCACGCCGCCGTGGGGGACGTGGAGGGCGCGCGCACGCTGCTGGGCGAGGCGCGCCGCACGCTGGCCGCGAGCGCGCCGCTGGGGATCCTCGCGCAGCGGGCCGAGGACCTGCGCGAGCAGCTGGGCGCGATGACGACGGGCTCGAGCGGGTGGGCGTCGACGCTGACGGCCGCGGAGCTGCGCCTGCTGCCGCTGCTGACCACGCACCTCTCGTTCCAGGAGATCGCCGACCGGCTGTACGTCTCGCGCAACACGGTCAAGACGCAGGCGATCTCCGTGTACCGCAAGCTCGGCGCCAGCAGCCGCAGCGAGGCGATCTCGCGGGCCGCGCAGCTCGGGCTCGTCGACGCCGCCGTGCTCGTCCGGGGGCCAGGGCCGCACGGGTTCCTCGCGGTCGGGTGACGGCGCCGATCCGCAGCTCCGGACCGGCATGAGCGGCGTCGCCTGGGGCCTGACCGCGGCCCTCCTGTGGGGCGTCTCGGCGCTCGTCCTCGCCGCGGCCCGCCCGCATCCTCGGCGCCCGCACGACGCTCGCCTGGACGATGGCGATCGGCGCCGCGGCCGTCCTCCCGGTGGCCCTCATCGTGGACGGCGTGCCGACCGCGCCGGGCGGGGAGTGGGCCTGGGCGGTCGTCGCCGGCGTCGGCTTCGTCGTCGGCTCCGGCTGCTGGCTGCTGGGGGTGCGGCTCGGCGACGTCAGCGTGGTCACGCCGATCGTCGCGACCGACGGCGCCATCGCCGCCGTCATCGCCATCGCGACCGGCGAGGTGCTCGGCGCCGCGACGCTCGTGTCGCTCGGGATCGTCGCGTCCGGCGTCGTGCTGGTCTGCCTGCAGCCGCGCCACGCCAACGTGACGACGCCGCCCGCGGCCGTCTTCGCCGCCCTGGGCGCCGCGGTCGCGTTCGGCATCGTGTTCACCGCGAGCGGCCGCACCGCCGTGCTCGGCGCGCTGTGGACGGTGGCCGTGCAGCCGCGTGGTCGGCGCCGTGCTCAGCGTGCCGCCCGAGGCGCTCCGCCGCCACCTGCCGCCACGCCGGACGCTCCCCTGGCTGGTCGCCGCGGCGCTGCTCGACGCGGGCGGGTTCGCCGCGATCGTCAACGGCGCGGGCGAGGGCGTGGCGGTCGCGTCGGTGCTCGCCTCCCAGTACGCGGTCGTCGCCGTGGTCGGCGGCGTGCTCCTCTACCGCGAGCGGCTGACGCGGCGGCAGGCGACCGGCGTCGCGCTGACCCTGATCGGCGTCGCCGGCGTCGCGATCGCGCGGGGCTGAGCGGCGGTCAGGAGCCCGGCGCGCCCGGGGCCCTGACCACGACCTTGAACGTCGCGGACTTGACCGCCTTGGACGAGCTGTCGCCCTCGGTCTGCGCGAACCGCAGCGTCGCCTGGCCCTTGCCCTTGGCCCGGAAGACCAGCACGACCGCGTCGTCGACGTCCGCCTCGGACACCTGCTCGATCACCGCGTCGTCGTAGTCGCGCGCGATGCGCCAGACGAGGCCGCTCGACTCGCTGGGCCGCGGCAGCGCCACGGACACCAGCTGGCCCTTCGTCGTCTGGATGGTCGCGAGCGGGCCCTTCGGCAGGCGCCCGACCGGCGTCGAGTCGGCCTGGGCGGCGGGGGCGATGGCGATCGCGACCGCGGCGGCCACCGCGGCGACGCCGATGGCGAGCCAGCGCGAGACGGGGCGGTCGAGCACGTTCACGGGCGGTCCTCCTGCGCGTTTGGTCGCGTCCACTACCCGCTCGACGCGCGCACTCCTGCCTCGCGTTCGCGGCACGCGTCGGGGCGCCGCACGCACCCGGTAGCGGCGGCGCCCCGAGCTCGGGAGGCGGGGCCGGCGACTCGGCGAGGGGCTACCGGAGCGAGCCGCCGGCCCACGCACGCGGCCCGGCACCGATGCAGAGCCCGCCTGCGCCGCCCTGATACGTCGGTCAGCGCACGGCCGGGACGAGCTCGCGCAGCGCGCGCGGCGCCGCCTCGGGCGCGCCGTCCGGACCAGGGCGCGCCGGCAGCCACAGCACGAAGCACGCGCCGCGGCCGGGCTCGGAGTGCAGGCGGGCATCGCCGCCGTGGGCGCGGGCCACCTCGCGGACGATGGCGAGGCCGAGGCCGCTGCCGCCGTCGGCACGGGAGCGGGCGCGGTCGATGCGGTAGAAGCGGTCGAAGACGCGCGCGCGGTGCGCCGCGTCGATGCCCGGACCGTCGTCCTCCACCGCGACCCACGCCCAGCGTCCCTGCTCGCCGCTGGCGAGCCGCACGGCGCTGCCGGCGGGCGCGTGGCGCAGCGCGTTCTCGACGAGGTTGGCGACGGCGCGCCGCACCGCGATCCGGTCGACCGCCGCGGCCGCACGGTCGCCGTGCACCGCGAGCACGACGCCCGCCTCCGCGGCCGGCTCCTCCAGCTCGCCGGCGAGGTCCTCGAGCAGCCGGTCGAGCGCGGCCGGCTCGCGGCGCGGGCGCTGCTCGTCGAGCCGCGCCAGCGCCAGCAGGTCGTCGCCGAGCCGGGCCAGCCGCTCGCTGGCGGCGCGGATGCGGCCTGCGCGCACGCGCACCGTGGCCGGATCGTCGGGCTCGGACAGCAGGAGGTCGGCGTTGGCCTGCACGACCGCGATCGGGTTGCGCAGCTCATGCGACGCGTCGGAGGCGAAGCTGCGCTGGCCACGGAACGCGTCGTCCAGTCGCTCGAGCATGTCGTCGAAGGTGTCGGCGAGCCTGCGCAGCTCGTCGTCGGGTCCGCCCAGCCGGATGCGGCGCTCGAGGCTCGTCGCGCCGATGTCGCGCGCGGTGCGGGTGACGCGGTCGACCGGCGCGAGCGCGCGGCCGGCCACCACCCAGCCGACCAGCAGCGAGGTGACGAAGAGGATGCCGATCGCCGCGAGCGAGTAGTCCTGCAGCCGCTCGAGCGCGTGCTGGTTGACCTGCCGCTCCAGCTCCTGGGCGGTCACGACCCGCGCCTGGGCGCCGCCGACGATCGTCGTGCGGTCCGGCACCGCGCCGCTGTCCAGCGAGTGCGCGAGCGCCAGGTAGACGCCCAGCATGAGCAGCCCCGCCAGCGCCACGAGGACCGCGGAGTAGAGGACGGCCAGACGCAGCCGCAGCGAGCGCGCGACGTGCATCAGGCCTCCCGGACGCGGTAGCCGGCGCCGACGATCGTCTCGATCGGCTGCCCCTCGCCGACCGCGGCGAGCTTGCGGCGCAGCGTGCTGACCGTCACCCGGACGGTGTTCGTGAACGGGTTCGCGTGCTCGTCCCAGACGTGCTGGAGGAGCTCGGTCTCGGACACCACGCGCCCGGGACGCGTCATCAGGTAGCGCAGGAGGGCGAACTCCTTGGCCGTCAGCGGCAGCCGCTCGCCGCCGCGGGTCGCCTCCCGGCGCGCCGGGTCCAGGTGCAGGTCGCCGACCGCGAGGGCGGCGCCGCGGGCATCGACCGCCGGGCGCCGCAGCACCGCGCGGATGCGCGCCGCGAGCTCCGGGAACGCGAACGGCTTGACGAGGTAGTCGTCCGCACCGGCGTCGAGACCGGCCACCCGGGCGTCCACGCCGTCGCGCGCCGTCAGCAGGACGACGCGGGGCGCGGGAGCGTCGGGCGCGTCCGGTCGCGGCGCGTGCAGGCGCCGGCAGACCTCGTGCCCGTCGATGCCCGGCAGGCCGACATCGAGCGTGACCGCGTCGTACGGATGGGCCTCCGCCTTGCGCAGCGCCTCCACGCCGTCGTACGCGACGTCGACCGCGTACCCCTCGGCGCGCAGGCCCTCGGCCAGCGCGTCCGCGAGGTCGGGCTCGTCCTCGATCACCAGCAGCCGCATCGGCGACCGATGCTAGGGGCCGTACGTTGAAGGCGGTTTAAGGGCGCGTTAGCCGAGTCCGGCGGACTCCAGCGCGGCGAGGGCGCAGCGCTCGTCCTCCTCGGCCAGCCCGCCGCTCACGCCGAGCGCACCGACGACCTCGCCGGCCGCCTCGATCGGCACCCCGCCCGCGAACACGATCATGCGCCCGCCGACGGTGTTGGCGAAGCCCCAGTCGCCGCCGCCCGGCAGGCTCGCCTCCGCCATGTCGCCCGTGCGCATGCCCCAGAGCGCCGCGGTGTACGCCTTGTCCGTCGCGATCGGCAGCGCCCCGAGCGGCGCCCCGTCCATGCGGCACGACGCGACGACGTGCCCGCCGCGGTCCGCGACGACGCCCGCCAGCGCGAGGCCCATGCCCGCCGCCGTCTCCCGCACGTGGCCCAGGATGCGCAGCGCCAGGTCGACGCCGACGTCGCGCCCGTCCACCAGCCCGTCCGCCACCTTCGCCTCCTCCCGTTCGGCACGCCCCGCGGTGTGCCGGCTCGTGATCTTAGGCTGGCTTTAGGCGCCCCGCGGTCTACTCGGCCGCATGGCATCCGTCTCGCTCCCCACCCTCCACGCCGGCGAGGGCGCCGCGTCCGAGCCCTCCGCCGCGCTCGAGGCCGCGCTCTTCGAGATCCGCCGCGTCGTCGCCGGGCAGGACTACCTGCTCGAGCGCGTGCTCGTCGTCGCTGCTCGCCGGCGGGCACCTCCTGATCGAGGGCGTCCCCGGCCTCGCCAAGACGCTGACCGTGCGCACCGTCGCCGACGCCGTCGGCGGCTCCTTCTCGCGCGTCCAGTTCACGCCCGACCTCGTCCCGTCGGACCTCGTCGGCACGCGCATCCTGCGCCCGGGCGAGGCGCGCTTCGACGTCGAGCTCGGCCCCGTCTTCTGCAACTTCCTGCTCGCCGACGAGATCAACCGCGCGCCTGCCAAGGTGCAGTCGGCGCTGCTCGAGGTCATGCAGGAGCGGCAGGTCACGATCGGCGGCCAGACCCATCGCGTCCCCTCGCCGTTCCTCGTGCTCGCGACGCAGAACCCGATCGAGTCCGAGGGCACGTACCCGCTGCCCGAGGCCCAGATCGACCGCTTCCTGCTCAAGGTGCTGGTCGACTACCCCGCCCCGAGCGACGAGCTGACGGTCGTGCAGCGCGCGCTCGACGTGCCGGTCGCCGTGCGCCAGGTGCTCGACCTCGAGGAGCTGCAGGAGCTCCAGGCCCTCACGCGCGAGGTCTACGTCGATCCCGCCGTGCAGCGCTACGCCGTGTCGCTGGCCATCGCCACGCGCCAGCCGGCGCGCGCCGGCCTGGGCGACCTCGAGCGCCACATCGCCTTCGGCGCCAGCCCCCGCGGCCCGATCGGCCTGGTGCACGCCGGGCGCGCCCTGGCCCTCGTGCGCGGCCGCCGCTACGTCCTGCCGCAGGACATCGCGGAGCTCGCCCCCGACGTCCTGCGCCACCGCATCGTCCTCTCCTACGAGGCGCTGGCCGAGGGCGTCCAGCCCGACATGATCGTGCAGCAGGTGCTCGGCGTCGTGCAGCAGCCCCGCCTCGAGATGACCCGGGACGAGGTCGCATGAGCGTCAACGTCGCGAAGCGACTTGCACGCGGTGGCGATCGCCGTGGCACCATCGAGCGAAGCGAGGCCACGGCGGAGCATGCCGACCCTGCCCACCCGCGAGCGGACGCCGGACCGGCCAGGCCCGGGGCCCATCCCGGACGGCGCCGTGAAGGCGCTCGACCTGTCGCTCTCGCGGCGGATCGACGGCCTCATCGGCGGCGATCACCGCGCCAACGCGAGCGGCGACGGGCGCGAGCTCGCGCAGATCCGGCCGTACGTGCCGGGCGACGACGTGCGGCGCATCGACTGGAACGCCACCGCGCGCACCGGCGAGCCGCACGTGCGCGTCGACGTCGCCGAGCGGGCCCTCACCACCTGGCTCGTGCTCGACGCGTCGGCCTCGATGACCTTCGGGACGGCGGATCGACGCAAGTGGGACGTGGCCGAGGGCGTCGCCCTCGTGCTCGGCCAGCTCGCGTCGCGCCGCGGCAACCGGCTCGGCCTCGTCACGTACGGCGAGCCACGGGGGCGGCTCGTGCCGCCGCGACAGGGCCGGGCCGGCCTGCTCGCCACCCTCCACGCGCTGCGCGAGGAGCCGGCGCACGAGGGCGGCGGCGCGACGTCGCCGGCCGAGGCGCTGCGCCGCGTCGGCGCCCTCGCCCGCGGCCGCTCGCTGGTCGTCATCGTGGGCGACCTGCGCGGCACCCGCGACTGGCGCGGCTCGCTGCTCCAGCTCGCAGCACGCCACGAGGTGATCGCCATCGAGATCCGCGACCCGCGCGAGCAGGAGCTGCCCGACGTCGGGCACCTCGCGCTCGTCGATCCGGAGACCGGCCGCCAGCTCCACGTCGACACCCGCAGCCGCAAGCTGCGGCAACGGTTCGCGGAGGCGGCCGCCGCCGAGCGTGCGGCGCTCGCCGCCGACCTGCGCAAGGTGGGCGTGCGGCACGTCGTGCTGTCGACCTCCGGCGAGTGGCTGCGCGGCCTGGCCAGCGGCCTCCGCCAGCAGCTGGCGGCGGGGGTGCGGCGATGAGCTTCACCTGGCCCCTCGCGCTCGCCGGGCTGCTGCTCGTCCCGCTCGGCCTGCTCGGCTACTGGCTCGTGCAGCGGCGCCGCACGAAGTACGCCGTGCGCTTCACCAACCTCGACCTGCTGTCCAGCGTCGTCGACAAGACGCCGGGCTGGCGGCGGCACGTGCCGGCCGCGCTGGCGCTGCTGGCGCTGACCGCGCTCGTCCTGGCGGTCGCCCGCCCGACGATGGCGACCGAGGTCGCCAAGGACGAGTCGACCGTCGTGCTGACCGTCGACGTCTCCGGCTCGATGGCGGCGCAGGACGTCGCGCCGACCCGCATCGAGGCGGCCCGCCAGGCGGCGGACGCGTTCCTCGACGAGGTGCCGGAGGGCGTCAAGGTCGGCCTGGTCAGCTTCTCCGACGGCGCCAACGTCGAGATCGCGCCGACCAACGACCTCGACCAGGTCCGCGCCGCGGTCGCACGGCTCCAGCCGGGCGGCGGCACCGCGCTCGGCGACGCGATCGCCCGCTCCGCCGACCTCGCACGCTCGAGCGTGCAGGCGAACGACCAGTCGTCCGGCACCACCGAGGGCGCCCCGGCCGTCGTGCTGCTGCTCTCGGACGGCGCGAACTCCACCGGCAGCCTCGACCCGCAGGCCGGCGCGCAGGTGGCGGAGAAGGACGGCGTGCCGATCCACACCGTCGCCCTCGGCACCGCCGACGGCACGGTCACGATCGACCCGGACGGCAACGGCATGCAGACCATCCCGGTGCCGCCCGACCTCGAGACGCTGCAGCAGGTCTCGTCCGTGACCGGCGGCCGCTTCTTCGACGCGCCCGACGCCGCCCAGCTCAAGGGGATCTACGAGCACATGGGCGCGCAGGTCGCCAAGGAGACCGAGCAGAAGGACGTGAGCTACGCCTTCGCCGGCGTGGGCGCGGTGCTCCTGCTCACCGGGGCAGGCCTCTCCGCCTTCTGGTTCAACCGCATCCCGTAACCCGGATCGGCCCGTCCGGGTCGCCAGGGGCTGTCCGCCGCTACCGTCGGCGGGCAGCCCGCTGGCGCTGCAGCACCCCACCATGAGCAGCCTCTTCCGCCGCGGTCAGGCTTCGGCCTGGCGCTTCGTCCTCTTCGTCGCCGTGCTCGGCGTCGCGGTGCTGGCTGCGGGGGCCTTCCTCGTGCCGCGCGCCTCGAGTCCCGCCGAGCAGGCGGCCGAGGCGCCCGTCCTGCTCGTGGTGCCCGACGACGCCGCCGCGGCCGCCGCGACGCAGCCCGCGCCGGACACGCAGCAGCAGTCGGTGCGGCCCGAGCCGGGCTGGACGCTCCACCGCAAGCAGCGGTGCCGGCACCACGACCGCGGCACGACGACGCCGCAGACGCCCCCGCCCGCGGCACCCACCGTGCCGCCCGCCGGCTCGGGCGTCTGACGTACCGACCCCGGTATACCGCTCCCGCTACGCCGTCCGCGGTGGCAGGATGACGCCGTGGGCATCGGTGACGCGAGCAGTAGGACGAGCTTCGCCAGCGACAACTACGCCGGGGCGCACCCGGACGTCCTCGCCGCCGTCGTCGCCGCCAACGAGGGGCACGTCCCCGCGTACGGCCACGACGCCGGCACGGCGCGGGCGATCGAGGTCGTCCGCGAGGCGCTCGGCAGCCCGACGGCCGAGATCGCCTTCGTCTTCAACGGCACGGCGGCCAACGTCCTCTGCCTGGACGCGCTGCTGCGCTCGCACGACGCGGTGGTCTGCGCCGCGACGGCCCACGTGGCGACCGACGAGTGCGGCGCGCCGGAGCGCCTGCTGGGCGTCAAGCTGCTGACGGTCGACACGCCGGACGGCAAGCTGACGCCGGCGCACGTGGACGCGGCGGCCGTCGGCTTCGGCGACGAGCACCGCGTACAGCCGCGCGTCGTCTCCATCTCGCAGAGCACGGAGCTCGGCACGGTCTACACGCCGTCGGAGATCGCGGCCCTCGGCGAGGCCGCGCACGAGCTCGGGATGCCGCTGCACGTGGACGGCGCCCGCCTCGCCAACGCCGCGGCGGCGCTCGGCTGCTCGCTCGCCGACCTGACGTCGGCCTGCGGCGTCGACGCGCTCTCGCTCGGCGCCACCAAGAACGGCGGCCTGGGCGCGGAGGCCGTGGTGCTGCTGCGCCCGCGCGCCCGCTCGCCGCTGGCGTACCGGCGCAAGCAGTCGATGCAGCTCGCGTCCAAGATGCGCTACCTCGCCGCCCAGCTGGAGGCCCTCTACGGCGGCGACCTCTGGCTGCGCAACGCCGCGCACGCCAACGCCATGGCCCGCCGGCTGGCCGACGCCCTGCCGTCGGGCGCGCTCGCGTACCCGGCCCAGGCGAACGCCGTCTTCGTGGCGCTGCCGCACGACGCCATCCCCGCGCTGCAGGCCCGCTGGCCCTTCTACGTGTGGGACGAGCCGCGCGGCGTCGTGCGGCTGATGGCGGCCTGGGACACGCGGCCGGAGGACGTCGACGAGCTCGCCGCCGCGCTGGTGGCGGCGCTGACCGCGTAGCGCGGGTACGCTCGCGCCGCCGTGTTCGAGCACCGCCTGCCGCCGCTGGAGATCCTGAGCGAGGAGTCGCTGGAGACGCTCGAGCGCGGCTGGATGCGCCTCGTCTCCGAGATCGGCATCGAGTTCCTGCACGACGGCGCGTGCGACCTGTTCCGCGCGGCCGGCCAGCGCGTCGAGGACCAGGTCGTGTTCCTCGATCCGGACTTCGTGCTGGAGCAGCTGCGGACGGTCCCCCGGCGCTTCACCCTGCAGGGGCGCAACCCCGCGCGCAACGTGGAGTTCGCGCCGAACCACCTCGTCTTCACGCCGGCCCAGAGCGCGCCATTCGTGCGCGAGGGGGCCGACCGCCGCAACGCGACGCTCGACGACTTCGTGCGCATGGTGCGGCTGACCCACGTGCTCGACGACCTCGACACGCCCGGCTACCCCGTCTGCGACCCGTCCGACCTGGTCGTCGAGACGCGCCACCTCGACCTGCAGATGGCCCTGATCACGGAGTCCGACAAGCCCTACGGCGGCGCGCAGTTCGATCCCGTCGCCGCGCTCGACTCCATCGCCATGGCCGAGATCGTGCACGGCGGGCGCGCGGCGATCGAGGCCACGCCCACGCTGTTCGGCATCATCAACGCCAACTCGCCGCTGCGCTTCGACACGCGCATGATCGAGTCGCTGTTCGCCTTCGCCGAGGCGAACCAGGTGAACGTGATCACGCCGTTCATCCTGATGGGTGCCATGGGTCCCGTCTCGATCCCGGCGGCGCTGGCCCAGCAGACCGCCGAGGCCCTGGCCGGCATGGTGCTGACGCAGCTCGTGCGGCCGGGCGCGCCCGCGATCATGGGCTCGTTCGTCTCGCACTCCGACATGCAGTCGGGCTCTCCGGGCTTCGGCGGGCCCGAGTCGGCGATCGGCCTGCTCGTGTCCGGCCAGATCGCACGGCGCTACGGCCTCCTGTGGCGCGCCGGCGGGGGCGGCCTGACCTCCGCCATCACGGTCGACGCGCAGGCCGCGGCCGAGTCGCTGAACACGCTCACGCCGGCGTTCCTGGCCGGGGCGAACCTCATGCTGCACGCGGCCGGCTGGCTCGAGTCCGGCCTCGTGAGCTGCTTCGAGAAGTACATGCTCGACGTCGAGCTCCTGCGCATCCTGCGCGAGGAGCTGCGGCCGCTCGAGATCGACGAGGAGAGCCTCGCGTTCGGCGCCCACGACGAGGTGCGCCACGGCGGGCACTTCTTCGGCGCCGCGCACACCCTGGAGCGCTTCCGCACCTGCTTCTACCGCCCGATCGTCTTCTCGACCGAGAACTTCGACCGCTGGAACCGCCTCGGGCAGCTCGACACCGCAGCGCGGGCGGCGATCCGCTGGCAGGAGGCGCTCGCGACCTACGAGCAGCCACCGCTCGACGACGGGATCCGGGCCGAGCTCGACGAGTACGTCGGCCGCCGGCGCGCGGAGATCGAGGCCGACCTCTGAGGCCGTGGCGGGCAGGCAGCCGCGAGCGGGCGGCTACTGCCCGATCGGGTGCCAGACCGTCTTGAGCTCGAGGAACGCCGTGATCTCGGCCAGCGACTGGTCGTCGTTCGCGCCCCGCACGACGCGCTTGACGTTCTCGGCGGCGAGGCGCTCGAGCTCCGCGGACTGCCCGTCGGCGCCGGTGACGTCGATCGCGTTGACGTCCATGTGGCCGGCCAGGATCGGCGCGAGCTCGTCGCGGTGCCCGGTCAGGATGTTGACCACGCCGCCCGGGACGTCCGAGGTGGCGACGACCTCGGCGAACTCGACCGCGGCGAGCGGGTGCGTCTCGGAGGCCACGGCGACGACGGCGTTGCCGCCGACCAGCACGGGCGCGATGCGGCTGACGAGGCCGGCCAGCGGCGGCTCCTCCGGCGCCAGGACGGCGACGACGCCGGTGGGCTCCGGGATGCTGAAGTTGAAGTACGGCCCGGCCACGGGGTTCGAGGTGCCGACGACCTGCGCGACCTTGTCGGCGAAGCCGGCGTACCAGACGAGCCGATCGACGGCCCGCTCGACCTCCGCCCGGCCGCTGCAGAGCGCGGCGAAGTCGGCCGACCGCGCCTCCAGCATCTCGGCCAGCCGGTACAGCACCTGTCCGCGGTTGTAGGCGGTCGCCCTGGCCCAGCCGCCCTGCGCGCCACGGGCGGCCTTGACCGCGTCGCGGGCGTCCTTGCGCGAGCCGCGCGCGACGTTCTGGCCCTCGGCGAGGTAGGTGCGGCCCGACTCGGAGCGCGGGAAGGCGCCGCCGACGAACAGCTTGTACGTCTTCTTCACCGGGATCCGGCTCATCGCAGCTGCAGGTAGGGGGCCAGGCCGTGCAGCCCGCCCTCGCGGCCGAAGCCCGACTCCTTGTAGCCGCCGAACGGCGACGCGGGGTCGAAGCGGTTGAAGGTGTTGGCCCAGACGACGCCGGCGCGCAGGCGCTGGGCCATCCACAGGATGCGCGAGCCCTTCTCGGTCCAGATGCCGGCGGAGAGGCCGTACGGCGTGTTGTTCGCCTTCTCGACCGCCTCCTCGGGCGTGCGGAACGTCAGCACGCTCAGCACCGGCCCGAAGATCTCCTCCTGCGCGATGCGGTACGACTGCGCGACGTTGGTGAAGATCGTCGGCGGGAAGAAGAAGCCGCGGTCGGGGAGCGGGCACGAGGACTGGAAGATGGCGGCGCCCTCGTCGCGCCCGGCCTGCACGAGCTCCTCGATGCGCTCGAGCTGCTGCCGCGAGTTGATCGCGCCGACGTCGGTGTTCTTGTCGAGGGGGTCGCCGACGCGCAGCGTCTCCAGACGGCGCTCCAGCTTGTGCACGACGTGGTCGGCGACGGACTCCTGCACCAGCAGGCGCGAGCCGGCGCAGCAGACGTGGCCCTGGTTGAAGTAGATGCCGTTGACGATGCCCTCGACGGCCTGGTCGATCGCGGCGTCGTCGAACACGATGTTGGCCGCCTTGCCGCCGAGCTCCAGCGTCAGGCCCTTGCCGCTGCCGGCGAGCTCGCGCTGGATCGCCTTGCCGACCTCGGTCGAGCCGGTGAAGGCGACCTTGTCGACGTCGGGATGGCGCACGAGCGCCGCGCCGCTGCGGCCGTCGCCGGTGAGGATGTTGACGACGCCCGGCGGCAGCTCGGCCTGCCGCACGACGTCGGCGAAGAGCAGCGCCGTCAGCGGCGTCGTCTCGGCGGGCTTGAGGACGACCGTGTTGCCGGCGGCCAGCGCGGGCGCGACCTTCCAGGCCAGCATCAGCAGCGGGAAGTTCCACGGGATGACCTGCGCGGCGACGCCGAGCGGGCGCGGGCTGGCGTTGGGGAACGCGTACTCCAGCTTGTCGGCCCAGCCCGCGTAGTAGAAGAAGTGCGCGGCCGCCAGCGGGAGGTCGACGTCGCGCGACTCCTTGATCGGCTTGCCGCCGTCGAGCGACTCCAGCACGGCGAACTCGCGCGAGCGCTCCTGCAGGATGCGGGCGATGCGGAACAGGTACTTCGCGCGCTCGGCGGGCCGCGTCTTCGCCCAGCGCTCGGCGAAGGCCTCGCGGGCGGCGGCGACGGCGCGGTCGACGTCCTCCTCGCCCGCCTGCGCGACCTCCGCGAGGGGCTCCTCGGTGGCGGGGTCGATGCTGGCGAAGCGCTCGCCGGCGCTGGGCTCGACGAACTCGCCGCCGACGAAGAGCCCGTACTCCGGCTGCAGGGTGACGATGTCGCGCCCCTCGCGGGAGGTGGCGTACTCGAAGCCGCGGCGGACCGGCGTGCGCGCGGTGGCGGGGAGCTTGGCCATCAGTCGACGGTGAAGTAGTCGGGGCCGGAGTAGCGGCCGGTGCGCTGGAAGCGGATCTGCATGAGCACGTCGTTGAGCAGGGAGGAGGCGCCGAGCCGGTAGCGGTCGGGGGTCAGCCAGTCGGCGCCGAGCGTCTCGTCGACGAGCACGAGGTGCTGGATCGCCTGCTTGGCGGTGCGGATGCCGCCGGCGGGCTTGAAGCCGACCACGCGCCCGGTCTCCTCGTAGACGTCGCGGATCGACCTCGAGCATGACCAGCGAGACGGGCAGGGTGGCGGCGCTGGAGAGCTTGCCGGTGGAGGTCTTGATGAAGTCGCCGCCGGCCGCGATCGCCAGCAGCGAGGCGCGCCGCACGTTGTCGTACGTGCCGAGCTCGCCGGTCTCCAGGATGACCTTGAGGTGCGCGTCGCCGCACGCCTCCTTGACCTGCACGATCTCGTCGTACACCTGCCCGTAGCGCCCGGACAGGAAGGCGCCGCGGTCGATCACCATGTCGATCTCGTCCGCGCCCGCCGCGACCGCCTGGCGCACGTCGTCGAGCTTGACCGCGAGCGGCGACTGGCCGGACGGGAAGGCGGTGGCGACGGAGGCGACCTTGACGCCCGAGCCGCGCACCCGCTCGACCGCGGCCGGCACCAGGTTCGGGTACACGCAGACGGCCGCCACGGACGGGATCGAGGGGTCCGACGGGTCGGGCCGCAGCGCCTTGGAGGAGAGGGCCGCGACCTTGCCGGGCGTGTCGGCGCCCTCGAGCGTCGTCAGGTCCATGCAGCGGATCGCGAGCTCCAGCGCCTGCATCTTCGTCTCGCGCTTGATGGACCGCTTCGCCAGCTCGCCGGCCCGTGCCTCGACCCCGACGGCGTCGATCGATCCGACGCGCGGCATGCGCGGCTCGAGGGGCAGCGCGAAGCCGTTCGACTCCGGCGCCTCGGCGGTCGCCGGGAGCGGCGTCTTCGCCTTCGTGCGTCACGCGGTCAGGCTAGCGCGCGTCGGCCGAGCCTGCCCGGCCTACGCCTCCGCCGCGAGCCCCGCCAGCGCGTCCGGCGAGACCGGCACCCGCCGCAGCTCCCGGCCCGACGCCGCGCGGAGCGCCGCCGCCACCGCCGCCGTCGACACCACCGTCGGCGGCTCGCCGACGCCCTTGACGCCGTACGGGGCGTTGGGCTCCGGCTCCTCGTGCACGTCGACGTCGAAGGCCGGCGGGACGTCGAGGATGGTCGGGATCAGGTAGTCGGTGAAGCTCGGGTTGCGGATGACGCCCGTCGCGCACCTGGATCTCCTCCATCAGCGCGAGCCCGATGCCCTGCGCCGTGCCGCCGTGCACCTGCCCGTCCAGCGCCAGCGGGTTGACCGCGCGGCCCGCGTCGACCGTGCAGCCGATCCACGTGACGCGGCTGAGGCCCAGGTCCACGTCGACCTCCACCTGCGCCTTCATCGCCACCGCGGCCAGGGCGACGAAGACGCGCTCGCCCTGCACCCGGCCGGTCTCGGGGTCGATGGGGTAGGTCGGGCGGTGGTGGTACACGCGCTCGACGTCGATCTCCTCGCCCGGCGGCAGCGAGCCGCCGCGGCGCGCGAGCTCGGCCTTCACGCCCTGGCACGCGAGCTGCACGGCGCCCGCCGCCATCCACGTCAGCCGGGACGCCGACGCGGAGCCCGACGAGCCGACGGTCGCGGTGCCGGCCGGCGCCAGGATGACCTCGACGCCTGGCAGCTCCTCGCGGGCGACGGCCTCGACGACGTTCGTCACGCCCTGCCCGACCTCGGCGCCGGCGAAGTGCACCTCGGCCAGCAGGTCGACGCCGTCGCTCGTGAGGCGCACCCGCGCCGCCGCGTAGTCGTCGAAGCCCTCGGAGTAGCCGATGTTCTTGAAGCCGACGGCGAACCCGACGCCCGACGCCAGGCCCTCGCCCTGCGAGGTGTTGCCGGCGCCGCCGGGGTAGCGCATGCGGTGGCGGGCCGGGCCGTCGCCGGCCGGCGGCTGCAGCTCGGCGCAGCGGCGGATGACGTCGGCGACCGGGAGGGTGCCCGTGATGATCTCGCCGGTCGGCAGCTCGTCGCCCGGCGCGAGCGCGTTCATCAGCCGCAGCGCGACCGGGTCGAGGCCGAGCTCCGCCGCGATGCGGTCCATCTGCGCCTCGTACGCGAAGCACGCCTGCACCGCACCGAAGCCGCGCATCGCGCCGCAGGGCGGGTTGTTGGTGTAGACGGCCGTCCCGTCGACGGCGACGTTCGGCACCCGGTACGGCCCGCAGCTGTGCAGCACCGCGTTGCCGATCACGACCGCGGACGTGGACGCGTACGCGCCGCCGTCGATGAGGATGTCGCCGCGCACCGCGACCAGCCGGCCGTCGCGCGCGGCGTGGTGCTCCAGCCGCAGCCGAGCGGGGTGCCGGTGCACGTGGCCGGTGAACGACTCCTCGCGGGAGTAGACCATCTTCACCGGCCGCGAGGTGTGCAGCGCGAGCATGGCCGCGTGGATCTGGATCGACAGGTCCTCGCGCCCGCCGAACGCCCCGCCGACGCCCGCGAGGTGCAGCCGCACGCGGCTCTCGGGCAGGTCGAGGCACGGGGCGACCTGCTCGCGATCGGTGTGCAGCCACTGCGTCGCGACGTAGATGTCGATGCCGCCCTCGCCGTCCGGGATCGCGATGCCCGACTCCGTGCCCAGGAAGGCCTGGTCCTGCATGCCGATCGCGTACTCGCCCTCGACCACGACGTCGCCGCGCGCGTCCGGGTCGCCGTGGCGCAGGCGGAGGTGGCGGACGACGTTGGGCCGGTCGTCGTGGCGGTAGTGCGGCGACCCCGGTGGGTCGTCGTGGATCGGCGCAGCCTTCGTCGCGCGCTCCGGATCGACGACGGCCTCGATCGGCTCGTACGTGACGCCGACCAGGGCGGCGGCGCGGCGGGCGGTCTCCGGGTCGTCGGCGGCGACGATCGCGACGGGCTCGCCGAAGTAGCGCACGCGATCGATCGCCAGCACGGGCTGGTGGCGGAACTCCAGGCCGTAGAACTTCTCGCCCGGCACGTCCGCCGCCGTCAGCACGGCGTGCACGCCCTGCAGCGCGACCGCCGCCGACGGGTCGATGCCGAGGACGCGCGCGTGCGGGTGCGGGCTGCGGACGGTGACGCCGTGCAGCATCCCGGCGGCGAACAGGTCGCCGGAGAACGCGAACGCGCCCTGCGTCTTGGGGATGCCGTCGAGCTTGAGAACGCGGTCGCCGACCCGCCCGCGCTCCAGGGTGGTCCTCCGGAGGGACTGTTGTGGCTCGCTGGCGCTCGCGTCGACAACGCGCTCACTGCGCTCGCTCAACAGCGGTCCCTCCTCCGTCTATGACCGCTCCGCGCCGCATAACTGCCGCGGCGCTCCGCTCTCGCTCGCCAGTAGCAGTCGCTTCGCTCCTGGAGACCAAGCGCTGCGCTCGTTCCTCGCTCCGCGCGGGGCTCGCTCACGCTGAATAACTGGCCGCGCTGCTGGCAGGCCGCGCGGTGGACGTCCACGTGGCGCCTGCTCATGTGGCATCTCCGCTGGCGGCCGCGGCCGCGGCGTGCACCGCCTCCACGATCGCGGTGTAGCCCGTGCAGCGGCAGAGGTTGCCGCTGAGGGCCTCGCGGATCTCGTCGTCGGTCGGCTGCGGGACGCGGGCCAGCAGGTCGGCGACCGCGACCACGAAGCCCGGCGTGCAGTAGCCGCACTGGACGCCGCCCGCCTCCACGAAGGCCGCCTGCACGGGATGCACCTGGCCCTCGCCGGCGAGTCCCTCCACCGTCACGACCTCGTGGCCGTCCGCCTGCGCCGCGAGCACCAGGCAGGCGCAGACCAGGCGTCCGTCGAACAGCACGGAGCACGAGCCGCACTCGCCCTGCTCGCACGCGTTCTTGGAGCCGGGCAGGCCGAGCTCGTCGCGCAGCGCCGTCAGCAGGCTCGTGGCGGGCTGCACGTCGGCCGCGCGCTGCTCGCCGTTGACGCGTGAGGCGGATCCTCATGCGGCGAGCAGGCGATCGCGGGCCCGGGTCGCGAGCACGCCGAGCGCGTGCCGGCGGTAGGCGGCGGTGCCGCGGACGTCGTCGATGGGGCTCGCCGCCTCGGCGACGGCGGCCGGGAACGCGTCGGCCTGCGCCAGCGGCGTGGACACGACGCCGACGAGGGGCCCCGCGGAGCCGAACGCGCCGCGCACCTCGCCGCGCTCCTCGTCGACGCAGACCGCCAGCGAGCAGACAGCGATGACCATGGCGTTGCGCGGCCCGACCTTGAGGAAGGTCTGCGGCAGCGGGCGCGCGTCGACGGTGACCGCCACGATCAGCTCGTCCGCCTGGAGCGCCGAGCGCTTGGGGCCGAGCATGAACGCGCCGAACGGCAGCGTGCGGGTGGCGTGCACGCTCGCGAGCTCGACCTCGGCGTCGAGCACCCCAGGGGCGGCAGCGCGTCACCCGCCGGCGAGCACGTGCCGAGGTTGCCGCCGATCGTGGCGCGGTTGCGGATCTGCGGCGAGCCGACGGTGCGCGACGCCTCGGCCAGGGCCGGCAGCGCGGCGGCGACGTCACCGGCCATCAGGTCGGCGTACGTGACGCCCGCGCCGATGCGAACGCGTCCGTCGGCCTGCTGGACGCCCCGCAGCTCCGGCACCTCCGACAGGTCGAGCACCGCGACGGGGTCGAGCCGGCCGAAGTTGATCTCGACCATGACGTCCGTCCCGCCCTGCAGCACGGTCGCGTCGGGCTGCTCGGCGCGCATGGCGAGCGCCTCGTCGAGGGAGGTGGGACGGAGGACCTCCATCGGCGGATTCTGGCAGCCGTCCGGCGCACGCGTCGGTCGGGCGCCCAGCCTGCTAGCGTCGCCCGCCATGGCCGACATGACCACCGGCGTGACGTTCGGGCGCCTCGAGGCGGAGGGCGAGCGGTTCCAGACGCTACGGCGCGAGCTGGGCCTGACCGCCTTCGGCATCAACCTGATCCGACTCGCACCCGGCCAGCGCGGCCGCATCCACCGCCACGAGCGGCAGGAGGAGCTGTTCCTCGTGCTGGAGGGCGTGCTGACGCTGGTGCTCGAAGACGGGGAGCACGACCTCGACCGCTGGGCGTGCGCGCGCGTCGGGCCCGAGGTGCGGCGCCAGCTCGTGAACCGCGGGCCGGCCGACGCGCTCGTGCTGGCGATGGGCGCCGCGGGCGAGCACGCCGGGCGCGACGGCGTTGCCTACCTCACGTTCGAGGACGCCGAGGGCGCGCCGCCGCAGAGCCTGCCGCTGCCCGACGACCTGCCCGCCTCCGAGCTCCGGAGCTAGGCGTGCAAATCGACGCCGCCACGCCGCAGGCGTACCTCGACGCGCTGGAGGGACCGCGCCGCGACGAGATCGAGGCGCTGCACGGGCTGATCCAGCGCACCGCCCCGGAGCTCGAGCCGCACGTCCAGTCCGGGATGCTCGCCTACGGGCGCTACCACTACCGCTACGCGTCGGGCCGTGAGGGCGACTGGATGGTCGTGGCCCTCGCGTCGCAGAAGCGCTACATCTCGCTCTACGCCTGCATGGCCGACGATCGGGGCTACGTGGCCGAGCGCTACGCCGAGGCGCTGCCGAACGCGAACATCGGCAAGAGCTGCATCCGCTTCACGCGGCTCGCGGACGTGGACCTCGGCACGCTGGAGGCGGTCGTGCGCGAGTGCGCGGCGATCCACGCGACGTCGGCCGGTCCGGGTCAGGCCTCGTCGGCGTAGTACAGCGACGTCGCCGCGCGCACGAAGCCGGCCCGGGCGTAGACCCGCTGCGCCTCGTCGCTGCCCGGTGACAACAGGGCGGCCTCGGCACCGGACGCGAAGGCGCCCTCCACCGCCGCCCGGGTCACGACGCCCGCCAGTCCGCGGCCCCGCAGCGCCTGCGCGGTCGCGACGCCCCAGATCTCGGCCATGCCGTCCGCGACCCCGCTCCAGCAGGCGACGGAGACCGGCTCGCCGTCGACCGTCGCCACCACGCCGCCGCCGCCCTTCGTGCGGGGGTCGAACGGCTCGCGGTCGGGCGGGACGGGCTCGTCGCCGAACGCGATCCGCTGCAGGTCGGACGCCGGCCGCAGCAGGGCGTCGTCGAGCGGCTGCACCACGAGGCCGTCGACGCCGGCCCGCGCGTCCAGCAGGTCGGCCGGGCCGCAGCGCATGAGGGGCGCGCGCAGCTCCTCCGCCATCCCGCACGCCGCGAGCACCTGCGCGACGTCCGGCGCGGCCTCCTCGACCCACTCCAGCCGCGGGAGACGGTCGCGCGCCCGCATCGCCTGCCGCAGCGCGTCGACCTGCGACGGATCCGGCCGCGCGCCGTCGGCCGGGATCGCGTAGCTGAGGTAGCGGAGCGGGTCGGCCTCGTCGACGTAGGCCGTGAATGGCGGGACCTCGACGACGGTGCGGCCGCGCGCGGCGACGCTCCGCAGGAAGCGCTGGAGGCCAGGGGCATCGGACATCGCGCTAGTGTGGCTCCATGGGACGGCGCGCCGCGGCACCGCTCGTTCTCGCCCTCGTCGTCGCGCTGGCGACGGCGTGCGGCGGCGGCGGCGACAGCGCGGACAGCGGCACCAGCGCGCCGCCGGCCAGCGCCGCGCCCCCGGCGGCAGCCCCGGACCCGGCGCTCGCCGACCGCTGCGGCGAGGACGTGCCCGCCGGCTTCTCCAACGTCGACCTCACCACCTCGGACGGCGTGCACCTCGTCGGCGCGCTGGCCGGCTCGGGCACCACGGGCATCGTGCTGGCGCACCAGCGCAACGGCGACGGCTGCGGCTGGCTCGACTACGGCGCCCGGCTCGCCAGCCACGGCATGGTGCTCGCACCCGACCTACGCGGGTTCGGCGGCTCCGACGAGGGGCAGGGCGAGGCCGAGAGCCGCTACGACCTCGACGTCGTGGCCGCCGCCGACGAGCTGCGCCGCCGCGGGGCGACGCGCATCGTCCTCATGGGCGCGAGCATCGGCGGCACGTCGGTGATCCTCGCGGCGCCGGAGCTGGCGCCCGCCCCGGCCGCCGTCATCGCCCTCTCGCCGCCCGCCGACATCGACGGGCGCTCGGCCGCGGACGCCTTCGCCGACGCGACCTGGACGACGACCATCGTCGCCGCCGACGACGACCCGGAGTACGAGCAGAGCTCCCGGGCGCTCGCCGACGCGGGCGGCGACAAGGTCGAGCTCGTCACGTACGCCAAGGGCGGGCACGGCTGGAACCTGCTCGGCGACGACGCGCCGGAGCAGGCCGACCTCGACGGGCGCGTGCAGGCGCTCGTCACCGGCTGACCGGCGCCCGCTCGCCCGGCGCCGCGTACGGTTCACCTCGATCGCGAGGGTGCGCCGGGAAGCCTGGTCGGCAACGAGGACGACGTGTCCGAGCTCGCTGACCTGTACCCACAACTCCTGATCGCCGCCGCCCTGCTGCTGGCGGCGCTCGCCGTCGGCCCGCTGGCGCACGCCGTCGGGCTGCCCGAGCCGGCGGCGTTCCTCGCGGTCGGCATCGTCGCGGGCCTCGCGGGCGTGCAGCCCGTCGGCGACCTGTCGCCGCTGCAGCTGCAGCAGATCGGCACGCTCGCCCTCTACGCCGTCCTGTTCCAGGGCGGGCTCTCGACGGGCTGGGCGGCGTGGCGGCGGCAGGCTCGGCCGATCGTGATCCTGGGGCTGCCCGGCACCGCCGTGACGGCGGGCGGCATCGCGCTGGCCGGCGCGGCCATCGGCCTGCCCTGGGAGGCGGCGCTCCTGGTCGGCGTGGCGCTGGCGCCCACCGACCCGGCCGCGGTCTACGCGACCCTGCGCGGCCGCGGACCCGGCTCCGCGCGGACCGTGCTGGAGGGGGAGTCCGGCTTCAACGACCCCGTCGGCATCGCGCTCATGGTGGCGGCCGTCGCCGCGTACGGCAGCGAGGGCGGTGGCCCAGCGACCGCGGTGGAGCGGCTCGCGCTCGAGCTCGGCATCGGTCTCGCCGGGGGGCTGGCCGGAGCCGTCGCGATCGACGCCGTGCTGCGCCTGACGCCGCGCCTGGACGACGCCCTGCAGGCCCTCGCGGTGCTCGGGGTGGCGGTGTCGGCGGCGGCGCTGACGGCGACGCTGCACGGGAGCGGCTTCCTCGCGATCTACGTCGCGGGCCTGCTGGCGGCGGACGCATGGTCGCGCGAGGACGGCCGCCGCCATGCGGTGCCCGAGGCCGTGGCGGCGACCGCGGAGCCCGTGCTGTTCGGCCTCCTCGGCGCCGCCGCGGCTCCGTTCGTCGGGCTCGACGACCTGTGGGTCGGCGTCGCCGTGACCCTCGCGACCGTCATGCTCGTGCGACCGGTCGTCGTCCTCGCCTGCACCGCCGGCACCCCGCTCGACCGCCCGCAGCGGATGCTGGTCTGGTGCGGCGGGCTGAAGGGCGCCGTCCCGCTCCTGCTGGGGGCGCTGCCGGCGCTGGAGGCGCTGGGCTCCGCCGACCGCGTGCGGGGCGTGGTGCTCGTGGCGACGGCGACCTCGATCGTCGTGCAGGGCTGGACGCTGCGGGTCGTGGCGCGGCGCCAGGCCGCGGCGCCGGTCAGGCCGCAGCCGGGTCCGGCTGCATGACGCCGACCAGGTTGCCCTCGCTGTCCTTCACGTAGGCGTGCCAGCCGACGCCGGCCACGGGCTGGCGCTCGACGACCACCTCGCCGCCCGCGTCGGTCACCCGCCCCAGCGTGTCGTCGAGGTCGTCGACCTGGACGGTGCAGACGTACGCGTTCACGGGCTGGCCGACGGCGGGCTCCGAGCCGCGGCGCTGCACGATGCCGCCGTCGATGCCCGGCTCGTCCTCCGGGCCGGTGCGCACGAGCCAGTAGGGCATGACGCCGACGCGCGCGATCTCCCAGCCGAAGACCTCCTCGTAGAAGAGGCGGGCGCGATCCGGATCGGCCGCGTGCAGCTCGAAGTGGACGACGCGGCCCATATCAGTGGCTCGGCGCGGCGACGGGGAGCTCGCGGCCGCGCGCGTCGACGGGCACGTTGTCGACCACGAGCCCTTCCGCCACGAGCAGCGAGCGGTCGTGCAGCTGGACGGTCGTGCACACGTGCCTGGGGATCACCGCCAGCACCTCGCCGACGGCGGGCGCAGCGTGCTCGTCGGCGACGCGCAACGGCAGGTGCTCCTCGCTCGGCTTCAGCGGCTCCAGCCACGCCCGCCCGGCGACGGCGCAGTGCGGGATGCCCTGGTCGACCGACAGCGCCTTCGAGCCCGCGTCGAGCGTCGCACGGCCCGTGTCGCTGCGGCTGACGACGCGCGCGAGGACGGCGACGGCGGGCGCGTGCCCCGGCACGTCGGCAAGGGTTGCGGCGCTCATCAGATCGCCGTAGACGAGGGTGCCCGGACCGACGGTGTGCAGCACGGGACGCGCGGCCAGGCCGACGTGCGCGAGCGCGTCGCGGAACGTGCCGGTGCCGCTGGTGACGACCTCCTCGACCCCGACGCCGCGGGCGAGCAGCGCGTCGACGAGCGCGCAGAGGCGGTCGTTCGCGTCGTCGACCGCGAGCCGCCGCTCGGAGGGCAGGGCGCTGCCGAGGTGCCCGTCGTACGCGTGCAGCCCGCGGAACGGGACGTCGCGGTGGGAGAGCGCGTCGACCAGGGCGATGACGGCCGCGTGGTCGTCGACGGGCACACCGGTGCGGCCCATGCCGACGTCGAGGTCGACGAACGCCCCCACGCCCTCGGGCAGCGCCGCGACGTGCTCCGGCGCCTCCACCAGGAGGCTCGTCCGCATCGCGCCGTGGCGCTCGGCCACCATGCCGGCGAGGCGGCCCGACGGCGGGGACGGCGGGTACGCGAGCAGCACGTCCGGCACGCCGACCTCGCCCGCGAGCTCGAGCTCGCGGACGGTCGCGCACTTGACGCGCCGCACGCCCGCGGCGAGCAGGCGCTCCAGGGCCCAGGCCGACTTCGTGGTCTTGATGTGCGGCCGCCAGCGATCGGGTCCGCCCGTGCAGACGAGCGTCGCGGCGATGTTGGCGTCGACCTGGGCGGGCAGGATCGCGAGCGCCGGCGTGAGCAGGTCCTCGGTCTGCGCGAGGTCGAACGGCGTGATGTCAGGCACGAGCAGGTGATACCACGATCAGGGCCGCGGACGCATGCCCCCTACCCTTGTCGCCGTGCGCTTCCGCTCCGTGACGCTGACGACGCACGTCCTGCCGGCGCTGCGCGCGTTCTACGCCAGCCGGCTCGGGCTGCCGCTGCTGGCGGCGGACGACGGCGCCTTCGCGGTCCGCGCCGGCGCCACGCGCCTCGCCTTCCGCGCGGTGCCCGGCCCGCCGCCGCGCATCCACCACGTCGCCTTCACCGTCGCGCCCGACCGGCTGGACGACGGCATCGCGTGGCTCGAGCGCCGCGTCGACGTGCTGCGCCACGACGGCTCGCCCGTGGTGCCGTTCCCGTTCTGGAACGCGCACGCGGCGTACTTCCGCGATCCGGCGGGCAACGTCCTCGAGCTCATCGCGCGCCACGACCTGCGCCCTGCGCGACCCGCATCCCTTCGGCCCGGCCGGCCTCCACGCGGTCAGCGAGGTCGGGCTGCCGACGGCCGACGTCGGCGCCGCGGTCGCGGCCCTGGAGCGCCTCGGCATCCCGCGCTACAGCGGCGACGGGCGCTCGTTCGCGGCCATGGGCGACATCGAGGGCCTGTTCATCGTCGTGCCGCGCGGGCGCGCCTGGTTCCCGACGGCCGACGCGCGCGGCGCGACGGAGCCCGTGGACGTCGAGCTCGCCGATCCGGGTCCGTGGGGGCACGTCCCGGCGCTCGGGCTCACCGTGCGGCGCAGGTAGCCTCCACGGTCATGGACCGACGGTCGTTCCTCGCCCAGGCCGGCGTCGCCGCGCTCGCCCTCAGCGCGCCGCCCGTCGCGGCCCGCATCCGCCGCGGCGGCGACGCCCGCCTGCAGCAGCTCGCCAACGCCATGCACGGCCCGGTGCTGACGCGCGGGGCGTCCGGCTACAACGCCGCGCGCCTCGTCTACAACGAGCGCTACGACGGCCTGCGCCCCCTTGCCGTCGCTCGGGCCGCCAACGTCGCCGACGTCCGCGCCGCCGTGCGCTGGTCGGCGAGCACCGGCGTCCCGCTGGCCGCGCGCTCGGGCGGCCACTCGTACGCGGGCTACTCGACCACCGGGAGCGGCGTGCAGCTCGACCTGCGCGGCATCCGCTCGGTGACCCTGCGCCGGGCCAGCGGCACCGTCGTGATCGGCGCCGGCGCCCAGCTCGTCGACGTCTACGCGCGAGCTGGCCGCGGCGGGCTGCACGATCCCCGCCGGGTCCTGCCCCAACGTCGGCATCGGCGGGCTGGCCCAGGGCGGCGGCCACGGCCTCGCCAGCCGCCAGCTCGGCCTCACCTGCGACAACGTCGTGGCGCTGACGGTGGTGACCGCCGACGGACGGCTGCGCACGGTCGACGCGAACCACGACCCCGACCTGTTCTGGGCCCTGCGCGGCGGAGGCGGCGGCCAGTTCGGCATCGTCACCAGCCTGACGCTCCGGGTGACGCCGGTCCGCAGCGCCGCGTACTTCTTCGCCTCCTGGCCCTGGGCCCAGGCCGCGAACGCGATCGCCGCCTGGCAGGACTTCGCGCCCGACGCGCCCAACGCGCTGATGTCGATCCTGACGCTCTCCACCGGCGGCTCGCACCCCACCGTGCGCGCCCTCGGCCAGTACATGGGCCCCGAGTCGGCGCTGACGCGCGTGCTCGCACCGCTCCGGGCATCCGGCGCGACCATCTCGACCGGCACGTCCCCCTACGGCCAGCTGGTCCTGCGCTGGGCGGGCTGCCTCGACATCGGCGTGCAGCGCTGCCACATCACGCCGGCCGGCTCGCTGCAGCGCGCGCGCTTCGCCGCGAAGTCGCAGTACGTCGCCAGGAACCTGCCGGCTGCCGGCATCCGGGCGCTGCTCGACTCCATCCAGCGCCGGCAGACGACGATGGGCGACGGCTCGGGGGCGCTCCTGCTGGACGCCTACGGGGGCGCCGTGAACCAGGTGGCGCCGGGCGCGACGGCGTTCGTCCACCGCACCCAGCGCTTCTCGATCCAGGAGCTCGCCTACTGGGGCGACGACCAGGCGCCGGCGCTGCAGTGGCTGCGCTCGACGCACGCCGCGCTGGCGCCGTTCGCGTCCGGGCAGGCGTACCAGAACTACGTCGATCCGGAGCTGACGAGCTGGCGCCAGGCGTGGTTCGGCTCCAACCTCGCCCGCCTCCAGGCGGTCAAGCGGGAGTACGACCCGGACCGCCTGTTCCGCTTCCGTCAGGGGTTGTAGCGGTTCTCAGACCTCGAGCCGCGGCGCGATGTCGCTCGCGGAGACGATGCCGACGAGCGCGCCGGCGTCCATCACCGGCAGCTCGCGGAACTCGCCGGCACGCATCATCGACTCGGCGTCCGCGAGCGACGACGTCGAGGGGATGACCACGAAGTCGCGGCGCATCCAGCTCTGCGCCGTGCCGATGTCGGGATGGCGGCTGGCGGCCACCGCGTCGACCAGCTCCCGCTCGGTGACGATGCCGACGACGTCGCCGAACCCGTCGAGCACCAGGGCCACGGACGCGTCGGCCGCCCGCAGCGATCGCGCCACCGAGCCGAGCGTCGTCGTCTCCTGCACGCAGACGACGTCGCGAGACATCACCTCGCCAACGGTGTCCAATGCTCCGCCTCTCGATGTGGGACCGCGGGGGTGCGGCCTCCATACACCACTCTCACCATCCCCGTGTGGTTGTCAAGTGGTATTCGTAGCGAGCGACGGCGTAAAGCCCTGCACGAGGGCTCAGCCGCCCCCGCGGCGCTGCCACAGCTCGGCGGCGACGAGCTCCGCGACCATCGTGTCGGTCAGCAGCGCGACCAGCGGCTCGTGCGCCCGCGGGTACGTGACGTCGAGCCGGCTGCCGCCGACCGGGCGGCCCACGGCCACGATCGTCGACTCCCGCTTGCGCGCCCAGTCCATGACGCCCGCGTCGTAGGGGGAGCCGGCCAGCAGGAGCGCGCGGTAGCCGGGATGGCGCGAGAGGTAGACGTCGACGTGGAGCCAGTCGCCGGTCTCGCAGCCCGCCGCCCGCACCCGCGGCGCCTCGCGCAGCATGAGCGCCGACTGCTCGACCGCGGCGATGCGGTCGTCGGGGCCGATGACGTCGATGGCGTCGCCCCCGTCCAGCAGCTCGACGGCCTGCGGCAGCCACTTCGCGCGCGTGTCCCGCAGGTGGACGCCGGCCGCGACCGCGGCCCGCAGCTCCGCCTCTGGGGCCGGCGCGCCGGCGACGCGCGCCGCCAGCAGCAGGAGGACGGCGACGGTGCACTGGTAGCTCGCGCACGCGATGCCGCCCGACCTCCTCGCCGGCCAGCAGCGGCAGGGCGGCGTCGGCGGCGTGGCCCAGCGCGCGCTCGGGGTGGTTGGTGACCGCGATCGTCGGGCTGGTGCCTGCGTGGCGGTCGAGCGCGGCGACGGTCTCCTCCGACGCGCCAGACGCGGAGATCGCGATCACCAGCGTCTCGGGCGACGGCGGCAGCGCGAGGGTCGCCGACGCGTACTCGACGTGCGCGTCGACGCCGGCGGCCCGCAGCCAACGCGCGGCGCTCAGGGCGGCGAAGCGCGAGCTGCCCATGCCCGTGAAGAGGACGCGGCGCGGGCGCTCGAGCCGCCCGTCGACGCCGTCGAGCGGGCCGTCCGGGCGCGAGGTAGGCGTCGACGAGCGCGGCCAGCGTCTCCGGCTCGCGCAGGATGTCGGCGCGAAAGCCGTCGACGTTCACGGGGCCGCGGCCGGCGGCGGGGTGCGGAGGAGGGCCGTCATCGCGGCGCGCGGAGCGTAGAGCCACTCCGGCAGGAACGTGGCCGCGTACACGAACTCGTACGTCTCCTTCTCCATCTCGAACGCGTCGAGCAGCACGGGATCGACGTCGAGCTCGCTGCCCGCCAGCCCCGCGCCGTAGGCGTCGAGGACGCGCCCGCGGCAGGCCTCGATCCACGCCTCGGCCACCGCGACCTCCTCGGGGCGGTCGCCGCGGTGGCGCAGCACCATGCGCGCGAGGTGGTCGTACGAGCGCAGCAGGCCCGCCAGGTCGCGCAAGGGCGAGGACAGCGCGCGGCGCTCGGCGGTCGTGCGGGTCGGCTCGCCCTCGAAGTCGACGACCGCGAGCGCGCCGGCGCCCGCGAGCAGCTGGCCCAGGTGGTAGTCGCCGTGCACGCGCGTCAAGAGCGGCGCAGGCCCGTCGGCGGCGAGGCCGTCGAGCCGGGCGCGGATGGCCGGCTCGCCGGCGGCGACCTCTGCGCGCGCCTCGCCGTGCAGCAGCGACAGCGCCTGCTCCAGCTGCCGGCCGGCCGCGACGCGCCACGCCTCCCGCTCGGCGGCGCCTGCCCGGCGCGGCTCGAAGCCGGGCACGCCGTGTGCGGCCGCGAGCGCCACGTGCAGGCGGGCCGTGAGCGCGCCGACCCCGGTCGCGTGCGCGGTGGCCGCGTCCTGGTCGCCGCCGTCGAGCAGCTCGCCGAGCACGCCCTCCGCCCAGCTCCAGCCGTCGATGGCCCCGGGCACGAGGTCCTGGGCGAGCAGCAGCGCCCGCTCGTCGCCGTCCGCGCCGCGCCAGGCCAGCGAGCCGCGGACGGCCGGCACGCCCTCGACGCGCGCCTCGCGGCTGAGGTACGTCGTCAGCTCGACCTCGGGGTGCGGCCCCGGCTGCAGGCGCCGGTAGCACTTGGCGGCGACGCGGCCGCCCAGCGCGACGGTCGTGTTCGACTGGTCCGAGCCCAGGGGCGCCTCGTCGACGTCCGGCGGCAGTCCGCCGCCCGTGCCCTCGAGGCCGGCGGCGCCCGCCGCGAGCCGCGCGAGCACGCCGTCGCCCGGCACCGCCTCGACCAGCCCGGCCGCCGTCGCCCGCGCCGGCAGGGCGTACTCGCCGCGGCCGCCGTCGTCGCTCGCCACCTCGATGACCAGCAGCGCGGCGCCCTCGCCGAGCTCGACCGCCTCCAGCAGCCGCACCGCCGCGATGCGCGCCTCCTTGCGGGCGAACCAGCGCGCGGTCGCGATGCGCTCCGCGGGTACGTCGCCGAGCAGCGAAGCCCAGTTCGTGCCGCTCACCCGGCCGCTCCGGCCTCCCGCGCCCGTCGCAGCTCGTTCACGCGCGCCAGGTGGTGGTCGAGGGTCTCCCGGCTGCGGACCAGGAAGTCGCGGATGAACTGCAGCTCGCCGTCGTCGAGGGTCGCCATCCAGCCCATGGCCTGCTCGCCGAGCGGCCCCCAGACCTGGCCGGCGCGCTCGCGGGCCTCGTCGGTGAGCTCGACGAGGATGCGCCGGCGGTCGACCTCGTCGCGTACCCGCCGCACGTAGCCCGCGCGCTCCAGGCGGTCGAGCATGGTGGTGATCGCACCGCTGGACAGGCCGCTCTCGCGCGCCAGCTGTCCGGCGGTCAGGCGGCCGTGCTGGTCGAGGATGTCGAGCGCGCGCCCGTCGCTGCGGTTGATGCCGAGGAAGGCGACGGCCGCGTCGTCGAACGCCTCCTGCGCGTTCTGGTGCCGGCGGATCGCCAGGACGAGGTCGCCGAGCAGCGCCTCGCGCTCTTCTCTTGACAATCGAACGTTTCGATGCATAAGCTATTTCCGTTCGATCATCGAAAGGTACGACGATCGAACTTCATGGTAGCAACCGGAGGTGACGACATGAACCGCACGCTCGAGACCGCGCACCTGCGCCTGACTCCGCGCCACGCCGAGGTCGTCCTGTCGGCCGGCACCGCGGGCGAGCGCATCGGCAGCCGCTTCTCGGGACCGGAGCCGCGCGTCCAGGGCGACGGGGACGAGATCGCCGTCGCCTACCCGCGGTTCCGCGTCGCGCAGCCGCTGACGGAGCGCGTCGCCGAGCTCCGGCTCGACCCGTCCGTCGCCTGGACGATCGACATCGAGGGCGGCGCCGCGCGCCTGGTCGCCGACCTCAGCGGGCTGACGCTGCGCGAGCTGACCATCGCCGGCGGCGTGCGCGACGTCGCGCTCCTGCTGCCGGTGCCCGAGGGGCACGTGCCCGTGCGCATCGCCGGCGGCGCGAGCAAGCTCCAGATCACGCGCCCGGCCGGCGTCGCCGCGTCGCTGCGGATCGCGGGCGGCGCCACGCGGCTCGCCTTCGACGACGAGCGGTTCGGCGCCGTCGGCGGCGAGGTCCGCCTCGCGACGCCGGGCTTCGAGGACGCCGGCGATCGCTTCACCGTCGAGGTCCGCGGCGGCGCCGCCGGGCTGACGATCGCCTAGGCCGTCACGGGCTGGCGCGTCTGCGCGAGCCGCTCGACCAGGTCGGCCGCCCGCTCCGTGCCGGGGCTCGCCTGCAGCCGCTCGGCGATCGGCGCCATGCGGCTGCGCAGGGCCGTGTCGTGGAGCAGGCGGTCGACCGCGCCGAGCAGGTCGCCGGGGTCGAAGGCGTACGTCGGCAGCCGCGCGCCGAAGCCCGTCTCGTCGATGCGCTGGGCGTTGTCGTACTGGTCCCAGAACAGCGGCAGCGCGATCATCGGCTTGCCGAAGTGGAAGCACTCGGTGGTCGTGTTGTTGCCGCCGTGGGTGATCACGAGGTCGACCTGGGGCAGGATCGACGGCTGGGGCAGGAACTCGGCGCCCCACATGTTGTCCGCCAGCTCGTACTGGTCGTGCTGCGGGCCCTTGGAGACGATGAAGCGGTGCGGCGACTCGGCCAGCGTCTCGACGAGGCGCTTCATCAGGTCGACGTCCGCCGAGCCGAGCGAGCCGAGGCTGAGGTAGACGAGGCTGCCGCGCCGGCGGGCCATCTCGTCGGGCAGCTCGAACGCCTCGTCGGTGCCGCGGACGCTCGACTCCAGCCGGTGCCAGGTCGGGGCGAGGGGCTGCGAGCGCGCGTAGTCGGCCTCGGCGGGGTAGACGTAGAGGTTCAGCCAGGGCGACTCGTGGATGAACTCCAGGTCGGGCAGCGGCGGCGCCCCGCGCTCCTGCACGAAGGCGTCGAACGACGCGTGCAGCTCGCCGTGCGTGCGGCGGTACTCCTCGCGGAACGCGTCCCAGCCGCTGCGATCGGCCACCGGGTAGCCCGAGAAGGTGGGCGGCAGGTCGGCATCCTTCACCTCCAGCGGGTTGCAGGAGAGGATGCGCACCCACGGGCGCCCGCTGGCGGGGATGGCGGGGAAGCACGGGACGTTGTCCTCGCAGATGACGTCCGGCTGCACCTCGTCGACGATCTCGACCAGCCGCTCGTCGACGTAGCGCGCGCCGTCGAGCAGCGCCTGCCACGTCGGCGCGATGAAGTCCTCGAGCTGCTCGATCGTGGGCTTGCGGAAGACCGGCGCCGTCTCGCGGATGAAGTCCTTCCAGAACTGGCCCGGCGCCTCCTCGACCTCGGGCTTCGGGCCGAGCCGCATCAGGCGCTCCTCGAACCCCTTGGCCTCGAGCGTGCCGGCGAACGACTCCTCGACCACGAAGACGACGCGGTGACCCCGGCGCAGCAGCACGTCACCGATGCCGACGCAGTTGTTGGTCGGCCCGTACGCCCCCTCGGGGAAGAAGATGAAGGTCGCCATGCTCGAGTCCTCCCGGACCGTCGGAGCCGCGTAGTCTAGGGCGCGCGCCGCCGGGGAATCCGCGCCGCGGCGCCCGGCCGTACCCCCGCATCGGAACCCCACCCGATGCGACGACTCCTCCGCCACCGCGACTTCCGCCTGCTCTACCTCGGCCGCGTGCTGAGCATGGTCGGCGACCGCGCGCTCTGGGTCGCGCTGGGCGTCTGGACGTACGACCTGACCGGCTCGACCGGGGCCGCGGGCGCGATCTACCTGGCCCTGGCGGCGCCGGCGCTGCTGGCCCCGCTGGCCGGCGCGCTCGCCGACCGCCTGCCGCGCCGTCGGCTGATGATCGCCAACGACCTCGTCACCGGCGCGGCGGTGTTCCTGCTGGTGCTGGTGGACGACCCCGGCGACGTCGTGGCTGCTGCACGTCGTCGCCGTCCTCTACGGCATGTCGCAGCAGGTCGACGCCGCCGCCCGCAGCGCGCTCGTCGCGGGCATGGTGCCGGACGCGCAGCTCGGCGCCGCGAACGGCCTGCTCGAGGCGGCGCGCTCCGGCGTGCGCATCGCCGGGCCGCTGGCCGGTGTCGTCGTCTACGCCGTCGCGGGCGGGCATGCCGTCGCGGCGCTGGACGCGGCCACCTTCGCGCTCGCGGCCCTCTGCCTGTGGCGCGTGCGCGCTCCCGACCGGCGGGGCGACGCGCGCGGCGTCCCGACGCGCGACGAGCTGCTGGCCGGCGCCCGCCACCTGGTGTCCTCGCCGGTGATGCGGCCGCTCATCCCGCTGACGCTCGTGGCGGGCGTCGCGGTCGGCCTGAGCGAGATCACGCCGCTGGCCGTGGTCACCGACGGCCTGCACCGCGACCCGGCGTTCCTGGGCGTGCTCGGCACCTTCGGCGGCGCCGGTGCGATCGCCGGCGGGCTGCTGGCCGGGCGCGTGCTGGCCCGCGTCGGCGAGGTGACGACGATGCGCGTCGGCCTGGGCGTGGTCGGCGGCGCGCTGCTGCTGCAGGCGACGGCGACCACCGTCACGGCGATCGTCGCCACCACCGTGCTCGGCGTCGGCCTCTCCTGCGCCATCGTCGGGCTGGTCACGCAGATCCAGCGGTCGACGCCGAACGAGCTGCAGGGCCGCGCCTGGTCGGCGGTCGAGCTCCTGTGGGCCGTGCCGTACACGTCCGCGATGGCGGCCGGCTCGCTGGTCGTCGACGCGGTCGGCTTCCTGCCGCTGTGCGTGGCCGGCGGGTGCGGCCTCGTCGCGATGGCCGCGATCGGCGTCCGCGAGCGGCGCCCTGCCCCGGCCATCGGGGTGGCTCCGCAGCCCGCACCCTGAGCGGACGGGCGGGGCCGCCGGACCCGTTCCGGCGTAGAGTGGGACGATGCGCGCGATGGTGATGGCGGCGGGGCTGGGCACCCGCCTGCGCCCACTCACGGACCACCTGCCCAAGCCGATGGTGCCGGTCGCCAACCGTCCGGTGCTGGAGCACCTGTTCCGGCGGCTGACGCGCTCCGGCGTGGACGCGGCGATCGTCAACCTGCACTACCACGCGGACGCGATCCGCTCCTACTTCGGCGACGGCACCCACATGGGCCTGCCGCTGCAGTACTCCCACGAGGAGGAGCTGCTCGGCACGGCGGGCGGCACGAAGCGCTGCGAGTGGTTCCTGACGGAGGACGACGACTGCTTCCTCGTCACCTCGGCCGACGGGCTCCACGACGTCGACGTGCGCGCGCTCGTGGCAAGCCACCGGGCGACCGAGGCCGTCGCGACGCTCGCCGTGAAGCAGGTGCCGGAGACGGAGCAGTTCGGCGTCGTGGTCACCGACGAGCAGGGCCTCGTGACGGCGTTCCAGGAGAAGCCGAAGCGCGAGGAGGCCCGCTCGAACCTCGCGAACCTCGGCATCTACGTCTTCGACCACTCGGTGCTGGGGCGCATCCCGAAGGCGACGTTCTACGACTTCGGGCGCCAGGTGCTGCCGGAGCTCGTGGCCGACGGGCTGCCCATGCGCGTCCACGAGACGGATGCCTACTGGAGCGACGTCGGGTCGGTGGAGGAGCTCGTCGCCGGCAACCTCTCGGCGGTGTCCGGCGAGATCGGCATCGAGCTGCCCGGCAGGGAGGTGCGCCCGGGCGTGTTCGCCGCCGAGGGCGTCCGCATCGACGACGCGACGGAGATCACGGGGCCCGTGCTGATCGGCCGCGACGCGACGCTCGCCGCGAGCTGCCAGGTCTCCGGGCCGGCCGTCATCGGGCCGGGCTGCACGATCGGGACCGGCGCCGCCGTCCGGCGCGCCGTGCTCCTGCCCGGCAGCACCGTGGCGTCGGACGGCCTGATCGCCAGCGGCGTGGTCGGCGACGCCGGCCAGCTCGCCGAGGCGTGGCGCCGCTGGCCCGTGCGCTGACACCGCGCACGGCGACGGCGCGGGCGCCAAGATCCGCGCCATGACGTACTCGATCATCGGCCGCGACCCCGCGACCGGCGCCGTCGGCGTCGCAGCGCAGAGCCGCTGGTTCAACGTCGGCCCGCAGCTGATGTTCGTGGAGCACGGCGTCGGCGCCGTCGCCACGCAGTCCTTCGTGGAGCCGAGCTACGGGCCGCTGGGCCTGGAGCTGATGCGGCACGGCCGCACGAGCGAGCAGGCGCTCGCAGGCGCTGGTCGCGACCGACCCCGGCGCGCCGCTGCGGCAGGTCGCGATGCTCGACGCCGAGGGGCGCTTCGCGCAGCACACGGGCGCGGGCTGCGTCGCCGAGGCCGGCGGCGCGGTCGGCGAGCACTGCGCGGCGCAGGGCAACATGCTCTCGACCGCGGGCACGTGGGAGCGGATGGTGGAGGCGTTCGAGGGCGCGCCGGGCGCGCTTGCGGAGCGGCTGGTGGCGGCGCTGCGCGCGGGCGAGGACGCGGGCGGCGACGGGCGCGGCAGCCAGTCGGCGGCGATCCTCGTGCGCACGGGCCCCGGGCTGCTGGCGGAGGTCGACCTGCGCGTCGTCGACCACGCCGCGCCGGTCGACGAGCTCGCCCGCCTGCTGCAGGTGTCGCGCGGCTTCGACGCCCTCGATCGCGGCCTGGACCTCGCCATGCGCGGCGATGCGGCGGCGCTGGACGAGCTCGCGCAGGCCCGCCGCCTGGCGCCCGGCGACGACCAGGTGATCTTCTGGCACGCGGTCGTGCTGGCGGGCCTCGGCCGGCACGACGCCGCGACGGCGACGATGGCCGAGGCCCGAGCGGTGCGCCCGGAGTGGGCCGGATTCCTCGACCGCGTGGTGGCGTCCGGCCTGATCCCGGACGACCCCGCGGCGCTCGCGGCGCTGCGCGGCTGACGCGGCGCGGCTGACGCCCGCGTGCAGCGGCGTCGGCCCCGGAGCAGGTCGGCGGTCATCACGCCTCGAGGCACGCCGCGCCGTAGCGGGTGACGTCACGCGCGGCCGTTCGCGGTCTTCACGCGCACGACGTGCTGGCAGCGGGACGTCGGGGCCGAGCCGGTGTGCGTTCGCGCCTCGGTGCTGACGGGCGCGGGCTGCGCGCTCGCGGTGCCGGCGCTGATGACGGCGGCGGCGGCGATGGCGGCCAGTGCGGTGGTGCGGACGATCGGGAACATGAGGCCCTCCTTGGGGGTCGCATCGGATGACGACACCGACGCTACGGAGGGCCCGGAGGTACGGGTATGCGGGGATCCACATGCATTGCCCCGGCGACCCGAAGTCGCCCGGCAGCCGGTGCTCAGCCGCGGAAGCGCGCGGCGAGCTCGGCCCGCGAGCGGACGCCGAGCTTCGCGTAGACGCGCGTGAGGTTCGCCTCGACCGCGCGCACCGAGACGACCAGCTCCGCCGCCACCTCGCGGTTCGTGCGGCCCTCGGCGACGAGCGCGGCGACGCGCTGCTCCGTGGCGGTCAGCTCGTCGCCGGACGCGACACGGCCGCCGAGCCGGCCCAGCTCCGCGTCCGTGCGGACGCTCCACGGCCGGGCGCCGAGACGCTCGAAGATCGCGCCGGCCGACTGGAGTGACGTCCGCGCGTCGCGCCGCCGCCCCGCCCGCCGCTGCGCCTCGCCGAGCGCCAGCAGCGTGCGCCCGTGGTCGAACGGCAGCGGCCCGGCGCCGTGCAGCGCCTCCGCCCGCAGCAGGGCCTCGACCGCCTCGTCGTGCTGGCCGCGCCGCGACGCGAGCATGCCCCGCGCCCGATCGACGACGCCCCGCAGCCGATCCCGATCGAGCGCCTCGGCCCGCTCGGCCTCCTCGTCGATGCGCCGCTCGGCATCGGCCTCGCGACCCGACGAGGATCAGCGCCTCCAGCTCGTCGGAGGCGTGGTGGGTGACGCCCTGCTCGCGAGAGCCCGTTCTCGTCGAGGTCGCGCGAGAGGTGCTCGACGTGGCCGAGCGCCTCGTCCGGACGGCCGGCGGCGAGCTCCAGCAGGCCGAAGCGCCCACAGGTGGAGCAAGCGTGAAGAACACCTCGCCCGGACGGCGTCGACGTATCACGAGCCCGGCCTCCAAGGCCGCGCGCGGGCGCCGCCGTCGCCTCGGCGCGGCCGCGATCAGGCCGCCGATCCACCGGCACCCGGCATCGTCCAGATCGCCGGCGACGTCTGCTCGTGGAGACGGTCGACGCGAGCCGAGGGTCCGCGCGCGTCCCAGTTGCCGGCACGCCACTCGAGCGCCGCCAGGTGGTACGACGGCCAGATCTCGGAGCGACCTCGTCGCCGTGCTCGGCCAGGGCGAGCTGCGAGCCGCAGCCTCAGCGAGATGTCGCGCCTCGTCCAGCCGGTCGGCCGAAGATCCACGCCATCGCGAGGTCCGAGCTGGGGTGAAAGCTGGGCCGGAAGTCGTGCTCCGGACCGCCGTTCGAGCTGTTCGGCCGTGCGAAGCAAGTCGCCCGCATCCGGCTCTGCGCGAAGCAACGCCGTCGTTCCGGCAGCGGCGTACGCCTGGGCGGCCGCGATCGGGTCGGCGCGATCCGCAAACTCCAGCGCCATGCGATGTGCCCGCGCCCTGCGGCCCAGTCACCGCCGACGGAGTACGAGTTCGCCAATCCGTCCCATGCCAGCGTGAGGACCGTCGGATCGCCCTCCGCCTCGGCCACGATCTGAGGGTGGAGCGCCTGCTCCTGCGCTGGCGAACAATCTTTTCGACAGCGCGGCCAATACCCTCGCTCGTTGCGGGCCGCGGCCCAGACGAGCGGCCGCGTCGTCGACCATCGCGTGAAGCGGGCCGCCTGCCGCGTCGAACACTGCCGTAGCGAGCATCACCCGGCGAACGATCGTCTCGTCGTTCGGATTCGCCGAACCGCCACGCAACTTGAATCAGCTCCGACGCCGCTGCGGGCGCCCCACGAGCGAACGGCAAGCCGCGCGCCCTCCTCTGCCGCGGCGGCGACGTCCTCGTTCGGCGGATCGTGCGCACCCGCGAGATGCGTCGCGCGCTCCTCCGGCGAACCAACCACGCCGGCCAGGCGGCTATGCAGGCTGCGTTGCTGCGAGACCGGCACCCGCTCCCGCGCCCCCTCGGCCAGCAGCGGGTGGGAGAACCGCACCGCGCCGTCCGCGACCTCCACCACGCCGTCGTCCAACGCCGGGGCGAGCAGCGTCCAGGCGTCGCCATCCGTCGCCGCGGACACGATGTCCAGCGTCGGCCGCGCCAGGTACGCGCAGGCCGCGAGAGCGCGGACCGTCGGGTCCGGCAGCCGGCTCAGGCGCCCCTCGACCAGGCCCGCCAGGCTACCCGGCAGGCCGCCGTCGGCGCCGGCCCGCGCCAGCTCCAGCGCGAAGAACGGGTTGCCGCCGGACAGCTCGTGCACGCGGCGCAGCTCCGCCGGGCCGAGCACGACACCCAGCCGCTCACGCACGAGCACGTACGTCGCATCCTCGTCCAGCGGCTCCGGCGCCAGGCGGGTCAGCAACGCGTCGTCCAGCGCACGCTCGAGATCGAGCGGCAGCGGCTCGGGACTCGTCCGCCGCGCCAGCACCACACGCACCGGCAATCGCTCCGGCAGGCGCCGCACCACCCACGCCAGGCACCTCGGCGGACGCCGCGTCGAGCCACTGCCCATCGTCGACCACCAGCAACGCCGGCCGACGCGCCGCGAGCAGGCCGAGGGCGTTCAACGTCGCCGCACCAACGACATGCGCCCCGGCGACGTCGTCCGTCGCCTCGTCCAGGTACAACGCGCCGGCCAACGCCCGCCGCTGCGGCCGCGGCAGCGCCGGCAGGACGTCGACCAGGTGCGGGCGCAGAAGATCGCCCAGCGCCACGAACGACAGCGCCGACTCACCCGGCGCAGGCCAGCACGCCAACACCTGCGCATCCGGCGCGCGGGCGATCGCCGCCCGCAGCAGCGTCGTCTTCCCGGCGCCGGGCTCGCCGTCGACGACCAGGGCGCGCGGACACGGCTCGGCCACGAGGAACGACTCGATCACGGCGAGCTCGCGCTCGCGACCCACCACGGCGGCCGACGGCGGCATGGCGTGCCAACGCTGACCGCCGCGCGCCCGCCGCGCAACCCCGCCGCTATGATCCGACGTCGCGATGCCCCGCCGCGGCGGGACGAGGGCGAGGCGAGGTGGCCGCGACGAGCGCCGACACGAGCCGGGCGGCCCGCCGGCCGGCGCGAAGGAGCGCCACGGTCACCGGTGCGACGGCGGGAGGCGTTCCACCTCGAAGCAGACGACGCCGTAGCGGGTGGTGGTCTCGATCAAGCCGCCGCGGTAGAGATAGAGCGGCCACGCGATCGCCGGGCCGCTGCGCGGGCCCGTGATCATGCGTGGCAGCAGTACCGGGCGCTCGCACGCCCGCGGGTTGCCGCCCGCCGGCGAGGTGACCGCCTGCCCGTGGCGCGCCTCCTTGCTGACCGGAGCGGGCTGCGCGCCTGCGGAGCCGGCGCTCACGGCCGCCGCGGCAGCCAGGGCGGCGAGGGCGGTGGTGCGGATGATCGGGAGCACGGTGACCTCCTGGGGTCGTGTCGGATGACACGACCGACCGTACGGAGGGCTCCGAGAGCTCGGTATACGGGGATCCACATGCGGTGCCCTGCGCGCCGGTAGAGCGCCGCAGGCGGTCAGCCGCGGAAGCGCGCTGCGAGCTCGGCGCGCGAGCGGATGCCGAGCTTCGCGTAGACGCGCGTGAGGTTCGCCTCGACCGCGCGCACCGAGACGACCAGCTCCGCCGCGACCTCGCGGTTCGTCCGGCCCTCCGCCACGAGGGCGGCGACCCGCTGCTCCGTGGCGGTCAGCTCGTCGCCGGACGCGACCCGCCCACCGAGCCGCCCCAGCTCCGCGTCCGTCCGGGCGCTCCACGGCCGGGCGCCGAGCCGCTCGAAGATCGCGCCGGCCGACTGGAGTGACGTCCGCGCGTCGCGCCGCCGCCCGGCCCGCCGCTGCGCCTCGCCGAGCGCGAGCAGCGTGCGCCCGTGGTCGAACGGCAGCGGGCCCGCGCCGTGCAGCGCCTCCGCCCGAAGCAGGGCGTCGACCGCCTCCGAGTGCTGCCCACGCCGCGAGTCGAGCATGCCCCGTGCCCGGTCGACGACGCCCCGCAGACGGTCGCGATCGAGCGCCTCGGCCCGCGCCGCTTCCTCGTCGATGCGGCGCTCGGCATCGGCCTCGCGACCGACGAGGATGAGGGCCTCCAGCTCGTCGGACGCGTGGTGGGATGCGCCCTGTTCGAAGGCCCCCATCTCGTCCCACAGCGGCGCCACCTGGTCGAGGTACCGCAGCGCCGCGTCGGCCCGTCCGCCGGCAAGCTCGCAGAACCCGCCGACCCAGCGGTACATGACGCCCCACAACCCTTCTCCCGCCTCGTCCACGACGGGCGAGACCAGCCGACACTCCGGCGAGCGCCCGGTCGAGTTCGCCCACCGACGCCGCGATCAGGCTGTCGAGCCAGCCTGTCCACGCACTGCCAGAGCCGTCCTGCAGGCTGAGCCGGATCGCCCGTGCGGCGTGGTCCGACGCGGCGTTCCATCGTCCCGCCCGCCATTCGACCTCGGCGAGATGGAAGTGTGCGCTCAAGCGGGCGACCTCGTCGGCCTCCTCGTCCGCCTGCAGCAGGTACGCCGTCAGGGTCGCGCGCGCGTCATCCAGCCGATCGGCGAACCCCTGGAACATCCCGAGCATGAGGTCGGGCGAGTCGTCGCCGACCAATCGCCCGCTGCGACGCTCCAACGCACGTGCACGTTCGAGGAGATCGGTGGCCGTCGGGTCGCCGATGAGCATTGCGATGCTCGCAGCGCCGGCGTACGCCCGGGCTGCCGTCCTGTCGTCCGCGAATGGAGCGTGGCGCAGGGCCTCACTGAGCGCTTCCCACGTCCGGGACACGTCGGCCGCATGGAAGTGCGAAGACGCAATGGTGATGAGCGCGTGCGTCATGGCCGTCGGGTCGCCCTCTGCGTTCTCCAGAGCCTCGCGCCCGACGGCAAGACCCACTTCGACCCGAAGGTCCGTCGAGGCCGAGGTCAGCAGCAACGCCCGGTTGCGCCCTCGTGGCACCGTGGCCAACGCACGCTCGATCAGCGCACGCTGGTCACCCATGCGTCCCGCCGTATACAGCGCATCGCTCGCGAACAGCGCCCGTTCCGTGAACGCATCCTGGTTCGTCGCGCTGAACCGCATGGCGTCCTCGGCGAGGCTTGCGGCCATCTGCGTGGCACCCCGCCGCAACGCAGCTCGTGCGGCATTCTCGAGCTCCTGGGCCGTCGGCTCGTCGGGCGCATCGGTGCACTTCGCACGATGCCCCGCCCGCTCCTCCGCCGTCGCGGCCGTCTCCGCCAGTCGGGCGTGCAGCGCGCGAACCGCCGACGGCGCCACCGCCGCCCGCGCCCCCTCCGCCAGCAGCGGATGCGCGAAGCGCACGACGCCGTCCGCGACCTCCACCACGCCCCCGTCCATCGCTGGCCCGAGCAGCGCCCACGCATCGCCATCCGTCGCCGCGGATACGACGTCCAGCGTCGGCCGCGCCAGGTACGCGCAGACCGCCAGCGCCTGCCGCGTGTCGCTCCGGCAGCCGGCCGAGCCGGCCGTCGACCAGGCCCGCCGAGGCTAGCTCGGCAAGCCGCCGTCGGCGCCGGCCCGCGCCAGCTCCAGCGCGAAGAACGGGTTGCCGCCGGACAGCTCGTGCACGCGCCGCAGCTCGGCCGGCCCGAGCACGACGCCGAGCCGCTCGCGCACCAGGGCGTACACGGCGTCCGCGTCCAGCGGCTCCGGCGCCAGGCGGGTCAGCAACGCGTCGTCCAGCGCACGCTCGAGATCGAGCGGCAGCGGCTCGGGACTCGTCCGCCGCGCCAGCACCAGACGCACCGGCAAACGCTCCGGCAGGCGCCGCACCACCCACGCCAGGACCTCGGCGGACGCCGCGTCGAGCCACTGCCCATCGTCGACCACCAGCAACGCCGGCCGACGCGCCGCGAGCAGGCCGAGGGCGTTCAACGTCGCCGCACCAACGACGTGCGCCCCGGCGACGTCGTCCGTCGCCTCGTCCAGGTACAACGCGCCGGCCAACGCCCGCCGCTGCGGCCGCGGCAGCACCGGCAGGACGTCGTCCAGGTGCGGGCGCAGAAGATCGCCCAGCGCCCACGAACGAGAGCGCCGACTCGCCCTGCGCGGGCCAGCACGCGAGCACCTGCGCATCCGGCGCCCGGGCGATCGCCGCCCGCAGCAGCGTCGTCTTGCCGGCACCCGGCTCGCCCTCCACCACCAGCGCCCGCGGACACGGCTCGGCCACGAGGAACGACTCGATCACGGCGAGCTCGCGCTCGCGACCCACCACGGCGGCCGACGGGGGCATGGCGCAGCAACGCTGACGTCCGCGCGCCCGCCGCGCAACCCCGCCGCTATGATCCGCCGCCGCGATGCCCCGCCGCGTCCTCCGACTCCTCCTGCCGCTGGTCGCGGCGCTCGTCGCGCTCGCCGCCGGACCCGCGCTCGCCAGCGCGGACGTGCAGATCCAGCTCCTGCAGGGCGAGCAGACCGTGCCCGTGAAGCGCCCGGGCAGCACGCTGCAGGAGGCCGTCGCCGCCCTCGTCGCCGGGCCGACGCGGGCGGAGACGCGCCGCGGGTTCCGGACCTACGTGCCGCCGACGACCGTCGTGCGCAGCATCACCCAGGTGGGCAGCGTCGTCGTCATCGACCTCGACCAGACCTTCGCCGAGGCCGACGAGGCCGCCGACCTGCGGGCGCGCGTGACGCAGCTCGTGCTGACGGCGACCGGCTTCACCGGCGTGAAGTCGGTGCGGCTGCGCATCCTCGGCGGAACGCCGTACGGGCTCTTCCCGGGCATCGACGCGACGCAGCCGATCACGCCGGCGTCGCTGCGCCGGCCCGTCGTGCCGCCCCCGAAGCCGCCCGTCGTCGAGGAGCCCGACCCGACCGTCGCCGTGCGCGCGCTCCAGCAGCAGCTCGCCGACCTCAGCTACCTGCCGCCCGAGGCGGTCGACGGCGTGGCCGGGGAGCAGACGCAGTTCGCCGTCGTCGCCTTCCAGAAGTGGGCGGGGCTCAGCCGCGACGGCATCGTGGGGCCGCAGACGAAGGCCGCCCTCGCCAGCGCCGCCCGACCGACGCCGCGCACGGCGGGCGGCGGTCGGCGCGTCGAGGTGCTGCTCGACCGCCAGCTCGCGCTGGTCGTCGACGGCGGCCGCGTCGTCCGCACCATCACCGTCTCCAGCGGCGCCGCCGGGACGCCGACGCCGCCCGGCAGCTACAGCGTCTTCCGCAAGGAGGAGCGCTCGTGGAGCGTGCCGTTCAGCGTCTGGCTGCCGTGGGCGTCCTACTTCGTCGGCGGCATCGCGTTCCACGAGTACCCCGACGTGCCGCCCTACGCCGCGTCGCACGGCTGCGTGCGCGTGCCGCGCTACGACGCGAAGTGGCTGTACGACCAGACGCCGTCGGGCACGAAGGTCATCGTCCTCGGGAGCTCGGCGTGAGGCGCGCGCGCCGCGCCGGCCTCGTCGTCGCGCTGCTGGCGCTCGCCGCGGCCGCCCCGGCCCGCGCCGCCGACCCGCTGCCGACGCTCGTGCCCGACACCCTCACGGTCGGCCTCCAGATGCCGACGCAGGGCTTCCAGGTGGGGTCGGTCTCCGGCTCGGACGTCGTCTACGCACGCGGCCTGGAGGTCGACCTCGCGCGCGCCCTCGCCCAGCGCATGGGCATCCCGAACGTCCGCTTCGTGCAGGAGCGCTCGTTCGCGAGGATCTTCACGACGGGGGCCAAGCCGTGGGACGTGCTGTTCGCGCAGGCCACCATCACGAAGGCGCGGGAGCGGATCATCGACTTCTCCGTGCCGTACCTGCAGGCCAACCAGGGCGTGCTGCTGCGCGAGGAGCTCGGCCGCACCCCGAAGACGCTCGCCGCGCTGCGCAGCCTGAAGCTCTGCGCCGAGGACGGCACCACCGGCGAGGACACGATCTCCCAGCGCATCCGACCGACGACGCGCACCACCCTGGTCTCGTCGCTGCGCGTGCTGCTGCAGCGCCTCGCCGACCGCCGCTGCGACGCCATCGTCTCCGACGCGCCGATCCTCGGGGCGGAGCGGGCGGCGGTGCCCGACAGCTACGGCCCGCTGGCCGGCCAGATCCGCACGAACGAGCGCTACGGCGCCGTCCTCGCGCAGGGCTCCCCGCTGAAGCCCGCGGTCAACGAGGCGCTCAAGACGCTGATCGCGGACGGCACGGTCGGGCAGCTCTCCAAGCGCTGGCTGACCGTCGACGTGTCCAAGCTGCGCATCCTGCGCTAGCGGGTCCTCCGGAGGGGTGGCAGTGGTCGCTCGCGAGAACGATGACCGCCAGGGCCGCGTCAGCGGCGCTCGCGAGGGCGGCCAACGCGCTCACTGCGCTCGCTCAACTGCGACCCCTCCTCCGTCCAAGCACCGCCTCCGACGGCACGATACTGCTGTGCCGCTCCGGCTCTCGCTCGCCGGCAGCAGTCGCTTCGCTCCTGTTCGACAAGCCCCTACGCTCCTCCGTCGCTGCGGGGCAGGGCTCGCTCACGACTTCATAACTGGCTGCGCTCGTCTCGAGGACCGAGCGGCGTTCTGAAGGGCCGACCCCGCCGACCGGACCGGCGGCTGAATGGCGCGTCACCCGTACCATTGAGCGGTGCGGTCACTCCCTGCCCCGGCCCCGCTGCGCCTGCCGCTGTTCCGGGCCTGGTGGCTCACCGCGCAGGGGTCGAACGCCGGCACGTGGATGCAGCAGGTGGCGGCGGCGTGGCTGATGCTCGACGCGACCGGCTCGGCGGCGATGGTCGGCGTCCTCGGCCTCGCCCAGCGCGGTCCGTCGCTGTTCCTGACGCCGCTCGCCGGACGCCTCGCCGACCGCCGCGACCGCCGCACGCTGCTCGTCGCGGCCATCGTGCTGCAGCTCGTCGCCGCCGTCGGGCTGACGCTGGCGGCCGTCGCCGGCGCCGCGGTCCCGGCGGTGCTGATCGCGCTCTCGCTGGTCGGCGGCGTCGGCCAGACGCTCGCCTGGCCCGCCCAGCTCGCCACCGTCTCGAGCCTCGTCCCGCGCTCGATCCTCCCCGACGCGGTGTCGCTGAACTCCGCGGGCTTCAACCTCGCGCGCGTCGTCGGCCCCGCCATCGCGGGCGCCTTCCTGCTGGTCGGCGGCGCGACGGCCTGCTTCGCCCTCAACGCCCTCTCCTTCCTGCCGCAGCTGCGCGTCATCCGCCGGCTGCCGCAGGCCAGTGCGGGCGCGCGCGACGGGGCGGCGACCGTGCGCGCCGCGGTGCGCCACGCGCTCGACTCGCCCGCCCTGCGCCGGCTGATGACGGGCTGCGGCATCTTCGCCTTCTGCGCCGCGCCGCTCTCGGTGCTGATGCCGGTCTACGCCCACGACCTCGGCGGCGGTCCGGCGGCGCTCGGTGCGCTGCTCGGCGCCTTCGGGCTCGGCGCGGCGGCGGGCTCGCTCGGCGTGCTGCGGCTCGTCCGCAGCGTGCCGCGCCACCGCCTGATCCCGAGCGCCATGCTGGCCTTCGCGGTGCTCGCCATCGGCATCGCCGGTGCGCCGACCTGGTGGGCCGCCCTCCCGGCCTGCGCAGCCGCCGGCGCGTGCTGGCTGGCCGTCTTCAGCTCCACCAACGCCGCGATCCAGCTGCTGAGCCCGGACGGCGTGCGCGGCCGCGTGCTGGCGCTCTACCTGTGGCTCCTGGTCGGCCCGATGGCGCTCTCCGGCGTCGCGGTCGGCTGGCTCGCCGAGGGCATCGGCATCCGCCTCGCGTTCGCCCTCGCCGCAGCGCCGCTGCTCGTGTACGGCATACTGGCGCTCGTGCGACCCGTCCACGCGATCGACGCGCACACGGAGGCCGCGGCGTGAGTGCCAAGCGGCTGCAGCACGTGTCCGTGCAGGTGCCGCGTGAGCTGCTCGACGACTGCGCGCGCTTCTACCAGGACGTGCTCGGGATGGAGCGCATCCCCAACCTCGCGGGCGCCGTCTGGTTCCGCTTCGGCGACGAGGACCACGTGCACCTGCTGGTGGGCGAGGCGCTGCACCAGCAGGGACACCTCGCGCTGCTCGTCGACGACGTCGAGGAGACGGTCGCCGCCGCGCGCGCCGCCGGCGCCGAGCCGTACGAGAACCCGAGGCTGTGGGGCGCGCCGCGCTTCTTCTTCCGCGACCCGGCGGGCAACCTCATCGAGGTCTTCGACGTGCCGCCGCCGCCGGCCGCGGAGATCCGCCGCCTGGCCGCGACCCGCGACTCGGCCTAGTCGCCCAGCGCCACGGCGGGCGCGCTGACGTCGAGCACGGGCAGCTCGCCGCGCGCGTGGCGCAGGTAGTCGACGCGGTCGTCGGTGGACTGCCCGAGGGCCACGCTCGCCGCGAGCAGCCGCTCGGTCGGGGACGAGGCCTCCACCAGGACGCTGCCGTCGGGCGCGATCGAGCGCGAGCCGCCGACGAACTCGAAGCCCGACTCGGAGCCGACGCGGTTCACGTACAGGTGCGGCAGCCGGTTCTCCAGCGCGCGGGCCCGGCCGGCCAGCTCGTGGTCGGCCCAGAACGGGTCCATGTTCGCCGAGACCGTGACCAGCAGCTCCGCGCCGGCGCGCGCGGCGGCCCGCGCGGGCTCGGGGAACTCGACGTCGAAGCACACGAGCGGCGCGACGCGGCGGCCGGCGAGGGTCGCCACCAGCAGCGAGTCGCCCCGCACGAAGGCCCGCGTCTCGTCGCCGAAGAGGTGGGTCTTGCGGTAGACGCCCGCGAGCGAGCCGTCGCGGTCGATGAGCGCGACGCTGTTGGCGACGCCGCCCCCGATGAGCTCCGGGAAGCCGATGACGACCGCGGTCCCGCACGAGGCGGCCGCGTCGACGACGGGGGCGAGCGCGCCGCCGCCGGCCGGGCAGGCCAGCTCGTCGAGGCGCTCCATCGTGTAGCCGGAGAGGTAGAGCTCCGGCAGGACGACCAGGTCCACGTCGGGGTTCTGGCGAATGACGGTCGCCGCCCGCGCGGCGTTCGCCGCGATGTCGCGGGGGCGGGGTGCGAGCTGCGCGAGCAAAGCCTCCATGGGCGCATGAGGGTACAGCCCGCGCGCCGTTTCGCAAAGACCAGGACTGGTTCCCGGTCTCGCCCCGGTCCTACGCCACGACGCGCGCGCCCCAGCGCTCGTAGGCCCGCCCGAAGGCGGCGAGCAGCGCGGCGTGCAGGTCCTCGGGGCCGGCCTCGAGCAGGCGGCGCGACCAGCGGCGGCGCTCGCGGGCGCGGTCGACCAGGCGCCCGTCGCCGAGGCTCGTCGCGGTGGCGAGCCCGGCCGTCGCGCGAGCCTCGATGGCCCGGCGGATGCGCGGCGCCTCGTCGGCGCTCTGCTCCAGCCGGCGCAGGTCGACCAGGCACGCGGGGCAGGGGCGGATCGACGGAGACTCCGCGACGGGCCCCGCGCAGTCGCCGCAGACGGGGCAGGCGAACGACGCGAGCCGCACGCGGTCGGCGCGCACCGCCGCCCGGTCGTCCAGCCGCACCCAGACGGGCTCCTCGGGGCCGTCGGCCTCGGTGCCGAGGACCGCGACGGGCTCGCCGTCGTAGGGCCAGAGCCGGATCAGGTCGCCCGCCCGCAGGCCACTCCGGCGGCACACGGCCGCGACCTCGGGCTCGGGCGGCCGGCCCGTCCACGGCTCCTCGGGCTCGGGGCCCAGCCGGACCGGGGTCGGGCCGCCGTTGCCGGGCCAGTCGCGCTCCGACGCGATCCAGTCCTCCAGCACCGCCCGCGCGTCGTTGAGGGCGCGCGTGAGCGTCACGGCCGCCGCCTCCTTCGACTCGCTGCCGGCGTGCCGGTCCGGGTGCGTGCGAGCGACCCGCGAGCGGTACGCAGCCGTCACCTGCGCAGCGGTCACCGGCGCCTGCAGACCGAGCAGCCAGAGGGCGCGGCGGCAGTCGCGGACCGTGGGATCGCGGCGCTGGGCCATGCCCACAGGGTAGGCGGACGCGTCGTCGGCCGCCTCGCTCGAGGGGGTTCAAGTTGCGCGCATCGCAAACCGATGAGAGGCCCAGGAGGCGACACCGTCCCACCCGGACCGGCACGCCACCGGAAGCCCGCGCCCGCCTGGGCGCACTCGATACGACGCGCCGCCCCCACAGCGGCGCGTCGTCCATGCCCGGGGTTGCGCTACGCCGCGAGGCCGCGGATCTGGCGCACCGCGACGGTCAGCACCGCGAGATCGGTGACGCCCTCGAGCGCCAGGCCGCGCATGAACCGCGACAGCCGCTCGGACGCCTCCGGACGCGCCGCCAGGTACGCCGCGACCGCCTCGTCCGCGTCCGCGCCGGGCGCCGTATCGATCGCCTTCTGCGCGATCTCGCGGCGCACGAGCGTCAGGTCGTCCTCGACGGCCTGCACCGCCCAGCGCTGCCAGCGCGAGACCGCGGGCAGGTCGTCGAGCCGCGCCTCCAGCCAGTCCAGGTGGAGCGCCTCGCCGAGCAGGTAGAAGACGCGGGCGACGTCGGGCACCGGTCGGCCCGTCTGGCGCGCGACGACCACGATGTCCGGGGCGTGCACGAGCTCCGGCAGGTACGCGTGGCGGCGCGCGAGGTCGTCGGAGACGCCCGCCGCGACGAACGGGGCAGCCACCTCCTCGCGAGCGGCGCGCCACGAGTCGGTGCCCGCGCTCTGGATCGACGCCGCGACCTCCGCGAAGCCGTCGCGGCCCTCCTCGATGGCCGTCCCGAGGTCGGCAGCGGGCGCCGACGACAGGTACCAGCGGGCCACGCGCTCGACGAGCCAGTCGACGCCGACCATCAGCTCGTTCTGCAGGACCGGATCGATCTTGCCGTCGAGCGCCTCGACCTCGTCCCAGAGCGGCGTCGCGCCCGTCACCTCGCGTGCGATGCGGTACGCGCGGGCGACGTCGGCGGGCTCCGCGCCGGTCTCCGCGACGGTCCGCGAGACGAACGTGATGCCCTCGGAGTTGACGACGTCGTTGGCCACGATCGTCGCGATCAGCTCACGCTTCAGGGGGTGGTCGGGCAGCAGGTAGCCGAAGCGCTCCACCACCCGCGGCGGGAAGTAGCGCGCGAGCTCGCGCTCCAGGTAGGGGTCGTCCGGCAGGCTCGAGTGCAGAAGCGCCTGCTTGATGCTGCGCTTGGCGTAGGCGAGCAGGACGCACAGCTCCGGCCGCTCCATGCCGGCGCTCGCCTTGCGCCGCTCCGCCATCTCGTCGGTCGACGGGAGGTACTCGATCGGCCGCTCCAGGCCGCCCTCCGCCTCGAGCGACGCCATCAGGTCCTCGTACGCCTCGAGCCGCCCCGCCGACGCCGCGACCTCCTGCGAGAGGATCTGCGCCTGCAGGTAGTTGTCGTAGAGGACGTGCCGCACGACGTCGTCCGCCACGGCCTGCAGCAGCTCGTCGCGCTGCTTGCGGGTCAGGTCGCCGCGCTGCTCCGCGAGGCCGAGCAGGATCTTCAGGTTGACCTCGTGGTCGGAGCAGTCGACGCCGGCCGAGTTGTCGACCGCGTCCGTGTTGATGCGCCCCCCGGCCTGCGCGTACTCGATGCGCCCGCGCTGCGTGAAGCCCAGGTTGCCGCCCTCGCCGACGACCCGTGCGCGCAGGTCGCGCCCGTTGACGCGGATGGCGTCGTTCGTGCGATCGCCGGCGTCCGCGTTCGACTCGGACGAGCCCTTGACGAACGTGCCGATGCCGCCGTTCCAGAGCAGGTCGACCTCGGCGCCGAGGATCGCCCGCAGCAGGTCGTTCGGGGGCAACTGCTCGGCGTCGACCCCAAGCGCCCGTCGCGCCTCGGGCGAGAGCGGGATCGACTTCTCGGCCCGCGACCAGACGCCGCCGCCGGGCGAGATGAACGCCGCGTCGTAGTCCGCCCACGACGACGCCGGCAGCTCGAACAGGCGCCGCCGCTCGGCCATGGCGCGCTCCGCGTCGGGGTCCGGATCGATGAACACGTGGCGGTGGTCGAACGCCGCGATCAGCCGTAGCGACGGCGAGAGCAGCATCCCGTTGCCGAACACGTCGCCCGACATGTCGCCGATGCCGACGGCCGTGATGGGGTCGTGCATCGCGTCGACGCCGAGCTCGCGGAAGTGCCGCAGCACCGACTCCCACGCCCCGCGGGCCGTGATGCCGAGCTCCTTGTGGTCGTAGCCGGCGGAGCCGCCCGACGCGAACGCGTCGCCGAGCCAGAAGCCGACCTCCTCGGAGACCGCGTTGGCGGTGTCGGAGAACGTCGCGGTCCCCTTGTCGGCCGCGACCACGAGGTACGGGTCGTCGTCGTCCAGGATGCGGACGTCGTCGGGGTGCACGACCTCGCCGGCGACGAGGTTGTCGGTCAGGTCGAGCAGCCCGTGCATGAACACGACGTAGCGGCGCGTCACCTCCTCCTGCAGCGCCGCGCGGTCGGCGGGCGGCCGCTTGAGGATGAAGCCGCCCTTCGAGCCCGTCGGGACGATCACGGCGTTCTTGACCATCTGCGCCTTCATCAGGCCCAGGATCTCGGTGCGGTAGTCCTCCAGCCGGTCCGACCAGCGGATGCCGCCGCGCGCGACGCGGCCGCCGCGCAGGTGGATGCCCTCCATCTCCGGCGCGTAGACGAAGATCTCGAACAGCGGGTACGGCTTCGGCATGTCCGGCACCGCCGCCGAGCGCGATCTTGAACGACAGGTGGTGGCGGCCCGTCCGGAAGGCGTTGGTGCGCACGGTGGCCTCGACGACGCCGAGATGCCCGCGCAGGATGCGGTCCTGGTCGAGCGAGGGGACGGCGTCGAGCATGGCCAGGATCTCGTCCCGCAGCGTGGACTCGGCCGCGGGGTCGCGCTCGGCGCGCGGGTCGAAGCGCAGCTCGAAGAGGCGCACGAGGCGCGAGGCGATGCCGGGGTTCGCCGCGAACGCGTCGTTCTGGTACTCCTCGGTGAAGCCCGCCGAGACGCGCTGGCGGTACTTGCGGTAGGCGCGGAGCACGGCCACCGCGCGCCACGTCAGGCCGGCGGTCACGACCAGCCGGTTGAGGGAGTCGCTCTCGGCCTCGCCGCGCCACACGGCCCCGATGCAGTCGGCGACGCGGTCGGCGCAGTCGGCGAGGTCGAGCATCGTGCCCGCGGGCCCGAGCACGCCGAAGTCGTGCAGGAAGGTCTGGCCGTCCCCGCCGACGCAGCCGCGTCGGCACCTCCTCGACGACCACGAGCCCGAGGGCCTCCAGGATCGGCAGGAAGTCGGACAGCTTGACCTTGCCGCCGGACTTGTAGAAGCCGACGCGGGTCAGGGACCCGGCGCTGCCCCGCTCGTTCTGCAGCGCGACGACGAAGGGCTCGCCGGCGTCGATCCGCTCGAAGGCCTCGATGTCGAGGACGGCCGCGGAGATGTCGGAGGACTGCTTGTAGTAGCCGGGCAGCCGCGCGCCGTACTTCTCGGCGAGCTCCCGCCCCCGCGCCTCGCCGTGCAGCACCACGAGCCGCTCCTCGAGGCGGTCGTCCCACGTGCGCGTGAGCGCCGCGACCTCCTGCTCGAGCTCCGGCAGCGACACGTCGGGCAGGTCGCCGCGCAGGTGCACCGTGAAGTGGATGCGCGCCACGTCGGACTCGCCGAGCGACAGGTGGTAGTCGACCGAGTCGCCGTTGAAGCGCTCCTGGAAGAGCTTGCCGAGGGCCACGCGCAGCACCGCGTTGAAGCGGTCGCGCGGCATGGCGACGACCAGGGCGACGATGCGCTCCTCGAGGTCGACACGGGCGATCAGCCGCACGTTCGCCTGCTCCTGCAGGTTCAGCAGGCTGACGACCGACCGCCGCAGGTCCTGCCAGTCGGCGGTGAACAGCTCCTCCTTGGGGAAGGACTCGAACAGCTCCACGGCGAGCTTGTGGTCGTGCGACCCCTCGAAGAAGTCCTCGGCCGCGACGATCTGCTCCAGCTTGCGGTGCAGCAGCGGGATGCGGCTCGCAGGCTCCAGGAACGCCTTGGAGGTGAACAGGCCGAGCAGGCGGAGCTCGCCCACGATCTCGCCGGCGGCGTCGACGCGCTTGACGCCGATGTAGTCCATGCGCACGCGGCGGTGCACGGTCGACAGCCGGTTGGTCTTGGAGACGCGCAGCAGGTCGCCGCCGACCACCCGCTCGCAGAGGCGCGGGTCCATCGACGCCAGCGGCACGGGCTTCGCGTACGTCGACCGGCCCTCGTCGTTCAGGATGCCGAGCCCGGAGTCCGGGACCACGCTCAGGGCGCGCCCCTGGCCCTCGTCGACGATGGCGTACTCGCGGTAGCCGAGGAAGATGAAGTTGCCCCGGTCGAGCCAGCGCAGGAAGGCGACCGTCTCGTCGATCTCGTCCGCCTCGTAGCGCGCGCCGGCGGCCTCCGCGGCCTCGATCATGGGCGCCAGCTGCTTCTTCATCGCGGCGTGGTCGTGCACCGCGCGTCGCACGTCGCCGAGCACCCCGCGCACGCCGCCGGCAACGGCCGCGAGCTCCGCGTCGGGCGCCTTCTTGTCGGTCTCGAAGTGCATGACGCTCTCGCGCACGTCCGCCTCGCGCGCGTGCAGGACGCGCCGCAGCCGGCCGTCGTCGCCGCGCTCCGTGCCGATGACGGGGTGGATCACGGCGCGCACCGTGTGGCCCTGCGCGGCGAGCTCGTTGGTGACGGAGTCGACGAGGAACGGCGAGTCCTCGGTGTTCGTCTCGACGACGGTGCCGATCGCCGTGTAGCCGTCGCCGGCGAGCGTCGGGTTGAGGGAGCGCACGGCGACGTCGCCGGTGCGGCCGTCGGCGAGCTCGAACAGGCCGATGATCTGGCCGAACAGCTCCTCGGCCGTGAGCCCGGCGCCCGTCGTGGGCAGGCGGCGCACGTACGCCTTGGCGAAGGCCTGCACGACCTCGACGCGGTCGGCCGGCACGCGGTCGGCGACGCGCTGCAGGAGCTCCTGGACCAGGGGCGAGGTGGGGGCGCCTGCGGTCGACGGATCGGTCAGGCTCACCTGGACACCTCCGGCGTCGGAAGTCGCGGCCCCGGCCAGCGTCGGCCGGTGCAGGTCGCACCGTAACGGGTCCTACGGAGGGGTGGTTGTCGGTCGCTCGCGTCGACGACGTCCGCAAGGACGGGGTCGGCGGCGCGAGCTCCTTGCGGCAACGCGCTCCCTCCTTCGTCGCTCGCTCAAGGGGTACCCTCCTCCGGACGGCACCGCCTCCGACAGCACGGTACTGCTGTGCTGCTCCGGCTCTCGCTCGCCGACGCGTTCAGATTGCTGGTTGCTACGCCGCCGCGGCGGGGCCGCCCACCGGCGCGGCGCTGCGCGTGCTGAAGGCGGACGCCAGGTCGTCCTCGTCGAAGTCGCCCGGGTCGCCGTCGCCGGCGTAGAGGTAGAGCGCGGTCTGGAACACGACGCCGAGCGCGGAGCCGACCAGGCCGACCGCGAGCGCCGCCAGCACCACGAGCACCAGCACCAGCGCAGCCAGGAAGCCGAGGCCGGCCGCGTTGACGAGGGCCGCCAGCAGGCCGCCGGCCACGAACGTCCCGATCATCGCGAGCGAGGTGGCGATCCCGATGCCGCCCGCGCCTACCGCGGCCTCGCCCCAGCGCCCGCGCACGGTGCGGGCGGAGGTGCGGATGGCGCCGATCGGGCCGACGTCGTCCAGGGCCAGGGCGGGGACGACGAAGTAGGTGGCGGCGGCCCAGGCGGCGCCGCCGGCGAGCTCCAGCAGGCGGCCGCCGGCCGGGATGCGCTCCGCGATGGCGCGCAGCGCGAGCCCGACCGTGGTGGTGATGAGGCTCCAGAGCAGGATGCGCGGGAGCCGGGCGGCCGCGACCTCGATGCCGTGGTGGACCGAGGTCTCGTCGCCGTCCAGGAGGCAGGCGGAGCAGTGGGCGAGGGCGACGCGGAAGAAGACCGTGACGGCGGTGAGCGCGTAGGCCGCGATCGCGAGGAGGACGTACGAGCCGAGGCCGGCGTCGTAGGTGAGGAGCGCCATCGGCCCCGACCCGAGCACCACCGGCAGCACGAGGATCGCCAGCAGCACGCCGCACGCGAGCGCGGCCGCCGCCGGTAGGACGAGCAGCGTGGGTTGCAGGAGCAGCAGGTCCCAGCTCTGGCGCGCGAGGCGCAGGGCGCGCGTGATTCGCGTCATGTGTCACAGGGTGCGCCGGCCGGTCCAGCCTCGAATCCCCCGTGCGGGGCATCGAGCATGCGGTTTCCTGCCGGAGCCTCCGCCAGGCTCCGCCGCCGCGGCGTCTACGCGCCGGCGCCCGCCGGGACGTTGGAGACGATGTGGATGACCGGCGGCCCGAACTCGCGCGCCTTCTCCACCACGCCCTTGCGCAGCCAGCGGGAGCGGGCCTCGGGGTGCGTGGAGATGACGATGAGGTCGGCGTCGAAGTCGATGAGCGCGTCGCGGATCGCGTTGATCGGCGACCAGTCGCCGATGCTGCCCGTCGCGTCGAGGCCCTCCGCGTGCAGGATCGCGAGCGTCCCGTCGAGACGCGCCTGCGCCGCCTCCTGCGCGCCCTCCTGGGTCCAGACCGAGCCGTGGCCCTCGTGCAGCGGCTTGGCCGGCACGACCACGAGGTACGTGGACGTCTTCTCGTCCTCGAGCCGCCGGATCTCGGCCAGCAGCTCGTCCGCACCGACGGTCTCGTTCGCGACGATCAGCACTCGGGACACGGGCCTTCCTTCCCTGTCGCGGTGGTGTTCGTGCGCGATGATACTCGCCGGTCGAGCGGCGGAGCGATGGCGGGCGTAGGGCGGCACCGGGTTACCCGTGGGCCCTCGGCGCGAGCGCGGCGACGAGCTCGTAGCGCAGGCGGGCGTCCGCGTAGCCGTCGGCGACCGCGTCGTCGAGGGCGCGCCGGGCGGCCCGCAGCTCCTGCACCGCCGGCGACGACCCGCGCAGGCCCGTGCGCCACGGCGCGGTCAGCACGCGCACGGCACGCGCCCGCGCGGCGAGGTCGCTGGCGAGGCGGCGCTCCTCGGCGAGGGTGTGCTCGACGGCGACGGCCGCCGCGGGATGCCGGCGCTCGAGCACCGGCAGGCAGGGCGCGAGGCGGCCTGCGAGCGTTCGGCCGAGGGCCTGGCGGGCGCGGGCCTGGCTGCTCTCCACGGCGCGCAGCCACTCGGCGTCGCCGACGACGGCGCAGCAGTGCCGCTCGGCCCGGTCGAGCGCCCGGACGATCGCCGCCCGGGCGTCGCGCTCGGCGGCGAGCAGCGGCTCCAGCGCGGCGAGCACGGCACCGCTCTCGGGCGTCCCGGCGCCGGCGCCGAGCGACCAGGCCACGGCCGCCACGGCACGGTCGGCGGCGCGGCTGGAGGGTGCCGCCCGGCGGTCGAGGTGATCGCCGATCTCGGTCAGATGGGCCGCCGCCACGAGTCACGAGTTCACCGTGGCCAGCGCGCGGCGGCGTGCCCCAATCGGGGGACGACCCACCCGGTCGGCCGGTGACGCGTGCCGGGCCGGCGCGCTAGCCGTGCGCCGCGAAGCGCGCGGTGGCGAGGGCAGCGATGGCGAAGAGCCCCGCGCCGATGACGCCGATCCAGTCGTACGGCATGGCGTCGACCCCGTAGAAGATCAGCACGCCCGCGGTGCAGACGACGAGGGTGATCGCGATGATGTACATGACGATCGAGCCGACCTTCTCGTCGGCGCCCTTGACGTGATTCTCGGGCGTAGCCGCCACCTCTCGCCTCCGCGTCGGGTTCCCGACACCGACGATAGCAGGGGCCGGTAGCATCCTCTCCCCTCACTGAGCCGGAGGATCCGATGGCCGATCGCCGCATCTTGCTGACCGAGCAGGACATCCCGACGCACTGGTACAACCTCGCTTCGGACCTGGCGACGCTGCCGCCGCCGCCGCTGCACCCCGGCACCGGCCAGCCCGTCGGGCCGGACGACCTGGCGCCGCTCTTCCCGATGTCGCTGATCCTCCAGGAGGTCGCGACCGACCGCTGGATCCCGATCCCGGATCCGGTGCGGGCCGTGTATGCGATGTGGCGGCCGACCCCGCTGCACCGCGCGCTCGGCCTGGAGCAGGCGCTCGGCACGGACTGCCGCATCTTCTACAAGTACGAGGGCGGCTCGCCGGCCGGCTCGCACAAGCCGAACACGGCCGTGGCGCAGGCGTACTACAACCGCGAGGAGGGCGTCCGCCGCCTCGCCACGGAGACCGGCGCCGGGCAGTGGGGCTCCTCGCTCTCCTTCGCGGGCGCGCTGTTCGACCTCGAGGTCAAGGTCTACATGGTGCGCGCGTCGTACGACGCCAAGCCGTACCGCCGCTCGATGATCGAGACGTGGGGCGCGTCGGTGGTGCCGAGCCCGTCGCCGGACACGAACGCCGGGCGCGGCATCCTGGCCGAGAGCCCGGACTCCAGCGGCTCGCTGGGCATCGCGATCTCGGAGGCCGTCGAGGACGCCGCGACGCGCGACGACACGAAGTACGCCCTCGGCTCCGTGCTCAACCACGTGCTGCTGCACCAGACCGTGATCGGGCAGGAGGCGAAGCAGCAGCTCGAGATCGCGGGCGCCTACCCCGACGTCGTCATCGGCTGCACCGGCGGCGGCTCGAACTTCGCGGGCCTCGCGTTCCCGTTCCTGGCCGACAAGGTCGCCGGCCGCGAGATCCGCGTCGTCGCCGCCGAGCCCGCCGCCTGCCCCTCGCTGACCCGCGGCCACTACGGCTACGACTTCGGCGACACCGCGCAGCTCGCGCCGCTCCTGCCGATGCACACGCTCGGCCACGGCTTCGTGCCGGAGCCGATCCACGCCGGCGGCCTGCGCTACCACGGCATGGCGCCGATGGTCTCGCACCTCGTCCGCGAGGGCCTGGTGGAGGCCGTCGCCTACGACCAGAACGAGTGCTTCCGCGAGGCCGTCCGCTTCGCCCGCACCGAGGGCATCATCCCGGCGCCCGAGCCGTCGCACGCGATCCGCGCGGTGGTCGACGAGGTCGCGCGCGCCAAGGAGGAGGGGACGTCGCCGACGATCCTCTTCAACCTGTGCGGCCACGGGCACTTCGACCTCTCGGCCTACGACGCGTTCCTGGCCGGCAAGCTGGAGGACCGCCCGCTGGCCCAGGAGGAGCTCGACCGCGCCGCCGAGGTGCTCGCGGGGATGCCGGCGATCGGGTAGTCCGGCGGCCGGATCTCGCGCTCGTTCGGCTGTCTTATACTGCGGCGGCCGATTGGGGGCGTAGTTCAGTCGGTTAGAACGCCGGCCTGTCACGCCGGAGGTCGCGGGTTCGAGTCCCGTCGCTCCCGTCGAAGCGCAGGGGTCCCGGGCCGTCCGGCGCGGGGCCCCTTCGCGTTGCCGGTCGGGGCCGAGCGCGGGGAGGTTGCCGGGCGTGGACTACGAGCGGACGATCAGGGCCGTCTTCGAAGCCAATCCAGGAGCAGCGTACGGCGGCGTTGACCTTCGCCGCGACGCGCGAGCGGTTCTTCGCGGCGCGCCCCGAACTCGCGATCCTCGCCGGGGTGGCCTGCTCGTGATCGTCGGGCTCATGGCCGTGCTCGTGCCGGCCGAGCCGCTCGCGATCGACCGTGCCGGGCCGAGGCGATGCAGGATCACCCGAGCGCGCTGCTGAAGAACGTCGCGCTCGTCTTCAACTGGCTCGGCCGCGGGCTCGGACTCGTGCTCTCGCTCGGGCTGATCGCGTTCGCGTCGGCGCGCGCCCGGCGCTGGCTCGCCCTCGTCACGTTCGCCGTCGTCAAGGCACTGGCACCGTTGACCTCGTCGCTCCTCAAGGCGCTGACGCAGCGTGCACGGCCGCCCGAGGGCGTCGTCCATCCGCTCGGCAGCTCGTTCCCGTCTCGGCCACGCCACCTACGCGGCGGCGACGTGCGTGGCGCTCGTCCTCGTCTTCACGGCGCCGGGACCGCGACGCAGACGGTGGTGGATGCTCGCCGGCCTCGGGATCGCCGGCATGGCCTGGAGCCGGACCTACCTGCAGGTGCACTGGCTGTCGGACGTCACCGCGGGGGCGATGCTCGGAGTCGGCGTCGCGCTGCTGGTCTTCGGCGCGGTGCAGCAGAAGCTGGCGCGTACGCGCAGCGTCGGCGATCGCGCGGCGTGAGGCGGAACGATTCACCCGATCGCGTACGACACGCCCGACAGCAGCAGGTGGCGCTCCCCGGGCAGCGGGCCGCCCGGGCGGCGGAGGTGCGCGAGGCGCCTCGTCTCCACGAAGCCGAGGCGCTCCAGCGTCGCGGCGTGCGCGGACTCCGGCGGCACCAGCACGCGGCCGCCGTCGACCGGCGCGGCCGCGAGCGCGGCGCCCAGCAGGGCCACGAGGGCGTCCTCGCCGCGCGCCGCCGAGGGGCCGATCGTGCCGTCGCTCGGCACCACGAACGCGTAGCCGTCGAGCGCGCCGTCGGCGCCCCGCGTGACGAACGCCGGTGCGCCCTCCGCCAGGAGGCGGCGCAGCAGCGCCTCGCGCGAGGCGCCGAACGCTGCCGTATCGAGCGCGACCACGTCGGCGAGGTCGGCGTCGGACACCGGCATCGCCTCGCGCGCGGACGCCGGCAGCCCGCCGGCCGGCGGCACGAGGCAGCGGACGGCGCCCGCGTCGGCGAAGCCCATGCCGAGGTACAGGCCGCGGCCCTTGTCGGATGCGTCGAGGGCCACCGTCGTCGCACCCGCCGCGGCGAGCCAGTCGCAGAGCACCTCGGTGACGGCGCGCCCGAGCCCGCGGCGGCCGAGGTCCGGGCGGACCGCGACCAGTCCGACCCAGCCGAACGTGCCCCACGGAACGGCGCAGCCGCACGCCGCGAGGCCGTCGCCGTCCTCCGCGTCCAGCACCCGCCAGCCGTCCGGCACGAACGCCCGGATGCGGTCGACCTCGGCGTCCCAGCCCGGCCGGCCGTACGCCGCCGTCAGCAGGGCCAGCAGCGCGTCGCGCTCCCCCGCGCCGTCGCGCAGGGGCCGGATCCCGCCCTCAGGCGTGGAGCGCTCCGCGCAGGTAGGCGACGACGGCCAGCACGCGGCGGTGGTCGTCCTCGCCGCTGGGGAGGCTCAGCTTGCCGAGGACGCTGGCGACGTGCGTCTCGACGGTGCGCTCGCTGAGCACGAGCCGCTTCGCGATCCCCACGTTCGTGCGCCCCTCCGCCATCAGGGCCAGCACCTCGCGCTCGCGCGGCGTGAGCTGCGCCAGCGCCGCGTCCTGCGGGTGCGGGCGCAGCAGGCGGGCCGACGACCTCGGGGTCGAGCGCCGAGCCGCCGGCGGCGACGCGGGCGAGGGCGTCGAGGAAGTCGTCGACGTCGAGCACGCGGTCCTTCAGCAGGTAGCCGAAGCCGCCGCGGCTGACGAGCTCGACCGAGTGGCGCGTCTCGATGTGCTGCGAGAGGAGCAGGATGCCGAGCCGCGGATAGGCCGCGCGCAGGCGCCTGGGCGCGCGCGCGCCGTCGTCGTCGTGGTCCGGCGGCATGCGGATGTCGATCATCGCCACGTCGGGATGGTGCTCGTGCACGGCGGCCTCCAGCGACGGCGCATCGCCGGCCTTGGCCACGATCTCGTGGCCCGCGTCGGCCAGCAGGCGCGCGAGCCCCTCGCGGAAGAGGGCCGAGTCCTCGCCGATCACGATGCGCACGGCACCACCGCCTCGACGATCGTGCCGCGCGCGCTCCTCGCTGGCCAGGGCCAGCCGACCGCCGATGGCGGTGACCCGGTCGCTGAGCCCCGCGAGGCCCGAGCCTGGCGCTACCCGCGCGCCGCCGCAGCCGTCGTCGGCGACCCGCACCTCGACGTGCCCGTTGCGCCGCGTCACGCGGACGTCGATGCGCGTCGCCTGGGCGTGCTTGACGGCGTTCGCGATCGCCTCGCTGGCGACGTAGTAGACGGTGATCGTCGACGTCGTCGGGCAGCGGCTCCGGCTGCGACGTCGCAGGTCGACCGGGATCGGCACGTGCTGCGTGAGCGCCACGAGCGCCGCGTGCAGACCGTCGTCGAGGCTGCTCGGGCGCAGGCCGTGCGCGATCTGGCGCAGCTCGGCGACCGCGGTGCCGAGCTCGGCGACGGTCTGGTCGAGCAGGCCGTCGAGGTCCGGGTCGAGGTCGTCGCGCCGCCGCTGCGTCAGGCGCAGGGCCATGCCGAGCGAGACGAGCCGCTGCTGCGCGCCGTCGTGGAGGTCGCGCTCGAGGCGGCGGCGCTCGTCGATCGCCGGCCTGCACCAGCCGGGCGCGGCTCGCCTCGACCTCGCGCAGCGCCGCGGTCAGCTCGAGGCGCAGGCGCACGAGCTCCACCAGCGTCACGCACGCCGCGGCGAGCTGGCGCAGGAGCTCGGGCGAGAGCGTCGGCGATGTCGCCAGGAGCGCGCCGATCGTCGCGTCGCCGCTGACGATGGGCACCGTGCCCTCCGCGGGCGAGCGGCGCACCCGAGCTCGTCGACGAGCTCGCTGCCGCCCGGCCGCACGTAGCCGACGCGCAGCCCCGGGTCGCGGAGCGCACCGCGCAGGCGGTCGGCAAGCTGCTCGGGGCGCGCCGCGCCGCTGTGGACGTCGCGCTGCAGCTCGTCGATCGCGGTCAGCGCCGCCTGGCGCAGCGGGTACAGGCGGCCGTCGACGCGGCGCTGGAACCGCCGCCGCAGCGGGGACGAGCGCCACGGCGCAGAGCGCGGTCGCGGCGGCCGCCACGACGGTCGAGTCGCGCCCCAGCAGCACGCCCGCCGTCGAACGAGGCGGCCACGAAGATCGCGATCAGGACGGCCGTGACGAGCCCGCAGGCGACGGTGCTGGCCAGCGCGCGATCGACGTCGTAGAGGTCGGCGCGCAGCATCGCGATGGCGATCGAGATCGGGACGCCGAAGATCGGCGGCGATGCCGATGAGCGAGGCTCGGCCAGCGCGCCTCGCCCGTCAGCGAGCACCTCGCCGAGGCAGACCACGATGAACCCGGGCACGCCGACGCCCGCCAGCGCCAGCCACTTCAGCTGCCGCCTGCCGGGCAGCTCGCCGGCGCGCCGGTACTTGACGAGCGAGCGCCGCCGCGCACGCGAGCAGCGGCCCCGAGCAGCGCCAGGTCGCCGAGCAACGCCAGCAGCTCGACGAGCAGCGGCGGCGGGCCCGCACGCGTGCGGCAGGTCCTCGAACGGGGCGGCGTACGGCTCGGTGTCGACGGCGCCGTACAGGTGGTGCGCCGCCGCGCCGACCACCAGCAGGACCGCGACGACGCGCCAGCGGCGGGAGGGAAGCGGAGCCGTCCGGGAAGTAGAGGAGCAGCAGGCCGAGCGCGGCGAAGAGCCACGACGAGCTCTCGGCCAGCAGCGCGACGAGCCAGTTGAGGCGGACGGCCGTCTGCTCGTGCTCCGCCAGGGCGAAGAACGCGGCCTCGCGCGCGGCGGTCAGGGCGACGCCGGCGCCGACGCCCACCAGCAGCGGGCCGACCGGGTTGTCGCGCACCCGCCGGGCGACCACGGCGCCGAGGCCCGCGCAGAGCAGCGCCGCGGCACCGCCGACGACCGCCCAGCCGACGCGTCGACCACGACGGCTCCAGCGCCGCGAAGGCGACGGCGGCGACGACCAGCACGACGGTGACGACCGAGCCTGCGAGCGCGACGGGCCAGGGCCACCGCATGCGTCCACTCTATTCCGCTGCCGAGCCGAGCGGATCGGTGTCAGCACGGAACCGAAGTCCGGTGCCAGTGGCGATGGCAGCCGCGCGGGCCGTCCGTACGCTCGGCGCATCGTCCATACGACCGCCGGGGAGGCCGTCGATGTCCGTCGCCACGTCCAGCGCAGGGCCCGAGCTCGTCGCCGTCCGCCCGCGCCTGCCCCGCGCGCCCGGCCGCCTGACGCTGCTCCTCGCCGTCATCGTCGTCACGAGCCTCTCGGCCGTCGGGCTGTCGCTCGCCGCCTACCTGCAGCCGATCGGCGACGGCGACGCGCTCCCGACGTACGCCGACCTGGCCGCGCACCGCACGTTCGTGTGGGCGTTCTTCCTCGCCGCCGGGGTCCAGCTGGTCATCGGCGTGTGCGCGCTCGCGCTCGCCGGCTGGATCCTCACGCCCGCGCGGGGATCGGGCTGGGCGACGGTCGGCGGCGCGATGCTGTGGCTCGGCGCGACCGTCTACGCCATGGGCGTCGGCGGCTGGGCGACGGTCTGGTACTTCGCGAGCGATACGACGACGCTGGACGCGCCGACCGCGACGGCGCTCGTCGACCACGTCAACGACGACGCGCTGCGCATGCTGATCGTCCCCATCGGCGGCGCGGTCGTCGTCGCGCTCGGCAGCCTCGTGCTCGCCGTCGGGCTGTGGCGCGCCGGCACGGTGCCGCGCTGGCTGGTCGTCGCCGGCTCCGCCGTCACCCTGCTGACGTTCGCGGCGCCGCCGGACTCGCTGCCCGGCCTGCTCCTGGAGGCGCTCTCCTCGCTGACCGGGATCGCGCTCGGCTGGTACGCCTGGCGGTTCGGCGCGGCGCGCGCTACGGCGCCCGCTGACGACCGGCAGCAGCACGTGCGACGGCGCCCGGCGTGGTGGTGGATCGTCTGCTCGGCGACGGCGGTGCGCGCGTCGGCGCCAGCGGCGCCCCGTGTTGGGGTTGCGGTCGTAGCGATCGAACGCGCTCGACGAGACGTCGACCCGCAGCCGATCGCGGCCGGCACGACGTAGCTCGTCCGGCCAGGTCGACGGCGTACGCGACGGCCTCGCCCGGCGTCACCAGCGACGGGCGCTCCGCAGTCGCGGAACCAGTACGGACGATGCCGTCCTGGATCGTGTTGACGGTGCGTCGGCGAGCACGTGGCAGAGCGTCACGGTGAAGTCGGTGTCCGGCGCGCTCTCGTCGCGTGGAGCCGGGCGGAGACCGGGCCCGATCAGTCGAGGTCGGCGGGCACGGGGTAGCTGACGCCGGCGCATTCTGCCATCCTCGGGCCGCCATGCGCGTCCATCTCGTCGACGGCACGTACGAGCTCTTCCGCCACTTCTACGGCCGGCGCCGCGGCGGCCCGGATCGGCAGCCGCTCGGCGCCGCCGCCGGCGTGCTGCACAGCGTGCTGGAGCTGGTCGAGAGCGGCTCGCCGTACGTCGGGGTGGCCACGGACCACGTCATCGAGTCGTTCCGCAACGACCTGTGGCCCGGCTACAAGACCGGCGCCGGCATCGACCCCGCCCTGCGCGCGCAGTTCACGCCGCTGGAGGAGGCGCTGGTCGACCTCGGCGTCGCGGTCTGGCCGATGGTCGAGCTCGAGGCCGACGACGCGCTCGCCGCGGCCGCCCGCCTCGCGAGCGAGGACGACGCGGTCGACCAGGTCTGCATCTGGACGCCGGACAAGGACCTCGGGCAGTGCGTGCGCGGCGATCGCGTCGTGCAGGTCGACCGCCGCGCCAAGTCGGTGCGCAACGACGCGGGCGTGCGCGAGAAGTTCGGCGTCGACCCGGCCGGCATCCCCGACCTGCTCGCCCTCGTCGGCGACTCGGCGGACGGCTACCCCGGCATCCCCGGCATCGGCAAGGTGACCGCGGCGCGGCTCGTCAACGAGCACGGGCGCATCGAGGACTTCCCGGACGGCGTGCTCGGCGAGCGGCGCGAGCTCGCCCTGCTGTTCAAGGACCTGGCGACGCTGCGCGCCGACGTCGCCCTGTTCGACGACGTCGACGCGCTGCGCTGGCGCGGCCCGACGGACGCCTTCGCGGCGCGCGTCGAGGTGCTCGGCGACCGCCGCCTGCTGGAGCGGGCGCAGAAGGCCGCCGCGGCCCTCTAGACGGGCGCCGGCGCCGGGTACTTCGCGGCGATCTCCTCGTAGACGGCGTCGGCCAGGCGCGCGAAGCCCTCGCCGTCGAGGGCGATCTCGTCGCCGACCCGCAGGCCGAGGATGCGCGTCGCGGGCTTGAGCTTGACCTGCTTGTCCGCGAGCAGCCGGCCGTCGCCCTGGAGGAGCGAGGTGCAGACCATCCGCATCTCGTTGAGCGCGTTGCCGTCCTTGAGCTCCATGTTGCGGCTGCGGTGCCCGAAGTAGAAGTCGAGCGCCAGCAGGAGGTGGTTGTAGAGCTGCGGCTCGAAGGCCTCGCGGGCCGGAGCAGGCGCCGATGCGGCGACGGCCTCGTAGGTCTCGACGGTGCGGTCGATCTGCGCGCGCACGCCGTCGATGTACTCCTGCGTATACGAGCTGATGCTGAGCATGTCGGTGACGTCCTTCCTTCGCGAGATGGTGGTCAGCTGCCGAGCTCGGCGAGTCGACGCTCGAGCAGCCGGCGCTCGGCGTCGCCCTGCACGAGCTCGAGGGCCCGGCGGTAGGCGACGCGGGCGTCGTCCGTGCGGCCGAGGCGGCGCAGCAGCTCGCCCCGGGTGGAGTGCAGGTAGCGGTAGTCGTCCAGGTCGAGCCCGTCGACGATGCCGAGCCCGGCCTCGGGGCCGTCCGCCTCGGCCACGGCGACGGCGCGGTTGAGCTCGACGACCGCCGAGCCCGTCAGCCGGGAGAGCTCGCCGTAGAGCGCGGCGATCTCGACCCAGTCGGTCGGCTCGTCGACGTGCAGGGACGCGATCGCGGCCTGGATGACGTACGGGCCGTGGCCGCGCAGGGCCAGCGCGCGGTCGAGCACGGCGCGGCCCTCGACGATCTGCGCCGCGTCCCAGAGCGCGCGGTCCTGGTCGGCCAGCAGCACGAGCTCGTCGTCGCGGAAGCGGGCGGCGCGCCGGGCCTCGTGGAGCAGCATGAGCGCGAGCAGGCCCTGCACCTCGGGCTCGTCGGGCATGAGCTCCGCCAGCGCGCGCCCGAGCCGGATGGCCTCCGCGGCGAGGTCGCCCCGGCCCGTATACCCCTCGTTGAAGATCAGGTATACGACCGCCAGCACGGCCGCGAGGCGCTCCGGCAGCAGGTGGTCCGGCGGGACGCGGAACGGGATGCCGGCCGCGCGGATCTTGGCCTTGGCCCGCACGAGGCGCTGCGCCATCGTCGGCTCGGCGACGAGGAACGCGCGGGCGATCTCGGGCGTCGTGAGCCCGCCGAGCGTCCGCAGGGTCAGCGCGACCTGCGCGTCCAGGGCCAGCGACGGGTGGCAGCAGGTGAAGACCAGCTCCAGCCGCTCGTCCTTGAAGGTCGCCTCGTCCACCGTCTCCTCCGCTGCCTCCCGCACCTCCAGCAGCCGCGTCTTGGCGGCCAGCGTCCGGTCGCGCCGGATGCGGTCGATGGCCCGGTTGCGCCCCGTGGCCACGAGCCAGACCGCCGGGTTGTCGGGCATGCCGTCCCGCGGCCAGCGCTCCGCCGCGATGGCGAACGCCTCCTGGGCGGCCTCCTCGGCGAGGTCGAAGTCGCCGAGGAAGCCGATCAGGGCAGCGAGGACACGTCCCCACTGGTCGCGGAAGGCCTGCTCGAGGATCGCTACCACTCCACGATCGGGCGCACCTCGATGGCGCCGCCGAGGCGGGCCGCCGGGATGCGCGACGCGAGCTCGATCGCGGCGTCGAGGTCGTCGGCCTCGAAGATCAGGTAGCCGCCGAGCGCCTCCTTCGTCTCCACGAAGGGTCCGTCGGTGGCGAGCGTCCGGCCGTCCTGGACGCGCACCGTCGTCGAGAGCTCCGGCGAGGCCAGCTGCATGCCGGGGGTGACGCCGGGCGTCTGGCTCACGGCCTGGTAGTCGTGCCAGACGGCCTGCTGCTCCTCGGCCGGCAGCGCGTCCCACGCGGCGACGGCCGCCTGGTTGGTCTCGCCCTCGCGGGCCGGGCGGGGCGCGTCGCCCTGGTGGATGAGCAGGAAGTACTTCACGTCGGCCTCCTTGTCGGAATGGTCGCCCAAGAGACGAACGGGCCGATCGGAAATCGACAGGGTCGCCACAGGAAGTCGCCGGAACGGGTGCCGGGACGGCGGCGGGTCGCCTCAGCGCGTGCCGCGGCGCTCGTACGCGTCGCGCGTCATGCGTCGGCCCCCGCGATCTCGGCCGCGACGACGCGCCGCACGGTGATGTCGCCGAAGCCCCTGCGCGCCCGCACCTCGACCACGGGCTCGCCCGGCCGCGGGCGCTCCGCGGCCGCGAGGCGGTTGTCCACCCGGCCGTACTTCGTGTCGAGGTCGAGCCACGCGGCGACGCCCTCCGGGATCCCCTCCGGCGCGCGATTCCCGCCGCCGTACGATTCCCCCACGGTGGCGACGACCGACGACTCCCTCGCCCGCGCGGCCGCCGCGATGGCACGCGGCGACTGGTCGGGCGCGCGGGACCTGTACGCGGAGGCGCTGGCCGTGCAGGAGGACGCCGCGGCGCGGGACGGGCACGGGCTCGCGCTGTGGTTCCTCGGCGATCGCGGCGGCGGCATCGAGGAGCGGCGCCGCGCGTACGCCCTCTACCGGCGGCAGGGCGACGCGGCGGCGGCGGCCCGCCTGGCGGTCTACCTCGGCGCCGAGGCGCGCATCGACGGCAACGGCTCGGCCGCGAACGGCTGGCTGGCCCGGGCCGAGACGTTGCTCGACGGGCACGACCCGTGCAGCGCGCACGGCTGGCTCGCCGTCGAGCGGGCCAAGCGGTCCGACGACCCGGCGGCGAAGCGGTCGTACGCCGAGCGCGCCGTCGACCTCGGGCGCGCGCTGCCCGACCCCGACGTCGAGATCATGGGGCTGGCCCAGCTCGGCGTCGCGCTCGTCCGCTGCGGCGAGGTCGCGCGCGGCGTCTCCACGCTCGACGAGGCGATGGCCGCGGCGATGAGCGGCGAGGGCGAGGACCCGCTGGCCATCGGCGACGCGTGCTGCCAGACGCTCCTGGCCTGCGACCGCCTCGACGACGTGCGCCGCAGCGCCGACTGGTGCCAGGAGGTCGTCGGCTTCATCCGCCGCAACAACTACACGCCGCTGACCGCATGGTGTCGGACGGTGTATGCCGGTGTCCTCGTCGGCACGGGCGCCTGGGCGGAGGCCGAGGGCGAGCTGCTGTCCGCGTGCGCGACGTACGAGGAGCTCGGCAGCCCGGGTCGCGTGCTGGCGCTGGCGCGGCTCGCCGACCTGCGCGTGCGCCAGGGCCGGCTGGAGGACGCCGAGCACCTGGTGGCGGGGCTCGAGGAGCACCCGCTGGTCGTGCCCGTGGTCGTCGCCCTCGCCCTGCGCCGGGACGACCTCGCCGACCGCGGCCGCCCTCGTGGAGCGGCACCTCGTCGCGATGACGGAGGACCCCGGCGCGCGGGCGAACGCCCTCGTGCTGCTGGCCGACGTGCGCCTGGCGACCGGCGCTCCCGAGGCCGCCGGCGAGGCCGCGGCCGAGATCGCCGCCATCGCGCGGGCCACCAGCAGCGCCCGCCTCGCGGCGCTGGCCCGCGACCGGCAGGCCCGGGTGGCGCTCGCCGCCGGCGACGCCGACGCCGCACGGGACGGGTTCGCCGCCGCGGCGGAGGCGTTCGAGGCGCTCTCCATGCCGCTGGAGCAGGGGCGGGCGCTGCTCGGCCTCGCGCGCGTGCACGCCGCGGCCGGCTCGCCGCTCGCGGTCTCCGTGGGGCGCCGCGCCCGCGACGTGTTCGAGGGCCTCGGCGCCGCCCGCGACGCCGACGAGGCCGCGGCGCTGCTGCGCGCCGAGGGCGTCGCCGGTCGCTCGCCCGGCGCGGCGCGCGGCAGCTACGCCGACCTCACGGCCCGCGAGCGCGAGGTGCTCGAGCTCATGGCGGCCGGCCTCGGCAACGCGGAGATCGCGCGGCGCCTCGTGATCAGCCCCAAGACCGCCGAGCATCACGCCGGCCGCGTGCTGCGCAAGCTCGGGCTGCGCTCGCGCGCCGAGGCGGCCGCCGCCCTGGCCCGGGCCGGCGGCGCGCCCCCACCGCCGTACGGGCGCGGATAGGGGTCGCGATAGGGGTCGGTGCCGACGACGCGCCGGCCGCGGCGGCGCACGCTCGTCTCGTCCCGTCCGAGAGGAGCATCCCGATGCGCACCGTCACCCCCCGCCCGCCGCACGACCGCGTAGCCGCTAGCCTGCGCCGCCGCATGCGCGGCGACGTCGTCGTCCCCGGCGACCCGAGCTACGACGACACGCGGGCGGTCTTCAACGGCGCGATCGACCGCCGTCCGGCCGTCATCGCGCGCTGCCGCGACACCGACGACGTCGTCGCGGTGCTCGCCGCAGCGCGCGAGAGCGGCCTGCCGCTGGCCGTGCGCGGCGGCGGGCACAGCATGGCCGGCCTCAGCGTCTGCGACGACGGCATCGTGCTCGACCTCGCGCCGCTCAAGCGCATCGCCATCGACGCGGAGCGCGGCGTCGTGGTCGCCGGAGCCGGCCTGCGCCTCGGCGAGCTCGACCGCGAGACGCAGCGCTTCGGCCTCGCCGTCCCCGCGGGCACGATCAGCGACACGGGCCTCGCCGGCCTCGCCCTCGGCGGCGGCCAGGGCTGGCTCATGCGCCGCCACGGGCTGACCATCGACAACCTGCTCGGCGCGGAGGTCGTGACCGTCGACGGACGCGTGCTGCACGTCTCCGCCGACGTCGAGCCCGACCTCTTCTGGGCGCTGCGCGGCGGCGGCGGCAACTTCGGCGTCGTCACGAGCTTCACGTTCCGCGCCCATCGTGTCGGCCCGGTGCTCGGCGGGCTGCTGGCCTTCGACGGCGCGCGCACCGCCGAGGTCCTGGCCGCCTCGCGCGAGCTGATGCGCGACGCCTCCGACGACCTGACGGTCTTCAACGTGCCCATGACCGCGCCGCCGCACGCCCCGTTCCCGCCGGCGCTACAGGGCCGGCCCGCGCTCGGCATCGGCCTCTGCCACATCGGCCCGGACGACGTGGCCGCCGAGGAGGTCGACCGCTTCCGCGCCCTCGGACCCGACCTCGACCTCGTCGGCCCGATGCCGTACACGGCCCTGCAGTCGATGCTCGACGAGACCGCCCCGCCCGGGCGCGGCTACGTCAACACGAGCGTGCAGCTCGACGACCTGTCGGACGGCGCGATCGACGTCGTGGTCGAGGCGATGCGCCACGCGCCCGGCCCGTTCGCGCACGTCCTGCTGCCGACCCTCGGCGGCGCCGTCGCCCGGATCGCGGCGGAGGCGACGGCCTACCCGCACCGCACCTCCCCGTACCTGGCCTGGTGCGTGAGCGCCTGGCTGCCCGCCGACGATGCCGCCGAGGCCGATCGCCACGCCGCCTGGGCGCGTGACGTCCGCCTGGCGCTGCGCCCCTACGGCGGCGGCGTCTACGTGAACGCGCTCGGCACGGAGACGGACCGCCTGGGCGAGGCGTACGGGCCGAACCTGCCGCGGCTACGCGAGGTCAAGCGGCGCTTCGACCCCGGCAACGTCCTGCGCCGCAACGCCAACATCCTGCCCGCCGCCGTCGACGGGTAGCAGGAGCAGCGAGCCGATGAGGAAGCAGAGGCCGCCGAGCGCCGTCGTGAGGTTGGCCGCGGCGAGGTCGATCTCGCTGCCGTGGTCGGGCACCACGTACGACGCGATCGCCGCGACGCCGAAGGCGATGCAGCCCAGGAGGTTGACGGCGGCGATCTGCCACTCCCGGTCGCGCCAGCGCGACGCCGCGGTCAGGGCGCGCCCGACGGCGACGTACGCCATGGCGCCGGAGACGAGGAAGCAGATGGAGCCCACCGCGTCCGGCGTCCAGACCAGGCGGTCGTACGACGCGTCGTCGAAGCTCACCTGGACGCCCGGAAGGTCGTGCGGTTGAACTCGATCGTGCCGGCGAACTGGATCATGCTGGCCCAGCGGATGAGCGGCTCCGCGGGCCACGTCTCCAGGCACTGGAGCGCCGCCGCGGTCGTGAAGAAGATCGACCCGACGAAGAACGTCAGCGCGTCCGCCTCCGCACCGACCAGCGCGGCATACCCCGGGAACGGCCCCACGAGGAAGCACGTCGAGCCGATGGCGAAGAGGATCGCGATCCACCACATGCGCCGGCGAGGCGCCCACCAGCCGCCGTCCGACGGTGTCGGGTGGTGTACGTCGACACCGGCGGACGGCGGTGTACGCGTCACGGCGCCGCCTTCGCCTCCGCCACCCACTCGACGATCTGCTCCGCCGAGATGGGGAGCGACGTGATCTGCACCCCGTAGGGCTCGAGCGCGTCCTCGATGGCTGCGCTGAGGATCGCGGGCGTCAGCATGCGGCCGCCCTCGCCGGCGCCCTTGATGCCGTACGGCGTGAACGGCGACGGGGTCTCCTGGTGGCCCACCGTCATCGTCGGCACGTCCATCGACGAGGGCAGGTGGTAGGTCTCGAAGTTCTCGTTGCGGACCCGGCCCTGCTCGTCGTAGCGGTACTCCTCGTAGAGCGCCGAGCCGAGCCCCTGCACCGTGCCGCCGATGATCTGCCCGTCGAGCGTGCGCGGGTTGACGATCGTCCCCGCGTCGTGCACGGCGGCGTAGCGCAGGAACGTCAGCTTGCCCGTCTCCGGGTCGACCTCGACGACCGCGATGTGCCAGGCGTGGCCGACGAACGGGTAGAAGATGCCGAGGTCGGTGCGGTCCTCGTTGGGCAGCGTCGTGAGCGGGTGGTCGTACGTGTACTGCGTGGCGAGCCCGCTCTCCATGTCCGCCGGCAGGTTGAGCCGGAACATGTAGGCCGTGAGCGCGATCTGGGCCAGCCCGACGTGCTTGTCGGGCGCGCCCTTCACGCCGACGCCGCCGTCCCGGAACTCCAGGTCGATCTCCGCCGCCTCGAGCTGGTCGGAGGCGATGCGCAGGATCTTCTGCTTGAGGGCCGCCGCCGCCCCGGCGACCGCGCCCGAGACCATCACGGTGTAGCGCGAGCCGCCCGGCCCGGTGCCCGGCAGCGCGTGCTGCGAGTCGGCGAACGTGACGACGACGTCGTTCGGGTCGACGTCGAACTCCTCGGCGACGACCTGCGAGACGACCGTCTCCGGGCTGTTGCCCCACAGCGACTGCGAGTGGAGCGTGACGACGATGCGGCCGGTCGGGTCGATCTGCAGGCTCGCGCTCTCCGGGCTCGACGTCGGCGTGAACTCCGGCTTGTCGAACCAGAACCAGAACTCGGTCGAGCTGAAGACGCTCCGCTCCTGCGAGGCGACGATGCCGATGCCGACGTGCCGCCCCTCCTTGCGCGCCTGCTCGCGGTAGGCGACCCAGTGGTCGTAGTCGACCTCCTCCAGGATCTTCTCCAGGACGCCCTGGTAGTTGCCGCTGTCGTAGATGTTGCCGGTCGGCGTGACGTACGGGAACTGGTCGGGCGTCAGCAGGTTGCGCCGGCGGATCTCGACGCGGTCCATGCCGAGGTCGCGGGCCGCCAGGTCGACGAGCCGCTCGAGCATCCAGTTCGAGACCTCGGCCCCGAAGCCGCGGTACGCGCCCTGCTGGTTCTTGTTGGTGAGGACCGCGCAGAGCGAGTACTCGACGTGCTTGATGCTGCCGTACGGCCCGACGATCTGCGAGAGGCCGTTGCCGTGCGTGCCGGTGCCGAACTGCAGGTAGGCGCCGTAGTCGTCGACGCAGTCGATGCGCAGCGCCTTGAGGATGCCGTCGTCGTCGAAGGCCAGCGCGGCGTCGTAGTGCCGGTCGGAGCCGCAGTGGTCGTTGTTGACGATGTGCGTGACCCGGTCCTCGACGTACTTGACCGGCTGCCCGACCTGCATCGAGAGCCAGCCCGCGAGGGTCGGCACCTTGTGCATGAAGAACTTCGAGCCGAACGAGCCGCCCGCGGCCACCGGCACGATCTTCAGCTTGCTGGCCGGGATCTTCAGGCTCATGGCGATGAGCCAGAGGAAGTACGTGAAGTTCATCGAGTTGGCGTGGATCGTCACCACGCCCGTGCCGGGGTCGTAGTCGCCGATCGCGCCGTTCGTCTCCATCGGCATGCCGGTGGAGCGCGGCCAGTAGAGCTTGGCCTGCACGCTGCGCGACGCGTCGGCGAACGCCTGGTCGACCTCGCCGAAGCTGAACGTGCGCTGGTAGGCGACGTTGGTGCCGAGCTTCTCGTGCACGAGCGGCGCGCCGTCCTTGCGGGCCTCGAAGGGGTCGATGACGACCGGCAGCTGCTCGTACTCGACCTCGATCAGGTCGCAGGCGTCCTCGGCGATGTAGCGGCTCTCGGCCACCACCGCCGCGACCGCCTCGCCGTAGTGGCGCACCTTCTCGGTGGCGATCAGGTCCTGGATGATCGGGCCCGCGCCGAACGAGGGCAGCGGCGCGGCGCGCTCGGCGACGTCCTTGCCGGTGAAGACGCCGACCACGCCGGGCAGCCGCTCGGCGGCCGAGGTGTCGATGCGGACGATGCGGGCGTGTGCGTGCGGGCTGCGCACGATCGCCGCGTGCAGCATCCCGGGCAGCTTGATGTCGTCGACGTAGCGCCCCTGGCCGCGCAGGAAGCGCGGGTCCTCGACGCGGTTCAGGCTCTTGCCGATCCAGCGCCGGCCCCGCTCGGTGCCGGCGGTCTCGAGCGCGATGCGTGCGGCGAGCGGGTCCTGCTCGATGCTCGTCATCGCGCCGTCGCCTCCGCGTCGCGGGCCTGCGCGGCCGCGCGGATCGACTCGACGATCTGCTGGTAGCCCGTGCAGCGGCAGGTCACGCCGCTGATGGCCTCGCGGATGGCGTCGTCGTCGACCGGGCCCGGGTTGTCGCGCAGGAACTCGTAGGCCGTCAGCAGCATGGCCGGCGTGCAGAAGCCGCACTGGAGGCCGTGGTGGTCGTGGAACGCCTGCTGCAGCGGCGACAGGGTGCCGTCGCGCTCGGCCAGGCCCTCGACGGTCAGCACGGAGCGGCCGTCGACCTGCACGGCGAACAGCAGGCAGGAGCGGACGCTCTGGCCGTCCAGGAGGACGTTGCAGCTGCCGCAGAAGCCGTGCTCGCAGGCGAGGTGCGTGCCGGTCAGGTCGAGCTCCTCGCGCAGCAGGTCGGCCAGCGTCAGGCGCGGCTCGACGAGCGCCTCGCGCTGCCGGCCGTTGACCTCGACGCGCACGTGGACGCGCTCGGGCTGTGCGCTCATGCCGTCCCTCCTGCGGCGCGCTCGGCCGCGTCGCGCAGGGCCCGCCGGGCCAGCACCCCGGCCACCCGGCGGCGGTAGCTGCTCGAGGCCTCGACGTCGTCGGGCGGCTGCAGGCCCTCCAGGCTCGCGAGCGCGCCGTCCAGCGCCTCGTCCTCGAGCCGCGTGCCGACCAGCGCGGAGACGTCGGCGCGGTACGGCGCGCCCTGCACGCGCACCAGCACGAGCTCCGCCGCGCTGCAGCTGCCGCCGGCGTCGAGCGTCACGACGGCGCCCGCGCCGACCTGCGCGTAGTCGCGGTAGCGCGCGCTGACCTCGTGCCAGGCGGTGCCGGTGCGCTCGGGCAGCGACGGCAGCCGCACGGAGGTCAGCAGCTCGTCCGGCTCGAGCGCGGTCGCGTGCGCGTCGCGGAAGAAGTCGCGCGCGGCGACGCTGCGGCTGCCGCGCGCGGAGCGGGCCTCGATCGTGGCGTCGAGCGCGACGCAGACGGCCGGCAGCTCCGCCCAGGGAGCGGCGTACGCGAGCGAGCCGCCGACGGTGCCGCGGTGGCGGGTGGTGCGGTAGCCGACGTAGCGGGTCGCCTGGCCCACGAGCGGCGCGATCCGGGCGGCCGCGCCGTCGTCCAGCAGCGACTGCTGGCGCACGACGGCGCCGACCACCAGCGCGCCGCCGTCCTCGCGCACGCCGTCCAGGCCGGCGACGCCGTTCACGTCGACCAGCGCCGACGGCTTGGCCAGGCGCAGCTTCATCAGCGGCACGAGGCTCTGCCCGCCGGCGAGCACCCGCGCGCCGTCGTGGCGGGCGAGCAGGTCGACGGCCTCGTCGACCGTGGCCGGCGCGTGATAGGCGAAGGGCGCCGGCTTCACGTCGCGCCCCCGTCCGGCTCGTCCTGCGAGGCCCGCGGCCGCCCGGCCCCGTCCCGCAACTCCATCGTCCTGAACACGTCGATCGCCGTCCCCGTGGTCGTCGTGCGGTGCTGTGGAGCCCGACGGTAGGCCGCGGGCGCGATAGATGCAATGACGTCATCCGGCCGCCTCCAGCAGCGGCCGCAGCTCCTGGCGCGAGCGCACCTCGAGCTTGCGATAGGCGTTCGACAGGTGCACCTCGACGGTCTTCGGGGTGACGAAGAGCGCCTGGGCGATGTCGCGGTTCGTCTGTCCCGTCGGCGGCCAGTCCGACGACGCGCCGCTCGCTGGGCGTGAGGGCGGCGACGCCGGTACGGGCGGTCGTCCGCGGCCGCGCGCCCGTCGCCAGGAGCTCGCCGCGCGCCGTCTCGGCCAGCGCGTCGGCGGCGCAGCTCGCGGCGAGCTCCGCCGCGCGGCGCAGCGGGTCGCGCGCCTCGGCCGGCCGGCGGGCGCGGCGCAGCGCGGCGCCGAGCGCGAGCAGGGCGCGAGCGTGCTCGAGCCGGGCCGCGCTGCCGTCGACGACGGCGACGGCCTCCTCCAGGTGCGGCAGGCCCGCGTCGCCCAGCAGCGTGCCGCGGATGCGCAGCGCCCGCGCGATGGCCTGCGGCGCGCCGATGCCGCGCGCACGCTCCAGCTCCTCGTCGACGGCCGCCAGCGCCTCGTCGTCGCGGCCGAGCGCGTGCAGCGCCTGCGCCCGCAGCGAGCCGAGCGGCTGCAGCGACGGGCTCCTGACGGGCCGGCCCTGCTGCTCGAGCAGGTCGGCGCGCTGCAGCGCCTCCGCCGCCCGTCCGGTGGCGACGAGGTGCGCGACGTGTGCGACGCCGTGCCAGGTCGTGCCGAGCGCCTGATCGTCGGTGCCCGGTGCCCAGGGCGAGCGCCGCGGCGGCACCCTGGTGATCGCCGCGGGCGGTGAGCGCCTGCGACAGGAGCGACCCGGCGAGGAACGCCGAGTAGCTCGAGTAGCCCCACAGCTCGCTCTCCTCGATGCAGGCGCGCAGGCTCGCCTCCGCCTCGGCCAGCTCCCCGCGCAGCACGCGCGCGAACCCGAACCACAGGTGCACGGCGGCGATGCTCGACAGCGACCCGCTGCGGTGGGCGAGCGCCTGCGCCGTCCTCGTTGTAGGCGAGCGCCTCCTCGCGATCGGCCAGCGCCAGCGCGGCCGCGGGCGCGACGGAGACGACGGAGTCGTCCGACGCCAGCAGGTCGCCGCCGGCCAGCGCCTGCAGCGCCAGGTCGCAGCACCGCTCCGCGGGGCGGCCGGCCAGCGTCCACTCCCACGCCGCCATGCCGGCGAGGGCCTTCGCGCCGGCGTCGGCCAGCCCGCCGGGCGGCACGGCGTAGTCCTCGAACACGTCCAGCGCCCGCACGTCGCCGCCGGGGAAGTAGCCGGCGGCGAGCGCCACGGCCTCGATCAGCCGCCCCTGCCCGGCGAGCCGCTCCGGCAGGGCTGCAGCGGCCTCGTGCGCGACGGCGACCGCCTCCGCCGTGCGCCCGGTGAAGAGCAGCGCGCGGGTCAGCACGTACGCGACGGCGGCGCGATCGTCCGGGTCGTCGAGCCCCTCGTACGCGGCCGCGAGGTGGGCGGCAGCCGACGGCCCGCTGGTCATCGCCTCGACGAGCCCGAGGTCGCGCAGCACGCCCGGCAGCGCCGGCGTCTCGGGCGGCTCGGCCAGCGCGCGCTGCAGGTACGCGACCGCGCTCTCGTTCGCCCCGCGCCGGGCGGCCTGCTGCGCGGCCTCCCGCAGCGTCGCGACGGCCGCCGCCATGCCGCGCGGCGGCGCGTGGAGGAGCTGCGCCGCGATCTGCTCGGCGGGTGCGCCGCGACCCAGCAGCAGGTCCGCCGCCCGCGCGTGCGCGAGCTGGCGCTCCGCCGGCGCGAGGTCGGCGTACACGGCGTCGAGCACGAGGGGGTGCACGAAGCCCGGCGGCGGCGTCGCGCGCAGGATGTCGGCGCGCACGAGGGCCGCCGTGGCGTCGGCCACCTGACGCTCGGCCAGGCCGGTCAGCTCGGCGATCGCCTCGTAGCTCGCGCTCTCGCCGAGGATGGCGACGGCCCGGGCCGCATCGGCAGCCGACGCATCCAGGCGCGCGAGCCGCAGCAGGACGGCGCGCGAGACCGCACGGGGGCCGATCTCCGCCACCTGGCCGGCATGCGCGTCATCGGGCGGCACCGCGTCGTCCGCCAGGGCGGCGACGAGCTGGCGGAGCAGCAGCGGGTTGCCCCCGGTGCCGCGGTGCACGGCAGCCGCGAACCGCGCGCCCGGCTCGACCCCGAGACGCTCGCGCAGCACCTCGGCCACGGCGGCCTCGCCGAGCGGCGCCGGCTGCACCACGGCGAGGGACGGCTGTCGCTCGAGCTCGGCCAGCAGCGCCGGATCGTCGGACCGCTCGCCGCTGCGCAGGCCGCACGCCAGCAGCAGGGGCAGGCCCTCGAGCCGGTGCGCCAGGTAGGCCACGAAGCGCAGCGACGCGCGGTCGCTCCACTGCAGGTCGTCGACGCAGAGCAGGACGGGCCGGCGCGCGGCGAGGTTGACGACGACCCAGTAGAGGCCGTGCAGCACCGCGAAGCTCGCGCCGCCCTCGTCGCCGTCCTGCGGGGCGCCCAGCACGGCCGCCGCCGGCGCGGCCGCCCCCGTCAGCAGGTCGCTCGCCGCGGGGTTCGCGACGATCGTCTCGAGCAGCTGGCGCACCACGCCGAAGCCGAACTCGCGCTCGAGCTCGCTGCCGCGGGCGGCCAGCACCGTCGTCCCGGCCGCCGCCGCGTGCCCGCGGAGCTCCGCCAGCAGGCGGCTCTTGCCGATCCCGGCCGGCCCCTCGACCATGACGAGGCGCCCCTCGCCGGCGGCGGCCTCGTCCGCCAGACGCCGCAGCATGCCCAGCTCGCGATCACGCTCGATCAGGTCGCCGGCCGCCGCCATCGCCGCGATGCTACCGCGGGTCAGTCGGTGCCCGGCAGCTCCTCCCGTCGGCGTCCGCGCTGCCCGCGCCTACACGGGCGCGCTCACCACGGCGACTCGTCGCCGCAGGCGCTGCGGGCGGACTCGGCGAGGACGCGCAGCAGGTCGTCGGCCCGAGCGTCCGCGGGCGGCGGCAGCAGCGCGCGCAGGCGGGCCAGGGCCGTGATCGCGACCTCATGCGCGCAGGCGACGCGCACGCCGGCCAGGCTCCGCGGCACGACGCCGGCGGCCGAGCCCACGAGCACGCAGCCCTCGGGGCCGAAGACGCCCGTCCACCAGTCGTCGCCGGCCCGGCAGACCGCGGTCGCCAGGCCCGCGCGGCGCGCGAGCTCGTGGCCGAGGGCCGCCACCAGGAGCGGGTGTCCCGTGCGCTGGCGCAGGGCGCCGTGGAGCAGCAGCTGCTGCGGGTCGCCGGGATCGCGCCGGCCGCCGACGAGGCCGTCCAGCAGCCGCTCCACGGCCGCCGCCTGCTCCAGCAGGCCCACGCCCTCCACGCCGAAGAGGCCGCGGGCGTGGTCGTCGAGGGCGTCGAGCACGACGGCCGCGTCGGGCCCGCCGAGCACTGCCGCGATCCCGGCCAGGACCTCGCCGTGCTCGACCTCGGCGGTCGAGAAGCGGCGCGACAGCTCGACGACGACGCGCCCGTCGCGATCGCCCTCCTGCGCCTGCCCGTCCTCGCCGTCCACGTCAGCTCCCTCGACCGCTCCTCGCCCTTAGGGCGCCCTGACTTAGGGAGCCCTAAGGTAGCTCGGCGATCGGGAGGCGTCAAGCCGCGCCGGGTTCCGGTCAGTCCCCGAGCTCGCGCCGGCGCCGGTCGACGAAGGCGCGCACCTCGTCGCGCAGCGCGGGGTCGATGGGCGGCGGCTCGTAGGACTCCAGCGTCGCCGTCACCAGCGCACTTGCTCGCTCTCCGGCGTCGTGCGCACCGTTGCGCGTCCAGCGCTCGAAGTTGTCGGTGGTCGAGAGCAGCGGCCGGTAGAAGCACGTCCGGAAGCGCTCCATGGTGTGCGCGCAGCCCAGGAAGTGCCCACCGTGGCGCACCTCGTCGTGGGCGCCGAAGGCCAGGCTCGCCTCGTCGACCTCGAGCGGCGTGAACTGCTCGCGCAGCATGCGCACGATCTCCAGGTCGACGATCGCCTTCTCGAAGCTCGCCACGAGGCCGGACTCCAGCCAGCCCGCGGTGTGGATGACGACGTTCGCGCCGGCCAGGAAGGCCGGGTACATCGTGTTCAGGCCCTCGTAGGCCGCCTGCGCGTCCACCGCCGGGCTGGAGGTGAGCGCGCCGCCGCCCGAGCGCCACGGCAGCCCGTAGCGGCGGGCGATCTGGCCGGAGGCGAGCAGGCCGAGCGCCGACTCCGGCCCGCCGAAGCCGGGCGAGCCGGTCTTCATGTCCGTGTGCGAGAGGAAGGAGCCCATCACGACCGGGGCGCCCGGCCGGACGAGCTGGACCAGCGCGACCCCCGCCAGCACCTCCGCCAGCTGCTGCACGAGCGCGGACGGGATGGAGACGGGCGACATCGCGCCCATCAGCAGGAACGGCGTGATGATCACGACCTGGCGCGCCCTCGCGTACTCCAGGAGCGCGCCGAGCATCCGGTCGTCGTAGCGCAGCGGCGAGTTGACGTTGACGACCGTGTAGATGCAGGCCTCTGCCTCCAGGCGGTCGGCGCCGTGCACGATGCGGGCGAGCTCGATGGAGTCCTGCGCCGCGATCTCGGAGATGCCGGCGCCGCCGTGCGGCTTGTCGGTCAGCTCGATCAGCGAGCGCTGCATGTCGAGGTGCCGCGAGTCGAGGGGCCGGTCGTTGGGCTCGCACGGCAGGAAGCCGGCGGTGTCGAAGTCGTCGAGCCGCTGGGCGATGCGGCAGAAGTCGTCGTAGTCCGCGAGGGTCGCCTCGCGCCGCTCGCTGCCGCGGCGCACGAAGGGCGGGCCCTGCACGGGGCAGAACGCCATGTGCTCGCCGCCCACGACGAAGTCGTGCGCCGGGTTGCGGCCGTGCAGCGTGAAGCTCTCGGGCGCGAGCGCGGCCTGCTCCAGCACGAAGTCGGGATCGAGCCGCACGATGGTGCCGTCCACGTCCTGCCCTGCGGCCTCCAGCAGGCGGCGCGCCTCCGGATGGAGGAACTCGATGCCGAGCTCCGTCACCAGGCGCCGCCAGCCGCGATCGATGTGCTCCAGGGCGTCCTCGGAGAGCACCTCGTAGCGCGCCATGCGGTTGACGAACATGGGCCGATTCTCGCCCTGCGGCGCGGGGGCGTCAAGATGCGAGTCTCATGTGTCACAGAGTGACCCTATAGTCCCGCGCTCTAGACTCCGTCCGTGGCGGACGAGTCGCAGCGCGTCGCCCTCGTGACGGGCGCCGGCAACGGCATCGGCGCCGCGAGCGCGCGCGCGTTCGCGGCGGCCGGCTACGCGGTCGTGCTGGCGGACATCGACGAGTCGGCGGCCGAGGCCCACGCCCACGCCCTGCGCGAGGACGGCCGCCCGGCGCTGGCGATCGCGTGCGACGTCGCGGACGACGCGTCGATCGAGCGCTGCGTGGCGCGGGCGCTGAGCCGGCTCGGCCGTCTGGACGCCGTCCACGCCAACGCCGCGATCGGCGAGTACGCCCTGCTCGAGGAGGCGCCGGTCGAGACGATCCGGCGCATCGTCGACGTCGACCTGACGGGGCAGCTGCTGCTCGCGCGCGCCGCCCTGCCCGAGCTGCGGCGCCGCAGCGGGAGCATCGTCTTCACGGCCTCGGTCCAGGGGCACACGACGCTGCCGGGGTGCGTGGCCTACGCCGCGTGCAAGGCAGGGCTCATGGCCGCCGCCCGCGCGCTCGCCGTCGAGGTCGGCGGGGACGGCGTCCGCGTGAACTCGGTCAGCCCCGGCACGATCGACACCCCGATGCTGCGGCGCGACCTGGAGGGCATGAACGTCGAGGAGGCCGACGCCTTCCTGGGCCGTGTCGAGGGCGCCAACGCGCTCGGGCGGATCGGCCAGCCGGAGGAGGTCGCGTCGGCCGTCGTCTGGCTCTGCTCGACCGAGGCGTCCTACGTCACCGGCACCGACCTGGTGATCGACGGCGGCTACCTCCGCGTCAAGCGCTTCTGACGGTCGCGGGAACCGGCGCGCGGCGGCGCCGGTCAGATCGCGCAACCGATCGAGGAGCCGTCAATGCCCCGCCGCACCGTCGTAGCCGTCGCCACCCTCGCCGCTCTTGCCGCCGCCTGGCCCGTGTCCGCGCAGAGCGCCGGCGACGATGCGCGCTACCGCACCGCCATCGAGCGCACGAAGGCCATGGTCGGCGACCAGCGCGTGATCGACCTCGCGGCTCGAGAGGGGCTCGACGTCCTCGACGTGACGTGGGAGGACACCGGGCGCTTCCTGGACTCCTCGGTCGGACCGAACATCAGCGACATGACGATCCAGGTGCAGACCTGCGACGAGGATCAGCAGGGCCAGGAGACGTGCCAGCTCGACCTCATGCCGGTGCATTCGGTTCCCGAACTACAGCGACAAGACCGGCGACGTGCCGCTCGACCGCTTCAGCGTCCTGGTCGGCAACGAGCAGGGCGAGCCGCTCCGGCGCGTCTCGCTGAAGGACGTGCTCGGCGACCTGCGCAGCTACCTGCACGACGGCGACTCGTGGGGCGGCAGCCGCACCTCGCTGCTCGCGCCGCGCGACACCCACGCCCTCGTCAGCGCGCAGGCGGCCTTCCTGCCCGTGCCGCGCGGTGGCGACGCGGAGTTCAACCCCGTGCTCTTCAACTACCAGTCGGTGCCCGGCGACCCCGCCGTGCTGACGCTGCTCGCCACCCGCGAGGGGACGAGCGTGACGGTCATCGACAACGTGCGCGACGGCTTCCAGGCGGGCCAGACCTGGGGCCAGCGCCTGTTCTTCGACCAGGACGGCGAGCGCGCGAGCCTCACCGGGACCCGCGCTGAGCGACACGGGCCCGACCGTGCAGCGCGCCGCGCAGCTCGACGGCCAGGCCGGGCAGGGCGGCGCCGAGGACGAGGCCGGCGGGCTCAACATGGTGCTGCTGGTGCAGGTGCCGCTCAAGCAGAAGTACCAGCCCGAGCCCCAGGAGGAGTTCGACGGCGAGCTGATGATGTCCGCCGCCGGGGAGGCCTCGCCCGCGCCGTCCGACGTCGAGGCCGCGGTCATCGGCCACGGCAAGGTCGAGGGGCCGTTCACGGAGCTCGACGGCCTGGACGTCGAGCGCGACGAGCGCTACCCGATCCGCGTGACGGTGCAGTTCTACAAGGCGACGGAGACGGGCGAGGCGAGCGCCGCCGACCTCGCCGACGTGCGCGACCAGATCGATCGGGTGTACGACGACGCCGACTACGTGGGCAGCCTCGTGGTCGACGACCCGCACGGGCGCCCGACGGAGCACGACGGCCCGAAGGTCGAGACCCCGCAGTGGTGGCTCGGCCTGCAGCAGCGCCTCGGCGACGCGTACGGCTGGTCGCTCGACGACGTCCGCACCATCTGGGAGCGGATGCGCGGCTGAGCCGGTCGGCTACTCCACGGCCTCCGGGGGCGCTGGCTGGCTGGCCAGCGCGTCCGGCAGGCCGAGGGCGCGGACGGCCAGCGGCACGAGCGCCGCGCCGAGCAGCAGGCCGCCGGCCGCCACCACGCAGGCGGTGCGCCAGCCCGGCCCGCCGTAGATGCTCGCGAGCAGCGGCGACGCGGCGACGGTGCCGAGCAGGGCGGCCGTCGTGTAGAGGCCCATCCCCCGGCCCAGGCTTCCCTGCGAGGCCTGGGCCACCGTCGTCTGCTCGACCGGCAGGGCGATCGAGATCGCGGCCGCCCACAGCGCCCACAGGACGGCGACGGCGAGCGGCTCGTCGAGCACGGCCAGCGTGCCGGTGAAGACGGCGCCCCCGAGCAGCGAGAGCACCAGCGACCGCGACCGGCCGAGCCGCACCGCGACGCCGTACGCGCGCTCCGGGAGCACCGCCAGCAGGATCGCGCCCGGCAGGAAGAGGAAGGCGATCGCGCCGGGCTCGAGGTCGAACTCCGCCTGCAGGTGCAGCAGCAGGAGCAGCGCCAGGCCCGTCTCGATGCCCGTCGTCAGGGCCGTGACCGCGAGCAGGGGCGCGAGCCGCGTCCCGACCCGCCGGATGCCCGCCGCCTGGTCGGCGGCGGCGGGCGCGAGCGGGGGCCGGTCGCGCAGCAGGAGCACGATCGCGGCCGCGCAGGCCGCCGCACCGACCACGAACAGCGGCCGGTAGCCGATGAAGCCGAGCAGCGTCAGCCCGACGAAGAAGGCCGCGAGCGAGCCGTACTGCTCACCGGAGAGGAGCCGCGCGTACGCCGCGGGGTCGACGGCGAGCTGCGTGCCCGCCTCGGCCCGGAGCGCGACCCAGAAGAGCGCACCGCCCGCGCCGCCGATCGCCGCGCCGACGGCGACGACCTCGATGCCCGGCGCGACCGCGTAGATCAGGAACGCGGCCGCGTAGAGGCCGGCGCCCGCCGCCGCCAGCAGCCGCCGGTCGTGCCGGTCCGCCAGGACGCCGGCGAGGGGCCGCACGATCAGCGACAGCGCGGCCTCGAGCGCGACGACGAGGCCGATCGCCCCGGGCCTCGCGCCGATGTCGTCGGCGGCCCACAGCGGCAGCAGGAAGTCCATGACCTCGACCGGGCCGGCCGCCAGCGCCGCGGCGTAGCGCAGCCGTCCGACGGTGGACCCGGTTCCAGCCACAGGCCGGCCGAGGCTACCGCTTCAGCCGTGGTGGTGCTCGTGCACGACGGCGTGGCCGCGGCCCCGCGCGATCAGCCAGCGGTTCACGGGGTACGCGGCGACGCCGGCCACCGCCAGGGCGAACGCGAGGCTGAGCCAGAACCGCGGCTCCCCGAGCGTCGCGGCCATCGCACCGGGGATGAGCAGCACGATGGCGTTGTCGACGATCTCCATGATCGTGATCGAGGCGGTGTCCGACGCCAGCGCGAGCGGCGCGACCTGCCGCGGGGACAGGCCGGAGCGCAGGAGCGGCAGGCTGGTCAGGCCGAAGCCGAAGAGGTAGGCGAGCGCGACGGCCAGCACGATGGTGGCGACGTTGGACAGCCCGAGCGCGGTGCCGATGACCATGCCGAGCACCTCGCCGATGGCGCAGCCCGTGAGGCAGTGCAGCGTCGCGCTGAGCGCGAGCCGGTCGAGCGAGGTGGAGGTGTGGGCATGCATCGCCACGTCATTATACCCTACGGGGGTATCGCATTTCGCCGCGGCGGCTAGGATGCTCGCGCCGGACATGCCCAGGGGTACGCCGCCAACCGACGCGCTCGCCGCGCTCTTCGCGAGCGAGATGCTGGCGGTCATCGCCGGCGAGGGCGAGCGGGTCATCGACGCGAACGACGCGTTCCTGCACCTCGTCGGAAGCACGCGCGAGGAGCTCGAGACGGGCGCGCTGACCTGGCCGAGCCTGACGCCGGCGGAGCACGCGGACGCCGACGCGCGGGCGGTCGAGCAGATGCTCGAGCGCGGCTGGTGCACGCCCTACGAGAAGGAGTACGTGCGGCGGGACGGCACGCGCGTGCCGGTGGTGATCGGCGCCGCGACCCTCTCGCTGGAGCCGTTCACGTGGATCTGCTTCGTCCTCGACGCGGCCGAGCGGCGCGAGGTGCGCGAGCGGCTGGAGGAGCGCGCCCGCCAGGCCGCGGCGCTCGCCGCGCTCGGCGAGGCGGCCCTCGTGGAGCGCGACCTCGACGCGATCATGGGCCGCACGTGCGCCGTGCTGGGGCAGCAGCTCGGCGCCGATCTCGCGAACGTCCTCGAGCGCTCGCCGGACGGCGGCCGCTTCGTGCTGCGGGCCGGCTGGAACTGGCCGGAGGCCTGGGTCGGGACGCGAACGGTGCCGGCCGGCCGGCGCTCGCTGGCCGGCTACGTCGTCGAGACGGGCGGGCCGATCGTCGTCGACGACCTCCGTGCGGAGGAGCGCTTCGACCCACCGCCGCTGATGCTCGCGGCCGGCATCGCCAGCAGCCTGACCGTCCCGATCGGCCCGGAGGACGACGTCGTTCGGCGTGCTGAGCGTGCACAGCCAGCGTCAGCGCGCCTTCTCGGCCGACGACGCGTCGTTCGCCCAGGGCGTCGCCAACGTGCTCGCCGCGGCCGTGCGGCGGGCCCGCGACGACGAGGCGCTGCGGGAGGGCGAGGCCAGCCTGCAGCTGGTGCTGGCCGGGACGCGCACGGCCGCGTGGTGGTGGGAGGTCGGCGAGAACCGCATCCGCTGGTCGCAGGGCGTCGCGGCGCTGCACGGCCTGCCGGAGGACGGCGCGCCCGTCGAGTACGAGCAGCTGATCGAGCTGGTCCATCCCGACGACCGGGCCGCGCTGGACGGCGCCGTGCGGCGGAGCGTCGAGGAGGGCGCCGGCTACGAGCTCGTGTTCCGCATCGTGCGCCCCGACGGCGGCGTGCGCTGGCTGGAGACGGAGGCCCACGCCGAGCGCGACGACGCGGGCGCCACGGTGCGGCTGATGGGCATCGTCCGCGACGTCACCGACCGGCGGCTGGCGGAGCTGCGGGAGCGCCTGCTGGCGGACGCCTCGGAGCTGCTGGGCCGGACCGGCGACGTCGCGTCGGCGCTCCGCGAGCTGACCGCGCGGCTGGCGCGCCTCGCCGACGACGTCGCGATCGAGCTCGCGAGCGGCGAGGTCGTCGCCGCGGGCCGTGCGGAGCCGAGCGGAGGCGAGCATGCCGCGTCGGAGCCGTCGCTCGTGGTGCCGCTGCGCGGCCGCGACGGCGTGCTGGGCACCCTGCGGCTGTCGGCGGCCGCCGGCGCGAGCGGGCGGCGCTTCGACGCGGCCGACCAGGCGTTCGCCGTCGAGCTCGCGAGCCGCATCGCGGCGGCGATCGAGGGCGTGCGGCTGCACGAGGCGGAGCGGCGGGCGCGGCAGCTCGCCGAGCACGAGGCCGCCCGGCGCGCGCGCCTGCAGGACCTCGCCGCGGCGCTCGCCACGGCGACGACGCGCGAGGAGGTCGGCGCGGCGTTCGTCCACGAGGCGGTTGCCGCGCTGGGCGCCGACGCCGCCTTCCTCGTCGTGCGGGACGGGGCCCACCTCGTGACGGTGGCGGCGGAGGGCCTGCCGGCCGAGCTCGTCGCCCGCTACGCGCGCTTCGACGAGACGGCCAGCTCGGGGACCAGCGAGGCCGCGGCGCTGCTCCGGCCCGTCTTCGCGGAGGACCGCGCCCGGCTCGCCGCCGGATACCCGGGCATGGCCGCGGGGCTCGAGGATGCCGGCCTGGAGGCGCTGGCGGTGCTGCCGCTGACCACCGGCGATCGCAGCATCGGCTTCGGCGGCGTGGCCTTCCGCGGCCCGCGCGAGCTCGCGGACGCCGATCGAGCGCTCCTCGTGGCGATCGTCCGCCAGACGGTGCAGGCGCTCCAGCGCGCCCGCTTCCTCGCCGAGGCGCACGACGCACAGGTCGCGGCAGAGGCCCGGCGGACGGCCCTGGAGCGCCTGCTGACGCTGACGCCGACGTTCCACGCCGACTCGGTGGCGGGCACCGCCGAGGCGATCTGCCGCTCGGCCCTCGACCTGCTCGGAGCCGACGCCGCGTCGGTGCGCACGGTCGACGGGGAGCGTCTGCGAACGCTCGCGCGCGTGCCCGAGAGCGAGGTCGAGCCACTGCCCGCAGCGGCGGACGCCCTGCCTGGGGCGCGGGCGGTCGTCGAGCGGGGCCGGCCGGCGTTCGCGCGGGACGACGAGGGAGCCGCGCTGCACCTCCCGCTCGGCCGGGGCGACGCGGCGACGGCGTTCGTCACGGCGTCGTGGACGTCGGCGCGCGAGGCCCCCGACGAGGCGGAGCTCGCGCTCGCCGCGCGCTTCGCCGACCAGGCCGCGATCGCGCTCGAGCGGGCGGAGCGGCTGGAGGCGCAGCGGCGGGCGGAGGCGCTCGCCGCAGCGCTGGAGCGCCTGCTCGATCCGCCGGGCATCGAGGAGCAGGCGACGCTCGCCGCGACCGCGCGCGAGGTCTGCACGGTGGCCTGCGAGACGTTCGCCTGCGACACGGCGGGCCTCTGGGAGCGGACCGAGGGCGGCTTCGTGCTCCTGGCGCGGCTGCCCCCGATGGAGGCGCTGCCGCCCGGGCTCGAGGTGCCGCTGTCGGCCCTGCCGGACGACGGCCGCCACATGCTCGTGACGCGCCCCTGGTTCGAGCGCGACATGCCGGCGCGCTTCGCGTCGCACGCCCACCTGTTCCGGGACAGCGGCAACCGCTCGGTGCTGCTGGTGCCGTTCCTGCGGGGCCGTGAGACGGTGCTGAACCTGACGCTGGGCTGGAGCGGCGAGATCGCGGAGCCCGACCCGGCGACCTTCGCGCTCGCGCAGCGCCTGGCCGATCGCGCCTACGTCGCGCTCGAGCGGGCGCGCCGGACCGAGGCGCTGCACGAGGCGAGCCGCCTCCACGCACGGCTCGAGGCGAGCCTCATGCCGGTCGTCTCCGCAGCGACGCCGGCGGCCGAGGTGGTGCTGCGCTACCGGGCCGGCGAGCAGCGGCTCGCGATCGGCGGCGACTTCGCCGACGCGCTCGCGCTGGCGGACGGGCGGATCGCGACGATCGTCGGCGACGTCTCCGGGCACGGGCCCGACGCCGCAGCCATGGGCGCGACGCTGCGTGCGGGCTGGCGGGCGCTCGTGCTGTGCGGGACGCCGCTCGACGAGCTGCCGCAGGGCCTGCAGGCGCTGCTCGACGCCGAGCGCCCGACGCCGGAGACGTTCGTGACGGTCGCGTTCGGCGAGCTGGCCGCGGACGGGCGGGCCATCGACGTCTCCAGCGCCGGCCACCCGCCGCCGCTCGTGCTCGACGCACGCGGCGTCCACGAGCTCGAGCCCGCGATCTTCGCCGCGCCGCTCGGCGTGCTGCCGCGCGCGGAGGGCGGCCGCTCGCACACGGCGCTCGGCCCCGGGGCGTGCGTCCTGCTCTACAGCGACGGGCTGATCGAGGGCCGCTCGGCCGCCGACCCGTCGAGGCGCTTCGGGGTGGCGGGACTGCGGGCGTTCCTGGAGCGCCACGCGGCCGTCGCACCGCTCGCGCCGGGGCACGTCCTCGACGCCGCGCTGGCCCACGCGACCGCCGAGCACGGCGACGAGCTCCCGGACGACGTCGCGATGCTGCTGATCGCGCCGCGGCCGCCGCGCGCCGTGTCCGTGGAGCTCGCCGCGACCGCCGACCGCCTGGCCGCGGTGCGCGAGATCATCGAGCGCGTGGCGGGCGCGGCGGGCATCGCGCGGGCCGTGATCGACGACGCGCGCCTCGCGGGAACGGAGGCGTGCGCCAACGTCGTCTCCCACGCGTACGACCCCGCGGCACCCGACGCGGGCCGCACGATGCTGTTCGAGGTGCGGGCCGAGGGCGACGGCCTGGTGGTCGCCGTCACGGACCGCGGCGTCGGCATCGGCGGGCGGACCGGGACCTCGGGCGCCGGCCTCGGCCTGCCGCTGATGCGCAACCTGGCCACCGGGGTCGACGTCGAGACCGGCCCCGGAGGGACCCGCGTCGTGCTGCGCTTCGGGCCGCGCGCGCCGGGCCCCTAGACCCCGCGCTGGCGGGCGGCCGCGTCCTCCTCCGCGAAGCCGAGCCCGGCCTCGCCCGTGCGCAGGTCGGCGCTCGGGGCCGGGCGGGATCCTCGTCGGCCAGCGACGTGCGCGGCTCGCCCTCGCGCACCTCGCCGCGCCAGGCGCCGGTGGCCTCGCCCTGCGCCTCGATGAGCTCGCGGAAGCGGTCCAGGTCGGCCTTCACGTGGCGATCGTCGATCCCGAGCGCCGAGCCGAGCCCCTCGGTGACGCCCTCCGTCTCGTACTCGAAGTCGACCGTGACGAGCGTGCGCGACGGCTCGAGGACGTCGAAGGTGACGAGGCCGTTGGTGTCGCGGCCGTTGGTGGAGCGCCAGGCGATGCGCGCGTCCGGGATCTGCTCCGTGATCTCGGCGTCCCATTCCGCGCGGTGTCCGCCGACCTCGGCGACCCAGTGCAGGTGGGTGTCGTCGAGCTGCTGCACCGACTCCACGCCGGCCATGAAGCGCGGGAACTCCTCGAACTGCGTCCACTGGTCGTAGGCCGTCCGCACCGGCACGGCGACCTCGACCGACTCGCGAATGGTGCCCATGCCCGATGGTTGCCCGGCGATCCGGGTCACAAACGGGCTCAGGTGCGGACGGCCTGCTCCAGCAGCTCCTCGGACACCTCGCGGACCGTCCGCCGCTGCGAGCGGGCGGCACGGCGCAGGCGGTCGAAGGCCGCGCGCGCGTCGAGCGCCGTCGCGGCCCATGAGGTAGCCGATCGCGCGCTCGGTGGAGACGCGGTGGTCGAGGGCCTGCTGCAGGTGCTCGACGATCTGCCCGCGCTGGTGCGCGGAGAGGGCGGCCTCGAGCAGCGACGCGAGCAGGGCGGCGTAGCGCTCGATGGCGTCGCGCTCGCTGTCGTCCCAGTCGTACGGCTCGTGGCAGTAGACGTTGAGCGAGCCGACCGGCCACGGCGCCGACGCGCACGGGGACGCCGAGCACGGCGCGGATGCCGACGGCGGTCACGGTCTCCGCGATGGCCTCGTAGCGGCCGTCGACGAGGATGTCGACGGTGGAGGTCTCGCTGCGCGGTCGAGGAACGCGTCGATGCACGGGCCGACGCCGACCTCCTCCTGCACGCGCTCCAGGGTCTCGGCCGCGGTGTCGGTCGCGGCGACGTAGTGGAGCTGGCTCTCGGCGTCGACGAGCATCAGGCCGGCGCCGGTGACGGCGAAGACCTGCCGCAGGGAGTCCACGATGCCGGACAGTGCCGCGCCGAGCTCGTGGCGAGCCGGCCGTCGAGCGGGCGAGCGCGTCGAGCGTGCGATCGAGCGTTTCGGGAGCGATGCGCATTGCCGTGAGGCGCAGCCTACGGCACGGCGCCGGCGTCGAGCAGCGGCTCGTAGCCCACGAGGTCGAGCACGCGCGCGACCGCGCCGGCGCTGCCGACGACCCGCAGCTCCCGTCCCGCGCGCTGCGCCCGCCCAGCGGCGGCGAGCAGCACGGTCGCGGCGGTCACGTCCAGGAATGCAAGCCCGCTCACGTCCACGTCGACGCCCTGCCGCTCCTCGAGCTCGCGGAGCGCAGCGGCGAACTGGTCGCGCCAGGCCAGGTCCAGCTCGCCGGTCACGGCCAGCACGGCGACGCCGCGCTCGGTGCGGAACGAGAACGCCGGCAGCCGATCCGACGCGTCATTTCGTGTGATATGCCCTTCCACCAGCGTTGCGATCACGTCCTCTGCGAAGCGGACGCGCCGCGGGGTTCAGGGCGGGCGTGCACGACCAACCGGCCGTGTACCCGGAAGCGTATCAAGCAGGCTCGGCGAGGCGGCGCTCGAACGCGTCGAGCGACTCCGTGAGCCGCGCGAACTGCTCCACGAGCGCCGTGCGGTACTCGCGATCCCGCTCGTGGTGCAGCGCGTCGAGCACGTCGGCGAAGCGCACGTCGAGGGCCAGGCGCAGCGACTCGACCTCCTCGCGGGACGCCCGCAAGTCCACCGCGCGATCCACGGCGTCGGCGGCCTCCAGCACGCGGCGGAGCGGGTCTCGAGCAGTCACGACAGGCAGAATCTCGGGTGCGGAAGAGCGCCGCGCGTCCCCCGTTCGGCGTAGATCGCCGGCACCGCGTGGGCGGGGTTGCCGCACGCCGCAAGATGTGTCGCGTGCACGAGGCCTGGGCCACCGAACCGGAGCTCACGGACGGCGTGGTCCGGCTGCGGCGCTGGACGCTCGACGACCTGCCGTGCGTGGAGCAGGCCGCGGGCATCCCGCGATCACGGAGATGACGACCGTACCGGCGACGTTCACCCCCGAGTCGGGGCGCGCCTTCATCGAACGTCAGTGGGGCCGGCCGGCCGAGGGCGCCGGGCTGTCGCTCGCGATCGAGGACGCCGCGGCCGGCGAGGCGGTGGGCGCGCTGAGCCTGCTGCACCGGCACGGCCAGCAGGCCGGCGCCGTCGGCATCGGCTACTGGATCGCACCGTCGGCGCACCGGCGCGGCCTCGCGACGCGCGCGGTAATTCGCCCCCGACAAACCTGCGCGCCCTTTTGAACACCGACGGTCCCCGAGGATTCGCGCAGCCAGTTATTAAGGCGTGAGCGAGCCCCGCGCCGAACGAAGTGAGGTGCTTGTCCACATAGGAGCGAAGCGACTGCTGCCGGCGAGCGAGAGCGGAGCGCCGAGGCTCTTTGCGGCGCGCAGCGGTTTCCATGTCCGGAGGAGGGGTCGCAGTTGAGCGAGCGCAGTGAGCGCCATGGCCGCAAGGAGCTCGCGCCGCTGACGCCGTCCTCGCGTCGGCCGTCGGCGCGAGCGACCGACAACCACCCCTCCGTAGGACCCGCCGCCCACCGCGGGCTAGCAGCGGAGGCCGGCTGATCCGACGCGCGTCAGGGTGGGGTCGTCCCGGCTCAGGGTGGGTCCGCCCACGGGCGAGCTCGCCAGCGAGGTCCTTCGGCAAGCGAACTACCTCGTCGCCGGGCCTGGTCCGACCGGCGCGTTCGTCGGGGGCGCGTTGGCCGCCGGGCGGATCGAAGGTACTCCGCTGCTGGGCGGTCGTGGGCGGCGGGTCCTCCGGAGGGACGGTTGTGGCTCGCTCCGCGGCGACGTCGATCGACGGGCCGGGAGTCGGTCGCGCGTCGCTCGGGCGGCCAACGCGCTCACTGCGCTCGCTGCAACCGCGGTCCCTCCTCCGGACATGGAAACCGCCTCCGACAGCACGGTACTGCTGTGCTGCTCCGGCTCTCGCTCGCCGGCAGCAGTCGCTTCGCTCCATCGATAAGCCCCTACGCTCCTTCGTCGCTGCGGGGCAGGGCTCGCTCACAGTTTCATAACTGGCTGCGCTAATCCTCAAGGACCGTCGGCGTTCCGAAGGGCGCTCCAGGGCGTGCTGCGCTCGTCCTCAAGGATCGTCGGCCGTGGGCGATTCGGGCCCCTCACATCTCGTACGTCGTCAGCTCCAGCCGGTAGCCATCGGGGTCGGCGAAGTAGATCGAGTGGCAGATCTCGTGGTCCTCGAAGCGCACCTCGAGGCCGCGCTCCTCCAGCGCGCGTCGCGCCGAGACCAACGACGCGGCGTCGACCCGGAACGCGAAGTGCAGCATCCCCGGCCCCGGGCCGGCCGGCTGCTCCGGCGGGCTGGCGGGGAACAGCGCGAGGCCGGAGCCGCCGACCCGGACGAACGACGGGACGCCGCCCCACTGGCCGGGGAAGACGTGCTGCAGGCCGAGCACATCGCGGTACCACGCGATCGAGCGGTCGATGTCGGCGACGGACAGCGCGACGTGGTCGAGGCCCTGCACCTGGTAGTCCACGGCCGCAGGGTCGCACGCGGGCCGCGTCCTGACCAGGCTCGAGCGCCGTCCGGCGGCCGCGACCGCTGAGCGTCAGAGCGGCGCCCGCGCGACGGCGACGACCGGGTCGGCCTCGCGCCAGCGCCGGCCATCCAGCGCGCCGTGGATCGCCACGCTCGCGAAGCCGGCGTCGCGCAGCATCGCGTCGAGCTCGCCCGCGTCGTAGGCCCGCACGGCGTAGGCGAACTCGCCGTCCTCACCGTCCGCCCGCACGAGGCGCTGGGCCTCCACGACGTGGCCCGACGCGCCGTCGACGACCGGCGCGTACGCCACGCGCGCATCGCCGAAGGCGCGGACGGAGACCGGCGGGCGCGCGGCCATGCCCGTCACCGACCCGGCCTCCAGCACCAGCCGCGCGCCCGCCGCGAGCACGCGCCGCAGCTCGTCGAGCGCGGCCCGGTCCTCGTCCAGCGTGCCGTAGCCGAGTGACGTGCCGAGGCTGAACGCCGCGTCCAGACTGGCGTCCGCGAACGGCAGGCGCTCCGTCGGCGCGATCAGGAACCGCGGCCGGCGCTGCGTCGGCAGCCGGGCGGCGCGCACCCGAGCCCGGCCGATGAGCTCGGCGCTCGCGTCGGTGCCGACCACGCGGTACCGCTCGGCCAGCTCGATCGCGTGCCAACCCTGCCCCGTCCCCGCGTCCAGCACCCGCGCAGCGGCCCGCACGCGGGCGAGCGCGGCCGCCTGCCGCGCCCGGAATGCGGCGGCGCCGTCCGACCGCTCCAGGTCCGCGATCGCCACGTACGCGTCGACGCCGTGCAGCACGCCGGGGTGCTACCCCGAGGACGAGCGCGTCAGTCGCCGGCGAGCGCGTCGCCGAGCCGCCGCACCGACGCTGCCAGCTCGTCGATCTCCGCGGGCGTCGTGCGCGGGTTGATGAAGCAGGGCCGGATCGCGTAGGCGCCGGCGATCGTCGTGGTCGACGGGACGACGCGCCCCTCGGCCCGCAGCTCCGAGGCGATGCGCGCGTTGAGGTCGTCGAGCTGCCGCGGCGCCAGGCCGGGCGCGACGTAGCGGAAGGTGCAGATCGAGAGCGTGGGCGCCGAGAGCAGCTCCAGCCGCGGATCGGCCTCCACCAGCTCGGCCAGGCGGCGGGCGAACGAGCAGTGGCGCACGACGCGCTCGCGCATCCCCTCGGCGCCGATCTCCGCCAGCACGGCCCACACCAGCGCGCCCCGCGAGGGGCTCGTCAGCTCGAGGGCGAAGTCGTGGTGCGGCGTGCCGAGGGCGTCGTACGGCGAGCGGGCGCCGACGGGTGAGACGAACGCGCCGTCGATGTACTCCGTCGGCTCCATCGTGAAGGTGCGGGCCAGCAGGCGGCGGTCGCGTACGTAGGCCGCGCCGACGCCGACCGGCACGGCGAGCCACTTGTGCGGGTCGACGGCCACGCGACGCAGCGCGCTCCAGGCCGGCGTAGCGGTCGCTGATTCGCGGGTCGAGCACGCCGAACAGGCCGTACGCACCGTCGATGTGGAGCCACGTGTCGTGGGCCTCGGCGACGTCCGCCAGAGCCGCGATGGGGTCGATCGCGCCCCGGTTCACGGTGCCCGCGCTGGCGACCACGGCGACCGGCACGAGCCCCGCGCGCCGGTCGGCGGTGAGCGCGCGGTCGACCTCGTCGGGGTCGAGCGTGCCGTCGCGGCGGGCCGGAAGGGCGACGACCCCGCGGCGCCCGAGGCCGAGCACGCCGCAGGCCCGGTGCACGACGTGGTGCGTCTCGTCGGAGCCGTAGACCCGGCCCGGCGGCGCGCCCGCGAGGCCGGCGCCGCTGGCGTCGATGCCGATCGCCTCGTACGCCGCCTGCCGCGCCGCCCCGAGCCCGACGAGGTTGGCCGTCGAGCCGCCGGAGACCAGCACGCCCTGCCACTCCAGCGGCAGCCCGAGCAGCTCCGCGAGCCAGCGCACCGAGATGTCCTCGAGCCCGTTGAAGGCGTGCAGGCAGGTCCTCAGCGGCCCCGCGACCGCGGCAGCGACGACCGCGGCGGCGCCGACGGTGGTGGGCTGCGACTTCACCCAGCCGCAGAAGCCGGGCGCCCCGACGCGGTTGCCGTGGGGGATGACCACCTCGGCGAGCTCGTCCAGCACCGCGTCGAGCCCCGCGCCGTGCTCCGGCAGCGGGACGTCCAGGCGGCTCAGGTACTCGTCCCGGTCGAGGGCGGCCCGGTCGGGCGTGTCGAAGCGGTTGAAGCGCTCCAGCGCGGGCGTGATCCGCGCGAGCGCGTCGGCCAGGCGCCCCGTCTCGGCCGCGTCCTGCTGCAGTCCGACGTCTCCGAGCACGCGCCCATGCTACCGCCGGGCAGCCGGCGGGCGCCGTGGTCAGGCCATGTGGCGGCTGCCGCCAGCCAGGAAGGCCTGGCGCCCGGCCTCGTAGACCGCGAGCGCCTCCTCCCGGGAGCGCCAGCCGTCGACGACGACGTGCTTGCCGGGCTCCAGGTCCTTGTAGACCTCGAAGAAGTGCGCGATCTCGTCGAGGAGGCTCTCGCGGATCTCGCCGAGCTCGTCGAAGCGCGACCACGCGGGGTCGTCGTGCGGCACGCAGAGCAGCTTCGGATCGCGGCCGGCCTCGTCGTGCATGTCGAGCATGCCGACGGGGTCGCACGGGATGAGGCAGCCGGGGAAGGTGGCCGCGGTGACCAGCACGAGCACGTCGACCGGGTCGCCGTCGTCCGCGAGGGTGTCGAGCAGGAACCCGTAGTCGCAGGGGTAGACCATGCTCGAGCGGAGCGTCCGGTCGAGCAGCACCCGGCCCAGGCGCTCGTCGTACTCGTACTTGTTGCGCGACCCCTTGGGGATCTCGACGAAGGCGACGGGCTGTTCGACCGGCGTGCGGCGCATGCCCGAACGGTAGGCGCACGGGCCGCCGCGGGCGGCGGACGGGTGACCGCGCGTGTCTGCGATAATCGCCGCGAACGTCCGGACACCGACGGTCATGTCGCTCGCCACCGACCTCGCCGCACGCCTGCGGGCCCGCATCGACGGCGGGGAGCTCGACCCGGGCGCACGTCTGCCCGCCGTCCGAGACCTGGCCCGCACGGAGCACGTGTCGCCCGCGGTGGCCGGCGAGGCCTACGCGCTCCTGCAGCGCGAGGGGCGGCTCGTCTCGCGCGTCGGCCGCGGCACCTACGTCGCCCGGCCGCGTGAGGGCGGCGGCGCGCTCGTCGACCTCACCCCCACCGGTCGACCCGCCGCCGTCTCCGCGTCGCTCGACCTGCAGGAGCGCCTCGCCGGTGCCGTTCGCCCCGGCGCCGTCAACCTGTCGGCGGGCCTGCCGATCGTCGACCCCGAGGTGACGGCGGCGATCGGCGCGGAGCTCGAGGCCGTCGTACGCGAGGAGGGCGCGCGCCTGTTCCAGTACGGGCCCGCGCGCGGAGACGCCGGGCTGCGCGAGCTCGTCGCCGCGGCCTGGCGGCGGCGCGGGCTCGACGCCGACCCCGAGCGCATCCTGGTCACGACCTCGGGCCAGCAGGCCATCGACCTGGCGGTGCGCGCGCTGGTCGAGCCCGGCGATACGGTGCTCTGCGAGACCCCGACCTACGCCGGCGCCATCGACTCCCTGGTCGCCGCGCGCGCCCGCATCGTGCCGGTGCCGACGGACGCGCGCGGCCTGCTGGTGGAGCGCGTGGCGGCGGCGGTGGAGGCGGAGCGGCCCGCCGCCCTCTTCGTCAACCCGACCGGCAACAACGCGACGGGAACGGTGCTGCCGCTGGAGCGCCGCCGAGCCCTCGCCGCCCTGGCGGCCGAGACGGGGCTCGTGGTGATCGAGGACGACACCGGTGCGGAGCTCGTGCACGACGGCTCCGTGCCGCCGCCCGTCGCAGCCGGCGACCCCGAGGCGCCGGTGGTGCTGGTCAAGAGCTACGCGAAGACGGTGCTGCCCGGCCTGCGCCTCGGCGTCATCAGCGCGCCGCCCTCGCTGGAGCGGCGCGTGCTGGCGGCCAAGATGGTCGCCGACCGCTACACGGCGCCGCCGCTCGCGCGCGCCCTCGCCCGCTACCTCGCTCGGCCCGACGCCGACGCCCACCTCGACCGCGTGCGCGGCATCTACCGCGAGCGCCGCGACGCGTTCCTGCGGGCGCTGGAGCGCCGGCTCGGCGGGCGTGCGACGTGGCTCGAGCCGGCCGCCGGCTTCAACCTCTGGCTGCGGCTGCCGGACGGCGCCGGCGAGGAGGAGATCTTCGCCCGGGCGGCGGAGCGCGGCGTCGTCGTCTCGCCCGGCCGCGTGTACGTGCCGCCGGGCGTCGGCACCTCGCACCTGCGGCTCAGCTTCTCGACGGCCACGCCGGCCGAGGCCGACCGCGGGCTGCAGCGGCTCGCGCGAGCGCTGCGCGACGCGACCGACGGCCCGCGCCGCGGCCGCAGCCCCGAGGACGACGTCCTCACGGTGTAGGACGGTAGGCTGCCGACGTGCGGCGTCTGCTGTCCCGGAGCCTGGAGGCGGCGCCTGGCGTGAGCGCGGGGGTGCGTCGCCGGGCGGCTCGGGCGAGGCCTGGCCGCGCAGGTCGTACTGGTGGTCCGTTCAAGCGGCCAGGGCTCGAAGCGCACCAGCCGGCCGTAGGCGTGGACCGGCTCTATCGTCCGCGCCGCAGGCCGGATGGGGAGCGGCCGTGACGTCCGGAGGCGTGCCCACGCACGCGCCAGGCGTCGTCTCCAGGCTGACTGGCGAGCGCGCGTTCCTCGTGCTGACCGTCGTGACGGTCGTTGCGCTGCTCGTCAACGTCGCCTCGGGCGCCCTCGTGCGGGTGACGAACTCCGGGCTCGGCTGCCCGGACTGGCCGCTCTGCAACGGCCGTCCGACCCCGGCGTTCCAGGCGCACACGGTCATCGAGTACGGCAACCGCATCCTCGCGTTCGGCGTGATCCTCTCGACCGTGCTGCTGGCGATCGCCGCCTGGCGCGTGCGCCGCGGCCGCGACGACCACGAGTGGCGGCTGGCGCTCGCGATCGGCGTCGGGACGTTCGCGCAGGGCCCGCTCGGCGGCATCACGGTGCTGACCGACCTGCACCCGATCGCCGTGATGAGCCACTTCCTGCTCGCGGTCGTGGTGCTGGCGCTGGCGATCGTGCTGATGGTCGACGCGCGGGGCTGGGCGGCCGACTGGGGGCCGAGACCGGGCTGGGCGACGCCCGCCGCCGTCGCGCTGCCGCTCGCCACCTTCGCCCTCGTGGTCTCCGGCGCGGTCGTGACGATGTCCGGCACCCATCCCGGCGGCGACGACGTCAAGCGGCTCTGGAACCTGCTCGACGCCGCGTACGTCCACGTCCGCATCGCCGTCGCGTTCGTCGCGTTCCTGGCGCTCTTCCTCTACGCCCTGGCCCGCCTCGAGGCGCCGCCCCGCCGCCTCGCGCGCCTGTCCTGGCTGCTGGTCTGCGCCGTCGCGCTGCAGATCCTGATCGGCGAGTACCAGTGGCGCCACCAGCTCCCGTGGTGGGCGGTGCTCGCGCACGTCACCGTCGCGGCGCTGCTGTTCTCGACCTCGGTGGCGCTGGCCCGCACGCTCGCGCCCCGGCGGGCCGCGCCTACGCCGCCGACGCCTCCGCCAGCGCCACCAGCCGCGGCAGGCTCCCTGCGGCCTCCTGCCGGAACAGCTCCAGGCGCGCCGCCTCCGCCTCGGGGTAGCTGACGCGCACCTGCACGCGGCAGCCGGCGCCGTCCGGCTCCAGCACCCACTCCTGGTCGACGTGCGAGACCTGGCAGCTGACGATGATCGTCCGCCCCTCCTGCCGCGCGGCGACGCGGGTCGGGTACGCGAAGTCGGGCCACGCGCTGCGGTAGAACGTCTGCTCGTCGGCGCCCGGCGCGCGCTCCACGCGGTCGAGGCCGGCCCACCACTCGGGGAAGCGCGCCGGGTCGTGCAGCAGCTTCCACACCTCCTCGGGCGGCGCCGCGCAGGTCGCGGCCAGCGTGAAGTCGGGCACGTCAGGACACCGTACCGGCGTGGGCGAGGGCGGCGGCCGCGGCGCGGTAGCCGTCGAAGCGCACGGCATCGGCGAGCTCGAGCGCCTCGCGGGCGGCGCCGGCGGCCTCCTCGGTGCGCCCGGCAGCCGCAAGCACGCCGGCCCGCTCGGCCAGCACGCGGCCGAGCTCCAGCGCCGGCTCGACCAGGCCGCCGACGGGCACGCGCCCCAGGTCGGCGATCGCCGCTCCGAAGGCCCGGTCGCCGGCGTCGTCCTCGCGGAGCCGGTGCCGCCACGCCGCCTCGGCCTCGCCCAGCCGGCGCAGGGCCAGCCCGTCGTCGCCGCGCGCCGCCGCGATCAGGCCCTGCAGCCGGCTCATGCGCGGCACCAGCGTGGCCGGCAGGTCGACCGGACGCACCGGCTCGAACGGGACGCGCCCGAGCTCCGCGGCCGCACCGTCGAGGTCGCCCTCCAGAAGGCATGCCTCCGCGAGCTGCAGGCGGGCGAGCGGGCGCCGGATCGAGCCGCCGCCGAGCTCCAGCGCGATCGCGAGCTGCGCCCGGGCGGCGGCGCCGTCCCCGGCCGCCAGCGCGACGGCCCCGACGTCCTGCGCGGCGTGGGCCTCGCGGATGGGCTGGTCGAGGCGCGCCGCGGCCGCCGCCTCCGTCGCCGCCGCGGCCTGCGCCTCGGCGTGGCGGCCCAGCCGGCTGAGCACGTACGCCCGCGTCGCGTGCCACTGCATCTCGACGCCGGCGGCCACGATCTCGTCGCGCGGTGCGGCGGTCGCCATCGCCAGGGAGCCCTCGAAGTCGCCCGCGTAGAACGCCGCCAGCGCGCGGCAGATGCGCGCGATCTGGGCCAGGGAGGTCACGCCGGCGAGGCGGGCCTGCCGCTCCGCCTCGAGCATGGGCGCCTCCACGTCGGCGAAGCGCCCCGCCTCCATCGGCAGCATCGCCCGCACGAACTGCAGCTCGGCGGCCAGCGCCGGCTCGGCCTCGGGGTCGGGCGCAGCCCGCAGCGCCGCCTGCACGACCTCGGCGTCCTCGGGCACCCCGGCGGCGCTGGCAGCCCAGCCGCGGCCGATGGCCAGCAGCACCTCGGCCTCGGCATCCGGCTCGCCGAGCCGCGCCAGCGCGTCACCGGCGCGCGCGAAGGCGATGCCGGACTCGTAGGGGTCGCAGACGATGGTCAGCAGCCAGCGCCCGCGCCGCAGCCAGGCCATCGCGAGGCCATGCTGGTCGTCCGCGGCCGTGAGGCGCCCGACCGCGCGGTCGAAGGCGGCGCGGAAGGCGCGGTCGTCGCCGCGCCACGCGTGCACCTCGGCGAGGTCGAGCAGCACCTCGGCGGCCGACCCGTCGTCCGGCGCTACCTCCGCCGCCTGCTCCAGGAAGCTCGCCGCCTCGTCGAGGGCACCGAGTCCGCGCGCGCTGGCGGCCGCCGCCGCGAGCTGCGCGAGCGCCGGCCCGTCGCGCCCCGCGGCCCGCAGGTGGCGGGCGATCTCGGCAGGCTGCCGACCCGGCCGGCGGCCCAGCGCCTCGGCGAGCCGGCCGTGCGCCCACACGCGGCGGCCCGGGGTCATGGCGGCCTCGGCGGCGTCGCGCAGCAGGTCGTGCGCGAAGGCGATGCGCCGGTCGGCGCGCACCTCCAGCAGCCCGGCCGCAACGCCCGCGTCCAGCGCCTGGCCGAGAGCCTCGGCGCCGACGAGCTCCGCCGCCTCGCCCGGCGCGAGCGGCCGGCCGGCGACGGCGGCGAGGTCGACCAGCAGGCGCGCGGAGTCGTCCAGGCCCGCGACGCGCCGGCGGAGCGACGCCTCCAGTCCGCTGCTGGCGTCGTTGCCGACCGCGAGGGCGCGCGCCGCCTCCCGCGCGACGAGGGGGTTGCCGCCGGCGAGCGCGACCACGCGCGCGACGTCGTCGTCCGTCAGTCCCGGCGCCGCGCGGCGCGCGAGGCCCGCGACGGCGTCGGCCGCGAGCGGTCCGACCGCGACCTCCGCCAGCAGCGCGTCGCGGGCCTGGAGGGCGTCGACGGCCGCGTCGAGCGCCGGCGCGCCACGCCGCGCGGTCACCAGCAGCAGCGCGGGCAGGTCGCGGAGCCGGCGCCCGACGTGGGCCAGGATCCCGAGCGAGGCGGCGTCGGCGGCGTGCAGGTCCTCCAGCACGACCAGCACGGGCCGCTCGCGCGCGGCCCAGCCGATGGCCTCGACGACGGCCTCGCCGAGCCGGGCGCGCTCCTCGTCGGGTGCCGCGGCCAGCGCGGCGGCGCGGTGCCAGACGCGCTCGACCGCGGGGCAGAGCCGCGCCAGGTCGCCGGGCCAGGCGTACGTCGCCGGCGGCGCCGCGACGGCGCCCACGAGACCGCGGACGGCCTCGCTCCAGGCGGCGAGGGGCGGGCCGCCGCCGACGTCGAGCGCCGCCCCCTCGAGCGCGAGGCCGCCATCGTGCGCGACCCGAGCCAGCATCCAGGCGGCGAGGCAGGTCTTGCCGATGCCGGCAGGCCCGTGCACGAGCGCGACGCCGCCGTGCCCGCGCGCGGCCGCGCTCCAGCCGGCCTCCAACGCCCGGAGCTCGCGCTCGCGACCGAGAGCCGCGGGCGGCGTCTGCTCGCGCTGGGCCGGGGCGCGGACGCGTGCCGGAGGCTCGGCCGGCGCCCGCTCACCTGCGGCGGGAGCGTCGCCGCTCCGCAGCGCGGCGGCGAGCGCGCGGGTCTCCGGCGCGGGCGCGACGCCGAACTCGTGCGCCAGGATGGCGCGGCAACGCCGGTAGGCCTCCGCCGCCTGCGCGACCTCGCCCATGGCCGCGAGCCGCCGCATGAGCGCGCGGTGCGCGGACTCGCGCAGGCGGTCGGCCCGCACGGCGCGCCGGGTGTAGGCGACGGCGGCGGGCAGGTCGCCGGCCGCCTCGGCGGCGTCGGCGAGGGCCTCCAGCGCGCCGACGACGTCCTCCCGCGCGCGGTCCTGGGCCTCCAGCGCCCACTCGTCGGTGAGCTCGGCCAGCAGCGGCGCGCGCGCCAGGGCCACCGCGGCCTCGAGATCGTGCGGCGAGCCGCTCGCGAGCAGCCGCTCGAAGCGCTCGGCGTCGACGTCGCGCGCCAGGTCGGGGGCGATGGCGACGGTCGTCCGGCCGGCCTCCAGGTACGCCTCGCCGCCGGCGGCCTCGAGCGCCGAGCGCACCGTCCAGAGGGCGCTGCGCAGCGAGGCGCGCGCGCTGGTGTCGAGGACGTCGGGCCAGAAGCGCCCGGCGAGCGCGATGCGCTGGTGGCGGCCCGGCACGAGCAGCAGGTAGGCCAGCAGCGCCCGCGGCTTGAGGCCCGCGATGGGCGGGACGGGCCGGCCGTCGATCGCGAGGCCGAGGTCGCCGAACAGGGTCGCCGTCAGCACGTGCCGATCGTCACGCCTGGGACGCGCCGCCGCAAGCGTCCCGGTCGCGCGTTGACGGTGCGTTGACGCTGGCGACGACGGTGGCCTGACGGGGCGGGCCTACGGTCGGCTCGACCCGATCGAAGGAGGCCACGGAATGTCCACCGCAACCATCGACCAGGAACGCCTCGACGCGTTCATGGGCCGCGTCGTCGGCGAGCTCGGCGCGACCTTCAACGCCGTGCTGGTCGGCCTCGGCGACCGGCTCGGGCTCTACGCCGCCATGCGCGACGGCGAGCCCGTCACCCCGGAGGAGCTGGCGCGGCGCACGGGCACGTACGAGCGGCTGGTGCGGGAGTGGCTGAACGCGCAGGCCGCCGGCGGCTTCGTCGACTACGACGGCGAGGACGACACGTACCGGCTAGCGCCAGAGCAGGCCTTCGCCCTGCTCGACCTCGACCTGCCCGGCGCGTTCCGGCTCATCACGTCGACGGTGCGCGACGAGGACGGCATCCTCGAGGCCTTCCGCAGCGGGCGCGGCTACGGCTGGCACGAGCACGACCACGGGCTGTTCGAGGGGACGGAGCGCTTCTTCCGCCCGGGCTACCAGGCGAACCTGGTGACGGCGTGGCTGCCGGCCCTGGTGGGCGTCGAGGCCAAGCTGCGCGCGGGCGCGCGGGTCGCCGACCTGGGCTGCGGGCACGGGTCGTCGACGATCCTCATGGCGCAGGCCTATCCGGAGTCGACGTTCGTCGGCACGGACTACCACGCCGGCTCGATCGACGCCGCGCGGGAGCGGGCGCGCGAGGCCGGGGTCGGCGACCGCGTCCGCTTCGAGGTGGCGGACGCCGAAAGCCTGACGGGCGGCCCGTACGACCTCGTCACGCTGTTCGACTGCCTCCACGACATGGGCGACCCCGCCTCGGCCGCGCGCGCCATCCGCGAGCGCCTCGCGGCGGACGGGACGCTGATGGTGGTCGAGCCCCGGGCCGGTGACCGGGTCGAGGACAACCTCAACCCCGTCGGGCGGCTGTACTACTGCGCGTCGACGACCATCTGCACGCCCGCCTCGCTGTCCCAGCCGGGGCGGGCGGCGCTGGGCGCGCAGGCGGGCGAGTCGCGCCTCTCCGCGGTGCTGCGGGCGGCCGGCTTCGGCCACGTCCGCCGCGCGGCGGAGACGCCCTTCAACATGGTGCTGGAGGCGCGCCCGTAGCTCAGGACGCGGTGCCGGCGGCCGGCGTGGGCTCCATGCCGGCCGCCAGTCCGCGCGCCACGACCTGCTCGGCCATCTTGCGCGTCGCCTCGTCGATCATCTCGCCGCCGAACATCACGGCCCCGCGGTGGTCGCGCTCCGTGGCGACGCGGTAGGCGTCGACGATGGCGTGCGCGCGGTCGAGCTGCGCCTGGCTCGGGCGGTAGAGCTCGTTGAGCGGCGCGATCTGGTCGGGGTGCAGCGCCCACTTGCCGTCCATCCCCAGCAGCCGCGAGCGCTGTGCGACCTCGAGCAGCCCGGGGATGTCGCGGATCTGCGCGTAGGGCCCGTCGATCGCCTGCAGCCCGCGCGCCCGCGCCGCGTTGACGATGCGGGAGACGATGTAGTGCCACTGGTCGCCGGGGTAGTCGCGCTCGATCGCGCCGACGGTGAGCTGCGGGATGCCGAGGTCGGCCGCGTAGTCGCCGGGCCCGAAGATGAGCGTCTCGGCGCGCGGCGAGGCGGCGGCGATCTCGTGGATCTTCACGGCGCCGTGGGCCGACTCGATCTGCAGCTCCAGCCCGATGCGGCCGGGCGGGAGGCCGAGCTCCAGCTCCAGCTGCGTGAGCAGGTGATCGACGAAGTGCACGTGCGACGCGTCGTGCACCTTCGGGATCATCAGGAAGTCGAGGTGCTCGCCGGCGCCGCGCACGACCTCGACGACGTCGCGCCAGCACCACCGGGTGGCGACGCCGTTGATGCGCACGCCCCTCGTCGGCGCGCGCCACTCGCCGCGCAGCGCCTCGACGACGCGGTGGCGGGTCTCGTCGTTCTTCTCCTCGGGCGCGACGGCGTCCTCGAGGTCGATGAAGACCTGGTCGGGCTCCAGGGTGCGCGCCTTCTCCAGCATGCGGGGGCTGGAGCCGGGCACGGCGAGGCAGGATCGGCGCAGGCGCACTGCGGGGGCTCTCCTCACGGGCGGTCGATCGGGACCCGCACCATAGCCCCGTCGATACGCTGCGGGCGTGGCCCTCCGACCGGACGTCGTGCTCTACCTCGCCAGGCACGGGCAGGCGACGAGCGGGCCCAACCATCGCTGGGAGGCGAGCGACCCGCTGACGGAGCTCGGCCACGAGCAGGCGGCCGACCTGGCCCGGCACGTCGCGACGCTCGACCCGGCGCCGAGCCGCATCGTCGTCAGCCCCGCGGTGCGCTCGCGCGAGACGGCGGCGCCCTGCGCGACGGCGCTGGGCCTCGAGGAGGAGGTCGACGAGCGGCTGATCGAGTTCGGCAGCTCCGCCGTGTCGCCGTACACGCTGGCGGAGATGATGGAGCACCTGCCGTTCGACGACATCTGGCATCCCGACGATCCCGGCTACGACGGCGAGACGATCGGCAGCTTCTGGCGCCGCACGGCGGCCGCGGCCGAGGACATCGCAGCGGCCGGCGGCAGCCCGCTGGTGGTCTCGCACGCCGGGACGACGCTCGGCCTGCTGCGCTGGGCGCTCGGCATCGACGACTCCGCGCCGGACTCGTTCGCCGTCCACGTCCCGAACGCCAGCCTGACGACGCTCGAGGCGCGCACGGACCGCCACGGCCGCCGGCGGATGTTCGTGCGCGCGATCGGCGAGTCGTCGTTCCTGGGGAAGCGAACGAGCATGTAGCGCCGCCGTCCGACCGTGAGGAGTAGGCAGCCCGCCAGAGCGCCCTTGCGACGCCGACGGCCTTGGACTCAGCGGATCCAGTTATGAAATCGTGAGCGAGCCCCGCGCCGAACGCAGTGAGGCGCTTGTCCACCAGGAGCGAAGCGACTGCTGCCGGCGAGCGAGAGCGGAGCGCCGAGGCTCTTTTCGGCGCGCAGCGGTTTCCATGTCCGGAGGAGGGGTCGCGGTTGAGCGAGCGCAGTGAGCGCCATGGCCGCCAGGAGCTCGCGCCGCTGACGCGGCCCTCGCGTCGACCGTCGGCGCGAGCGACCGACTGCCACCCCTCCGTAGGACCCGCCGCCCACGACGGGCCAGCAGCGGAGCTCGGCTGATCCGACCGAAGGTCATGGTCGAGCCGCCGGCGACCGCACCCGGAGCCGAGTTCGCCGGCGGGCGAAGCACGCCATGCGAACCGAGCCGCGGGCGAGTCGGCAGCAGGGCGAGCTTGACCGAGGGCGGATCGACCGTTCTCCGCTGCTAGCCCATCGTGGGCGGCGGGTCCTACGGAGGGACGGTTGTGGCTCGCTCCGCGGCCACGACCGTCGCCAGACCGCGAGGTCTGCGGCGCGTCGCTCGGGCGGCCAACGCGCTCACTGCGCTCGCTCAAGGGCGGTCCCTCCTCCGGACGAGGAAACCGCCTCCGACAGCACGATACTGCCGTGCTGCTCCGGCTCTCGCTCGCCGCCAGCAGTCGCTTCGCTCCATCGACAAGCCCCTACGCTCCTTCGTCGCTGCGGGGCAGGGCTCGCTCACGATCTTCATAACTGGGCTTGCTCATCCTCAAGCACGGACGGCGGCGAACGGGCCGGCCGGCGGGACCTTCCAGCAGGGCGAGCGATACGTACCCCGAGCACCCACCTGCGCGCCGGTGGGCGCGGGGCCACGCGACGCCGGTGGCGGCGACCGTTGTACCCGCGCCCACCGGAAGCGAACGTCGTCCGGCATCCTTCCCGCGGATGCCCCGCGCCCTCTCCCAGGCCGAGATCGACCACTACCGGGAGCACGGCTGGCTGCGCATCGAGCGCGTGTTCGAGGGCGAGGAGCTCGACGCGCTCGACCGCGACCTCGACTGGCTGATCCAGACGTGGGCCGTCACCGCGCGCGGCTGGCGCGGGCCCTGGCGGCAGGACTACATGGACGCCGAGACCGAGGAGGCCACGCGCCTCGTCGCCATGCACGACGTCCACCTCTACTCGCAGGCGTGGGCGCGCGCGATGCACTCGCAGCGGCTCGGCGACGCGCTCGAGGACCTGCTCGGGCCCGAGGTCGAGCTGCACCACTCGACGCTGCACGTGAAGCCGCCCGGCACCGGCCACCCGTTCCCGATGCACCAGGACGTGCCGTTCTACCCGCACGCCGACGATCGCTACGTCGACACGCTCGTGCACCTCGACGACACGAGCGACGCGAACGGCTGCATCCGCTTCCTGGACGGCTCCCACCGCCTCGGGCCGCTCGAGCACATCACGCTCGACGGCGCCTCCGAGCCGCACCTGCCGACCGACGTCTACCGGCTCGACGACACCGTGCCGGTGCCGGCACGCCGCGGCGACGTCGTCGCCTTCCACCCGTACACGATCCACGGCTCGCGCCTCAACACGACCGACCGGCATGCGGCGGCTGGTCCGCGTCGGCTTCCGCCATCCGGACAACCGCCAGCTCGGCGGGCAGTCCGTGCGGCGGCCGGGGCAGATGCTGCGCGGCCGCCGTCCGCGGGCCGAGGGCGCGCACCCCTTCTCCACGGAGGTCGGATGAGCACCGGCTACGCACCTGGACACGGCGACGAGATGCTCGCCATCCTCCGCATCCGCACGGCCGCCGAGCACGCGGCCTTCTTCCTGCCCTACCTGGAGCCTGGCCAGCGCCTGCTCGACCTCGGGTGCGGCGAGGGCAACCTGACGCTGGAGCTCGCCGCCCACGTCGCCCCGGGCCCCGTCGTCGGCGTCGACCAGGAGGCGAGCGTCACCCGTGCCGCCGCCCAGGCCGCCGGGGACGCCTGTAGCACGCAGGTGCGCTTCGAGACCGGCGACGCCACCGACCTGCCGTTCGACGACGCGAGCTTCGACCGCGTCTTCGTGCACGCCCTGCTGGAGCACGTCCGCGACCCGGCGGCGGTCCTCGCCGAGGTCGCGCGGGTGCTCGCGCCCGGCGGCATCGTCGGCGCCGCGACCACCGACTGGGGCTCGACCCTCGCGCTGCCGGAGACGCCGGCGCTGCGCGAGGCCGTCGCCGCCCACCTCGCGAAGCGCCGCTCCCTCGGCGGCGACCCGCTCGCCGCCCGCCACACGCCCGAGATCGCCGCCCGGCTGGGGCTCGAGGTGCTGCACGTCGGCGCGCGCTTCGAGAACGAGAGCCCGCCGCACCGCTTCGCCGCCTACCTCGCCCGCAGCGTGCCCGAGCATGCCGCGGCGGCGCACGACTGGCCGACCCACCCCGGCTCGCTCTACTCCATCGCCTGGGTGCATCGTGCTCGCAGCGCGCTGACGGTGCTTGAGGACTCGCAAGTCCAGTTATGAAGCGTGAGCGAGCCCCGCGCCGAACGAGTGAGTGCTCGGATGACTGGAGATTTCGAAGCATCGAAATCAGTGCTGGCCGGCGAGAGCGCAGCAGCACGGTTATCTGCCGTAGGAGGGGTCGCACTTGAGCGAGCGCAGGAGCGCCTGGCCGCAGGAGCTCGCGCCGTCACGCGGCGTCGCGGAGATGCTGCCGCGAGCGACCACTGCCACCCCTCCGGAGGACCGCTACCGGTACCCGCGGTCCTGCACCTCGACCAGGTAGCGCCAGCAGTCCGGCTGCGACCCGTCGACGTCGGTGAAGCCGTACTCGCGCGCCAGCTCGCCGGACGAGAACGAGCCGCCGTTGCGGCGCGCGACGTCAGGATCGGCGGCGAGCGCGGCGATCGCCCGGCCGACGTAGCGCGGGCTCTCGGAGATCGCCGCGAAGTGGCCGTCGGCCGCCGGCGTCGTCGCGCCACGTCGCCTCGGTCACGCCGAAGGCCTCGAGCATCATCTCCGAGCGCAGCCAGCCCGGCGTGAGCGCGAGCGCGGTGCAGCCGTGCGGCGCGAGCTCCACGCCCTGCGCGAAGGCCAGGCGCAGCACCGAGGCCTTGGCGAGGTCGTAGAACGTCGAGTTGCGGTAGCGGGTGTCGTTGTAGTCGCGCGTGCCGTCGGTCATCTCGACGACCAGCCCGCCCGGCCGCCGGATCAGGAGCGGCAGGGCGAAGTGGCTCGCGATCAGGTGGGTGTCGACGGCGTTGTGCAGCAGCCGCAGGCCGTCGGCGAGGTCGTGCTCCCAGACCGGCACGTTCCAGCCGAAGAGGCCCTCGCCGCCCCACACGTCGTTGACGAGGACGTCGAGCCGGCCGTGGTCGGCGTCGATCCGGCGGACCAGCGCCTCGACCTGCGCCGGCTCCAGATGGTCGGTCGGTACCGCGACGCCCACGCCCCCGGCCTCGGCGACCAGCTCGGCCGTCTCCTCGATCGTCTCGGCCCGGCCGTAGGCGGACCGCCGCTCGCGCGTGCTGCGGCCCGTGCAGTAGACGGTGGCCCCGGCGGCGCCCAGCTCGATCGCGATGCCGCGCCCGGCCCCGCGCGTCGCCCCGGTCACCAGTGCCACCCGCCCCGCCAACGGTCTCGTCGCTTCGGTCATGCCGGCATCGTCGCCCGACGGCGAGCGTCGCGACAGGGCCAATCCCACACGGCCGGCGGGGGCCGGTCCGCCGGGAATGGCGCATGCAGCGCCGATCGATGGATATAAACGTTCATTCGTTTACTATCTCGCCATGGACGCAATCACCCTCCACGGCCGCGTCGCGCTCGTCGCGGGCGCGACGCGCGGCGCGGGCCGCGGCATCGCCGTCGAGCTCGGCGCCGCCGGGCGCCACCGTCTACTGCACCGGCCGCAGCACCCGCGCCGGCCGCTCGCCCATGGACCGGCCCGAGACGATCGAGGAGACCGCCGAGCTCGTCACCGCGGCAGGCGGCACCGGGATCGCGATGCGCGTCGACCACGCCCGCAGCGACGACGTCGCCGCCCTCGCCGCCCGCATCGACGCGGAGCACGGCGGGCTCGACGTCCTCGTCAACGACGTCTGGGGCGGCGACGGGCTGATCGCCTGGGACACGCCGTTCTGGGAGCACGACCTGCAGGCCGGCCTCGGCGCGCTCCGCAACGCCATCGACACCCACGTCATCACGAGCTGGCACGCCGCCCCGCTGCTGCGCCGCCGCCCGGGCGCGCTGCTTGGTCGAGGTCACCGATGGCAACGACGACCGCTACCGCGGCAACCTCTTCTACGACCTGGCCAAGGACGGCACGATCCGGCTGGCCCGCGCGGAGGCGGCCGAGCTGGCGACGCTCCGCCGTCACCGTCATCGCGCTGACGCCGGGCTTCCTGCGCTCGGAGGCCATGCTCGACCACTTCGGCGTCACCGCGGAGACGTGGCGCGACGGCATCGCCCGCGACCGCCACTTCGCGGCCTCCGAGACGCCGCGCTTCGTCGGCCGGGCCGTCGCCCACGTGGCCGCCGACCCCGACCGCGCACGCTGGCACGGGCAGGCGCTGTCCTCCTGGGAGCTCGCCCGCACGTACGGCTTCACCGACCTCGACGGCAGCACGCCCGACTGGGGAGCGCACTACGCCGAGCATGTGATCGGGTAGAAGAGGACATGCCGCGGCCCCGGACGATCGACGACGAGCTCGTCCTCGACGCGGTCACGCACGTCATCGGCGAGGTCGGCCCGGGCGGCCTGACGCTGGCCCTGGTCGCCCGTGAGGTCGGTCTCTCGCCGGCCACGCTGGTGCAGCGCTTCGGCTCCAAGCGCTCGCTGCTGCTGGCCGTGGCGGCCCGCGGCTCGGCCGGCGCGGCGCTCGACGAGCACGCGACCGCGGGCCGGCCGCCGCTCGCCGCCCTGGTCAACGGCCTCGTCGCCCGCGCGATCGGCGCCGGCACGCCGGAGGCGCTGGCCAACCACCTCGCCTTCCTGCAGATGGATCTCGCCGACCCGGAGTTCCACGCCCTGGCCCTCGACGACGCCATGCGCGTCCGGGAGCGCATCGAGGCCCTCCTGCGGCGCGCCACCGCCGCCGGCGAGCTGGAGGGCGCCGACCCCGCGGAGCTCGCCCGCTCGCTGCAGGTGACGTTCAACGGCGCCCTCGTGTCGTGGGCGATCGAGCGCGACGGCGCCCTGTCGGACTACCTGCGCCGCGAGCTCGAGGCGCGCCTCGCGCCCTACCGCTCGACGGCGTAGCGCGTGATGGCGCCCAGGTGCCGCTCGCGCAGCGCCGCGTCCAGCACCCCCTGCCCGGCGGCCGGCGCCATGCACAGGACGCCGACCTTGCCCAGGTGCGTGTTGCCGTGCACGTCGTCGGCGGCCCGCCCGGCCTCGGCCATCGGGTACGCCTTCGAGAGGATCGGGTGCGTGCGCCCCGCGCGGCAGAGCTCGTTGGCCGCCCAGCCCTCGGCGTAGTTCGCGAGGTGCGAGCCGACGATCGTCTTCGTGAACATCCACAGGTAGCGGTTGTCGAACTCGTGCACGAAGCCGGTCGTCGACGCGCAGGTGACGATCTTGCCGCCGCGGCGGGTCACGAAGACGCTCGCGCCGAAGGTGTCGCGGCCGGGGTGCTCGAAGACGATGTCGGGGTCGCGGCCGCCCGTCAGCTCGCGGATCGCCTTGCCGAGGCGCAGCGCCTCCTTCGAGTCCTGCCGCCCGTCCTCGCCCCAGAAGCGGAAGCCCTGCTCCGCGCGGTCGATGACCCACTCCGCGCCGGCCTCGCGGCACTTCTGCGCCTTCTCCGGCGAGGACACGACGCAGACCGGGTAGCCGCCGCCGTTCAGCACGTACTGCAGCGCGAAGCCGCCCAGCCCGCCGGACGCGCCCCAGATCAGCACGACGTCGCCCTGCCGCATCTGCGCGCCGTTCGGCGAGACCAGCATGCGGTAGGCCGTGCAGTTGACCAGGGGCATGCAGGCGGCCTCCTCCCAGGTCAGGTGCTCCGGCTTCGGCATCAGCTGGTCGCCCTTCGCGACGCAGAGCTCGCCCAGCCCGCCGTAGTTCGACTCGAAGCCCCACACGCGCTGATCGGGGTCCTGGATCGCGTCGTCGTGGCCCTGCGGCTCCTCGAGCGCGACGTCGTTGGGGTGCACGAGCACGCGGTCGCCGGGCTTCCACTTGGAGACGGCGGAGCCCGTGCGCAGGACGACGCCGCACGCGTCCGAGCCGACGACGTGGAACGGCTGGTCGTGGCGCTTGCCCCACTGGCCGCGCACCTTGCCGAAGCGGCGCAGGAACGCGAAGGTCGGGACGGGCTCGAAGATCGCCGACCAGACGGTGTTGTAGTTCATCGACGAGGCCATGACGGCGATGAGCGCCTCGTCCGGCGCGAGCTCGGGCGTCGGCACGTCCTCGACGTGCATCGCCAGCGAGGGCCGCTTGTCCGCCTTGGCCATCGCGCCGATCCGCTCCGTGTCGTCCGCGTGCAGCGCCACCGCGCGATAGGCCTCGGGCACGGGGATGGCGGCGAACTCCTCGCCCGCGGCGCCGGCCTCGATGGCCTGCGCGACCTGGCGGGACAGCTCGCTCGTGACGGCGGTCGACATGCGGTGGAACCTCGCTTGAGCCGGACGGGTCGGCGGGGCGGCCAATCGCCCGCCGCGGGAGTGAGGAGACGGTAGCGTTCCCGCATGGCGGTGCGCCCCGCAGAGCGACTCGGCCCTGACCAGGACGCGATCTTCACGCCGGTGCGGACGGCCAACGCGTTCGAGCAGACCGTCGAGCGGATCGGACGCGCGATCAAGATCGGCCTGCTGCGGCCCGGCGAGCGCCTGCCCTCGGAGCGCGACCTCGCCGAGCTCCTGGCCCTCTCGCGCTCCACCGTCCGCGAGGCGCTGCGCGTGCTGGCGGAGGCCGGCTACCTGGAGGCGCGCCGCGGTCGGGGCGGCGGCACCTTCGTCGCCGCCGTGCTGCCGAAGCTCGAGGCGCGCGACCCGCACGACGTGCTGCGCGAGATCGGCGCCCGCCTGCCCGACACGCTGCGCTTCCGCCGCGTGCTGGAGACCGGGGCCGCGGAGCTCGCCGCCGAGCGTGCGACGGTCGACGACTGCGAGCGGCTGGCGGAGCTGATCGACGAGGCCGGGACGCACCACGCGTCCGACTACCCCGCCTACCGCGCCATCGACTCGCGCATCCACGTGACCCTCGCCGGCATCGCGGGCTCGCTCGAGCTGGTGCGGGCCGTGACCGAGGTGCAGGCGACGCTGTCGGAGGTGCTGAACGGCATCCCGCGCTCCGAGGAGACGATCACGAACTCGCAGGCCCAGCACCGGCGCCTGCTCGCCGCCCTCGAGAGCCGCGACCGCGACGCCGCGCGCGTGGCCATGCGCGAGCACCTGGAGGGCATCGAGCGCCTGCTCGCCGGCCTCCTGCCGTCGCCGTAGACCTGCCCGGACGGGTCGGCGGACCGTAGTCGCGAACGCGCGGTCGGCCGTAGACTGGCGCGCCGATGAACGTCAAGGGGCTCGTCCTGTCCGGGGGCGCCGGGACGCGCCTGCGTCCCATCACGCACACCCGCGCGAAGCAACTGGTGCCGGTCGCAGGTCGGCCGGTGCTGTTCTACGGCCTGGAGTCGATGCGCGAGGCCGGCATCCGCGAGGTCGGCATCGTCGTCGGCGACACCCACGAGGAGATCCGCGCGGCCGTCGGCGACGGCTCGCAGTTCGGCCTCGAGGTCACCTACCTGCAGCAGGACGCGCCGCGCGGGCTCGCGCACGCCGTCCTGATCGCGGAGGAGTTCCTCGGGGGCGACCCGTTCTGCATGTACCTCGGCGACAACCTGCTGCGCGACGGCATCAAGGGCTTCGTCGACCAGTTCCGCGAGGGCTCGGCCGACGCCATGATCCTGCTGCAGGAGGTGCCGAACCCCAGCGAGTACGGCGTCGCCGAGCTCGACGGCGGGCGCGTCGTGCGGCTGGTGGAGAAGCCGAAGGAGCCGCGCTCGAACCTCGCGCTGGTGGGCGTCTACCTGTTCACGCAGCCCGTGTTCGACGCCGCGAAGGCGCTCGAGCCCTCGTGGCGCGGCGAGCTCGAGATCACCGACGCGATCCAGGGGCTCGTCGACGCCGGCCGCGTGGTCGAGCCGCACGTCGTGACCGGCTGGTGGAAGGACACCGGGCGCCTGGAGGACATGCTCGAGGCGAACCGGCTGATCCTCGACGTGCTCGACACCCACAACGAGGGCACCGTCACCGACACCCGCCTCGACGGCCGCGTGTCGATCGGCGAGGGGGCGATCGTCGAGCGCTGCCACGTGCGCGGCCCGGCGGTCATCGGCCCGCGCACCGTCGTCCGCGACGCCTACGTCGGGCCGTACACCGCCCTCAGCGAGGACGTCGTGGTCGAGCGGGCGGAGATCGAGCACTCGATCGTGATGGAGCGCTCGCGCATCATCGGGCTGGACGCGCGGCTCGAGGACTCGCTGATCGGCGCAGACGTCACCATCACGCGCTCCGCCGGCCTGCCCAAGGCCCATCGCATCATGGTCGGCGACCGCTCGCAGATCGAGATCCTGTGAGTCGTGCGCTGGTCACCGGCGCCGGGGGCCAGGTCGGCCGGGCCAGCGCCCGCGTCCTCGCCGAGCGCGGCCACGAGGTGCTGAGCTGCGATCGCGCCGCGCTCGACGTGACCGACGCGGCGGCCGTGGAGCACGCGATCTCGACCTTCGCGCCGGACGTCGTCGTGCACTGCGCGGCGTGGACCGACGTCGACGGCGCGGAGGCCGACGAGGCCGGCGCGCTGCGGCTCAACGCCGAGGCCACGGGGCACGTCGCCGCGTCGGCTCGGCGGGCCGGCGCACGGCTGGTCGCGATCTCGACCGACTACGTCTTCGACGGCGCGAACCCGGCGGGCTACGTCGAGTCCGACCCGACCGGCCCGCTCTCCGCCTACGGCCGCACCAAGCTGGCCGGCGAGCACGGCCGCGCGCGCCGCCCATCCCGACGGCACGTACGTCGTCCGCTCGGCCTGGATCTACGACGAGGCCGGCTCGAACTTCCTGCGCACGATGCTGCGGCTGGCCGCCGAGCGCGGCGCCGTCGCCGTCGTCACCGACCAGGTCGGGTCGCCGACGTACGCGGGCCACCTCGCGAGCGCCCTGGCCGACCTCGTCGACCGCTGCCCGCCCGGCACGTACCACCTCGCCGGCAGCGGAGCCACGAGCTGGCACGGCTTCGCCGCGGCGATCTTCGAGGACGCGGGCGTCGCCTGCGAGCTCTCCGAGACCACGAGCGACGCCTTCCCCCGCCCCGCACGCCGCCCCGCATGCTCCATCCTGAGATCGGAGCACCCCGCCGCCCCGGTGCTGCCGCCGTGGCGCGAGGGGCTGCGCGCCTGCCTGTCCCGCATGGAGGTCCCGGCCCGTTGACCCGCACCCTCGATCGCGTCCTCGTCACGGGCGGCTGCGGCTTCATCGGCTCGCACCTCGTGCGCCGGCTGCTGCGCGAGCACCCCGCGCTGCAGGTCGTCACGCTCGACGCCCTCACCTACGCCGGCCGCCGCGAGAACCTCGAGGAGGCGCTCGAGGACCCGCGCCACCGCCTCGTCGTCGGCGACATCCGCAGCGCGGACGACGTGGCCGAGGCCGCCGAGGGCTGCGACGCGATCGTCAACGTCGCCGCCGAGACGCACGTCGACCGCTCGATCATGGGCGGCGACGAGTTCCTGGAGACGAACGTCATCGGCACCAAGCGCCTGCTCGACCAGGCGCGCGCCGGCGGGCTGCGCTACCTGCAGGTCTCGACCGACGAGGTCTACGGCGACGTCGAGGCCCCGCACCGCTCGCTGGAGGTCGACGCGCTGGCGGGCTCGAGCCCGTACGCCGCGTCGAAGGCCGCCGGCGACCTGCTGGTGCTGTCCTACGCGCGCACCTTCGGCCTCGACGCCTCGATCACGCGCGGCTCCAACACGTACGGCCCGTTCCAGTTCCCCGAGAAGCTGATCCCGCTCTTCGCCACCAACCTGCTCGACGGCATCCCGGTGCCCGTCTACGGCGACGGCCTGCAGGTGCGCGAGATGCTCTTCGTCGAGGACCACGCGGCCGCCATCGACCTCGTGCTGCACGCGGGCGCGGCCGGCGAGGCGTACAACGTCGGCGCCGAGCACGAGGTGCCGAACATCGAGACCACGCGCCGCCTGCTGGCCCTCACGGGCCGCGACGACAGCCTCATCACCTACGTCGCCGACCGGCCCGGCCACGACCGGCGCTACGCCATCGACTGCGGCAAGCTGCGCGCCCTCGGCTGGGAGCGCTCGGTGTCCTTCGACGAGGGCCTCGCGCGCACGGTCGACTGGTTCCGCGAGCACCGTGCGTGGTGGGAGCCGATCAAGTCCGGCGAGGCGTACGCCGCCTACCACGCGAAGAACTACGACCGGCGCTAGAAGGGCACGGGGTCGCGGAGCACCCGCCCGCGACAGGCGTGCTGCCCGCTGCAGCGGTCGTTGATCCCGTAGACGATGCCGCTCGCGTCGATGGTGGCGCCCACGAGCCCCTGGTCCGTGCCGCCGCCGGGCGCCGGCCCGGTGGCGACGAGCACGTCGCGGCCGTTGCTCAGGCGCACCGCCCGCACCGCCGTCGCGGTCGTGTAGACGGCCACTCCGTTGCGCACGGCGAGCGTCGAGCGGGCGCCGACGGTGCCGACCAGCCGGATGGAGCGCGAGCCGGTCCCGTTGAGCGAGCGGAGGTCGAGGCTCCCGGGCCGCAGCAGGTAGACGACGCCGCCGACGATGGCTGCACGGCGCGTGGCGACGGCGCCGAGGTCCCGGACGACCGCGCCATCGTCGTTGAGCAGCCGCGCGTGGCTGGCCCCGTCCGCGATCACGATCCGCTCCTGGCCGGCGGCGAGCACGCGCGCCGAGCCCGTCAGCGTCACGACGTTGGCCTGCGGCCCGCTCTGCGGCTGGCGGCGCAGGATCGTGTGCGTGATCGCGCCCTCGTCGTTGATGGTGCGGACCGCCCAGAGCAGGCCGCCGCCCTCCGCGACGACGCCGGCGAGGTCCTTGCCGCCCCCGGAATCGGGGAGCGTCGCGAACGCGAGCTGCGACGCCGTCGGCGACGGCCGGCGGGCGGCGACCAGCGTGGTCTCCAGGATGTTGCCGCCGCCGTAGACCAGCCAGGCCACGCGCGTCGCGCTCACGACCAGCGTGTCGGCGTCCGACTGCGGCGACGCGAAGCAGGTCGCGCCGCCGAAGCGGGCGAGCGGTCGTCGGCGTGCTGCCCGTCGAGACGACCCGCCCGCACGCCACGAGCGCGCCCGACGGCGAGGTGCCGGCGACCGCCGAGATCGGCTGGCTGGCCGACGTGAACACGACCCGCGCCGCGGCTGCGGGCTGCGCGAGCGCCGCGGCGGCGAGCAGCGCGGCTGCGGCCAGGACGCCGACGGGCCTCCGCACCAGCGCCGCGAGGACGGGCGCGAGCGGGCGTCGGAACGGCATCTGACGACGCTAGCACTCGCGCGGGGACGCGACCGGCTACCGTCCCCGCGTGCGTGTGCTGGTGGCTCGCTGTGAGATCGCCTACGAGGGTCGCCTGCAGACCCGTCTGGCACCGGGCGACCGCGTGCTCCTGTTCAAGGACGACGGCAGCGTGGCGGTGCACAACACGCGCGGCGCCAAGCCCGTCAACTACATGGGCGGGCCGACGGTCGTGGAGGAGGACGGCGAGATCATCCGCGTGCGCCGCTCGAGCTCCGGCGAGCTGCTGACGATCCTGCTGCTCGACGTGCACGCCGACACCCGGCACGCGCTGGAGGACGGCGCGGCGCTGGAGCGCGAGGGGCGCGAGCTGCAGCTGCACGCGCTCATCGAGCAGGCCCCCGACCTGATCGAGGAGGGGCTGCTGGTCGTCGAGCGCGAGCGGCCGACCGACGTCGGCCCGATCGACTTCTTCTGCCGCGATGCCGCTGGCGCCGCGACGCTGATCGAGGTCAAGCGGGTGAAGGCCGTGGCGGCGGCCGTCGAGCAGGTCGTCCGCTACCGCGAGCAGGTCGAGCGCGACCCGGCCCTGCGCCCCGTCCGCGCGCTCGTGGTGGCGCCGGACTTCGCCCCGCAGGCGCGGGCGCTGGCTGCGGCGCGCGGCGTCGAGTGCGTCGTGCTCGACGTGGGCGCCCTGCGTCGCGGGGTCGCGCCCGAGCTGCGCCTGTTCGATGGCTGAGCCGGTCCCGGACACGACCCGGGCGAAGCCCCCCTCTTTGCGGGATGCCCGCCGCCGCGGCGTCTACCGATCCAGAGGACATGCACAGCACGCCCCTCGCACTCCACCCCGACGAGCGCCTCCTCGACGCCGTCAGCAGCCTCGGCCGCTGGCTGAACGAGGACGAGCGCCGGCCGGCCCCCGAGCGCCTCGCGCTCGTGCTGGACGGGCCGCTGCGCAGCGAGGTGCTCGCCGTCCTCGCGCCGCTCGAGCGCGCCGCCGCCTGACGGCTCCGCAGCGGCGACCTGCTCGCCAGCGGCGACCTCACGGCGGTGCCGGCGCGGCGGGTGGTAGCTCCATCGAGGCCCGCGCCGCGACGAGCGGCGTTGACGGGATCGTGATCATGCCGCGCGTCGGGCGATCGAGGTCGAAGGTCACGAGGACGAGGAAGGACACCAGGATCGCCGCGGCGCCCACCGTCACGAAGCCCTTGCCGAGCATCGACAGGTAGAGGGCCAGGATGCCGAGGGCCAGCGCGGCGGCGAGCAGCTCCACCCAGAGGACGGGATTCGGCACGCGGTTGTTCAGGCCCGACAGGCGCACGGTCTGCTGGTCGATCATCGCGTTCAGGCTGTCGACGTACAGGCGCGGCGCGCTCCCCTGCGGGTCCCGGTTCATCGCCTCGCCGGCCAGGCGCCACAGCTCGCGCTGCAGGCGTCCCTGCTCCGCGGTGGTGGCCGCCAGGGAGGAGCTGGACGGGACCTCGCGCGTCACGTGGATCGCGAGATCGGTGTAGGTGCGCAGCAGCGCCAGCGAGTCGCTGCGCTGCGGCTCGGCGATCGTCTGCGCGCGGAGGTACGTCGTGCCGATGGTGTTCGCGTCGTTGACGACCTCCGCGCGCCGGTCCTGGTAGCGGCCGACGGCGAGGGACAGCCCGAACGCGAGGATCAGGCCGACGAGGCCGAGCAGCGCGCCCTGCACCGCGCCGATCGGCTCGCGGTAGGTGTCGGAGTGCCTGCGCGCGTAGCGGCCGGCCAGGGCGCCGATCACGCATGCGCCGCCGATGACGGCGAAGACCAGCAGTCCGAGCTGCCAGCTGCTCAGGGTGAAGAACATGCCGCGCATCTTCCGCCGCCAGGCGGTCGGCCCGAATCACCCGCGCGGCATGATGCCGCGCCGGATTACATCCCCATCGAGTGGTAGCCGGCGTCGACGTAGACCGTCGTGCCGGTGACGTTCGGCGCGCCCAGCAGGTACACCGCAGCACCCGCCACGTCCGTCGCCTCGATGTTGCGCTTCAGGGGCGAGCGCTCCGAGACGATCTCCTCCATCGTCGTGAAGCCGGGGATCGAGCGCGCCGCGAGCGTGCGCACCGGGCCGGCGGAGACCGCGTTCACGCACACGTTGGACGGGCCGAGGTCCGACGCCAGGTAGCGGACCGACGCGTCCAGCGCCGCCTTCGCCACGCCCATGACGTTGTAGCGGGGCACCGCGCGCTCGCCGCCGAGGTACGTGAGGGTGACGATGGAGCCGCCCCCGCGCTGCTGCATCAGCGGCTCCGCCCGCCGCGCCATCGCCGTGAGCGAGTAGCACGAGACGTCGAGCGCGAGCAGGAAGTCGTCGCGCGCCGTGTCGATGTAGCGGCCCTGCAGGTCGTGCGCCTGCGCGTAGGCGATGGAGTGCACCATCAGGTCGAGGCCGCCGAGGCCCGCGGCGACGTCGGCGAACGCGCGATCGAGGTCGGCGTCGTCGCGCACGTCGCAGGCCACCACCACGTCGGATTCCACGGACTCCGCGAGCTTCCGCACGTCCTTCTCGAGCCGCTCGCCCTGGTACGTGAAGGCGAGCTTCGCGCCCGCCGCGTGGAGCGCCTGCGCGATCGCCCACGCGATGGAACGGCGGTTGGCGACGCCGGCGACGAGCGCGAGCTTTCCCTCGACCATGCGGAATCCCTTCGTGACGCAGACCGGCGGAGGCTAGTGGATCGGCCGAGCGCGTTCGCCGCACGCCGCGCCCTTGCAACCCCTCACGGAACCCGTACGGAATCGCAACGTGCGCGGGGCTCCCCGCGACCGCCGCGGAATCTACCCGAGGCTACGATGAGCGCATGCGAGGGGTCCTGGCGTGCGCGGCCGTGGTGGTCTGCGCCCTGCTGCTGCCTGCCACGGCGGGGGCGCGTCCGTTCACGGACCTGACCTCGCTGACGCCGGTCAACAAGGAGGGCCAGCGACTGCAGCAGGTGCGCCGCGGCCGCGACCTGACGCTCGTCGTCGGCTTCCGCATGACGAACGCGCCGCTGGCCGCCGGCTACCGCGTGCGCATCTCGGCGACGCTGCGCCGCCGCGACAACCGGCTGGAGATCAAGTCGAAGATGGCGCCCGTCGTCTACACCGGCGCGTACCGCTTCAACCTGCCGTTCCGCGTCCCGAAGCGGTTCGACGCCGGCACGTACCGCCTGCTCGGCAAGATCGAGGTGCTCGATGGCCAGCGCGTCGTCGCGAAGGACACCCGCCTGCGCGACCTCAAGGTCCTCAGCCCGTCCGCGCCGCGCCGCGGCGGCGGGTCAGCGGCTGGCGGTGATGGCCTGGACCGCGAGCACGAGCTGCTGCTCGGCGGGGTCGAGGCGCTGCTCGAGCTGCTCGCGCACGGCCACCGAGGCCGCCTCGCGGTCGGCGGCGTCCACGTGCAGCCAGACGTTCACGACGTCGTCGAGCTCCCGCACCTCGCCGTGGTCCAGCGACGCGATCCGCTCGACGAGCCGGTCGTCCGGCTCGTCGGGCCGCAGCACTGCGACCTGCACCAGGATAGCGGGGCATCCCGTGAGCTTCGGCCATCGGCCGCGGGCGCTGCGTCCCCCGTCCGGCGCGGGACACCGTTACACGGCCGTTACGGTGAGCAGGGCGACGTCATGGTCACGGCGTCCGACGGTCCGCAGCGGCCTGCCGGCAGGAATGGCGCCCGCCGCGATGTACACGTACGCCATGGAGCGCGTGCAGATCTACCTCGGCCGGTCCGAGCTGGACCTCCTGGACGATGTCGGCGGGCGCACCGGCGCGACGCGCTCGGAGCTCATCCGCCGCGCCGTCCGCGATCGCTACGGCGACCTGCAGGCCGACGACCGGCGCGCCGCGCTCGCCGCGAGCGCCGGCGGCTGGCGCGGGCGCGCGTTCGGCGGCGCCGGCTACGTCGCCGCGCTGCGCGGCGACCTGAACGCCCGCCTGCCCCGGTGAAGCTGCTCGACACGAGCGTCTGCGCCGACCACCTGCTGGGCCGGCCCGAGGCGGTGGAGCTGCTCGACCGCATGCTGGCCGACGGCGAGGAGCTCGCCTGCTCGGAGCTCGTGCGCTTCGAGCTGTTGGCCGGCACGCGGATGCCGGAGCAGCCGGCGCTCGACGCCTTCCAGGCGGCCGTCACGTGGCTGCCGGTGTCGGAGCGCGTCACGCGGGTCGCGGCCGACCTGGCGCAGCGCTTCCGCACCAGCGGCGCCTCGACCGACGCGGCCGACTACCTGCTGGCCGCGACGGCGCTGGTGGCCGGCGCCGAGCTGGTGACGCTCGACGCCGACCACTTCCCGATGTTCCCGGAGCTCCGGGCTCCCTACTAGCGCTCCCGCGCGGCCTGCACGGCACGCCGCGCCAGCACGCCCGCGAGGTGCTGCTTGTACTCGGCGGAGCCATCGAGGTCGTCGAGCGGGCTCGTGCCCTCGCCCGCGCGGCGGGCCGCGTCCTCCAGCGAGCCGCCGCCGTTGACGACCTCCTCGAACCCGGTGGCCCGCACGGGCCGCGAGCCGAGGCCGGTGATCGCCACCTGCACCCGGTCGCCGCGCAGGACCGCGGCCGCGCCGACGATCGACCAGTCGATCGCCCGCCGGTGGAACTTGGCGTAGGCCGAGCGGCCGGCATCGGCGGGGACGCGCACGTCGACGATCAGCTCGTCGTCCGCGAGGGACGTCTGCAGGTAGTCGACGACCAGGTCGGCCGCGGCGATCGTGCGGCTGCCGGAGGCGTTGCGCACCGTCACCGAGCCGTCGAGCGCGAGCAGCGCGGCCGGCAGGTCGGCGTGCGGGTCGGCGTGGGCCAGCGAGCCGCCGAGCGTGCCGCGGTTGCGCACCGCCGGGCTGCCGACGCCGGACGCGGCCTCGGCGATGACGTGGCAGCCGGCCCGCAGCTCGTCCGACTCCGCGAGGTCGCGGTGCCGGGTCAGGGCGCCGATCACGAAGCTGTCGCCCTCGCGGCGGATGCCGCGGAGCTCGTCCAGACCGCCGAGGTCGACGAGCGCCTCGGGCGCCGCCAGGCGCAGCTTCATCAGCGGGATCAGCGACTGGCCGCCGGCGATCGGCTTGGCGCCGTCGCGGAGGGCGGCGAGGGCCTCGTCCAGGCTCGCCGCGCGCGTGTAGTCGGTCGCGATGGGGATCACCGGTCACCTCCCACGGCCTCGCGCATGGCGTGCCAGACGCGCGCCGGCTGCATCGGCATCTCCAGGTGGCGGATGCCGAGCGGCGACAGCGCGTCGACGGCGGCGTTGACGACCGCGGCGCTCGCCGCGATGGTGCCGGCCTCGCCGATGCCCTTGACGCCGAGCGGGTTGGAGGGCGACGGCGTGACGGTGCGGTCGAGCTCCATGGACGGCAGGTCGGCCGCCGACGGCATCCCGTACTCCACGAGCGTCGGCGTCCGCAGCTGCCCGTCCTCGGCGTAGACCGTCTCCTCGAAGAGGGCCTGCGCGATGGACTGGACGATGCCGCCGTGCACCTGCCCGTCGACGATCATCGGGTTGATGACCGTGCCGCAGTCGTCGACGGCGATGTAGCGCTCGATCGAGACCCGGCCGGTCGCGGGGTCGATCTCGACCTCCGCGATGTGCGTGCCGAACGGGAACGTGAAGTTCGGCGGGTCGTGGAAGGTCGTCGCCTCGAGGATGGGCTCCATGCCCTCGGGCAGGCTGGCCGCGGTCCAGGCGGCGCCGCCGAGCTCCTGGATCGTCTTGGCGCGGTCGGGCGAGCCCTTGACCTGCCAGCGGTCGTCCGCCCACTCGAGGTCGTCGGCCGACGCCTCCAGCAGGTGGGCGGCCAGCAGTCGCGCCTTGTCCTTGATCTTGCCGATCGAGCGGTGCATCGCGATGCCGGCCACGGCCAGCGAGCGCGAGCCGTACGTGCCGAGGCCGTAGGGCGCGAACGCCGTGTCGCCGTGGATGACCTCGACGTCCGCGAACGGCACGCCGAGCTCCGACTGCATGATCTGCGACCACGACGTCGCGTGGCCCTGGCCGTGCGGCGACGAGCCCGTGATGACGGTGGCCTTGCCGGTCGGGTGCAGGCGGACGGTGGAGCTCTCCCAGCCGCCGGCGCCGACGCCGATCGCCGCGGTGACGGCGCTCGGCGCGAGGCCGCAGACCTCGACGTAGGTGCTGAGCCCGATGCCGCGGTACGCGCCGCGCTCGGACGCCTCCTGCCGGCGGGACTCGAAGCCCGCGTAGTCGGCGAGCTCGAGCGCCCGGTCGAGCGCCTTGCCGTAGTCGCCGGAGTCGTACGACAGGCCCGTGGCGGTGGTGTACGGGAACGCCTGGATGAAGTTGCGGCGCCGCACGTCGGCCGGGTCGAGCCCGAGGTCGTCGGCGATCGCGTCCATCAGCCGCTCGATGCCGTGCGTGGCCTCCGGTCGTCCGGCGCCGCGGTAGGCGTCGGTCGGGGTCGTGTTGGTGAACGCCTGGCGGATCGAGATCGAGACCTGCGGGATGTCGTAGCAGCCGGGCACCATGAACAGGGTCAGGTGCGAGATCGTCGGCGTCAGCAGCTGCAGGTAGGCGCCGTTGTTCTGGATCGCGTTGAGGCGCAGGGCGAGGACGCGGCCGTTCTCGTCGACGCCGGCCTCGTACTCCTGCCGCTGGTCGCGGCCGTGGATGGTCGCGACGACGTTCTCCGTGCGGTCCTCGATCCACTTCACGGGCACGCCGACGGCGCGGGAGGCGGCGCAGGCCGCGAACTCCTCGGCGTAGCAGTTCAGCTTGGAGCCGAAGCCGCCGCCCACGTCGGGAGCGACGACGCGGACCTTGGCCTCGCTCGTGCCGCAGACGACGCCGACGAACGTGCGCACGAAGTGGGGCACCTGCGTCGAGGTGTAGAGCGTGACCTCGCCCGAGGCGCGCACCCAGTCGGCCACGACGCCGCGCGTCTCCATGGCGATCGGCGTCAGGCGCTGGTTCATGACCCCCAGCGTCACCCGGCGCGGCGCGCTCGCCATCGCCTGCTCGAAGCCGTCGGTCTGGTGCTCGAGGGTCGTGCAGAGGTTGTCGGGGTACTCCTCGTGCACGAGCGGTGCGCCCGGCTCGAGGGCCGCCGCGGCGTCGACCACCGTCGGCAGCGGGTCGTAGTCGACCATCACCGCGTCGGCGCCGTCGCGGGCCGCGTAGCGGTCGGTGGCGAGCACGATGGCGATGGGCTCCCCGACGTGGCGCACGCGGTCGGTGGCCAGCACGGGCCGCAGAGGCTGGCGGACGGTGCCGCCGGGGTTCGAGGCGCAGGGGACGCCGCCCTCGAGCCTGAGGTCGTCGTGGGTCAGGACGCGCACCACGCCCGGCAGCTTCAGCGCCGCCGACGCGTCCACGCCGTTGATCGTCGCCGCGCCGTACTGCGAGCGGACGAACGCGGCGTGCAGCATCCCGGGGAGGCGGATGTCGTCGATGTAGCGGGCCTGGCCCGTGACGAACTCCGCGTCCTCCTTGCGCAGGACGGACTCGCCGATGCCGCCGGCGGCCGTGCGTTGCGAGACGGTGGCCATGTCAGGCCCTCGCCATGCTGTCGGCCGCCGCGCGGACCGAGGCGACGATGTTCTGGTACCCCGTGCAGCGGCAGAGGTTGCCCTCCAGCGCCATGCGGATCTCCTCGTCGGAGGGGTCGGGGTTGCGGCCCAGCAGGTCGACGGCGGCCATCATCATCCCGGGGGTGCAGAACCCGCACTGGAGCCCGTGCTGCTCGTGGAACGCGCGCTGGATGGGATGGAGGTCGCCGTCGGGCGCCAGCCCCTCGACGGTCGTGACGGTCGCACCGTCGGCCTGGGCGGCGAACATCGTGCAGGAGAGGGTCGCCTCCCCGTCCACGAGCACCGTGCAGGCACCGCAGTTGGAGGTGTCACACCCGATGTGCGTGCCGGTCAGCCCGAGCTCTTCCCGAAGGAAGTGCACGAACAGGAGACGCGGCTCGACGTCCCGGACGTGTTCCTCGCCGTTGACGGTGACCGTGATGGTGCGTCCCATCGACACCTCCGACGTCAGTGCTCCGCAGGAACCAGGACCATACAGCCAAGGTCTTTCGCGCGTCACGTGCCGGGGGATGGGGCATCCAGCGCCGGTCGTCGTGCCCACCACGTGCGGGGGGCGGGCCGCCCAGCGCATGGGGTGCGATGGTCACGGGAACGCGTCGACGCTGGTGTCGCTCCCTGCTCGCGTGCGGAGCGACGGGTCGCCCAGCACGTACGCTACGTCGGTGACGGGAAGGGTTGTCGACGTGGCGGTTCCTGGTTCCTCGGCCAACCTCGGGCCGGGGTACGACTGCCTGGGCGTCGCGCTGCCCCTGTCGCTGCGCGTGCGCGTCAGCGAGCGGCCCGGCCCGCTCGAGGTGCAGGTGCGCGGCGAGGGGGCCGACACGCTGCCGCACGACGCCAGCAACCTCGTCGTCCGCACGCTGCTGGGCGAGCTCGGCTCCGACGGCGACGGCCTCGTCGTGGAGCTCGACAACGCGCTGCCGCTGGGCGCGGGCTGCGGCTCGTCGGCGGCCGCCATCGTGGCCGGCCTCGCCGCCGCCGACGGCCTGCGCAACGGGGCCGCCATCGACCCCGAGAGGCTCGTCTCGCGCGCCGCGGCCCTGGAGGGCCACCCCGACAACGTCGCCGCGAGCGTCATCGGCGGCTTCACGATCGCCACCGGCGATCCCTGCGTCGTGCGCCGCATCGAGCCGCCCGACGGCCTCGCCTTCGTGCTCGTGGTGCCGGAGGAGCGGCTGGCGACGCAGGAGGCGCGGGCCGCGCTGGCCGACGAGGTCGCCCGCCGCCACGCCGTGTGGAACGTCCAGCGCGTCGCCCTGCTGGTCGCGTCGCTGGTCACCGGCCGGCTCGACGACCTGCCGGTCGCGCTGGCCGACCGGCTGCACGAGCACGCCCGCGCGCACCTGGTGCCGACGTTCGCGCGCATCGAGGCCGCGCGCGAGGAGCTCGGCGCCCTCGGCGTGACCCTGTCCGGCGCCGGCCCGAGCGTCCTGCTCTGGGCCCGCGCGGCCGACGCGACCGAGATCGCGCGCCGCGCCAGCGGGCTGGCGCCCGACGCCCGTGTTCTCGTCCTCGAGCCTGAACGCCAAGGCCTGGTGGTGGAGGCAGCATGAGCCGTTCGATCCTCGTCGCGCTCGCCGTGGTCGCGTCCGTCGCCGGCGGCGCGACCCCCGCCGGGGCCGCTCCGGGCGACCTCGTGCCCTTCGTCGGCGACGCCGGCTGCATCGCGGACGAGCCGTTCGACGGCTGTCGGCCGGGCCACGGCCTGGACGGCGCGGAGTCGCTCGCCGTCAGCCCCGACGGGCGCAACGTCTACGTGGCCGCCGCCAGCAGCGGCGGCGTCGCGGTGCTGCGGCGCGACCCGGTGACCGGCGTGCTGACGCAGCCCGCGGGCAAGGACGGCTGCCACGCCGTGGACGCCTCCGACTGCCGGCGCTCGCGGGAGACCGAGGGCGCCTACGGCGTCGCGGTCAGCCCCGACGGCCTGAACGTCTACGCCGCGGCCTTCCGCTCCAACGCCGTCTCCGCCTTCGCCCGCGACCCGGCGACCGGCCTGCTCAAGCAGCTCAAGGGCGCCGACGGCTGCACCGTCGAGTTCGACGTCGAGCGCGACGAGCCGACGACGTGCACGGAGGGGCGCGGGCTCGCGTCGGTCTCCGCGCTGACGGTCTCGCCCGACGGCCGTAACGTCTACGCCGTCGCCGACCGCAGCGACGCCGTCACCGCGTTCGCCCGCGACCCGGCCACCGGCGCGCTCCGCCAGCTGCCGGGGCTCGACGGCTGCAGCTCGCAGTCGGGCAGCGGCGGCGCGTGCGCCAAGAGCGAGGGGCTCGACGGCGCGGAGTCGATCGTGGTCAGCCCCGACGGCGCGTTCGTGTACGTGGCGGCGTCGACCACCGGCGGCGTGGCCACCTTCGCCCGCGACCAGGGCACCGGCGCGCTGCGCCAGCTCGACGGCGCCGACGGCTGCATCGTCACCGCCGCCAAGCACGACCGCTGCGCGCTCGCGCCCGGCATGGGCGGAGCCTGGGGCATCGCGATGGCGCCGGGCGGCACGAGCCTCTACGTCGGCGCGCTCGCGACCAGCTCCCTGGCGAACCTCGCCCGCGACCCCGCCAGCGGGCACCTGCAGCCGCTGCCCAAGCCCCTCGGCTGCCTGCGCCAGCCGCCGGTGCTGCTCGGGCCCTGCACGCCGGTGCCGCACCTCGGCGGCATCTCCAACCTCGCCGTCTCGCCGGAGGGCGACCGGCTGTACGGCGCGTCCTTCACCGACGACACGCTGATCACGCTCGTGCGCGCCGCCGACGGCACGCTGACGCCGCTGGCCGGGCCGGCCGGCTGTCTCACGCACGGCGAGGTCGCAGGCTGCGAGCAGGCGCCCGGCCTCGACGGCGCCTCGAACGTGCAGCTCTCGCCGGACGGGCGCAACGTCTACGTCGCGTCCGACATCGCGGACTCCGTCGTCGCCGTCGCCCGCCAGCCCGCCACCGTCGCACCCGTGCTGCGCTACCGCTCCGGCGCCGCCCGGCGGGGCCAGCCGTTCGTGCTGCTGCCGCAGGTGCTGGCGCTGCAGCCGGCCAAGTTCGCGATCGCGCCGCGGCTGCCGGCTGGGCTCGTGCTGAACACGGAGACGGGCTCGATCTCGGGCCGGCCGACGCGCAGCGCTCCGGCGCGCAGCTACGCGGTCACGCTGACCGCCGACGGCGGCACGGTCACCGCGACCCTGCGGCTGCGAGTGCGCCCCTGACGGCACCTCACGCTGCGGCCCCCGCGGGCGTTCCTCGTCCATGACGACCTACACCGCCACCCTCACCTCCCCCATCGGCGACATCGCGCTGGTCGGCGACGGGGAGGCCCTGAGCGGCCTCTACATGCCGCAGCACCGCCACCGCCCGCCCCTGCCCGAGAGCGCCGTCCGCGACGACGCGGCGTTCGACGCCGCGCGCGAGCAGCTCGGCGCCTACTTCGCCGGCGAGCGGACGGCCTTCGACGTGCCGGTCGCGGCGACGGGCACGCCGTTCCAGCAGGAGGTCTGGCGCGCCCTGGCGGAGATCCCGTACGGCAGGACGTGGTCGTACGGCGAGCTCGCGCAGCACATCGGCAAGCCGGCCGCCGTCCGCGCCGTGGGCCTCGCCAACGGCCGCAACCCGGTCTCCATCGTCGTGCCGTGCCACCGCGTCGTCGGCGCGAACGGCTCGCTGACGGGCTACGGCGGCGGGATCGAGCGCAAGCGCTTCCTGCTCGACCTCGAGCGCGGCGCGATCGCCTGAGCCCGGCTACTCCTCGCCGGCGGCCGCGCGGTCGACGATCCAGATGACGTCGCCCTCCGTCGGCCGCACGCGGCCCGCCGGCAGGTCCTCGCCGCGGCGGATCGCGTCGAGCGCCTCGCGCTTGGACTCGCCGGTGACCAGGAAGACGACGTGGCGCGCCGCGTCCAGCGCCGGGAACGTGAGCGTGATGCGCGGCGACCCGTCGGCGCCGGTGGTCGCCACCACGCGGCGGTTGCGCTCGTCGAGCGCCTCCTGGCCCGGGAACAGCGATGCGGTGTGCCCGTCGGGGCCCATGCCCAGGAGGACGAGATCGAGGTGGTCCGGCAGGACCATCGCGTAGCGCTCCGCGGCACCGTCCAGCGGGTCGGCCTCGCCCTCCATGCGATGCACGGCGCCCTCCGCGAGCGGCACGTGCGAGAGCAGGGCCCCGTTGGCCATGCCGAAGTTCGAGCTGGGATGATCGGGCGGGACGGCGCGCTCGTCGCCGAAGAAGACCTCGACGTCGTGCCAGTCCGTGCGATCGCGGTAGTCCTCCGAGGCCAGCAGCTCGTACAGCGCCTTCGGCGTGGAGCCGCCCGCGAGGGCCACCCGCTCGGGCGCGAGGGCCGTGAACAGGTCGGCCGCCGCGCGGACCGCCGTGGTCGAATCGGGGTAGACCGCCAGCCGTAACGTGTCCGGCACGACGCGGAGTCTACCGGCCGCTTCCCGACGCGCGAAGATGCTGGGGCTTGATCGAGATGAGACGGGTCGGTATCCTCAACCCTTCGGTCGCGCCCACCCCTACCGCGACCACCCAGCCGGACGACGGAGCAGGGATTCCCTCGCCTGCCGGGCCGACAACGCAAGAGCACGGGGGCGGCTGAGCTCGGGGGCGAGCTCGACCGCCGCGGTCCTCCCAAACCGCCGCCTCTCGAGGCGGCGCTCGACCCGCAGAACCGTGTATGGCTAGCCGGACGGAGCCGGTCCGGCAACCACTTCGGCCCGGTAGGCGGGGGTGCACCCCGCCTACCAGCGGACTGGCGCCAGGTACGATGTGGCGCCGCGAATCGCACCGCCGTGTCGAGCCGTTCCGAACACCAGGCCACCAGCAGGACACGCGGACGGGGCGACCGGAGTCCATCGGCCGCCCGCGATCGTGTGCTGGCGGCCGCGTACGAGCTGTTCTCGCGCCACGGGATCCGCGCCGTCGGGGTCGACGCGGTCATCGCGCGCTCCGGCGTCGCGAAGATGACGCTGTACCGTCACTTCGCGTCCAAGGACGAGCTCGTGCTGGAGTTCCTGCGCCAGCGCGAGGCGCGCTGGACGGTCGAGTGGCTGCAGGGCGAGGTCGAGGCGCGCACGGACGACCCGGCGCAGCGCCTGCTCGCGGTGTTCGACGTCTTCGACGGCTGGTTCCGCCGCGACGACTTCGAGGGGTGCGCGTTCATCAACGTGCTGCTCGAGACGTCCGACGCCGCGAGCCCGATCCACCAGGCGAGCGCCGACCACCTGGCCAACATCCGCGCCTTCCTCGCCGCGCAGGCGGCCGCAGCGGGCGCGCGCGACCCCGACGCGCTGGCCCGCGAGCTGCACATCCTGATGAAGGGCTCGATCATCGCCGCCGGCGAGGGCGACCGCGAGGCCGGCCGCCGGGCCCAGGGCATGGCCCGCCTCGTGCTCCGCGAGCGCGGGCTCGCGGTCTAGCCGGGCGGGGGCTGCCGGCCGGTCAACGCCAGAGGTCGTCGGCGACCGCCAGGCTGGCGTCGAGGGCCTCCTCGAAGATGCGATCGCGCGTCAGGAACTCGAGCTCGTCGGCCAGCAGGTCTGCGAACGGCGGCACGCGCAGCTGCAGGCGCTGCTCGCCCAGCGCCGGCGAGCGCGTCACGGCCACGCCCTGCATGGGCCGGTCGATGGAGAACACGGCGTCGCCGCACATCAGGTCGACGTGGACGAGCGAGCCCGGCCGCATGTCGTTGCGGACGACGTCGCTGATCTCGACGGCTGCGTCGGTGGCGACGTGCGAGCGCAGCCAGCCCGCGAGCAGCATGGCCTGGCTGTCCGTCCCGGCGACGTGCGCGATGCGGATCTCACGCAGCGACGGCAGCAGCTCGCGGTGTGCGGGCGGATCGAAGAGCTGCGCGACGACGTCCCGCCAGCCCGTGATCTTCGTCCAGGACAGGTCTGCGATGTACGGCGGCTCGTCCCCGGCCAGGGCCGGCAGCGCGGGCAGCACGGCCGGGAAGCGCGTGGAGTCGACCACCAGCCGCGTTGCGCCGCGCAGGATGCCCTTCGCGATCGGCCCGTCGAAGCGGGGCTCGTCCAGCCACAGCACGAACAGCGGCAGGTTGGGCAGCATCAGGCTGCGCGCCATCGAGGGCAGCGCCTCGGTGTCGGCGGGTCCGCGCAGGCGGACGACCTCGGAGCACACGAGCACGCCGCCGCCGCCGTCGGGTGGCAGCGAGCAGAAGACGGACTCGTCCGATATGACATGCTGGAGCGACGCCGGCTCGAGCACCAGGGCGCGGCTCGGACGGTTGTGCGTGAGGCCCGCGATGGCGTTGGCGGCCTCGTCGGCGAGGTCGTTGTTGCCGCCCCAGACCACGAGCTCGACGACGTTGGTGCGAGCGCCGCGGTGCTCGCCGGCCGCCTCGTGGCGCAGGTTGGCGAGCCGCAGCTCGATGGCGCCGACGGTGGTCACAGCCGCCGCCAGCGCCGGCGGTCGCGCGCCATCAGGTCGTCCGCCGCCTCGGGGCCCCACGTGCCGGCCGGATAGAGATGCGTCGCGCCGCCGTCGTGCGCCCAGGCGTCGAGCAGCGGCTCCACGATCCGCCACGACCGCTCGACGGCGTCCTGCCGCGGAAAGTTCGTGGAGTCGCCGCGCATGGCGTCGAGCAGGAGGGTCTCGTACGCCTCGGCCGGCGCCGACGAGAAGCTCGTGTCGTACTCGAAGTCCATGTTCACGGTGCGGATCTGCACCCGCGGCGAGGGCACCTTGGCGCCGAAGCGCAGCTGGATGCCCTCGTTGGGCTGGATGCGCAGGACGAGCTCGTTGTTCTCGAGCTGCTCGGCCGCCGCGTACGAGAACGAGAGGTGCGGCACGCGCTTGAACTGGATCGCGACCTCGGTCACGCGCTTCGGCAGCCGCTTGCCCGTGCGCAGGTAGAACGGCGTCCCGGCCCAGCGCCAGTTGTCGATGCGCATGCGCGCAGCGACGTAGGTCTCCGTCTCGGAGTGCGGCGCGACGCCCTCCTCCTCGCGGTAGGCCGGCACCGGCTCGCCGTTGATCCAGCCGCGGTCGTACTGACCGCGCACGACGTCCTTCGGCAGCAGGGGCTGCACGGCCGCGAGCGCCTTGCCGCGCTCGTCGCGCACCGCCTCGGCCTCGAAGGAGATGGGCGGTTCCATGGCCACGAACGAGAGCACCTGCAGCATGTGGTTCTGCACGATGTCGCGCAGCGCGCCGGCCTCCTCGTAGAAGCGCCCGCGCCCCTCCACGCCGATCGACTCCGCCACCGTGATCTGCACGTGGTCGATGAAGTTGCGGTTCCAGACCGGCTCGAAGATCCCGTTCGCGAAGCGCAGGACGAGGATGTTCTGGACCGACTCCTTGCCCAGGTAGTGGTCGATGCGGAAGACCTGCTCCTCGGAGAACGTCTCGTAGACGATCCGGCCCAGCTCCTGCGCGGAGCTCAGGTCGTGCCCGAACGGCTTCTCGATGACGATGCGCCGCCAGGTGTCGTCGCCGCCGCCCGACGACAGGCCCGCCCCGCCCAGGCCGCGCACGATGACCGGGAACTGCGAGGGCGGCGTCGAGAGGTAGAAGAGGGCGTTGCCGCCCGTCGTCGGCGAATCGGCCAGTCGCTGCCGCAGGGCGTCGTACGTGGCCGCGTCGTCGAAGTTGCCCTGGACGTAGCCCAGCGACTGCGCGAAGGCGTTCCACGCGTCGTCCGTCACCGGCGTGCGCGAGTGCTCCTCGGTCTCGGCGCGGAGCATCGTCCGCAGCCCGTCGTCGCCGCCCACGTCCGAGCGGCCCACCCCCAGCACGACGAGGCCGGCCGGCAAGAGGCGGCGCACGTGCAGGTTGTAGAGGGCCGGCACGAGCTTGCGCCCGGCCAGGTCGCCCGTGACGCCGAAGATGACGACGGCGCAGGGGCTCGGCACGTTGGCCAGCCGGATGTCGTCCCGCAGCGGGTTGGCCTGCGGCGGAGGGGCGATGCTCACGCGAGCCTCCCGAGGGCGGCGTCGACAGCGGCCTCGAACTCCCCGAGGCGCACGCGCGCGACGGGTCGTCCGGCGTCGCGCAGCGCGCGCGCGTCGCCGGCCGCCTGCGCGTCGATCAGCGCGCGGAAGCCGTACGACCGACCGGGGATGGGCAGGTCGGTGGGCTCGTCGGCCAGCACCTGCAGGAAGACCCCGGTCGGCGGGCCGCCCTTGTGCAGCTGGCCGGTCGAGTGCAGGTAGCGGGGCCCGAAGCCCATCGAGGTCGCGACGCGCAGGCGGTCGCGGATGCGCCGCCGGACCTCCTGCAGGCGCGCCTCGGTGGCGTCGCTCGGGGTCACGAAGGCCTGGATCGCGACGTAGGAGCGCCCGGACTCGGCGGCGGCGAGCGCCTCGCCGACGTCGCCGGGCTCCGCCGGCGGCAATCGGCCGTCCTTCTCGTAGGTCGCCAGCAGGTCGCGGGCCAGCACCTTCGCGGCCTCGACGTTGGGCTGGTCGAAGGGGTCGATGCCGAGCACACGGCCGCAGTAGGCGGTGGCGAGCTCCCACGTCAGCATCTGCCCCCCGAGCTCCTCCGGCGACGCGACGTCGAGCACCACGACCGGATGGCCGGCGGCGGCGAGCGGCGTCGATCGCGGCGTCGTGCGTGGCGTCGGCCCGCACGTGGGCGAAGACCCGGTCGTCGCCGTAGACCGCCGGGTCGCCGGGCGCCTCGTCGGCCAGCGGCACCACGCCGGTGCCCTCCTTGCCCGTCGACTCGGCGATCAGCTGCTCCAGCCAGAGGCCGAAGCGCCCGAGAGACGGCGAGGTCAGGATCGTCAGCTTGTCGCGTCCCTCCCGCGCGAGGCCGCCGAGCACGGCGCCGAGCCGGAGGGCCGGGTTCGCCGCGGCCGGCACGTCGGGCGACGACGCGTCGCGGGCGCGCAGCGCCGACTGCAGGATCGCGTCGATCGGCACCCCCGCGAGCGCCGCCGGCACGAGGCCGAACAGCGAGAGCGCCGAGTAGCGGCCGCCGATGTCGGGGCGGTTGGTGAAGACGGTGAGGAAGCCGAGCTCCTGCGCCTGCCCGGCCAGGAACGAGCCGGGATCGGTGATGGCGACGAAGCGCGAGCCGTCCTGGCCGGCCGCGTCCAGGAACGTCTCCATCATCACGAGCGGCTCGATCGTGGTGCCCGACTTCGAGGCGACGACGAACAGCGAGCCGTCGATCGGGATCGCGCGGACGGCGTCCGGGTCGGTGGTGTCGAGCACCTCCAGCGGCCCGCCGAAGGCGCTGACGAAGACCAGCGGCGCGAGGCTCGAGCCGCCCATGCCGCAGAGCACGCTGCGCTCGTAGCCGTGACGAGCGCCCGCCGCCCACTGCGTCAGCTCGCGGGCCCGCCCGGCCATCTCCTCCACCACCGGCAGCCAGCCGATCCAGCGCGAGATCTCGGCCGCCCGCTCGGCGTCGTCCGACCAGAGGCCGCCGTCGCCCGCGAAGAGGCGGCGGGCGGCGTCCGCGCCCTCGAGCTCCGCCAGCGCGGCCTCGGCGTGCGGCCGCGCGGCGCCGAGCCGGGCGAGGGGATCAGGCACGGCCGGTCACCTCCCGCACGGCGGCGACCACGGCCTCCGGCGAGATGCCGAGCTCGCGCGCGACCACCTTGCCCGGGCCGGAGGCGCCGAAGCGGTCGATCCCCACGCTCGTGCCGGCCGGCCCGATGAACTTCTCCCAGCCGAAGGTGATCCCCGCCTCGACCGAGACCCGGGCCGTGATCGAGGGCGGCAGCACCGCGTCGTGGTACGCCTGGTCCTGCTGGTCGAAGAGCTCCCAGCACGGCATGGAGACGACCCGCACGCCGACCCCGTCGGCCTGCAGGGTGGCCCGCGCCGCGAGGGCGTCGTGCACCTCGGAGCCGCTCGCCATGACGATGGCGTCCGGCGTGCCGTCCGTGTCGGCCAGGACGTAGGCGCCGCGCAGCAGGCCCTCGGCAGGCCCGTGCTCGGAGCGGTCGAGCGTCGGCAGCGCCTGGCGCGAGAGGGCGAAGCCGCAGGGGCCGTCGGTGCGCTCCATGGCCACGCGCCAGGCCTGCGCGACCTCGTTCGCGTCGCAGGGGCGCAGCAGGTAGAGCTGCGGTATGGCCCGCAGCGCCATGAGGTGCTCGACCGGCTGGTGCGTCGGGCCGTCCTCGCCGAGCCAGACCGAGTCGTGCGTCCAGACGTAGGTGGCCGGCACGCCGATCAGGGAGGCCAGCCGGACGGCCGGTCGCATGTAGTCGGAGAAGATCAGGAACGTGCTGCCGAAGCCCTTCAGCCCTCGGTGCAGGATCAGCCCGGTGAGGATCGAGCCCATGCCATGCTCGCGGATGCCGAAGTGGAGGTTGCGGCCCGCGTAGTCGCCGGGCCGGACGTCGCCGCCCCCGTCGATGGTGGTGAGGTTCGACTCCGCCAGGTCGGCCGACCCGCCGACGAGCTCCGGCACCGCGGGCGCGATCGCGTTGAGGACCTTGGCGCTCGACGCGCGGGTGGCCATGTCGTCGCCCGGGGCGAACGTCGGCAGGCTGCGCTCCCAGCCCTCCGGGAGCCGGCCGGAGAGCACGCGCTCGAACTCCGCCGTGAGATCGGGATGGGCGTCGCGGTAGGCGGCGAAGCGGTCGGCCCAGGCGCTCGACAGCTCCCGGCCGGCGGCGCGCCGGTCCATGTGCTCCGCGACGTCGTCCGGGATCAGGAAGTGCGCGTCCTCGGGCCAGCCGTAGGCCCGCTTGGTGCCGCGGATCTCCTCCTCGCCCAGCGGAGCGCCGTGGGCCTTGGGGCTGTCCTGCTTCGTCGGTGCACCCGGCGCGATGTGCGTGCGCAGGATGATCATGCTGGGCCGCGGGTCGGCGTGCGCGGCGTCGAGGGCCGTGCGCAGGTCACCGAGCGTCCACGTGTCGTCGAAGCGCTGGACGTGCCAGCCGTAGGCCGTGTAGCGCCCGCCGACGTCCTCCGTGAACGTGATGGCGGTGTCGCCGTCGATCGTGATGTGGTTGTCGTCGTAGATCGCGATCAGCCGGCCGAGCGCGAGATGCCCGGCGATCGACGACGCCTCCGCCGAGACGCCCTCCATGAGGTCGCCGTCGGAGCAGACGACGTACGTGCGGTGGTCGATGATCTCGTGCCCCGGCCGGTTGTAGCGCGCGGCCAGCATGCGCTCGGCGAGGGCGAAGCCGACGGCGTTGCCGATGCCCTGGCCGAGCGGACCGGTCGTCGTCTCGATGCCGGCCGTGTGCCCGTACTCGGGATGGCCCGGGGTGCGCGAGCCGAACTGCCGGAACTGCTTCAGGTCCTCGACGGTCAGGTCGTAGCCCGAGAGCGTGAGGGCGGCGTACTGCAGGATGCACGCGTGGCCCGCGGAGAGCACGAAGCGGTCGCGGTCCGGCCACGACGGGTCGGTCGGGTCGTGCCGCATGACCTCGCGATAGAGGAGGTACGCGACCGGCGCCAGGGCCATGGCCGTGCCGGGGTGCCCCGAGTTCGCCTTCTGGACGGAGTCCATGGCAAGGGTGCGGATCGTGTCGATCGCGCGCTCGTGGATCGGCTTCAACGGGCTTCCTTTCCGGACGCGGAGCGTCTGGCGGTGGCGGGGCTTCAGGAGGCGGGCGTTGGTGTCGCGCCCTCTGCGGCGAGCAGGCGATCGAGCGCCGCGCGGGCGACCTCGAGCTGGTCCGGTGCCGGCTCCCGGGTGCCGAGGACGCGCTGGAGCTCGTGGCCTGGCCGGGCGAGGACGCGCGCCGCGGGGTGGCCGGCGTGGCGGTTCATCCAGGCGAACGCCTCGACGGCGACGCCCACGGCGGCGAGCGATGCCGCGGCGCGGGCCGGGCCCTGGTGGCGCCGCGGCAGCCGCGAGACGGCGATGTTGGCGAGCGCCGAGGCGGCCATCAGCGGGCCGACCAGGTGCGAGCCGCAGCGGTCGTGCTCCTTCGGGGTGTCCTCGGGGGCGAGGCCGGTCTCATAGGCGCCGATCGTCTTGTGCTCGGCGCCGTGGTAGGCGGCGAGGTTCTTGGAGCGCAGGGCGACGAGCGCCGGCAGCAGGGCGAAGGTGCCGGCCAGGGCCTCGACGGCGGCGGGCGAGAGGCGGCCTGAGCGGCGCGCGCCGGCGGTCGCGATGGCACCGGCGGCCGAGGCGACGACCAGCGACGGCCGTTCGAATGGCAGCCGGGCGCCGGGCAGCTCGCGGCGGACGTTGGGCAGCACCAGCAGCATCTCGGCCATCTTGGCGATGCCGCGAACGAGCGGGACGCGCTCGAAGGAGCGCGTGGCGCCGAGGCCGCTCTTGGCCCCGGACGCGACGTGCACCGTGCCCTCGTCGTCGCGGATGGCGGCGGCCCAGTAGCCCGGACCGTGGACGAGAAGGCCGTTCTCGAGCGCCATTCCGCCGAGGCGGAGGGCGGGCTTCTCGGGGGGCGTGGTCATGCCGTGGAGGGTAGCGACTGGCGGGGGCGCACGATCGGCGCGGGTAGCCTTGTGCGACCGATGGAGGATCTGTTCGCCGAGGCCGCCAGCGGCCGGGCCCGACGTGCCGCACCTCTGCCCGACCGTCTGCGGCCCGACACGCTGGACGCGTTCGTCGGCCAGGCGCACGTCGTGGGGCCGGGCACGCTGCTGCGCCGGGCCATCGAGGAGGACCGCGTCACCTCGATGATCCTCTACGGGCCGCCAGGCACCGGGAAGACCACCCTGGCCCGCATCGTGGCCAACGCCACCGGTGCGGCGTTCGAGGAGCTCTCGGCGGTGAACGCGGGCAAGGCGGACGTCACGGCGGTCATCGAGCGAGCACGCCAGCGCCTGGGCCAGCACGGCCGGCGCACGATCCTGTTCCTCGACGAGATCCACCGCTTCAACAAGGCGCAGCAGGACGCGCTGCTGCCAGTGGTGGAGTCGGGCCTCGTGACGCTGATCGGGGCGACGACCGAGAACCCGTACTTCGAGGTCAACCCCGCCCTGCTCTCGCGCTGCGCGCTGTACGAGCTCGAGCCACTCGCCACCGACGACCTGCGGGCGATCCTGGAGCGGGGCGCGGCCGACCTCGACGTGACGCTCGGCCCCGACGCCGCCGCGGAGCTCGCCCGCGGAGGCGACGCGCGCTCGGCGCTCGCAGCGCTGGAGCTGGCGGCCGCGACGGCGCACTCGCGCGGCGTCGACGCCCCGGGCCTCGAGGACGTGCGGGCGGCCATGCGCAACCCCGTGCGCTACGACCGCGACGGCGACATGCACTACGACGCCATCTCGGCCTTCATCAAGTCGATGCGCGGCTCCGACCCACATGCCGCGATCTACTGGCTGGCGGTGATGCTGGCCGGCGGCGAGGATCCGAAGTTCGTCGCGCGGCGCATGGTCGTCTTCGCCTCGGAGGACGTCGGCAACGCCGATCCGCGCGCGATCGAGGTCGCCATCAACGTCGCGATGGCGGTCGACTTCGTCGGCCTGCCCGAGGGGCGCATCTGCCTGGCGCAGGGCGCGACCTACCTGGCGCTGGCGCCGAAGTCGAACGCCGCCTACGTCGCGATCGACGAGGCGCTCGGCGAGGTGCGGCGCAACGGCTCGCGCATCCCGCCCGCGCACCTGCGCAGCTCCGGCTTCCGCGGCGCCGAGAAGCTGGGCCGCGGCGTCGGCTACCGCTATCCGCACGGCGAGGGCGGCGTCGCCCGCGGCCAGCGCTACCTGCCCGAGGGGCTCGAGGACGCGCGCTACTACGAGCCGAAGGACGTCGGCTTCGAGGCCCGCCTGCGCGAGGTGCTGGCGAGCCTGGAGGGGCGGGACGCGGAGGAGCCGGAGGCCGAGCAGCCGGAGGCCGAGGGGCCGGAGGAGCCGGCGGACGCAGCCGACGGTGCTTGAGGAGGCGCTGGACTTGAGACTCGGCGCTGGTCGAACCGCCGACGGTGCTTGAGGACTCGCGGATCCAGTTATGAAAGCGTGAGCGAGCCCTGCCCCGCAGCGACGAAGGAGCGTAGGGGCTTGTCGATGGAGCGAAGCGACTGCTGGCGGCGAGCGAGAGCCGGAGCAGCACAGCAGTATCGTGCTGTCGGAGGCGGTTTCCTTGTCCGGAGGAGGGACCGCGGTTGAGCGAGCGCAGTGAGCGCGTTGGCCGCCCGAGCGACGCGCCACAGACTCCCGGTCTGGCGACCGACGCCGCCGCGGAGCGAGCCACAACCGTCCCTCCGTAGGACCCGCCGCCCAGCGGCGGGCCAGCAGCGGAGCACCGTCGACTCGCCAGCGGACAACGCGCCTTCGACTCGCCCGCGAACCCCGGCTCGGCAACGAGGTGTTTCGCTTGCCGAAGGACCTCGCCGGCGACCTCGCCCGTGGGCGGATCGGCAGTGGGCGGATCGGCAGTGGGCGGATCAGCAGCAGGCGGATCGGCCGGTCTCCGCTGCTGGATGGACGCGGGCGGCGGGTCCTACGGAGGGGTGCCAGTCGGTCGCTCGCGCCGACGGCGTCCGCGAGGGCCGCGTCGGCGCCGCGAGCTCCTTGCGGCCATGGCGCTCACTGCGCTCGCTCAACTGCGACCCCTCCTCCGGACAAGGAAACCGCTGCGCGCCGAAAAGAGCCTCGGCGCTCCGCTCTCGCTCGCCGGCAGCAGTCGCTTCGCTCCTATGTGGACAAGCACCTCACTGCGTTCGGCGCGGGGCTCGCTCACGCCTTAATAACTGGCTGCGCGAGTCCTCAAGGACCGTCGGCGGTTCGACCAGCGCCGAGTGTCGAGTCCCGCTCGTCTCAGGGGCCGTCGGCGCCCTTCAAGAGCGTCGTTGGCGACCGTCGGGCCTTCCGCGGAGCACGTCAGGCCCGCGCCTCGCGCAGCCGCCGGGCGACGACCTCGCGCGCCGGGTTGTCCGAGGACTCGACCGCCGCGATCACCGCGTCGACGTCGTAGGCCGTGCGCCGCAGCTCGAGCGCGCCGTCGTCGAGCAGGGCCCAGGCCGCGCGCTGGTCGCCGTCGAAGGGGATGCCGACGGAGCCGGGGTTGACGACCTCGAGGTCGCCGACCCGGCGCCGGTACTGCAGGTGCACGTGCCCCACCAGGAGCGTGCGGGCGCGCACGCCGGCGACCATGGCGGCCGCCTCGGCCTCGGGCGTGTCCGGGTTCAGCACCTCCTCGTCGCCGCGCGGCGTGGCGTGCACCACGAGCGCGTCGTGCGCGGCGAGCTCCTGGCGCGTGGGCAGGCCCGCGAGCCACGTCAGGCGGTCCTCGCCGAGCGCCGCGACCGTCCAGGGCACGGGGTCCATGTCGCGCCGCTCCGCCAGGTAGCGGTCGGTGTTGCCCTGCACGAGCACGGCATCGGGGAGCGCGCGCAGGCGGTCGACGCACGCCGCCGGCTCGGGGCCGAAGAGCGCCAGGTCGCCGCCGACCGCGTAGCCGTCCACGCCGGCCGCCTCCGCCTCGGCCAGGACTGCCTCGAGGGCCGCGAGGTTGCCGTGCACGTCGAAGATCACCGCAGTGCGCATGCGGCGCACCGTACCCGCGTCAGCCTGGATTCGCCGTCCGGGCCGTGCGTGGGCACGCCTCCGATCGCCACGGCCGCTCCCCATCCCACCTCCGGCGTCGACAAAGAGCCGTCGGCGCCTACGCCGGGCTCGGTGCGCTCCTGCGCCTGGCCGCGACGAAGGGCAACCAGCCCGACATTACGCGGCCAGGCGCAGTCCGAGACGACCGGAGACGCACCCCCGCGCTCACCCCGGCCGGCGGCTCCAGGCTTCAGCCGGCCGCGACGGCGTCCTCGAGCAGCGCGGCGACGAGCTCCTCGAAGGTCATGCCCGCGGCCTGCGCGGCGAGCGGCGCGGTGCTGGTCTCGGTCAGCCCGGGGACGACGTTGACCTCCAGGATCCAGGGCGGCGCGCCGTCGGGCACGAGCAGGTCGACCCGCGCGAACGCGCCGCAGCCCAGCGCCAGGCACGCCGCCGCGGCGACCTGCGCGGGCTCCGGACCGACCTCCGCCGGCACCGCGAACTCCGTCGCGCCGGGCGTGTAGCGGGCCTCGAAGTCGTAGCCGTGGTCGTCGAGGGGGATCGCCTCGACCGGCGGCAGCGCCTCGCCGCGCAGGACGGTGACCGTCACCTCCCGCCCCTCGACCCAGCGCTCGCAGAGGACGCGATCGTCGTAGGCCAGGGCCGAGAGCAGCGCGGGCGGCAGCGCGTCCGGGTCGTCGACCCGGCGCAGGCCGAGGCTCGATCCGCCGCGCGCGGGCTTGACCACCAGCGGCCGGCCGACGCGCTCGGCGACGCGGTCGAGCAGGGCGTCGGCGCCGAGGTCGCGCACCGCCGCGGAGGACACCGCGGCGAACGGCGGCGTCGGCAGCCCGTGCGCCTGCAGCACGCGCTTGGCCACGATCTTGTCGGACGCACGGGCGCACGCGTCCGGCCGCGCGCCGGTGTAGGGCACGCCGGCGAGCTCGAGCAGCTCCTGCACGGTGCCGTCCTCGCCGCCCCGTCCGTGCAGGGCCACGAAGGCGCAGTCGATGCCGCCCGCGGCCAGGCGCCCGCCCAGGTCGGCGTCGGCGTCGACCGGCACCGGCTCGTGGCCGAGCCGCGTGAGGGCGAGCTCCACCCGCGCACCCGAGCGCTGCGAGACGGCGCGCTCCAGCGAGCGCCCCCCGGCCAGCACGGCGACCCGCATCGGCCCGCCTACTGCGCGGTGCGGCGGCTGCGCGGCCCGAGGGCGCGGGCCAGCGCGGCGCGCTCGCGGGCCACGTCGCCGATCCGCCGTACGCCCTCGACGATCCGCTCCTCGTCGCAGCACGAGAAGTTGAGCCGCATCGAGGAGGAGCCGGTCACGCCGTCGAGGTACGCGGCCACGCCGGGCACGAACGCGACGTTGCGGTCGAGCGCGGCGGCCAGCAGGTCGGTGGTGTCGAGCCCGTCCGCCAGCGTCGCCCACAGGAAGAGGCCGCCCGCCGGCGTCGTGAAGGTGGCGTCGGGCAGGAACTCGTGCAGGGCGTCGACCATGGCGTCGCGCCGCGAGCGGTAGGCGCGGTTCAGCCGCTGGATCACCTCGTCGCGCCGCGCGTGCTGCAGGAAGGCCAGCGCCAGCAGCTGCGCGAACGTCGACGTGCACAGGTCGTTGGCCTGCTTCACGAGGTTGACGCGGTAGAGGATGGGGTGCGGGGCGTGGATCCAGCCCACGCGCACGCCCGGCGAGAAGATCTTGGAGAGCGTGCCGAGGTAGATCACGCGGCCCGTGGCGTCGAGCGAGTGCAGCGTCGGCAGCGGCTCGCCCTCGAAGCGCAGCTGCCCGTACGGGTCGTCCTCCACCAGCAGCAGGTCGCGCTCCTGCGCGTAGGCGACGAGCGCTCGGCGCCGCTCCAGCGAGAGGGTCGCGCCCGCGGGGTTCTGGAAGGTCGGGATGACGTAGAGGAACTTCGGCGGCCGGCCCTCGGCCAACAGCCGCTCGTGGGCCTCGGCGAGGCGGTCGAGGCGGATGCCCTCGGCGTCCATCGGCACCTGGTGCACCTCGGCGCCGCAGGCCGAGAAGGACGGGACCGCGCCCGGGTAGGTCGGGCCCTCGGCCAGGATGGGGTCGCCCGGGTCGAGCATGACCCGGCAGAGCAGGTCGATCGCCTGCTGCCCGCCGGTGGTGACGATGAGCTCGCCCGGCCCGGCCTCGGTGCCGCCCTCGGCCATCAGCGCGGCCAGCGCGTGGCGCAGCTCGTCGATGCCCTCGGTCGGCCCGTACTGCAGCGCGCGCGCCCCGCTCTCCGCCACGACGCCCTCGGTCAGCTCGTGCAGGAGGTCGACCGGGAAGGCGCGCGTGTCGGGGAGGCCGCCCGCCAGCGAGATGACCTCGGGCCGCGCCGTGACGGCCATCAGGTCGCGCATGGCCGAGGAGCGGAGCGTCCCCGTGCGCCGGGCGTAGAGCCGCTCGTACGGGTCGAGGCGGGTGTGCGGCATCGACATAGGCTACCGGGTATCGGCGGGAATCCCTCCCGGGACGATCCCCCCGACGGGCGGCCCGGAGCGGCTCAGAGCGAGACGCGGCGGCGCGAGATGGCGATCGGGATCAGCGCCAGCAGGGCGAACGAGGCCGCCAGCAGGAAGGAGCCGGAGAAGGCGTCGGTGGCGGCGCGGTCGATCTCGTCGCTGAGGGTCGCCTCGAGCTCGGCGTAGGGGTCGGCCTCCGGGCTGTCCGGCGGCGGCTCGTTCTCGTCGAAGGCCGGGCCGAGGTCGGGCAGCTCCGCGTCCACGCCCTGGATCGTCGACGCGATGTCCTGGCCGAGCGCGATCTTGCGCTCCGGATCGATGTTGGCGTCGAGCAGCGCCGCGGTGCCGGACTCCAGGGCCGCGTCGCGCTGCTCGTCGAGCGCCGCGGTGAAGATCGGCGTCAGCGCGAGCAGGCCGAGCACGACGCCGGCGTGGCGTGCGGCCATCGTCCAGCCGCCGTGGACGGCCTGCGGGCTCGTCCCGTGCAGCGCCCGCTCGGTCAGCGCCGAGAGCGCGAGGCCGAGCCCGAGGCCGACCAGGGCCTGCGGCGCGATCGTCCAGGCCCAGCCGGCGTCCGGCAGCAGGCCGAGCGCCGCGAGCCCGCCGCCGATGAGGATCGCGCCGGCGGCCGCGCGGATCGCGAGCGAGCTGCCGAACCGTGCCAGGCGGCCCGACGCGAAGGCGAACAGCGGCATGACCGAGACCGTCGCCGCGGCCTGCAGCGGCGTCATCCGCCAGCCCTCGATGAGCATCAGCACGAGCAGGAACAGCGCCGCCGTGAGCGCGGCCGAGATCAGGCCCAGGGCCACGTTGGGGCCGATGCGCGGCCGCCCCATGGGGAGCGCCTCCGCGGGCGTCGGCGAGGGGCCGCGCAGCACCGGGATCGCGAGCAGCGCCGCGGGCGTCTGCGCGAGGAAGATCGCCTGCCAGGAGATGGCCTCGGTCAGAGCGCCGCCGAGAGCCGGGCCGATCGCAGCGCCGAGCGCACCGGCGGTGGCCCACGCGGCGACGGCCCTGGCCTCCGACCCGGTGGTCCGCGGCAGGAGCTCGAGGGCCGAGCAGACCACGGCCGCGCCGCCGATCGCCTGCACGCAGCGGGCGGCGACGAGCACCTCGAACGACGGTGCCAGCGCGCAGCACGAGCGAGGCGGCGGCGAAGACCAGCAGGCCGGCGGCGCACACCTCGCGCGGGCGGCGCCGGCCGATGAGCGCGGCCGGCACCGCCACGAGCGCGAGCACCAGGTTGAACGACGTGATGACCCACGCCACGGACGCGATCTCGACGTCGAACTCGCGCAGGATCTCCGGCAGGGCCAGGATCACGATCGACGAGTCGGCGAGCACCATGCCGGTCGCGACCGCCAGCCCCAGCGTCTCGAGGTCGCTCCGGCGGAGCGTCTGCAGCGCGATCGTGCTCACGTCACGTCAGCGTAGTGGCGACGGGAGCCTCACCGCGACCGCTGGTATGCCCCGAACGCCCGCGTGGCGAACACGCAGCACGCGATCAGCAGCGCCGTCAGCAGCGCGACGCGGGTCGCTAGTAGGGCCGGACGGCGCCGGCGTAGATGCCGGCGCGGTCGGCGAGCGAGGAGATCTTCACCACGTCGCCGGTCGACGGCGCGTGGATGAACTGGCCGCCGCCGATGTAGATGCCGACGTGGTGCACGTCGGAGTAGAAGAAGACGAGGTCGCCCGGGATCAGCTCGGACTGCGACACGCGCCGCCCGCTGTTCCAGAGCGCGCCCGTGAAGTGCGGCAGCCCGATGCCCACCTGCGCGTAGGCGTACAGCACGAGGCCGGAGCAGTCGAAGCCCGACGGCGACGCGCCGCCCCAGACGTAGGGCACGCCGAGGTACTGCATCGCGACCGCGACCGCGCGTGCGCCGAGCGAGCCGTCGGTGGGCGGCGGGGCCGGGATGTTCTCGGTGGAGCCGCCGCCGGACGAGCCGCCCGACGAGCCGCCGCTGGTGCCGCCGGAGGAGCCGCCGGATGGTGCGGGGCGGCGCCGCCGATCGTCGGCGCCGGGTTCGCCTGCGCGGCCTGCTCCGGCCGCCGCTGGACCTCGAGCAGGCGGCGCGGCCTCGGCGGCGATGCGGCGCTGGCGCTCGAGCTCCTCCTGCTCGAGCTGCGCGATCTCGCCCTCGAGGCCGGCCTCGAGCTCCTTCTTCTGCGCGAGCGCGGCGTCGATGCGCTCCTTCTCGGCCTGCGCCTGGCCTCCAGCTCGGCGGCGCGCGCCACGGACTTCTTCAGCGACTCCTCGCGCTTGGCGAGCTCGTTCTGATCGGCCCGGAGGTCTCTCAGCAGCTCGGCGACCTGCGTCTGCGACCGCTCCAGCAGGTCGGCGGCGTCGAGCATCCCGCCGATGGAGCCGGACGAGAGGATGGCCGCGAGGGTGTCCGTGTCGCCGTACTTGTAGTCCTGCACGAGCTTCGCGGCCAGGATGTCGCGGCTCGCCTGCAGGTTGCCGCGCACCAGCGTGATGCGCTGCTCGTTGAGGGCGATGTCGGCCTGCACGTCGGCGAGCTCGGCCTGCGCCTGGTTCCAGCGCTCGATGGCCGGCTCCAGCTCCTCACCCAGCTGCGCGATCTGCTCCCGTGCCGCCTGGGCCTCCGCCCGCTTGGCCCGGATCTGTCCGTTCGTCGGGGCGCCCAGCGCGGCGCGTCGCGGAGACGGCGAGGGCGAGGACGACGAGTAGCAGTAAGCGGATCGGGCGGGGTGGGATGGACGTCATGCGGTTCTCCACGGGGTTCTCGTCGCCGCCGATGTCTCCTTCGCTGGCGGCGCTGGGCATGGCCCCGGATCAGGCCTGCATGCGTCCGAGCCGCACGGCAGCCGGAACGCCCGCACGCGGAGCGCCAAACCCCCGGACGTTCGGTGAGCGTCACCCACCCGTTTGCGATCGGCCGCATCATGATCGCCACGGGCAGCGACACTAGCTCGGTGCCTACTGCGACGAGCAACGCGCGGCGGACGATACCAGCCGCGTCGGCCGCATGCGGCGGGTCCGGCTTGCCGTGAGGAGTTCGCAAAGATGCTGGAGTTCCGCAGAAGCTCGCGCGCGCCCTCCACGGGCTCCGGTCCACGACCCGCTGGTATGCTGCTCGCCCGCTGGCGGGGTAGCTCAGCTGGTAGAGCACGCGACTGAAAATCGCGGTGTCGCCGGTTCAAGTCCGGCCCTCGCCACTCACTCAATCACTCACTCACTCACGAGTGAGTGGGACAGCTCCAAGGTACGCGGCGCTGACGACGACCGAGCGGAGACGGAGCCGTCAGAGCACCGCGAGCGGCTGCGGACCTCGCGGGGGCGGGAACGCCCGGTCGAGCGCCACGAGATCCTGCTCCGTCAGGTGGACGAGCAGCGCGTCGCGGTTCTCCCGCACGTGGGCGGGACTGCCCGCCTTCGGGATGGCCGCGACGCCCTCGCGACGCAGCAACCACGCCAGCGCGACCTGCGCGGGCGTCGCGCCGTGGCGCTCGCCGATACGGGCCAGCACCGGATCGCCCACCAGCCGTCCCTGCTGGATCGGCGAGTACGCCATGATCGGCAGATTCCGGCGCTCGCACCACGGCAGCAGGTCCCACTCGACACCGCGGTGGCTGAGGTTGTAGAGCACCTGGTCGGTCTGCACCTGCCCACCACCGCCGAGATGGTCCACGAGGTGGGTCATGTCGTCGAGGTCGAAGTTGCTGACGCCCCAGTGGCGGATCTTGCGGGCCTCCTGCAGTGCGAGGAAGCCGGCGATCGCCGGCGCGATGGAAGCCGACGAGCGCCAGTGCAGCAGGTAGAGGTCGAGCTGGCCCGTACGTAGTCGACGGAGGCTCGCCTCGCACGCCCGGATGGTCCCCTCTCGGGTCGCGGCATTGCGCGGCAGCACCTTGCTGACCAGGAACACCTCCGACCGCCGGCCCTCGATCGCCTCGCCCACGAGCTCCTCGGTCGCACCGTCCGCGTACATCTCGGCGGTGTCGATCAGCGACATGCCGAGATCCAGGCCGAGCTGGAGGGCGGCGATCTGCGGGCGCCGCAGCGCCGAGTCCTCGCCCAGGTGCCAGGTTCCCATGCCCAGCGCCGGGATCTCCTCGCCCGACGGCAGGGTGACCGTACGTCTGATCGGCGCGACCGCCATGATCAGAGCAGCGCCTCGACGTACGCCAGCGGCAAGCCGGACCGGAGGTCGTGCAGCTCCTTGCCGGGCAGGACGTCGTTGAGGGTCTCCAGCACGGCGGCCGCATGTGCGAACGCGACCTCGGGCTCCACGCCCTCGCGCGCCGCGACGATGCCGACGAACTCGTCCAGCGACAGCCGTCGCGGCGTGCCGTCCACGCGCTGCTTGCCGCGCTCCAGGGCGTTCACGAGCTCGGCGGGCAGCGCGCGCTCGAGGTCGCGCACCTCACCGCCGGAGACGCGCTCGGCCAGCGTCTCGAGCACGGCCTCGGTGGCGTGCCTGGCCTCGTCGATCTCGAGCCGGCCGTGCTCGGCGACCCGGCGGACGAACTCGTCAGTCGTGACCGGCTCCCCGGTGACCTCTTTCGGCGGCTGCCACGCGCCGCCGTCCTCGAACAAGGGCCTGTAGTCGGCCGGCAGCTGCGCGACGAGGTCGTCGAACTCCTTGCTGGGGAGCGCCTCCCGCAGCGTCGTCAGCACCGCGCGCGTCCACGGGACCGCCTCGGCCGGAGTGCGGTCGAGCCGCTCGGCGATGCGCCCGACGAACGCGTCCAGCGTCATGCGCATGGCCTTGCCTCCCGTGCGCTCGAGCGCGCGCGCGAGCGGCGGCTGCAAGCGGCGCGGCAGCACCTTGAGGATGTCTTCGACCTCGCGGCCCACGATCCGCTCGCCCAGGGTCTCGAGCGCCGCATCCACGGCCCGCTCGGCCAGCTTGTGATCATCGCTCCGGGCGCGGCTCAGCACCCGGCGCACGAACTCGTCGTACGGCAGCGCCCTCGGGGCCAGGCGGTCCAGCGGCCGGCACCGGCGCCCTAGGAGCTCGTGATAGTCCCGGCCGAGCTGCTCGGCCAGGTCCTCGATCTCGGATCCGCGCACGAGCCGTGACAGGGCGACGAAGACCGCCCGCGCGTGCTGCTCCGCCTCACCGACGTCTGCGTCGGCTTCGGGGTCGACACCGGCGTCCGCCGCTTCGCGCCGTGCGACGCGGCGGATGAACTCCTCGGCGTCGAACGACTGCGCGTCGCCGCCGTGCGCCACGATCCACCTACGCAGCGGCCCCGGCAGCTCGAGCGAGAGATCGAGCGCCTCGCCCTCCGAGATCCGCTCCGAGAGCGTCTCGAGGGTCGCCCGCGCGGCGCGCTCGGCGCGCTCACCGGAGATGCCGGTGTGGTGCTGAATGGTCGTGATGAACTGGTCGTAGCGCCAGACGTCGTCGAATCCGTCGAAGGCCTCGAACTCGGTCGCCACGGATGCCCTTTCCTCGGTGCTCGGGGTAGTAGGCCGCCGTGCCCGCAAATCGAGCCGGTCGCGCGCCGGCCCACGGCCCCTTCCGGCACTCAACCGGCCATCGCCTGGTACTTCCGGGCTGGGGGGCCATGCCGTCGGGCGCCGGTCAGGCGGCCATGGGTGCCGCGACGCGGGCGGCGATGAACGCCGCGTCGTCGGCCACGAACCCGAGCGGACCTCGTCGACGCCATGATCGACGCGGTCTTCGGCGAGATCGAGGTGCCGAGGACGGACGTCGACTGGCGCACCGCGATGCGACGCCGGGCGCACTCCACGCGAGCGGCGCTGCGCAGCCACCGCTGGGCGGTCGGCCACATGGAGGGCCGAACGACGCCCGGGCCTGCCAGCCTGCGGTTGCACGACGCCGCGGTAGCGGAGAACCGCGTCGCGGCCAAGGCGCCGGCGGACGCCCCATGGCGTTCAGAGAACCGGCTTGAACGCCTCGAGGGTCGTTCCACGCAGGGCGTCAGCCGGGCTGCTTGGGGATGTCGCCGCAGGCGATCGTGGCCAGCGTGGCGGCGGAGTGGACGTTGATCGAGTACGTGCCGGTCGTCCGGGCCGCCAGGGGTGCGGCGACCATGGTCGACGATGTGTGCTCGTAGACGTCCGGGAGGGGGTCGACCACCGTCGCATACTGCTCGTCGATATCGGTCAAGGCCCGGTACTGCGCGCAGGTGACGTCGTGGATGTGGGCGAGCGGGGATCCGGCGGCCGGGTCGTCCCCACCGCGCACCGTCAGCGTGACCTCGAAGCTCTGGTCGTCGATCGGCTTCAGGGTCGCGACGCCTGTCATCCCCGACTCGTGCTCCGCCGACAGCTCGACCTCGACCGGCGGGCCCGCCGCGACCGCCGTTGCGCTGCTGTCCGGGGCCGATCCCGTGCCGGTGGGCGGCTCGGTTGCAGACTCCACGGCGACCGTCGTGGCGCCTTCCGTGGCGGGTGCGGTGGTCGAGCTGGCCGGCGCCGGCGCCGCGGAGGCGGCCTGCGTGGGCGCCGGCACCGGCTCGGGACCATCGTCGCCACCGCAGCCAGCGAGCACCAGCATCACCACCACCAGGCTCGGCATGTAGGGCCTTCGCACCGCGCGCCTCCTCGATCTGCAGACCCGAACATACTCCGCTCGAGCGACCGCAAGTGATGATCGATACGACACTGGTTGCCGGCGTCGGGGGTGTGCCCTGCGGTCAGATGCCGCCGACGCTGCAGTAGGCGGCGGCGGTGCGGCCGTCGGCGTCGCGCGCGTACGCGGTGACGAGCGATCCGTACGGCCGGCGCCACGGGCTATGGACGGCGTAGTGGCGCTCGAACGGCACGCGCACCGACCCGCCGATGCGCTCGCCGTCGCGCCGCAGCTCGATCGCCTCGCCGTCGACCAGCACCTCGACGGCCTCCAGCGCCGCCGTGCTCTGCACCCGCCCATCGACGGCGATCTCGACGAGCCCGTCGTCGCCCACCGGCGACACCGCGGCGTCCAGCTCGAGCACGGGCGGCGCGCCATCGGCCTGCACCTCGCGCAGGTCGACGACGTCGCCGGACAGCGCCGGCGTGCGCGGCGGATGCGACGGATGCGGTGCCACGGCCTCGAACGCGTACGCGTAGCGGAGAAGCGCGGCGTCGTCGTAGCCGCGCCCCGCGAAGGTGAGGCCCACGGGCATGCCGATGTCGGCCAACAGGCCCATCGACACCGTCACCGTCGGGACGCCATGATGTCGGAGGGCCTGGTTTCCGTTCGCGACCCACGTGCCGTTGCGCCACGCGACGTCCGCCGAGCGCGGGTTGCGGTCGGCGTCGGCCGGCGCGATGTCGGCAAGGGCCGGGAAGGCCAGGCAGTCGAGGCCTTCCGCGTCCATCCACGCCTCGAGGTCGCGCCGGCGCACCTCCTCGAGCCCCTCGAGACCCGCGGCCAGATCGGGGATGTCGGCCGGTTCGCGCAGGCCGGCGCGCGCGTGGGCCGGGAAGGTCGTCCAGTCGGGGATCCCCTCGTAGCGATCCGGGAGCTCCGACGGAAGCCGCGGGAAGATCAGCGCCCCGTCGACCGCGCCGAGCGACGCCAACGCCGGATCGCCGTTCGCGCGCAGGTAGTCGTCCCACGCCCAGACGACGAGCTCCCCCTCCGCCGCGCCGAAGGCCTCGGGAACGAGTCCGCGCTCGACCATCGACCGCGCGCCGGGGCGGTCCCGGTCGTAGCCCGAGACCAGCGGGAAGTCCACGTCCACGACCTCGGCGCCGAGGGCGCGCAGCGAGGCCGCGGCGCGATCCCACAGCTCGAGGACCGTCGGGCGAGTGGGAACGGGCCGCGTGGACTCCCGGTCGCGCCCGACGTACATGCGCGGGACCCCGACGCGCCGCCCAGCGAGCGCCGACGGGTCGCACAGGCTGGCGAAGCTCGGCGGCCGCACGCTCGTCGCCGCCGGCAGCGACACGGCCTGCTGCGCGCGCCAGAAGTCGCCGCGCGTCGCCGCATCGTCGCCGACGAGCACGTCGAGTACCGTCAGCAAGTCCGCGACCGTGCGGGCATACGGCACGACGACGTCCATCGTGGGGATCAGGGGCCAGTTCCCCCGCATGGATATGAGGCCGCGCGACGGCGTATAGGCCACGAGCCCGTTGCACGAAGCGGGCGCCCGACCCGACGACCAGGTCTCCTCCGCCAACGCGAACGCCGCGAACCCGGCCGCGAGGCCCACTCCGGATCCGTTCGAGGAACCGGACGCGTGCGCCGACGGGAGGAACGCCTCGTTGAACGGGCTCTCCGCCCGCCCGTACAGGCCCCGCTGCATGCCGCCCGCCGCCATCGGCGGCATGTTCGTGAGGCCCACCAGCACCGCACCCGCCGGCCGGAGACGTGCGACGACATGCGCATCCTCGCGCGCCACCAGGCCGGCGAACGCCGGCGACCCGGCGGTGATCGGCAGGTCGCGCACGGCGGAGCTGGCCTTGGCCAGGTATGGCACGCCGGTCCAGCGGCCCGAGCGCCGCCCCGCGCCGTCGCCGCTCGTCCGACGCCCAGGGCCTCGTCGAACAGCCGCGGGTTCAACTCCGGTACCGCGTTCAGCCGGACGCCCTGGCGGTCGTACCGCGCGATCCGCGTCAGGTAGCGGAGCGCGAGCTCCGTGCTGGTGACGCGCATCGACGCCAGCGCCGCCGTCAGCTCGGCGATCCTCGCCGCCGCGACGTTCAGGGTCTCGGGATCGGACGCTGCGCCCATGCCTCCTCCAACCGCGCGCTGGCGAACCGCCCGACTATATCGGCCGCCCGACCGGCACCCTGCAAGACCCGCACACCGAGCTGAGCCTTCCGCGCGCCGCCCGGCCGTACAGCCGGAGGCGCTCGCCTGGGCTCGACGGATCGGCGGTCAGACGGCCGTCGCGGGTGCGCGATCGCGCCAGCAGGCTCCGCCCGGATACCGGTGCGCGTCGATCGATTCGCGCCGCATCTCGGCGCTGTAGCCCGGCGCTTCGGGGACGCGGTAGGCGCCGCGCTCGACGCGCACGGGGTCGACGAAGTGCTCGTGGAGGTGGTCGACGTACTCGATCATGCGTCCCTTGCGCGAGCCGCTGATCGCGACGTAGTCGAAGGCCGCGAGGTGCTGGACGAGCTCGCAGAGGCCGACGCCGCCGGCGTGCGGACAGACCGGGACGCCATGGCGGGCGGCCAGCAGGTAGACGAGGACGTTCTCGTTGACGCCGGCGAGGCGGCAGCTGTCCGGCTGGCAGACGCCGATCGCGTCGACGGCCAGCAGCTGCTTGAACACGATGCGGTTCTGGACGTGCTCGCCGGTGGCCACCCGCACCGGCGCGACCGCGCGGGCGATGCGGGCGTGGCCGAGGATGTCGTCGGGGCTCGTCGGCTCCTCGATCCAGTAGGGATCGAAGCGGGCGAGGTGCTCCATCCACGCGATGGCCTCGTCGACCTCCCAGACCTGGTTGGCGTCCATCATGAGGCGTCGCTGCGGCCCGATCAGCCCACGGATCAGGCCCGCGCGGCGGACGTCGTCGTCGAGGCTGACCCCGACCTTCATCTTGAAGTGCTCCCACCCCTCGGCCAGCGCCCGCTCGACGAGCGCGGCGACCTGCTCGTCGTCGTAGCCCAGCCAGCCGGCCGACGTGATGTACGCCGGGTAGCCCTCGGCTTCCAGGCGCGCGACCCGTTCGCCGCGGCCCGCCCGCTGCGAGCGGAGGAGGTCGAGCGCGTCCTCCGGGGTGATCGCGTCGCGCACGTGGCGGAAGTCGAGGCAGGCGACGAGCTGCTCCGGCGGCAGCGAGCAGAGCAGGCGCCACAGCGGCAGCCCCGCGTGCTTGGCCCAGAGGTCCCAGACGGCGTTGAGGACGGCTGCGGCCGCGAGGTGCATGACGCCCTTCTCGGGCCCCAGCCAGCGGATCTGGCTCTCACCGGTCAGCGACCGCAGGATGCGCGGCATCTCGCCGGGCAGGTCGCGCACGGCGAGGCCCTGGAGCGGCTCGGCCAGCAGCGCGACCGCGCTGACGACGACGTCGTTGCCACGGCCGATGGTGAACGTGAAGCCGTGCCCGGCGAGCTGCGGGTCGCTCGTGTGCAGGACGAGGTACGCGGCGGAGTAGTCCGGATCCGGGTTCATCGCGTCGGACCCGCCGCGCGAGGCGGACGTCGGAAACCGCACGTCGACGGTCTCCACGCGCGTGATGCGCGCCGGCGTCACGCCTCGGCCTCCTCGAGGGCGAGCACGGCGGGGTCGTCGTCGAAGTCGGCGGGGTGGTCACGGAAGAAGCGCACCACGTCGGAGACGTGCAGGAGCGCCGCGGCACGGGCGGCGTCGGGGTCGTGGGCGCGGATCGCGTCCGCGATCGCCCGGTGCTGGTGCACCTGGCCGGCGAGGCTGCCGGCGTCGACGATCGCACGCCACTGGCGGGGACGGACGGTGATCGGCGTCAGCGCGTCGAGCAGCCGCGCGAGCAGGTCGTTGCCGGACGCCCGCGCGATCAGTCGATGGAACTCGACGTCCTTCTCCACGGGGAAGGTGGCGTCCGTCGCAGCCGCCATGGCGTCGATGTACTCGTAGAGCGTGTCGATGTCGCCGGGATCGATCCGCACGGCGGCCAGGGCCGTGAGCTCGGGCTCGATGATGCGGCGCGCGTCCAGCACCTGCGCGAGCCGCGACCCGGTTGCGAGGCTGCTGTAGAGGGCGACGCCGTCCAGCATGTGCGCGGGCTCGAGGAAGGCGACGTACGTGCCGTCGCCCTGTCGCGTACGCAGCACGCCGGCGTGGACGAGCGCGCGGACTGCCTCGCGCAGGACGTTGCGGGAGACGTCGAGTCGTGCGGCCAGGTCGGCCTCCGGGGGCAGCCGCTCGCCGGGCCGTACCTCGCCGCGGAGCAGCAGATCCTTGAGGCTCGCGATGGCCTGGCTGGTCTTGGTGGTCGTCATGTGGGCGTTCACAACCTCTCGCACGGGCTGGAGCGGCCCGCCGGCCCGGGTGCGGTGCCGGGCGCGACGGGCCGTGGGTCCGCGGCTATTCGAAGTCCGCGGCGTTCTCGGCGGTCACGATGGCGGTGCCGGTGTCGACGAACGGCGGCACGCTCTGGCCGGAGACCACCTGCCAGAGGGTGTCGACGCCGAGCTCGCCGATCTTCGCCGGGTACTGCGCGACCGACGCGTCCTCCTTGCCAGCCTTGATGTCGGCGATCTCGTCCGGCGAGGCGTCGAAGCCGACCAGCACGACGTCCTCGGGCTTGACGCCGGCGTTGTCGAGGGCCTGCACCGCGCCCGTCGTCGGCGGGCCGCACGCGCTGTAGATGGCGGTGACGTCGGGATGCGCGGTGAGGATGTCCTCCGCCGCAGCGACGCCCTTGTCCTGGGCGCAGTCCGTCGGGACCTTGCCGACGACCTCGACGTCGAGATCGCCGAGGCCCTCCAGCATGCCGTCGACGCGGTCGTCGAGCGCCGGCACGCCGGCTGCGCCCTGCAGGACGCCGATCGTGTCGCCGGCCTTCAGCACGCCGGCCAGCCACTGCCCCGCGAGCACGCCGCCGGCCTTGTTGTCCGTGGCCACGACCGCCGACTTGCCGTCCCACGAGGGGATGTCGTTGTCCATGAGGACGACCTGGACGCCCTTCTCGATCGCCTTGTCGAGCGCCGGCACGACCGCCTCGCTGGTCGGCGTGATGGCGATGCCCTTGACGCCCTGCGCCACCATCGACTCGATGAGTGCGATCTCGCCCTCGTCGTCCGTCGCGCTCTCACCCTGCCCGAAGATCACCTCCGCCTCCGGATGGTCGGCGTCCCACGCCTTCGCCGCGTCCTCGAGGACGAAGAAGAAGTCGACCGGGAACTTGGTGATGAAGCCGAGCTTGACCACCTCGCCGCTGGCCGCGGTCTCGGAGCCGGCGGCCTCGCCGGTTGCCGACCCCTGCGGCTCGGTCGCCGCGGCCGGCTCGGCCGCGCTGGACGCGGCTTCGGTCGCCGGGGCGGCGGAGCTCGCCGGCGCCGCCTCCGCCGACGCGGCGGTCGATGCGGGCGCCGCGTCCTCGTCATCGTCGCCGCACGCGGCGACGGTGGCGGCGAGCGCAACCAGCGCCGCGCCGATCAGGACCTTGATGCTCACGGTGTTCCTCCCTCTCACGCCGGCTCGTGACCGGCTCCGGGTCGGCGCGCCGCATCTCGCGCAGACCTGCCTTGCGCCTCCGCTCACCGTCCACCGCCGACGATGAGGGAGACGATCTCCTGGTGGTTCTCCGCGTTGGGAACCACCTCGCCGACCACGCGGCCGCGTCGCAGCACGACGGCCCGGTCGGCAATCTCGATGACGTGATCCAGCGCGTGCGAGATCACGATCACGGCGCGCCCGTCCTGCCGCAGGCGAGCGATCAGCTCCAGCACGCGCCGCGACTCGCGCACGCCGAGCGCGGCGGTCGGCTCGTCGAGCAGCACCAGCCGCGAGTCGAACGCCGCCGCGCGCGCCACCGCGATCGCCTGGCGCTGGCCGCCGGACAGCAGCCCGACCGTGCCGTCGAGGTCCGGCAACCCGACCTGCAGCCGTTCGAGGACGTCATGGGTGGCCGCGCGCATCGGGCGTGCCCGCAGGAAGCGCAGTCCGCGGGGCAGCCAGGACGGTCCGCTGAGCTCGCGCCCCGCGTAGAAGTTCGCCGCGGGCGAGAGGTTGTCGAAGAGCGCGAGATCCTGGTAGACGGTCTCGATCCCGGCGGCGCGGGCGTCGGCGGGCGAGTGCAGGTGCACGACCGCGCCGTCGATCAGGACCTGTCCCTCGTCGAGCCGCTGGGCGCCGCTGATGCACTTGATGAGCGTGGACTTGCCGGCGCCGTTGTCGCCGAGCAGCGCCAGCACCTCGCCCGCACGGACGTCCAGGTCGACCGCCTCGAGCGCCAGCACCGCGCCGTAGCGCTTCGTCGCGCCTCGCACGGCGAGGAGCGGTGCCGCGTCGGCGCCGGCGCCGGCCGGAGTGGGCACCGTCGCGGTCACGAGGCCCTCGCCGCCGTCGCCACGCGGAAGCGATCCTCGAGGTGCCCGCGCAGCACGTCGGCCTCGACGGCCAGCACGATGACGATGCCGATCACGATCAGCTGGTAGAAGGCGTCGGCGTTGTGCAGGTTCAGGGCGTTGCGGATCACGCCGATCATCAGCGCGCCGACCAGCGCGTTGGCGACGTTGCCGCGACCACCCGCGAAGGCCGCACCGCCGATGATCACCGCCGCGATCGAGTCGAGCTCGGCGAGCTCCCCGAAGTTCGGCGAGCCCGCGTTGGTCCGCCCCGGCGGTCAGCACGGCCGCGATGCCGGCCGCGGCGCCGCTGAGCACGTAGACCGAGATCAGCACGCGATTCACGGGGATGCCCGAGCGGCGCGCCCCGTCCGGATTGCCGCCGACCGCGTAGATCCACCGTCCCCACACCATCCGGGCCGTCAGCGCGAGCACCACCAGCGCGGCGCCCGCGACGACGAAGGTGGAGTACGGCAGCCAGTCGATCGAATCGCCGCCGACGACCTGGACGGCCTCCGGCATCCCCGGCATGGGACGACCGTCGGACAACAGGAAGGCGAGGCCGCGCGCGACGCTCAGGGTGGCGAGGGTGACGATGAACGGGTGCGGCACGCGGCCCACCACGAACACGAGGCCGTTGATCGTCCCGACCGCGATCCCCGTGCCGACGATGGCGGCGATGACGAGCGGCCCGTTGGTGCTGTGCTCGAAGACGACCGCCCCGACCACCGTCGCGAGCGCGAGCGTCGAGCCGACGGACAGGTCGACGCCGCGGGTCAGGATCACGAGCAGCTGTCCGAGGGCGAGGATCGCGATGACGGCGGTCTGCGCGAGGACGTTGCCGATGTTCTGGCTCGTCAGGAACAGCGGCGTCACCAGCGCCACGACCGCGATCACGCCGAGGAGGATCAGCGCCGGGCCGGCACGGAGCGCCCAGAGCGCGAGCCGCAGCGCCTGGAAGCGGTCGAACCGCAGTTGCGCAGCGGATTTCGCCTCCCGATGGGCGAGAGGGTCATCCACGATCGGCCTCTCGACGCAGCGTCGCGCCAAACATGGGATGAATTTAGGGACGTCGCGCGCGGAATGCAAGAGCGCGGGACGCAATCCTGGTGATATGCGCGTGGAGTCGGGCGGATGACGCCCGAGCATCAAGCAGAAGTGGCAATTCATCCCATCACTTCGCGCAGGCGACGAAGACGCCGAGGCGTACACTCCGGCTCGGCCCGCTGTGCGTGCGCTCCCCTCCCGCTTCGGTCGCGGTGTCCCGGGCGTGGCGCTCGTCGCCGCGGCGATCCTGGTCGCGCTGTGGTGCGCGTCGCCGGCGCGCGGGTTGACGGTCGGCTTCCTCGACCCGACCCTGCAGACGCAGGACAACGCGCGCTTCTGGGGCGACATGACGACGTTGCGGGCCGGCGTGGTGCGCTACGACGTGTACTGGAACGAGATCGCCTCGACGCGGCCGGCGCGTCCGCGCGACCCGGCCTCGGCCGAGTACCGCTGGGACGTGCTCGACCGCCTCGTGGTCGACGCCGCCGCGCACGGCGCCGAGATCGTGCTGACGCTGTGGCGCACGCCGCGCTGGGCGCGCGCCGACGGCGGCCGCGGCGGCAAGCCGAACCTCTACTCGTGGGCGCCGCGGATCGCCGACTGGCGCGCCTTCGTGTACGCCGCCGCGGTGCGCTACTCCGGGAGCTACGACCCCGACGGCCTCGGCTACGGCGGCCCGCTGCCGCGGGTGCGCTTCTGGGAGGTCTGGAACGAGCCGAACTACATCGGCGCGCTTCGCCCGCAGCGCGCCCCCGGCAAGGGCGGCAAGCCCGGGGTGCCCGTCTCCCCGACGGCCTACACGGCCCTGCTGAACGCCGCGTACGCCGAGCTCGGGCGCGTCGAGCGCGAGCGGCGCGTCGCGCTCGACGTGCTCGGCGGCAGCATGAACCGCGGCTTCGCCGGCCCCGGCAGCGTGGCGCCGCTGGTCTTCCTGCGCGGCATGCGGAAAGCCGGCGCGCGCTTCGACATCGCGTCCCTGCACCCCTACCCGCTGACCGGCCGCGTCGGCCTCACCGACGGCACGCGCGCGCCGAACGTCACCCTGGCCAACATCGGCGACTACCTGCGTGAGCTCGACCGGCTCTGGCCGGCGAAGCGCTATCGGGTGTGGCTGACCGAGTACGGCATCCAGTCGAAGCCCGACCGCTACGGCTCCACGCTGGCCGGCCAGGCAGCATTCGTGCGCGCCGCACTCGGCAAGGTGAAGCGCACGCCGCGCATCTCCACCCTGATCTGGTTCCTGATCCGCGACGAGCCGGTCGAACGGCGCGGCCAGTCCGACCGCTGGCAGTCCGGCCTGCGACTCCTCGCCGGCGGCGCCAAGCCCGCCTACGGCGCCTGGCTCGCCAACGCGCCCCGACGCCCCACGCTCGGCGCGCCGCTCAAGGCGTCGGTGCCGATCGCCGCCGACCGCACGGACCGCGCAGCGACGCCACCACCGGCACCGCCGCCCGTCGTCCAGTCGATCGGCGACCTCTCCGGCTACGTCGCCCGCTGAGCGCGCGCAGCGGCTGCCCTAGCCGCCCTGGTGGATCTGGATCAGGTTGCCGCAGGTGTCGTCGAGCACCGCGGTGGTCACCGGCCCCATGGCGGTGGGCGGCTGCGTGAAGACCACGCCGAGGCCGCGCAGCCGCTCGTACTCGGCCTCGACGTCGTCGACGCCGAACGAGGTGAACGGGATGCCGTCGGCGACGAGGGCCTCCTTGAACGGCTTCACCGCCGGGTGGCCGCTGGGCTCGAGCACCAGCTCGGTGCCGTCCGGATCCTCCGGCGACACCACGGTCAGCCAGCGGGCCTCGCCCATCGGGATGTCGTGCTTCGCCACGAAGCCCAGCACGTCGGTGTAGAACCGCAGCGCCTGCTCCTGGTCGTCGACGAGCACGCTCGCCAGGTTGATCCTCATGTCGGCCCCTTCGAGCCACCGCTCGACGATCGGCTCGAGCGGTGCCGTGTTGATGTGGTGGAACTTGTACCGGCCCTCGCGCCTGGTCTCGACCAGGCCCGCAGCCTCGAGGACGTCGAGATGCTGCGAGATCGCCTGGCGCGACGAGCCGAGCCCGTGGTTGGTCGAGCAGCCGGCCGCAGATCTCGAAGAGCGTCTGTCCATCCCGGACCGTCAGCTCGTCGAGGATCGTCCGGCGCGTGGGATCGGCCAAGGCCTTGAAGACGTCTCCCACGTACGGGCATATTAGGCAAGTAACTGCTTGCCTGTCAACGGCCCGGACGCTGCGTTCGCATTCCGCTAGCGTCCCGATCCATGGCGTCCCCATCCGAGCTGATCGACGCGCGCATCGCCGAGCTCGGCGACTGGCGGGGCGAGCTGCTCGCCCGGCTGCGCGCCCTCGTCAAGGAGGCGGTCCCCGACGTCGCCGAGGAGTGGAAGTGGCGCGGGACGCCCGTCTGGTCGCACGACGGGAACATCTGCACGGGCGAGACCTACAAGGAGGTCGTGAAGATGACCTTCTTCAAGGGCGCCGCCCTCGACGATCCGGCCGGGCTGTTCAACTCCAGCCTCGAGGGCAACACCCGGCGCGCCATCGACTTCCGCGAGGGCGACCCGGTCGACGAGACGGCCCTGAAGGCCCTCGTCCGCGCCGCCGACGCCCTGAACGCGCAGCGCTAGCGGCTCGCGGTCGTTCAGGCCCCGACGCGCTCCGCGACGAGCGCGATCTTGCGGACGCGGCCGGACTCCAGCCAGTCGACCCACAGCCGGTGCGCGGCCAGCAGCTCGTCCAGGGCCTGCGCCCCGACCTGCGCGGCGATGGCGGTCGCGTCCGCGGCGAAGGCGTCGTGCAGCGATCGGGCCATCGCCGCGTGCGAGGCGCTCTGATCGTCGGTCCAGCGGACCGCGAGGCCGACGCCGTCGAG
>CAVYFW010000018.1:0-251489 GCA_963767885.1 uncultured Actinomycetota bacterium
CTCGGATCGACCCAGCCTGCGCCGGCTGAACCAGAGCCGGTCCATGAGGCCGTACGCCGGCGGCTGGATGCGGAAGGTCTCGGTCGCGACCTTCGCGCCCGACGTCGCCGTCAGCGTGAACAGGCCCGGTCGGGCCGTGCCGGGGACCGGCACGCTGATCTCGGCGCCCGTCACGGGCACGACGAACTGCGCGCCGGAGCAGGTCGCGGTGGTGACGGTGCCGGGGCAGCCGATGGCCAGCGCCGAGCCGACCCCGGGGCCGCGCAGCGTCAGCGCCACCTCGCGGGCGGCCGCCGTGCCGGCCAGCGTGACGGTCGTGCCGCCGCGGAAGACGTTGGCGGCCCAGCGGCTGGTCGTCCGGGCCTGACCCTTGAAGGCCAGGTACGCCGGGCACTTGTCGAGGCTGCCCTCGACCTTCGCCCCGTCCGGGCAGTCGACGACCGGCGGGCACGGCGCGCCGAAGACGACGGAGCCGCCGGCGCACACGGTCGGGCTGACCACCTTGAAGGGGCCGAGATGGAGCGCGGTCGGCGCCCAGTTGCCGGCGTTGTCGACGGTGCGGAGGTGGAAGTACCACTCGCCCGCCGGCAGCGCGCCGGAGGTGAACGACGTCTGGGCGCTCGTGATGGTCGCCGGCGGCACGGTGCCGGCGGCCTGGTCGAGGACGTAGGAGTAACCGCCGACCTGGCTGGCCAGCGGGCTCCCGTCGTCGGCGCCCGACCAGGCGAAGCCGATCGGGTCGCCGGCCTTGACGGTCGCGCCGACCGTGGTGGTCGTGCTGGCCAGCGACGTCGGGTTGACGGGCGGCACCGTGTCGCAGCGGACCTCGACGTCGTCGATGTCGACGCCGAACCCGGTGGTCGCGCCCCGCCCATGCGTGAAGAAGTACAGCCTGGCCGCGGTCGTGGTCGGCGCGAGCAGCACCGACTCCTGCCGGAAGGCGGTGTTCGTGTTGTCCGCTACGACCCACAGCTTGTCGGGCGTGCGGTAGCCGGGCGCCTGGTCGGGGCGCGCGCCGAAGAACAGGCCGACGACGAAGTGGTCGATGTCCACCAGGTCGCGGCGCATGCGCAGGAACACGCGGCAATAGGACGAGTTGAGCGTGAACTGGGTGTCGTTCCAGAGCCAGAGCAGGCAGTTGTTGCCGTTGTACTTCTCATCCGCGCCGCCAAGCGTCAGCGGCGGCGAGTCGCCGAGCACGGTGCTCGTCTGCCCGGTCGGCTGGTAGAAGCCCCAGCCGTACGTGGTCGCGTCGGCGGGGCAGCCGGGGCCGACGCCCTCGCTGGACGGGATCATCCACTGCCCGGGCGTCACCTCCATGTCGTCGGCCAGGAGCGGGTCGCCGAAGCCCGGCTGATGCGTTCCCGCGGCATGGGCCAGCGCCGGCGCGAGCGCCGTCAGCACGAGCGCGCCCAGCATCGCCGCGAGCACGCGTCGCCACCCATTCCGCCGATCGTCCAGCACCCCGCCTCGCCTCCGTGATCGAGGTCCGACGCAAACGTACGGTGCGCGTCGCAGGTGCGTCAAGCGCCATCCCGGACGGCCGGGTAGGACGTGTCTCAACCCACCGGACACGGCGGCGTGTCGCACGTGTCGCCACCGGACGGCGTCGGCGTGGTGGGCGTCGTTGGCGTGGTAGGCGTGGTAGGCGTCGTAGGCGTGGAGGAGGGAGTCGCGCCGCCGCCATCGCCGCCCGTGGGCGTCTGGGCGGTCTGCGGCGGCGGCGTCGTCGGCTCCGTCAGCCGGACGGTCACGCTGCGCGGGCCCGACGTCATGGCGGCGCTCGTGAACGCGCTGCCGGGGAACGCGAGGCGCAGGCGCACGAGGCCCGTGCCCTGCGAGAGCGCCGCGGTGACGTCGTTGCCGCGGTCGCTGCGCCGTGCGGTGCCGACGCGGATTCCCGGCTGCCGCACCTCGTACGCGAGGCTCCCGTCGCGGAACGCCGGGTCGAGCGTGACGAGCTCGCCGTCGCCGATGCGGCCGCCGGCGAACTGCAGGACCACGGTGGTGACGAGCCCGCTCGTGGTGACGCCCACGCTGGTGGCCACGAGCGGCGCCACGACCCCGCGCTGGAGCGCCCGGACCGGCACGCGCTCGCGCACCTCGCCCGTGGCCGGGTCGAGCGTCAGGAGCGTCTGCGTCGAGGCGGTCAGGACGTACACCACCGTCGTGTCGTTGGCCGCCGCGGCCAGGGCGAACGGACGGCCCTTGACCTCCGGGTAACGCGTGGCGTCCGGCGCGTCGGGCTCGACGACCGCGATGGCGTTGGAGCTCGGGAGCGCGGCGAAGATCGCGCCGCCGGACGTCACGAGCACGTCGGACGGCGTCGTCTCCAGCCGGATCAGCTGCGGGTCGGCCGGGGAGTCGTCGAGCGGCACCAGCGCGATGCCGTGGTCGACGGGCACGGCCAGCCGATCGTCGGCGATGGCCGGCTCGCCGTGCGGGTACGGCGCGCTCACCGGCAGCGGGCGTGTGGCGGCGAAGCGCGCACGGCGGACGGCGAAGGGGTGCACGGCCTCGTCGCCCGCCGCCGCGTCGAGCACGTAGGCGCGGGTGCCGGCGGCGTCGATCGTCAGGCCGGAGGGCACGAAGCCGAGCCGGGTGCAGCCCGTGAGCTTGCCGTCGCCGACCCGGCACAGCTCGTGCCGCCCGCCGCGGTTCACGGTCGCCACGACGTCGCCGGCCGCGTTGTCGGCGAGCCCGGTGGTCACCGCCGGGATCGCGCCGGTGCGGGGCGCGAGGTCGGATGCGCGCAGCGGCGTGATGACGTCCTTGCCCGCGACGATGAGGTCGCCGCCCGCCAGCGCGAGGGCCTGCGGGCGGTTCGGGAAGGCGCGCACGTCCACGGGCTGGCCGTCCGCGCGCAGGCGCACCACGCGGCCCTGCGGGTCGGCGGCGTAGAGGTCGTCGCCGCGGAGCACCACGGACAGCTGGTTGGCGGCCTTGACGGGGCGGTCGGGCGCGGTGGCGACCGCGCCGTCCGCCGGCTGGCTCGGCCCCGTGGTCTCCGTCGGCGTCGTCTCGCTGCCGGGCGTGCTCTCGTCACCCGACGCCGTGTCCGTCCCCGGGGCTTCCGACGAGCCCTGCTCGGGCCCGGACGCCGCCGGCTCGCCCTCGCTCGACGGGCCCGTCGCCGCGGTCGTCGGCCCCGCCGTGTCGGGCGTCGTGCCGGATGCGCCGGCCGTGGACGCGGCGGCGCTGGGCTGCGGCTCGTCGCCGCCGCCGAGCACCAGCCAGCCGACGACCAGGCCGGCCAGCAGCAGGAGGACACCGCCGGCCAGCGCGGCGACGCGGCGGCGGCGCGCGACCGCCTGGCGGTGCGCGCCGCGGTCCTCGGGGCGGACCGGCAGTGCGTCGGGAACGGGCTCCGCGATCGGCGGCGGCGCGTCGAGCACCGTGCCGCTCGCAGGTGCCTCCCGGCTCGCGTCGGGCGTCGCGCCGCCGTCCGGCTCGACGGCGAGCTCGGCGATCTCGATGGGCTCGACGGCGAGCTGGTCGCTGCTCTCGGAGTCGCCGATCTCGGCGATCTCGATGGGCTCGACGGCGAGCTGGTCGGAGCTCTCGGAGTCGCCGATCTCGGCGATCTCCGTGATCTCGACGGGTTGGACGGCGAGCTGGTCGCTGCTCTCGGAGACCCCGAGCTCGAGCTCGGTGGCCGTCGCGGCCAGCTCGTCGTGCCGCGAGGGCTCTTCCGCGGCAGGGGCCTGCTCGGTCGCCTGCTCCGTCGCCGCGACGCGCCCCACCGTCGGCGCGACCCGCCCGACCGTCGGCGCGACCTGCGCCGGGCCGGCGCCGGCGGGGTCGGCGGGCGGCACCGCGGGCAGGCTGCTCTCGCTGCCCAGCGCGGCTCGTCGCAGGGCCTGGGCGAGCTCGCGGCAGGTCGCGTAGCGATCGTCGGGCTCCTTGGCGAGCGCGCGCTGCAGCGCCTCGTCGAAGATGGCGGCGCGGTCCGAGAAGGAGCCGATCGGCGGCGGCTCCTCGAGGCGGTGTGCGAGCACGAGCTGCACGTCCCCGTCCCCGCCAAACGGCGTGCGGCCGCACGCTGCCTCGTAGAGCGTGCACGCCAGCGCGTACTGGTCGGCGCGCCCGTCGATGCGCCGCGACGGGTACGTCTGCTCCGGCGCCATGTACGCGAACGTGCCGACGATGGTGCCGACCGCGGTCTGCCCCGGCGCGCTGGAGTCGACCACGCGCACGAGGCCGAAGTCGGTCAGGTAGGCGTCGCCGTCGGCGTCCACCAGGACGTTCTGCGGCTTGACGTCGCGATGCACCAGGCCCGTGGCGTGCGCGGCGTCGAGCGCGCTGGCGAGGCGCTCCGCGGTGCGGGCGACCTGCTCGGGGTCGAGGGCGCCGCGCGCCTGGATGAGGGCCTGCAGGTCGCGCCCGGCGATCAGCCGCATGGCGATGAACGGCACGCCGTCCGCCTCGTCGGCCTCGTACACCGGCACGATGGCCGAGTGCTCGAGCGACGCCGCGCGCCGGGCCTCGTCGCGGAAGCGCGCGACGAACCGCTCCTGGGCCACGAACTCCGGGCGGATCACCTTGAGCGCGACCACGCGATCCGCCAGGCCCGTGGAGCGGCGCGCGCGGTACACGACGCCCATGCCGCCGCGTCCGAGGACCCCCTCGATCACGTAACCCGCGAACTGCTGGCCCGCCGCCAACTCGCGCACGCCGCGATCCTACAGCGAGGGGTACGAACACACTAGGACGCCGAGGGTGGAACCCCGCCGAACGGCGAGGGCGGCGGCCACCGGCGGGGCCCTCAGCGAGCGGCGTGGCGGGCGGCCGGCCCGGGCCGGAGGGCGAGCGGCAGGGCGTCCGCGACGACGTCGTCGAGGGATGCGTCGCGCCAGACCCACGGGGCGGTGGTCGACGGGGTGCGGTGCTGGGTGTCGGTGCTGGTCATGGGACGAGCCTCGCGATCGCGGCTGTGGCGGCGCTGTGCGATGCCTGTGGCCGCGACGCGGCACGTCGGCGCGCACGCAGGAGCGCGCCGCGACCGAGGGGACTCCCTCCGTCGCGGCGCGCTGGGCGCCCGGCCCGACCTCCGTCAGCGGTGGGGCGCTTCCGGGCCGCGGATCAGGCGCGGCATGCCGGGGGGCGCAGTCGCGCGGGATCTTCTTGCCGCTGCGGGCCTTGGTCGTCGCCGTCGCGGGCTGGGTCAAGCGGATACGCGGCATCCCACGTCCTCCTGGGTCGGGCCCCGACACCGTGTCGGGGCGATGGGCAGACGGTGGAGCGGGCGCCTGTGCGTCCGGTGTGGAAGCGCTGTGCCGGCGGCGGCCGCCGGCGTTGCACAGGCGCCGCACACCGATGCCACAGCGCCCCGCGGGAGCCTGCGCCCATGCCGACCTACCGCCTCACCCCCCTCGCCTCGCAGACCGCGAGCCCGCGCATCTTCGACCCCTGCCGCGTCGCCGTCGTCGATCCCACCGACGCACCGCACGCGCTGGGCAGCGCGCCCGCCGTCACCACGCGCAGCGCCGCGCCGTTCGGCGCCAGGCGGGTCGGCGCGTGGGCCTACGCGGCGCTGCAGGGCGGCGTGCCGGTCACGGCCACGAGCCGGACCTGGCGCGACGCGCTCGCCGTCGCCGTCGTGGACGCCACGCCGGTCGCGGTGGCGGCGTAGCCCTCACGTCGTCGCGTCCGGCCCCGCCCCTCGCTCCGTCGCCGCGAGCTCCGGCAGCCGCGCGACGCCGGAGAGCACCGCCACGAAGCTCCCGCTCGCGCCGGCCCACGCGATGCGCATCGCCGGCGCCAGGCGAGCGAGGAGCTCGCGGTCCGACCGGGTGAGGGCGTAGTCGAGCGCGACGCGAAGGTTGGCCGTCTCGGCGTCGCGGAACGGCACCGCCTCGCCGGCCGGGATGGCGGCCTCGAGCCGCGCGGTGTAGTGCTCGGCGTGCACGTGGCGCGCCTGCTCGGCGGCGAGCTCGCCCTGCTCGTCCAGGCGGTCGAGCGCGTACGCGCGCAGCGTCGCCAGGAGCGAGAGGCGCACCTGGCGGCCGATGCGGGTGCGGCGCAGCAGGCTGCGGTCGAACAGGCTCGCGACGATGCCGAGCGCGTCCGGTGCGCCGCCGATGACCGCGATCGCAGCGGCGCTGTCGAACGACCCCGGGAAGACGGCGAGGCGGGCGAAGGCGTCGCGCTCCGCCTCGGAGAGCAGCTGCCAGGTGCCGTCGATGGCCGCGCTGAGCGTGCGCTGGCCGTAGGCGTCGTCGGCGGCGTCGGCCAGCGCGGCCTCGGTCGTCATGGCGGTGAGCAGGTCGTCGACGCCGAGCAGGCGCAGGCGGGCGGCCGCGAGCTCGATGGCGAGCGGCAGGCCGTCCAGCCGCGCGCACAGCTCGCGCGCGGCGTCGCGGTCGTCGCCCTCGAGGTCGACCCCCGCGGCGTGCGCGCACTGGGCGAACAGCTCCACCGCCGCGTCGTCCGTCGCCCCGAAGGCGAGCGGGTCGAGGCGGTGCTCGTGCTCGCCCCGCATGCGCAGCGAGAACCTGCTCGTCGCCAGCAGCCGCAACCCGGGCGCCGCGGCCACGAGGTCCTCGAGCAGGGGGACGCAGCTCAGCAGGTGCTCCACGTTGTCGACCACGAGCAGCAGCTCCAGCGGCGCGACCGCGCGCAGGAGCGCCGTCTCGATCAGACCGTCGGCGAGGTCGAGGTCGAGCGCGGCGGCGATCGCGGGGGCGACCAGCTCCTGGTCGTCGAGGCCCTGCAGCGGGACGAACATGGCGCCGTCGGCGAACCCGTCGGCGAGCTCGTGCGCGACGGCGAGCGCGAGGCGCGTCTTGCCCACGCCGCCCAGGCCGGTGACCGTCACGACGCGGGCCCGGCCGCGCAGCCGCTCGGCGACGGCGGCGACGTCGTCCTCGCGCCCGACCAGCTCGGTCGGCGGGGTCGGCAGGGGGCGCCGGGAGCGCACGCCGGCCTCGGCCTGCGCCGCCGCCGGCGCGTCCGCGTCGAGGGACGGGTCCTGGTTGAGGATCGCGGTGTGCAGGTCGCGGAGCGCCGCGGACGGCTCGATGCCGGCCGTCTCGTCGAGGCGCAGGCGGGCGTTGCGGAACGCCTCCAGCGCATCGGCCTGGCGCCCGGCGCGGTACAGGCCGAGCATCAGCAGCCGCCACAGCTCCTCGCGGTCGGGGAAGCGGCGGGTCAGGCCCTGCAGCTCGGCGACGGCGGCGTCCGGCCGGCCCAGCTCGAGCTGGCTCGCGAGCCGCAGCTGCGTCAGCGCGACCTGCGTGTCCTCGAGCTGCGCGATCCAGGCCTGCGCGAAGTCGAGCTCGCGCGCGTCGCTCAGCGGCTCGCCGCGCCACAGCGCCAGCGCCGCCTCGGCCGTCGCCGCCGCGGCCGCGTGGTCGCCGAGCCGCTGCAGCGCGGCCCCGGAGGCGGCGTCCGCCTGCACGCGCGTGACGTCGACCTGCAGCGGGTCGACGTCCAGCAGGTAGGCCGTGCCGCGGGTGACGATGGCGTCGGCGCCGATCGTCCGCCGCAGCTGGCCGACCTGCCACTGCAGGGCGTTGCTCGGGTCGGCGGGCAGCTGCTCGCCCCACAGCGCCTCGAGCAGCGTGTCGACCGGCACGGCACGGCCCGCGCTGAGGGCCAGCCGCGTCAGCAGCACCCGCTGGCGCGGCGGCGGGGTCGGCAGCAGCTCGCCGGCGCGGCGCACCTCGAGCGGGCCGAGCAGGCTGACCTCGAGCGCGGCCGTGGCGTCCGTCATCGCCCGTACGACATTACCCCCATCACCGGCGCCGGCATAGCCCGGCCCCGTCCGCCCCGCCGGGGCGGAGCGACCGGTGCGCCTACGCGGCGGCGAGGGCGTCGGCGGCCGCCGGGACGGCGAGCGCGCGGCGGCGGGCGCGCCGGCCCGGCGTCGCGGCGACGGCGGCGGCGGCGAAGCAGACGCCGCCCGCGGCGACGTACGCGAGGTGCGCGCCGAGCAGCGCGACCAGCGCGCCGGCACCGGCCAGCGCGACGAGGGTGGAGGCCGAGAGCAGCGCCTCGTAGGCGGCGCCGACGCGCCCGCGTGCGTGGTCGGGCGTCGAGCGCTGCAGGACGCCCTCCTCGGCCACGACGGAGATCGCGTCGCCGACGCCGGCCACGACGGCCGCGGCGACGGCGAGCTCGAAGCGCGGGGCGAGGCCGACGCACACGAGCCCGCCCGCGATGACGGCGAGCCCCGTGACGACGCCGGCCGCGTCGCCGGTGCGGCGCAGAACGAGCGGCGCGAGCGTGGTGCCGGCCAGGGAGCCCGCGCCGAACGCGCCGATGAGCAGGCCGACGCCGACGCCGCCGAGCCCGGCCTGGTGGCCGAGCACGACGGCCGCCGTCAGCTCGACGGCGGTGCCGATGCGGGCGAGCATCCAGGCGCCGCAGATGGCGCGCAGGGTCGGCTCGGCGGCGATGAGGCGGGCACCCGCCAGCAGGCCGCCCCGCGCGGCGTCGTCGTCGCGCGTCGCAGGCGCCTGGAAGGAGCCGCGGATGCGCGAGACCAGCAGCGCCGACAGCGCGAACGAGGCGATGTCGACGACGAAGACGGCGTCCGCGCCGATCGTCGCCACGCCCGCGCCGCCCGCCAGGGGGCCGGCGAGGAAGCCGAGCGTCCGCCAGCGCACGAGCCCGGCGTTCGCCGTGGCGAGCGCGTCGTCGGGGACGAGGTTGGGCAGCGCGCCGCGCGCGGCGGCCCCGAAGGGCGCCTCGACGGTGCCGGCGAGCGCGACGAGGGCGATCAGCAGCCACTGCGGGCCGCCGATGAGGTAGCAGCAGACGATGCCGGCGCCGGCGAGGTCGGAGCCGATCATCACGCGGCGACGGTCGAGGCGGTCGGCCAGCCGGCCCGCGAGCGGGGCGCCGGCGAGGTAGCCGAGCTCGGAGGCGAGCACCGCAGCGGCGACCCACTGCGGCGAGCCCGTCTCCTGCCAGAGCACGAGCGCGACGGCGACGGCGGCGGCCTCGCGGCCGAGGATCGAGATGCCGCGGCCGATGCCGAGCATGCGCACCGAGGAGCGCCACGGGGTGAGGGGAGAGGGGTTCATGTCGTGGCGCTCCTCGGTGTCGAGCGGGCTAGGCGGCGATGGCGACGTTGGCCGGGGCGGGGCCCTTCCAGGCCGGCCGTCGGGGCGGGGCGCTTGCAGCCCGTCGTCGGGGCGGGGAGGTTCCTGCCCGCCGTGGGCGCCGGGAAGCGGAAGCCCGCCGTCGGCGCCGGGAGGTTCTAGCCCGCCGTCGGCGCCGGGAAGCGGTCAAGCCCGCCGTCGGCGGCCGGGAAGCTGCTGTAGCCCGCGGCGTGCGAGCGGCACGCGGCAACTTCATGCGCGGCCATCGGGGCCGGGAACCGGCTGCCGCCGACGGGTGCGATGCGCGTCCGGGCGGCCTGCGGGTGGATGAACCGGATCCTGGGCATGGTGCCCTCCTGTGTGTGTCGCGCCGGCACCATGCCGGCGACGAGACGCAGCCTCGCGCCCCCCGCCGTGGAGTCGCTGTGCATGCGCTGTGCATGCCCGGCCGCCGGACGGAGCGGGCGCAGGGCGTGCCACACCCCGCACGCCACACGGGAGCGGCTCGCCCACAGCGCGTCCACAGCGCCGCACAGTGGCCCCACACCGCCCGACGACAGCGTTCGCCCCGTCAGCACGTCCCACGGAAGGAGCGAACGATGTCCAACCTCATCCCCACCCCCGAGCGGTCGAGCTCCACGCAGCGCCGCGGCGCACTCATCGCCGTCGCCGCGGCCGCGAGCGCCGCGGTGGCCGCTGCCGCGGTCGTCATCGCGCTACAGGTCGGCGGCGGATCCGCCGAGTCCGCGCAGTCCTCGGGCCAGACGACGCAGCAGCAGGCGCCGCAGGATCCCGGGCCCACGACGACGACGAGCGGTGACGCCGGCGACGCGTCGGGGTCGGGCGGCTCCGGCGGCCAGGCCGAGATCCCCACCCAGCCGCAGGACGGGTCCTCCGCGTCGACCGACGAGGCGCCCGCCGGGCAGCAGGCCTACGGCGACGGCGTCCTCAGCTTCGACGAGGTCACGAGCGACCTCGACCCGACGCTCACGTGGACGGTCGACCAGTTCGCCATGCCGATGCTCGACTACTACTGGACGTACATCGGCAGCAGCGGCTGGGTGCCCCTGAACGGCTACGCCGGCGTCGACCCCGGCTCGCAGCTGTACTGCGACGGCGCCCCGATCACCGACGGCGACGGCCTGCACTCGTTCCACGACAACGCGATGTACTGCGCCCCGGACGACGACGTGTCCTTCGGCGACGGGCGCGCCGACCTGCACGACTACATCGTCTACGACACCCAGTTCCTGCGTGACACCGTGCTCGCCCAGTACGGCGACATGGCGGTGACCTTCGTGCTGGCCCACGAGTACGGGCACGCCGCCCAGGCGCGCTTCGGCTGGGTCACCGGCGACACTCCGGTGCAGCAGGCCGAGCTCAACGCGGACTGCCTCGCCGGCACCTTCGTCCGCTGGCTGTACGACAACGGGTCCGTCGACACGCAGCTCGCGGCCGACCAGCTCGGGCAGTTCATCCCGACGCTCGGCGGCTACGACGTCAACGGCAACCCGGGCGACCACGGCAGCCCGGAGGACCGCGTCGCCGCGGCCGAGTACGGCTACGCCAACGGCGTGGTGGCCTGCCAGGCCTACGTCGCCTAGCGGCTCGACCAGCCGGCGCGCCCGCCGCGGGGAGCGATCCCCCGGCGGGCGCGCCGCTCGCGTGGACCCGCCGCCGGCCCGCGCGGAGCTCACCCCGGGTGATCGCCACCGGCGCCGCTCGGGCCGCCTCGCGCGGGTGGTAGCGTTCCGATCCCAGTGCCACTGTCGCGGACGCCCCCAGCCGGCCGTGACCGGGCCGGAGCCAGGAGCCGATCGTGGCGTTCGCGAACCTCGTAGCGACGCTTGCCGCCGCCGCCAGCATCGCGCAGCTCGGGCCGACCCAGGCCTCGAGCGTCGCCGCGGAGCCGGTGATCGCGAGCGTCGTTCGGCGCGCGCCGCAGGGGGCCCCGATCGCCACGGTCTCGCCGCACGGGCCATGGGCCGGGCAGCGCGTGCGGCTGCTGGTGCTGGGCGGGGCCTTCGACTCCACGGGCCGGCGCTGGCTGCGCGTGCGGCTGCTGCAACGGCCGAACGAGTCCGACGGCTGGATCCGGTACGACCGCGTGCGCCTCGTCCGCAACCCGTGGCGCGTCGACATCTTCCGCGCCGGCAAGGAGCTCACGGTGACGCGCCGCGGCGAGGTCGTGGCGCGCTACCCGGTCGTCGTCGGCGGCCCGGCCACGCCGACGCCGAAGGGCCTGTTCGCCATCGCCGAGTCGTTCCGCACCACCCAGCCCGGCGTGGCGCCGTGGGCGATCGCGCTGACCGCCTTCTCGGAGACGCTCGACTCGTTCGCCGGCGGTCCGGGCCTCGTCGCCATCCACGGGGGCTCGGGGGCGATCTGGACGCACGGCTGCATCGCGGTGCCCAAGGACGTCATCGAGCGCCTCGCGAAGCGGCTGCCGTCCGGCACCCCGGTCCTGATTCACTGAGCCGCACGGCGGGCACCCCGGCGATAGACGCCGGCTATCGAGCGGTTCGCAGGATCACTTTGCCGGTGCCTGGTCCATCTGCAATGGTCAACGTACGTGCGACCAGAGGAGCGACACCGATGAAGCGAAAGCGCCGCGGCCGGCTGACCACCCCGCTCGTGCGCGAGGACGGCGTCCTGCGCGAGGCGACGTGGGACGAGGCGCTCGATCGCGCCGCCGAGGGCCTGCGCGCCGCGCGGGCGACCGACGCGTCCACGTCCTTCGGTGTCTTCTCGTGCTCCAAGGCGACCAACGAGATGAACTACCTGGCGCAGAAGTTCGCGCGCCAGGTCATGGGGTCGAACAACATCGACTCCTGCAACCGCACTTGACACGCACCTAGCGTCGTCGGTCTGGCGACGGTGTTCGGCGCGGGCGGCGGGACGTCGTCGTACCGCGAGATCGAGGAGACGGACGTCATCCTCCTCTGGGGCTCCAACGCACGCGAGACGCACCCGATCTTCTTCCACCACCTGCTCAAGGGCGTGCACGCCGGCGCCCGGCTGTTCGTGGTCGACCCGCGGCGCACCTCCTCGGCGCAGTGGGCGGACACGCTGGCTGGGCCTCGACGTCGGCACCGACATCGCACTGTCGAACACGATGGCGCGCGAGATCATCGCCGCGGGCCTGCACAACCGCCCCTTCATCGAGCACGCCACGACGGGCTTCGACGAGTACGCCCGCGAGCGTCGAGCCGTTCACGCTCGAGGAGGGCGAGCGGCTGACGGGCGTGCCCGGCCGACGCGATCCGCGAGGCCGCGCACGCCTTCGCCCGTGCCGACCGGGCGCATGATCTGCTGGACGCTCGGCATCACGGAGCACCACAACGCCGTCGACAACGTCCTCTCGCTGATCAACCTGGCGCTGCTCTGCGGCCACGTCGGGCGCTACGGCTCCGGGCTCAACCCGCTGCGCGGCCAGAACAACGTGCAGGGCGGCGGCGACATGGGCGCCATCCCGAACAAGCTCACGGGCTTCCAGGACATCGAGCGCGACGACGAGGCGCGGGCCCGCTTCGAGGCGGCGTGGGGCGTCGAGATCCGGCCGCAGTACGGCTGGCACCTGACGCAGATGTTCCACGCCATGGAGCGCGGCGAGCTGCGGACGCTGTACGTGATCGGCGAGAACCCGGCGCAGTCCGAGGCCGACATCAACCAGCACGCGCAAGCTCCTGTCGGAGCTCGACTTCATGATCGTGCAGGACATCGTCTTCACGAGGACGGCCGAGTACGCCGACGTCGTCTTCCCGTCGTCGGCCTCCTGGTGCGAGGCCGAGGGCACGGTGACGAACTCCGAGCGGCGCGTGCAGCGCGTGCGCAAGGCGCTCGAGCCGCCGGGCCAGGCGCGCGACGACACGTGGATCCTGGGCCAGCTCGCCCTGCGGCTGGGCTACGACTGGGGCGACCCGACGCCGGAGCAGGCGTGGGACGAGCTGCGGACGCTCTCGCCGATGCACGCCGGCATGCGCTACGACCGGCTGGAGGCGCTGGGCGGCATCCAGTGGCCGTGCCCGACCGAGGACCACCCCGGCACGCCAGGTGCTGCACGAGCGCCTGTGGGCCGATCCGCTGGAGGGGCCGCCGGCGCCGTTCTCGGTGGTCGAGCACCGCCCGCCCTTCGAGGCGCTCGACGACGACTACCCGATGCGCCTGACCACGGGCCGGCGCCTGGAGTCGTACAACACGGGCGCGCAGACGAACCTGTACCGCTCGCCGCTGCACCTCGGCGAGGCGCTCCAGCCTCTCGCCCGAGGACGCGGAGCGGCTGCTGGTCGAGGAGGGCGAGGTCGTCCGCGTCTCGTCGCGGCGCGGCTCGGTCGAGGCCCCCGTGCGCATCGACCGCGGGCTGCGGCCGGGCCTCTGCTTCATGACCTTCCACTTCCCCGACCAGGTGGACGTGAACCAGCTGACGATCGACGTCACCGACCCGAAGTCCGGCACGGCCGAGTTCAAGGCCGCCGCGGTCCGGGTCGAGAAGGTGCGCCCGTTCCTGCGCGAGCAGGTCGTTCCCGAGCACGTCCTGGTCGAGGGCGACTGCGTGGACCTCCACCTGCTCGACGCCGAGGCCACGCGAGGCCGAGCGCGCAGCCGTCGACCACGTGCTCGGCCCGCCCGCGTCGGGCTGGGACGGCGGCGTCCGGCGCGCCGGCATCGACGGCCGGCTGGCCGTCGGCGGGCACGCCGCGCGGGCGCAGCGCCACCAGCTGCTGCCGGCGCTGCTCTCGATCCAGGAGCACGTCGGCTGGATCAGCCCGGGCGCGCTCAACTACGTCTGCCTGCGCCTCGACGTGCCGCCCGCGGATGCCTACGGGGTGGCGACGTTCTACGCGCTGCTCTCGGTCGAGCCGCGCCCGCCGCGGGTGCTCCACGTCTGCGAGGACCTCGCCTGCCGCTGCCGCGGCTCGCAGGAGCTGATCGCCCAGCTCGAGGAGCGCGTCGGCCCCGAGGGCGCGACGGACGGCGCGTCGACGTGGTTCCGCAGCCCCTGCCTGGGCCAGTGCGACCGTGCGCCGGCGGCGATGCTGACGGTCGCCGGCGAGCACCCGGTGGAGCAGGTGCTCGCGCCCGTGGACGCGGCGACCGCGCTGCGGGCGCTGGAGCAGGACGCGGTCCTCCAGCCGCCGCCGCATCCGCCGCTGCCGCAGCACGGCGATCCGGGCCTGCGGCTGCTGCGGCGCGTGGGCCAGGTGCAGCCGACGAGCCTCGACGACTACCGCGCGCAGGGCGGCTACGCGGCGCTGCGGCAGGCCGTCGAGCTCGGGCCCGAGGGCGTGCTGCGCGAGGTCAAGGACTCCAAGCTGCTCGGCCGCGGCGGCGCGGCCTTCCCGACCGGCGTCAAGTGGGACGCCGTGGCGCGCCAGCCGGCCCGCCCGCACTACGTCATCTGCAACGCCGACGAGTCCGAGCCGGGCACGTTCAAGGACCGCGCGGTCATCGAGGGCGACCCGTTCTCGCTCATCGAGGCCATGACCATCGCCGGCGTACGCGACCAACGCGGCGCACGGCTACGTCTACCTGCGCGGCGAGTACCCCGACGCGCACCGCATCCTCGGCGCCGCCATCGCGGAGGCGCGCCGTCGCGGGTTCCTCGGGGACGACGTGTTCGGCGAGGGCTTCGCGTTCGACCTCGAGATCCGCAAGGGCGGCGGCGCCTACATCTGCGGCGAGGAGACGGCGATCTTCAACTCCATCGAGGGCGAGCGCGGCGAGCCGCGCAACAAGCCGCCCTTCCCGGTGGTCGCCGGCCTGTTCGGCAAGCCGACGGTGGTCAACAACGTCGAGACGCTGGTCAACGTGCTGCCGATCCTGCTGGCCTCCGGGCCGGGCTTCGCCGAGACGGGCACGGAGGCGTCGACCGGCACGAAGCTCTTCTGCCTCTCCGGGCACGTCGAGCGGCCCGGCGTCTACGAGGTGCCGTTCGGCGCGACGCTGCGCGAGCTGCTCGAGCTCGCCGGCGGCGTGGCCGGCGGGCGCGCGCTGCAGACCGTCCTGCTGGGCGGCGCGGCCGGCGGCTTCGTGCGCCCGGACGAGCTCGACCTGCCGCTGACCTTCGAGGGCGCGCGGGAGGCGAAGACGACGCTCGGCTCGGGCGTCGTCCTGGTGATGGACGAGACGGTCGACCTGCCGCGCATGCTGATGCGCATCGCCGCCTTCTTCCGCAACGAGTCGTGCGGCCAGTGCGTCCCCTGCCGCGTCGGCACCGTGCGCCAGCAGGAGGCGCTCGCGCGGCTGCTCGCGGGCCGCACGCGCGGCGGCGTCGACGCGGAGCTCGGCCTGATCGCCGAGATCGGCCAGTGCATGCGCGACGCCTCCATCTGCGGCCTCGGCCAGACGGCGTCGAGCGCCATCGAATCCGCGATCGGGCGCCTCGGCGTCTTCGGAGGGCAGTCCGCGTGAGTCAGGTGCAGCTGGTCGGCGCGCCGCGGCGCATGGTCGAGCTCGAGATCGACGGCCAGCCCGTGCGCGTGTTCGAGGGCCAGACGATCCTCGACGCGTGCACCAAGCTCGGCATCGACGACGCCGACGCTCTGCTACGGCGAGACGCTGCGGCCGGCCAACGTCTGCCGCGTGTGCGTCGTCGAGATCGAGGGCGCGCGGGTGCTGGCGCCGTCGTGCTCGCGCAAGGCCGAGGACGGGATGAAGATCCGCACCGACACCGAGCGCGTGACCCACTCGCGCAAGCTGGTGCTGGAGTTCCTGGCCTCGTCGGTCGACCTCTCGACCGCGCCGGCGGCCCAGGCGTACGTCGAGGAGTACGACGCGCGGCCGGAGCGCTACGGCCCGCCGGCGCCGCCGGACCCCGAGCGCGACCGCAAGCGCACCGGCTACCACGAGGAGCCGGACGGACAGACCGCCGCGACGGTGTACGCGCCGGTCAAGGTCGACAACGAGCTCTACGTCCGCGACTACTCGAAGTGCATCCTCTGTTACAAGTGCATGGACGCCTGCGGCGAGCAGTACCAGAACACGTTCGCCATCCACGTCGCGGGCCGCGGCTTCGACGCGCGCATCTCGACGGAGTACGTCGTCGAGCTGCCCGAGTCGGCGTGCGTGTACTGCGGCAACTGCATCGCGCGTGTGCCCGACCGGCGCGCTCATGTTCCGCTCCGAGCACGAGCTGCGCGCGGCGGGCGAGTGGCGCGAGGACGAGCAGGCGGTGACGCAGACGATCTGCCCGTACTGCGGCGTCGGCTGCAACCTCGAGCTGCACGTCCAGGACAACACCATCGTCAAGGTCACGAGCCCGGACGACCACGACGTCACGCGCGGCAACCTCTGCATCAAGGGCCGCTTCGGCTTCCAGCACGTGCAGGCGCTCGACCCGGACCCGCCCGGCAGGGCCTGAGGCTCCCGGCCGGCCGGGGCACGCTTTACGCCTCGCGCGCCCGGTGCTAGCGTCGGTCGCTCCGAGGAGGTCCGATGGTGCAGCGTCGCGGTTGGGTCGGACTGGCGGCGCTCGTCGCCGCCCTCGCGCTCCCGGGTGCGGCCGCGGCCGACAGCCTGGTCTACGTCCTGGCCGGCAACGTCTGGATCGCCAACGCCGACGGGTCGAACGCGTACCAGGTGACGCTCGACGGGACGGCGGCCTATCCGTACGCGTCGCCCTCGCAGGCCGACGACGGCACCATCGTCGCCGTCCGCGCGACGGCGACCACGCGCCGGCAGCTCTACCGCATGCGGCAGAACGGCGAGCTCCTGAACCCGCCGATCAACACGCCGGCGCCGGGCACGGGGGCGCTCGACGCGCGGGTCTCGCCGGACGGCAGGCTCGTGGCGTACTGGTTCGCGACGACCGTCTTCGATCCGACCTGCCTGTACTGCGTCGACGTCGCGAGCCGCGCGCTCCTGAGCTACAGCGACCGCTTCACCGCCCACGACGCCATCGGCACGCCCAACACGGGCGGCTGGCCGTCCTGGCTCGGCAACGACACGATCGCCATCACGAGCGGGAGCGCCGAGGTCTGGTACTACCGCCTGGGGATGCCGGAGGCCGCGAAGTGGTTCGCCGACTTCGAGACGGGCGGCGGAATCCCGATTCCGACCCTGCTCGACGCGGAGGCCTCCCGCGACGGCCAGCGGCTGGCGGTGGTGCGCGGCGACAACCAGGAGACGGTCGTCCTGTACGCCCTCAACGGCCCGCCGCCGGCCCTGCCCTCCCCGTTCACCGCCAACTGCTTCCTGCAGGGCCCGACGGGCAAGTTCGTCAACCCCACGTGGTCGGAGAACGGCCAGGCGCTCGCGGTGCAGGACGGCGACGGCATCTCGGTGCTGCCCGTGCCGACGCTCCAGTCCTGCGGGACGCCGGCGCTGGTGGTGCCCGGCGGCAGCGACCCGGACTTCGGTCCCGCGCCGGTCGCTCCCGGTCCGCGACCCGGGTGCGGCAACCCCGGCAACCCCGTCGCCTGCGGTGGCGGTGGCGGTGGCGGCGGCGGTGGGGCGGTGGCGGCGGTGGCGGTGGCGGTGGCGGTGGCGCGGACACGAAGCCGCCGAACACGACGCTCGGCTCCAGGCCGATCAAGCGCAGCCGCAACCGGCAGCCGACGTTCACCTTCCGTTCCAGCGAGGCCGGCTCGACGTTCCGCTGCAAGGTCGACCTGCGCGCCTGGGCCCGCTGCCGCTCGCCGTACCGCCCCGTCGTTCGCGTCGGCCAGCACGTGTTCAAGGTGCGCGCGGTCGACGCCGCCGGCAACGTCGACCCGACGCCGGCGAGCTACGCGTGGCGGCGCCTGCGCCCGTTGCCGCGTTAGACGAGCCGTGGAGGCCGCTGAGCTCGAATGGATCGCGTGGACCAAGCCGATCACCACCGCGTTCGGCGCGGAGGTCGCGGACTCGAACCTGTCGGGCCGCGCCGTGGCGTGTCACCAGCACATCACGCCCGACAGCATCTGCATCGTCGGCTCCGCTCCTCCAGGCCGGGGCCCGAGTCCGGATGGCGCCGTGCAACCCGGACAGCACCGACGACCGCACCGCCGCGCACCTCGCCTCGATCGGGCGTCGAGATCCGCGGCCACGCCGGCATGACTGCCGTCGAGCACGCCGACGCGCTGGCCTGGCTCGCGAACGAACCGGCCGACGCGCTGTGCGACATGGGCGGTGAGCTGATCGTGCAGGCAGCGGCAGCGGGCCACCGGCCGGCTGGTGCGCTCGAGGCCACCACGACCGGCTTGCACCGCCTGGCCGGTCTCGATATCCCGTTCCCGGTCCTGGACTGGAACGGGATCGCGCTCAAGGATCTCATCCACAACCGGCACCACGTCGGCGCCGAGACCTGGCCGGCGTTCACGGCGATAACGGGCCTGTCGCTCTACGGTCGCGAGGTCGTCGTGGTCGGGTTCGGCCCCGTTGGTCAGGGCGTCGCGCTGCGCGCCCGCGATCTGGGGGCCAACGTCACGGTGGTCGACCTCGACCCGGTGCGGTTGGTCCAGGCGCAGCACCACGGGTGCCGCGTCGCCGACTTCGACGACGCCGTCCGTCGAGCCAGCGTGGTCGTCACCGCGACCGGTTTCGACGGGGTACGTCGGCGCGGCGCAGATCGAGCAGCCTCGCCGACGGCGCGATCCTCGTGAACGTCGGCCACAGCCACCGCGAGATCGACGTCGACTGGCTCGAGCAGCACCCCCGCACCGAGCTGCGTCGACATCTCGAACGGTACGAGGTGAACGGCCGACGGGTGCACCTGCTCAACCGGGCAGCCTCGTGAACCTGGCGGCCGGTCTGGGCATCTGGAGCAGCCGCAACTGTTCGACCCGTTCGCGGCGATCATGCTGCTCGGCCTCGACGCGATCCTGAACGGGCGTATCGCCGACCTGCCCGCAGGTGTGCAGCGGTACCCGGCCGAGCTCGAGACCAGAGTCGCTCGGGCCCTGGTCGACAGCACCTGCGATCGAGGCTAGCCGCCTCGTTCGGGACCGGCCTCGTGCCAGAGTGCCGGCCCATGAGCACGCTGGACGACCTCGACGAGATCGCCCTGGGCCTACCGCACGTCACGAAGGAGGTGCGCGACGGCCGGCCGCTCTACTCGGTGCACGGCAAGCTGTTCTGCCTGCACCGCAGCCGGCGACCGGACGCCCGCGACCCGGAGACCGGCGAGCGCCTCGCCGACGTCCTGATGTTCCGCATCGCCGACGAGGGCGACAAGGAGATGCTGCTGCGCGACGCGCGGGGCGTGTTCTTCACGACGCCGCACTTCGACGGCTACCCCGCCATCCTCGTGCGCATCCCGGACCTCGAGCGGATCGACCGCGACGAGCTGCGCGAGATCGTGGCCGAGGCCTGGCTGACGCGCGCCCAGAAGCGCGTGGCGAAGGCCTGGCTCGCGGAGCAGGGGATCGACTAGGGGTCCGGGTCCGGCCGCGACAGCGCGTGGCGCTTCTGCAGCGGGAAGACCCACCAGAACACGAGCACGCCGACCGCCACGACCGAGGCCCAGAACAGCGACCAGGGCACCCCGACGACCTGGGAGACGACGAGCTGCGTCGCGAGCACGAGGGCGATGCTGACCGACACCAGGCCGGCGATCATGAAGCGGGTCGCCATGTCCTTGAAGCGCTCGCGCTGCACCAGCGGGCGCGTGAGCCGGTGCTGGGCGGCCGGGGCGCTGAACAGCACGAGGCTGAGCACCGACAACGCGAAGGTCGCCACGTAGACCCACCGCTCGGCCTGGCTCAGATCGTCGAAGCCCGCGCTGAACGGCAGGACCACGAGGAACGCCGTCAGCACCTGGGCGCCCTGCAGGAGGACGCGCATCTCCTGCAGCAGGTCGCCGAGGTCGTCCTCGCGCGAGTCGTGCGCGCGGTCGTGCCCGTCCACGCTCAGGCCCGCTTCGCGTCGAGCCGCTGCAGCAGCTCGTGCGCGGCCAGCTCGATCGCCTTGTGGCCCCACTCCGCGGCGCGGTAGTGGCACGCGATGAGGCCCATGCGGTGCACGCGGCGGAAGTCGCCGTACACGAACGCGTAGCGCGCCTTCGTCCCGTCGGTCGCGCCCTCGGTCAGGCCGAGGTGCCAGGCCGCGTACTCCTCCCAGGAGTGCGACGCGAGGAAGGCGTTCTCGTCCTCGGTCCGCGGCTGCACGTCGCCCCACGAGCTCTCCACGACGTACTGGCGGGCGTCGATGAGCTGCTCCGCGCGCGCGACCGCTTCCGGGTTGAGGGCGTACGACGCCACGTCAGGCGAGGGCCGCGGCGATGGCTCGTGCCGCCGCGATCGCGAGCGCGTCGCCGTCGTCGTCGCCCGCCACGGGCCACGACGACTGCTTGGCGACCACCACTCGGCGCCCGGGGTCGGCGTAGATCAGCTGGCCGTGGATGCCGATCGCGACGGCCAGGCCGGGGTCGGTCCGCGGCTGGTACCAGCAGCTGCGGTAGGCGCCGCCGGGCAGGAAGTCCGCCCATTCGCCCGCCGCCCACAGCGCCGGATCGCCGCCGCTGCGCAGATCCTCGACGAAGTCGGCCGGCACGATGCCGGCGCCGTCCTCGACCACGAGCTGGCCGATGCGGGCCATGTCGCGCGGCGTGATGCAGAGGCCGCCGGCCGCGCGCGGGCTGCCCGCCGGATCGAGCGTGATGTCGGCGTCCTGCTCCGCGCCGAGCAGGGCCCACAGGTAGCGCGAGAGGGCGTCGGCGTAAGGCTCGCCGGCGGCGCGCTCGAGCACCCAGCCGAGCATGTCGGTGTTGGGCGAGACGTAGTCGAAGCGCGTGCCGTGCGGGCCGCCGCGCGGGATCGTCAGCAGGTAGTCGTGCAGGTCGTGCGGCGAGGCCTCGCGTGGGTACCAGCCGGTGGACTGGCGGTACGCGCGCACGTCGTCGTTCGGCGTGTAGTCCTCGACGAACCCCGTGCCCGTCGTCATGTCGAGCAGGTGCCGCACGGTCGCGTCGCCGAACACGGATCCGGCCGCCTCCGGGACGTGCTGGACGATCGGCGCGTCCAGGTCGAGCAGCCCGGCGCCGGCGAGCGCGCCGGCCAGCAGCGCGGTGACGGACTTGGTCACGCTCATGACGACGTGCGTCTCGTCCGCGGCGACGCCGGGCGCGAGCCACTCCAGCGCGATCGCACCGTCGTGCAGCACGACCAGCGCGTCGCCGTAGCTCTCCTCGAGCCAGGCGTCGATCCGCCGCGGCCCGCCGTGCGCGTCGGCGAACTCGAGCTCCAGCAGCTCCGGCACGCCGGCCTGCGGCAGGCTGAGCACCGCCGGGCCGCGCCGCACGCGCGCCGTCGGGATCAGCTCGCGCACGTGCCGGAACGCCCAGCGGTTCCCCGGCGCCGACATCCAGTCCGCGAGCGTCGGTCGGGCCGTCGAGGCGGTCTCGGCCATCGGGGCAAGCATGGCAGAGACCCGCGTCGGGCTGGGACCGGTCGTCAGGGCGTGACGGCGAGCGCGCCGGATGCGTCCGCGAGGCGCGGCGAGGCGGTCGCGCCGGTCCGCCACGTGCATGGCGAGGACGCCACCATCGAGTCGTCCAGCGACGACGTCGGCCGAGCGCGGCGTAGTACCCGACCTGCCGCCCCGGCTCCACCTCGTAGGCCGCCCAGGCCGACGCCCCGTGGCGGGCGTGGTTGCGCAGGAGCTCGTCGACGTTCGCGCACAGGTCGGCGGCCTTGAGCCACACGATCTCGTCGGGCCCCGCGGCTGCCCGCCCGAGCGCGTCCTGCTTGCGCTCGGCCCACTCGAGCTCGGTCCCGTCGGGGTCGTGGCTCGGGATCGTCATGGCCGCGACGAGGTCCGCGACGGCACGGCCGAAGCCGCGGTCGACCTCGTCGACGGTGGTGTGCGTGCGCTCCACGACGTCGTGCAGGTAGGCGGCGCAGACCACGTCCTCCGGTGCGCCTGCCTCCGCCAGCAGCTCGACCACGGCGGCGACGTGCTGGAAGTAGGGGCTCGCGCCGTCGCGGGAGACGTCCCCCTGATGACGGCGCTCTGCCAGCCGCCGTGCGCGTTCGACCCGAGACGCCATGGAGCGGGCGACTGTAACGGAATTTGCGTACTTCGTGGAAGGATCGTCACCCAGGTGAACGCGCGCTCCGTGAGCTAGCTTCCGGCAACCGCGGCCGAGCCTCCGGCGGCCGCCGCGCTGCCGGCGTCCTCGGCGAGGGCGTGGACCACGAAGGCCGCGAAGAGCAGCAGGCCCGGCTCGAGCGCGGACCGGTCGTCGAGCGTGACGCGCACCGGCCGCTTGCCCCAGCCCCTGCCGTCGAGCAGCGCGAGCTCGCGGTCGCCGAGCATCAGGGCGTAGCGCTCGCGCCACGCCGAGGCGGTCCGCAGGACGTACTCCCGATCCGCCCAGTACAGCGCGCCGCCGCGGCGGATCGTGCGGCCCGCGAAGGAGCCGACGACCGCTCCGTCCTCGCCCTCGGCCTCGATCGGCCGGCCGAGGAGGCCGCGCCGCGCGAACGTCCAGCGCCGGCCGCCGGCCTCGGCCGTCGCCGAGCGGGAGAACAGGCCCCCGAGGCGCAGCGTCCCGACGCCGTCGAGGACGTACAGCCGGCGGTCGCCGGCGCTGCGGGTGAGCTCGAGGTCGGCCATCACGCGACGTCCCGCCGCGCCAGGGTCGCCGCGCCCGCCGCGGCGAAGGCCAGGCCGTAGGCGGCCAGCACGACCGCCGCCGCCCACATCGGCAGCATCCCGCCGCTCGGCGTCTCCACGCCGGCCAGCGCGCTCGCGGCCCCGCCGGGCAGCCAGCGTCCGACCTCGGGCAGGAAGCCGACCAGCAGGCCCTCCACCAGCTGGCTCCAGATCAGCGCGATGGTGATGGCGACCGTCTGGCTGGTCACGATCGCGCCGAAGCCGACGCCGACGAGCGGTGCCAGCGTCGTGGCCGCGATCGCGCCGAGCAGGCCGAGCGCGATGTCGCTGCCGTGCGACGTGACGTCGACGCCGTCCGCCTGCAGCCAGGGGATCGCGACGGCCAGCGTGACGGCCGACGTGACGATGGCGAGCACGAGGCCGACGATGCTCGCGGCCAGCACCTTCGCGGCCACCACGCGCCGGCGGTCGGGCGTGATGAGGAACGTCGACGTGGCCGTGCCATGCCGGAACTCGCCGGCCATCACCAGGATGCCCAGCACCAGCAGCACGAGCCCGCCGGACGAGGCGGCGGCGACGACGTGCCGGACGCCGTCGGGGCTGTCCAGCGGCTCGCTGCCCGACGTCATGGCGAGGGCGACGCTCAGGGGCACGAGCGCCACCGCCGCCCCGATGTAGGCCCAGAACATGCGGGTGGTGCGCAGCTTGAGGAGCTCGGCGCGGACGAGGTGCGTCATCGGATGGCCTCCGCGGTGGCGGTGAGGTCGAGGAACAGATCTTCGAGGTCGACGTGCTCGGCCGCCATCTCGTAGATCACGATGCCGGCGCCGGCGGCCGCGAGGCCAACCGCCTCCGGGGTGGTGTCGAGGGCGACGACGGCGTCGGTCCCGACCAGCTCGACGGCCACGTCCCGCGCCGCCAGCACGTCGCGCAGGGCGTCCGGCTGCGGCGTGCGGACGCGCACCCCGGCCTGCGAGCGGCGCGTCAGGTCGGCCAGGGGCGCCTGCGCCACGAGCCGGCCGCGGGCGATGATCACGACGTCGTCGACGGTCTGCGCGACCTCCGCCAGCAGGTGGCTCGACACGATCACCGTGCCGCCGCGATCGGCGAAGGAGCGGAGGAAGCCGCGCAGCCAGTGCACGCCCTCGGGGTCGAGGCCGTTGGCGGGCTCGTCGAGGACCAGCACCTGGGGGTCGCCGAGCAGCGCCCCGGCCAGCCCGAGCCGCTGGCGCATCCCCAGCGAGAAGCCCTTCACGCGCCGGCCGCCGACGTCGCCGAGGCCGACGAGCTCCAGCACCTCGTCGGCGCGCGACGCCGGTAGCCGCGCCTCGGCCGCGAGCACCCGCAGGTGGTTGCGGGCGCGGCGGCCGGGGTGGAACGAGCTCGACTCGAGGACGGCGCCGACGTGGCGCGCCGGCTCGGCGAGCTCGCGCGTACGGCTGCCCGTCGATGGTGGCGGTCCCGGCCGTCGGCGCCACCAGCCCGAGCAGCATCCGCAGGGTGGTGGTCTTGCCGGCGCCGTTGGGGCCGAGGAAGCCGGTCACGGCACCCTCGCGGGCGACGAAGCTGAGGTCGTCGACGGCGGTCACGTCGCCGTAGCGCTTCGTGAGTCGATCGATGTGGACGTTGGCATGGCACCGAGTGTGCGTCGCGGCGGGCGCCCTGTCGTCGGCCGCAGGGCCCGTTCGCGCTCCGCCGCGGGACGCGTCTGCGCCGGGCCGACCTCTCCCGCGCGACGGAGGCGGACGTCCGTCGCACGGCAGAGGTGGCGGCGCGCGGCGTCCGGTACCGTGGGCGCATGACGACGGCGTGGCGCAGCGGGGTCGCGTGGCTGCGCCGGCATCCGACCGCGGCGGACGGGCTGCTGGCGCTGGTCTTCAGCGTCGCGGGTCTGGTCTCGGTCTACACGACCTTCGAGCTCCTGCGCCAGGACCCCGCATGGGACGAGCCGGGCCTGGGCTGGATCGTCGTGACGCTGCTCGCGGTGACGCTGCCGCTGACCTTCCGGCGGCGCTACCCGCTGCTCGTCGCCGTCGTGGTCACCGGCGCCTTCGTGGCCGGTCGCGTGCTGGTCAACCCGGGACTGCCGGGCGTGGCGGCGTGGGAGGGCGTCGTCACCGTCTGGGCGATCTGGGTCGCGCTGTACACCGCGGTCGTGCACGGCCCGCGATCGCGCGCGACCGTCGCGGTGGTCGCCGCGGTCGCCCTCGTGGTGATGGGCGAGGTCGTGCGCGAGATCAAGTTCTACGAGGGCGGGACGTTCGACGACCTGCCGCTCAACCAGGGCTTCCTGCTGGCCTACAACGCCGTCTCGGTCGCGCTCCCCATCGCGCTCGGGATCGCGGTCCGCGGGCTGCGCGAGCGCGAGCAGGCGCTGGCCGCGCAGGCCGCGGAGCTGCGCCGCGAGCGGGAGGAGAACGCGCGCCGCGCCGTGCTCGACGAGCGCATGCGGATCGCGCGCGAGCTCCACGACGTGGTCGCCCATCACGTGAGCGTCATGGGCGTGCAGGCCGGTGCCGCGCGGCGGGTCATGCGCCGGCAGCCCGAGCAGGCGGAGGCGGCGCTCGCGTCGATCGAGGCCTCGAGCCGGCAGGCGGTGCTCGAGCTGCAGCGCCTGCTCGGCATCCTGCGCCGGGAGGGGCAGGACGAGGACGACGCGCTCGCCCCGCAGCCGGACCTGGCACGGCTGCCCGAGCTCGTGGCGCAGGCCGGCGGCGACGACCTGCGGGTCGAGCTGCGCGTGGAGGGCGAGCCGCGTCCGCTGCCCGGCACGGTCGAGCTCTCCGCCTACCGCGTCATCCAGGAGGCCCTGACCAACACGCGCAAGCACGCGCGGGCGACGCGCTCGACGGTGCGCGTCGCGTACGGGCCCTCGACGCTCGAGGTCGAGGTGGTCGACGACGGCCGCGTCGGGGCGGCGCCGGCGGCCGGCGGCCACGGGCTGATCGGCATGCGCGAGCGCGTGCGCCTCCACGGCGGGCACCTGCGGACGGGCCCCGGCCCGGCGGCGGGTTCGCGGTGCACGCGACCTTCCCGCTGAACGGGCGGCCGGCGTGACCGTCCGCGTCGTGCTGGTCGACGACCAGGCGATGGTGCGCGCCGGCTTCCGGATGATCCTGGAGGCGGAGGGCGACGTCGCCATCGTCGGCGAGGCGAGCGACGGCGAGCAGGCCATCGAGGTCACGCGCCGCCTGCGGCCCGACGTCGTGCTGATGGACGTGCAGATGCCGGTGATGGACGGGCTCGAGGCGACGCGCCGGCTGGTGGGCGACGCCACCGTCGAGAGCCGCGTCGTGATCCTCACGACCTTCGAGCAGGACGAGTACGTGTTCGAGGCGCTGCGGGCGGGCGCGAGCGGCTTCCTGCTCAAGAACGCCCGGCCGGAGGACCTCGTGCACGCGGTGCGGGTGGTCGCCGCGGGCGACGCGCTGCTCGCCCCGGCCATCACACGCCGCGTCATCCAGGAGTACGCGCGGCGTCCGGCCCGTCCGCGCGACGATGCGGCGCTCGGGCAGCTCACGGAGCGCGAGGTCGAGGTGCTGCGCCTGCTCGCGACCGGCAAGAGCAACGCCGAGCTCGCCCGCGAGCTGTATCTCGGCGAGGGAACCATCAAGACCCACGTGTCCCACGTGCTCGGCGAAGCTCGGCCTGCGCGACCGGGTGCAGGCCGTGGTGTTCGCGTACGAGAGCGGCCTGGTCGAGCCGCGGGAGCGCTGAGCTGGAGACGGGTCTAGCGGTAGCCGGTCAGGTCGCGGGCGCCCGCGACCGTGAACGCGTCCGAACGCGCGTAGGCCAGGAGCTCGCCCTCGTTCGCGCGGATCCGCTCGACCGCGCCGGGCAGCTCGGAGAGCACCGCCCGCGGGACGACGACGATGCCGTTCGCGTCGCCGTGCAGCAGGTCGCCGGTCGCCACGCCCTGCCCGTCGAGCTCGATCGGGCCGCCGACCTCCTCGACGGAGAAGTTGCCGTGCGAGACGCAGACGCCGGAGGCGAAGTACGCAAGCCCGAGCGCGCGCACCTCCGCCACGTCGCGCACGCTGCCGTCGGTGACGTAGCCGGCCGCGCCGAGGCGCTGCGCCATCGTCGCCATGACCTCGCCGCAGTAGGCCACGCGGCTCGGCCGCCCGCTGCGATCCTGCACCACGACCACCGAGGGCGCCGGGACGGCGGCGAGCGCCTCGAACAGCTCCCAGAAGCCCCGCTTCGACTTCACCGCTCCCGGCTCGTCGCGCATCGTCACCGTCAGCGCGGCGCCGACCATGGGCGGCAGCTCCGGGAACAGGCTCGCGACGGTGCCGCCGATGAACCCCTCGGTGCGGTCGCGCACCTCGAAGCGCTCGATCGCGTTGGCGAGCGTGGGGCTGTCCACGCCGCGCAGGAAGGCGAGCTGCTCGGCGGGCAGCGGGTCGATCGCGGGCAGGGGCACGGGCGTCCTCTCCTGGGTGTCGGTCAAGCGCTTGACCAATTCGAGCGTCGGGCGTGGCTCGACGTGGCAAGATGATGCGGACAGCATGACCAAACCCCGCCTGCGCGACGTCGCCGAGCTCGCCCGGGTCGACGCGTCGGTCGTCTCCCGGGTGCTCTCGGGCGACCAGGGGCTGTCGATCCGCGAGGAGACGCGGCAGCGGGTGCTGGAGGCGGTCGCCCGTCTCGACTACCAGGCCAACAGGGCCGCGCGGTCGCTGGCCACGGCCCGCACCCTCGCCATCGGCGCGATCGTGCCCTCGCTGGCGAGCTCGAGCTACGCCCGCGTGATCGAGGGCGCCGAGGCGACCGCACGCTCGGCGGGCTACCTGCTGCTGGTCTGCTCGGGCGTGGCCGGCACGCGCCTTGCCGACCTCAGCGGCCGCGTCGACGGCGTGCTGGTGCACCCCTCGACGCCCGACACGACGGACGCGGCCGACTTCGGCCGCATGCCCGCCGTTCTGGTTGGCCGGCGCGAGGGGTGGGGGCGGCCGCACGTCGTCGTCGACGACCGCGCCGGGTCGGAGCTCGCCTGCGGCTACCTGGCGACGCTGGGCCACCGCCGCATCGCGCACCTGTCCGGCCCGCAGAACGTCGACCCCGGCACCCGCCTCCACCAGGGCTACCGCGACGCGCTGGCGCAGGCCGGCCTTGCCGAGGAGCGGCAGCTGATCGTCCAGACGTCGTTCGACGAGGTCGGCGGGCACCTGGCGATGGGGCAGGTGCTCGACCTGCCCGCCTCGCGGCGGCCGACGGCGGTCTTCGCCTCCAGCGACCGGATCGCCCTCGGCGCCCTGGCGGCCGCGAAGCAGCGGGGCTTCCGCGTGCCGCAGGACGTCTCGCTGGTCTGCTTCCACGACCTGCCGTTCGCCAGCTACCTCGACCCGCCGCTGACCACGGTGCGCATGCCGCTCGATGAGCTCGGCAGCCGCGGGATGTACAAGCTGCTACGCCTGATCGACGGCCACACGGCGGACGACGAGATGATCTCGACCGCCCCCGAGCTCGTGGTGCGCGGCTCCGCGGCGCCGCCGCCGGCCTGACCGTCCAGTGACAGATGTACCAGGACCACTCGTCCGAATTCCATCGATTTGGACGCACCCGGGAGGGGCTGTCCGCAGGTGGGTCGCGGGTGCGGTAGAACGCAGTCGTGGAGGTTCCGCCGCCCGTGCGACTCGAGCTCCGCGTCGACGGGTCGACCGTCGCCTGGTACGAGGTGCGCGCGATGCAGGAGGCCTCCCGCCACGCGGTTGCGGCGGGCCATCACCCGGGGTCGCAGGCGCGCATCGAGATCGTGCTCGTCGACCCGTCGGCCGGCGAGGTCGCGCTCATGCACGTGACGCCGCCGCTCGCCGACGGCTGAAACGGGACCGTGAAGCGGTTCCTGCCGAACTGCCGACAGAGTGCCGTAGAGTCGGCCCCCGCGACCGGGGCGCGACGTCGGCCGCGGCCGATAGGGTCGCCGCGACGGTGGAGACGCGACGAGCTTCGGGAGCGCTGCGCGTACCTCGGTCCGCGCGGCCGCAGGTGCCCGTGCGGGCGCTCGTGGTGGGCGCTGACGCGCGGCTGCGCGAGCTGCACGCGACGGCGTTGCGCTACGAGGGCTTCAGCGCGCGGACGGCCGCGAACGGTCGCGAGGCGGCGGCGCTGGACGACGCCTTCGGCCCCGACGTCGTGGTCGTGGACGCGCTCGTCGACGAGCTCGAGCGGCTCGAGCCGCACCGGCGCGCGAGCGATCGCCTGGTGGCGGTGCTGCTGCTGACGCGAGGCGACTCCGTCGACGAGCTGCAGCGCGGGCGCCTGCTCGGAGCCGACGACTACCTGCAGAAGCCGTTCAGCTCGGCGGAGCTCGTGGCGCGGACGAACGGCGTCCTGCGGCGCGTGGGCAGCGCCGGTGCGCCGCCGGCGGAGCTGGTGTTCGCCGACCTGCAGCTCGACGACGACGCGGGCGCGGTCCGGCGCGGCGGCGAGCTCGTGCCGCTGACGCCGACGGAGTACGGCCTGCTGCGCTTCCTGCTCGCGAACGCCGGGCACGTCGTGAGCAAGGCGCAGATCCTCGATCACGCCTGGCCGTACGACTTCGTCGGCGACGCGAACGTCGTCGAGACCTACGTCTCGTACCTGCGGCGCAAGCTGCACCGCCTCGGGCCGCCGCTGATCCACACCGTCCGCGGCCGCGGCTACGTGCTGCGCACGGCCGCCCGCCGGCCCGTTCCTGTGCGCGCGCTGTGAGCCACCGGAGAGCGCGTGGCGGTCCAGGGCCATGCCTTCGACAGGTTTGAGCCGGCTTCGCAGCCGGCCCTCTTGCACCCTCCGGGCCCGGCCGGGATGGTCGCGCTGACCTGAACAGCCTGCGGCGCCATCGCGTCGCGGCCCCGGTGCCGTTCGGGCGCGCAGCGGCGCGGTCCCGGGCACCGCTCCCCACCACTCCCCGGAAGGGAGACACCCATGCTCCGCCACGTCGGCGCGCTCGGCGCGCTCGCGGCTGCTTGCCTCCTCGCAGGCCCCGTTGCCACGGCGGCGCGTGCCGCCCGCACGCAGGCGCCACCCACGTTCGGCCGGATGTTCCCGAAGCTTCCGGCCTTCACCGACCCGACCGTCCCGGAGCTCGCCGCGCTGGCGCAGACGATGCTCGAGCAGCCCGGGCCGGAGGGCGACAACCCCGACATCCCGAGCGGCTTCACGTACTTCGGGCAGTTCATCGACCACGACATCACCCGCGACGAGCTACCGACCCCGACGGCTCCGGTCGACCCCAACGACGATCCCCAACAAGCGCACGCCCGAGCTCGACCTCGACTCGCTGTACGGGGCCGGGCCCGAGGGCAGCCCGGAGCTCTACGACGGCGCGAAGCTGAAGCTCACGCTCACGCAGGGAACCAACGACTTCCCGGTCTACGACGTCCCGCGCCGCCCGGACGGCAGCGCCATCATCGGCGACAACCGCAACGACGAGAACCTCATCGTCCTGCAGCTGCACGTCGCCTTCGCGCGCTTCCACAACCGCCTCGTCGACCAGGGCCTCTCGTTCCGCGAGGCGCAGCGGCTGACGCGCCTCCACTACCAGTACCTCGTCCTCAACGACTACCTGCCGAAGGTGGTCGGTGCCGACCGCGTGCGCCGGATCGGCCTGACGAACCCGCGCAGGATGCCGGTCGAGTTCTCGGTGGCGGCGTTCCGCTTCGGCCACTCCGAGGTGCGCGAGGCCTACGAGCTCAGCTCGCTGACGAACAACAACCCGGTGCCGGTGTTCAGCTTCACCGACCCGACGCGCACCCTCGCCGGCGGCCGGCCCATCCCGCCGGGCTTCGGCGTCGACTGGGCGTACTTCTTCAACGTCGAGGGCGCGTTCGACGAGCTCGCCAACCTGTCGCGGCGCTTCGACACGAAGATCTCGCTGCCGCTGTTCCAGCTGCCCATCCCGGGCGCCGAGGCGGAGGGCTCGAACGTGCTCGCCTTCCGCACCTTGAACCGCGGGCTCTTCTACGGGCTGCCCAGCGGCCAGGCCGTGGCGAACGCGCTCCGGATCAAGCCGATCGCGCCGTCGACGCTGGACCTCGGCCCGGGGTTCGAGCGCGGCACGCCGCTCTGGTACTACATCCTCGCCGAGGCAGCGCAGACCTCCGGCGGCGAGCGCCTCGGCCCGGTCGGCGGGTCGATCGTGGCCGACGTGCTGCTGACGGCACTGGCCAAGACGCCGGGCTCCGTGCTGCAGCGGCCCTTCAAGCCCACGGTCGCGCACGCGGGCGCGTTCACCATGGGCGACCTGCTGCTGTTCGCCGGCGCCTTCACCCAGGCGGAGCTGAAGGAGCACCTCGACGAGCAGGCGGAGGACGCCGGCGAGCCCGTCCCCGGCGAGCCCGTCCCGGCGAGCCCGGTGGCGAGCCGGCCGGCGCCCGATCCGGCCGGCGACCAGGCGCCCTCGCGGCCGACCGGCGTGACGGTCAAGCGGCTGACGCGGACGACGGCGCGCGTCACGTGGCTGCCGGCCGCGGACGACGTCGGCATCGCGTCCTACCAGGTCGAGCACGGCCGCAACCTGCTGCGCCGGACGACCGCCACCACGGCGGTCGTGCTGGTGGCGCCGACGCGCTTCGAGGTCGGGGTGCGCGCGGTCGACACGGCGGGCCACGCGAGCCCGGCGGTGCGGGTGGTCGTGCCGGCCTGGACGCGCTGAGGCCCGGGTCGACCCACCCCTGCGGGTCGGGCTCGAGCGCGGCGGGCGGTGGCGTCGGGGGCGACGCCGCCGCCCGTCGCCGGTGGCGGGTGACGTCAGCCGCGGCGGGCGGCGACGTAGCAGGCGCGCTCGAACGTGCGCGAGGCCTCGACCACCCGTGCCTCGTAGAACGGCAGGGTCGAGGTGTAGAAGCCGCCGGCGAGGCCGGACGCGCGGTCGATCCAGTACACGGTGTTGAAGAGGCCGATCCAGCCGCCGCTGCCGGCCTTGCGCAGGCCCTCGCTGCGGGCCGTCGTCAGCATCTGCCCGAGGCTCCAGCTCGATGCCCGGCCCGAGGTCGACGTCCGCGCTGGCGCCCGGCGCGGACGTGCGGGAACACCGGGACGTCGATCGGCGCCGAGGTGGTCGCGGAACATCTCGTCCACCATGGCCTCGCCGAGCACGCGCACCCCGTCGAGCGTCCCGCCGGCGAGCAGCGCGCGCTGCAGGCGCAGGCAGTCGTGGGCCGTGGAGTACAGGCAGTGGCCGCCGGCGAAGAACTCCGGCGCGCCGCTGCCCGGCGCGTAGTAGTCGATGTCGGTCGCGTTCCAGGCGCCGTCCTCCTGGCGGATGTGCACGGCGGCCGTGCGCGCGAGGGCGTCCGCGTCGACGAGCACCGTCGTGTCCGCCATGCCGAGGGGGCCGAACACCTCCTCGCGCCAGTACGCGTCGAGCGTGCGCCCGGACAGCCGCCTCCACCACCAACCCGGCCCAGTCGAGCGACGTGCTGTAGTTGAACTCCGTCCCCGGATCGGCCACGAGCGGCAGGTCGGCGAACGCGTCGCGCCTGCCGCACGCGAGCTCGCGCGCCTCCGTGAGCTGCGCGTAGCGGTGCAGGTCGGCGTGCCACTGGCTGTAGCCCAGCCCGGACGTGTGGGTCGAGCAGCTGCCGCACGCGCGCCGCGTCCCGCTGCGGCCGCAGCACGCGGCTCGTCGCCGCGGAAGCCGTCGAGCACCTGCAGCGTCCCGAACTGCGGCACCAGCGAGGCCACCTCGGCGTCGAGGTCGAGCTGCCCGCGCTCGACGAGCTGCAGCACGGCGACCGACGTCATGAGCTTCGTCATCGACGCGATGCGGAAGACCGTGTCGACCGTCGCGGGCTCGTCGCGGCCGGTGTGACGGAAGCCGGCGGCGCCCTCGAAGACGACGCCCGAGCGATCGGCCAGGACGCCGACCACGCACGGCACGTGGCCCTCGGCGACCACCTCCTGGAGGGCCTCCTGCAGGCGCGTCGCCAGCGCGCGTCGTGCTCAGCCCGACCTCCTCCCGGACGATGCGGGCGCCCGCGGCGAGCGCCGCGAGCTTGCCCGCGGCGACGTCCCGCGGCAGGTACTTCATGCCGCAGTCGGGCGCGGCCACGAGGCGCTCGGGCGGCAGGTGCTCGAGGGCCGCGCGGATGCGCTCGGCGACCGTCGCCGCGCTCTCGACCTGCGGGTCGCCGAGGTCGAGCACCCCGAGCACCACGGTCTTGTCGGCCGAGCTCGTCGAGCACGCCGAGGTCGAGGTGCGGCTGCGCGGCCTCGATCGAGATCTGCTGCACCGTGCGACGCCGAGCTGCGGCAGGAACGAGTACGCCGTCGGCTTGCCCGTGGGCACCATCGCGGCGTAGCCGAAGCACAGGTGGAGCACGGTCGTCGCCGTCGACGCCTGCCAGCGCCCGATCGATCGCGGGCAGCGCGAAGCGCCCGGCGGCCTCCGGGTCGTTGCGCAGCCACGGCTCGTCGATCTGGACGACGTCGGCGCCGGCGCGCCTGCAGGTCGAGCAGCTCCTCGTTGACCGCCGCCGCGAACGCCATCGCCAGCTCCTCGACGTCGGCGTAGTGCTCGTTCTCGGCACTGCTGCGCCATCGTGAAGGGCCCGGGCACCGTCGCCTTGACGCGCCGCGAGGTGTGGGCGCGCAGGAACTCCAGGTCCGCGACCCCGACCGGGCCGGTGCGGCGGATCGGGCCGACGACGCGCGGCACCTCGGTGCGCTTGCCGCGGTGGTCGACGATCACGCCGGGCGCCTCGACGTCGATCCCCTCGAGCGCGCCGACGAAGTGGTTGGAGTAGCTCTCGCGGCGGACCTCGCCGTCCGTGACGATGTCGATGCCGGCGCGCTCCAGGTCGGCGATGACGTCGAGCGCCGCCGCGTCCTGCGCCGCGCGCAGGTCCTCCGGCGGCGACGAGCCAGAGGTCGGCCATGCGCACCCGCGGCACGGTCTTCGACAACCGCTCGCGATCGATCAGCGACTCGGGCTGCGGATAGCTTCCCACCACCGTCGTCGGCAGCGTCGGAAGCGTCACGCCGCCACTTCCTCGTGGCTCTGGAGCATCGTCCCTCCGTGGATCGGACCGCGCCGTGCGACCTCGAGCCGCCTCCCACCGTCTGTGTGATGGAACGCGGTACGGTGTATGATAGCCCGCGCCGACCGCCCGCATCCAACCGATGCCGCGGAGACGCATCCGGCAACGTCGAAGGGAGTCGGGAGCTTGCCCCAGGCCGTGATCGCCGGCATCGGCGAGACGCGAATCGGGACGGTGCCCGAGCTGTCCGACATCGGCATGTGCGTGCACGCCGCGGCGGCCGCCGTCGAGGACGCCGGGATCCGGATGCAGGACATCGACGGGCTGCTGGTGCAGCCGCCGTTCCACGCCGTGCCGCGCTACCACATCCTGGTCGCCGAGTCGCTCGGCATCTACGTCAAGACGCTCTGCGACTCGACGATGATGGGCGGCGCGTCCTACGGCGTGGCGCTCCACCTGGGCGAAGTGGGCGGTCGAGGACGGGCTGTGCAAGAACGTGCTGATCGTCGCCGGCGAGAAGCTCGCGCACCGGCGCACCTGAGCGGCTCGGCGATGATGGCCTCGGTCGGCGCGCACAACCTCGACTACGAGTACCCGTTCGCGGCCACGATCCCGGCGCTACTACGGCATGCTCGCGCAGCGGTACCTGCACGAGTACGACCGGGAGCCCGACGTCCTGGCGCAGGTCGCGGTGGCGACACGGCGGCACGCGGGGCGCAACCCGAACGCGACCTACCGCGACCCGATCACGATCGACGACGTCTTCGCGTCGCCGATGATCTCCACGCCGCTGCACCGCCTCGACTGCTCGCTGGTCTCGGACGGCGGCGCGGCGTACGTCGTCAGCGCGCAAGGGGACGAGCAAGGACCCGTCGCGCGAGATCGCGCTTCCTCGGCACCGGCCAGGCGCAGTCGTACTACTACATGGGCCACCTCGCGCGGGGCGACGAGACGCCACGACCTCGTGCGCACCGTGGTCGACATCGCGGGCGAGCGGGCCTTCGCGCAGGCCGGGCTGCGCCGCGACGAGATCGACGTCGCCGGCATCTACGACAGCTTCACCATCACCGTGCTCGTGCAGCTCGAGGACCTCGGCTTCTGCGGCCGCGGCGAGGCCGGCGACTGGATCGCCGAGGGCAACTTCGACCTCGGCGGCTCGCATGCCGGTCAACACCCACGGCGGCCTGCTGAGCTACGCACACCCCGGCGCCTGCAGCGGGATGCTCCACTACATCGAGGCCATCCGCCAGCTGCGCGGCGACGCCGGCGCCGAGCCAGGTGCGAGGGCGCCGAGACGGCCCTCGTCAGCACCGCCGAGCGCCGTCGCCTCCAACTTCTCCGTCTCGATCCTCGGCCCAGGCAGCCAACGTGGAGAAAGGATGACGATGGATCGACCGCATCGCTGGCGCCCGCTCCCCGCGATCACGCTCGACTCCGCGGAGTTCTGGAAGTCGACGCTCGAGCACGACATGCGGCTGCAGAAGTGCAACGACTGCGGCAGCGTTCCGCTACTACCCGAGCGAGGCCTGCCACTTCTGCGGCTCGCTGTCGTACGAGTGGCTGCCGGTCAGCGGCAAGGGCGAGATCTACACCTACACCGTCCTGCACCGCGCCAAGGGCAACCCCTTCGAGGACGAGACGCCCATCGCGATCATCCTCGTGACGCTCGACGAGGGGCCGACGATGATGTCGAACCTCATCGACTACGAGGACGACGAGCTGCGCATCGGCGCGCGGGTGACGCTCGACTACGAGGACGTCAACGAGGAGATCACGCTCCCCGTGTTCCGCCCGGAACGATGATCCCGAGCATCGCCGACCTGGAGGAGCGCCTCGTCGGCCATGCCTTCCCCGGCGGGACGTTCGTCGTCGAGGACTACGAGCGCTGGCTGTCGCACGACGCGATGCAGGCGCCCGAGCTGCCGGACGGCGTCCTGCACCCGGCCTGGATCGTGCTCGGCGCGCTGCGCGGGATGGGCGTGACCCTCGACGCGTTCATCGAGCTCGCCGACGCCACCCCGGACGACGGCGTCGTCTTCGGCGAGACCGACTACGAGCAGCACGCCCTCCTGCGCAGCGACACCGTGTACACGGTGCGCGGCGGGATCGCCGAGCGTGACGCGGCGCGAGGGCAAGCGCGCGGGCCCGTTCGACGTGATCGTCATCGAGCTCGCCATCGAGGACCCGGACGGCGCGACCGTGGCCGTCTCGCGCCAGTCGTTCATCTTCTTCCGCGACGCGGAGCGTCGCCAGCGATGAGCGGTCGTGAGGCGTGGCGGTCGGGCGAGCCGGCTGCCCGAGCGGCGCTTCCGCGGTCGTCCCGGCGAACGGCATGAAGGTCTTCAGCGTGCTCATGCGCGACCCGAACCCGGTGCACTTCGACCCCGCCTTCGTGCGCGCGCTCGGCCTCGGCGACCGGCCCGTCAACCAGGGCACGATCACCATGGGCTACCCGATCACCGCCGTCCTCGAGTGGGCCGGCGGGCCCGAGCGCGTGGTGGGCTTCCGCTGCCGCTTCCTGCGCACGCTGCTGGCCGACGACGAGGCCATCGTCGGGCGGCGAGGTGACCGCGCTGGAGACGAGCGGCGAGCGGACGCTCGCGACCGTGGCCATCTGGCTCGACCGCGGCGACGGCGACCGCGTGATCGAGGGCTCCGCGACGGTCGTGGTGGCGCCGTAGTCCCGACCCTTGACGCGTCTCGCACCAGGTTCTATCGTCACCCGTCATACAACGTGCGGACGGCCATCATACAGGTGGGAAGGAGGAGCGTTGCACGTAGGTTCCCGAGGAGGCGCCCGCCGGCGATGGCGCTGGGTGGCCCTCCTCGTCACCACGGTCCTGGCGATGGGTCTCGCCACGGCATGTGGCGACGATGACGACGAAGGCACCAGCAGCAGTGCGGCTGCAACCCCCAGTGAGAGCGCGGCGCCCGCCGAGTCCAGCGCGCCCGCAGAGTCGAGCGCGCCGGCCGAGTCGAGCGCGCCCGCAGAGTCGAGCGCGCCCGCGGAGTCGAGCGCGCCGGCCGAGTCCAGCGCCGGCGGCGAGTCCAGCGCCGGCAGCGAGTCCAGCGCCGCGGCCGAGCCCGTGGTGGGCGAGGTCCCCGCGGCCCTCACCGACGTCTACGACGGCGCGGAGTACGTGGCGAAGGTGCAGGCCAACCCGTACGCGGACTGGACGCCGCCTGCGCCGCCGTGGAAGTTCTGCCTCAACGAGTCCTTCCTCGCCAACCCGTGGCGGCAGTACACGCTCGACGAGTACAACAAGCTCGTCGGCCAGCTGAAGGACCAGGGGCTGGCCACCGGCGAGGTGCAGGTCACGGACGCCAACAACGACGCGACCCTGCAGATCACGCAGTTCAACAGCCTCGTCAGCGACGGCTGCAACGTGATCGTCACGTTCCCGGCCAACCCGACGGCGCTCTGCCCGGCCATCACCGACGCCAAGAGCAAGGGCATCCTGGTGCTGACCGATCACGCGTCGATCGACTGCCCGGACGTGATCAACGTCGGCTTCAACGCCTACAAGGAGATGGTGGTCTCCACCGAGGGCCTGTTCGAGGCCATGGGAGGCAAGGGCGACGTCGTCTACGTCACCGGCATCAAGGGCACACCGACACAGGTGACCCTGGAGCAGGCGGTCAAGGACGCCAGGGCGAAGTACCCCGACATCAACGTGGTCGGCGAGTTCGAGGGCAAGTGGACGCCGTCGATCGCGCAGCAGGGCATGGCGCAGTTCCTGACCACGCACCCGGGCGACCTCCAGGGCGTCATCGACGGCGGCGGCATGGGCGCCGCGGTCACGGCGGCGATGGAGCAGGCGGGCCGCAAGCTCGCACCGTTCAACTCGCCGACCATGGAGTGCTCGGCGCTCGCGGTGTGGAACGAGCATCCCGAGCTCGCGACGGTCGGCACGGCGCTCGACCCGGTCGGCGGCATGTACGAGACCATGCTCGTCGCAACGCGCATGCTCACGGGCGCGCAGCCGGTCGTGAACACGCTGCTCTTCCCGCTGCCGCAGGTCAACAAGGACAACCTGGCCGAGTGGTACAAGCCGGACATGACCACGGAGAGCACGTGCTTCGGCTCGCCGCCCGGCATCAAGGCGGTCGACGACTCGTACTTCGACCAGCTCCTCGTCGGCGGAGACACCCCGCCCACGCTGGAGCCGTAGGACGAGCGACGCGGGTGGGGCGGCCGGCCGCCGCCCCACCCGCGCTCGCGCGTCGCGCTGCCGCCATGCGTCACGAGCCCGTCCACACCCACGACCACGCCCGCGGGCGCCACGGAGCCGGCCGTTGAGCGCGGTCCAGCCGCTCGCCAACGCGCCGGGCGGGGCGCCGGCCACGCCCCTGCGCCGCACCCGCCGGAGCTACCGGCCGCTGCTGGTCTCGATCCTGCCGTACCTGCTCGTGCCGGCGCTGTTCCTGTTCGGCGCGGCCACGATCGACGGCTACGGCACCGTCAACGGCGTCAAGTCGCTGCTCGTGCTGTCGGCGCTCCTGGGCCTCGCCTCGGTCGGCCAGACGCTGGTGGTCGTCGCGGGCGGCATCGACCTCTCGATCCCGGCGGTGATCGGGATGGGCAACGTGATGATCACCCAGTTCTACGGCCGCGGGTGGTCGTTCGGCCAGTGCGTCGCCGTGATCCTGTTCTTCGCGGTCCTCATCGGCATCACGAACGCCGTGCTGTCGGTGGTGCTCCGCGTCCACCCACTGCTGGTGTCGCTCGGGATGGGCCTCATCGTCACCGGCAGCATCCTCTGGTGGACGCCGCTCACGTACCTCGGAGCGGTCCCGACGTGGCTCCGGGACAGCATGTCGGTCATCAAGGACACCGGGCCGATCCCCGTCCCCGGCGTGATCGTGGTCTGGGCCGTGGCCGCCGTCGGGATCATCGCCCTGCAGCGGTACACCCGCATCGGCCGCGAGATGTACAGCCGCGGCGCCAACCCCGTCGCCGCCCGCCTGGCCGGCGTGCGCTCGACGCTGGCGCTGGCGGTGGCGTTCGTCATCTCGGCCATCTTCGCGGCCATGGTCGGCGTCTTCTACGCCGGCTACACGGGCACGCCCGACGTGTCGATCGGCAACCCCTACTTCTTCCTGACCATCACCGCGGTGGTCATCGGCGGCACCTCGCTGCTCGGCGGCAGCGGCGGCTACGGCCGCACCATCGCCGGCGCGATGATCATCTCGCAGGTCACGACGCTCCTGGTCGGCCACGGCTACGGCACCTCGCTGCAGCAGTCGTTCCTCGGCGTGCTGATCGTCCTCCTGGCCATCCTCTACGGACGCGAGTCCCGCGTCTCGAACACCGTCTGAGCCGCGGATGCTCGAGATCCGTGACCTGCACCGGTCGTTCGGCGAGACGCGCGCGCTCCAGGGCGCCAACCTGACGGTGACCGGCGGCGAGATCCACGCCCTGGCCGGTGAGAACGGCTCGGGCAAGAGCACCCTGATCAAGATCCTCAGCGGGGTGCTGCGACCCGAGGCGGGCGAGGTGCGCTGGGACGGCGCGCCGCTGACGGCCTCGAGCCCGTCGGCCGCGCAGCAGACGGGCATCGTCACGGTCTTCCAGGAGACGTACGTCGCGCCGGAGCTCTCCGTGCGCGAGAACGTCTTCATCGGCACCGACGGGCTGTTCCGCTTCGGGCGCCGCCGGGCCGACGAGGAGCGGGAGGCCCGCGCGGCGCTGACCGCCATCGGCGCCGACGACATCGGCGTCGAGCGCCCTGTCTGGACGCTCTCGCTGGCGCAGCGCCAGCTGGTGACGATCGCCCGGGCCATCGTGCGGCCGTGGCGGCTCCTGGTGCTCGACGAGGGCACCTCCGCCCTGGACGAGAGCCACCGCGAGCGCCTGTTCGCGTACCTCCGCGAGGCGCGCGGCGCCGGACGCTCCGTCCTGTTCACGTCGCACCGCATGGACGAGCTGGTGCAGCTCGCCGACCGGGTGACCGTGCTGCGGCTCGGGGCGACCGTGGCCGAGGGGCCGATGGCCGCCACGTCGCCGCGCGAGATCCTCGTGCAGATGGCGGGCAAGCCGGCCGCCGAGCGCGCGCTGGAGGCGCCCGCGGCGAACGGCTCGGCACTGCGGCAGCGCGGCGAGCCCGGCGAGGCCGTGCTGGAGGTGACCGACGTGCGGCTCCGCCCCGGCGCCGCGCCGATCTCGCTGACGGTGCGGGCCGGCGAGATCCTCGGGCTCGCCGGCCTCGAGGGCCAGGGGCAGGTCGCCTTCGCCACCGCCCTCTGCGGGCTCGCGACCCCGGCCGAGGGCCAGGTCGTCGTGCACGGCGGCGGCGCGTCGACGCCCGTCGCCGGGTTCCGGCAGGCGATGAAGCACGGCATCGCGTACGTGCCGCGCGAGCGCAAGCGCGAGGGCCTCTTCTTCTCCCTGTCGACGCTGGAGAACTTCTCGGTGCCGATGCTGCGCACCGAGAACCGCCTCGGCGTCCTGCGCTGGCGCCGCATCCGGGCCCGCTTCCGGCAGGAGGCCGAGCGCCTGCACCTCACCTACCGGCACGAGAGCGACCTCGTCGGCACGCTCAGCGGCGGCAACCAGCAGAAGGTGCTCCTGGGACGCTGGCTGACCACCGAGCCCGCGCGTGCTCGTGCTCAACGACCCGCTGCGCGGCGTCGACGCCAACACCAAGGAGGAGCTGTACGAGCTCTTCCGGCAGCTCGCGGACGAGGGCCTGGCCATCGTCTTCGTGTCGACCGAGATCCTCGAGCTGCTGGTCGCCTGCGACCGCATCGGCGTGTTCCACGCCGGCCGCCTGGAGGCGCTGCTCGATGCGCGCGAGGCCAGCGAGACGTCCGTCGTCGCGGCGATGTTCGGCCACGGCGATGCGGCACGCGAGGAGGCGGCGCCGTGAGGGTCGCGCGCGAGCTCGTCAGCCGCAGCTCCTACGCCGTCGCGCCGACGACCGTCGCCGTGGTGCTGCTGATCGCGAACGCGATCGCGCAGCCCGACTTCGTCACCAGCAACCTCACGACCTCGCTGGCGGTCGCCACGCCGTTCATCATCACCGCGATGGCCCAGGCCCTGCCGCTGCTCTCGGGCAACGGCGGCCTCGACCTCTCGATCGGCCCGTTCATGAGCTTCACGACGGTCATGATCGCGGGCAAGTTCGCCCCCAACGGGCTCGGCGACCCGTGGCTGCTCGTGCCGATCATCCTGGGCATGGGCCTCGCCTGCGGTGCGGTCAACGGCGTCCTCATCGCCTACCTGCGGCTGCCGCCGATCATCGCGACCCTGGGGACGTACCTGTTCTACGCCGGCCTCAGCGGCGAGATCCTGCCCGACCCGGGCGGCGACGTCCCCTCCTGGCTGATCACGCTCAACGGCGACATCGGCCCGATCCCCGGCGTGCTGTTCGTGCTCGCGGCGATCGCGCTGGGGTGGATCCTGCTCTCGCGCACCGCGTACGTGCGCAACCTGCTGGCGGTCGGCGGCGACATCCGCACCGCCTACACGGCCGGCATCGACGTCAACCGCACGCGCGTGCTGACGTACGCGTTCTGCGGCATGTTGGCCGCCGTCGCGGGGATGGTCTTCACCGGCCTCCTGCAGGGCGGCCACGCCACGTCCGGCAACGTCTACACCGTCTACTCGCTGACGGCCGTCGCGCTGGGCGGGATCGCGCTCGCCGGCGGCCGCGGCGGGCTCTTCGGCGCCGCCATGGGCGGGGTCGTGCTGTACCTGATCCAGAGCCTGCTGACGGCGGCGGACGTGAACCCCTACCAGCTCGGCATCGCCAACGGCGTGCTGCTGATCGCGGCCCTCGCCGCGAACGAGCTGCTCGAGCACCAGCGCAAGAAGCGGGCCATGCGCGGCGGGATCACGCCGGCGCCGGTGATCGCGGGCGCCACGGCTGCCCCGGAAGCCGGGCGGTAGCAGAGGATGCATTACGAGCCAGCGCGCGAGCCCTCGGGCTTCCCGCACAGTCCGTTCACGTCGTGCTGCGTGCCGCGGCCGATCGGCTGGATCTCCACGGTCAGTGCGAGCGGCGTGCGCAACATCGCACCGTTCAGCCAGTTCCAGAACGTCACGTGGGATCCGCCGACCGTGCTCTTCTGCTCGTGCGGCACGCCGCAGACCGACACGTACGAGAACGCCGTCGCGACCGGCGAGTTCGTGTGGAACATGGCGACCTACGAGCTGCGGGACACGGTCGCGCGCACTGCGGCTCCCTTCCCGCCCGACGTCGACGAGTTCACGGAGCTCGGCATCGAGACGGCGCCGGCGCTGCGGGTCGCGCCGCCGCGCGTGGCGGCGTCGCCCGTGCACTTCGAGTGCGCCGTCAAGCAGGTCGTCGACATCCCGGGCAACGTGCCGGAGGCGAACACGAAGATCGTCATCGGCGAGGTGCTGGTCATCCACATCGCCGACGACGCCCTGACCGACGACGGGCGCATCGACGTCCCCCGCCTGCGGCCGCTGGCCCGGCTCGGCTACCTCGACTACACGTCCGTGGAGTCGGCCTGGGAGCCGCGGGCGCGCGACCTGCAGACGCTGCACCACCACGTCGAGCAGCCGCCGGAAGCGCGCATCCTCCCCGAGCACGACGCGCCGTGAGCGCCGTCTCCGCAGCGGCGGTGGACTGGGCGGCGCGACTGGCCTCGCTGCCGCCCCCGGCCGAGCCGCCGCCCGCCGCCGTGGACGCGCAGGCGGTCGTGGTCGTCCTCGACGACGACCCGACGGGCACGCAGGCCGTCTCCGGCGTCCCCGTGCTGACGTCGTGGGCCGAGGACGACCTCCGCTGGGCGTTCGGGCAGACGGCCCCCGCGGTGTTCCTCTCGCTCAACACGCGCTCCCTCGACGCGGCCGAGGCCCGTGCGCGGGTGGGCGAGGCGACCACGGCCGCCCTGCGCGCGGCCCGGCGCGAGGGGCGGCGGCCGGTGTTCGCCTCGCGCAGCGACTCGACGCTGCGCGGCCACTTCCCGCTGGAGACGGACGCCGTGCAGGATGCGCTCGCCGCCGCCGGCCGGCCGCGCGCGGACGGGATCGTGGTCGTGCCGGCGTTCCTCGACAGCGGTCGCGTGACGGTCGACTCCGTCCACCTGGTGGTGGGCGCGGACGGCCCCGTGCCCGCGGCGGAGACGGAGTTCGCGCGGGATCGCAGCTTCGGCTACCGCGCCAGCCATCTCGCCGCCTGGGTCGAGGAGAAGAGCGCTGACCGCTGGCGCGCCGGCGAGGTGGCGCGCGTGACCATCGACGACATCCGCGGGGGCGGCGTCGAGTCGGTCGCCGCGATCCTCGGAGGCCTGCGCGACGGCCTCCCGGTCGTGGTCGACGCCGTCGACGCCTCCGACCTGCGGGTGGTGGCCGCCGCGGCGCGCACCGTCGAGGCCGCCGGCCGGACGCTCGTCTACCGCGTCGGGCCCTCCTTCGTGCAGGCCCGCGCAGGCCTGGGGCCGGCGGCCCGCCTGGAGCAGGCCGAGCTCGCTGCGATCAGCGCGCGCAGCGCCGGCGCCGGCGGGCACGGGCTCGTCGTCGTCGGGTCGCACGTCGCGCTCACGACGCAGCAGCTGGAGCGGCTGCGCGGCCTGGACGGGATCGCCCTCGTCGAGCTCGACGCGGCGGCCCTGCTCGACGGCGCGTCCCGCGAGACGGCGGTCGCTGCCGCCGCGGCGGCAGCGTGCGCCGCGCTCGCGACCGGCGACGCGGTCGTCCATACCAGCCGGACGCTCGTCGTCGGTGCGGACGCCGACGCCAGCCTGGCCATCGCGCGCTCCGTCTCGGCGGCGCTCGTCGAGCTCGTCCAGCGCATCGTCGCGACCCGCACCCCGGCCTGGGTCGTCGCGAAGGGCGGCATCACGTCGAGCGACGTCGGCGCCGGGGCCCTGGGCATCCGCACGGCGTGGGTGCGCGGTTCGCTCCTGCCCGGCGGCGTGTCCCTGTGGGAGCCCGCCGCGGCCGCGACCCGCGTGCCCTTCGTCGTCTTCCCCGGCAACGTCGGCGGTCCGGACGGGCTGCGCGACGCCGTGGCCGCCCTGCGGGAGGCCGCGTGACGCGCGAGACGGTGGCCGTGGTGGGCCTCGGCGCCATGGGGGTGCCGATGGCCGCGCGCCTGGCGGCGACCTGCGACGTCATCGGCGTCGACGTCGACGCTGCGCGGCGCGCGCTGCTGGAGGACGAGGGCATCGCGACGGCCCCGACCGCCGCAGCGGCGGGCGCACGCGCGTCGCTCGTCGTCGTCGCGGTGCGCACGCTGGGTCAGGCCGAGAGCTGCCTGCTCGGCGCGGACGGCGTCGCGGACACGGCGCCGCCCGGTGCCGTCGTGCTGCTGACGAGCACGGTGGGCGCCAGCGGCGCTCGCGCGCTCGCCGAGCGCCTCGACGCGCGCGGCCTGCGGCTGCTCGATGCGCCGGTCAGCGGCGGTCCCGTGCGGGCCGGCAGCGGCGAGCTGCTGGCACTGCTCGGCGGCCCGTCCGAGCTGATCGACGCCGCGGGGCCCGTGCTCGACGCCCTCGTGTCGACGTGCGTCGTGGTCGGCCCCCGGGTGGGCGACGGCCAGTCGATGAAGATCGTCAACCAGCTCCTGTGCGGCGTCCACATCGCGGCCGCGGCGGAGGCGCTGGTGCTGGCGCGCGGTCTCGGCATCGACCCCGCGGCGGCCCTGGAGGCGCTCGGCGCCGGGGCCGCCGCGTCGTTCATGCTCGGCGACCGCGGGCCGCGGATCGCGCAGCAGCTCGTCGGCGAGTCGCCGGAGGTGAGCTCGCGCCTCGACATCTTCGTCAAGGACCTCGGCCTCGTCGCGCGAGGCGGCCGAGCGGGCCGGCCTCACGCTGCTGGTCGCGGGCGCTGCGGAACAGCTGTTCCGCCTGGGCGAGACGCGCGGCCTCGCGGGCCTCGACGACTCCGGCGTGTCGCTCGTCGTGCGGGTCAGCCGGCGTGACGCCGGTGCACCTGACGCCACGTCTGCAGGGTGTCGTCGAGATGCTCGGTCATCGCCCTGCGTGCACCCTCCGGGTCGCCGGACTGGATGCGCTGGCGGATCGCGTCGTGCAGGCTGACGGTCCGCTCGGCGTTGAGCCGCAGGTTGTGGCGCCGGATCTCGAGCAGGCCCTCGCCGATCGAGTCGAGGAGGAGCAGGAAGAGCTCGTTGTGCGTCGCCCGGGCCATCGCGCGGTGGAACTCGAGGTCGAGGATCGCGAGCTCCTCGGCGCTGCGACCGTCGTCGACGGCACGCGCCATGGCCTCGTGCGCGCTCGTCAGGGCCTGCAGGTCCTCCTCGGAGGAGCGCTCCGCGGCCATCCCCGCCATGTGCACCTCGAGCACCGCCCGCACCTCGTGCATCCGCTCGTAGTCGAGCGTCGAGTTGTGCAGGTAGAGGCTGAGCGACTCGCGCACGGTGCGGGGGCTCGCCTCGGCGATGCGGAGGCCGCTGCCTGAGATGACCTCGATCACGCCCTTCGCGACGAGCGCGCGGACCGCCTCGCGGACGACCGTGCGCGACACGCCGAACTGCTCGCCGAGCTCGCGCTCCGAGGGCAGGCGGTCGCCGGGCTCGAGGCGCTGCTCGAGGATCGCGTCCAGCATCAGCTGGGCGACCTGATCGGAAAGACGCGGTCGCCGTTGCACCTCGGTGGTCGTGAAGAGGCGGTTCGGGCGCGAAGCCACGCGCCGATCATACGTCATACCGGAGCACCGGCACGCCGTCATATGGGTTACGAAGCGACACGCTCGCGCCCATCACACCCGGGCCGCTGCGGACTATAGAATGCCATCACATAGGTTGGACATGGTCATCGACGCTCACCACCACCTGTGGGACCCCGCGCGGGCGCCGTACCCCTGGCTGACGGCGGAGCTCGGCCCCATCAACCGGCCGATGGAGTTCGCCGAGCTCGCCCCGCAGCTCGCCGCGGCGGGGATCGACCGGACGGTGGTCGTGCAGTCGGCCGAGAACGACGCGGACACCGACTACATGCTCGAGGTCGCGGACGCCGAGCGCGCCATCGGCGCCGTCGTCGCGCTGGCTGCCGCTCGACCGGCCCGCCGACGCGGCGCGGCGCCTCCAGGAGATCGAGGGGCACCCGGCGTTCCGGGGCGTACGCTGCTCCATCAACTTCGAGCCGGACGTCGAGTGGCTGCTGCGACCGGACGTCGGCGAGGGCCTGGCGCTGCTCGAGGCGCGCGGCATCCCGTTCGACGTCGTGTCGGTGCGCCGGCGCCACCTGGAGCTCGTGCCGATCCTCTCCGAGCGCCATCCCGACCTGGTCATGATCATCGACCACCTCTCGAAGCCGCCCATCGGCCGCGACGAGCCGTGGGTCGCGGGCTGGCAGCGGAACCTGCGCGCCGCGGCCGCCAACCCCAACGTGCTGGCCAAGGTGTCCGGGCTGTTCCCCGCCCGGGCCGACCTCGCGGACTGGACTGCCGACGACGTCCGGCCGTTCCTGCACGACGCGCTGGAGGCGTTCGGCGCCGATCGGCTGATGTGGGGCAGCGACTGGCCGATCGTCGACCTGGCCGGCGGCTACGCGAAGGCGTGGACGGAGCTCAACCGGCTGTTCGACGAGCTCGACCCGGCGGAGCGCGCAGCCCTGCGCGGCGGCACGGCGGCCCGGGCCTATCGCATCGAGGCGGAGCGCCTGATGCCGGGCGTCGCGGTCATCGGCGCGTCGGAGCGGCGCATCCCGTGGACGGCCTGGCTGCTCGACAGCCTGGCGCAGTACGGCTACGGCGACCCGGTCTGGCTCGTCAACCCGGGCTACCAGGAGCTGCTCGGCCGGCCCTGCCTGCCCGCGCTCGACGCCGTGCCGGGCGACCCCGACGTCGGCGTCGTGCTCACGAACGCCGACCAGGCCGTGCTCCAGTGCGAGGCGCTGGTGGCCCGCGGGTGCGCGCGCGTCGTGATCGTGTCGAACGGCTTCGGCGAGCTCCGCACCGACGAGGGTCGCGCGCGCGACGCGGCGCTGCGGCGCATCGCGGACGGGCGCGACGTCGAGGTCATCGGGCCGAACTGCGTCGGCTTCGCCTCGTTCCACGAGGGCGTCTGCGCGATCACCCAGCCCGTGCCGACGGGCGTGGTCCCCGGGCCGGTCTCGATCTTCAGCCAGAGCGGCGGCCTGACCGGCGCCGCCCTCGGGGCGGTGCACCGCGAGGGCCTCGGCGTCGACCTCTGCTACTCGCTCGGCAACGGCGCCGTCTTCGGCCTCGCCCGCGCGATCCGCACCGCCGTCCGACGCCCGACGACGCGCGTGGTCTGCTGCGTCGTGGAGGCGGTGGGCGACCCCGACGAGCTCGCCGCCGCGGCCGCGGAGGCCCGGGCTGCCGACGTGCTGCTCGCGGTGCTGCTGCTCGGCCGCTCGGCGGGCGGGCGCAGCGTGGCGCAGTCGCACACGGGCGCCATCGTCGGCGAGAGCGAGCTGGTCGCCGCGTGGCTGGCAGAGCAGGGCGCGGTGGTCGTCGACTCCGCCGAGGAGCTCGGGCGGGTGGCCGCCCTGTGGCTGCGGCTCGGACCCGCCTGCCGCGACGGCGCCGCCTTCATCGCCACCGTCTCCGGCGGCAGCGCGGGGCACAGCGGCGACCTCGGCCGCGCGCCACGGCGTGCCGCTGGCGCGGCTCGGGGCGGAGACCGAGGCGGCGCTGCGCGCGCTGCTGCCGGAGGGCGCCTACGTCGGCAACCCGCTCGACGTGCAGACCGGCGATGGCCACGCGGTCTACAGCGCGCTCGCGGCGGACCCCGGCGTCGGCTACCTGGTCGAGCCGTGGCCGCTGCCGTGGCCGGACGACTCCGCGCGCTTCCCGTGGCAGCGAGCCGCGCTCGAGCGCATCGCCGCGATCGGCCGGGCGCACGGCACCCCGGTCGCCGTCGCGAGCCTGTTCGAGCAGGCGCCGACGGCGTGGGCGCGCGGGCTCGAGGACGGCGGCGGCGTGAGCGTGACGCCCGACCTCGAGCTCACGATGGCGGCGCTCGGCCGGCTGGCCCGGCCCGCGGCGCGCGAGCACGCGGGTGCGCCCGACGCCGCGCCGGTGCGCGGCGACCGGACTGGTGGCGGAGGCCGCCGCTCGGGAGGTGCTGGCCGCCGCCGGGCTGCCGGTGGTCCGGGGCGCCGAGGCGGCCACGGCGGAGGCGGCGGTGGCCCTGGCCGGCGAGCTGCGGGCACCGCTCGCGGTCAAGGTCTCGCTCGCCGACGTCGGCCACAAGGACCGCATCGGCGGCGTCCGCCTCGGGCTCACGTCGCCCGAGCGAGGTGCGCGCCGCGTGCGCGGAGATCGCCGCGGGCGCCGTTGCCGCCGGCGCCGTCGCTGCGCCCGGCCGACGTGCGGTTCCTCGTCACCGAGATGGCGTTCGGGCCGGAGGTGCTGGCCGGCGCGCTGCGCGACCCGGTCGCCGGGCCGACGGTGACGGTCGCCGTCGGCGGCTGGGCGGCGGAGGCCGGTGCGACCCTCGGCACGATCGTCGGCGCGCCCGGCGTCGCGGCCCTCGAGGCGCTGGCCCGCGGCTGGGACGCCCCGCGGCTGCTCGGCGCCCGCCGGACGGCCGACCTCGTCGCCTTCCTGGAGCGGTTCGCCGCGGCGTTCGCCGCCGGCGCGCTCGCGGGCTACGGGACCGTCGAGATCAACCCGCTGATCCTGGCCCCGGGCGGGCCGGTGATCGTGGACGCGCTCCTGGTGGAGGAGGTTCGATGAGTGGCGACGCGTGGGTCGCGGACGTGCACGAGCTGTTCGGCGGCGGCGGGCTGCCCGAGCTCCGCCTGGTCCAGCAGGTCGGCGAGCCGCCGCGCATCGAGGACGTCGACGCGGCAGCGCGCGCGACGCTGGCCCGGCGCCTCGAGGGCGTCGACGGGCACGGCGCGCCGATCGCCGTCGGCATCGGCAGCCGCGGGATCGCGTCGATCGCCGTGCTCGCGCGCGCCACCCTCGACGAGCTGCGCCGCGCCGGCTTCGACCCGTTCGTCGTGCCCGCGATGGGCAGCCACGGCGGCGGCACGGCCGAGGGGCAGCTCGAGGTGCTCGCCGACTTCGGCGTGACGGAGGGCGCGATGGGCGTGCCGATCCGCGCGACGATGGAGACGGTCACGATCGGCGAGCTCGACGGCTTCCCGGTCGAGATCGACCGCAACGTCGTCGAGGCCGGCCGGGCGTTCCTCATCAACCGCGTCAAGCCGCACACCGACTTCCGCGGCGCCATCGCCAGCGGGCTCGCCAAGATGGCGTCGATCGGCCTCGCCAAGCAGCGCGGCGCCCAGCGCGTGCACCGCCTCGGCTCCGACGGCCTGCGCGACCTCATCCCGACGGTCGGCCGCTACGTCAGCGAGCGGCTGCTGGTCGGCGGCCTCGCGGTCGTCGAGAACCGCCTCGATCAGACGATGCTCGTGGAGGCGCTCGGCCCCGAGGACGTCGGCGGCCCGCGCGAGGCGGCGCTGCTCGAGGCGGCCGCCGCGGAGCTCCCGCGCATCCCGTTCGCCGATCTCGACGTGATCGTCGTGGAGCGGATCGGCAAGGACGTCAGCGGGACGGCGCTCGACCCGAACGTCGTCGGCCGCTGGCTGGTGATGGGCCTGCCGGAGCCGCACCCGCCGCTGACCCGCAGCATCGTCGCCCTCGACCTGACGCCCGCCTCGCACGGCAACGCGCTCGGCATCGGCCTGGTCGACTTCGTGCCGCGCCGCCTGGCCGACGGCATCGACCTGGCGAAGATGTACGTCAACGGGCTGACGGCGGGCTGGCTCGGCTTCGCCCGCTGCAAGCTGCCGATCGTGCTGCCGAGCGACCGCGACGCGATCGCGACGGCGGCGGCCGTCTGCGAGCGGGCGCCGGGCGAGCCCCGCCTGGTCTGGATCCGCGACACGCTGGAGACGCGGACCATGGCCATCAGCAGGGCGCTCTGGGACGAGGCGGCCTCCGACCCGGCGCTGGAGGTGGCGAGCGACCCGTTCGCGTTCGCGTTCGACGCCGACGGACGGCTGGTCCGGCTGGCGGAGCTCGCCCAGCCGTCCGTCGGCGGCTGACCTCAGCCGGTCACGCCCGGCAGGATCCTCGCCTCCCCCGGCGGGCACGCGAGCGACCTGACCAGGGTCGCGCGCACGGTGCCCGCGCTCGTCGGCGTCACCGTCGCCCGGGCCCGGCCGTCGGCGCCCGTGCGGACGACGGTCCGGATCCCCGGGCCGACCACCAGCACGCTCGCGTCGCGGACCGGCGCGCCCGACCGCCGCACGAGCAGGGTGAGGGTCGTGGGCGCGCCGTCGACGACGAGCGTCGAGGGCCGGATGGTGATGGCGGCGCAGCTGGGCGGCGCCCCCGCGAGCAGCCGCGTGGTGGCGCCGGCGACGGCCGCGCACTCGTCGGGTCCCGCCGCCGTGCAGGCTGCGGCGGCGTTGTTGGTGATGCTGTCACCGACGTTGCCGGTCACCCCGACCAGCACCCGCACGCCGACCGTCTGCTGGCCGCCGACCGTGCCGAGGTCGCAGTGCAGCGTGCGGCCGCGATCGCGGATGACGCACGTGCCCTGGCTCGGCGGCTCCGTGATCCGCAGGAAGCGCATGTTCTTCGGCGCGGCATCGTCGAGCGTGGTGCCGGGCGCCGGGTCCGGGCCGGCGTTGGTCACGCGGATGTCGGTCGTCCACGCGGAGACGCCGAGGCCGACGAACGCCGTCGCGGGCTGCGTCTTGGCCACCTGGAGATCGACCTCCGGGTCGCCGGCGGGGTTCACCGGCGGCTCGGGCGGCTGCGGCTGCGGCGGCGGCGTCTTGCCGACGGTCACCACCGCGTCGTCCGCGTCGGTGACGCGGTTGCCCTCGCCGTCCGTGCCCGATCCGGTGACCGTGTCCGTCACGGTGTCGGTCACCGTCACCCGGAACGTGCAGCGCATGCTCTGACCGACCGGGAGGGTGAACGGCAGCGCGACGGGGTCGCCGGAGTACGTGCAGGTCGCCTTGTTCGGTCCGGCGATCAGGTCGCCGTAGACCGAGTCGTCCAGGCGGTCGACCTCCACCGCGTCCACCTTGGACGTGTTCGTGACGACGACGGTGTAGTCGACCGGGCCGCTGTCCTGCACGTACGTCGGGTCGGAGCTCTTGACGACGTCGATCGAGGGCGGCACGTCGAGGAAGCCCACCGTGGCGTCGTCCGAGCTCGTGGTCGTGTCGCCCGTGGCGTCCTCGAGCGTGACCGTGGCCGTGTCGGTGTGCGGCTTCGACGGTGACCCGACGACGCGACCGGTGAACGGGCAGCGGTAGGTGTCAGGCCCGCCCGGCGTGCCGTCGAAGCCCTCGAGCGTCTGGCCCGCGATGCAGGCCGAGGAGATCCAGCTGTGCTCGCTGGCGGGCGAGTTCGCGTCGAGGTTGCCGTAGACGTCGTCCCGCAGCGAGCGGATCGTCGCCGGGTGCGCGCGACGTGTTGACGACGGTGATGCGGAAGCGCACCTGGGCCTCGGGCTCGGGCACGACCGGCGGGAACGCGCTCTTGGCGATCTGCCCGGTCAGGTCCTTGCTGTTGGTGAAGGTGCACGTGACGGGCGCGCCGGCCACGGCCTCGACGCCGCCCGCGACGAACGTCCCCGTGCCCTCCGCGACCGTGGTGGTGCCCGAGACGCAGACGTAGGAGCTCTCGTAGAGCGCCGCGAAATCGGGATTGCTGAAGAGCTCGGAGACCTGGTGGTGTCCCGGGCGGACGGCGAGCGGGCCCGTGCTGAAGGTCTGCGTGCTCCCCGTCTTGCGGACCTCGTTGTCGACCAGGAGGCCGAGCGGCACGGGCGTGCCCTCGAAGACCTTGACGACCGTGAGCTCGGCGGGGATCCGGCGGTTCTTGAACGTGCACGTCTGGTCCTGGTTGATCGTCAGGCCGGTCACCGCCACCGATGGGCCGCCGGTCGGCGCCGCGGTTGGCGCGCCGGATGCGCACGTCGCCGAGACGAACGCGTAGCCCGGCTTCAGCGTCTCCTCCAGGAGGATGTCGCTGGTCAAGGACAGCGGCGACGGCAGCCAGACGAAGTCCAGGCGTCCGTCACTGCCGCGGATCGTCGTCGTCGCGGCCGTGCGGGTCCGGTTGGCCACGGGCGGGCCTTCGACGGTCCCGGGTGCCAGCCACTTGAAGCTGCTGGGCGTGCCGCCCGAGACGGAGACCGTGCCGGTGATGTCCCAGCCGTTGGTCGGCCGGAAGCCCTGGCCGTCGAGCTCGTCGACCTGCTTGACCACGTGCACCCGCACCGAGCAGAGCGCCGCTGCGATCTGGGCCAGTGCCGGCCCGAGGTCGTCGAAGTTGTCGACGAGCGCGAAGTCCGAGTTCGCGAACGAGTTGGAGCCGGTGAACTCGGTGGGCCCGGAGATGCCCTTGATCCGCGTCAGGCTGCCGGCGTCGGTCACGGCGGCCCCGACGCCGAGGGCGAAGATGCGCGACGTGACGGCGTTGCCCTTGAGGGCGTTGGCGGCGATGAAGGCCGGGTTCATGACCAAGTAGGAGCCGTCGGTGAAGCCCGTCTCCGCCCCGCTCGACGTGTTGCGGGCGGTCGGGTCGCCGTCCGTGATGAAGACGACGAGCTCGGGCAGCGGGCCGAGCGCGTTCGTGTCGAGCAGGGCGTCCTGCCAGTTCGTGTACTGGTTGTTGCCCGAGTAGTCCTTCGGGTTGTAGCGGGTGTCGGAGGTGGGGCCCGCGCCGTTGATGTACGTGGCGAACGGGCCGTTCGCATACGCGGTGGTGATCTCGTTGTAGGTCGCACCCGACAGCGGGATGGTGCGCGACTGGGTGTTGAACTCGATCACGGCGAGCTGGGAGCCGGTGCCGGCGAGGCCGTTGACGAACGCCTTCGCGCCGTCGCGGACGTTCTTGATGCCGTCCGTCACCGACCCGATGGAGCCGGACTCGTCCAGCACCAGGGCGACCCGGCGCGCGCAGGCCTGCGTCAGCGGGCCGTTGTTCGCGATCGCCCCGACGGTGCCGCTGACCGACTTCGTGCTGGTGGGCGTTCCCGTGCAGGCGTCGCCGGCGTAGACCGCGACGGTGGCGGTGTACGCGCCCGACAGCGGCAGCGTGAAGCTGACGTTCGAGACGACGTCGCCGGTGACCCCGTCGTGGTTGGCGTCATCGCAGGACGACGTGCCGCCGACGGTCCACCTCGTCGACCGCCAGTGGTCGGACGACCCGGAGCTGACGGTCGCGCGCAGCTTGACCACGCTGCCGGGGGCTGGATCGGCATCGGCCGCGATCGCGGTGCCCGTGTTCTGGGCGTCGACGACCGTGAGCTTCGTGATGGTCGAGGCCGCGCCTCCGAGGGCCGCGAAGACGGCGAGCAGCGCCGCGGCGACTACTCCGGCGACGGCGACCCGTCGAGTCGCGCGTGCATGCAGGAAGCTAGACGGCATCGGACCCACCCCAATCGTCCGCGTGGCGACGGCGCACGCTGTCAGGGGCCAGCGCGGTCGCCGGGATCAAGGGCCGAGCGTAGGTGGTTATGCGGATGGCCACAAGTTGCTCAAGGGCTTCCACCATATGGGTCACCCAGGTGAATCGCCTCGCGCCCCGGCGTACCGCGGCGCGCCGCCACCCCGGGGCGATTCGTGGCCGGGTCAAGCGGCCGGGCTAGCGCTCGCCCGCCAGACGCTCGTCGATACGCGTGAAGAAGGTCCCCCAGCCGTTCCTCGCGCGGTCGTACTCGTCCGGCTGCAGGTGCCCGCGCTGCTCGAAGCGCATCTCGGTGCGACCGTCGCCGAGCGCGGTGAGCACGACCGAGACGAGCTCGTACGGGTCGCCGCCCGGCTCGTCGGAGATCGTGAAGACCAGCCGCTCCGGCGCCGCCACCTCGCGGTACTCGCCCGTCCAGCGGATCTCGCGGCGCTCGGGACCGCAGAACATCGTCGCGCGCCAGGTGCCGCCTGGACGGACGTCCATGGCGACGGTGGACAGGGGCACCTCGCACTCGACGCCGCCGAACCAGTCGGCGAAGGGCGCCGGCTCCGTCCACTCGCGCCAGACGCGCTCGCGCGGCGCGTCGAAGACGCGCCTGGTCGAGAAGCCGCCCCTGCCGAAGGGCGGCAGCTTCAGCCATCGTCTCGCAGCCGCTGTTCCATGCGATCGAAGCCAGCTTCCCAGAACGCGCGGTAGGGATCGAGCCACTCCACGGCGTCCTTCAGGGCGATCGCGCGCAGCCGCGACGGACGCAGCTGCGCGCTGCGCCGCCGTTCGATCAGGCCCGCTCGCTCGAGCACGCGCAGGTGCTTGCCGACCGCCTGGGAGCTCATGGGGAACGGCGCGGCGAGCTCGTTCACGGTCGCCTCGCCCTGGAGGAGGCGTGCCAGGATCGCCCGCCGGGTCGGATCGGCGAGCGCTGCGAACGTCGTGCTGAGCTGATCGACGGACATGTGACAAACCAGATGGTTTGCTAACAATACCCGCCTGGCCGGATGCCGGCACAGCCGCGAGGAAGGAGACCGCAGTGGGCAGGATCGTGGTGACCGAGTTCGTGTCGCTCGATGGCGTCGCCGAGGACCCCGGCGGGGCCGAGGACTTCGAGTACGGCGGGTGGGCCTTCGAGTTCAGCCGTGGCGAGGAGGGCGACGCGTTCAAGCTCGAGGAGACGCGCAGCACCGGGGCGCTGCTGCTCGGGCGCAGGACCTACGAGGGCTTCGCCGCCGCGTGGCCGTCGCGTGAGGGCGAGTTCGCCGACCTGTTCAACGCGTTGCCGAAGTACGTCGTATCCACGACGCTGAAGGACCCGCAGTGGACGAACACCACCGTGCTCGACGGCGATCTCGTGCAGGAGGTGCGCCGCCTGCGCGAGATCGATGGCGACGTCGTGGTGCACGGCAGCGCCCAGCTCGCGCAGGCGCTGATCGCCAACGACCTGGTCGACGAGCTTCGGCTGATGGTCTTCCCGGTCATCCTCGGCACGGGCAAGCGCCTGTTCGGCGACCCGGGCGAGAAGAAGGGGCTCCGGCTCGTCGACGCGAAGGTCGTCGGCGACGGCGTCGTGATCCTGACGTACGCGGGGGCCCCGAAGGGCTGACCCCTACCCCGGCCAGCGCCCCGCCGCGCGCAGCGTCAGGACGAGGGTGTCGAGTGCCGCGTGAGCTGCCCGCTGAAGGCGCTGAGCCGGGCCCAGCCGGCGTGGGTGGGCTCGTCGGCGACCACGCCCTCCGCGAACAGCGCCTGGATCACCGGCTCCTCCAGCCCCAGCACCTCGCGCAGCACGTAGCGGTTGTCCTGCCCGAAGGTCGGCGCGGGCCGGCGGATCTCGCCGGGCGTCTCGGACATCCGCACCGTGATGCCGGGGTACGGGTGCGGCCCCACGAGCTCGCGATCGATCGTCGCGAAGCCGCCCGTGGCCCGCACCTGCGGGTCGTCCAGCAGGTCGGCCTCGTTGTTGAGCGCCGCCGCGATCACGCCGCCGGCCTGCAGCGCGTCCATCGCCTCGCGCGGCGAGCGCTGCGACGTCCACGCGGCGACCACGGCCTCGACCTCGCCGACGTGTGCGACCCGTGCCTCGCGCGTCGCGAAGCGCGGGTCGGCGGCCAGCGCCGGCTGGCCGACGACCTGCGCGAGCGCCGCCCACTCCTCGTCGGTGTGCACGCAGACGACGACCCAGCGGTCCTCGCCGGCACACGGGAAGCAGCCGTTCGGCGCGACCGTCGGGTCGCCGTTGCCGTGCCGCTCGCGGACGCGCCCGTTCAGGACCTGGTCCATGAAGGCCTCGCCGATGAGCGGGATCGCGGCCTCCAGGTGCGCGACCTCGATGCGCTGCCCCTGCCCGGTCACCTCGCGGTCGTACAGCGCCATCGCCAGCGCGACCGCGCCGTTCAGGCCGGCCAGCGGGTCGGCGATGCTCGGCGTCTGCAGTATCGGCCCGCCGCCGTCGTAGCCGCACAGCGCCGGGAGCCCGGCCATGGCCTCGGTGGTCGACGCATAGCCGACGTAGTGCGCCCAGGGCCCGTCGCTGCCGACCGCGGGGAGCGACATCAGGATGATCCGCTCGTTCAGCTCCCGCAGGCGCTCGTAGCCGAGGCCCCAGCCATGCAGCACGCGTGGGCTGAACGACTCGACGACCGCGTCGGAGACCGTCACGAGCTGCTCGAACAGCGCCCGCCCCTCCGGGCGCTTCATGTCGACGACGAGCTCGCGCTTGTTGCGGTTGACGCCGCTGAAGACCGGGCTCTGCTCCCACATGCGCTGCTCGAGGTCGCTCATGTCGGGGTTCGGCGACGACACGCTGCCGCCGCGCCACCAGTCCAGGCGTCCCGGCCCCTCGATCTTGATGACCTCGGCGCCGAGGTCGGCGAACAGCAGCGTGCCGAGCGGCCCCGCCCAGCCCATCGTCAGGTCGACGATGCGCACGCCCTCCAGCGCCCCGCTCATGCGGGCTCCTCCACGAGCGCCTGGTCCGCGCCCAGCGTGGGGGCCGGCGCGTCGATGCGCCACTCCGGGTGCTGCAGGTGGAACGGCGGGCCCGCGAGCGTCAGCCCGCCGCCCTCGGCGAACCAGTCGCGGGCCTCGAGCTGCTCGGAGCGCAGGATGTCCGCCGTCGTCGCGACCGGCGACACGGCCACGTGCCGCGCCTGGCACTCGCGTACGACGTCGGCCTGCGTCCGCTCGCTCAGCGCCTGCTGGACCAGGCGGTTGAGCTCGTCGGTGTTGGCCAGCCGCTGCGTCGCCGTCTCGAAGTCGCCCTGTGCGAGCTCCGGCGCCTCGATCACCTCGCAGAAGCGCTGCCAGTCGTCCTCGCCCGCGAAGGTCAGCGCGACGTAGCCGTCCTTGCACGGCTGCGTCGACGCGGCGACGCCGGTGATCATGTGGCCGTCGCGCCGGCGCAGCTTGCCGCGGTACGAGAACTTCGTCGTCTCGTAGAAGTCGAACGAGATCGAGGCGTCGAGGGCCGACACCGTCACCCGCTGGCCCTGCCCGGTCAGCCGCGCGTGCCGCAGCGCGACCAGCGCGCCGAACGCCGCGTACAGGCCGCAGATGTAGAACGGGTAGTCGCGGCCCGGGTACAGCGGTGGCCGGTCGGGGTCGCCCATCGCGCACATCCAGGCGCTCGACGCGTAGATCGCGAAGTCGTTGGCGCGGTAGTCGCCGTAGGGCCCGCCGTCGCCGTAGCCGCTCACCTGCACGACCACGAGCGCCGGGTTCGCCGCCATCAGGGCCGCGACGTCGACGCCGGCCGTCACCAGCGTGCCGTCGTCGATCAGCAGGCGCGCGCCGGACACGAGGCCGCCCAGCAGCCGCCGGCCGGCGTCCGACTGGAGGTCGAGGACGACGCTCTTCTTGTTCGTGTTGAGATGGAGGAAGAGGCCGCTGCGAGCGGGGTCGGGCCGGTCGTCGGGGAACGGCCCGCGGGCCCGCGCGCGGTCGCCGCCCGGCGGCTCGACCTTGATGACGTCGGCGCCGTGGTCGGCCAGCAGCTTGCCGCAGTACGGACCGGCGACGTGCTGCGCCGTCTCGACGACGCGGATCTCCGACAGGCTTCGACTCATGGGGTCCCGGGGTCGCGGTGGTAGGGGAGGGGCGTGGAGGCGACGCGCGTCTCCAGCGCCCGCAGCGTCGTCGACGTGCAGAGGTAGAGCGTGCGCCAGTCCGGCCCGCCCCAGGCGATGTTGGCCACGGTCTCGGGCGTCTCCACGATCCCCAGCAGGTCGCCGTCCGGCGAGAGCACCCAGATGCCGCCGCGGGCCGTGCACCAGACGTTGCCGCGCTCGTCCACCTTCATGCCGTCGGGGTTGCCGGTGCCGGGGATGTCCTCGCTGCCCATGCCCTCGTGGACGACTCGGCCGTTCGCCAGCGAGCCGTCCGGCCGCACGTCGTACACGCGCACGTGCGTCAGGTCGTTGACGTAGAGGCGGGACTCGTCGGGCGAGAAGCAGAGGCCGTTGGGCTGGTCGAACGCGTCCTTCTCGACCACGAGCTCCACCTCGCCGCCGCCGGGCGGCACGCGGTAGACGCCGTGGAAGCCGAGCACGAACGGCCGCGCGACGCCGACCGCGTGGTCCCAGCGCCCGTAGTCGGGGTCGCTGAAGTAGATCGCGCCGTCCGACTTCACGACCACGTCGTTGGGGCTGTTGAGATACGTGCCCTCGTAGTGGAAGGCCACCACCTGGCGATCGCCGTCGGGGCGGATGCGGACGACGCTGCTCGTAACGTGCTCGCACACCAGCAGGCTGCCGTCCGGCTCGTAGACCATGCCGTTGCCGATCCAGTTCGGCCGCGCGACGAGCTCCGCGCCGCGGCCGGGCGTCCAGCGCCAGCGGGCGTCGTCCTGGATGTCCGAGAACAGCAGGTGCCCGTCCCAGCGCGACCAGGCCGGCCCCTCGATGAAGCGGAAGCCCGACGCGAGCTCGCGCAGCTCCTGCTCGGGGTCGACGAGCTCCAGCAGCTCGGGCGTCGCCTGGCGCAGCGTCAGCGCCATGCGTCAGTAGCCGCCCTGCCGGGAGAAGATGGCGCGCGGGTTGTCGACGAGCATCTGGCGCATCTGGGCCTCGGTCACGCCGCGCTCCAGCATCATCGGGACGCCGCGCTCCATCAGGAAGCCGTAGCGCCAGTCGGGCAGCTTGGCCGCGCGCACGTCGGGCTCGAAGCTCATCGACCAGCAGGTCGTGTCGTGCGAGAGCACCATCTGCTCGGCGTAGCCTCGCCGGGCGAGCTCCACGACCGTGTCGATCCGCTCCGGCGTCGGCAGGAAGTAGTCGAGCCCGAAGCGGTCCATCCCGATGTACGACCCCGCCTCCATGAGCTCGACGAGGTACGGGATGTCGGTGGTGTCGCCGCAGTGGCCGATGACGACGCGCGAGAGGTCGACGCCCTCCTCGCGGAACAGGGCCTGCTGGTCGCGCCCGCGGAAGGTGGCGGCGTGGGTGTGGGTGGTGATCGGCACGCCGGTGCGCCGGTGCACGCGGGCGATCGCCCGCAGCACGCGCTCGACGTCGGGGGTGATGCCCTTGACGTCGGTCACGCACTTGAGGATGCCGGCCTTCACGCCGGTGTGCGCGATGCCCTGGCCGAGGTCCTGCTCGAAGAACTCCTCCAGGATCTCGGGGCCGCCGTGGAAGGTGCCGGGGCCGCGGGTCTTGAAGAAGTACGGCAGCTCGTCGAAGCCGTAGAAGCCGGTCGCGACGATGACGTTGATGCCCGTCTCCTCGGCGCAGCGCTTGATCATCGCGACGTCGCGGCCGAGGCCCAGCACCGTGAGGTCGACGACCGTGTCGACGCCCTGCGCCTTGAGGTCGCGCAGCTTCTTCCGGGCGTCGGCGACCTCCCGCTCCTCGTCGAAGCGGCCCGGGTAGTTCGCGTCGATCTCCCGGTTGACCAGGATGATGTGCTCGTGCATGTAGACGGTGCCGAGCTGGTCGACGTCGATCGGCCCGCCCAGGGTCTCCACCTGCGTCACGTCGCTCCCTCCGCGTCGAGGTCGGCCGCGAGGCCCTCGAAGCGCGGCGGGCGCCGCTCCCCGAACGCCGCCACCCCCTCGCGGAAGTCGTGTTCCGTCAGGGTCGCCAGGGCCATCGCGCGCGACTCGCGCAGGGCCGTGGCGACGTCGACCGTGGCGTGGTCGCGCAGCATGCGCTTGATCGTGGCCATGGCGGCCGGCGAGCAGGACGCCGCCAGCTCGCGGGCGTAGCCGAGGGCAGCGTCCATGAGCTCGTCCTGCGGCACGACGCGGTGCACCAGCCCGATGTCGAGCGCCTCCTCGGCCAGCACGATGCGGCTGGAGAGCAGCAGGTCGAGGGCGCGCGCGTGGCCGACGATGCGCGGCAGGAGCCACGACGTGCCGTCCTCCGCGATCAGGCCGATCTTGGCGTAGCTCGTCGTCAGCTTGGCGCCCGCGCGCGCGAAGCGCAGGTCACAGGCGAGCGCCTGCGCCAGGCCGAGTCCGGCACAGGAGCCGTTGATGGCGGCGACGAGCGGCTTCGGGAAGGCGAGCGTGGCGCCGACCGCGATGCTCTCGGCGCTGTCGTCGGCCCGCTCGCCCGAGCCGCTCACGTCGCGCAGCTCGTCCATGTCCCAGCCTGCCGAGTAGCCGCGGCCGGCGCCGGTGACGACGGCCGCGCGCACGTCCGGGTCGGCGGCCAGCTCGCGCAGCGCGGCGGCGTAGCGGAGCTCCAGCGGGGTCGTCCAGGCGTTGAGGCGCTCGGGCCGGTTGAGCGTGATCGTGGCGACGCCGCCGTCGCGCGCGACGCCGAGGATGTCGTCGCCGGCGGCGCTCATCCTTCCCGCTCGAACCACTCGATGGCGCCCTTGATGCCGAGCTCGCGCACCTTCTCGCTGATCCACAGCATCCCCGGCGAGTCGTGCGCGATGGCGTCCCACTCGGCGCCGAAGGTGATGGCCTCCTGGAAGCCCTGCACGTCCATCACGCGGTTGACCGCCATCTTCTTCAGCCGCAGCAGGTCGGGCGGCGTCTTGGCGATGCGCTCGGCGAGGGCGCGCGCCTTGTCCTGCACCGCGTCGGCGTCGACCGCGTAGTTGGCCCAGCCGAGCTCGAAGGCCTCCTCGCCGCTGAGCCGGCTGCCCGCGATGTAGGAGAGCTCCTTCGCCTTCTTCGGCCCGATCAGCCACATGCTGGTGGTACCCAGCAGGCCGCCGCCGAGCGGCAGGCTCGGCCAGCCGATGACCGCGTCCTTCGCCACCACCGTGAGATCGCAGCAGACGGCGAGCTGCGTGGCGAGCCCCATGCAGTAGCCGTGCACCGCGGCGACGACGGGCTTCGGGCAGCGCCACACCTCGAGCCAGCGGTCGACGATCTCGCGCAGGCCCATCCAGTCCTCGAGGGCCGTGACGCGCTCCTGGCCCTGCTTGTCGTGCGCGTCGCGGTCGACGTCGAAGCCCACGGAGAAGGCGCGGCCGGTGCCGCGCAGCAGGATCACGCGGACGTCGTCGTCGGCGGCGAGCTCGCGGAACGACGTGACGAAGCCCTCGAACATCTCCGGGTTGAGGGCGTTCAGCTTCTCCGGCCGGTTGAAGGTCAGCCAGCCGAGCCGCCCGTCGACCTCGACCTCGATCAGCGCCATCCGATCACCTCACTTGACGGCGATGGCATTGCCGGGCGAGCCGACGCCACCGGGGACGTTGAGCGGGACCGCGACGAAGAGGCACGTGCTGCGTCCGTCCTCCGCGCAGTCGGCGGCGAGCTCGTCCAGGTCGAACAGCTCGCCGAGCATGAAGCCGAGCAGCGGGATCAGCCGCCGGTGCAGCGAGCCCGCCTCGCGGCTGCCGGGCACGACCTCCACGGCGGGGTTGTCGGTCGCGATGGCCGCGACGCCGCTGTCCCACAGGAACTCCGCCATGGCCTCGCCGGCGTGCAGGCCGGGGCAGTCGCGCTGCACGGCGTAGTCGCCGCGCTCCTCCGCCGACGCCGCCTTGTAGGCGGTGAGGTAGCCGGTGCGCACCAGCAGCACGTCGCCGGCTCGCAGCTCGACGCCGGCCTCGGCGAGCGTCGCCTGCAGCACGGGCACCTCGATCGGGATCCCCGCGCGCGGGTCGAGGGGCGTGCCGGCCCGCTCCAGGTGGCCCGCGACGTCCGCCAGCACGCCGCGGCCCACGACGCCGTGCTCGACCCAGCGCTCGATGCCGAGCTCCGTGCCGCCGGGCCCCGCGACGTCGCCGTCGCGTCCGCCGTAGAAGCCGAGCTCGCGCGCCCGCACGTGGCGCAGGCCGTCCCACTGGCTCGAGGCCTGCGGGTAGAAGTCGCGCAGCACGTCGTCCTGCGTGTTGCGGTCGACCACCAGCACCTCGTGCCGCAGCGGGCTGCGCGAGTGCTCCCACGGCGGGTCGGGCAGCGTCAGCGGCAGGCAGAGGTTGAAGACGCGCCCGCGCCGCACGTCGGCCGCCGCCGCGAGCACCGTCGCGGGCGTCATCAGGTTGAGGCGGCCGAGCTCGTCGTCACGGCCCCACACGTCCCACGCGTGACCCGCCTCGATGGGGTCGGCGCGGGGCAGGTCGCGGTAGCGGGGGATCGGCGCGTCCATGTCAGCGCAGGAGCAGGACGTCGGCGGCGATGGCGCCCTCCGCCGTCAGCATCAGCGGGTTGATCTCGACCGTCTCGTAGCCCGCGAGGTCGCCGTCCACGAACGAGCGCCCGAGCTCGTCGGCGAAGCGCGCGAGCACCGCGGCGCGCTCCTCGCCGAGCAGATGGGGCAGGCCCCAGCGCCGGAGCAGGGCGGCCAGGTCGTCGGCCCCCGCCGGGAGCGGGGTGGTGCCGAAGACGGCGCCCGACTCCGCCGCCCAGCCGCCGACGGCGATCGTCAGCGTCGGGCCGGCGACGGCGTCCCGCAGCGCGGCCACCAGCAGCTCCGGTCCGAACACCATCTCGGCCACCAGCACCGCCACGCCGTCGGGCGCGGGCGTGCCGCTGGCCTCGACGTTGGCGGCGATGCGGCGCCACGCCGCGCGCACGCCGTCCTCGCCGACGACGCCGATCTCGACGCCGCCGATGCGGCCCTTGTGCGCGACGGCCGGCTCGCTGACCTTGAGCACGAGCGGCTGGCGCAGCGATGCGGCGAGCTCGACGGCCTCGTCCTCCGACGACGCGACGCCGCCGGGCGGCACCGCGAAGCCGGCCGCCTCGAGCAGGGCGCGCCCCTCGACCTCGGAGATGGGCGCGTCGCCGGCCCCGCCGCCGCCGCCGTTCGAGCGCCGCGCCGGGCCGCCGACGCCGTTGGGTCGCGCGCCGGAGACGCCGTAGAGCTTGCCGAGGGCCTTCATGGTGTCCTCGAGGCCGCAGGTCACGCTGACGTTGCGGCGGCTCGCGTAGCCCGTGATCCAGTCGTTCGGCTCCTGCTCGAACGTGCTGATGACCGCGACGTCGACGCCGGTCTCCGCGGCCGCGTCGGCCAGCCGCTCCAGCGCGTCGCGGTGCCAGCGGTGGCCCTCGGACTCGTCGGGCCAGGGCAGCACGTAGGGCTCGACCAGGATGCCGACGGTCGGGTCGGCGGCGACGGCGTCGTACACGGCCTTGACGCCGCCCGGGCCGTTGCCGGCGGTGACGTCGAGCGGGTTGCCGGGATACGGCCCCGGCGGCAGCTCGCTGCGCAGGGTGGCGACCGTGTCCGCGGTCAGCGGGGCCAGCACGGCGCCGTTGCGCTCCGCCGCGTCGGCCGTCAGCGTCGCGCCGCCGCCCGAGGCCGTGATCACGAAGGCGCCCCTGGCGGGGTCGGGCCGGCCGAACGAGCGCAGCAGGGCGACGATGCGCGCCTGCTCGGTGATCGAGTCGGCGAGCCAGATGCCGTGCTCCTCCAGCCGCGCGCCCAGCAGGTCCTGATCGGCCACGACCGAGCCCGTGTGCGACCTCGCCGCCTCGCGCCCCGCCGTCGAGCGGCCGAGCAGCAGCAGCACGAGCTCCTTGCCGGCGTCGCGCGCAGCCTGCGCGGTCCGCGCGACGCGGTCGAGGTCGCGCACCGACTCGGCGATGCCGCAGACGTAGCGCGTCGTGTCGCGGGAGACCGCCCACTCCAGGCCGTCCTCGAAGGAGAACGCGACGCCGTTGCCGATCGAGTAGCAGAGGTCGAACCCGAAGCCCTCGCGCTGGAGCGCGCCGAGCAGGCCGCCGGTGAGGCCGCCGCTCTGGCTGATGACCGAGACGTCGCCGGGCACGACGCCCTTCGGCAGCGGCTGCGCGAGCACGCAGAGGTGCTCGTGGAAGCGCGCGAAGCCGACGCAGTTCGGCCCGATCACGCGCGCGCTCGCGCCCGCGCAGACCTCGGCCAGCCGCGCCTCGAGCTCGCGCCCCTCGGGCAGCCCGGTCTCGCGGAAGCCGTTCGCGATGACGCAGATCTCGCCGCAGCCCAGGGCGATCAGCTTGCGGCACTCCTCCACCGCGCGGGGCGCGCCGACGATCAGGATGGCGACGTCGGGAACCTCGGGCAGCGCCTCGACGCTCGGGTAGCAGGGGTGACCGAAGACCTCCTGGCGCCCCGGGTTCACCAGCTGGACGGGGTGGGGGTAGCCGAAGCGGCTCGTCGTCCGCAGCAGCCAGTCGGTCCAGATCGTGCGGTCGGACGCGCCGACGATCGCTAGGCCGGCCATCGCGCCTCCGTCACGTGATTCGAATCCGTTTGACTATTCGAATCTCTGCCATTACGTTCGACTATACAGAGATCAGCCGATGGAGTCGAGACATGCGTATCGCCCGGAGCGTGGCGCCCGCGTGACGGCGCGCCGGGCCACGCTGACGTTCGACAACGGCCCCGCGTGGGGTCACCGAGGCCGTCCTCGACACCCTCGCGGCGCACGACGTCCGCGCGACGTTCTTCGTCGTCGGCGAGGACCTCGAGCGCCCCGGCACGCGCGCGCTGCTGGAGCGCGCCGTCGCCGAGGGGCACTGGATCGGCAACCACACGCTGCACCACGACGTGCAGTTCGGCGACCGCCACGAACCCGGGCTGCCCGAGCGCGAGGTGGGCGCGGCCCAGCGCCTGCTGGACGACCTCGCCCACCCCGCCCGCCTGTTCCGGCCCTTCGGCGGCGGCGGCGTGCTCGGCCCGCGCCTGCTGAGCGCGGACCTCGTCCGCTACCTCGTCGACGGCGGCGTACACGCTCGTGCTCTGGAACAACGTGCCCCGCGACTGGGAGCGGCCGCACGCGCTGGGTCGAGCCGTGTCTCGCGGACGTCGCGGCGCGGGACTGGTCGCTGGTCGTGCTGCACGACAACGACGCCGCGGCGATGGGCCACCTGGACGAGCTCATCGCACGCCTCCGCGACGCGGACGTCGAGATCGTCCAGGATCTCCCCGACACGTGCGTGCCCATCGAGCGAGGCGTGGTGCGCGGGGAGCTCGACGCGCTCATGGCAGCCCCGACGAGGAGGTCGACGATGACGCAGGCGGTGATCTCGGGGGTCGCGCACACGCACCTCGGCGAGCTCCCGGACATGACCGACATCGGCATCAACATCGCCGCCGCGACCGCGGCCGTGGCCGATGCCGGGCTGACGATGCAGGACATCGACGGCCTGCTCGTGCAGCCGCCGTTCTGGGCCTCGCCGCGCTACCACATGCTGATCGGCGAGTCGCTCGGGATCTACGTCAAGACGTTGACCGACGCGACGTCGATGGGCGGCGCCTCGTACGGCGCGATGCTGCAGTTCGCGAAGTGGGCGATCGAGGACGGGCTCGCGACGAACGTGCTGGTCGTGGCCGGCGAGAAGCTGCGCACCGGGCACGCGTCGGGCTCGGCGATGATGGCCTCGGTCGGCGCGCACAACCTGGACTGGGAGTACCCGTTCTGCGCGACGATCCCGGCCTACTACGCGCTGCTCGCCCAGCGCTACCTGCACGAGTACGGCCTGGGCGACGACGCCATCGCGCCCGGTGGCGGTGACGACGCGCAAGCACGCGATGCTCAACCCGGCGGCGACGATGCGCACGCCGCTCACGCTGCAGGACGTGCTCGACTCGCCGATGATCTCGACGCCGCTGCACCGGCTGGAGTGCTCGCTCGTCTCCGACGGCGGCGCGGCCTGGGTCATCTCGCGCAAGGGCACGAGCGGCGACCCGTCGCGCGAGGTGCAGCTGCTCGGCCTCGGCTCGGCGCCTCTCGCACTACCACATGGGCCATCTCGCCCGCGGGGACGGCCAGGGCCACGACCTCGTGCACACCGTCGTCGACGTCGCCGGCAAGCGCGCCTTCGAGCAGGCCCGCATGACGCCGGACGACCTCGACCTGGCGATGATCTACGACTCGTTCACCATCACCGTCATCGTGCAGCTCGAGGACCTCGGGCTGGTCGGCCGCGGCGAGTCCGGCGCGTACATCCGCGAGGGCAACATGGACCTCGGCGGCGCGCTGCCGCTCAACACCCACGGCGGCCTGCTGAGCTGCGCCCACCCCGGCGCCTGCGGCGGGATGCTGCACTACGTCGAGGCGGTCCAGCAGCTCCGCGGCGAGGCGGGCGAGCGCCAGGTCGACGGCTGTGCGCGCGCGATCGTCACGTCCGCGAGCGCCGTCGCGTCGAACTTCTCCGTCGGCATCCTCGGCGCCGCCGGAACCTAGGCTGGCAGCGGCGCACGCCGTCGGCCCGTCCGAGCCGCCCGTCCTGGCGCGGACGGTCGGCGACGTGCTGCGCGACGCGTGCGCGGCGGCGCCCGACAGGCCGGCGCTGGTCGAGGGCACGCCCGACGCCGCGACGCGCGCGCGGCTCACCTACGCCGAGCTGCTGGAGCAGGCCGAGCGCTGCGCCCGCGCCCTGCTGCGGCGCTACGAGCCCGGCGACCACGTCGCGATCTGGGCGCCGAACCTCGCCCGCTACCAGGTGCTGCAGTACGGCACCGCGCTCGCCGGCATGGTGCTGGTCACGGTCAACCCGACGCTGCGCCCGCCCGAGGCCCGCTACGTGCTGGGCCATTCGCGGGCGGTCGCCTGCTTCACCGTCGAGGCGTTCCGCGGTCGCGAGCTGCACGCCGTCGCCTGCGCGCTCGCGGACGAGCTCGAGACGCTGCGGGACGTCGTGCGCCTCGACGACTGGGACGCGTTCCTGGCCGGCGGCGACGCCACGGCGCCCTGCCCGCGGTCGCACCGCGAGGACCCCGCGCAGATCCTCTACACCTCGGGCACCACCGGCAGCCCCAAGGGCGCGGTGCTGCCGCACGTCGGGATGGCGAACAACGCCGCCCACGCGGCGCTCCGCATCACGGCCGGCCGGCACCCGCCGGTGTGGCTGGCCGGCGCTGCCGATGTTCCACCTCGCGAGCTGCGTCGTCGCCACCATCGGCACGGCGTCGCTGCACGGCACGCTGGTGACGGTGCCGCAGGTCGACGCCGCGCTGGCGCTGCAGCTCGTGGAGGAGGAGGGCGTGACGACGACCAACATCGTCCCGACGCTCCTGCTCGGGATGCTCGACGCGCCGTCGTTCGGCAGCCGCGACCGCTCCTCGCTGCACTCCGTGATGCTCGGCGGCACCTCCATCGCCCCGGAGCTCGTGCGCCGCGTCCACGCCCTCGGCGTCCGCTCGGTCATCGGCTACGGCCTGACGGAGGCGGCGGTGGTGACGATGACGACGGCCGACGACACGGTCGACGACCAGGTCTTCACGTGCGGCGCGCCGCTGCCCGGCGTCGAGGTGGCGATCGCCGACCCCGAGAGCGGCAGCGCGGCGCGCGCTGGGCGAGGTCGGCGAGGTCTGGACGCGCGGCTTCCACACCATGCGCGGCTACCTCGACGACGCGGCGGCCACGGCGCGCGCGCTCGACCGCGACGGCTGGCTGCACACCGGCGACCTGGGCTCGCTCGACGCGCGCGGCTACCTGCGGATCGAGGGGCGGGCGACCGACATGATCATCCGCGGCGGCGAGAACATCTACCCGCGCGAGGTCGAGAACGAGCTGTACCGCGCGCCGGACGTGCTGGAGGTCGCCGTCGTCGGGCTGCCGGACGACCGCTACGGCGAGATCGCCGCGGCCTTCGTGCGGCGGCGGCCGGGCTCGACCGTCACCGGGCAGGACCTGGCCCTCGAGCTGCGCGAGCGGCTGACGGGGCACAAGGTGCCGACCGAGTGGTACTTCGTCGACGACTTCCCGCGCACGCCCTCGGGCAAGATCCAGAAGTTCGCGCTGCGGGACGCCTGGGTGCGCGGCGAGCACGCCGGGGCCGGCGGATGAGCGTCCGCACGCTGGCCGAGGGCATCGGCTTCACCGAGGGGCCGCTGTGGACGTCCGCGGGCACGCTGCTGGTGACGAGCATGTCGCGCGGCCTGCGTCTACCGCGTCCCGCTCGACGGCGGCCGCGGCAGGTCGTCGAGGCCGAGACCGGCGGCGGGCCGAACGGGCTCGCGGAGGGCGCGGACGGCGTCGTCTACGTCGCGCAGAACGGCAACGCGACGATCCAGAGCCGCTCGCCGCGACCGGTCGAGCCGGGCATCCAGGCGATCGCTGGCGCGGAGGTCCGCGACCTGGCGCGGCGGCTGCCTCGCGCCCAACGACTGCGCGATGGGGCCGCGCGGCCGCCTCTGGTTCACCGACCCGCCCGGCCGCGCGGGCGGCGACGGCCGCCTCTGCACGTTCGACCCCGCGACCTCGGAGGTGGCCGTGCTGGCGGCGGGCGACGGCTTCCCCAACGGCCTCGCCTTCGCCGACGAGCGCACGCTGGTCGTGGTCGACACGCACCGCCACGCGCTGCTCCGCTACCGCCTCGACGGCGAGCAGGTGGTCGCCGACGGCCTGTTCGCGCAGGTGCCCGGGTCGGGGCCGGACGGGATCGCCTTCGACGCCGACGGCCGGCTGCTGATCGCGGCCTTCGACGCCGACGCGGTGGTGGTGCTCGCGCCCGACGGCTCCGTCGACGAGCGCGTCGACCTGCCCGGGATGCGGCCGACGAACCTCTGCTTCGCCGGCCCGGACCTCGCGACGCTGGCGGTGACCTGCGCGTCCGGCGGCCGGGTCGTCGCCCTCGACGGCTACCGCGGCCGGCCGCTCGTCTACAGCCCGTCGTAGACGGCGCGCTCGAAGGCGTCGAAGAGGTCGACGGCGCGCTGCTCGCAGAGCGGCAGGTAGGACATGTGCAGCGCGCCCGTCACGCCGTTGACCGGGTCGATCCAGTAGTAGTTGTTGAACGTCCCGATCCAGCCGGCGCTGCCGGTCGGGCGGTACCCCGGGCGGCCCTCCTCGGTGACCATCAGGTCGAGGCCCCACTTCATGCCCGGCGGGGCGACGATGTCGCACGAGAAGCCCGGCATCAGCGACACCATCCGCTCGATCGTCAGGTCGCCGATGTGGTTCGAGAACATGTCGCGCACGGTGTCCTCGCGCAGGAGGCGCACCCCGTCGAGCTCGCCGCCGCGCAGCAGCACGCGCTGGATGCGCTCGAAGGCGCCGGCGGTGGCGTACAGGCCGTGGCCCGCGGGGTCGAACTCGCGCTCCTGCGGGAACTCGAAGTCGATCACCACCGCGCTCGCCGTCCTCGCCGACGGCGTGCACCGGCGCGACCCGCGTCCACTGCTCCGCGTCCGGCGTGAAGGTCATGTCGCGGATGCCGAGCGGCTCGAGGACGCGCTGGCGGAAGACGTCCTCGATCGGCATGCCGCTGAGCCGCTCGATGACGCGGCCCGTCCAGTCGGTGCTCATGCCGTACGCGAAGCGCGAGCCGGGCTCGCACACGAACGGGCTCTGGAACGAGGTCAGCAGCCCGCTGACGGGCATCGGGACGCCCGTGACCTCGCCGTAGCGCAGCAGGTTGGCGTCGAACGGCGCGTACGTCAGCCCGGACGTGTGGGTCATGAGGTTGCGCACGGTGCCGCGATGCTCGGGCCGGCGCAGCAGCGGGCGGTCGCCGTCGAAGCCCTCGACGACCATCAGCTCGTCGTACTCCGGGAAGATCTCCGCGACCGGCGTGTCCAGGTCGAGCGCGCCCTGCTCGACGAGCTGCATGGTCGCGATCGCGGCGACGGACTTGCCGAGCGAGGCGATCCGCAGCATGGCGTCCAGCGGCATCGGCGCGCCGGTGCGCGCATCGACCGTGCCGAACGCCTTCGCGTAGACCACGCCGTCGCGGTCGCCGACGATGCCGATGACGCCGGGGACGCCGTTCGCGACGCCCGCCGCGAGCAGCCCGTCGAGCCCGTCCGTGTCCACCTCAGCCCTCCGCGTCCGTCGCCTGCTCCGAGGCCGTGCGCAGGAGCTCGGCGGTCGATGCGATGTGCGCGCGCAGCAGGTCGGCGGCGCGGTCCGGGTCGCGCCCGACCGTGGCCGCCACCAGCGCCTCGTGCTCGGCGGCCACGTCGCGGTGCTCCTCGTACGGCACCGACCAGCGGCGGTACAGCGCCGCCTCCTGCGCGAGCCCGTCCGTGATGCGCAGCAGGCGGCCGTTGGCGCAGCCGCTGAAGAGCGCGGCGTGGAACCGCTCGTGCGCCTCGATCCACTCCTCGCTGGCGCGCCGCTCGTCGTCGGGGTCGGTGCGCGAGGTGCGGCTGAGCACGTGGTGCGCGCCGACCACCCGCGCCTCCCAGTCGACCGACCCCTCCTCGATGGACTGCCGCAGCACCATCGGCTCGATCAGCACGCGCGCCTGCGTCAGCTCCGCGAGGTCCTCGGCCGACAGCGGGCTGACGATGTGCCCCTGGTGCGGCTGCGCGCGCACGAGCCCCTGCCCCGCCAGCCACGTCAGCGCCTCGCGCACGACGCCGACGCTCGCCTCGTAGCGCTCGCACAGCTCGGCGAAGGCGAGCTTCTCCCCGGGCCGCAGGCGCCCGGCGAGGATGTCGCCCCGCATCCGGCGCCCCACCTGATCGCCGAGTGTCTGCTTCTCGCGCGCGCTCATAGGATCGAATCTGGGCGCGCGGAGCGTATCACCCGCGTTGATTCGAATGTTGGCCGTCGAGATTGTGACGGTTGACACGCACGGAGGTGCGGACTAACGTCGCCCGCAGGTCGCGACACGACCCCCGCCTCGCCCCGTCGCGCGGGATCCGTGTCGCCAGAGTCGCGGCGGAGGAGGATGTTCCGTGGCCGACCAGTCCAAGGACAAGGACGAGAAGAGCCTGGAGGCGCGCGTCGCCAGCCTGGAGGACCGCCTGGCGCAGATGAACGTCACCGAAGAGGAGATGCAGGCCTACCAGAAGGTGTCGGCGCTCATGGGTGGCGGGGGCGGCGGCGTGTCGGCCGGGTGTGTCAGCGACTGCGTGGCGAGCTGCCTCAACGAGTGCCTCATCCGTCAGTGCACGATCGTCCGGGCCTGCACCATCAGCCAGTGCACGGTCGTCCGGCAGTGCACGATCGTCCGGGCGTGCACCATCAGCCAGTGCACGATCGTGCGGCAGTGCACGGTCGAGTGCTACGAGTGCGGCGGCGGCCTGCCCGGCAGCGGCGCGCTCGGAGGTGGCTTCGGGACGCTCGGCGGCTGACGCTCCTCCAGCGAGCGACGCGAGCGCATCGTGAGCGATCCGGAGCGTGCGCCGGCGACGGATGTCGTCTTCGTCGTCATGCCGTTCGCCGACATCGGGCGACCGGCCATCGGCGTCAGCCTGCTCAAGGCCGCGGCGGCGGACGCCGGCTGGGTCGCCGCGATCGAGTACTGCAACGTCGCGTTCGCGGACCTCGTCGGCGCAGACCTCTACGGCGTCATCTCGAGCGGCGATGGCGCCCGACCTGCTGGTCGGCGAGTGGGTCTTCGCCGACGACGTCTTCGGCGACCGCATCCCGCCGGGCGAGGAGTACGTCGAGCGCGTCCTGGTCCGCGGCGCCACGCCGGACCTCGCCCGGCGCATCGAGACGGCGCGCACGCGGACCGCCGGCTACCTCGACGCGTGTGCCGCACGGATCCTGGCGCGCTGCGCCCGCGCGTCGTCGGCTTCACGACGACGTTCCACCAGACCTGCGCCTGCCTCGCGGTCGCCCGGCGCCTGAAGGAGCGGCCCCGACCCGCCCGTGATCGTGTTCGGCGGAGCCAACTGCGAGGGCGAGATGGGCCTGCAGCTGCTCGCGTCGTTCCCCTGGATCGACTACGTCGCGAGCGGCGAGGCCGACACGCTTCCTCGGCGCTGCTCGACCGTCGCTCCTGCGGCGACGCGACCGGCGCCGGTGCGCGGCGTCGCTCCGGCGCGGGGAGCCGGCGGCCGTCGCAGCGCGTCCGAGGCGATCCGCGACCTCGACGCGCTGCCGTACCCCGACTACGACGACTACTTCGCGCGAGCTCGCGCGCGTCGGCGCTCGTGCCGCGACGCCGTGGCGCACGTGGTGTTCGAGACGTCGCGCGGCTGCTGGTGGGGCGCAAAGCACCACTGCACGTTCTGCGGCCTGAACGGCGACACGATGGCGTTCCGCAGCAAGAGCCCGGAGCGCGCGTTCGACGAGATCAGCGACCTGGCGCGGCGCTACGGCGCCGAGCGGGTCGGCTGCGTCGACAACATCCTCGACATGCGCTACGTCGACACGCTGTTCCCGCTGCTCGCGGCGAGCGGGCTGGAGCTGGAGCTGTTCTACGAGGTCAAGGCGAACCTGCGCTACGACCAGCTCGCCGACGCTCGCACCGCGGCGGGATGCGCCAGATCCAGCCGGGCATCGAGAGCTTCAGCAACCACGTCCTGCGGCTGATGGACAAGGGCGTCTCGGCGCTCCAGAACATCCAGCTGCTGCGGTGGTGCGAGGAGCTCGGCATCGACTGCGCGTGGAACATCCTGGCCGGCTTCCCCGGCGGAGCCCGCCGACGAGTACGCGCGCATGGCGGAGCTCGGTGCCGCTGGCTCACGCACCTCGACTCCACCGGTGCTCCTGCGCCCGCCTGCGCCTCGACCGCTTCAGCCCGTTCCACGCCCGGACCGAGCAGTTCGGGTTCCGCCGCGTCCGGCCGGCCCGCGCGTACTTCTACGTCTTCCCGCTCGGCCGGCGCGAGCTGGGCCGCCTCGCGTACTTCTTCGACTACGACTACGACGACGACCGCTACCCGGAGGCGTACCTGGAGCCGCTCCGCCGCGCCGTCGACGCGTGGTGCCGGGTTCGCTTCGGCGGCGACGATCCCCCGCGCCTCGACCTGGAGGTCGAGGACGGCAGCGCGGTGATCACCGACACGCGCGCGGTCGCCGTCGCGGAGCGGCACGAGCTCGACCGCCTCGCGACGCAGGTGTACGCGGTCTGCGACGTCGCGACGACGGTCGACGGCGCTGCTGCGCCGACCGGAGCTCGCCGGCCAGCGCGACGAGGTGGAACGGGCGCTCGCGTCCCTCGTCGAGCGGCGCCTGATGCTGGCCGACGGCGGCCGTTACCTCAGCCTCGCCGTCTTCCGCGATCGCGCGCGGCTCCCGCGACCCGACCTCGTGCACGCCACCGATGAAGCGCCGCTGCTGCCTAGCCACTACGCCGTGTGGTTCGAGCCGCCGGACGAGTCCGGGGACGAGGTGCTGCACATCGTGTCGGAGCGGCGCACGCTCAAGCTCAAGGGATACGCGTTCCGCGAGTTCTGCGAGCGGTGGTGCCGCTGCTCGACGGCACGCACACGCTGGAGGAGATCCAGACCGCGACGGCCGACCTGTTCCGCGGCGAGGACCTCGCGCAGACGGTCGCGCTGCTGGCCGGCCAGGGCGTGCTCGTCGAGGCCGGCGAGCGGTCGCTCTCGCCCGCGGAGGCGGAGCGCCTGACCCCGCAGCTCAACCTGTTCCACGACCTCGCGCCCGGCGCGGACCTGCAGGCCCGGCTGGCCGCCGCGACCGTCGCGGTCGTCGGCCTCGGCGGCGCGGGGGCGACGGTCGCCCTGGCCCTGGCGGCGGCGGGCGTCGGCACGCTGCGCTGCCACGACGTCGGCCCGGTCGTCGCCGGCTGACGTGTACCTCGCGCCGCCGCTCGGGCTCGGCGCGGTCGGCGACGGCCGGGCGGCGCGCGTCGCCGAGCTCGCCGGCGCCGCGGCGCCTGACGTCCAGGTCGAGGCGTCGGCGGCCGCGCTGGAGTCGGAGGACGACGTGCGCGCGGCCATCGCCGGCGCGGACTTCGTCGTCTGCTGCCTCGACCCCTCGCAGTCCAACCTGGTGTTCAAGCTGAACCGCGTCTGCCTCGCGGACGACCGGCGCTGGATCGCGTGCGCCCCGGCCGGGGCCGAGGTGGTGGTCGGCCCGGCGATCCATCCGGGCCGGAGCGCGTGCTACCTCTGCTACCGCATGCGGGCCGTCGCCTGTGCGGCCGACCCGGAGGACGCGTTCGCCTTCGAGCGCTACCTCGACCGCCGCCGGCGCGACGACGGGCCGCGGCGCGAGAACCTCGTCTTCGCGGCCGGGCTGGCGGGCAACCTCGTCGGCCTCGGAGGTGGTGAAGGAGCTGACCGGGATCGCCGAGCCGTCGCTGGTCGGGCGCATCCTCACGGTCCGCCTGACCGACCTCGTGGTCGAGCGGCACACGGTGCTGCGCAAGCCCGGCTGCCCCGCATGCTTCCCGCTGACCGGGGCCGTCGTGGCGACTGAGGCCTGGAGCGACCTCGTCAGCTCGCGCGTCGGCATCGTCCGGCGTCTGCGGCCGCAGCCGCGCGGCGACGACGAGCCCGAGCCGCCGTACCTGTACACGGCCGAGCTCTCGAACTTCGACTTCCGCGTGGCGACACGCGCCGAGCGCCTCGCCGCCGGCAAGGGCTGGACCGCCGTCGAGGCCCAGGCCGCGGCGGTCGGCGAGGCCGTCGAGCGCTACTGCGCGTACCACTGGGATCCGCGCCGCACCATCGTGGCGCGCCGCGACGCGCTCACCGTCCCCGCCATCGATCCGGCCGACGTGCGTGCTGTACTCGGCCGAGCAGTACGCCCGCCCGGACTGGCCGTTCGAGCCCTGGCGCGAGGAGACCGAGGTGACGTGGATCGACGGCGCCGGCATCGCCGACGGGGAGCCCGTCGCGCTGCCGGCGGGGCTCGTGTACCTCACCTTCCCGCCGCCGCGCCCCGAGGACGTGTTCGCGCTCGCGACGTCGAACGGCCTCGCCGCGGGCCGGACGGTGGCGGCCGCCGCGCTCGGCGCCTGTGCGAGGTCATGGAGCGCGACGCCCTGATGATCACGTGGCTGAATCGGCTGCCGGCGACGGAGCTCCTGCTGGATCGCGACGCGGGCATCGCCGGCTCGCTCGCCCGCCACTACGCGCGGCTCGGGGTGACCGTGCGGGCCTTCGTGCTGCCCACGGACCTGCCGGCGACGGTGGTGATGGCGATCGCGTTCGAGGACGCGGCCGGCGCCCCGGCGGCGGTCGTCGGCATGGGCTGCCACCCGTCGCCGCACACGGCGCTGACGAAGGCCGCGTTCGAGCTCTGCCAGGCGCGGCCGGCGGAGGCGCGCGCGCCATCGCGAGCGGCCGCCCGAGGGCCGGCTGCGGGCCTACGAGGACGTCCAGTCGCTCGACGACCACAGCGCCTTCGCCGCCCTCGCCGAGCGCCGCGGCGAGCTCGCCTTCCTCTCGTCCAGCGGCCGGACGGCACGCGTGGCCGACCTCGACGACCCCTCGACGGGCGACGTCGAGGCCGACCTGCGGCGCTGCGCCGCGGCCCTCGACGCGGCGGGCCACCGTGCCGTGCAGGTCGAGCTGCACGACCGAGGACGTCGCAGCATGCGGGTACCACGTCGTCCGCGTCGTCGCCGCGGGCCTGCAGCCCATCCACTTCGGCTTCGGCCAGGAGCGCCTCGGCGGCACCCGGCTGTTCACGCTGCCGCAGCGCCTCGGTCTGGCCGGCGCGCCGCGCACCGTCGCCGACCTCAACCCCTGCCCGCACCCGATGGCCTGATGCTCCCCGTCGCCGACCCCACCGGCCTGTCGCTGCTCTACCACCTGAACTCCGAGCCCTGGCTCAACGACGCGGGCGTACGAGAGCGCCGGACGCCACGAGCAGCTCCGGCGGGTCGACCTGGAGCTCGCCGGCGTCCAGCTGCCCGCGCCGGAGCAGAGCGCCCTGGGCCAGCTCGTGGCACGGCGTGCGTCGTGCCGGGCCTTCGCGCCCGTCGCGTTGCCGCTGCACGCCCTCGGCGAGCTGCTGGCCGCGGCGCAGGGCGTCGTCGGCAACATGGACCTCGGCGCCGGTGGCGTCCTCGTGCGGCGGAGCGCGCCCTCCGCCGGCGGCCTCTACCCCCTCGACGTCTACGTCTGGTGCCAGCGCGTGGACGGGCTCGCCGACGGCCTCTACCGCTACGACGCGTTCGGGCACGGGCTCGCGGCGCTCCGGCCCGGCTGCAGCGTCGCCGCGCTCGAGGACGGCCTCTACGCGTACCCGTTCGTGCGCGAGGCGAACGTCGTGCTCGGCCTGGTGGCGTGCTTCGACCGCACGCAGGCGAAGTACGGGCCGCGCGGGTACCGCTACATCCTGCTGGAGGCGGGCCACGCGGCCCAGAACGCGTGCCTGCGGGCGACCGAGCTCGGGCTCGCGACGCTGTGCATCGGCGGCTTCGTCGATGGGGTCGTGAACGCCGAGCTCGCGCTGGATCCGGCGCAGGCCGGAGTCGTCTACATGCTGGCCGCCGGGACGCGCGCGGAGGAGCCGGAACCCTGACGCGCGCGGCGCGCGACGTCATGGTTCCCTCAACGTAACGAATCGATGACCGTTGGCGTCAGGCGTCCTGGGACACCGTTGAAATCGTTCCCTGCGCCCTCTACGTTCGGCGTCCGCCGGTAAACGGTTGCGCGTTTGGCTGACGCGCGCCGCACGCGGTGGCCGGTCGGATGGGGACGATCGGGTCAGGGAGCGCGAGCGAAGTCTCGAGGGAGGGCGGCTTCTGGTGTTCGGTCCGGCTACGTGTCCGAGGCGTGCGCCGCGAGCGCTCGCCGGCCTTGCGGTGCTCGCCGCGGGGCTGCTGGCCCTGGCGGCGCCGGCGTCCGCGTACGTGCAGCCGACCAGCGGCCCGCCGTTCGACGGCACGCCCATGTCGCACGGTCTCGGCCCGACGTACGGCGAGACGTGGTGCGCGCAGCCCGCCCCCGGCTCGAGCATCGCGAACCAGCAGGGCGCGCCCCTCGCCCTCGTCCCCTACGAGGCGTTCGGCTGCCTGCTCGCGCAGTTCCAGTCCGAGGCTGCGGCCGCGGGCGTGCCGGAGCGCATGACGTACTCGGTCATCGGCCAGTCCGACGCCGGGCGCGACCAGTACGGCGTCGTCGTCAACGCGATGGAGACGCTGGAGCAGCAGGTCGCGTACCAGAACTGGCAGAACTACCGCGCGAAGGCGCTGACCGACCCGGAAGCCGCGCAGGCGCTCCTGCAGTCGTACGGCGACACCGTGAAGATCCCGGTCTTCGTCGAGAACAACATCCACGGCGACGAGGAGGAGGGCGGGGACTCGATGATGCAGATCCTCCGCGACCTCGTCACGACGCCGCGGGGCGTCCACCCGACGGTGGACAACTTCCTCGACCACGCCATCCTGGTCACGATCCCGAGCCAGAACCCCGACGGCCGCTTCATCGGCCAGCGGGCGAACGGCAACGGCTACGACATGAACCGCGACCTGTTCGTGCAGTCGCAGCCGGAGATCCGCAACAACGTCAGGCTCCAGCAGCAGTGGCTCGCGCCGGTGATGCTGGCGACGCACGGCTACGTCAACCCGACGCTCATCGACGGCCTGACCAAGCCGCACAACCCGGGCCTCGAGTACGACATCTTCCTGTACTGGAACCAGCGCCGGCTGGACGCCAACCAGACGGCGCTGGCCCGCATCGGCATGGGCATCACGCGGCCGGTCAACGGCCCGCTGCCCGACGGCTTCAACGGCGCCACCCTGTCCCGCGGCAACTGCTCGAACGGCAACACCCCGGGCCCGGCCAACAACATCTGCGCCACGTACACGGTGGCGGCGGCGCCCGGCGGCATCTCGAAGACCGGCACGACCGTGACGGTGACGACGACCGCCGCGACCGTGATCAAGGTCGCCGACACCGTCCTCGTCTCCGCCGTCCCCGAGGCCGGCTACAACGGCGGCCCGTTCCGCGTGACGTCGGTCCTCTCGCCGACGCAGTTCACCCTCGAGGCGCCGGCCGGCGACCTGCCCGCGTCCGGCGGCGGCAGCGTCGCCGTCCAGACGGGGCCCAACCAGGCCGAGGGCTGGGACGACCTGGGGCCCTTCTACACCCAGACCTACGGCGCCTTCTTCGGCGTCGACGGCTCGACGCTCGAGATGTGCAGCTCGGGCCCCGGCTGCAACGGCCGCCTGGGCTCCAAGACCGCGCAGTACGTCGGGTTCTGGTCGTCCGCCGACTTCTGGGTCGAGCATCGCGAGGCCGAGCTCGCCGACCAGGTCGAGATGTTCGTCCGCGGCGTGAACGACGCGCCGCGCCCGAACTGCTGCGACGACCCGCTGATCCAGAGCCGCGGCTTCACCGAGGCCGAGCACGACTGGATGACGGCGTACCCGAAGGGCTTCGTCATCCCGGTCGGGCCCGGCCAGCGCAGCGACGCCGAGGCCAACCGCATGGCGCAGTGGCTGCTCGACAACGGCATCACCGTCAACCGCGCCACGGCCGACTTCGCGTGGAACGGCTCGACCTTCGCGGCCGGCTCCTACGTCGTCTACCTGAACCAGCCGCTGCGCGGCCTCGCCTTCACGGCGCTCGCCGCCGGCATCGACTACTCGCCGCGCATCAACCAGCTCTACGCGCCGCCCGGCGCCTGGAGCCACGGCCTGATGTGGGGCGCCGACACGGCCGAGGTGCCGCGCGGCGACGCGAGCTTCGCGCCGTCGACCGTGGTCGTCACGTCCGTCGACCAGCTCCAGGGCGGCGTCGCCACCGGCCCGTCGGACTGGTACTCGATCACCACCCACGGCGTCCGCGAGCAGAAGGCGATCCTGGCGCTGCTGCGCGACGGCGTGTACGGCGAGATCGCCGAGCAGTCCTTCGTCTCGACGACCGGCGGCCCGACGCCGGCAGGCTCGCTGATCTTCCCGAACGACGCCGCGACCGTGGCCGCGCTCGACGCCGCGGGCACGGCCGTCGGCGTCACCTTCCAGCGCAACGTCGCCGTGCCCAAGCCGTCGACCACGCTGCTGTCCGAGGCGCCGAAGGTCGCGATCCTGGCCAACGCGAACGCGGCGGGCGTCGTCGCCAACAACGACACGCGGACCGCGCTGAAGACGATCTTCGGCGCGAACGCCGACGTCGTCTCGCTGATCGCCGGGCCCAACTCGGTGCAGAACGCGGCGACGAACCCGCTGCTCGGCTACGACGTCATCTACAACGCCGGCCAGAACTACCCGGCGGCCGGCTACACCGTCCAGACCCTGGCGAACGGCGGGGCGACGTCGGTCGGTACGACCGCCACCCTCACCACGACCGCCAACCACAACCTGACGGTCGGCGCGACCGTCACGATCGCCGGCGTCCCGGAGGCCGGCTACAACGGCACGTTCCAGGTCACGGCGATCGTCGCCAACAACCGCTTCAGCTACACGACGGCCGGCGCGGACCTGCCGGCGTCGGGCGGCGGCACGGTCGCCACGGAGACCCGCGCGCGGCTGAACGCCTTCTTCGCGGGAGCCGGCGGCTACATCGGCACGAGCCAGAGCGCGAACAACCTCACGTTCCTGACCGCGGCCGTGCCGGCGCTCGTCAACGGCACGTTCACGCAGGGCAGCGCGACCGCCGGCGGCGGCACCGCCGTCTGGGCCAACTCGGGCGGCGCCGACAGCCCGCTGACCGGGGCGTTCCCGGCGCGGGACTTCTTCTACCTGCCGAGCAACGTCACGTACTTCAGCGCGATCCCGACCGGCGCCTCGGTCGACGGGCAGTACCTCGCGACGATGGCGGACGCCGCCAACCCGCGCGGGCCGTCCGAGGGCTACGTCGCGGGCCTCTGGCTCAACCGCGGGTCCGCCGCGTCGCTCGCGTCGAACAACGCGCCGGTGCTGATCCACGGCACGACCAACGTGGCCAGCCGCTACACGGCGCTGGCGACCAACCCGTTCTCGCGCAGCGACTTCGAGCGCATCTGGGGCTGGGTCGTGCAGTCGGCCCTGTGGTCGAACCTCACGGACGAGGCGACGCTCGACCAGACGATCACCGTCGACACGCTCGGCAACGCCACGTTCGGCGACCCGGACGTCGTCGTGCACGCGACGGCGACCTCCGGCCGCACGGTCGACCTGGCGGCGAGCGGCGACTGCACGCTCGACGGACCGACGGCTCCGGCGCGGCTGCACCTCACCGACGCCGGTAGCTGCACCGTCACGGCGTCCCAGCCCGGGAACGCCAACTACAACGCGGCCCCGGACGTCGTGCAGACGTTCGCCATCGCGCAGGCGGCGCAGACGATCACGTTCGACCAGCCGGCGAGCCCGGCGACGTACGGCTCGACGTTCGGCGTCGCGCCGACGGCGAGCTCCGGCCTCCCGGTGAGCGTCGCCGCGAGCGGCGGCTGCACCATCAGCGGCTCGACCGTGACCATGACCAGCGGCACCGTCGACTGCGTGCTCACGGCGTCGCAGGCGGGAGACGACGACTACCTGGCGGCGGCCGACGTCGCCCGCACCGTCGCGGCGGCGAAGGCCGTGCTCACGGTGCGCCCGGCGCCGCAGAACCCGGCGCGGCAGTACAGCGACGCCAACCCGGCGTTCTCCGCCGTGACGCTGACGGACGAGGGCTTCTGGCGGTCCGACTCCTTCGGCATCACCGCCTGGGACGGGGACACGCTCCTGTTCTCGAGCCGCTGGAACGGCGCGCAGACCCTGGAGCGGGTGCTGCACGCCGGCATCCTGAACGTCGGCACCTAGCCTTCCCGCCACCTGTCGGGGCGCCGGACCACGAGGGTCCGGCGCCCCGGAGGGCGTGACGCGGCGGACGGCGCGCTGCTTACGGCGGCGGCAGCAGGCGCTTGTAGTGCAGGTCGAGGTAGACGGCGATCTCGAGCTGCGCGATGGCCTCGTCGGGCCGCACGTCGCCGTCGAGGATCTCCAGCAGCTCGGCGTCCGAGAGACACGCGACCTCGACGAAGAGGTCGAAGCGGCCTGCACAGATCGCGACGTAGGTGACGGACGGGAGCGCGGCGAGGCGGTCGGCGAGCGCGGCGACCCCGTGCCCCGACGCGACGCGGATCGCGAGCCACGCCGTGGTCATGTAGCCGAGGCCCAGCGGGTTCGCGATGGCGATGATGGCCGCGACGCCGCTGGTCGTGATCTGCCGGACCCGCTGGCGCACCTGCGCCTCGGAGATGCCGAGGTTGCGCGCGATCTGCAGGAACGGCCGGCGGCCGTCGTGGGTCAGCTCGCCGATGATGGCGCGGTCGAGCGGCTCCAGCGCCACGGGCCGCACGGCCCCGGTCGCGCGCCCGTAGGGCGTGGCGCGGCGGACCGCGCGGTGCTTACGGCGGCGGCAGCAGGCGCCTGCAGTGCAGGTCGAGGTAGACGGGATCCGAGCTGCGCGAGGCTGCGCCCGCGAGCCGTTCCTGCTCCACGTGCTGCGCGACGGCCAGGCGGGCGTGGCGCGCGCGCTGGCGGCCAGGGCCCGGACAACGTCCCGCGGCCGTCGCCTGGACGCCGAGCGCGGAGGGCCCGCCGGAGCTGCCCGGCTGCGCGGTCACGCTGGCCTGCACCGTCGACGCCCTGCTGCCCGGCGGCGACCACGTCATCGTCGTCGGCGCCGTCGGCCGCGTCGAGCGCGGCGGCGGGACGCCGCTGGTCTACCACCGCCGCCGCATGCGGGCCGCGCCGGTGGAGGCCGTCCCCGCCTGCTCCGGGTGAGCGGCGATCGCGCGCTTCTGCGAAAACCACCCGCCGATTCACCCGCGTGCGCGCAGGGGCGCGCGGTACGCTCGACTCCGCGGGGCACTTCGCCGCGTGCCTGAACGAGTCGCGGAGGCGGGAGAGCATGAGCGCAGGCGATGACATCACGACTCCTCCGGAGTGGAGCGGGCGGCGCATCCGCCGGTTCATCGTCCTGGGGGCGATCATCGGCGCGGTGATCGGCCTCCTCTTCTTCCTGATCAAGGTCGCCGCGGTGGACGACTACGCGTACGCCGACAACCCGATCTGGCTGCTGGCGGTGCTGGTCGGCGCGCTCGGGGGCGCCGTCATCGGGCTGGTCGCCGCCGGGATCGGCGCCAGCGACGAGTCCGCGTAGCCGCGGACGAGCGGGAGGGGAAGCACGTGGAGGACGTTCTCATCGGGCTGCTGGCCATCCTCGTCGGCGCCGTCTTCTGCTTCCAGGGCTTCCTGGCGATGCGGCTCGTGTTCCCGCTGTGGGGCGCCTGGATCGGCTTCGTCTTCGGGGCGTCGCTGGTGTCCTCGATCGGCGACGAGGGCTTCCTGGAGACCGTGCTCGGCTGGGCGGTGGGCCTCGTGCTCGCGGTCGTCCTCGCGCTGCTCGCGTACCTGTTCTACGAGATCGCCGTGATCATCGCGATGGCGACCATCGGGTACGTGCTGGGGGTCGCCGTGCTCGTGGCGCTCGACGTCGAGTGGAACTGGGTCGTCACCCTGGTCGGCATCGCGTGCGGTGCCCTGCTGGCGATCGCCGCGGTCAAGCTGAAGCTGCCCGTGGTCATCCTGATCGTGCTCACGGCGGCCGCGGGCGCGACGGCCATCGTCGGCGGGCTGATGCTGGTCTTCGGCGTCGTCGACATCGACGACCTCGGGAGCGGCGGCGTCACCAACCAGATCGACGCGTCGTTCCTGTGGTGGGTGCTCGACCTGGTGCTGGCCGTGGTCGGCATCTTCCACCAGGCGCGCGCGGCGGAGTCGCTGAGCGCGAGCATGCGGGAGGCCTGGGACGACGGCGGAGGGCGACCGGCAGCCGCCTAGCCCGTGTCTGACGCGACCATCACCTACGGGATCGTGGTCATCCCGCTCGCATGGTCGTTCTAGACCGGCGCCGACGCGAACACGTCCAGGCCGAGCCCGCGCGACAGGAAGCGCGCCACGAGCTGGCCGCGCAGGCTGTTGCCGGCAGCGTCGAGCGGCGGAGCGAAGGTGCCGAGCCCGCCCTTGCCGGGCGCGACGGTCACGATGCCGCCGCCGATGCCGCTCTTGCCGGGGATGCCGACGTCGAACAGCCAGTCGCCCGACGTCTCGTAGAGCCCGGCGGTGGCCATCGCCCCCGAGCGCGTGGCGGCAGGCGTCGGCGGACACCACGTGGGCGCCGCCGGCCCCCGCCGCGGCGTCCCCCTGCGCGTGGCCGCGCAGTTCGACTGCGGGCAACAACTCTTTCTGCGCGCTCGGGCTGCGCCGCTACTACGGCGTCGACATCGCGCCGCAGCTGCGGCCGATGGCGGCGGGTGCGACGCTGCAGGCGCTGCAGCAGGGCCGCGCCGGCGTCGCGGTGGTGTTCTCCACCGACCCCTCGCTCGCGAACCCGGACATCGTCGAGCTCCAGGACGACCGCGGGATGTTCGGCACGGAGTCGCTGTTCCCGCTCGCGACGGCGCGCGTCATCGACGCCTACGGCGGGCCGCTGCGGACGCGCATCAGGACGATCGGCAAGCGGCTCTCGACGACCGAGCTGCGGCGCATGAACGGCGAGGTGGCGAGCGGCACTGCGGCCGCGCGACGTCGCGGCCGGCTTCGTGCGCCGGGCCCGCCTCGGCGGCTCGCGCGCCCTGCGTCAGGGGCCGCGCATCGCGGTCGGCGCGCAGGACTTCGTCGAGAGCCGGCTGGTCGCCCTGGTCTGCGCAGGCGCTGCGGGCGGCAGGCTTCAACGCCTCGGTCGCCGACGTCGGGGGCTTCCGCGACCGCGTACGACGCCCTCTACCGCAACCGCGTGCAGCTACTCGTCGACTACGGATCGTCCCGCCCTCGACCACGTCGCCGGCTTCCCGGGCTTCTCCAGCAACGACGCGGGCCGCGTCGGCACCCTGCTGACCGGCTGGATGCGCCGCTACCGCATCACCGTGTTCCCGTCGACGGGCGCCGGCAGCCGCAACCGCTTCGTGATGCTGCGCGCGACCGCGGAGTCGCTCGGCCTGCGCCGCCTCAGCGACCTCGCGAGCCTGGGCTACCGCCGCGTGCCGGCGCCGGGCCGCGTGCCCGCGGTGGCGGCCGCGGCGCCGGACGACCGGCGGCTGTTCATCCTCCGCGTCGGCTCGCGCGGGCCCGACGTGCGCGCCATCCAGGAGCGCCTCTCCGCCCTCGGCTACTTCGTCACGCCGTTCCGCGCCAACGTCTTCGACGAGACGACGCGCCGCGCGGTGGTCGCCTTCCAGGAGGACTACCGGCTGGTGCCCGACGGCGCCGTGGGGCGCGAGGCGTTCAACGCCATCACGCGGGCCCAGGCGGGCGCGATCCAGGCCCACGCCGCCCGCGCGGCCCGGCGATCCCGGCACCGTCTCCACGCCGACCGCCGGCCGGGTGCTGTACCTGACCTTCGGCGGCGGGCCGTCGGAGTTCACCGCGTCGCTGCTCAACGTGCTGCGGCGCCACCGGGCGCGCGCGACGTTCTTCGTCAACGGCGACTACGCCCGCAGCGCGCCTGGCATCGCCCGCAACGTCGTCGCGGCCGGCCACGCCATCGGCATCACGACGATGGACTACCCGAACCTGGACGAGGGCCGTGCTGCGACGTGGCAGGCCGACCTCGTCACCGGGCGCTCGTCGATTCGCGCCGTCACCGGCCGCGCGGTCCGCTGCGTGCGGCCGCCCTTCGGCGTCACGTCGGCGCCGCAGCTGCGCCGCATCGCGCGCGCGCTGGACCTGCGCGTCGCGCTCTGGAACATCGACACCCAGGGCTGGCTGGCCCCCGGCGTGGCGCAGATCCGCCAGGCGCTCGTGTCCAACGCGCGCGGCGGGGTGATCTACCGCCTCGAGGACGGCGGCGGGGAGCGGCATCAGACGGTGACCGCGGTCGACCAGGCTCTCGGGATCCTGGCCGACCGCGGCTTCACGTTCGCCCGCCTGCCGGGCTGCTAGTCGTCGAGGTTCGAGAAGACGGTCTTGAGCTCGGTGTAGTTGTCGAGGGCCTTCTCGCCGAGCTCGCGGCCGAGGCCGGACTCCTTGAAGCCGCCGAACGGGGCGCGGCGTCGAAGACGTCGTAGCAGTTGACCCAGACGGTGCCGGCCGCGGCTCGGTCGGCGACGCGGTGGGCCTTGCCGATGTCGCGGTCCAGACCGCGGCGGCCAGGCCGTAGTCGGTGTGTTGGCCCGCTCGACGACCTCGTCGATCGTCCTTGAACGGGATGGCGACGACGCACCGGGCCGAAGATCTCGTCGCGGGCGATCGCCATGTCGTCCTTGACGTCGGCGAAGACCGTCGGCTTGATGAAGTATGCCCTTGTGCCGGCCCGCGCCGCCGCCGCCGACGCATCGTGCGCCCTCGTCCTTGCCTTGTCGATGTAGCGGAGGACGTGTCGAACTGCTCCTTGTCGACCTGCGGGCCCTGTCGGTGCTCGTCGAAGGTCGCCGACCTTGCGCTCCTTGGCGCCTCTCGACCAGCCTGTCGACGACGTCGTCGTAGGCCCTGCTGCACGAACAGCCGGCTGCCCGCCAGCAGCACTGGCCCTGGTTGAGGTAGAGGCCGCAGATGGCGCCGTCGACGGCCGCGTCGAGGTCGGCGTCGGCGAAGACGATGTTGGGGCTCTTGCCGCCGAGCTCGAGCGTCACCCGCTTGAGGTTGTCGTCGGCGCCTTCGATGATCAGCTGGCCGACCTCGGCTCTCGCCGGTGAAGGCGATCTTGTCGACGCCCGGGTGCTCCACCAGCGACGGCGCCGGCCGTCTCGCCGAAGCCGGGGACGATGTTGATGACGCCCGCGGGGAAGCCCGCCTCCGCGACCAGACTCGCCCAGTCCGCAGCGCCGAGAGCGGCGTCTGCTCGGCCGGCTTGAGGACGACGGTGCAGCCGCAGGCCAGGGCCGGGCCCCACTTCCAGGCGACCATCAGCATCGGGAAGTTCCAGGGGATGATCTGCCCGACGACGCCCGACCGGCTCGCGGCGGGTGTAGGAGAGGAAGTTGCCGCCGGACGGGATCGTCTGGCCGTGGATCTTGTCGGCCCAGCCCGCGTAGTAGCGGAAGCAGTCGACCACGAGCGGCAGGTCGCCGCGCGCGCGCGTCGCCGATCGGCTTGCCGTTGTCGAGGGTCTCGAGGTCGGCCAGCTCGTCGATGTTCTCCTCGATGAGGTCGGCGAGCTTGTTCAGCAGGCGGCCGCGGTCGCGGGCGTCAGCGCGCTCCACTCGCCCTCCAGCGCGGCGCGGCTGGAGCGGACGGCGTTGTCGACGTCGACGGCCGACGCCTCCTGCACCGACCCGAGCTCCGACCCGTCGGCCGGGTTGTACGCGGTGATGGTGTCGCTCCCCGACGCGTCGACGTAGGCGTTGTCGATCCAGAGGCCCTTCGCCGAGCCCTGGAGGAAGCGCTGCGCCGCCTCGGGAACGCTGCTCACGGTTGCCATCGTCGGCTCCTTTCGTCCCTGGCCCCGCTGCGGCGCGTCAGCCGCGGAGGCCGATCGGGCGGTGTCGAGGGGTGTCCCGGCCGTGTCCCGCGGGCGGGGCGGTGCGGGATGACGACACTATCGGTCCGAACCGCTCCGGCCAACCGGTGGACGGTGTCAGCGCTTGCCGATCATGACGTCGCTGGCCTTGATGACGGCCACCACCTCGTCGCCGTCGGCGAGGCCGAGCTCGTCGGCGGCCTCGACCGTGATGGACGCGACCAGACGCAGGCCGTCGGCGTCGACCTGGACGTTCGCGATGGCCTCGCCGCGGGTGATGCCGGTCACGCGCGCCGGCACCTGGTTGCGAGCGCTGAGCTTCATGTCGGGTCTCCAGTCGTGGTTCACGCGGCGCGCAGCCGGCGGCCGCACGCGCTGACGTCATACCCGGATCGGGCCGCGAGGCGGCTCGCGAACGCGCTCGACGTCAGCGTCTCGAGGAGCGCCTGCGCGGCCGGGTGCGCGGTCCACTCGCGGGCGATCCAGAGCTGCACGTCGTGGGTCTCGAGGGGCGAGAAGGCCATGTCGTGGACGATCGCGGCGGGCTCGAAGGTCACGGCCGCGGCGTCCAGCACGACGCCGAGGCGGGCCGCGTCGAGGTGGGAGGACGCGTAGGCCGCCGCACGGGGGAGCGTGGCCCCCGCCCGCTGGAGCGCCCGCGCATAGGCGTCCTGGCTCGCGGCGCCGGCCTCCCGCTGCACCGTCGGCGCCGCACCGGCCAACGCGGCACCGAGACGATCGCGCCGGCGCGCGGCCCGCGGTGCTGCGAGGCCGACCTGCCAGCGGGCGACCTGCCAGCGGTCGACGGGGACGGGCGGCCGCGGCAGCGCGTCCGGCGGGCCGTGCACGACCGCGGCATGGCAGCGCCGGCCGGCGAGCGCCGCGACTGCGCTGCCGGTGTTGGCGAGGACGCCGACCACGCGCCGGGCGCTGCGGGCCGCGACCAGCGACGCGGCGAGGCCGAGCGCCGGATCGCAGCCCAGCACCAGCAGCCCATCGGCCGTCGCGCCGGGGAACAACGCCACGCGGCCGGCGGCGATGCGCCCGTCGGCGACCGGCCAGCCACCGCCGGCGGCCACCGCCCGCTCGACCGACGCGGCCGAGACCACGTCGCCGACCCGCGCGGCGACGACGCTCGTGCCCTCGGCGAGGTCCTCGCCGAGCGCCGAGCGTGCCGCGGCCGGCGGGTCGCCGAACAGCTCCTCGACCGTGGTGCCGAGGGCCCGCGCGAGGCCGAGCGCCCCCTCGACGGACGGCGTGTTGCGACCGGCCTCGACGGCCGACACGAGCTGCCGGCTGACGCCCGCACGGTCGGCGAGCTCGGCCTGGGTCAGTCCAAGTGCCTCGCGCAGGTCGCGGACCCGGAGGGCGCGCTCGTCGTGCATGCCAGGATCCTAGCGTCTCGTCTGCCAGAACGCTGAATCGCTTGCGTCTCTGACCAGATCTTCTCTACGATCCTGGCCTCGCGGCAGGCAGAACAGGGGGACGGGTGCAATCGATCAGCAGGACGCGGCTCTTGACGGCAGGGCTCGGCGCCGCGGCAGCGGTCGTCGCGGCGCCGCTCGCGCCGGCGTTCGCGGCGCCGAACCCGCAGGACGACGACCTCGGGTTCGTCGGCTTCGCGGCGACGACGGACTCGTGCTCCTCTCCCTCTACGGTCGCGCCCTCGACACCAAGGTGCTCTCGCCCGACGAGCGCGCCGCCGTCCTGCACATGCGCGAGGACGACCGCAGGCACTACGACGCCCTCGTCCCGCTGCTCGGCGAGGCGGCGCCCGTCGCGAGCGGCTACGACATCTCGTTTCCGAAGGGCACCTTCGCGAGCGCCCGCGCCATCCTGCTGGAGGCCGTGAAGCTCGAGCGGATGCTCGTCGGCACCCTGGTCACCGGGCTCGCCGCCACCCAGGACGACGAGACCCGCCTGCTCCTGGCGCGCATCCTGGAGAGCGACAGCGTCCACCTGTCCGTGGCGCGCGGCGCCCTGCGCTCCGCCACCGCGTTCGCGCCGGCGCTTCCCTCCCCGCTCAGCCTCGAGGAGTCGGGCCTGAAGCTCGACGCCTACCTCAGCGTCCCCGGCTTCGACACGTCGGGCACGTCCACCACCAGGTCTCGGAGGTGACGCCCATGCCCCGGCACCGCCGCATCCCGCGTTCCCGTGCCCTCGCCGTCCTCGCCCTCGCCGCCGGGTCGCTCGCCGCACCGGCCTCGGCCTCGGCGCTGACCGTCTCGGCGGCGGCGTCGCTGCGTGACGCTATGCCCAGGATCGACGCGTCGCCCACGTACAACTTCGCGGGCTCGACGCCCTGGCCCTGCAGATCCGCAACGGCGCGCCGGCCGACGTCTTCCTCTCGGCCAACCTCTCCATCCCGACCCAGCTCTTCAAGGACGGCCTCTGCTCGAAGCCGAAGGTCTTCGCGACCAACGTCGTGGTGATGGTCACGCCGACCGCCAACCCGGCCGGCATCAAGAGCGTCTACGACCTCGGCCGCGGCGAGCGCAAGCGCCTCGCCATCGGCTCGGCGACGGTGCCGATCGGCATCTACACCCGCTCGGTGCTCGGCCGCCTCGGCCTCAGCCGAGCGCTGCGCATCAACACCGTCAGCTCCGAGGCCAACGTCACGTCGGTGCTGGCGAAGGTCCGCGCCGCGACCGCGGACGCCGGCTTCGTCTACGTCACGGACTGGCTCTCGGCCAAGAACGACGTCAAGCGCTTCAACCTCCCGAAGTTCGCCCAGCCGCCGGTGCGCTACGGCATGTGCATCGTCAAGCGCGACGGCGTCGACACCGCCGCGGCGAACACGTTCATGCGCAAGGTGCTCGGCCCCGCCGGCCGCAAGCAGCTGCGCACGTTCGGCTTCGGCGTCCCGAAGCTGACGTAGATGGCCCCGCAGGCGGCCGTCAGGAGGGCCGCGTTCGGCATCCTCCTGACGGCCTGTCTCTTCGCCGCACTCACGTTCCTGCTGATCCCGATCCTCGCGATCTTCCTGGAGGCGCCGCTGCGGGACCTGCCCGACCTGCTGAGCCAGCAGGTCGTGCGCGACGCGATCATCATCACGCTCGAGACGAACATCGTCGCGAACGCGCTGATCCTGACGTTCGGCACGCCGGCGGCGTACCTCCTGGCCACCCGGCGCTTCCGCGGCCGCGACGTCGTGGTGACGCTCATCGAGCTGCCGCTGGTGCTGCCGCCGGCGGTGGCGGGCGTCGGGCTGCTGGCCGCGTTCGGCACGATCGGCCTGATCGGCGACAACCTCGAGGCCTGGGGCGTCGTCCTGCCCTTCACCGAGGCCGCCGTGGTGATCGCCATCGTGTTCGTGGCCTCGCCGTTCTACCTGCGCCAGGCCATCGCGTCGTTCGAGAGCGTCGACCCCAACCTGGTGGCCGCGGCACGCACCCTCGGCGCCCGGCCCGGCCGCGCGTTCGTCCGCATCGCCCTGCCGCTCGCGCTCAGCGGCCTGCTGGCCGGCTGGGCGCTGGCGTTCGCCCGCGGGATCGGCGAGTTCGGGGCGACGCTGATCTTCGCCGGGAACATCCAGGCCGTCACGCAGACCCTGCCGCTGGCCATCTACGAGCAGCTCGAGGTCGACTTCGACACCGCGCTCGCGATGGGCTGCCTGCTCGTGGTGCTCAGCGCCGCGATCCTGCTCTCGACCAAGATGCTGACCTCGTGGATGCCCTCCAGATCGCGATCGCGAAGCAGCTTCGGCACTTCCGCCTCGACGCCGAGCTGACGGTCGAAGGCGAGACGATGGCGCTGGCCGGCCCCTCGGGCGCGGGCAAGACCACCGTGCTGCGCGCGGTCGCCGGCCTGGTGGCGCCGGACGAGGGCCGTATCGCGCTGGGCGACCGCACGTGGTTCGACCGCGCGCGCGGCGTCGACCTGCCGCCCGAGGAGCGCTCGGTCGGCCTCGTCTTCCAGGAGTACGCCCTGTTCCCGCACATGAGCGTCCGCGCCAACGTCGCGTTCGGCGGGCGCGAGCGGGTGGGGGAGCTGCTCGAGCGCTTCCGCATCGCCCACCTCGCGGACGCGCGGCCGGACAACCTGTCCGGCGGCGAGCGCCAGCGCGTGGCCCTCGCCCGCGCGCTCGCCCGCGACCCCCAGGTTCTGCTGCTCGACGAGCCGCTGTCGGCGCTCGACTCGCACACGCGGCAGGTCGTGCGCGGAGAGCTGCAGGAGCTGCTGGTGTCGCTCGACCGCCCGGCGCTGCTGGTCAGCCACTCGTTCGAGGATGCGGCCGCGCTGGCCGCGCGCGTCGGCGTGATCGTGCGGGGGCGCGTGCGCCAGCTCGGGACACCGGCCGAGCTCATGCGCGGAGCCGGCCGATGCCTTCGTCGCGGCGTTCACCGGCGCGAACCTGCTGGCCGGCGTCGCCCGCCGCGACGGCGCGGGCAGCGTGGTGCTGCTGGACCAGGGCACCGAGATCCGCTCCACCGGGACGTTCGAGGGCCGGGTCGCCGTCGCGGTCCATCCCTGGGAGGTCGAGGGCCGCTCCGAGCCGCCGGATGGCGCAGTGAACGCCGTCCCGGGCCCGGTCGTCTCGGTCACGCCGCAGGGCGGCCGGGCGCGGGTGCGCATCGGGCCGGTCCTCGCGGAGTCGGCGACGGAGGCGGCGCCGGAGCCGGGGACGCTGGCGTGTGCGGTCTTCGCGCCCGAGCACGCCCGACTGCTGCCGCACGACCTGGAGCTCATCCGCGAGGCCTCGACGTGACGCGTCGCGGGGCGGTCGTCCTGGTCGTGGCGGCCCTCGCGCTGGCCGGCTGCGGCCGCACCGCGCGCGACGGCGGCGGCGAGACGGTGCCGCTGCCGACCACGACGCCGGTGGCCTCCACGATCGGCGCGTCGGTCGCCGACAGCGCACCGGCGTCGGCCGCGGAGACGCCGGAGCCGGCGACCGGCGCCGAGCCGACGGAGCCGTCGGCCAGCGTCAGCGACGAGGAGGACACGGGCAGCGCCGACCGGCTGGCCGACATCGCCAGCGCGAGCATCGAGCAGGAGGGCGGGACGCTGACGGTCCACGTGAAGCTCGCCCGCCCGCTCGACGTCGACGCGCTCGGCGCCGACGAGCAGATCGCCGTCGGCGCCTACCTGCTGGCCAGCCCCGAGGACGTCGACCCGTTCGCCGCGCGCGTGCTGATCGACGCCGGCACGCCGCCGCGCTTCCTGTTCGGCCCCTGGCTCGGCAAGGGCCAGCCGATCGAGGGAACGCTGGATGGCACCGAGCTCACGCTCACGGTTCCCGCCCTGGAGCAGGGGCGCTTCCGCTACGCGCAGTTCTTCGCGGAGGACCCGGGCGGCGTCGAGGTCCTCCCGGACGACGCGGCGGGCGTGGTGCCGATCAACGCGCAGTAGCGCGTTCGCTACACCGGCAGCGTCAGGCTCTCGATGTCGCTCGGGTAGTCCGTCAGGACGTCGATCCCGTCCTCCGTCACCACGACGGTGTCGGAGTGGCGGAAGCCGCCGACCTCGTCGTCGTAGACGCCGGGCTCGATGGTGAAGACCATGCCGGGCTCGACGACGGTGACGTCGCCGAGGTCGAGGAACGGCGCCTCGTGGTTGCGGAGCCCGATCGCATGGCCGGTGTGCTGCCGCCAGTAGCGCTGCAGGTCGCGCTCCTCGAGGTAGCGCATGACCGCGCCGTCGACGTCCGCGCACGTGACGCCGGGGCGGAGGGCCTCGAAGGCGACCTGCTGGGCGGCGACCGTGTGCTCGAACAGGCGCCGCTGCTCGTCGCTCGGCGGGCCGACGATCATCGCGCGCTCGAGCTCCGCGTTGTAGCCCCAGATCGGCGCGCTCGTCTCGGTCACCAGCACGTCGCCGGGCTGGAACTCGATGTTGTGCGCGATCGCGTGCGCCCACGAGCTGCGGCGCCCGATCTGCCCGCGGTAGCCCGCCGTCGCGCCGTCCGACGATCCCTGCTGGCCGCCGAACGCATCGCCGAGCTCGCGCAGCATCGCCAGCGTGGCCTCCGGCCGGCAGGCTCGCCTCCGCCTCCGTGACGCCGGGCCGCGTGGCGTCCTGCAGCACCCGGTGGGCCGCGGCGCACCAGCGCCGCTCTCCCGGATGAGGGCGATCTCCGCGGCGCTCTTGCGCACCATCAGGCCCTCGATGGCGTCGGCCAGGTCGACGACGCCCGCGCCCGTGACCTCGCTGAGGGCCGGCCCGCGGTAGCCGAGGATGCCCGGGTAGCCGTCCTGGTCGGCCGCGATCGCGCCGCGCAGGCCGAGCGACTCGACCACCCGCGCGAAGATGCGCATCGGGTGCTCGAGGGCCGGGTACTCGGGATAGGACTCGACGCGCTCGAAGCTCGTCTCCGCGCGCACCCGCTCGACCTCGAACTCCGGGACGAAGACCGCCATCTCGCCGGCGGCGCTCTGCGCGAAGGCCACGGGGCGCTCCGTGCTGAGGAACCAGAAGCCGGTCAGGTACTGGATGTAGGACTGGTCGAAGAGGGCGTACCCGGTGCACCCGCGCGCGCGGACGTGCTCGAGGACGCGCTCCCGCCGCTCCTGCAGCTCGGCGGCCGGGATGCCCGTCCGCGGTTCCGTGCGCTGGTCGGACATCGCTCCTCGCTCGGGTCGTGGGCGAACGCAGGCCGGCAGCATGGCGGACCCCCGTCGGGGAGGGCGGGCTCCTTGCGCGGGCCAACTGCCCGGCGGCCTGAGGCCCACCCGACGACCGGAGGCTGCCGCGCCGCAGCCTCCGGTCGCTGCCGCGCTCGCCCGGCGCTCGTGCGCGTGGTATCAACCGGGTGGCAACGCGCTCGGATGGGCAGATGATCGTCGGCACCTGGAACCTCGAGAACCTCTTCCGCTGGGGGCAGGACGATGGCCCCAGCACGGAGGAGGCGTACGACGCGAAGCTGGAGGAGCTGCGCCGCGTGATCGACGGCCTGCGGCCCGACGTGCTCGCGGTCCAGGAGGTCGGCAACCTCGACGCCCTCGAGGACCTGCGCACGCGGCTCGCCGGGGAGTGGCACAGCGAGGTCGTCCGAGCATCCCGACCCGCGCGGCATCCGCGTCGGCTTCCTGTCGCGGCTCGAGCTGACCGACGTCGAGCAGGTGCACCCGTTCCCCGACCGCCTCCTGCCGGTGCAGGTCAACGACGACGGCGGCATGGGCTCGTCGATGGGGCGCGGGGCGCTGCGGGTACGCGTGCGGGCCGACGGACGCGACGTCGACCTGCTCACCTGCCACCTGAAGTCGAAGCTGCTGACCTTCCCGGGCCCGCGCTTCAGCCCGCACGACGAGGACGAGCGCGCGCGCTTCGCGTCCTACGCCCTCTTCCGGCGCTCCGCCGAGGCGACGACCGTGCGCGTCTTCGCGACGTCGCTGCTCGGCGGCCTCGGCCAGGAGCGGGCGGTGATCGTGCTCGGCGACCTCAACGACGAGCCGACGGCGCAGACGACGCAGATCCTGCTCGGGCCGACCGGCTCCGAGATCGGCACCGAGGGGTTCGAGCGTCCCGACAAGGGCGACGCGGCGCGGCTCTGGAACCTCGCCGGGCTGATCCCGGAGGAGCGCCGCTTCAGCCGCGATCTACCGCGGGCGTGGCGAGCTCATCGACCACATCCTCGTCAGCCACCAGCTGGTGCACCGGGTGCAGTCGATCGACACCGGCGACCCGGTGACGCGCCGTCGATCACCGACGACCCGCACGAGCGCCGCGACGCGGCCGGGCTCGGACCACCTGCCCGTGGTCGCGCGCTTCGACCTCGCCTGACCCGTCAGTCGCGGAACGCGCCGTAGACGGCCAGCCCGCCGTCGCGCCAGAAGCAGTCCGGCCGGGGAAGCCCGCCGCCGCGAGCAGCGCGAGCTCGTCGGGCAGCGGCACGTAGTGATCCTCCGCGGCCCACGCCGCGAAGTGGCGGTCGGCCTCCGCCTCGCCGATGCCGTGGCGCGCCATGTGCGCGTACCAGTCGCGCAGCATGCGCGCCGCTCGGGGCCGTCGGGGTGGATCAGCATGTCGCCGACCACCACCAGGCCGCCGGGCTCGAGGGCCGAGCGGATGCTCGCGTAGAGGTCGCGCTTGTCGCCCGGGTCGGCGACGTGGTGCAGCGCGAGCGTGGCGACGGCGGCGTGGCAGCGCGGCAGCTCGTCGGCGAACGAGCCGTGGCGCAGCTCGACCCGCCCGGCGTGGGCTGCGCAGCGGCTGGCGGCGGTCTCGAGCATGTTCGGGTCGACGTCGACGAGCGCCGCTACCTGCGCGACGTCCGGCAGGCGCGTCGAGGAGCGGTCGACGGGTCGCGGCTCCGACAGAGCACCGAACGTGCACCGACGCTCGAGGTCGAAGGCGCTGACCGAGGCGTCCGTCGCGCCGGGACGTCCAGGTGCAGATGCTGTCGAGCCTGGGCGACCATCCGTGTCCGCGCCGACGCTCGTGGGCACGATGTACGGCATGAACTTCGAGCACATGCCGGAGCTCGAGTGGCGGCTCGGGTACCCGCTGGCCCTCGCCGCGATGCTGGCCGTAGCGCTGATCCTGTACGCGGTCTTCCGGCGCAAGCGCTGGATCTGACGGTCAGACCGCCACCGGCGGGCGGCGCAGGCCGTGCCGCGTCGCCTGCTCGAACGCGTACGCGACCCGGAGCAGCGCGTGCTCGCCGCCCGGCCGCCCGACGAGCTGCAGGCCGACCGGCAGGCCCTCGGGCGTGAAGCCGCCCGGCACCGCGATCGCGGGGCAGCCGACGACCGTGATGCGCGAGCACGAGCGCAGCCAGCCCACGTAGTGGGGCATGGGCACGCCGGCGACCTCGCGCGGCCACTCCACCTCGACCGGGAACGGCACCACCTGCGCCACCGGCAGCGCGAGCACGTCGTGCTCCTCCAGGAACGTGCGCATGCGGTGGAACGCCTCGGTCCGCAGCGCGATCGCCCGCGCCACGTCCGGCCCGCGCAGCGCGAGGCCCTGCTCGACGTTCCAGGCGATGGTGTCCTTGACGAGGTCGCGGTGCTCCGCGAGGTGCGCCGCGTGGGCCGCGACGAAGGCGAGGGCGCGCAGCGTCTCGAAGGCCTCGTCGGCGATGGTCAGGTCGGGCTCCGCGTCGACGACCGCGCAGCCGAGCCCGCCCAGCACCGTCCGGGCGGGCTCGAGCGCGGCCGTCACCGCGGGCTCCACCGGCAGGTCGCCGAGGTCGCGGCTCCACGCCACGCGCGTGCCGGCGACGTCGACCTCCAGCGCGTGCTCGAGGTCGGGCCGCAGGTCGGCGGGCAGCGAGCGCGGGTCGCGCGGGTCGGGGCCGGCGACCGCGCGCAGGTAGAGGGCGGTGTCGCGCACGCTGCGGGCGATCGGGCCCAGCACGGCCATCGTGCCCCACGCGTCGACCGCCGAGAGGTCCGGGATGCGGCCGGGCGTGGGGCGCAGGCCGACGACGTTGCAGAAGGACGCAGGGTTGCGGATCGAGCTCGCCAGGTCGGACGCGTCCGCGAGCGGCGCGAGGCCGCAGGCGACGGCCGCCGCCGCACCGCCGCTGGAGCCGCCCGCCGTGCGCGCGAGGTCGTACGGGTTGCGCGTGACGCCGAAGACGCGGTTGAAGGTCTGCGAGCCGGCGCCGAACTCCGGCGTGTTCGTCTTGCCGAGGATGACGGCGCCGGCCCCGCGCAGCCGCTCGACGACGATCGCGTCCGCGTCGGGCACGTGGTCGCGGTAGATCGGCGAGCCGTACGTGGTGCGCAGCCCCGCGGTGTCGACGAGGTCCTTGACCACGATCGGCAATCCGTGCAGCGGGCCGACGTCGTCCTCGCGCGCGACGGCTGCATCGGCCGCCGCGGCCTGGGCGCGGGCACCCTCGGCGTCGAGCGTGACGATCGCGTTGACCGCGGGATCGATGCGCGCGATCCGCTCCAGGTGGTGCTCCAGCACCTCGACGGCGCTCAGCTCGCGCGCCCGGATGGACGCCGCGAGCTCCACCGCGTCGCGCCACGCCAGGTCGGTCGTCATCGCCTGCATCGTGTCAGCGCAGCGGGATGCCGGCCGCGTCGCCGGTGGGACGCGGACCCGTGGATGCGCCGCTCGTCGGGCGCGATCGCGACGTCGTTGATCGACGCCTCGCGACGGCGCATCAGGCCGTGCTCGTCGAACTCCCAGTTCTCGTTGCCGTACGAGCGCCACCACTGCCCCGCGTCGTCATGCCACTCGTACTGGAAGCGGACGGCGATGCGGTCGCCGCTGAACGCCCACAGGTCCTTGCGCAGCGCGTAGTCGAGCTCGCGCTGCCACTTGCGGACGAGGAACGCGCGCACCTCGTCGCGGCCGGCGAGGAACTCGCTGCGGTTGCGCCAGATCGTGTCGACGGTGTACGCGAGGACGACACGGTCGGGGTCGCGGGTGTTCCACGCGTCCTCGGCGGCCTGCACCTTGGTGCGCGCGGTCTCCTCGGTGAACGGGGGAAGGGGTGGCCGGTCGGTCATGCGCCGATCATAGGCGCGGCTTTACAGACTAGATCAGTAGACAAAGCCGCTTCCAGGAGATACGATGCGGAGCTAGAAGCTTTCCTTATGCAGAAGACACGAACTCCTTATGGAACGAAGGGATGATCGTGATCGTCCGATCGCTCGACCGTGACGGCCCGGGCCGCGCGCGCCATCCGGTGTGGCCGCTCTTCGACCTGCGCGTCCGCACGCCCCGGCTGACCCTCCGCGTGCCCGGCGACGGCGATCTGGCCGGGCTCGTCTCGCTGGCCGGGCGCAGCGGCTGGAGCGCGGCCGGCCCCGACGCCGCGCTCGACGTGCCGCAGTACTTCTGGCGTCTGCGCGCCGACTGGTCGCCGCGGTCCTGGCGCCTGCCGCTCGTGGCGTACGACGACGGGCTGCGGCCGCGCGGCGTGCGCCTGCTGGAGGCCGAGGACTTCGCGAGCACGCACGCGGTCCGCACCCACGCGCCGCTGCCGGCCGCGGCGGACGACGAGCTCGACGCCGAGCTGCTCCGCGGCGTCCTCGCCCTCGCCTTCGAGCACCTCGGTGCGCTCTCGGCCCGCGCCGGCGCCGACGACCCGCCCGCGCTGCTGGAGCGCCACGGGTTCGCGTCGCCCGGCGGGCCGCGCCGGCTGGACCTCGACGGCTGGCTGCGGCTCGGCGACGCGGGCATCGAGGTCGACCGCCTCGACCGCACGCTCTTCGGCCTCGCCGCGTAGCCGGCAGGGGGCTGCGTCGGCGCGGCGCGAGCGTGTAGCGTGCCCGCATGGCCACTGCCGCGATTCCCGACGCGATCCCCACCAGCCTCGTGGGCTCGTACGCGCAGCCCGACTGGCTGATCGACCGCGAGCGCCTGCGGGAGCGCTTCCCGCCGCGCGTGCGGGCGACGGAGCTGTGGCGCGTCGACCCGCGCTACCTGGAGCAGGCGCAGGACGACGCGACGCTGCTCGCCATCGGCGACCAGGAGCGGGCGGGGCTCGACATCATCACGGACGGCGAGGCCCGCCGGGAGAGCTACTCGAACCGCTTCGCGACCGCGCTCGACGGGGTCGACGTCGACAACCCGGGCTCGGCGCTCGACCGCAGCGGCCACCCGAACCCGGTGCCCCGCGTGGTCGGCCCGGTGTCCCGCCGCCACCCCGTCCAGGTGCGCGACGTGCAGTTCCTGCGGGCCCACACGAGCCGGCCGATCAAGATCACCGTCCCCGGCCCGTTCACGATGTCGCAGCAGGCGCAGGACGACCACTACGGCGACCCGGCAGCGCTGGCCCTGGCGTACGCCGGCGCGGTGCACGACGAGATCGTCGACCTGTTCGCCGCCGGCGCCGACATCGTGCAGGTCGACGAGCCGTACATGCAGGCCCGTCCGGACGCCGCCCGCGCGTTCGGCCTCGCCGCCCTCGCCCGCACGCTCGACGGCGTCGGCGGCAGGACGGCGCTCCACATCTGCTTCGGCTACGCCGCGATCATCCACGAGCGGCCGGAGGCGTACTCGTTCCTGCCCGAGCTGCGCCGGGAGCGCCGTCGACGAGATCTCGATCGAGACCGCGCAGTCGAAGCTCGACACGTCGATCCTGGCGACCCTGCCCGGCAAGCGGATCATCCTGGGCGTGCTCGACCTCGACGACCCGACCGTGGAGACGCCCGCGACCGTGGCCGACCGCATCCGCCGCGCGCTGCCCTACAAGGCGCCGGCGGAGCTCGTGGCGGCGCCGGACTGCGGCATGAAGTACCTCCCCCGCGACGTCGCCTACGGGAAGCTCGAGGCGCTCGTCGCGGGGGCGGCCCAGGTCCGCTCCGAGGGCTAGCTCCTACGCGAAGCGCTTGACGAAGGCGAGGGCCGTGTCGGCGACCTCGCGCCAGCCGGCGTCGATCACCAGCGCGTGGCCGCGGCCCTTGATCTCCTGGATCTCGGTCACGCCCGGGTTGTCCTTCTGCCGCTTGAAGGACGCGTTGGCGATCGCCCACGGCACGGTGTGGTCGAGCTCGCCGGAGATGATCAGGAGCGGGCCGCGGTCGGGGTTGTCGGTGTCGACCTTGGCCTCGGTCCACGGGTTGAGGTTGGCGGCGGCGGCCTGGAAGATCGGCTCGCCCGAGGCCGGCACCGCGTACGTCTCGTACAGGCTCTTGGCCTCGTCCTCGTCGACCGCGTTCGCGAACCCGTAGCGGAACTGGTCGTACGTCAGCGGGACCGCGCGGTGGCGGTTGAGCGGGTTGCCGAGCACGGGCTTCGCGGAGCGGAGCGCCGAGATCGGCAGCGGCAGCACGCCGCGGAAGGGCGCGGGGTCGATGGCCACCGAGGCGATGGCGAGCCCGCGGCCGGCCAGGATCTGCGTCATCAGCCCGCCGAACGAGTGGCCGATGAGCACCGGCTCGCGGTGGAGCTGGCGGACGACGGCCTCGAGGTGGTCGGCGATGTCGCCGATGCTCTTGCGCGCGAAGACCTCGGGCTTCGCGTTCGCCTCGGCGACGGTCTCCGGGTCGTCGGGCCAGCCGGCCTGCACCGTGCTGTAGCCGGCCTCGCGGAAGGCCTCGGCCCAGCGGTCCCAGGAGCTGGGCAGGAGCCAGAGGCCGTGGATGAACACGACCGGCTGGAGGCCGGAGGCGTTGGCCTGCTCGATCTCCTGCAGGTCGTCCGCGCTGATCTGCGGGGCGTCGGGCGTGTCGGACATCGGTCCTCGTCTTGTCGGGGTCGAGGCCCGAAGGCTAGGTGCGACCCGCGGCGCCCGGAGGCGGCGGCTTTCTGCGGCTCACGCCCGTCGCCGCAGCGAAGCGGCCCGGCGTGAGCCCGTAGGCCCGGCGGAACTGGCGCGTCAGGTGGCTCTGGTCCGCGAACCCCGCCTCTGCCGCGGCCGCGGCGAGCGTGCTGCCGTCCGCGATCGCGCGGCGCGCCACGGCCAGCCGGCGCATGGTGCGGTAGCGGTCGGGGCTCGTGCCGTAGGCGGCGCGGAAGTGGCGCGCGAGCGTCCAGCGGTCGAGGCCCGCGATCCGCTCCAGCGCGGCGGCCGGCGTCGGCTCCGTCGGATGGGCCGCGAGATGGTCGCGCACCGCGGCGACGGCGCGGAGGTCGAGCGGCGTTGCCGGCGCGCGACCCCCGGCGGCGGCCAGCAGCAGGTCGGCCATTGCCGCGACCGCGGACGTCGCGCGGAGCTCGTCGAGCGGCTCGTCGAGGTCGTCCAGGAGCCGCAGCGCGCCGCTCGCGTCCAGGCTCCTGGGCAGCACGGGATCGGCGACGAACGGCAGCGGCGCGCCGCCGAGCGCGGCCTGCACCAGCGCCGGGTCGATGTAGACGATGCGGTACGCGAAGCCGTCCGCCGTCCCGGGCCCGCCGTCGTGCTCCTCGTCCGGGTGCAGGACGTGCAGCTGGCCCGGCAGGCACGTGCGCTGCGCGCCGCGGTAGCGGAACCGCTGCACGCCCGCCAGCGTGACGCCGACCGCGTAGGTGTCGTGGCGGTGCGGCGCGAAGGCGCGGCGGCGCAGGTAGACGGCCGCGCGCTCGATGCCCGGCGCGCCGGTGCCGAGGGCGATGGCGTCCTCGCACGATCGTTCAAGACGGCCGGTGTCCACGCGACCTAGCGTGGGGGACGGTGCTCGGGCTCCTGCTCTCGACGTCATCGCTGCGGTGGTCGTCCCTGGTCCCGCTCCTCCTGACGTCGCTCGCGGTGATGGGGAGCCCGGGGCCCGCCACGATCAGCCTCACCGCGAGCGGCGTGGCCTTCGGCGTGCGCCGCTCGGCGCGCTACCTGGCCGGCATCATCGCAGGGACCGGCGTCGTGCTGCTGGCCGTCGCGGCCGGCGTCACCGGCGCCCTGCTGGCCGTGCCGGGGCTGCGGCCCGTCCTGCTGGCGGTCTCGATCGGCTACGTGCTGTACCTGGCGTACCACATCGCGACGGCGCCGCCGCTCGACGCCGCGGCGCCCGACGCGGCCGCGGGCTCCTTCGCCGGCGGCCTTGCACTCGGCGTCGCCAACCCGAAGGCCTGGGTGGCGATCGCGGCGGTGTTCGCGAGCGTCGAGGTGGCGGACGCCGCGCTGCCGGACGCGACCGCCAAGGTCCTCGTGCTCGCCGGCATGGTGGTGGTCATCAACGGCGGCTGGCTGCTCGCGGGCGCGTCGCTCGCGCCGGTGCTGCGCGACCCGCGCCGCTCGCGCGTCGCCAACGTGCTGCTGGCCGCGGCGCTGGTCGTCGCGACCGGGGCCGCCATCCTGCTCTGAGGCCGGTACGATCGCCGCGCGCGATGCCGTCCACGCGAGCGCTCCTCCTCGTCCGGCACGCGCCGACCGCGGCCACCCGCGCCGCGGCGTTCCCGGCCGACGAGGGGCTCGACGCGCGCGGCCGCGCCGCCGCCGGCCGGCTCGCCGCCGCGCTGCCCGCGCGGGCCGAGGTGCTCGCCAGCCCCGCCCGCAGCTGCCGCGAGACCGCGGCCGCGGCGGGCCTCGAGGCGCAGGTCGTGCCGGCGCTCGCCGACGTCGACTACGGCGCCTGGGCCGGCCGCACGCTCGACGAGCTGCAGGCCGCCGATCCCGACGGTGCCGCCGCCTGGCTGTCCGACCCCGGCGCCCGGCCCCATGGCGGCGAGACCCTGCACGAGCTCGCCGCCCGGGTCGAGGCGTGGCTGGACGCGCAGGCCGTGCTCGGCGGCCGCGCCGTCGCCATCACGCACGCCGCCGTCGTGCGCGCCGCGGTGGTGCACGCGCTCGGCGCGCCGCCCGCGGCGTTCTGGCGCATCGACGTCCCGCCGCTCGCGGTCACCGAGCTCCGCGCCCGGGGCGGCCGGTGGACGCTCGCGCGGCTCAGCTCCGGCGACGGCGGCCGGCGGCGCTGAGCAGGCTGCCCGGCGCGCCGCGCGACCAGAGCCGCTCGCCGGTCATCACGTACTGCGCGGCGGCCGCGAAGAGGACGCCGAGCGTGGTCCACAGCGCGGCCTGGACGGCGACCGACGCCACGCGGAAGTCCCACAGCACGTCTGCGGGATACGCCGCCGGCACCTCGTCGACGGCAGGCAGCGACAGGCCGGCGGCCACCACCACGACCCCGTAGGCCGCGATCGCGAGCAGGGTGGCGACGGCCGGCGCGAGCGACCGCACGAGCGTCCGCCGCAGCCGCACGGCCGCGACGGCCGCGAGCACCGAGATCGCGATCATCACGAGGTACAGCAGCGTGCGGCGCTGGATCGTGTCGGGATCGCCGACCGCCGGCGGCGTCGCGGGGTACTTCGCGAACGGCACGAGGTAGACCACGACGAATGCCGCGGGGGCGAGCAGGAGCGCGGTGCGGGCCGGGCTCGCGCGCCCGACGCGCCCGTAGGCCCACGCGAAGGCGAGCGCGAACAGCCCGCCGAGCGCGACGCCGAAGACGCAGGTCGCGGTCAGCAGGCCGAGGCTCTTCTGCAGGTCGCGCGAGACCGTGTCCGCGGCCGGCGCCACGCCCGCGGCCGCGGCCTGCGCGTCCTCGTAGGCGATCGCGCGGTCGACCGCCGGCTCGCCCGCGACGCTGGCGACGCCGGCCGCGACGACCCCCGCCGCGAGCCCCGCCAGCAGCCCGCAGATGAGCAGGGTGCGCAGCATCGAGGCTCAGTGGCAGGGGAAGCCGAGCAGGTGGCGGCCGTCGTGCACCCACTCGTGCACCGCGTCGCCGCGCACCAGCGAGGCCGCGCCCTCGTCGATGCCGACCATGTACAGGAGGGCGAGCAGCGACAGCGCGAACAGCACCCAGGGCAGCTCGCGGCGCAGCGCGATCGGCGGCGGGTGGATCGCCTCCGTCGTCTGGTCGGCGGTGGACAGCGCCTGCGGCATGCGGCCGGGCGAGCATACAGCGGTCGCCGCGGCTACGCTTCCTGCAACCCGCGGCGTTTCCCGGGCGCCGCGATCCGTGCGAAGGAGAGGTGCGCGCATGGAAGCCCGGCTCGCCCCGAACCACCGACGACGGACCCCGCGTGGACCGGGAGCGCCTGGAGGACGTGTCGCGCTACATCGGGCACTCGCTGCACGCCGCGGCCAGCGCGCAGCGCGCTGCAGCGCGGGCCTGCAACACCGCGCTCGACACGCGTCGCCGGACGCGGCTCACGGTCGAGGAGTCCCGCCGCCTGCGCTTCGAGTTCCAGCAGGCGCGCGCCGCGCGTCAGCAGAGCGGCCCCGTCGCCGACGGGCGGCCGCCGGCCGGCGTGCTGGCCGCACTGCAGGAGGCGGCGTACCGCCTCGCCGTGCTGGCCGAGGCCGCGGGCTACACCCGGCCCGACGGCGACGGCGTGGCACCCGCTCGCGAGGTCGCCGCGGCACCGGCGCTGCGGTCGACCGGCGAGCCCCTGCTGACGCCGCGCCAGCTGCAGATCCTCGCGATGGTCGCCGAGGGCCAGTCGACCGAGCACATCGCGCACGAGCTGTGGCTGTCCGTCGCCACCGTCCGCAACCACGTCGCCCGCACCCTGCGCGCCCTCGACGCCCACTCGCGCGTCGAGGCGATCGCCAAGGCCCGCCGGCTCGGCCTCCTCTAGACGCTTGATTCCGGCGAAGCCGACCGGCCGCGGCCGGTCGCCCCATGTCTCACGCGCTCGCGCGCGGCACCGCGGCGGCTGGACGGGGACGGGCGGCGTCCGAGGCCCGCAGGTGCCGTCGAATGCCCGGCCCGGTCCGGAATCACCCGTCTTAGACGGTAACCGCCGCCCGGTCGTCCTCCATCTCCATCAGGAGGATCACGCCGGACGCCGCCTCGCTGCCGTCCTGGAGGGCGGTGAGGGTCACGATGCAGGTGATCTCGCGGCCGCGCCGGTTGCGCGCGGCGAGGCGCACCTCCTGCAGGTCGGCCCGCACCGGCGAGGCACGCCCGCAGCGGGATCTTCAGCTGCTCGACCGGCAGCCCGATGTCCAGGCCGAGGAAGTGCTCGCCGCGCACCTCGTCCCGGCGCAGGCCCCAGAGGTCGGCGGCGCGGGCGTTCCAGACGTCGACCCGCAGCTCGCGATCGAGCACCACGACGGCCGCCCGCAGGCTGGTGAGGATGTGTTCGAGGAACGAGTTCAGGTGGTTGAGCTGCAGCGTGCGCTCGCGGAACTCGTCGTTGATCGTCTCGCAGCTCCTCGTTCGTCGACTGGAGCTCCTCGTTCATGGTCTCGAGCTCCTCGTTCGTCGACTGGAGCTCCTCGTTCGTGGTCTCGAGCTCCTCGTTCGTCGACTGGAGCTCCTCGTTCGTGGTCTCCAGCTCCTCGACGGTCGACTGCAGCTCCTCGTAGGCCGTCTGCAGCTCGCGCTTGGAGCGCTGGAGCTCCTCGTGCAGGCTGCGCGGTCGCGAGACGTCCGTGAACACGATGCTCGTGCCGGCGCGCTCGCCGGACGGCCGCGTCAGCGGGATGACCAGCACGTCGAACCAGCGGCTGCCGTCCTCGCCCACCCACTCGACCTCGCGCACGGTGACGACGCGCGCCTCGGTCGACGACTCCTGGATGCGCGAGCGCAGCTCGACCGGCCGGTACGACAGCTCCATGTCCTGCAGGGGGCGCCCGATGTCGCCCGTCACCAGCCCGAACAGCGCACGCGCGCGCTCGTTCGCGTGCACCAGCCGCGCCTGCGGGTCGACGACGAGGTGCGCGAGCGGCTCCTGCTCGAAGGTCAGCGGGAGCAGATCGCCGTCGAGGGCCGCCGGCACGACGCGCGCAGGCACGTCGACGACGGTGCCGGCGGTCGCGACGTCCGCCGGCAGCTTGCGGAAGACGCGGCTGCGCAGGTCGACCGGCATGAACGCCGACGTCCGCGAGAGGAGCACCTCGGACTTGCCGAGGAAGAGGTAGCCGTCCGGCGCGAGCGCGAACTGGAAGCTCTGCAGGATCCGCGCCTGGGTGCTCGCGTTGAAGTACATCAGCACGTTGCGGCACACGAGCAGGTCGACGCGGGAGATGGGCGCGTCCTGCACCAGGTCGTGGCGGCCGAAGATGACCGCGCGGCGCAGATCGTTGCGGAACACGTAGCGCCCGTTCGCCGCGTCGAAGAAGCGCTCGAGCCGCTCCTCCGGGATGCCCTCGACCTGGCGCCGCTCGTAGCCGGCGCCGCGAGCGGCGGTCAGCGCTTCCTCGTCGACGTCCGTCGCGTAGATCTTGACGCGTGCGCGGAACTGCGTCGTCGCCGAGCGTCTCGGCCAGCAGCATCGCGACGCTGTACGCCTCCTCGCCGGAGGCGACGGCCGCGCACCAGATGCGGATCGGGTCGTCGCCTCCCCCCGCCTGGGCCAGCTCCGGGACGATCTGCTGTTCGAGCGCCCGCCACGCCGCGGGGTCGCGGAAGAACCCCGTGACGTTGATCAGGATCGTGTTGAAGAGCTCCTCGAACTCTCCCGGGTGCACCTGGAGGAAGTCCTGGTAGACCGCGTAGTCGTCGATCCCGACGACCTGCATGCGCCGCTCCACGCGGCGCGCGAGGCTCGCGCGCTTGTAGCCGGTGAAGTCGAACCCGCGCTCGTCCCGCAGGTACTCCAGGAGGCGCTCGAGGTCGCCGTCGTCCGGCTCGGCCGCCACCCGCTAGCCCTCGACGCCGGTCGGGACGCCGTGCCGGACGCCGTGCTCCGCCGGCCGCCGCGCCTGCCGCACGATCGCCGCGGCGATCTCGTCGATCGGCGCGACCGCGTCGACCGCGACGCTCGCCAGCGCGCTCGAGGGCATGCCGCTGTAGAGGGTGGTCGCGGGGTCGAGCACGACGGTTCCGCCGCCGGCCTCCTTGACCGCGCGCAGGCCGGCGGTCCCGTCGTCGAGCATGCCGGACAGGATGACGCCGATGACACGCTCGCCGTAGGCTTCCGCAGCCGTGCGGAACAGGGGATCGACGGCCGGCCGGTGGTTGTTCTCGCGGGGGCTGCGCACGACCGCCACGTGACCCGTGCGCACCAGCAGGTGGTGGTCGGGCGGCGCGACGTAGATGTGTCCGCGCTCGATCGGAGCGCCGTCCTCGGCGGCCGCGGCGCGGAACGGCCCGCAGCGGTCGAGGATGCTCGCGAGCACGCTCGGACCGGTCGGCGAGATGTGCAGGACGACGAAGACCGCCGCCTCGAGGTCTGCGGGGAGGTTGCGGGCGACCGTCTGCAGGTTCTCGACGCCCCCTGCAGAGGCGCCGATGACGATCATGTCCCGTGCGGGCACGGTGGCCTCCTGCGGTCGAGGCGGCTGCGGAGGCCCCTCGAGCCGTCGCCGCAAGCATAGTCGCCCGTGGCTCAGTTGGACGGCGGGCGGTAGTCCGTCTCGATCAGCCGGCGCGCCTCGTCGAGGGACGAGCAGCAGGCGAGGTGGGCCGTCACGTCGGTGATGGCGAACGCCCGGGTCACGACCGAGGCGGGGTCGGAGGGCAGCACGATGGCGAACGCCGAGCGCTCGCGGCGCGCCTGCAGCAGGGCCGCGATGATCGAGGAGTCGGCGAAGGTGCAGCCGCCGAGGTCGACGATCACGGCGCCGTCGCAGTCGACGTCGGTGAGGGCGACCGCGGACGGCATCGGCCGTGGCGACGTCGTGCTCGCCGCCCAGGCGCACGATGGTGCACGGCGCCCGACCGCGCTCTGCCATCTGCTCGACGGCCAGCGTCCCCTGGTTGAAGGACTGCATCGGCGGGTCTTTCGCGAGCTCCGGGTCGGGCGGCGCAGCCGCGTCCGCGTGCCGGTCTGCGCGGGCGGACAGCGTACGTCGCGGTCGTCCGGCCCGCACCGGGTTGATCGATCTGTGCCGGCTCCCTGATCGCGATGTATCAGGGAGCGCTGTCGAGATTGAACGTCATGCGCACCTCGACGCCGCGGTCGGCGCACTCGACGAGCTCGACGTCATCGCTCAGGGTGTGCAGCAGCGGCAGGCCCAGCCCGAGGCCCGGCGCCGGCGAGCCCGCGCCGAGGCCGGCGCCCCAGTCGCGCACGACGACGGTCAGCCACCCGTGGTCGGTCGTCGCCCGCACCGCGACCTGGCCGGCAGCGTCGTCGCTGGCGTACGCGTGCACCACGGCGTTGGCGCAGGCCTCGGTGACCGCGAGCGCGACGTCGTCGATCTGCCCCTCGCTCGCTCCCGCGGCGCGGGCGAGCGCGGTCACGTCGGCGCGGAACCGGCCCACCTCGACGGGCGATGCGGTCGCCTGGCGCTCGTAATGGTGGTCGACGATGACGGCCCTCTTCGGCTGCACGGCTCTCTGGTCAAGGGGTGCCCACCGGCGCCGGCGGCTAACCAAACCGTCCGCTCACGCACGGTCGCGCACGCGGCCCAGGCCGGCGATCATCGCGCCCGTCGAGCTCACGTGGCGTGCCATCACGGTGCGCGCCCGCTTGGCCTGGCGGTCCCGCAGCGCGCGCAGCAGCTCGTGGTGCTCCTGGTTCGCGAGCGCGAGCGCACGCTGCGGCACGGGGATCGCACTGCCGAGCCGGTAGAGCTCCGCCCGCAGGTTGGCCACCTCGCGCACGAGCCGCGGCGAGCCGGCCGCGTCGGCGATCAGCAGGTGCAGGACGGTGTCGCGCCGCGCCCAGTCGGCGTAGTCCGCGGTGCCCGCGTCGAGCGCCGCGCAGGCCGCAGCGATCTCGTCCAGCTGCGCCTCGGACGCGCGCTCCGCCGCGAGCGCCGCGGCGCCGCTCTCGACCACCGCGCGGTAGTCGACGAGGTCCTGCAGCTCGTCGGTGGTCAGCTCGAGCCGGCCGCCGAGCGGCTCCGCGCCCGCGGCCGGCGCGCACACGACGCTGCGGGCGCCGCGGCCGCGCTGGGTCTCGATCACGCCCGCACCGCGCAGCACCGTCAGCGCCGCGCGCAGCGTCACCGGCGAGATGCCGAGGTCGGCGGCGAGCTCCGCCTCGGGCAGGCGGTCGCCGGGGCCCAGGAGCCCCATGCCGATGGCCTGGCCGAGGCGGGCGACGGTCTCGGCCACGGCGCTGCCCTGTCGCAGCGGCCGGTACACGGCCCGCTCCACCAGCGCCTGGCGGGCGGCGTCGTCCGCGGGCGCGTCGACCGCCACGGCTACACGTCCGGGTAGCCGCGCTCCGGCGACCACTCCATCGAGCGGCGCGCCTCGGGGTCGAGACGCGTGACGTCGTGCCGCTCGACCCACGCGGCCGGGACGTGCACCGCCCCGACCGGGACGTACCCCGGCGGCGGTGCGTCGACCGGCTCGAGCGCCGCGAGGATCATCTCCTCGAGCTCGAAGCTGTCGTGCGCGACGCGCGCGTGATCCGTCGCCGCCGCCACGATCGCGTCCTCGTCCGTGCCCACCGCGGCGTAGTCGCAGTCGACCTCGAGGCAGCGCCACGCCCGCAGCTCGCCCATCGCGCTACCCCGCCTCGACGCCGACGACGAAGTCGATGTCGGGGTCGAGGATCTGCTCGATCAGCGTCTCGTCGGGCGTGATCCCCATCTCGCGGCAGCGGCTGCGGTAGTGCCGTACCTTCATCTGCTGGTACTTCTGGACGTCGAGCCCGGGCACGGCCTTCTGGTACTCGACGAGGCCGACGACGTTGCCGCGGTACGCGTCGAACACCTCGTGCACGGCCGCCTCGTAGGACGGGTCCCGCTCGATCAGGATGCGGCAGGCCTCCGTGCCGAACGTGATGTGCCGGCCCTCGTCGGCGAGGATGCGCCGGAAGCCCTGCTTGAGGGCGGGGAACGCCCCCCACGTGTCGCAGGTGTCGATCACGATCTCGTAGGACGGCATCGTCAGCACGCCCTCGGCGAGCGCGTTGTAGGCGGTGGCGAAGCGGACGAAGGCGCGCTCGACGTCGACCTCGCTGCCGCCGGCGCAGGCCTGGACGAGCGCGTCGCCGTAGTCGGGCAGCCCGGTGTGCATGATGTCGCGGATCTCGAAGCGGCCCGTCGGGTCGATGGTCTTGCTGCGGCTCATGAAGTGCCGCGCGCAGTCCTCGGGCTCGAGCATCCCGACCACGCGCCGGTGCCAGAGCATGAAGAACTCGGCGTGCCGCGCCTCCTCGACCATGAACGTCGCGAGGTACATCGTCCAGTCGAAGCGCCGCAGCCGGTGCGCGGCGGCGACCATCGGGACGAGCTCGTTCGTGACCTGCTGCTCGCCGGCCAGGAACCGCACCGTCACCGCGAGCAGCCCGCGCTGCTGCTCCGGCGTGATGCGCTGCCAGTCCGCGGCGTCCGGTTCGAGGTCGATGTCGCGGGCGCTCCAGGTGCCGCGCATCGCCTTCTCGTACTTGCGGTAGATGGGCCCGTCGAGCATGGCCTGGGTGAAGTGGAACTTCGCGGCGAGGTCGGGGTCGACCGCGGGCTCGGTGGCGGACATGCGTCCCTCCGCTGGCGCGAAACGATGAACGACAAGACTATAGGTTATTTGTCGAGGACACCTCGTTCACCACCTGTTCACATCATCCGCTCCGGCGCACTAGCCTTCCCGCCCCAGTGCCCTTCGAGCTCCTCGTCGTCATCGCCGTCGCGCTGCTGTTCGACTTCACGAACGGCTTCCACGACGCCGCCAACGCAGTCGCGACGTCCGTGGCCAGCGGCGCGATCCGGCCCGCGGCTCGCGGTCGCCGCCGCCGCGGTGCTGGAGATCATCGGCGCGTTCAGCTCGGTCGCCGTCGCCACCACCATCGGCGGGCTCATCGTCACCGACGAGATCACCCTGACTGCGATCCTGGCAGGCCTCGCGGGCGCGATCGCGTGGAACCTGTTCACGTGGTGGCGCGCGCTGCCGACGTCCTCGTCGCATGCCCTCATCGGCTCGATGGCGGGTGCGGCGATGGTCACGGCCGGCACGGTGGACGTCGTGCACTGGAACCTCGTGCTGGAGAAGGTGGTCGAGCCGTCCGTCGTCGTGCCCATCCTCGGCTTCGGGCTGGCCGCGATCCTGTCCCTGGTGCTGGCCAGCGCGATCGGCCGCTGGCTCGACGGCCACCCGCGATCGCTGCGGGGCGCGCTCCTCGTCTCCGGCGGCTTCGTCGCCCTCTCGCACGGCAAGAACGACGCGCAGAAGACGATGGGGGTGATCGCCCTGGCGCTCGTCGTGAGCGGCCAGAGCGCGGAGTTCCACGTCGACACGTGGGTCATCGCCGCGTCGGGGCTGGCCATCGCGGCCGGCGTCTACTCCGGTGGCTGGCGCATCGTGCGCACGCTGGGACGGCGCATCTCGCACCTGGACATCAAGGCCGGCGTCGCCGCGCAGGCGTCCGCCGCGGCGCTCCTCTGGCGTGGTGCCGACCTCGGCTTCCCGATCTCCACGACCCAGGTCATCACCGGCTCCGTCCTCGGCTCGGGCGCGAGCGCCCGCTGGCGCCACACGCGCTGGTCGGTCGCCGTGCACATCGGCATCGCCTGGGTCGTCACGCTTCCGGCCACGTGCGTCGTCGGCGCGCTGCTCGGCCTGGTGGGCAAGCTGCCGCTGGGGCACGCGATCCTCTACGCCGTGTCCGCGGGCGGCCTCTTCGTCCTCTACCGCGCGCGCCGGACCCTGTTCGCCGGCTGGGAGGAGAACGTCGCCGCGGACGAGGCGACGCCCGACCCCGAGATGCTGGTGACGCCGCCGAAAGAGCGCAAGCGCAAACGCCAGAAGCTGGGCGGCGACTAGAGACGCAGCCCACCCGCCCCCGGCCGACCGGGAACCCGCGGGCCCAAGGCGAGGTACAAGGAGTCGATGCGAGCGCCAGCCCGAGCCACCGCCGTCGGCGTCGCCGCCTGCGCCGCCCTGCTCGCCGCTGCGGCCGTCGCGCTCGTCGCCGGCGGCAGCAGCGCCGGCGGCTCGGCCGGGGACGGCGCGGCGACCGACGCGACGCCGGCGTTCACCAGCACGGCCGCCCCGCCGGCAACCCAGCCCGAGGCGACGACCGACGCGCCGCCCCCGGGCCTGACCGGGACGGCGACCCGCGACGAGCCGCTGGAGACGCTGCCCACGCGCGAGGCGCCCGACGAGAAGGTCGCCTTCCAGCGGCCGGACGGCGTGCAGCTGGTCGGCGGCGGCTCGCCGGGCCGGCTCGACGCGGGCTTCGTCTATGCGCCGGGCTCGGGCGTCGAGGCGGTGGTCAACGTCGGCTCCGACGGGGACGGCAACACCACGACCCGCGTGCTCGTGACCGACGCGACGACCGGCGACACGGTGATGGTGAAGATGGTGCCCGGCGCGTGGGGGCTGCCGCAGCCCGTCGCGGGCGGCCCGCCGGAGGGCCTCGCGTGGAACGGCTCGCGGATCGTGCTGCAGGACCTCGACGACCCCAGCCGCTTCGCGGCGCTGTCCATCGTCCGCCCGGAGTCCGACCCCATCCTGCTCGCGCCCGAGGCCGGCGCCACGTTCGACGCGCTCTCGGGCGACGGGCGGACGCTCGTCCTCAGCCGGCGCGCAGGCCCGGACGACACGGGGGAGTTCGCGCTCGACGCCGTCCAGATCCGCCGCTCGCAGCCGATCGTCACGTCGCTGACCCACCCGGACGCGACCGCGCCGGCCGACGCGGGCGTCCAGGCGATCCCGACGCAGACGCCGCCCGTCCTGACGGGCACGCCGGTAGCCCGCACGGCCACCTCCGACGCGACCTTCACCGTCTACACCGGCGCCCAGCGCCCCGGCGTGCTCGAGGTGCGCCCGGGCGGGACGCCGGCGGTGCGCTGGCACGAGCTGCCGCCTGCCGCCGACGATGCCACCGTGGCCGGCGCCTGGTCGATCGCCGCGAGCGTCGACGGCCAGACGGTCGTCGCGGCCAACGGGCGGCTCGGCCAGGCGTACCTGGTGCGGAAGAGCGGGCCGGTGCTGCAGATCGCGCTGGCGGGCCACGACGACGAGCCGCCTGCGCTGGCGGTGGAGCAGGGGAGCACGGCCTACGTGCTGACCGACGCCGGGCTCGAGCAGCTCTTCCTGGAAGAGGGCACGGCGCACGCCTTCGCACCCCCGGCAGGGCTGCGCGGCCTCCTCGCGACCCCCGCCGGGGTGCTGCTGCTGGGCGGCGGCGCGGTGCCGCTGGGCGTCCTGGCCGTCGCCGACTGAGCGGCTACTCGCCCGGCTCGCGCCAGCGGACGATGCGGCGCGCGTTGCCGCCCGTGAGCAGCTCCAGGTCCTCCTCCGACACGCCCTGCCAGCGCAGCTGCGGCACGATCGTCCGCAGCACGTGGCCGTAGCCGTAGCCGCCGTAGCGGGTCATCTGCAGCTTCGTGCACGCGTCGTGCGAGAGCAGGAGCTGCCGCGACCAGCCGCGGCGCACGAGCTCGCGCACCGCGGCCGTGACCTCCTCGTCGGACGCGGGCGGCGGGAACCAGTGCCCGAGGTGGTCGGACAGGTCGTCGTTGCGCCACGTCGCGCCGAAGAAGTCGAACTGCAGGTTGGCGCCGCGCTGCAGGATCGACTCGAAGTAGTCGAGGTCCGGCTCCGGCCCGTCGGTGTGCCCGACGATGACGTGGTCCGGCGCGACGCCCTCGGCCTCCAGGACGTCGAGCGCCTCGTTGCCGAGCCGCGCCGTCTCCGCCAGGTGCAGGGTCACGGCGGCGCCCGTGCGGCGGCTGGCGGCGGCGCCCGCGCGCAGGACCTTCAGCTCCTCCGGGTGGATCGGGTCCGACGTGCCGAGCTCGCCGATGATCCCCGCGCGGATGTCGGTGTCGTCCATGCCCTCGACGAGCTCCCGCACCATGTGGTCGGCGAGCTGCTCGACCGACATCCCGGCGACGTAGGGCGGGTGCGCGTCGTGGATGTAGAAGCCGGTGCCGCACACGATCTGCACGCCGGTCGCCTCCGACAGCCGCCGCAGCCGCTCGGGGTCGCGGCCGACGGTGTTGGGCGTGACGTCGAGCACCGACCGCCCGCCGAGGTCGCGGTAGCGGCCCAGCTCCTCGACGGCGAGGTCGAAGTCGTCGAGCAGCAGGTTCGACTTGTTGCTCCATGCCCGTCGGCGCAGCTCGCCCAGGCGGTCGAGCGTGATCTCGGCGTTCCAGAGCGCCGCTTCCTCGGGCGTCCGCGGCTCGCAGCCCCAGACCATGAGGTCGACGAAGAAGTGCTCGTGCGTCAGGGTCGGCCCCATCGCGTCGACGTCGATGGGGCCCGTCACGCTCGGGATGGTGGGCACCGCGCGAGTATGGCCGGACCGCGGGTGCCCCGCTGATAGCGTCCGGGGATGGCGGACCTTCCCTTCGAGCTGGCCGAGTACCGCGACCGGGCGCGCCGGGTGCGCGAGGAGATGGCGCGCCGCGGCGTCGACGTGCTGTACGTCATGAGCCCGGCCAACATCCTCTACCTGAGCGGCTTCGAGTCGATCTGGTATCCGCCGCGGGCGCCGCTCGGCGTCGTGCTGCGCCGGGACGACGAGCGCCTGACGTTCCTCGACTACGGACGCCACGAGACGCTGGTCGCGATGACCGCGCACTACGACGACGCCGTCTTCTTCGACTACACGGACGCGGTCGAGACGGTGGTCGGCGCCTTCCGCGCCAACGGCTGGACCGACGGCACCGTCGGCATGGAGCGCTACACCAAGAGCCCCGCCGGCCCGCTCGTCGAGCGCATGGCCGCCGCACTCGCCGACGCCGGGGCGGAGGTCGTGGCGGGCGACTGGATCGTCGACCGCGTGCGGCTCGTCAAGTCGCCGGCCGAGCTCGAGCGGGTGCGCCGCGCGTCCGAGATCGTCGACGCGGCCTTCGAGGCCCTGCACGACTACGTCCGCCCGGGCCGCACCGAGCTGCAGGTCTCGGCGTTCCTGACGCTGGCGATGGCCGACCTCGGCGGCGAGGAGGCCTCGCTGCGGCCGATGGTCTCGGCCGGCCCCGAGGTCTGGTGCCGCACCCACGCCACGCCGACCCGCCGGCCCCTGCAGCGCGGCGACGTCATCTACGTCGACGCCTGCGGGGTGGTCGACCGCTACCACGTGGACGTCTGCCGCACGTACGCGCTCGGCGACGACAATCCGGGTGCGCGCGCGATCCTCGACTACACCACGGAGAGCGTGGCCAGGGTCGTGGCCGGCGTGCGGCCCGGCGACGCCCTCGACGCCGCGCAGCGCATCGCCGAGGAGCACGTCTTCGCGCGCTACGGCCCGGACCACGTGTGGTGGGTCGGCGGCTACGCGCTCGGCGTCTCCCTGCCGCCCGACTGGGTCGGCCACACGTACCTCTCCAACGACGCCTACGAGCAGTTCACGTGGGAGCCCGGGTACGTCACGAACTACGAGAACATCCTGTTCGACCGCGAGGCCGGCTTCACCGCGTCCTACATGGAGACGCTGCTGATGACGGAGACGGGAATCGAGATCCTCTCGCGCGTGCCGCGCACCCTGCAGGTCATCGAGCTCTCGGATGGTTGATGCCGTGATCTCGCCGGGCGTAAGCCGGCATCTGCACGCCTCGGACGCCGTTCGTCCCCGTCCAGCCGCCTTGACGTGGTCCCGCGAGTGCATCAGTGCGTGGGGCGGCTGGTCGAGGCCGGTCGGCTTCGGCACGGCCGGACTACCAAGGGCGCTCACGAGCCCGTGGTACGTCCGGCCGTACCGCCCGAGACGCGCAGCTACCGCCTTCCGCGATCACCGATCCACGGCATCAACCATCTAGCCGACCCTGCCCGCCGTCGACATCAGCACGCGCGTCCGGCCGCCCCTGTGGGGGGTCGTCGTCGCCATGGGCCTCGTGTACGTCGTGTGGGGCTCGACCTACATCGGCATCCGCGTGACCGTGGAGACGATGCCGCCGCTGCTCTCGGGCGGCGTCCGCTTCTTCCTCGCGGGGCTGCTGACGCTGGCCGTTCTGCTGGTGCGCCGCGGCCGCTCGCTGGCCCTCCCGCCGCGGCGCGAGATCGCGGCGGCCGCGGGGGTCGGCGTGCTGCTCATCTTCGGCGGCGCCGGCCTGGTGACGCTGGCCGAGACGCACGTGCCGGCCGCGATCGCCGCCGTGCTCGCCTCGACGACCGCGATCTGGGTCGTGCTCTACCGCCTGGGCGACGGCGAGCGCCTGGCGCGGCTCACCCTGCTCGGGGTGGCGGTCGGGTTCGCCGGCGTCGCCGTGGTGCTGCTCCCCGGTGCGGAGGCGACCGGCGTCTCCATCGGCTGGTGCTTCCTGGTCATCGTCTCGTCCTGGTGCTGGAGCTCGGGCTCCTACTACGGCCGCCGCCTGCCGCTGCCGCCGGATCCGCTCGTCGTCGCCGTCATCGAGATGATGGCCGGCGGCGCCGCGATGGTCGCCGTCGGCCTGGCCCGCGGCGAGCTGGGAGACCTCGACGTCGGCGCCATCTCCGGCCGGTCGATCGTGGCGATGGCCTATCTCGTGACGGCCGGGGCGATCGCCTTCTCGGCCTACGTCTGGCTGCTGCAGAACGTGGCGATCTCGACGGTCGTCACGCACCAGTACGTGAACCCGGTCGTCGCCGTGATCCTGGCGTGGGTGCTGCTGGACGAGTCGCTGCCGCTGTCGGCCCTCGCCGGCGCGGCGCTGATCGTGCTCGCCGTCGCGTCCATCGTGCGCCAGGAGAGCCGCGCCGTGCCCGACCCGCCGGACGGTTGACAGCGCGCGGGCGGCGCCCGTAGCGTTCGTCGTCCACGGGTCGCGGCTCCGGCTGCGACCCCCCGGCCCGCGTCTCTCGCGGTGGGTGGTCGGCTGGGACCCTCGCTCCGGCTCGGTCCGGCGGCGCCAATTCCCAGGAGATCGCGCGTGACCACCATCGCCATCGTCGGCGCAGGGGGCTTCGAGTTCCCGCTGAAGCTCTCGGCCGACTTCCTGTCCTTCGCGAGCATGCGCGACGCGCGGCTGGTGCTGATGGACATCGACCCTGCGCGGCTGCGGCGCACCGAGGGGCACGTGCGGCGGATCGTCGAGGCGCACGGGCTGCCGGCGGAGGTGACGGCCACGACCGACCGGCGCGCCGCGCTGACCGGGGCCGACTTCGTGGTCGTCTGCTTCCAGGTCGGCGGCGTCGACGCGTACGCGCTCGACATCGAGATCCCGCAGCGCTACGGCATCGACCAGGCCGTCGGCGACACGCTCGGGCCGGGCGGCATCTTCCGGGGGCTGCGCTCGATGCACGCGCTCGCGCCGATCGCCGCCGACATGCGCGAGGTCTGCCCGGATGCGCTGCTCCTGCAGTACGCGAACCCGATGGCCATCAACTGCTGGTTCACGTCCGGCGAGGGCGTGCGCACGGTCGGCCTCTGCCACTCCGTGCAGCACACGTCCGAGCTGCTCGCCGACATCCTGGGCGTCGACCATGCGGAATGGTCGTTCCGAGCCGCCGGCATCAACCACCAGGCCTGGCTCCTGGAGGTCCGCCGCGACGGGCGCGACGTGCTGCCGGCGCTGCGCGAGGCGGTGCGGGCGTACGCGCGCGGCGAGGGTGAGAACGTCAGCGACGCGGACGACGCGTACTCGGGCGACCGCGAGCTCGTGCGCGGGGCGATCATGGACCTCACCGGCTACTTCCAGACGGAGTCGAGCCACCACGCGTCGGAGTACCTGCCGTACTTCCGGCGCACGCCCGAGCTGACGGCCGACTACATCCGCAACCGCTGGGACTACATCGACATCGGCCGGGAGCACGACGACGCCCAGCAGGCGGCGCAGGCCGACGACCTGGTGCGCGAGCCGCTCGCGCCGAGCGAGGAGTACGCGGCGGTCATCGCCGACTCGATGCTCACGGGTACGCCACGCGTCATCTACGGCAACGTGCCGAACACCGGGCTGATCACCAACCTGCCCGACGGCTGCTGCGTCGAGGTGCCGTGCCTCGTCGACCGCTCCGGCGTGCAGCCCACCTACGTCGGCGACCTGCCCGCCGCGTGCGCGGGCGTCAACCTCGGCTCCATCGCCGTGCAGTCGTGCACCGTCGAGGCCTACCGCCAGCGCAGCCGGGAGCTCGTGCACGCCGCGGTGGCCCTCGACAAGCTGACGGCGACCATGCTGACGCTGCCCGAGATCCGCCGCATGACCGACGAGCTGCTGGCGGCCGAGGCGGAGTGGCTGCCCGAGCTCACGTGACGCCTGCGAGCCCTACTTCAGCCCGGACGTCGCGATGCCGCGGACGAACCAGCGCTGCGCGAGGAAGAAGACGAGCAGGATCGGCACCATGCTCATGACGTTCGCCGCCATCAGCAGCGCCGTGTTCGTCTGGTGCGCGCCCTGGAACGTCGTCAGGCCGAGCTGCAGGGTCATCTTGTCCTCGGAGTAGATCGTGATCAGGGGCCACAGGAAGTCGTTCCAGGTCCACATGAACGTGATCACGGCGAGGGTCGCGAGGGCCGGCGCGGACAGCGGCAGCACGATGCGCACCAGCACGCCGAGCCGCGACGCGCCGTCGATGCGGGCGGCGTCCTCGAGCTCCACCGGGAGCGTGCGGAAGAACTGCCGCATCATGAAGACGCCGAACGCGGTGGCCAGGTTGGGCAGGATCAGCGCGCCCAGGGTGTCGATCAGCCCCGCCGAGCGGACGATGAGGAAGGTCGGGATCATCACGACCTGGAACGGCACCATCAGCGTCGTCAGGAGCAGGATGAAGACGATGTCGCGGCCGGCGAAGCGCAGCCGTGCGAACGCGTAGCCCGCGAGGCTGCAGAAGACGAGGTTGCCGACGACGCAGACGACGGTCACGACCATCGTGTTGACGAACCAGCGCGCGAACGGCGCGTCGCGCAGCACCGTCTCGTAGTTGCCCCACTCGATGCCGCCTGGGATCAGGACGGGCGGGAACTGGCGGATCTCGGCGACGGTCTCGATCGACGTCACGAGCATCCACAGGAGGGGCGTGACCATCAGCAGCGCGAGCGGCGCCAGCACGAGGTGCCACGGGTCGAACGGCAGCAGGCGGCGGGTCACGAGTAGTGCACCATGCGCCGCCCGAGCCAGAGCTGCACCGCCGTCAGCACCAGGATGGCGAGGAACAGCACGTAGGCGATCGCCGTCGCGTAGCCGGCCACGCCCTTGTGAAAGGCGAGGTCGAAGACGTAGTAGACCATGACGTAGGTCGACGACAGCGGCCCGCCCTTGGTCAGGAAGTAGACCTCGTCGAACAGCTGCAGGCCGTTGATCGTCGCCCACACCGCGAGGAACAGCGTGGTCGGCCCGAGCAGCGGGATGGTGACGCGCCGGAACGCCTTCCAGCGCGTCGCGCCGTCGATCTCCGCGGCCTCGTGCAGCTCGTGCGGCACGCCCTGCAGCGCCGCCAGGTAGACGATCACGTTGAAGCCGATCCAGCCCCAGGTCGTCAGGGCGACGATCGCGTAGAGGGCCTGGTCGGGGTCCTGCAGGTAGCCGTTCGGCCCGAGGCCGATGCCGCCGAGCGCCCAGTTGGCGAGGCCGAAGTTGGGGTCGAACAGGTTGAGGAAGATGATCGACGTCGCGATCGTCGAGGCGACCACCGGCACGAAGACCGCCGTCCGGTAGAGCCGGATGAAGCGGATCTGGCGGTTCAGGGCGACGGCGATCAGCAGCCCGCCGCCCACCGTGATCGGGACGAAGAGCGCCGTGTAGGTGAGGGTGTGGCGGACCGACTCCTCGAACAGCGGGTCGTCCCTCAGGCGCTCGTAGTTGTCGAACCCGACGAACGGGCGCTCGGGCGCGAGCAGGTTCGTCTCCTGGAAGGAGAGCAGGAACGACCAGACGATCGGCACGAGGCCGAAGAGCGCGATCAGCGCGACGCCGGGCGCGGCGAACGCCCAGCCCGCGGTGTGCTCGGAGTGCAGCGCCCGCTGCAGCCTGCGCGACGCCACCGCGTCAGCCGGCGAGGGCGGCGTCGGCCTGCTTCGCTGCGTCCTGCAGCGCCTCCTCCGGCTCCGCCTCGCCGAGGACGACGCTCGTCACGGCCTGGCCGATGGCGGTGGAGATCTGCGGGTACGCGGCGATCGAGGGCCGCGCCTTCTTCACGTTGGCGAGGTTGTCGACGAAGACGTCGACGCCGGGGAACTTCGTCGCGAACTCGGAGAACTCCGGCATCGCGGAGACCGAGGTGCGGGTCGGCAGGTGGCCCGTCGCGAGCGCCTCGGTGAGGATCTGCTCCTTCGCCGTCAGCCACTCCATGAAGGTCCAGGCCGCCGCGACCTTCTCGTCGCCGTTGTCGACCAGCACCCACGCGTCGGGGCCCGCGATGGTCTCGTGCGAGCCGCCGGGGAACGAGGGCATCACCTGCACGCCGTAGTTCACGTCGGGGAAGTCGCCGAGCTGCCAGGGCCCGGTGATGAACATGCCGAGCTTGCCGGCGTTGAACAGCTGCGCCGTCTTCGGGCTGTCCGGGGTCGGGTCCTGGAGCAGCGCCTTGGCGTCGCCGAGCTGCTGCAGCGCGGTCAGCGCCGTGACGCCCTGCGGCGACGCGAACGCGCTCTTCGTGCCGTCCGGCGTGAGGATGTCGCCGCCGGCCTCCCACAGCATCGCGATGTACTTCCAGACCTCGGTCTCCGAGCCGTCGATCGGCCACTCGAGCCCGAACTGCTTGTCGCCCTCGCTGGTCAGCGCCTTGGCGTCGGCGACCAGCTCGTCCCACGTCCAGTCCGGCCCGGGCTCCGTCAGCCCGGCCTTCGCGAACAGGTCCTTGTTGTAGACCACCGCGAGGTTGTCGACCAGCGCCGGCACGCCGTAGACCTTGCCGTCCACGGTGAACGCGTCGCGCTCGCCCTGCGGGAAGTCGGCCCAGTCGTACTCCGCCGCGTTGACGCGCTCCGTCAGGTCGACGGTCTTGTCGGAGGTCGCGAGCTGGGCGATGTTGGTGCCGTACTGGTAGGTCACGTCCGGCGCCTTGCCGCCCTGCAGCGCGACCGTGAGCTTCTCGAGCGCCACGTCCGAGTTGACGTAGGTCAGCTTGACCTTGATGCCGGGGTGGCTGGCCTCGAACGCGTCGACCGCCGACTTCAGCCAGTCGTACTCGTAGTTCGGCTCCTCGCCGGGCGCCGCGAGCTCACCGTAGCCGTGCCACATCTCGATCTCGACCGCGTCGCCGCTCGGTGCGGCCTGCTCGCTCCCCGCCGCCTGCGAGCCCGACGTGCCGCTGCCCGTGTCCGCGGCCGCCGCCTGGGACGCGTCGCCGCTGCTGTCGCCGTCGTCGCCTCCGCCGCACGCCGTCGCCAGCATCGCCAGCGCCAGCAGCCCCAGCATCGCCGTTGCCTTGAGCCCGCTTCTCACGACCTGCGCTCCTTCCGACTCGGTACCGACGACGGGTTCCCAGCCGACCACCCACCACGCCAAGCGACGTGGGCCGGGGAGCGTGTGCGCGGTCGTTCTGAAGCTGTCCGCGCGCTCGTGGACTTCCGAGTCTAGTGCGCGGCTCGAACGAGGGTCAAGACCGCCCGGCGGCCACGCGACCGTGATCGGCTACCGTCGGCGGGCCGGTGAGCGCGAGCTCCGACAGCACGATCGACGCGGCCGAGGGGGCCGGCGAGCAGACGCGGCCGAAGCGGCGGATCCTGCTCGGGCAGGTCGCGGCGCCCGTGCGCGCGTACCTCGTGACGGAGGCCGGATCGGCGGGCCTGCTGCTCGCGGCGACGATCGTCGCGCTGGTCTGGGCCAACTCGCCGTGGTCGGACTCGTACACGTCGCTGTGGCACACGGAGCTCGGCATCCGCATCGGCGACTGGGACCACACGAGGACCTGCGGCACTGGGTCAACGACGGCCTCATGGTGCTGTTCTTCTTCGTCGTCGGCCTCGAGGTGCGGCGGGAGATCTCGGTCGGCGAGCTGACGAATCGCCGCCGCCTGGTCGTGCCCACGCTCGGCGCCATCTGCGGGCTGCTCGTCCCCGCGGCGCTCTTCCTGGCGGTCAACCCGTCGGGCGACGCCGCGCACGGCTGGGGCGTCGCGATCGGCACGGACACGGCCTTCGTCCTCGGCGTCCTGGCCCTCGTCGGGCCGTCCTGCCCCACGCAGCTGCGGGTCTTCCTGCTGACCCTCTCCATCGCCGACGACGTGCTGGCGGTGAGCGTCATCGGCATCTTCTACTCGGCGTCGATCGATCCCTGGGGCCTGCTGGTGGCCGTCCTCTGCCTCGCCCTCATCGCGCTGCTGGGGCGGCTGCACACGTGGCGCGCGTCGGTCTACGTGCTCGCCCTGGTGGTGCTGTGGGTGGCGACCATCGAGTCCGGCCTGCACCCGACGATCGCCGGCATGGCGGCCGGGCTGGCGGTCACCGCCTACCCGCCGCGGCGCGACCTGGTGGAGCGCGCCGCATCGCGCTTCCGGGCCTTCCGCCAGTCGCCGCTGGCGAGCGTCGGCCGCTCGGCGCAGCGCGACCTCGTGCGTGCGGTCTCCGTCAACGAGCGGCTGCAGGCGGTGCTCCATCCCTGGACGAGCTTCGTGATCGTGCCGCTGTTCGCGCTCGCCAACGCCGGCGTCGACCTGCGCGGCGGGCTGCTCGGCGACGCGCTCACGTCGCCGATCACCTGGGGCGTGGTGCTGGGCCTGGTGGTCGGCAAGCTCGCGGGCATCGGCGTCGCCTCGCTGGGTGCGGTGCGGCTCGGCCTCGGCCCGCTGCCGAGGGGGGTGGGGTCGGGGCAGGTGGTGGCCGGCGCGGCGCTGTGCGGCATCGGCTTCACCGTCTCGCTGCTCATCGCGGACCTCGCCTTCGAGCGGCCGGCGGAGCGGGACGAGGCGATCGTCGGCGTGCTGCTCGCCGGCGTCATCGCGACCGCGCTCGGCTGGGTCCTGTTCGAGCTCGCCGCGCGGCTGCGGGGCGAGCGCACGGCCGGGCTGCCGATGCTGCTGGACGATCCCGTCGACCCCGCGCGCGATCACATCCGCTTCGGGTTCGACGCGCCGATGACGCTGGTGGAGTACGGCGACTTCGAGTGCCCGTTCTGCGGCAAGGCCACCGGCGTGGTGCGCGAGCTGTACGAGCGGTTCGGCGACGACCTCCGCTACGTCTTCCGCCACCTGCCGCTGCAGGACGTGCACGACCACGCCGAGCTCGCGGCCCAGGCGGCGGAGGCGGCGGGTGCGCAGGGGCGCTTCTGGGAGTACCACGACCTGCTGTTCCACCACCAGGAGCAGCTGGAGTGGGAGGACCTGCTGGGCTACGCCGCCGATCTCGACCTCGACGTCGAGCGCTTCGCGCGCGAGGTGGCGGCAGGCGTCCACGCCGAGCGCGTGCGCCGCGACGTCGCGAGCGCCGAGGCCAGCGGCGCGCGCGGGACGCCGACGTTCTTCGTGGGCGAGCGCCGCCACGTGGGGCCGTACGACGCGCGCACGCTGGCGCAGGAGCTCGAGGAGAGCCGGGCCGCAGCGCCGGCCGCGCCGGCGCCGTAGACCGTGCGCGAGCGAGCAGGCACCCGCTAGCGGATCGCGCGAGACGCCGTTCAGGGCAAGATGTGCGGATCCGTCTGATCAGGGCACAGGGGCTGTAATTGGCGCGGGCCGCACGCGAGGATGCCGATCGCCTGGTCCGCTGCGCGGTCCTGTTCGAGGTCGCCGACCCGCCGCGCGACAGCCGCATGTCGTTCTGGGAGGACGACCTGGCCGCGGAGCCGAACGGCGCGTCGCCGGCGCAGCAGGCCGTCGCCGCCGTCAAGCGCGGCTCGACCTGGCGCCGCCCGCTGCCGATCGCCCGCGTGCCCGTGCGCGACGCCGTGCCGGTGCTCGGCCGCGCGCGGCACGAGCCGAACGTCCACCCGGCGGCGGCCTACTGGGGCCGGGTCGCCCACTTCGCGCTGAAGCTCATCGCCCGCGGGCGGCTGCTGCCCGGCGTGACCACGGGCGGCCTCGACGCGTGGCGCGTCGGGCCGTTCGACCCGGCCGACTTCGAGCGGCTCAAGGAGCTCGTCGCCGCCATGCCGGAGTCCGCCCGCACGCCGCCGACCGGCCGTGACGGGCCGAAGCCGCCGTCGCCGCTGACGCTCGTGCGCGGCTTCCTGGACGCGGTGGCCGACGGCATGCCGCGCTCGCCCGGCGCGGCCAGGACGGCGGGCGGCCTGGCCCTCGCGGCGACCGCGCCCGGCAAGCTGCCGGCGCTGCCGGAGTGGGCGCAGGACGCGAAGGACGGGCCGTCGCAGGAGCTGCGCGTGTCGCTGCGGCTGGAGCTGCCGCCGATGGACGAGGATCACGTGCGGGCCGTCGTGCAGGTGCGCAGCGTCGCCGACTCGTCGCTGGTCGCGGACGCCGAGGAGCTGTGGCAGGACGCCGAGCACCCGCTCGGGCCGCGGGCGCGCGTCGACGTGATGCTCTCGCTGCGCAAGGCGGCGCGGGTCTGGGCCCCGCTGGTGCGCCTGCTGCACGCGTCGGTGCCGGCCGGCCTGACGCTCGCCGACGAGGAGCTCGAGGAGCTGCTCGAGGGCGCCGCCACACGGCTCGCCGGCGCCGGCGTCGACGTCCTCTGGCCGCGCGGCCTCGCGCGCGACGTCACCGCGCGCGCCGTCCTGCAGGAGCCCGGTGCGCCGTCGGCGGGACATGCGCAGCTTCTTCGGCGGCGGGCAGGTGCTGCGCTTCGACTGGCAGTTCGCGCTCGGCGGCACGCCGCTCGACCAGGAGGAGCTGGACCGCCTCGCCGAGGCGCACCGGCCGATCGTCCGGCTGCGCGACCAGTGGGTGATCGTCGACCCGGAGGTCGCCCGCAAGGCGCGGGCCGGCCGCGACCGCGAGCTGCCTGCGATCGACGCGCTCTCCGCCGCCCTCACCGGCACCGCCGAGGTCGACGGCGAGCGCGTCGAGGTCACGTCCACCCGCTGGCTCGACGAGCTGCGCCGGCGCATCGCGGAGCCCGACGCCGGCCGCGAGCCGGTCGCCCAGCCCGCGGCGCTGGCCGCCACGCTCCGCGACTACCAGCTGCGCGGCCTCGCCTGGCTCGACCGCATGACGTCGCTCGGCCTCGGCGGCTGCCTCGCCGACGACATGGGCCTCGGCAAGACCATCACCCTCATCGCCCTCCACCTGCACCGCCAGGTCGACCCGGCGACGGCGGGCCCGACGCTCGTCGTCTGCCCCGCGTCGCTGCTCGGCAACTGGCAGCGCGAGATCAACCGCTTCGCGCCGGGCACGCCGGTGCACCGCTTCCACGGCCCGGTCCGCAACCTGACGGCGCAGTTCGACGGCGTTCGTCCTCACCACGTACGGGACGATGCGCCTGGACAGCCGCACGCTGCGGACGCAGCCCTGGGGCATGCTCGTCGCGGACGAGGCGCAGCACGTCAAGAACTCGCTACTCGCGCGACGGCGCGCGAGCTGCGCACGCATCCCGGCGGCCGCGCGCGTCGCGCTGACCGGCACGCCGGTCGAGAACAACCTCTCCGAACTGTGGGCGCTCCTCGACTGGACGACCCCCGGCCTGCTCGGCACGCTGACGTCGTTCCGCTCGGCCTGCGCCAAGCCGTCGAGGCCGACGGCGACGACGCAGGCGGCGGAGCGGCTGGCGCGGCTGGTCGCGGCCGTTCCTGCTGCGCCGCCGCAAGTCCGACCCGGGCATCGCCCCGGAGCTGCCGCCGAAGACGGAGACCGACCAGCCGGTGCCGCTGACGCCGGAACAGGCCGCCCTGTACGAGGCGGTGGTGCGCGAGGCGATGGGCGAGATCGAGGGCGTCGGCGGCATCGCCCGGCGCGGCCTGGTGCTGAAGCTGCTGACGTCGCTGAAGCAGATCTGCAACCACCCGGCGCAGTACCTCAAGGACGAGCGCGACGCGCCGCTCGCGGGGCGCTCCGGCAAGCTCGAGCTGCTCGACGAGCTGTTCGACACCGATCCTCGCCGAGGACGGCTCGGTGCTCGTCTTCACGCAGTACGTGGCGATGGCGCGGCTCATCGAGCGCCACCTGCTGAGCCGCCGCATCGGCGTCCAGTTCCTGCACGGCGGCACGCCCGTCGCCGCCGCGAGCGACATGGTGGAGCGCTTCCAGGAGGGCGACGTCCCCGTCTTCCTGCTGTCGCTGAAGGCGGCGGGCACCGGCCTCAACCTGACCCGCGCCGACCATGTCGTCCACTACGACCGCTGGTGGAACCCGGCCGTCGAGGAGCAGGCCACCGACCGCGCCTACCGCATCGGCCAGACCCAGCCCGTCCAGGTGCACCGCCTCATCACCGAGGGCACGGTCGAGGACCGCATCGCCGAGATGCTGCAGGCGAAGCGCCAGCTCGCCGACGCCGTGCTGGGCTCCGGCGAGGCGGCGCTGACGGAGCTGACCGACGCCGACCTGGCGGACCTGGTCGAGCTGCGGCGGATGGCGCCGGAGACGCTGGCGTAGGCGCCGTTCCGCGAATCTTGTTCGGTTCAATTGGTCTTGCGCGGACCGCACAAACTGACTCTGTTCGGTGTGCGCTACCTCGAGGCCCTGCGGCGAGCGGATCGAGGTGACCTCGGCCCGCTCGGGGAGTTGCTTGCACGAGCGATCCTCGACAACCTCTACCGATTCGTGGTGCCAGTCATCGCCGGCCCGAGTCGACTGGTCCCATTGCCCGCGCTGGCGACCGAGTCCCTCTCTGCGAATGCCCTGCGTGTCGCCGCCGTCCGCGGCCGCTTGAAGGCGCAGAAGGCGGCGGACGGGACGTGGCGGAGCTCTCGCACGTGGGTGAACGACTACATGGCGACCCGATACCGACGCGAGGCGACGCCCCCGTGATGTCACCGTGGATCGTCGCTCGCGACCCTATCGTGAGCGTCATTTCGGTTCCATACACCGCGTCATTTCGGTACGGCAGAACCCGTCATTTCCGTACGCGAGGACGGGGTCACGGTCGTGCCGGCCGCACTGCTCGGCCCCTAGGCCGACGCCAGCTCCAGCACCCGCTCCACCGTCGCCCAGTTGCGGGCGGTGCCGCTCACGCCGAGGCGCGGCTCCCACGAGCTCTGGCCGAGCTTCGCGCGCTGCACGCCGTTCGGCAGCCAGACGTGCACCTCGCGGCCGTCGACGGCGAAGCGCTCGGGCTCGAACTCGGCCGGGTCGAGGGCCTTCACGACCGACGCCTTCGGCTTCGCGGCGAGGAACACGACCAGCTGCTTCTTCGGGTCCTTCGCGACCGTCGCCAGCGGGTTGCGCTCGACGACCGTCGCCAGCTGCGCCCGCGTGCGGACGACGACCGCCACGTCGAGGCCGGTCGCCTTGCGCACCGCCTCGTGGATGCGCCGCTCGGCCGTCGGCGCCGCGTCCGTCCCGTCGTAGACCGCGTTGCCGCTCTGCCCGTGCGTGCGCACGTCGGTGTAGCCGAGGCCCTCCAGCGCGGCCCTGAGGTCGGCCATCGCCAGGCGGTTCGTCTTGCCGAGGTTCACGCCCCGCAGGAAGGCGATCTGCCGCGCCATCTCAGACCGGCACCCCGAGCGTCGCAACGAAGCCCTGGTCGACGCTGCCGGTGACGGTCGCGAGCTGCATCTCGTAGCCGTCGCCGAACACCATGTCGCGGTCGAGCGAGGTCCGGGCCAGGTTCTGCACGCTCTCCTCGTACCCGGCCGTGGCGTAGACGATGTCGCACGCGTCCTCGGGGAAGGCCAGCTGCGAGGTCGCGCGGAGGTTGGTGCCGGCCGTCGCGTCGTCGACGGTCGGGTAGACCTCGAAGTGGACGTGCGGCCAGCGGCCCGAGTAGGCGGCGGGGTAGATGGTGGTGAAGGTGACCTGGCCGTTCGCGTCCGTCTCCTGCACGCCGCGCAGGTAGTTCTGGTCCTTGATCGCGTCGGCGTACATGGAGTACTGCCCGTCGCGGTCGCAGTGCCAGATGTAGACGGCGGCACCGGTCAGCGGCACGCAGCCGTTGGCGTTGTCGACGACCGTCAGCGTCACGGTCAGCGGCACGCCCTCGGCCACGCCGGTCGCGCCGTCGAACGAGGAGCGGATGTCGCTGCGCACGATGCCGCTCTCCGTGAGCACGTTCACGCCGTTCGAGCCGTCGCCGGGGAACGGACCGGCCGTCTCCTCGGGGATCGCGGTGCCGCAGGCGACGGTGGCGGCCGCGTCCGCGGTCGTCGCGGCCGCGGCGCTCGTGGTGGCGGCGGCCGCGGCGGACGAGGACGACGCACTGGTGCCGCTGCTGCTCGTCGTCGTCGTGCCGCCGTCGTCCGAGCCGCAGCCGGCCAGGGCGACCAGGCCGATCCCGCTCAGGGCGCCGCCGGCGATGACCCGCAGGGCGCGGCGGCGGGAGATCAGGGTCTCGAGGTCGAAGGCGAGGCCGCGATCGTGATCGTCGAGCTCGTCGTCGTGGTGATAGTGGTGGTTCGGGTGCATGGCGTCAGCGTGCTGCCCGGACCGAAGACGCGGCTAAGAGCGCGGTAGGCGGCGCCTCTGAGTCTGTCAGCCCTCGCCCTCGCCCCCGCCGCCGCCGATGAGCCGGGAGCCCGTCTTGACCGGTGCGGAGGTCGCGAAGGCCAGGCCGGCCGGCGTGCGCGCGACGGTGTGGCAGGCGAGGCGCGGCGCGCCGAGCCGCGGGATGGCGAAGCGCCTGCCGGTCGCGGCGAGGACGCCGCCGCCGGGGAGGCCGATCGCCGTGGTCGAGGCCGTGGCGCCCGCGAAGCGCGCACCGACGCAGCGGACCTTCGCGCCGACCTTCGTCGAGCCGACGAGCCGCGGCGGCGCCAGCAGCCGGGCATGGGTCGCCGGCAGGGGCGAGCGCAGCAGGTCGGTGTCGTTGCCCTGGGCCAGCAGCACGGTCGCCCCGACGTCGACCTGGCGCTCCCGCACCCGGGCCGGCACGTCGAGCACGGTCCACGAGCGCCCGGCGTCCGGCGACGAGACGACCGCGTGGTTCGGCACCAGGTTGAACAGGCCCGGGCGACGGCTGCCGCCGACCCGTGCGACCTGCCCGACGAAGACGGCGCCGACGGACTGCTGGTGCTCGAACGGGAACGGCGTCCCGCGCGGGACGAAGCTGCGGCCGTTGTCGACCGAGCGACGCGGCAGGCTGCTGCTCAGCACCAGCACGCCGCGCGGTGATCGCGTCGGCCTCGATGGCGTCGTTGTGGACGTCGGGCACGCCGCGGCGCCAGCTCGTGCCGCCGTTGCGGGTGAGGTAGAGGACCGCGCCGCCGGGCACGCGGACGAGCGCGGCGATGCGCAGCGCGTCGGCCGCGTCGAACGCGAGGTCGGTGAAGCCGTGCAGGCGGCCCGCCACGCCGCCACGTGCGGCCGTCGTCGGTCGAGCGCCAGAGGCGGCCGCCGACCTCGGCCCGCAGCGTCAGCACGCGCGGCCGGCTGCGGGAGACGTGGAAGTCGAGCGGCGGGCGCTGGAACGGCGCGCCCTGGGCCAGGGTCGCGAAGGTCAGCCCGCCGTCGGCGCTCGCCACCAGCCGCGCGGGCGCGCCGCCCGCGCCGACCGCGTAGGCGTAGAGCGTGCCGTCGACGGGGTCGAGCGCGAGCGGGTCGACGCTGCCGTCGGACGCGCCGCCGTAGCGCGCGGTCCACGTGGCACCGGCGTCGTCGGAGCGCATGAGCTCGCTGCCGGCGCTCGCGTAGACGACGTCGCTGCCGGGCGTCAGCAGCTGTGCCGTCGCGCCGAGCGGGACGGACGGCAGTCCCGCGCTGGCGGGCCGCCAGGTGACGCCGTCGTCGTCGCTGACGAAGACGCCGCGCCGCGCCGTGCCGGCGTAGACCGTCGAGCCGGCCGCGGCGACGGGGCCGATCGCGCGCTGGCCGGCGCCGGCGACGGCCGCCCACGTCGCGCCGCCGTCGGTCGACCGGTAGAGGCCCGCGTGGGTGCCGGCGACGAGCGCGCCGCTCGCGGTGACCGCGATGCCCGGCGCCGCGCTGCCGGACGGCGCCTCGCCGAGCCCCGCCTCGGGCCAGACGGCGGCCGTCCAGGTGGCGCCGCCGTCGACGCTGCGGCACAGCGCCGTGCCGGTGCCGCGGCTGTAGAGGCGGCCGGCGGCGGACGGGTCGGCGAGCAGCCCCGGCGCATGGTCGGCGATCCGGCTGGGCTCGCACGACGGGTCCTGTCCGTTCGTCGTCCAGGTGGCGCCGCCGTCGACGGACTGCATGAGGCGCGAGCCGGAGCCGACGGCGTAGACCCGTCCGGGCGTGGTCGGATCGCCCGTCGCGAGGTCGCGCGGCAGGAAGCCGGGCGGCAGGCTCCAGGTCGCGCCGCCGTCGACCGACCGGCGCACGTCCGAGCCGGTCGCCAGCACGAGCGCGCCGGGCTGGCCGGTGACGGCGGTCAGCGAGCCGAAGTCCTGCAGCGTGCCGGTGCAGCCGAAGGGCCCCGCAGCGCCCGCCGCCGAGCAGACGCCGCTGCCGTCGGCCGTCCACACGGCGCCGCCGGCGACGGCGAGCGGGGTGGTGGCGGTGACGCGGCGCTGGTTGGGCAGCGCCGTGGCGCCTGGCGTCCAGCTGCGGCCGGCGTCGAGCGTCTCGTAGAGCTGGGCGTTCGGGTCGGTGGCGTCCGGCGCCTTGACGATCGCGACCGCGTGCGCGGGGTTGGCGGCGTCGACGACGATTCGATCGACCTCGCCGCCGGGCGTCGCACCCGATGGCGACCACGGCGCGGGCGCGGCGCTCGCGGCAACCGGCATGAGGGCGAGGGTCGCGGCCACCGCCGCGATGACGCGGGCTCGCATGTACCGAGGCTAGTCGGCGCGGCGCGCGGCGTCTACGTCGCGGGCCGGCGCGCCCAGGCGGCGATGGTGCGGGGCAGGAGCACGAGGGTCGTATCGTCCGCGGCGATCGCCTGGAGCTGCTCGAGGGTCTCCTGCACGACCTCCGCCGTCGCGACGCCCTCGCCGACGGCGGCGTCGCCGATCAGCTCCATCGTCAGCGCCGGGATGGCCTTGACGTCGCCCTCGAGGCCCTCCGCCCGCCGCCCGGCCGCCTGCGCTGCGCGCACCTGGACGTCCTCCAGCCCGGCCGCCTGCAGCAGCTCGCCGAGGCGCAGGCCGACGTACGGATCGCCCCCGCGGGCGCGGCTCGTGGCGACGTAGAGCTCCACGAAGCGCGCGTGCGCGGGGTGGGGCGGGTGGACGGCGATCGAGGTGAAGTCGATGTCCATCAGCGCCAGCACGCCGCCCGGCCGGACCGTCGCCGCCAGCCGCTGCGCCCCCTCGACCGGGTCGGACAGGTGCGTGAGCAGGAAGCGGGCGTGGACGACGTCGTACACCGGCTCGAGCGTGGCGGCGGTGAGATCGCCGCGCACGTACTCGACGTGCCGGACGCCGGCGCGCTCCGCCTCGGCCCGCGCGACGGCGAGCTTCTCCTCGTCCAGGTCGAGCCCGACCACGCGGCCCGTGGGGCCGACGCGGGCCGCGAGCTCCAGCGTCACGTCGCCGCCGCCGCAGCCCGCGTCGAGGCAGGTCATGCCGGGCGTGACCCCGACGGCGTCGAGGAGCGCCGCGGTGGCCGCCGCGGAGGCGTTGTGCAGCACGCGCAGGCGATCACGGCCTGCGGTCCCGCCGCGGATCATGTACCGGCTCTCGGAGGGCATCGGGGTTCCTCCCGTCGGGGTGCTGCCCACCATACGCCGCAGCGGTCGTCGCGGGATTCGCGCGCGCCCCGATAGGGCGGCGACCGCCGCCGGCGCCGTCAGCCGTCGCCGCCGCCGCCGGTGACGCGTGCCGCAGGGCACGCGCCGTGCGGCCGGCCGCAGGCCTCGAAGTCGCAGAGGCGGCAGAGCCACGCCGCGCGCTCGAGGTCACCGGCCTCGCGGGCGGCCAGGCGCTGACGCGTGACGCCCTCGAGCAGCCGCTCGTGCAGGCGCGCGAGCTGGGTGCGCTCGCCGTCGTCGAGCCCGTCGAGCACCGCCTCGAGCGCCGCGACCCGCGCCGCCTGCACCCGTTCGGCGGCGCGGCGTCCGCGTGCCGTCAGGACGAGCGCGAGGGTCCGCCCGTCGGGGCCGGCGCGCCTGCGCACGTAGCCGTCGGCTTCGAGGCGGTCGACCAGGCGGACCGCGCCGGAGCCGGTGAGCCCCATGGCGCGTCGCAGGTCCTCCATGGAGCGCCCGTCCAGGAACTGGTCGAGCGCGACGAGCGCGGCCGGCCCGGCCGACGTGTGCCCCGCCGCGTCATCGGTCGCACGCCGCATGGCGTCGGCCACGGCGAGCGAGAGCGCACCGAGCAGGTTGGCCGACCGCGCGAGACTCGCCTCGGAGACGGAGCCGGCGCGACCGCTTCTCGCCGGCTTGCCTGAGTCAGTCATGCATCGGACGGTAGCTGCCCTGCCGGCAGACGTTTGGCACCGCCATACCCGGGGCACATCGCTGTCGGTTGGCAAATATATGACTGTGTCATACATTTAAATGAGCCGGCTGCGCGATCACCGTCGCGCGTCGGCGCTGCCAGCCACGGCACCCACCGATCAGGGAGGACACGTGAACCCCACGCACACGAGCTTCGAGATCCAGAGCTGGGACGAGCAGCCGTACGTCGAGCACGACGACGGCCGCAAGCTGACCCGGGCGGCGGTCACCCGCGCCTTCAGCGGCGACCTCGAGGGCCAGGGCTCGGTCGAGTACCTGATGGCGTACGCCGGCGACGCCTACGCCACGTTCGTCGGCCACGAGCGCGTCGAGGGCACGCTCGGCGACCGCACGGGCACCTTCGTGCTCCAGCACGTGGGGACCTTCGAGGACGGCGTCGCCCGCGCCGCGGTCTCGGTGGTGGCCGGCACCGGCACGGGCGACCTCGAGGGGCTGACAGGCGACGGCACGTTCGTCGCCGAGCGCGGGCCGACCGGCACCGTCACCCTCGAGCTCGGCGGCACCAGGTAGCTGAGCGGCCGACCCGGCTCCGGGACCCGTGGATCGCTCGCATCCGCCATTCGACGGATTGCGGAGGCCTACGGCGCTCGCCACGATCGGCGCGGTGCCGACGCGCAGCGGTGCCGTGTCCCGGAGCAGGGAGGGCGCCGACCGATGTCCCGAGCCGACGAGCTGGCCTACGTGTCCGTCACCGACCTGGCCGAACGCATCCGCCGGCGGGAGCTCTCTCCCGTGGAGGCCGTCGAGGCGTCGATCGAACGCATCGAGACGCGAGACGCCAGCCTCAACGCGTTCGTCTACAAGGGGTACGAGGACGCGAGGAGCGCTGCCAAGGCGGCCGAGAAGGCGGTCATGTCCGGTCAGGAGCTCGGGCTCTTGCACGGTGTCCCCGCGGCGATGAAGGACCTGTTCGACTTCAAGCCCGGTTGGATCAGCACGATGGGCGGGATCCGGGCGCTGAAGGACCTGGTGATCGACGCGTACTGCGTGTGGGCCGAGCGCGTCGAGCAGGCGGGAGGCGTCCTCGTCGGGAAGACCAACAGCCCGTCCATGGGCATGCGCGGCGCAACCGACAACTTCCTCTTCGGGCCGACGCGCAACCCGTTCGACCTCACCCGCAACGCCGGTGGGTCGTCCGGCGGCAGCGCCGCCGCCGTCGCCGACGGCCAGGTGGCGCTCGCCGAGGGCGTGGACGGTGGTGGGTCGATCCGGATCCCGGCGTCCTGCTGCGGCGTCTACGGGTTCCAGCCTTCCTTCGGTCGCGTTCCCTGCGTCCTGCACCCCAACGCGTTCGGCGCGACGCAGCCGTTCCTCTACGAGGGGCCGATCACGCGCACCGTCGACGATGCCGCCCTCACGCTCACGGCGATCGCCGGCGATGACCCGCGCGATCCGTACGCGATCCCCGGCAAGGAGGACTTCCGCGACGTCACGAAGCGCAGCATCTCCGGGATGCGTGTCGCGTACAGCCCTGACCTTGGCGTCTTTGCCGGTCGATCGCCGCGTCCGCGCGACCGTGGAGAGCGCGCTCGACGGCTTCCGTGCTGCCGGCGCGACGGTGGAGGAGGTGCGCATCGAGCTCGACTACACGCACCGCGAGCTGGCAGACCTCTGGTGCCGGATCATCGCGCCGCTCAACGTCAACGGGCTCGACATGCTCGCAAGGCATGGGCATCGACCTGTGGGACGAGCACCGGGCGGACCTGCCGCCGGACTACATGGAGTGGATCGACGCGGGCCGGTCCCTCACGGCACAGGACGTCATGCGCCACAACGCCGTCCGCTCGGAGGTGTTCCACGCGCTGCAGGCGGTGTTCGCCGACCATGACGTCCTCGTCTGCCCGACCATCGCCTGCCTGCCGCCGGAGAACTCCGACGACGGCATGACCGCCGGGCCGCCGGAGATCGAAGGGGAGCCGATCAACCGCCTCATCGGCTTCTGCATGACGTTCTTCACGAACTACACGGGCTACCCGGCGGCCAGCATCCCGGCGGGCTTCGCCGACGGCCTGCCGGTGGGCATGCAGATCATCGGCCGGCGGCAAGCCGACGCCGACGTCCTCGCGGCGTCGGCGGCGTTCGAACGCGAGCGGCCCTGGTTCGACTCCTACGCGCGCGTCGCGACGCGGTCGCTCGACCCCGTCAGCTGAGCTCGTCGCAGAGCACGCCGGCGTCGACCACGACCCGGCCGTCCAGCGCGACCGTGCAGCGCCGCAGCGGCAGGTCGAAGTGCGCGCGCGTGAAGCGGCCGGCGTTCTCGTTGGCGCCGGTCGAGAAGAGGACGTTGCCGGCGAAGGCCCGGGCCTCGGTGCCGTTGATCTGCGAGCGGTCGTAGAGCGGCAGGTAGTCCCAGCGGGCAGCCGTGGTTCATGCCCCAGCCGATGTGGGAGATGGCGTACGCCTCCTCGTCGCCGAAGGCCGCGAGGTGCGAGCGCAGCAGGTCGGCGTCCAGCCCCTCGCCCTCGACGGCGACGACGCGGTCGTCCTCCAGCCGCAGCGTCACCGGGTCGCGGACGTAGCTCTTGAACGTGAGGTTGAGGTCGCCGGGCGCCAGCACGACCGTGCCGTTCGCGCAGCCCTGTGCGGGGTAGCAGACGCAGAGCCCGCCGGGCCAGTGCGCGAGGCCGCCGGGCTCCGTGACGACCCCCGAGGAGCCGGCCACGAAGGCGCCCTCCAGCCGCACCAGCAGGTCGCTGCCCGCGGCGGACGTCACCCGCAGCTCGCCGCGCGCTCGTCAGCAGCGCGACCCCGCGCTCCACGCGCTCGGCGAGGGTGGGGTCGAAGGCGAAGCGCTCGAAGTTCTCGGGGTGCTCGTTGGAGATCATCAGCACGCGCGCGCCGCCGCCCAGGATCGTGCCGAGCTCCGGGGCGTGGATCAGGCCCTCGACGGTGCAGTCGACGACGAGGTCGGCGGCGGCCAGCGCGGCGACGGCGGCGCGGTTGCCCTGCAGCGCGATCGAGGCGCCCGTCGAGCGGATGGGCACCGGGCCGGGGTTCGCCGGCGTCGGCACCACGACGTCCACCACCTGCCCGCCGAGCCGCTGCGCCGCGAGACGGCTGGTGTCGACGAGCTCGCGCCGGCTGGACGACTCCGACAGGATCGCGACGACCTCGCCGGCGCGCAGCGCGCACGCCTCGAGCTGCGCCGTGAACGCCTCGATCCAGCGCCACTCGGTCACGCGGCGGCCCGCTCGGCGGCGGCGAGGTGGGAGCGCAGCAGCGCGTTGACCGCGGCGGGCGCCTCGAGGTTGGCGATGTGGCCGGCGCCCGGCACGATGACGAGCTCCGCGCCCGGGATCCCGTCGGCCAGCGCGCGGGCGTAGGACGGCGGCGTCTCCTCGTCCCGCTCGCCCACCGCCACCAGCGTCGGCACGCGGATCTCGCCGAGCCGCGCGCGCACGTCGTGGCTCGGCAGGCACTCGACCGCCGCCCGCAGGCCGGCCGCGGGGATGCGGGCCATCGACGCCGCGGCGGCCGCCACCACGTCGTCGGCGGTGCCGGGCGCCATGATCGAGCGCAGCACGGGCTCGGCCATCGTCGCCGGCGTGGCGCCCTCGTCGAGCGGGGCCAGGCGGGCGCGGCGCCACGCGTCGGGCTGCGTGCCGTCGAGGCCGAAGGCCGGGCTGGAGTCGAGCAGCGCCAGCGAGCGCACGCGCCGCGGGTGCTCGAGCGCGGTGTGCAGCGCGACCATGCCGCCCAGCGAGAGGCCGACGAGGTGCGCGTCGGCGACCCCGAGCGTGGCCAGCAGCCCGTCGACCGCCGCCGCCAGCGCGGGGAACGTCAGCGGCCCGTCCGGGGGCGGCGAGGCGCCGTAGCCCGGCATGTCCCACGCGACGCAGCGGAAGCGGTCGGCCAGCGCGGCGAGCTGCGGGTCGAAGCCCGTGCGCGTCATGCCGAGGCCGTGCAGGAAGAGGACGGTCGGGCCCGCGCCGGCCTCCCGCCACGCGACCGGCGCCGCGTCGACGTCGCGCGGGGCCGCCTCACTCATCGTCGAACAGGCCGAAGCGGCCGAGCCGGTCGAGGCAGACCTCGGCGCTCCACGGCAGCATCAGCGAGCCGCAGCGCGCGTCGCGGTAGTGCTGCTCCAGCGGCAGGTTCTTGAGCATCGACGCGCCGCCGCAGACGCGGATGCCGAGCGACGCCACCTCGGGCGCCGTCTCCATGGCCGTGTAGTGCGCGGCCCACGCGCGGCGCAGCGCGTCCGGCGTCGGGTCGACGCCGGCCTCGGCCACGGCGGCCTCCCAGAGCGCCCGGCTCTGCTCGTGCATGATCTGGATCTGCGCCCAGCCCGACTGCTTCTGCGGCACGTCGCGGCGGGCCGCGATGCCGGGCGGTGCGGCGCCGCCGAGGTAGCCCTGCACGAAGTCGACGACCGCGCGCGTGAGGCCCACGTACGTCGGCGTCAGCGTCATGTAGACGTACGGCCAGCGCTCGCTGAGCTGGTCGTAGCCGCCGCGCGGCAGGAGCTCGCTGTCGTGCGGGACGAACGCGTCCTCGAAGAGGAGGGTGCGCGAGTCGGTGCCGCGCATGCCCAGCGGGTCCCACTCGCCCACGATGCGCACGCCCTCGGCGTCGCTCGGCACCGACAGGAAGCGCACCGACGTCTCGCCCGGCACCATGCAGGTCAGGTTGTAGAAGTCGGCCGCGCCGGCCAGCGAGGCGAAGATCTTGCGGCCGTTGATGCGCCAGCCGCCCTCGGTGGGCTCCGCCTTCGTGGTGACGCCGGCCGTCGCGCCGCGCGAGACGCCCTCGGACAGCGGCTGCGAGTGGATGTGGCCCTCCTCCAGCACGCCGCGGTAGAGGGCCGAGCGCACGCGCTCGTGCTGCTCGCGGTCGGCCTCGGAGAAGTCGAGGTCGTCGGCCACGATGCCGGTCCAGAGCATCGTCTGGCAGTGCATGTTGAAGGTCAGGGCGGTCATCGGGCAGAAGCGCGCGAGCTCGGCGGCGGTGTGCATGTAGTCCGCGAAGCTCGCCCCCAGGCCGCCGTGGCGCGCCGGGATGCAGAGGCCCAGGAAGCCGGCCTCGCGCAGCTCCGCGTAGTTCTCGTGCGGGAACGACGCCTCGCGGTCGTAGCGCGACGCCCGCTCGGCGAACGCCGGCCCCAGCTCGCGCGCCTTGCGCAGCAGCTCCGATCGTGCGACTCCCGCCTGCGTTCCCGCCAACGCACCGCCTCCTCGACGCACCGCCGGCGGACCCCGCCGGGTCGGTCGAGGATATCGTGCCCCCCGTTCGCGTCGAGCCTCGAGAGGAGCCAAGCACATGCCGCAGCAGCGCGCCGGAGTGGCGCCGTACATGGCCGTCGGCCTGTCGACGGTCGTGCACGGCATCGGCGAGCGCAAGCACATCGAGCGGAACCTGGCGATCATCGAGGACGGGATCCACGCGGCGGTCTCGATCATCGGCATCAACATGCCCGTACGGCTGATCGCCCTGGCCGAGGGCGCGCTCACGGGCTTCACCGACGAGATCTTCGACATCCCGCACGTGGTCGCCGCGCGCGACCTGTTCATCGACATCCCGGGGCCGGAGACCGACCGCCTCGCCGAGCTCGCGAAGCTCTACGGCACGTACCTCTGCGTCCAGTGCAAGGCGCGCTGGCCGGAGGTCATGCCCGACCGCTTCTTCAACACGCTCTTCGTCATCTCGCCGCAGGGCGAGGTCGTGCACCGCGCCGCGAAGAACCACCTCTGGTGCCGCGAGCGCTCCTGCACCCCGCACGACGTCTACGACCGCTGGGTCGAGCTGTTCGGCGACGGCATCGACGCGTTCTACCCCGTCCTGAAGACGCCGGACATCGGCAACATCGGCACCATCTGCTGCTCGGACGGCGAGTACCCGGAGGCCGTGCGGGCCCTCGCCTTCAACGGCGCCGAGGTCGTCTTCCGGCCGAGCGAGGCCGTGCCGATGACGCAGCTCGGCGGCGAGCCGGGCGGCACGTGGCTCCTGCAGAACCGGGCCCACGCGCACTTCAACTCGCTGTACGTCGTCGCGCCGAACGTCGGGCCGGTCTACGTGCACCCGCAGATGGAGCACCCGTACGACATCGCCGGCGGCTCCGGGCACATCGTCGACTACCAGGGCCAGGTGCTCGGCCTCGCCAGGAGCGGCGCCAACTCGTTCTGCGCCGGCATCGTCGACATCGAGGCGCTGCGCCAGTTCCGCACGATGAACCTGAACTCCAACTGGATGAAGGACCTGCGCACGGAGGTCTTCCGCCGCATGTACGAGGAGCCGATCCATCCCGCCAACCTGTGGCTGGAGGACGACCCCAAGCAGCACGCCGAGGTGGACGAGGTCTACCGCGCCAACATCGAGCGGCTGATCGAGCGCGGGTCGTGGACGCGGCCGGCGACGACCTACGACGGCTGCCGCTTCCTGCCGCCGAGCCGCGACCCGGCCGACGCGGACTGGGCGAACGTCCGCGGCCTGTGGGCGGAGGCCTGATGGGCGCAACTGAGCGCGTGCTGGCCGAGGTCGACGCCCTCGTGCCGGAGCTGCTCGACTCGGTGCAGGCCGCCGTCCGCATCGCGAGCATCGAGCCGAAGTACCCGGGCCAGGACTACGACGCGCTGGTCGGCCGCGAGAGCGAGGTGGCGCGGCTCGTGGCGCGAGGTCTACGAGCAGGCCGGCGCCGAGGTCGAGGTCTTCGCCCTCGAGGAGGGCCGCGACAACGCGTGCGGCGTCGTGCGCGGCGCCGGCGGCGGGCGCTCGCTGCTCTACAACGGCCACATCGACGTCGTGCCGCCGGGCAACCCCGACCTGTGGACCGACGACCCGTTCTCCGGCGAGCGCCGCGACGGCCGCATCCTCGGCCGCGGCTCCACCGACATGAAGGCCGGCGTCCTGGCGCAGGCCTACGCCGCCGTGGCCCTGCAGCGGGCCGGCGTGCGGCTGCAGGGCGACCTGACCATGGTCGCGGTCGTCGGCGAGGAGGTCGGCGACCACGAGCGCGGCACGACGGCGACCATCGAGCGCGGCTACCGGGCCGACGTCGCGGTCATCTCGGAGCCCTCGGCGCCGCCCGACCCGCTGGCGATCGTGCCGGTCACGCCGGGCCTCCTGTGGTTCGCGGTGCGCGTCCCGGGCAAGGCGGCGCACGCGGGCCTGCGCGGCGAGACCGTGCACCCGACGATCTACGGCGAGGCGCTCGGCGTGAACGCCATCGACAAGGCCTTCCTGGTCTACGAGACGTTCCGCCGGCTGGAGGACGAGTGGGCGCAGACCAAGCGCCACCCGCTGTTCCCGAACGGCAAGTTCGCGCTCCTGCCGGGCGTCATCCACGGCTCGCCGCACGGCATCGACGTGCCGTTCTTCCTGGCCGAGAGCTGCACCATCGAGTACTGCGTCGCCTTCCACCCGGACGACGACTGCGCGTCGCACGAAGGACGAGATCACGCGGCGGCTCGAGCTCGCCGCGCAGCTCGACCCGTGGCTGCGCGAGCACCCGCCGACCATCGAGTGGAAGCTCGAGTGGGAGCCGTACCGCCTGGACGCCGACCACGCCATCCTGCCGGCGCTGGCGCAGGCCCACGAGCGGGCGGCCGAGGGCACGAAGCTCGCCGGCCCGGCGGTGCAGCGCGGCTTCGGCGGCGTCTGCGACGTCACGTGGTACGACCGGGTCGGCATCCCGTCGGTGATCTACGGCCCGGGCGACCTGCGGCTGGCCCACGCCAGCAACGAGTGGGTCGACGTCGACGAGGTCGTGACGAGCTGCAAGGCCTTCGCGCTGCTCGCGCTCGACTGGTGCGGCGAGGCCGCTAGCTGACGCTGCGCAGCGGCAGGAGGGCCTCGAGCGGGACGATGAGACCCTCCGCGACGGCGCGCGCCGCGGCGGCGGCGCGCGTCGGCACGGCCAGCTTGAGCAGGATCTGCTCGACGTAGGTGCCGACGGTGCGGGGCGAGATCGAGAGGCGCGCGCCGATCTCGCCGTTCGACCAGCCGGCGGTCACCATCGTCAGCACCTCGAGCTCGCGGCGGGTGAGATCGATTCCAACCGGCCCGGGCGACAGGGACACGATCGCGGCGCAGGCGTCGCCGTCGTCGTGGCACGGCGTGACCGCGACCCGGTGCCAGCGGCGGTCCGGCGCCGGCCACAGGAAGCGCGTGGGGCGCCGGTCGCGCAGCGCGAGGCGGCGGGCGACGCGCAGGAGCCGCGAGTGCTCGCCGAGCAGCCGGTGGCCGGCGACGCCGGGGAGCGCGACCGCGGTGCCGTCGTGCCCGAGCGCCACCGCCGCGGAGCCGGGCTCCACGAGCTGCAGCAGGAAGCGGGCCGAGCGCGTCGCGTCGGCGACGTTGGCCAGCGTGGCGCAGAGGATGCCGATCGCGTCGCGCGCCTCGTCCGTCGGGTGCGCGCCGTCGTCGGTCGACATGTTGAGCAGCCCGGTGACGCGGCCGTCGTCCGTGCGCAGGGCCATCGTCAGGCCCTCGCGGTAGCCGGCCGGGAGGAGCAGCTCGGCGATCGTGCGCACGGCGAGCTTGTCGCCCGGCACGTCGCGCATGCGATGCGGCTTCCCGGTCTCGAACATGTCCAGCTCGGCCAGGCTGGCCTCGAACTCGGGCCCGTGGAAGTGGGCGAGCAGCTCGTCCGGGTAGCCGACGCTGACGAGCAGGCGGCGCGGTCCCGGAGAAGGGGTCGTCGTACGCGATCTCGGCGTGCTCGTAGGGCACGATGGTGCGCAGCTCCTCGAGCACCGTCTGGGCGCGCTCCACCCGCGGACCTGGGTCCGAAGCGGCGCGCGAGATCCGCGCGATCGCGTGGAGCGCCCTCCCGTCCACGACGCGAGTATGCCCGAGGTCGGGTCCCGAACCAAGCTGCAAACGCTACGTTCCTGCGCGAAATATCCGTCAGATGACGGATTGCCCGCGCGGGGGCGGGTCGAGACCATCGCCGGGCGGGGAACCGTGCGCCGCGCGCGCGTGCGGCGCGTGATCGAGGAGGGAGGATCAGATGGGCGATAACCGTGCGCGCTGGGTAGCGCGCCATGCCTGGCTCATCGCGTTGCTGGCCTTTGTGCTGGCCGTTGCCGCTGCCTGCGGTGACGACGACGAGGGCGACAGCAGCAGCAGTGCGGCAGCGCCGGAGACCTCGGCGGCGGCGCCGGAGTCGTCGGCCGCACCCGAGGCGTCGAGCGCCGTCGAGTCGGCCGCGAGCGAGGCCGAGTCGGTCGCGAGCGAGGCCGAGTCGGCCGTGAGCTCGGCCGAGGGCGAGAGCTCGGCGGCGGCCAGCGGCCCGGCCACCGGTGAGCCGCTGCTCATCGGCGGTCCGTTCGCGCAGACCGGCCCGGCCGGCATCGCGGACCACAAGGACTGCTGGAACGGCGTCGCAGATGGCGATCGACGAGATCAACGCGGCGGGCGGCGCCAACGGCCGGCCGCTGAAGCTCGAGGTCGTCGACATCGACATGCTGACGCCCGAGGGCACGCAGTCGGCGTTCCAGGCGCTCGTGGACAAGAACGTCGACGCGATCGTGTCGCCGTTCTCCATCACCTGGCAGCCCGGCATCGACGTCACCGCCGCGGCCGAGATCCCGTACCTCTCCGGCGGCACGTCCTCGCCGGCGATCGCGTACGCGAAGAGCGATCCGGAGAAGTTCTTCAACTTCGTCTCCGACCCGGCCGAGCTGAACTACGGCGTCGGCTTCATCCAGTCGCTCGACCTGCTGGTCGAGTCGGGCAAGTGGACGCCGAAGAACAACAAGGTCGACATCGTCGTCGGCGACTCCGAGTACAACACCCTGATCGCCGACGGCACGAAGCAGGCGATCGCCGACTCGGGCGGCAAGTGGGAGCTCGGCGAGGTCTCGGACGTCCAGGGCGGCATCACCGACTGGTCGCCGATCCTGCAGAAGCTCCAGCAGTCCGACGCCGGCGTGATCATGATCGACCACTGGGTCGGCGCCGAGCTCGCCGCGTTCGCGCAGCAGTTCAGCGCCAACCCGGTGCCGGGCTCGCTCGTGTACCTGCAGTACGGCCCGTCCCAGCCGGAGTTCCTCGACATCGCCGGCGAGGCGGCGGAGGGCTTCTACTGGGGCACCATGATCGGCGTGCCCGACACGGGCAAGGGCGCGGAGTTCCGCCCGAAGTACACCGCGCTGTACCCGGGCACGTTCGGCCTGGTCTACACCGGCTGGTGCTACGACATGGTCTACATGCTCAAGGACGCCTGGTCGAACGTCGACCCGGCCGACACGCACGCCGTCATGGACTGGATCAAGAGCCATCCGTACGACGGCACCACGGGCCACATCGACTTCTCGAACGTCGAGACGCCGGTGTACCCGGAGAACGCGGCGACGCCGGAAGAGGGCGTCACGCACCTGTTCTTCCAGGTGCAGGGCGGCGAGCACAAGATCGTGCTGCCCGAGGTCTACAAGCAGTCCGACTACGCAGACGCCTCCGTGGGGCTAGGGGGCTGACGCGAGCGTGGGTCTGATCGACCCGAGCACTGACGGAGGTCCCTCGCAGCCGCTCTTCGGCTGCGAGGGCATCTCCCTCCGGCTCGCGGGCCGGCAGATCCTCGAAGACGTCTCCCTGTCCGTCCGGCCCGGCGAGGTCCTCGGCCTCGCCGGGCCGAACGGCGCGGGGAAGACGAGCCTCTTCGAGGTGCTGACCGGCCGCTACCGCCAGCAGAGCGGCACCGTGTTCCTCGCGGGCGAGGACGTCACGAAGCTGCCGCCGTACGCCCGCGTCCGCCGCGGGCTCGCCCGCACCTACCAGCGCCCCGTCGTGCCGTTCGAGCTGACGGTCGGCGAGACGCTGGAGGCCGCGCGCAAGGCCTTCAAGCCGTACCCGAGCCGCCACCAGATGGAGTGGGCGGCGACCCTGGTGCGGCTCCGCACGCCCATGCACCGCCGGGCCACGGCGCTCGAGACGCTCGAGCGCCGCAAGCTCATGATCGCGTGCCTCCTGGCGCGCCGGCCCAAGGTGCTGCTGCTCGACGAGCCCGCGTCCGGCCTGACGGGGTCGGAGATCGACGAGATCGACGTGATCGTGCGCGCCGCGAGCATCGAGCACGGGATCTCCGTGGTCATCGTGGAGCACCGCCTCGAGCTGCTCGCGCTCGTGGCGTCGCGCGTGATCGTGCTCGACGTCGGTCGGGTCATCGCGGAGGGACCGCCGGAGACCGTCTTCGACGAGCCGGTCGTCCGCGCCGCCTACTTCGAGATCGGAACGGAGGCCGCCGCTTCGTGACCCTGCTGCTTGAGATCCGCGGGCTATCCGCCGGCTACGGGCCGCTGCGCGTGCTGCACGACCTCGACCTCGAGATCGAGCGGGGCGAGACGGTCGGGCTGATCGGCCTCAACGGGCACGGCAAGTCGACCCTGCTGCAGGCGATCGTCGGCCTGACCGGCTGGCAGACCGGCTCGATCAAGCTGAACGGCACGGAGATCGGCGGGCGCCGCATGCACGGCCCCGGCCGCCGCACGCCGTCGATCGTCAAGCGCGGCGTCTCGCTGGCGCCGCAGGGCGACCACATCTTCCCGGGGCTCTCGGTGCGCGAGAACCTCGACTCCGGCGCCTACACCGGCAAGGCCTGGCGCGAGCGCAAGAAGCGGCGCGACCGGATCCTGCAGATCTTCCCGCCGCTGGCGCCGCTGCTCAAGCAGAGCGTCGGCACGCTCTCGGGCGGCGAGCGGCGCATGGTCTCGCTCGGCCGCGCGTTCATGAGCGAGCCGACGGTCTTCCTCGTCGACGAGCCGTCGCTCGGCCTGGCGCCCAAGATCTCCAAGAGCGTCATCGAGGCGCTCGCCGCGATCGACATCGGCAACGGCGCCATGATCATCGCCGAGCAGGACCTCGGCCTCATCCACGGCCGCGTCGACCGGCTGCTCGGCATGCACGCGGGCGAGCTGAAGCAGGACGCCGGCGACGCACTCGTCCTCGAGCACCCGACCGGGATCGGCTGATGGACTGGTTCATCGTCTTCTCCGCGCTGTCGCTCGCGGCCATGTACGGCCTGCTCGGCATCGGCATCTCGCTGACCTGGGCCAGCGTCGGCATGCTCAACCTGGCCCACGGCTTCACCTTCGCCTGTGCCGGCTACGGCGCGTACCTGGCCTCGAAGCACCTCGTCGACACGCCGACCTCGGGCACTCGACGCGCTCATCGTCGGCGTCGCCGGCATCCTCACGGGCGCCGCTGGCGGGGCTCATCGTCGGCGGCATCGCGTTCCTGCCGCTGCACGACCGGCCCAACTTCCCGATCCGCAGCCTGATCGCGACGCTGGCCATCGCGCTGACCGGCACCCAGATCTTCCTGATCTGGTTCGGCCCGCTGCAGAAGCCGCTGCCGCAGCTGTTCCAGCCGTTCGGCAAGTGGATCGACCAGACCGCGCTCGAGATCGGCGGCACGCGCATCACCTGGGACCGGGTCGGCGCCATCGTCTGCGCCACGGTGGTGCTCGCTGCGGTGCTGCTGTGGATGCGCTGGAGCCGGCGCGGCGTCCAGATGCGCGCGATGATGCAGGACCCGGAGGGCGCGGCGCTCGTCGGCGTCTCCGTGCGCACCACCGGCATGATGGTGCTGGCCATCTGCGGCGGCCTCGCGGGCCTCTCCGCGGTGCTGCTCTCGGCGACCTTCTTCGTCAACCCGTCGGTCGGCGTGGTGCCGCTCGCGAAGGGCCTCGTGATCGCGCTGCTCGGCGGTCTCGGCTCCATCTGGGGCGCGGTGATCGCGGCGATCCTGGTCGGCTTCACCGAGGCGCTCACGTCGAAGTACCTCGGACCGCAGTACTCGCTGTTCATGATGTACGTGCTCGTCTTCGCGGTGCTGGTGGTGCGTCCGCGCGGCATCGGCGGCATCCTCGACGAGGTGCGCCAGTGAGCGTCTCGGAGCAGCCCGCCGGCAAGGGCGGCGGGAGCCGCGAGCCGCTGATCGGCCGCCGCCGCATCCTGCCGCGCCTGCCGGTCTCCAGCGACCGCGCCCTGCACCGCTGGCGCTGGCCGTTCTCCGAGCGGCGCGTCCTGACGCTGGACGGCCACTACAACCCGCTCACCCTCGCGGCGCGAGCGGGTGATCACGGAGAAGGGGCCGCTCTGGTGGCTCGTCTTCCTCGCGCTCACGCTGGTCATCCCGCTGCTCTCGGGCAACCAGCGCATCCTCACGATCTCGTCGACGTTCGCGATCTACGCGTCGGTCAACCTGATGTGGATGCTGGTGTTCGGCACGGCCGGCATCCTCTCGCTGGCCAGCCTCGCCATCACCGGCATCGGCGCCTACACGGCGGCCTGGCTCTCGACCCACCATGACCTGCCGTGGCCGCTGTTCTTCGTCGTCGGCGGCATCGCGGGCCTGATCGTGGGCGTGATCATCTCGATCCCCGCGAGACGCATGTCAGGCATGTACTACGCGCTGCTGACGCTCGGCATCGCCGAGGTCTGCCGCGCCTACGCCCTGCAGGCGGACTGGCTGGACGCCGTGGCGCAGGGATCGATCTCCGGCGCCGGCGGCTTCATCCCCGAGGACATGCGCTTCACCGCTCGCCGGCCAGCGGATCGGCTACATCGCCGCCTTCATCCTGCTGCTCGCGGCGCTCGCGGTGTACCGGCTCGTCAACGGGCAGCGGCTCGGACTGCTGCTGCGCGCCTCGCACCGTGACGACGAGGCGGTCGCCGAGTCGATCGGCATCGACTACCAGCGGGCGCGGCTGGTCGTCTTCCTGATCTCGTCGGCCGGCGCTCGGCGTCATCGGCGGCTTCTACGCGGGCTACTTCCGCGCGGCCTCGCTGTCGCTGTTCTCGATCGACTGGCTGCTGCTGCTGTTCGCGATGATCGTCATCGGCGGCATCGGCCGGGCCGAGGGCGCGGTGGTCGGCACGCTGCTCGTCACGTACATCTACCTGTGGTTCACGGACCCGAAGCGCGTGCTCGTCATCGGCCTGCTGATGCTGGCGGCGGTGCTCTTCACGCGCGGCGGCCTGTTCGGGCTGCCCGACCAGTTCCGCGAGCTGCGCGCCAAGCGCAAGGCGGAGCGCATCGCGACGCGGTCGACGAGACGCGGCGAGGTGCTCCCGGAGCAGGCGGCGGAGATCACGGACAAGTCGACGATCTACGACCGGCGCTACCAGAACCAGCAGCGCGACCACCTGCGCTCGCTGATCACCGACGAGCTGATCGAGGAGCACCGCACGAACCCCACCGGCCTGCACTCGGAGAACCTCGAGCGCGTGCTGCTGTACTTCCGCAAGGCCGAGCTGGCCGGCAAGTACGCGGTGTACTGCACGCAAGCCGTTCGAGGCCTACCGCATCGTGGCGCTGTCGGGCCTGCCCGGCGTGCCGCCCCGCGTCGTCGACGACCGCACGTACTCGACCGTCGAACGACGCGTATCACGCGGTGTTCCTGCGCCGCATCAACGACCTTCGAGCCAACTGACGGAGACACGATGGCCAGGACCAAGCTCACCGGCTACACGGACGTCGTCAGCGTCACCGAGGGCGAGACCGTCCAGTTCATGCTCAGCGCCGAGGGCGTCGCGGACGCGCAGGTGGAGATCGTCCGCCTGATCCACGGCGACGAGCATCCCGAGGGGCCGGGCTTCATCGAGGAGGTCGTCAAGAGCGACGCCTCCGGCACGCACGCGGTCGGCCGGCAGTTCGTCGACATCGGCATCGCGCCTCGACGTCGACGACCCCCAGGGCCTGCTCGACCTGCAGGGCCCGCTGACCCTGCACGCGTTCGTCTTCCCGACGACGCCGATGAAGGGGCGGCAGGCGATCCTGGCGCGCTGGGCGATCCACGAGACGTCGGGCTACGGCCTCGGCATCAACACCTCCGGGCACCTGGAGTTCTGGGTCGGCGACGGCCAGGAGACGGACGCCATCGCCGCCGAGGTGCCGCTGGGGCACCACACGTGGTACTTCGTGGCGGTCACCTACGACCCGGGCAGCGGGACGGCGTACCTGCGCCAGGAGGCGATCGTCAACCCGTACAACGCACGGCTCGGGCTGGTGGCGCCATTCGACGCCACCTCGCGCGTGCGGCAGAAGCTGCGGCTGAAGCCGAAGGGCCGGCGACCGGCCGTTCCGCTGGGCGTCGGCGACGATGCAGGCCGAGGTCCGCGGCACGTTCTCGGAGCTCGGCTTCAACGGCAAGATCGACCGCGCCGGCGTCTACGGCCGCGCCCTCTCCGACGAGGAGCTCGACGGCATCGCCGCCGGCGGCGCGCCGCCGGCCGAGGGCGTCGTCGCGCAGTGGGACACCACGGCCGGGTACGGCGACGACGGCATCGACGACGTCGTGCGCGACACGGGGCCGAACGGGCTGCACGGGCGCGGCGTCAACCGCCCGGTGCGCGCCATGACGGGCTGGAACTGGCTCGGCCGCGCGGACGACTGGCGGCTCGCGCCGGAGCAGTACGGCGGCATCGGCTTCCACGACGACGCGATCACGGACTGCGGCTGGGAGCCGACGCTGTCCTGGACGGTTCCGGCGGGCACGCGCAGCGGCGCCTACGCGGCGCGGGTCACGGCGGGCGACGCCGAGGATCACGTCGTCTTCTTCGTGCGGCCCGCGCAGCCGACGGCGAAGATCCTGTTCCTCGCGCCGACCAACTCGTACCTGGCCTACGCCAACGAGATGATCGTCCACCACGCGCCGGTGGCCCAGGCGATCGTCGGCCACATCCCGATCCTGTCGCCGATCGAGGCGGACTACTACCAGGACCCGGAGTACGGCCGCTCGACGTACGACCACCACTCCGACGGCGAGGGCGTCTGCTACACGTCGTGGCGGCGGCCGATCCTCAACCTGCGGCCGAAGTGGCGCTCGTCGGCGATCACGTCGACGTGGCAGTTCCCGCGCGACCTGTCGATCATCGGCTTCCTCGAGGCCAAGGGCTACGACTACGACGTCGTCACCGACCACGACCTGCACCGCGAGGGCCGCGCGCTGCTCGACCCGTACGCGGTCGTGATCACGGGGTCGCACCCGGAGTACTGGTCGGAGCAGGCCCTGGACGCGCTGGAGGGCTACGTCGGCGAGGGCGGCCGCCTCATGTACATGGGCGGCAACGGCTTCTACTGGGTCGTCTCGTACCGCGAGGGCGAGCCCTGGCTGATGGAGGTGCGCAAGGGCGAGGCCGGCATGCGCGCCTGGCAGGCGCGGCCGGGCGAGCTGCACCACGCGACGTCGGCGGAGCGCGGCGGGCTGTGGCGCCTGCGCGGCCGCCCGCCGCAGAAGCTGACGGGGGTCGGCTTCACCACCGAGGGCTTCGACTACTGCCGGCCCTACCGGCGCATGCCGGACTCCTTCCACAAGTCCGTCGCGTGGATCATGGACGGCGTCGGCGACGAGGAGCCGATCGGCGACTTCGGCCTCGCCCTCGGCGGCGCGGCGGGCCTGGAGACGGAGCGCTACGACCTCGAGCTCGGCACGCCGCCGCACGCGCGCCTGCTCGCGACCGCCGACGGGTTCTCGGACAACTACCCGGGCGTCCACGAGGACATCCTCTTCAACCACAACGGCCTGATGGGCACGCAGAACCCGCTGGTGCGCGCCGACATGGTGTACTTCACGACGCGCAACGACGGCGCGGTGTTCTCGACGGGCTCGATCGCGTGGTCGTCGAGCCTGCCGTCCAGCGGCTGGGACAACAACGTCGCGCGCATCACGCAGAACGTGCTCGACGCCTTCTCCCGCCCGGGCTCGCTGCCCGGGGGCCAGTACACGGAGGAGGAGAAGGCGTGGCGCTAGTCGTACCGCCCCGCTCCGCGTTCGACCACATCGGCATCGTGGTCGACTTCCACCACGAGGGCGAGACGTTCGTGGACATCACGCGCGTGTGGGTCACGAATCCCCGCCTCAGCCCGTACAACGTCGAGTACCTGTGCTTCGAGCCCGACACGGACGTCGAGGGCCCGCTGCGCTGGGACCCGCACGTCGCCTATCGGGTGCAGGACGTCGACGCAGCCCTGGAGGGCCACGAGGTGCTGGCTGGCCCGTTCGAGGTCGGCGGCGGCTTCTGCAGGGTCGGCTTCGTGCTCCACGACGGCGCCGTCATCGAGTTCATGCAGTACGCCAACCCCGACGAGGAGGGCTGGTTCTGATGCGCGTCGGCGGCCACACCAACACGTACCACACCCGCAGTGCGGAGGAGGCCTACAACGGCACCGCCGCGGCGGGCTACTCGACCGTCGAGCTCACGGCGGTCGAGGGCTGGACGGAGCACGTCGACCTCGACGCGCCGGCGTCGGACACCTTCGACCGGCTCAGGCACTTCGGGCTGACCGCGACCGTGCTCTCCGCGCACTCCGACCTGACCACGCCGGAGGGCGTGGAGTACGCGATCAAGGCCGTGCGCTGGTGCCACGACAACGGCATCCCCGTCATGGGCACGGCCATCGGCGGCCACGCGTCGCAGGAGGAGGACGAGTCGGGCTTCCTGGCCGGCATCGGGCGCCTCGCGGCGGCAGCGGACGAGGCCGGGGTCGACGTCGCCCTGGAGATCCACGGCGACATCATGGCCACCGGCGCGCTGACGGTGCCGCTGCTGGAGAAGATCGGCCAGCCGCGCATCCGCGTCGCCTACGACACCGCCAACTGCGAGTTCTACGGCGACACCAAGGCGGTCGACGACCTCGCCATCGTGCTGCCGTACCTGTCCAACGTGCACCTCAAGGACAAGCGCGGCGGCAAGGGCGTGTGGGACTTCCCGGAGCCGGGCGCGGGGCACGTGGACTTCGCCGGCATCCTCGCCATCCTGCGCGACGGCGGCTACGAGGGGCCGGCGTCGGTGGAGATCGAGTTCGACGGCACGTGGCCGGACCTCGAGGGCATCGACAGCGTCGTCGCGAAGGGCCGCGAGCACCTGAAGGCCACCGGCTACGACGTCGGATGACCGGCATCGCCATCCTGGGCGGCGGCTTCATGGGGATGACCCATGCCGGCGCCTGGGCGGCGCAGGGCGACCGCTGCAGCGTGCAGGTCGTGGCCTCGCGGACGCGGGACAAGGCCGCGAAGGTGGCGGCGGCCGCGGGTGGCGCGGACGTCACGGACGACCTCGAGGCCGCCATCGACGACGACCGCGTGTCGCTCGTCGACGTCTGCCTGCCGACGGCGCTGCACCGCCAGTACGCCGAGCGCGCCTTCGCGGCCGGCAAGGACGTGCTGCTGGAGAAGCCGCTGGCGCTGACCCTGGAGGACGCCGAGGCGATCCTGGAGGCCGCCCGCACGAGCGGCCGCACGCTGCTGGTGGGGCTGGTGCTGCGCTTCTGGCCGGAGTACCAGGAGCTGCACGCGCTGGCCGAGGGCGGCGCGATCGGCGCCGTGCAGTCGGTCTCGACGCTGCGCCTGTCGCCGCCGGCCGACTGGAACGACTGGAACGCCGACGCCGCGCAGTCGGGCGGCGTCGCGGTCGATCTCGTGATCCACGACTTCGACCAGCTCGAGGCGCTGCTCGGCCCGGCCCGCACGGTGGCCGCGCGGGCGGTGCGCGGCGGGCCCCACGGCGCGCCGCAGCACATCGTCTGCGTGACCGAGCACGAGCGCGGCAGCGGCCTGGCCGAGGGCAGCATGATGCTCCCGGCGTCCTACCCCTTCACGTCGGGCATCCGCGTGCTGGGGGAGCGGGGCATCCTCGAGTACCCGTTCTCGGCCGCCCCCGCGGCCGACGGCGGCAACATCGGCGGCGTCGACCAGGCCGCCAACCGCCTGCGCCTGTACCCGTCCGACGGCGAGGCGCGCGCGATCGACGTGCAGAGCGCCGACCCGTGGCACCGCCAGGCGGCGTACCTGCTCGACCGGCTGGAGGCGGGGGAGGCCCCGACCCTCGGCACGGGCGAGCAGGCGCTGGCCGCCCTCCGCCTCTCCCTCGCCGCGAATCGCTCGCTGGAGCGCGGCACCGTCGAGTCCGTCTAGTCCACCCCCGCCCGTCCGGAGGACATCCATGAGCACCGGCTTCGTGTGCGACGAGCGCTACTTCTGGTGGGACACCCGCAGCGCCGGCCTGTTCATGCCGTCGCACGTCGACAACTACGTCGAGCCGTACCCGCACATCGAGTCGCCCGAGTCGAAGCGGCGCATGCGCAACCTCGTCGAGGTCAGCGGCCTGCTCAAGCAGCTGACCCAGATCGAGCCGCGCTTCGCGACGGTCGAGGAGCTGGCGCGCGTCCACGACCAGGCGCACATCGACCACATGCGCGAGCTGTCCGAGGCCGACGGCGGCGACGCGGGCGAGCTGACGCCCGTTCGCGGCCGGCGGCTACGAGATCGCGCGGCTGGCGGCCGGCGGCACGCTGGCGGCGATCGAGGCGGTCCTCGACGGGACGGTCGACAACGCGTACGCGCTGGTCCGCCCGCCGGGCCACCACGCCGAGAAGGATCGCGGCCGCGGCTTCTGCATGTTCGGCAACTGCGCGGTCGGGGCCGCCCACGCCCGGCAGGCGCTGGGCCTCTCGCGGGTCGCGATCATCGACTGGGACGTGCACCACGGCAACGGCTCGCAGTGGCTGTTCTACGACGACCCGTCGGTGCTGACGATCTCGCTGCACCAGGACCGCAACTTCCCGCCCGACTCCGGCTTCGTGAGCGAGAACGGCAAGGGTGCCGGCGAGGGTGCCAACGTCAACGTGCCGCTGCCGCCGGGCTCGGGCACCGGCGCCTACCTCGCGGCCTTCGAGCGGGTGGTGGCCCCGGCGCTGCGGCGCTTCAAGCCGGAGCTGCTGATCGTCGCCTCGGGCCTCGACGCCTCGGTCTACGACCCGCTGGCGCGCCAGATGATGACGTCGGACGGCTACCGCGACCTGACGAAGATCATGATGGACGTCGCGAGCGAGGTCGGCGGCAAGCTCGTCGTCAGCCACGAGGGCGGCTACTCGCCGGTGTACGTGGCGTTCTGCGGCCTCGCGGTCGTCGAGACGCTGGCGGGCGTGCGCACGATCCCCGACCCGTACATCGACATGGCCGCGGGCATGGGCGCGCAGGAGCTGCAGCCGCACCAGGACGCGGCGATCAAGGAGTCCGAGGCGCTCGTCGACAAGGTCCCGGCCGCGTAGGCCAGGGCAGCGCGATGCGGACGTCGCTGTACGCCTTCGCGAGCGACGTCGCGGACGCGGGGGCGGCGTCCCTGCTGGAGGACGTCGCAGGCGCGGGCGGGGGTGGACGGCGTCACGCTGGCGACCGTCTACCACACCGCCCGCGACCTGTTCCCGCACGCCCGCGGCCGCCGCATCCGCTTCCTGCGCGGCGGCGAGGCGGCCTTCCCGGAGGACGCGGGCCTGTGGCAACGGCCAGCGCCTGCGCCCCCGCTTCGCCGAGACGGACGTGCTCGGCGACCTGGTGCGCGAGGCCGAGGCGCGCGACATGCACGTCGACGGCTGGACGGTCTTCCTGCACGTCGACCGCGAGCACGACCTGCCGGACGGCCTGGCCCACGAGACCGTCTTCGGCGACCCGTTGCCGACGCAGCTCTGCCCGGCCAACCCGGAGGTGCGGCGCTACGCGGTGACGGTGGCGCGCGAGGTGGCGCGGCGCGGCGTGCGGGCGGTGGTGGCCGAGTCGCTGCACCACCACGGCCTGTACCACGGCTACCACCACGAGCGGTACTTCGTCGCCCTGCCGCAGGACGCGTGGTTCCTGTTCGGCCTCTGCTTCTGCCGCCACTGCCGCGCGCTGGTGCCCGACGGCGACGGGGTGCGCGACGCCGCGCGCGGCGGTGGTGGAGGCGGCGCTGGCGGCGGACGACCCGGGCGACGGCGCGCCACCGCCGGACCGCCACGGCGCCGACGCGCTGCTGGGCGGCGCCCTCGGCCCGTACCTCGCGGCGCGGGAGGAGGCGGTGACGTCGCTGGTGGCGGAGGTGGCGGAGGCCTGCCGGGCGGAGGGGTCGGAGCTCGTCTTCCTCGACTCGTCGGGCGCCGAGCTCGGCTACGCGACGGGCCAGCCCCACGGCCCGCCGGCCCCGTCGATCGCGTGGCTCTTCGGCGTCGATCTGCGCCAAGTGGCGCGGTCGTGCGCAATTGGCGCGATCGCCTACGCGGCCGACCCGGCGCGCGTGGCGTCGGATCTCGACGCCTACCGGGCGGTGGCCGGCGACGCGGCGCTGGAGGTCGTGATGCGCCCCTCGCGGCCCGACTGCACGGACGCGGCGAACCTGCGGGCGAAGGTCGACATCTGCCGCGAGCGCGGGGTGCGCGCGGCGGGCTTCTACCACTACGGCCTGGTGGCGCCGCCGGCGCTCCAGCGGGTGCGGGAGGCGCTGGCCGGGTAGCCCTGCGAGAATCCCGTCCGTGCGCGAAGCGCGGCTCGAGGACCTCGGATCGGGGCTCGCACCCGTCACCGAAGGCTGGTTCGTCGTCAACGTGCGCGACGCCGAGTGGTGGTTCGCGGAGTCGAGGGGCGCGCGGTGCGCCTTCGAGAGCGAGTACGGCGACCCGCCGGTCGAGTTCGACCAGCTCGGGATCAACGTCACCGTCCTGGAGCCGGGACAGACGGTCCTCTACCACGCCGAGGTGAACCAGGAGGCGTTCCTGGTCCTGTCGGGCGAGTGCGCGCTGCTCGTCGAGGAGGAGGAGCGACGGCTGCGGCCCTGGGACTTCTTCCACGCTCCACCGTGGACCGAGCACGCCTTCGTGGGCGCGGGCGAGGGGCCCTGCGTGATCCTGATGGTCGGCTCGCGCTCGGGCCCGGGCGTGCACTACCCGGCGTCGGAGCTCGCGGCGCGCCACGGCGCGAGCGTGGCGGAGGCGACCTCCGACTGGAGGCAGGCCTACGCGACGATCGAGCACTTCCGGCGAGAGCGTCCGCCGGACTGGGCTCGTCTGCCCTGGGCGTAGGCCTCGACGAGCTGATCGAGGTGATCGCGGTCTAGCTCTCTCCGACCGTGTGCTTGGTCTTCGTCCGGTGCACGCCGTCGAAGCGGACGACCTTCCACGACTCCGTGCTGCCGTCCACCGCGTAGCCCTGGACGCGGCCGTTCGTGATCTCGATGGCGAGCGATCCCAGGTCGACCTGCGCGCCCTCCTGGCCCGGCGCCGGCACCGTGAGGGTGAGCGAGCCGATCCGCTTGCCGTCCTTGGACAGCTGCTCGAGCTCCTTGGAGTGGCGCCCTGTCTCGGACGTGACCGACAGCGTCTCGGGCACCTCCCCGGCGGCCCACGCGGCGATGTTGCCGCCGGCGACGACGATCGTCGAGCTGCCGATCTTGACCTTCGGGGGCGTCTTGCCGGACGCCTCGCGGGCCAGCACCCGACCGACCGCCCGGTTGCCGGCCGCCTGCTGCAGCGCGAGGACGGGGTTGGTCGCGTGCGCAGTGGGGCGGGCCGGCGCCGGCTCGGAAGGACGGGTCGGCGCGTGTTCGCGATCCCGGGCCATCGCCGAGGACGCTACCGCAACGGAGCTACAGGATGTCGTGTCGCGACTCGGACGACCAGCTACGTCAGGCCGTCGAGCCCCGACAGCAGCTCTACGAGTGGTCGGAACGCTGGACGATGTGGCACGATCGACACGTGGCCGATGGCACCGAGAGCGACCGACGCGACGTGCCGGGCGGAGCCGTTCGTCGCGACGGCCGTGGTCGGAGGACTCGTCGGCGCGCGCCGATCGACGCGAGGCGCTTCGACGCGACATCGACGCCCGGTGGACCAGTCGCTCGAGCCGCGCGCGACGCCCGACCGTCGCGATCCGCCAGCGCTAGCCATCCCCTCTAGCTCCTTCCCCGAGCAACAGCGGCCTCTCGGAGGGCCGCCGCGGGAAGGAGCTACAGGAGTCGTGACGCGACTCGACCAGCAGCTCGTCGGCCAGCCCGCCCAGCCCGGCCAGCAACCCGCCGTCGACGCGCAGCACCACGCCGGAGATGAACGACGCCTCGTCCGAGGCCAGGAAGCAGATCGCCGCGGCGACCTCCTCCGGCGTGCCCACGCGGCGCAGCGGATACCAGCGGGCGACGCGCTCCAGGACGTCCGGCTCGGCGGCGGCGCGCTGATCCCACGCGGCGGTGCGGATCGTGCCGGGCGAGACGGCGTTCATGCGGATGCCGCGCGGCCCGTAGCGCGTGGCCACGGACGTGGTCAGCGACTCGACGCCCGCCTTCGCCGCGCTGTACGCCTCGTTGCCGACGTAGGTCTCGCCGTTGACCGACGAGATGGCGACGATCGACCCGCCGCCGCGCTCGATCATGCCCGGCAGCACCGCGCGCACGGCGTTGAAGGTCGAGGTCAGGGTGCCGTCGACGTCGGCGCGCCAGGCGTCCTCGGTCGTCTTCAGGACGTCGTCGGAGGTGACGGAGATCGTCCCCGTGACCAGCACCTCGACGGGGCCGGTGCGCTGCAGGAGCGCCTCGACGTCCGCGGCGCTGGTGGCGTCGCAGGCCTCGCCGGTGCCGCCGACCTGCTGCGCCACGGCCGCCGCACGGTCGCCGTCGCGGTCGGCCACGACGACGCGGGCGCCCTCCGCGGCCAGGCGTGCGCAGACCGCGGAGCCGATCCCTCCGGCCCCACCCATGACCAGCGCCGTACGCCCCGCGAACCGCACCACGGAATCCTAGAGGGACGCGCTCAGGCCGGCCGGGCCGCGGTGGCGGTGACGCGCTCGGGTCGCTCGGCATCGAGCGTGAACCCGTCGTAGCCGGCGGCGACGATGCGCTCGCACTGCGCGCGGTAGGCGCCGACCCCGGTGACGTAGGGCAGCAGCACGCGCGGCTTGCCGGGCACGTTCGCGCCCATGTACCACGACCTCGCCAGCGGGTAGAGCGTCTGCTCGCCCTCCTCGCGCACGTGGTCGACCCACGCCTCCTCGGCCTCGGCGGTCGGCTCGATGCTGGCGAGGCCCTGCTCGCGCAGGTAGGCGATCGCGTCGGTCACGAAGTCCACGTGCTGCTCGATCGACACCATCATGTTGCTCAGCACCGACGGGCTGCCCGGGCCGGTGATGGTGAACAGGTTCGGGAAGCCGGCGAGCGCCAGGCCGAGGTACGAGCGCGGCCCGTCCTCCCACTTCTCCTGCACGGAACGGCCGTTCCGCCCGCGGATGTCGACCCCGAGGATGGCGCCGGTCATGGCGTCGAAGCCGCTCGCGAGGACGAGCACGTCGAACGCGTACTCGGTGTCGCCGATGCGCAGGCCGCGCTCCGTGAACGCGTCAATTGGCGTCTCGCGCACCGACACGAGCTCGACGTTGGGCCGGTTGTACGCCTCGTAGTAGTCCGTGTCGATGCACATCCGCTTGGTGGCGAACGGGTAGTCGTACGGGCAGAGCAGCTCGGCCGTCTCGGGGTCGTGGACGCGCTCGCGGATCTTGTCGCGCACGAAGTCGGCCACGAGCTCGTTGGCGCGCGGGTCGTGGAACGTGTCGGAGTACGCCGAGTGCAGGAAGAAGCCGCCGACGCGGTAGCGCGCCTCGAGCTCCTGCGCGCGCTCCTCGGGCGTGGCCTCGACGATCTTCTCCTCGCGGCCGAACCACGGGTTGCCGCCGGGCGTGCGGCGCTCGAGCTCGCGGAACTCGGCGTAGCGCGCCTTGCGCTCCCGGTCGGCCTCGTCCGAGAGCGGGCCGTTCCAGGCGGGGATGGAGAACGACGGCGTGCGCTGGAAGACGGTGACGTGCTCGGCCTCGGCGGCGATGATCGGCAGCGCCTGCACGGCCGACGAGCCGGTGCCGAGGATGCCGACGCGCTTGCCGCGGACGTCGACGCCCTCGTGCGGCCAGCGCCCGGTGTGGTGGGCGACGCCCTGGAAGCGCTCCAGGCCCGGGATGTCGGGCATGCGCGGCACGGACAGGCAGCCGGTCGCCATGACGAAGAAGCGCGCGGTGTGCACGTCGCCGCGGTCGGTGGTCACGGTCCAGCGGCGCTCGTCCTCGTCCCAGACCGCCGACACGACGCGGGTCTCGAAGTCGATGTCGCGGCGCAGGTCGAAGCGGTCGGCGACGTGCTCCAGGTAGCGCAGGATCTCGGGCTGGGCCGCGTAGCGCTCGGTCCAGCGCCACTCCTGCTGCAGCTCGTCCGACCAGGAGTACGAGTACGTGAGGCTCTCGATGTCGCAGCGCGCGCCGGGGTAGCGGTTCCAGTACCAGGTGCCCCCGACGTCGCCCGCGACATCTATAACCCTCACGTCGAGCTTTAGCTCATCGCGCAGGCGGCGCAGCAGGTAGAGGCCGGACGCGCCCGCGCCCACGACGATGGCATCGAACCGCATGGTCTAGAGGGTAGACCATCCTTGCGCCCGCGCGCCGGAAGGAGCATCATGCAACGCGAGTTGTAACTTCACGGAGGCACCGTGTTCGTCAACCGCATGCCGCGGCTCGAGCCGCTCTCGCAGGACGCGCTGGCCATCATCGACGCCGGCGTCGATCGGCTCGCGTCCGAGGTCGGCGTGCGCTTCGACCATCCGGAAGCCATCGCCCGGTTCCGCGAGGCCGGGCAGATCGTCGAGGACGACGTCGTCCGCTTCGACCCCGCCTTCCTGCGCGAGCAGCTCGCCCTCGCGCCGTCCGAGTTCGCCCTGCGGGCCCGCAACCCGGCGCGCGACCTCGTCATCGGCGGCGACCACATGGTCTTCGGCCCCGCGCAGGGCCCGCCGTTCGTCCGCCGCGGCGACGAGCGGCGCGACGGCACGATGGCCGACCTGGAGGACCTGATCCGCCTGGTGCAGCTGACGGACGCGCTGGACACACCCGGTCGCAGCATCCTCGAGCCGAACGACGCCCCGCTCGACGTCCGCCACCTGCTGCGGGCGCTGGCCGTCGTCCGCCTGACCGATCGGGTGTGGGCCGGCGAGGCGTCGAGCGACGTGGCGGCTGCCGACTGCCTGCGCATCGCGGAGATCGTCTTCGGCGGCCGCGCGGCGATCGAGGAGGCGCCCGTCGTCTTCGCCAACTGCAACGTCAACTCGCCGCTCCAGTTCGACGTCCGCATGCTGGAGGGCATCCTCAGCTACGCCGCGGCGGGGCAGCCCGTGATCGTCACGCCGTTCCTGCTGATGGGCGCGATGGCGCCGGTCAGCGTGCCGGCGGCCCTCGTGCAGCAGACGGTCGAGGTGCTGGCGGGTGTGGCGCTCGTGCAGCTGGTGCGGCCGGGGTCGCCGTGCGTGATGGGCTCGTTCCTCTCCAGCACCGACATGAAGACGGGCTCGCCGGCGTTCGGCGGGCCGGAGTCGGCGTTCGGCCTGTACGCGTCCGGCCAGATCGCGCGGCGCCTCGGCCTGCCCTGGCGCTCGGGCGGCGGCACGCTGACGGCGAGCCCGGCGGTCGACTACCAGGCCGGCTACGAGGCGATGAACACGCTGCAGGCGGCGTTCCTGGCGGGCGCCAACGTCTGCTGGCAGTCGGCGGGCTGGCTGGAGGGCGGCCTGGTCACGAGCTTCGAGAAGTTCGCGGCCGACTGCGAGCTGCTCGACCTGCTGCTGCACCAGTTCACGCCGGTCGAGATCGACGAGGACGCCCTCGCCTTCGGCGCCCACGCGGAGGTGCGCCACGGCGGCCACTTCTTCGGCGCGGAGCACACGCTGGAGCGCTTCCGCGACTGCTTCTGGCGCCCGACGGTCGCGACGACGGAGAACAACGACCGCTGGACGAAGGGCGGCTCCGTCGAGCACGTGGGCCGGGCGGGGAGGCGCTGGCGCGAGCTGCTGGAGACGTACGAGCGCCCGCCGCTGGACGAGGCGATCGAGGAGGAGCTGGTCGAGTTCGTCGAGCGCCGCGCGGTCGAGCTCGGCGACCCGGTCAGCGTCGCGTGAACCCCGGCACCGCCGCGGTCGGGCGCGCGCTGGAGGTGCTGACCGCGCTCGGCGACGACGCCGCGGCACGGGATGGGCTCGGGGTCGTCCGCCTGAGCGAGCTGGTCGGCGCCGACAAGAGCCAGCTGTCGCGGACGCTGCAGACCCTCGACGAGCACGGCTTCGTCCAGCGCGACCCCGACACGCTGGCCTACCGCCTGGGCTGGCGGGTCTTCGCCCTCGCCGTCAAGGTCGGCGAGTCGCGGCTGGTCGCGGAGGCGCCAAGTGTCCTGCGCCAATTGGTCGCGGAGCTCGGCGAGAGCGTCCACCTCTCGGTGCGCCAGGGCGACGCCGTGCTGACGCTGCTCTCGGAGGAGCCGCTGCACACCCTCCACGCGCCGGGCCGCGTCGGCAGCCTCGTGCCGCTCGCGAACACCTCCGCCGGCCGGGTGCTGGTGATGGATCTCGCGCCGGACGAGCTGGAGGCGCTCGGCCTCTCGCCCGTCGCCATCGAGGCGGTCGCCCGCGCCCGGGCTGACGGCTACGCCATCGTCCGCGAGGAGTTCGAGCCCGGCCTGATCGCCGCCGCCGCCCCGATCCGCGACGCCGCCGGCCGCGTCATCGCCGCCCTCAACCTGTCGGCGCCCCGCTTCCGCTTCGACGACCGCCTGGAGGAGGGCGCCATCCGCGTCGTCGAGGCCGCGGGGGCGCTGTCGCGCGCAATTGGCGGGGCCGGCCGCAGCGACGCCAATTGGCGCGGCGTGGCCACGTGACGGCGCTCTGGCACCCGTTCGCCGACATGGCCGCCGTCGAGCGCGAGGAGCTCACCCTCGTCCGCGGCGAGGGCGTCTTCGTCTGGGACGACCAGGGCCGCCGCTACCTCGACGGCGCCTCCAGCCTCTGGTACGCGAACGTCGGCCACGGCCGCCGCGAGATCGCCGACGCGGTCGCCCGCCAGATGGCCGAGCTCGAGACCTTCCACGTCTTCGGCGACCTGGCCAACCGCCCCGCGCGCCACTTGGCGCACCGCATCGCGCAAATGGCGCCGCAGCCGGGCTCGAAGGTCTTCCTCACGAGCGGCGGCGGCGACTCGATCGACGCCGCGGCCAAGCTCGCGCGCCTCTACCACCACGTGCGCGGCGAGCCCGAGCGGCGCCACCTGATCAGCCGCGACAACGGCTACCACGGCACGCACGGCATCGGCACGAGCATCCTCGGCATGCCGTACCGCGAGGAGTTCGGCCCGCTGGTGCAGGATGACGTCGCGCGTCGCCTGGGACTCGGTCGACGCGCTGGCCGCCGAGATCGAGCGCGTCGGCCCCGAGCGCGTCGCGGCCTTCGTCTTCGAGCCCGTCATCGGCTCCGGCGGCGTCCTGATCGCCGCCCGACGGCTACCTCCAGGGCGTCATGGAGGTGTGCCGCGCGCCACGGCGTCCTGACCATCGCCGACGCGGTCATCAACGGCTTCGGCCGCATCGGCGAGTGGCTGGCGGTGGAGCGCTTCGGCCTGGAGCCCGACCTGATCGTCTTCGCCAAGGGCGTCACCAGCGGCTACCTCCCGCTCGGCGGCGTGGTCGCGGCGCCGCACATCGCCGAGCCCTTCTGGCAGGAGGGCGCGCGCTCGTTCGCCCACGGCGCGACGTACGCGGGCCACGCGACCTGCTGCGCGGCGGCCCTCGCCAACCTCGACCTGCTGGAGCGCGACGACCTCGTCCACCGCGCCCGCGAGCTCGAGGCGGGCTTCCACGCGGCCGTCGCGACCCTCGCCAGCCACCCCGCCGTCGCCGAGGTGCGCGGCGGCGTCGGCCTGATGGCGGCGGTCGTCCTGGAGCCGGATCGCCTGGCCGCGGACGCCGGCGCCGGGGCGGCCTTCTGGCGGTCGGCGCGCGAGCACGGCCTGCTGACCCGCGGCCTGCCGGACGGCGTGGCGCTCGCACCGCCGCTGATCGTCGAGGACGAGCACGTCCAGCTGGCCGTCGACGCGCTGGCCTCGGCGCTCGACGCGATCGGGAACACGCCTCGCGACCCGCCTGCTAGCGTCAGTTGATGCCCCCTGCGACGGTGGACGCGGCCGCTTTCGCGCGCCTCGAGAAGCTCCTGGATGCCCCGGGCCCCTCGGGCGCGGAGGGCCCTGCGGCGGCGGTGTGGCGCGAGCAGGCGCGGGAGTTCGCCGACACGTCGGCCGACGTCCTCGGCAACTCGTACGCGCGCGTCGGCGCCGACGACGGCCCCGCCGTCCTGCTGCTGGGCCACATCGACGAGATCGGCCTGATCGTCACCCACATCGACGAGGACGGCCTGCTGCGGGTCCGTCCGCTCGGCACCTGGGACGAGCGCATCCTCCGCGCCCGCCGCATGCGCATCCGCACGGGCGACGGCCGCGACGTCCCCGGCGTGCTCGGCGTGGCGCCGGTCCACCTGCTGCCGAGTGGCGCGGGCAAGGAGCCGTTCGCCCTCGGCGGCGCGTGGATCGACGTCGGCGCGGCCGACGCGGACGAGGCGAAGGCACTGGTCAGCGTCGGCGACGTCGCGGTCGCCGACGCTCCGCCGATCCGCCTCGGCAAGGACCGCCTGACCTCGCGCGCCCTCGACAACCGCCTCGGCGCCCTCGCGGTGCTGGAGATCGCGCGGCGCTGCGAGGACGCGGCCGTCCCGGTCGTCGCGGCGGCTCCGGTGCTGGAGGAGACGACGATGGACGGCGGCCGCGTCGCCGCCCACACCGTGCAGCCGGCGGTGACGATCGTCCTCGACGTCACGCACGCGGCGATCCCCGGCTCCGACCCGGGCACGATCGGCGAGGTGCGGCTCGGCGCCGGCCCGAGCATCTGCCGCGGCCTCGCCCTCCATCCGGGGCTGGCCGCCCGTCTGACGGCGATCGCGCGCGACAACGGCATCCCGCACGTGATCGAGGCGCTGCCCGGCACCGACTCGACGTTGACGGACGCGGACGGCGCGCTCGACGCCCACGCGGGCTCCGCGGTCGGCCTGATCGGCCTGCCGCTCCGCCACATGCACTCGCCGGCGGAGGTCTGCGACCTGGGCGATCTGGCGGCGGCGATCGAGCTGGTGACGGCGCTGGTGACGAGCCTGCGCCCGGACGACGACTGGACGCGGTAGCGGCAGCGCGGGCACGATGCCGCGCATGCAGCAGTCCCTGAGCGCGAGTCCGTGCCTCCTGGTGGCGGACGTCCAGGCGTCGGCGGCGTACTACCGCGACCGGCTCGGCTTCGCCGTCACCCTGCACGGCGACCCGCCGGACTTCGTGGTGGCCGAGCGCGACGACGCCATCTTCCTGCTCGCCGCGTGCGACGACGAGACCGCGATCGTGCCGAACTGGCAGGTCCAGGACAAGACCTGGAACGCCTACGTCCGCTGCGCCGACGCGGACGCCCTGTACGCCGAGCTGATCGAGCGCGGGGCGATGATCGACTACGAGATCTACGACGCGCCCCACGGCTTCCGCGAGTTCGGCGTCCAGGATCCGGACGGCTACGACATCGCGTTCGGGCAGCGCGTGGTGCGGTAGGCGACTCCCGCCGCCGGGGCGCGCGGCGGCCGACAGCGGCGTACAGTCGGGGTCATGGCGACCCAGAGCTGGACGATCGAGGAACTTCATCGAGAGCTGCGGCGGTTTGAACGCGTACTGCGCGAGGCGGAGCTCCGCGAGTCGTCGGTGAAGACGTATGTCGGGCGGAGCGAGACCTTCCTTCGGTTCCTCGTCGGCGACTACGAGCCTCGCGGTCCCGTCGGCCGGGACTGAGAGGGCGACCCTCAGAGGTCGGCCGCGGCGACCTCGCACGCGCGTCGCGGCGGGGCGTCGAGCGCGCAGTGGTACGTGGAGTCGCCGACGGGCGGCTCGTCGGGGTTCTTGATGGTGGCGAACGCGACGATGCCGCTCGCGGCCGCGAGGATGCCCGCCATCAGCACGCCGCGGTCGAACGCCGCGTCGAGCGCGGACGGGTCGAGGTAGTCGCTCATCGAGAGCCCGGCCGCGACGGGGATGACGGCCACCGCCAGCAACCCGGCGACCCGCGCGACGGTGTTGTTGATGGCGGAGGCGACGCCGGCATCGGCGGAGGACGCCGCGGCGAGCACGGTCGTGGTCAGCGGCGCGACGGTCAACGAGAGCCCGAGCGCCATCACCAGGACCGCGGGCAGCACCTCGGTCACGTACGACGCGCCGGGCCCGATGCGCGTCATCAGCACCATCCCGCAGCCGACGACGACCGGGCCGAGCGTCATCGGCAGCCGCGGCCCGATGCGGTGCGCGAGCCGGCCGCCGCGCGCCGAGAGCAGCAGCATGACGACGGTCCACGGCAGGAGCGCGACCCCGGTCTCGAGGGGGGAGTAGCCGAGCCCGATCTGGAGCTCGAGGGGCAGCAGGAAGAGCGCGCCGCTGATGGCCGCGTAGAGCGCGAGGGTGACGATGTTCGCCGCGACGAACTGCTGGATGCGCAGCAGCCGCCCGGGCACGAGGGGGTCGGCGGCGCGGCGCTCGACGAACACGAACGCGATGACGGCGACCGCGCAGACGGCGATGGACGCGACGACGCGCGGCTCGCCCCAGCCCGTGTCCGGCCCGTCGGTGAGCGCGAGGGTGCCGCCGGCCAGCGCGAGGGCGGCAAGGAGGGCCCCGGCGATGTCGAGCCGGTGCCCGCGCCGCGAGGGGTCGAGGCTCTCGGGCACGTGCCGGAGCGCGACGAAGACGACGAGGACGGCCAGCGGCAGGTTGATGAGGAAGATGAGCCGCCACGACGCGGCGCCGATCAGCCACCCGCCGATGAACGGCCCGAGCGCCCCGGCGATCCCCCCGAGCCCCGACCAGGCGCCGATGGCGGGCCCTCGATCGTCCTTCCGGAACGACGCCTCGATGAGCGCGAGCGACCCGGGCGTCAGCAGCGCCCCGCCGACGCCCTGCAGCGCGCGGGCGGCGATCAGCATCTCGACGTTGGGCGCGACGGCGCAGAGCAGCGAGGCAGCGGCGAACCACGTGACGCCGATGACGAACACCCGCCGCCGCCCGTAGCGATCGCCGAGCGCCCCGCCGAGCAGGAGGAAGCCGGCGAGCGTCAGCGTGTAGGCGTTGACGGTCCACTGCAGCGCGGCGAGCGACGCGTCGAGATCGCGCCCGATGGTCGGCAGCGCGATGTTGACGACGGTCGCGTCGAGGAACACGATCCCCGTCCCGAGCACGGTCGCGAGGAGGATCCAGCGCCCCTGCGTGGAGCCGTAGGCCACCCCCGGCGCGGCGCCGCTCGGCTGGTCGTCTACGCTCGTTCCCATGCGGGCTTCAACGACTACGGGTCGAATCGCGTTCCTGCGCGGCCCCGGCCAATCGTTCGAGATCGACGAGTTCCCGGTCCTCGCGCCGGAGGCCGACCAGATCCTAGTGCGCGTGACGGCGGCGGGCGTCTGCGGCTCCGACCTGCACATGTGGCGCGGCGAGGTGCCGTTCCTGACGGGCGTTCCGGCGGCGGCCGGCCACGAGATGGTCGGGCGCGTGGCGGCGCTGGGTCGCGACCGCACGACCGACTCGCTCGGCCAGCCGCTGGCGGAGGGCGACCGCGTCGCGTACGCGTACTTCACGCCGTGCGGCACGTGCTGGTCGTGCGTCAACGGCAACGTCGGCTGCCCGAACCGCTACGCCGCGCGCAAGCCGCTCTCGGTCTTCGACCCGCCGCACTTCCACGGCGCGTACGGCGACTACTACGTCCTGCGCGGCGGGCAGTGGGTGTTCCGCGTGCCGGACGCCCTGCCGGACGACGTCATCGTGCCCGTCAACTGCGCGACGGCCCAGGTCGCGTACGGGCTCGACCGCGCCCGCGTCCGCCTCGGCGACGCGGTCGTCGTCCAGGGCCTCGGCGGCCTCGGCGTCTACGCCTGCGCCCTGGCGCGCGATCTCGGCGCCGGCCAGGTGATCGGCATCGACCGCATCCCCGAGCGGCTCGAGCTCGGCCGCGCCTTCGGGGCCACCGACACGGTCGACCTCACCGCGCACCCGACAGCGGAGGCGCGCGTCGACGAGGTCCGGCGCCTGACCGGCGGCCGCGGCGCGGACGTCGTGCTGGAGCTCGTCGGCTCGCCCGCCGTCGTGCCCGAGGGCGTCGACATGCTGCGTCCCGGCGGCCGCTACGTCCTGATCGGCAGCATCGTCGCCGGCGCCTCGGTGCCGTTCGTCCCGCACGACATGATCCGCACGCCGAAGGAGCTGATCGGCCTCGTCACGTACGACCGCTGGGTCATCCCGCGCGTGCTGGAGTGGATGGCCCGGCGCCTCGACGCGTACCCGTTCGACCGCCTGGTGGCCGAGACGTTCCCGCTGGAGGACGTCACTCGCGCGTTCGACGCCGCCGACTGGGCCGCGTCGCAGGGCCACGTGGGCCGGAGTGTCGTGCGCATGTAGCGCGAGGCGCATCATGCAGGGATGGAGTGGAGGGATGGCCGCTACCGCTTCTCGCCGTCCGACCTGACGGAGCTGCTCGGCTGCCGCCACTCGGCGGCCCAGTCGCGCGCCGCCGCCCGTGGAGAGCGCGAGAAGGCGTTCGCGGCGAGCGCGTACGCGAACCTCGTCTTCGCCAAGGGCAACGAGCACGAGGACGACTACCGCCGGCGGCTTGATCGACGAGGGGCGGGTGGTCGAGGACCTGCGCGACTGGCCGCGCACCACCACCGCCGCGCGGACGATCGAGCTGATGCGCGCGGGCGCCGACGTCATCTTCCAGGGCCGGCTGGAGGACGGCGACTGGCGCGGGCGTCGCCGACTTCCTGGAGCGCGTCGACGAGCCGTCCGACCTCGGCGACTGGTCGTACGAGGCGGTCGACACGAAGCTCGCGCGCGTCGAGGCCAAGCCATCGCACGCGCTCCAACTCTGCTTCTACAGCGAGGCCGTCGCGCGCATCCAGGGTCGTGCGCCGCGCTTCGCGCACATCGAGCTCGGCTCCGGCCTGCGCGAGACGCTGCGCGTGCGCGAGCTCCTGCCCTACTTCCGGCGCGCCCGCCTCGCCCTGGAGGCAGGACGCCGCGGCCGACGCGCCGACCGAGCCGTACCCGGTCCCGGCGTGCGTCTTCTGCAGCTACCGGCGCGAGTGCGGCGAGACGCTGGCGGACGACCGACCACCTGACGCTCGTCGCGGGCATCCGCCGGACCGAGTTCGAGCACCTGCGCGCCGCCGCCGTGTCGACGCGCCACGCGCTCGGCGCCCTGCCGGCGGCGACACCCGTCGAGGGTCTGCGCCCGTCGGCGGTCGACGCCCTGCGCCAGCAGGCGCGCCTCCAGGTCGAGGCGCGAGGGCCGTCCCGTGCCGCCGTACGAGCTCCTGCCGGTGGAGGCGGGCCGCGGCTTCACGCGACTGCCGGAGCCGTCGCCGGGCGACGTCTTCTTCGACATCGAGGGCCACCCGTACTTCACGGCCGCGAGCGACCTGACGTTCCTGTTCGGCCTCATCCTGGCCGACGGCGACACGTGGCGCTACGAGCCGATCTGGGCGCACGACCTGGAGCAGGAGGGCGCGGCGCTCGAGCGCGTCGTCGACCGCATCGGCGAGCGGCTGGCCGCGCACCCCGACATGCACGTCTACCACTACAGCCCCGCCGAGCCCGGCGTGCTGCAGCGGCTGATGGCGCGGCACGCGACGCGCGAGGCCGAGGTCGACGTGCTGCTGCGCGCAGGGCGTCCTCGTCGACCTCTACTACGTCGCTGCGCCAGGGGATGCGCGTGGGCGTCGAGTCGTACGGCCTGAAGCACGTCGAGCGGCTGGCCGGCTTCGAGCGCTCGGCCGACGTGGGACAGGGCTCCGACGCCGTGCTCGCCTACGACGAGTGGATGCACGGCGGCGACCAGGCGGAGCTCGACGGCATCGCGCGCTACAACGAGGAGGACTGCCGCTCGACGCTGGCGCTGCGCGACTGGCTCGTCGGCGTGCGGCCCGCCGATGTGCCGCCTCCGCCGATCGTCGAGGTGCGGGAGCGAAGCGAGAAGACGGTCGCGCGGGAGCAGCGCGCCGCGGCGCTGCGCGAGGTGCTCATCGAGGGCCAGGAGGCCGGCAGCGCCGCGCTGGCTCGCGGGCGAGCTCCTCGAGTACCACCGCCGCGAGGCGCGTCCGGGCTGGTGGCGCTGGTTCGCGCTGCAGCAGATGGACGGCGAGGAGCTGTGTCGCGACGCCGAGGCGATCGGGCTGCCTCGAGCCGGTCGGGCACGCCCGCGAACCGGTGCACGCGGCAGAGCTGGCGAGCGATCGCTGCGCTTCCCGCCGCAGAACCACAAGCTGGCGGGCGGCGACGGCGTCGACGACCCGGCGACCGGCAAGGGCGTCAACCTCGTGCACGTCGACGACGACGCCTGCACCGTCACCGTGCGCGGCGAGGCGCTTCAAGGACCCGGACGACTGGCCGCGCGGCGCTGATCCCGGGCGGCCCGTTCGACGACCGAGCCGCAGCAGGAGGCGCTGCTCCGGCTCGCCGAGTCGATGCGCGACGCGACGGGCGCGCTTCCCGGCGCTGGAGGAGATCCTCGCCCGCGAACCTGCCGCGGTTCGCGACCGTCCGCCCGGCGCGCAGGTGCAGACCACCGACCTCGCCGAGCAGCAGCAGCTGGCGCGATCGCTCGACCGGTCGTACCTGCTGGTGCAGGGGCCGCCCGGGACCGGCAAGACCTACACCGGCGCGCGGCTGATCGTCGACCTGATCGCGGCGGGACAGCGCGTCGGCGTCACCGCGCTCAGCCATCGCGCGATCAACAACCTGCTCGAGGCGGTCGAGGAGGCGGCGGACGAGGTGGGCGTCACGTTCGAGGGCGCGCGGCGGGACAGCGGCCACGAGGACAGCCGCGTGCCGGACGGCTGGCGGACGGTCAACGTCGACGACGCCGCGGAGTGCCTCGACGAGCGGTATCGACTGGTCGGCGGCACCACCTGGCTGTTCGCGCCCGAGGCGTTCGACAACACGCTCGACTACCTCGTGATCGACGAGGCCGGCCAGCTGTCGCTCGCCGACGCCCTCGCCGCCGGGACGTCAGCGCGGAATCTCATCCTGCTCGGCGACCCGCTCCAGCTGCCGCAGGTGTCGCAGGCGATCCATCCGCCGGGCACGAACGCGAGCGTCCTCGAGCACCTGCTCCATCTGGACGCGACGGTCCCGGAGGATCGCGGCCTCTTCCTCACCGAGACCTGGCGCATGCACCCGGACGTCTGCCGCTTCATCTCGGAGCAGGTCTACGAGGATCGGCTCTCCAGCGAGGCCGGCACCGCGCGCGCAGTCGACCGGCGCCGGCACGGGCATCCGCTTCCTGCCCGTCGAGCACGCCGGCAACGCGAGCCAGAGCCGCGAGGAGGCCGAGGCGATCCGCGAGCGGCTCGACGCGCTGCTCGGCCAGCCGTACACCGATCGCGACGGCGTCACGCGCCCGCTGGTCGCGACCGACATCATGGTCGTCTCGCCGTACAACGCCCAGGTGCGCCTGCTGAAGAGCGTGCTGCCAAGTGGCGTGCCGATTGGCACCGTCGACGCGTTCCAGGGCCAGGAGGCGGCGGTCGTGTTCTTCTCGATGGCGACGTCGACGGGCGAGGACGCGCCGCGCGACATCGGCTTCCTGTTCAGCCGCAACCGCCTGAACGTCGCGATCAGCCGCGCGCGCTGCCTGGCGATCCTGTGCTGCTCGCCGGCGCTGCTGGAGACGAAGGCGCGCACGATCGAGGACATGCGGCTGATCTCGACGCTGTGCGCGCTGGTCGAGACGGCGGAGGCGGCGACGGTCTAGGCGCCGGCGCGCGACTCGATCGCGAGCGCGCGGCGGTACGCGCCGAGGACGTCGTCGCGCGTCCACGGCCCGGGCGAGACGGGGATCCAGCCGGCGAGCGCCGCGTCGGCGAGTGCCGGCAGGTCGTCCTCGGTCACGCCGGTCGAGCGCAGCGTCGGGAAGTCGACCGCGGCCAGGATGCGCTGGACGCCGCGCACGGCCCGCGACCCGTCGGCCGGCCCGCCCGCCGGCTCGCCGAGCGCGTCGGCCACGCGCTCGAAGATCTCCGGCACGAACTGCCGGTCGTGCTCGATCGACTCGGCCAGCATCAGCCCGATCGTCAGCCCGTGCGGCAGGTGGTGGAGCGCGCCGAGGGCGTGGCCGAGCGAGTGCTCCGACCCGGCCTCCGAGATGTTCATGGCCAGGCCGGCGAGCAGGCTCGCGCAGGCCATCTCGGAGCGCGCGCCGGCGTCGGACGGGTCCGCGACGACCGCGGGCAGCGCGCGGGCGGCGAGCCGCGTGCCCTCGAGGCCGACGCCGTCGCCAATTGGCGTGCGCGTGATCGCGGCGACGGGCGAGATCGCCTGCGCGAGCGCGTCGGCGCCGCCGTAGAGCGTCGGCTTGGCCGGGAGCTCGTGCGTCAGGACGGGGTCGACGAGCGCGTACTGGGCGCGGTTGTTCGGCCCGGCGACGCCGAACTTGGCGTTGCGCGAGCGGTCGATGGCGACGATGCCGCCGGTCACCTCGGAGCCGGTGCCGCTCGTGGTCGGGATGGTGACAAGCGGCAACCGCGGCGCGCCAATTGGCACCTCGCCGCCCACGAAGCGCGCGAACGGCCCGCCCTGGTTGGCGATCGAGCCGTGCGCCCTTGGCCGTGTCGAGCGCCGAGCCGCCGCCGATCGCGATGACGGCGTCGGCGTTGGAGGCGGCGAGGGCGTCGGCGGCCGCGTCGATGCTCTCGAACGTCGGCTCGCCCGGCTCGAGCGGGTGGCCGACGATCTCGTCGGACTGCGCGGCGACGGCGTCGAGCGCCGGCATCAGCGCCGGTAGGCCGTCGAGGACGGGATCGAGCAGGATGAACGGTCGCCGCACGCCCTCGTCTTCGAGGATGCCGGCGAGCTCGTCGACGACGCCGTCGCCGAAGCGGATGCGGACGGGCAGGAAGTTCGAGAACGGATCGATGGGAGTCGGCACGCGGGGAGGCTACCGCCGACGCCAGGATTCGCGAGGCCCCGCGCCCTATCATCGCCCTCGACCCGATCGCAACCAGTGGGGAGGTGCGGGATGGCGGAGATGGAGACCACCGAACCGGCGAAGCTCGGTCGTGGGAACCTGCGGTTGGCGGACGTCGTGGCCCAGGCCGTCGGCTTCATGGGGCCGGTCTTCTCGGTCACCTTCTTCCTGACGGCGATCGGCGGCGCGTCGCTGACCGGCAAGGGCGCCGGCATCAACATCCCGATCTCGCTGATCCTGGCGGCGATCGGCATGCTCGGCGTCGCGTGGATCATCTCGCGCTTCGCGAAGCGCATCCACGCGGCGGGCTCGCTGTACGACTACGTCACGGCGGCCTTCGGGCGGCGCGCCGGCTTCGTGGCGGGCTGGACGTACTACGGCGGGATGACGGCGCTGACCCTGGCGATCGGCCTGGCGTTCGGCGGCTTCCTGTCGCTGACGCTGAGCATCAACCACGACATCGACATCGACTGGTACTGGCTGGCGATCGCCTTCTGGATCGTCGCGGGCGCGATCATGGTGCTGGGCGTCCAGATCTCGACGCGCCTGCAGCTGATCCTGGCGCTCGTCTCGATGATCGTGATCCTGGCCTTCGCGATCTACGTGATCCTGAAGGGCGGCGCCGACGGCCTCTCGGGCGCGCCGTTCAACCCGGGCAACTCGACGTTCACGGGCATCTTCTACGGGATGCTCTACGCGGTGATCATGTTCATCGGCTTCGAGACCGCGGCGAACCTCGCGGAGGAGACGGCCGAGCCGAAACGCTCGATCCCGATCGCCGTCTTCGCGAGCGTCATCGTCGTCGGCATCTTCTACGTGATCGTCTCGTACGGCCTGCTGGCGGCCTTCGGCTTCGACATCGCGGCGTTCCTCGACCTGGCGAACTTCCCGCCGCTCTACGCCGCGTCAGCCAACCCGGAGTTCGGCGGCGACAACTTCGCGGAGCTCGTCCAGTGGATGGTCGTGCTCGACATCGCCGCGGTCGGCCTCGGCACCGCGACGGGCACGAGCCGCGGCTACTTCGCGCTCGGGCCGCGACGGCCGCCTGCCGCGCATCCTGGCCCACGTGAACGACCGCTTCCGCACCCCGGACGTCGCGAGCGTCGTCCTGGCGGTGGGCGCGATCATCGTGATCATCATCGTCCACGCGACCGACGGCCTCGTCCTGAACAGCCCCGAGACCGACCCGGGCGAGTGGTTCGGCTTCTTCCAGTGGGGCGCGACGTTCGGCGGCATGTGCCTGGTGCTGGTCTACCTGGCGGTCAGCCTGACGGGCTTCCTGGGCCAGCCGGGCGAGAACCGGGCGGGCCTGGCGGTAGCGGCGGTGCTCGGCGCAGCGGCGACGATCGCGGCGGTCTACGGCGTGGTGAAGGACGCCCCGCCGCTGTACGCCCTCGACAAGATCTGGTGGGAGGTCGCGATCCTGATCGCCGTCGGCATCGTGCTGATGTTCATCCTGGGCGCGAGGGGCGTCTTCGAACGACCGTCGGCGGGGGAGATCACGGCGGATCCGGTGGCGGGGGACGTACCTGCTGGCGGCGCCGGCCACTCGGCGCGGGAGCAGCGACCTCCTAGGGTGGGGAACGCCCGGATCCCGGCAAGGTATTCGATCTCGAGGCCCATATTCCGACCTTCAGGTGAGGCAGGCCGAGCGCCGTGAGCCGCTGTCGTTCTGCGCCGGCGAGAGCCGGGTGAGGGAGGAGCCATCACGATGGAACTCAGGCCGGCTTCTACGTGAGAGACGCCACGTCGCCGGTCGGTCGCCGTGACCTGGCATCGGCGGGTCGCGACACGACCGGCGGCGTGACGTCGTGTCGCGGACTCTGGCGTTACGTCGCTGACGGGCAGGTGCACGGCAACCGACGCCATCGCAGGCCGGCCAGGGCCGACCGGACGGCCGCAGCACTACCCGCGCCAGCGCCTGTGCTGGCATGGTCGAGGCCGGCGTGGCGCTACGCTCGGCCATGGACGCGACCGGCGTCGAGGCCGGCCGCGCCGCACCGTCGACGAGCTCTCCGCGGGCAGCGGCAGCGCGTGTGGCTGGCGATGGCGCTCGCGCAGGAGACCGACATCCTGCTGCTCGGCGGCCGACGACGTTCCTCGACATCGCCACCAGGTCGAGGTGCTCGACCTCTGCGCCGAGCTCTCCGCCACGCCACACCGTCGCGATGGTGCTGCACGACATCAACCAGCGCCGTGCCGCTACGCGACCCACCTGATCGCGATGTCCGGGACGCGTGCCGCTAGCGCGAGGGCGCGCCGTCGACGGTCATCGCCGGAGCTGATCCAGGCCGTCGCCTGCCGTGCCACGTGATCGCCGACCCGGCGACCGGCACGCCGCTCGTCATCCCGGCGGCGCCGCGCGGGCACCGCAACGGGAACGGCGCCGGCCCGGGCTAGGCGCCGCCGTCCGGCAGGCCGGCGAGGTGCCAGACGTCGTCCTGCTTCTCCAGCCGCACGTTCGCGGTGCGGCCGAGCACGGTGATCGCCGCCGTGGCGTGCTCGTCGTCGGCCAGCACGATCTCGCCGATCTCCGCGCCCGCCAGCACCGAGAGGAGCGGCGAGTTGTCGTCGAGGGCGGCCTGCACCGCCCCCTCGCAGTCGTCCGCGGTACCGCCCTGGGCCTGCAGCGCCGAGACGAGGATGTCCTGCGCGTCGTCCGTCAGGCCGTCGCAGAGCTTGCCGCCGTCGGCGTCGCCCGCCGCGTCGATCACGTCCTGGAGCGCGCCTCTGGCGTCGGCGGCGTCGAGGCTCTCCGCGCCGGTCTCGGGGTGCTCGCTCGCGGGCTGGGGCTGGCTGGTCGCCGCATCGTCGTCGTCGCCTCCGCCACCGCCGCAGGCCGTGACGAGCAGGAGGGCCGCGAGCGCGCAGGCCAGGACGAGGAGGCGCCGGCGCGCCGGGCTGGTGGTGTCGGGCACCATGGCAGCATGACTGGTGAAGTCGGTGACCCGGCCCGCGTCGGCCTCGCGCTGTACAGCGTGCGCGACGAGTGCGAGCGCGATTTCGAGGGCACGCTGCGGGCGGCGGCGGCGATCGGCTACACGGGCGTCGAGCTGTTCTCGCTGCACGGGCACGAGGCCGCGCAGGTGCGGGAGTGGCTCGACCAGTCGGGGCTCGTCGCCGTCGGCCGCCACGCGATGCTCGACGCGCTGGAGGGCGACCTGCCCGCGCTGGCGGCGGAGCTCCGGACGCTCGGCACGCGCCGCCTGACGCTGGCCTGGATCGAGGCGCCGACGACCGCGGCGGCGGCGCGCCAAATGGCGGAGCGCATCGCGTCAATTGGCGCGGCGGCCCGCGCGCACGACCTCGACTTCGGGTTCCACAACCACGACGGCGAGGTGCAGCGGCTCGACGACGGGCGGGCGTTCCTCGACCGGCTGCTGGAGGACGAGCACCTGTACCTGGAGCTCGACCTCGGCTGGATCTGGTGGGGCGGCCACGACCCCGTGCAGTGGCTCGAGGCCGCCCGCAAGCGGGTGCCGATGGTGCACGTCAAGGACTTCGAGGAGCAGGGCGTGAAGCGGTTCTGCGCCCTCGGCGACGGGTCGATCGACTACGCGCGCATCCTCCCCGCGGCCCGTGCGGCGTGCGTCGAGTGGCTGCTGGTCGAGCAGGACGAGGCGGACGGCTCGACCCTCGAGGCGGCGGCTCGCTCGTACGGCGCCATCGTCCCGCTGCTGGCGGCCACGTGAACGTCGGCATCGTCGGCTGCGGCGTCATCAGCCGCGAGTACGCCCGCAACGCGCAGCACTTCGACGCGTACGACGTGACGGTCTGCGCGGACGCCGTGCCCGAGGCGGCGCAGAAGCTCGCCGACGAGCACGGCCTGCGGGCGACGACGATCGACGAGCTGCTCGCCGACCCGTCGGTCGACGTCGTGCTCAACCTCACGCCGCCCGACGTGCACGGCGCCGTCATCCGCCAGGCGCTCGCGGCGGGCAAGCACGTCTACACCGAGAAGCCGCTCGACGTGACGGTCGCCGAGGCGGCCGAGCTCGTGGCCGAGGCCGGGCGGCGCGACCTGCGGCTCGGCTGCGCGCCCGACGTCTTCCTCGCCGGCCCGTACCAGGCGGCGCGGCGGCTGATCGACGAGGGGGCCATCGGCGAGCCGCTGGCGGTGAGCGCCGCGATGCTCGCCGGCGGGCAGTCGTCGTGGCACCCGAACCCGGACATCTTCTACCGCGACGGCGCCGGCCCGCTGCTCGACATGGGGCCGTACTACGTGACGGCGATCGTGGCGCTGCTCGGGCCGATCCGGCGGGTCGCGGGGTTCGCGTCGACGCGCGCCATCGACCGCGTGATCGAGATCGGGCCGCGCGCCGGCACGCCGTTCACGCCCGAGACGCCGACCCACACCGCCGCGACGCTGGAGCTCGACGGCGGCGTGACCGCGAACCTCACCGCGACCTTCGAGGCGGGCGCGCAGTACATCGCCGACTTCACCGTCTACGGCACCGAGGGCCGGCTGATCCTGCCCGATCCGAACAGCTACGGCGGCCCGCTGCAGCTGCGGCGCGGGCGCGAGGAGGCGTGGCAGGAGGTGCCGCTGCCGCCGCCGAGCCCGCGCGACGGTCGCGGCCTGGGGCTGGCCGACCTGGTGACGTCGATCGGGACGGGCGCGGCGCCGCGGGCGTCGGGCGAGCTCGGGCTGCACGTGGTCGAGGTGGCGCGCGGCATCCTCGCGGCGGCCGAGGCGGGGGAGAGCATCGCCATCGCGCAGCGCGCCCTCGCGGCCGGCACCGCTGGGCTGACGCGCCTCCCTATACTCGCCGCCGATGCAGCGCTTCGACGCGGACCCGCCGAAGTACTCGTACAGCCCGGAGCACGCGATGATCGGCACGGTCGAGGCCGGCGAGCGGTTCGAGGTCGAGTCCGTCGAGGGGTTCTCCAACTACTTCCGCTCGGCCTCCGACTTCACGCCCGAGCGCTACGCCCTGGCCGAGGCCGTGAAGTGGGCCGTCACCGGGCCGATCGCCGTCGAGGGCGCGCGGGCCGGCGGCGCCGTGGCGGTGACGATCCACGACGTCGAGGTCACCGGCCCCGGCGTCGTCGTCTACGGCGCGTACGAGGGCGAGGACGTGCTGGCGTGGTGGGACGACGAGTCGGCCTGCGCGGTCTACCCGGTCGAGGACGGGCGGCTGCGCTTCGACGAGCGCACCTCGCTGCCGCTCCAGCCGCTGATCGGCTGCCTGGCGACCATGCCGGCGGAGGGCGACCTGCACGCCAAGCTGCAGGGGCGCTACGGCGGCAACATGGACTGCCCGGCGCTCGGCGCGGGCGCGACGCTCGTGCTGCCCGTCTGGCACGACGGCGCCGGGCTCTACTTCGGCGACTCCAAGGCGCTCATGGGCGACAGCGAGATCGTCGGCCCGCCCGAGGTGCAGGCCCTCGTCACCGCCAGCGCCGAGCCGCGGCAGCGCCCGGCGTCGATGGGCTGGCCGCGCATCGAGACGGCGACGACCTTCACCACGCTGGTGTCGGGACGGCCGCTGGAGTGGAGCGCGCGCCAGGCCTACCGCGAGCTCCTGGAGTGGGTCGTCGAGGACTACGACATCGAGCGGCCGAAGGCGGCGCTGCTGATGGCGATGGTCGCGCGCGCCGGCATCTGCCAGATCAGCAACACCGACTACACCGCGTACTGCGAGGTGCCGCGCGACGCGCTGGAGCCGTACCGCCGCGACTAGCCCGTCGCCTCGGGCAGCACCTGGCCGCCGTCGACGACCAGCGTCTGCCCCGTGATGTAGGCGGCCTCGGGCGAGGCCAGGAAGCGGACCGCCCAGCCCACGTCGGCCGGCTCCGCGTAGCGGCCCATCGGGATCGAGGTCAGCATCAGCGCCTGGTGCTCGTCGCTGGTCGCCGCCAGGCCCTCGGTGGCGACGTTGCCCGGCATGACCGCGTTGACCGTGATGCCGCTCCTCGCCAGCTCGACCGCCGCCGAGCGCATGAAGCCGAGCATCGCGGCCTTCGAGGCGCCGTAGTGCGCGAACCCGGTCTGGCCGGTGATCGGGCCGGTGATCGACGACGTCAGCACCACCCGCCCGTAGCCCTGCTCGCGCATCGGCCCGAGGCAGGCGCGGACGGCGCGGACGGCGCCCGTGACGTTGAGGTCGAGCACGCGGTTCCAGGTGGCGTCGTCCAGGGCGGCGAGCTCGTGGAACGGGTAGATGCCGGCGTTGGCGGCGAGGATGTCGACGCGGCCCCACGTCTCCAGGACGGTCGCGACGAGCGCGTCGACGGAAGCCGCGTCGGTCACGTCGGTGGCCACCGCGAGCGCCTCGAGGCCCCGCGCGCGCAGGGCGTCGGCCGCGGCCTCGGCGGCCTCCCCGTCGACGTCGGCGAGCGCCACCCGCGCGCCCTCGACGGCGAGCACCTCCGCGATGCCGCGCCCGATGCCGCGCGCGCCGCCGGTGACGACCGCGACCTGCCCGTCCAGGCGCTGCATCAGGAGCCCTCGGCCGGGCGGTTGGCCTGCATCGCCGCCATCGCGTCGACGTCCGACACCTTGAAGGCCATGTAGCCCGCGTCGACGGGATGCACGCCGCCGGTCATCGCCGAGGCCTCGTCGCTCGCGAGGAAGACGACGAACGGCACGACCTCCTCCGGCGTCGGGATCGGCAGCAGGTGCAGGCTCTGGATCGAGGCGCGCGCTGCCGGGTCGTCGAGCCACGTCATCTGCGGCTCGGTGGCGACGAAGGCGGGGCAGACCGCGTTGACGCGCACGCCGTCGGGCGCCATGCCGGCCGCGAACGAGCGGGTCAGCGAGACGACGCCGCCCTTGGCCGCCGTGTAGGCGTCGAGGCCCGGCGACGCCGACGAGCGCGTCCGTGGTCGCCGTGAGGATGATCGAGCCGCGGCGCTGGCGCAGCATCTGGCGGCCGACGTGCTTGCAGACGTGGAAGGTGCCCGTCAGCACGAGGTCGATCATGCGCTGCCAGACGGCGTCGTCCATCTCGGTCAGGCGGCGGTCCTCGTAGTTCACGAAGTTCACGTCGACCGCGCAGTGGTAGAGGACGTCGACCGACCCGAACTCGTCGACCGCGCGCTGCACCATGGCCTCGACCTCGGCGCTCGAGGTCACGTCGCAGCGGGCGACGAGCGCGCGCCCGCCCTCGGCCCGGATCGCCGCCGCGACGCGCTCGCCGCGCTCCTCGTCGATCTCCGCCAGCACGACGGCGGCGCCCTCGCGGGCGAAGGCCACCGAGCCCGCGCGCCCCAACCCGGAGCCCGCGCCGGTGACCACCGCGACCCGCCCCTCGAGCCGTCCTGGCATCGCTCGTTCCTCCTAGACCCTGGGTCTGATCAGGTAGCCGCGGTCGTCGCCGTCCTCGGGCGGCGGCGCCGGCCGGCCGGCCACCTCGCTGGCGTAGTAGGCGGCGTAGTGCGCGACGCGGTCGGCGTCCAGCTCGACGCCGAGCCCCGGAGCCGTCGGCACGTCGAGGTACGGGCCGTCGAACGGCATCAGGCCGCCGGCGATGACGTCGTCCTCGAGGTTCGCGTAGTACGTCTGGTTGTCGAGCACGAAGTTGCGGTGCGCCGCGTGCAGCTGCAGCATCAGGGCCGTCCCGACGCCGAGCTCGCCGAACGTGTGCGTGACGGCGGGCAGCCCGGCGACCTCGGCGATGCCGGCCGCCACCCGCATGCCCGCGATGCCGGCGTCGAAGCGCGGGTCGAGCTGCACCGCGTCGGCCGCGCCGTGGCGCACGACGGCCAGCGTGCCCTCGACCGAGAGGCTGGACTCGTGGGCCAGGATCGGCACCGGCACCCGCGCCCGCAGCCGCGCCAGCTCGGCCGGGTCGCCCGCGGGGATCGGCTGTTCGGCGTACTCCACGCCAAATGGCGCGAGGCGCGTCAGTAGCGTCACCGCCAGCCCGGGCGACCAGGCGGCGTTGGCGTCGATGCGGATGCGCGGGCCGTCGCCGACCGCCTCGCGCACCGCGCGCACCCGCGCCTCGTCGACGGCGGGGTCGAAGCCGACCTTGAGGTAGAGGGTGCGGAATCCCCGTTCCACCCACTGGCGCGCGTCGTCGGCCATGCGCTCCGGCTCGTCCGGGCACCAGGTCGGCGTGGAACGGCGAGCGCGTGCGCCACGCGCCGCCCCAGAGGCGGTGCAGCGGCTGGCCCGCCGCGCGGCCGACGAGGTCCCAGAGGGCGGTGTCGATGCCCGAGAGCGCCCACGAGATGCCCTGCGTGCCGAGGTGCGCCATGCCGGTCTCGGCGTACAGGCGGCGGCGCACGACGTCGGGCTCGAGGGCGTCGGCGCCGACCACCAGCGGCGCGACCGACTCCGTCAGCGCGCGCGTGACCTCGGCGTCGCCGGCCCAGACCACCGGCGCCTCGCCGATGCCGACCAGCCCGTCGTCCGTCTCCAGCTCCACCAGCACGGCCTGGAGCGCCGTCGCGCCGTGGCCCTTGCGGCGCCAGGTCGACTTGTAGGCGCGCTTCTGCGGCACCGCCACGACGGTGGTGCGGAGCCGGGCGATCCTCACGCCGGCCCGCCGGAAGGTGCGCGGCGGCCCGGGCTCGACCACCGCGGCGCCGGCCGCCTCGAGCTCCGCCAGGTGGCCGTCGACGGTCATCGCCAGCGCCGCCATGCGGTCTGTCGGCAGGCTGCCGTGGGCGGCCACGACGCGCTCGCAGATGGCCATGAGCGTCGCCGGGCGCGTCCAGCAGCGCCTCGCGTACCAGCGCGCTCATGTGGGCGCAGGCGGCGCGGCTGGCCTGCAGCAGCGCCTGTGCGCCCTCCGCGTCGAGCACCGGTTCGTGGCCCGTCAGCAGGCACTCGATGGGCAGGCCCTCGAGCTGCGAGATGGTGACGCGGTAGTCGCTGGGCGGCGCGTACATCGGCGGCATGAAGGGGTTCCCGTCGGCGTCGGGGATCGCCTCGCCCATCACGGCGTCGGCCGCGGCCATGGTCAGCGCGTCGGGCACCCAGGCGACGGTGTGCCCGGGGCTGTGGCCGGGCGTCCACAGCAGCTCGACGTGGCGTCCGCCGAGGTCGAGCGTCTCCGCCGTCGGTCACCGCCTCGACCGGGCCGAACGCCGGGCCGAAGCGGGCCCGCGCGCGCTCGGCGTCGGTGTCGCTGAAGGGGATGCCGTCGTCGACGAAGGCCGCGTAGCGCTCGTCGATGGCGCGCTCGGGATCGCCCGTCAGGTCGACGTCGGCGGTGCCGGCCATGCAGCGCCGCATCGGGGTACCGCTCGAGGATCGCGGCGGTGCCGCCGACGTGGTCGGCGTCCGGGTGCGTCAACAGGATGCCGACCTCGAGGCCGAGCCGGTCGAGCAGGTCGAGCAGCCCCGCCGCGGGCGAGTCGGGGAGGCCCGTGTCGACCACCAGCGCGCTCGCGCCGCCCGCGATCACGACCTGGCGGATGCGCCGCGGGCCGTCGGGCTGCTCGCAGCTCCAGACGCGCTCGGCGACCTCGTGGACGGTGCTCTCCATCAGCCCTCCAGCTCGTGCAGCAGGCCCGCGACCAGCGCCGCCTCGTCGGCCTCCGCGCCGCCGAGGTGCAGCGGGCGCGGTGCGGCGAGGCGCACCAGGTCGGGCAGGTCCCACGTCTCGAGGGCGCGGAACGGGAACGCCATCGGCGTGATGCGCGGCGAGATCACGAGCAGCTCCTCCAGGGTGGTGGCGAACGGGCCGCTGGCGGCGCCGGCGATGCGGTCGTCGAGCGCGGCGGCGAGCGAGCGCGACGAGGCCGAACGCGCCGGCGCCGTGGACCGCGATGCGGCCCTTGTCGAGCTGCTGGCCCGTCGAGTAGCGCTCCGAGCAGCCAGCCGACGGCGGCCCGCAGGTCGCCGACGCGCTCGGCCAGCAGGTCGCGGTCGAGCAGCCACGACGCGGTGGCCAGCTCGAACTCGCTCGCCGCGCTCTCGCCCGTGCCGCGCAGGTCGAGCGCGAGCACCGCCCAGCCGCGCTCGCGGGCCACCGCAGCCGCCGGGCCGTCGAGCGCCACCGCCTTGCCGCCCTCGTCGACGACCACCAGCACGCCCGGCAGCGTCGTCGCCCCAGCGGTCGGGCAGCAGCAGCACGGCGTCGAGCGTCACGTCGTCGGCGACGTCGAGCTCGATGCGCTGCGCCACTTGGCGCTCCGGGAGCGCCAAGTGGTTGGTGACAATTGGCGTGCGGAACGGCCGTTCCGGTGCGGCCGGCCCGAGCGTCGCGCGCGACGTCGGCCACGCGTCGGCGCGCGGCCCTCGCGCAGGCGTCCGGCGCAGCGTCGCGCGCGATCCGCACGAGCGGCTCGTTGGTGTCGACGTCCTCCGGCAGCGACTCGCCGGGCAGGCGGCCGGCCGGCGCGCACGATGCGTCTGCGGCCGCTCCGCCGGCGCGGCCGACCTCGTGCGTCACCGGCGTACGCCTCCTCCAGCAGGCCGGACGTCGCGCTCGGGCGGCGGCGCGGGCAGCCCGAGCGCCGCGGCGAGCGCCGCCGTCGCGGCCTCGCGCATGGCGGGGTGCAGGCCGTGGCCGCCCGTCACCTCGACGCAGCCGCACGCGGCCGGGCGCGTGCACGGCGTTGAAGATCGCCGCGCGCCTCCGCGACCACGGCGCGCGCGCCCGTCGATGGGGAACGGCGGGTCGTCGACCGCGTGCACGACGGTGACGTCGCGCGGCGCGGCGGCGCCGACGCACGTGCGCCCATGTTGCGCCGTCGCGGCGAGGCGCGGCACCTGGTTGCAGAGGTCGACCCAGCCGTCCCAGCCGGTGCCGTAGCGCGGCGTCGCGCAGCTGGCCGAGGTGGGTGTTGAGGATGCAGCAGATGCAGGCCGCGGCGACGCGCTCGTCGACCGCGGCGGCGAAGGTCGAGACGAAGCCGCCGCCCGAGGCGCCGACGAGGCCGAGCCGCGCGGCGTCGACGTCGGGTCGCGCGGCCAGCACGTCGAGCGCCCGCCAGCGCCTCGACCACCATCACGCCGAGCGACGTGAAGCCGACCAGCAGCGGCGCGAGCTGCCCGTGCTGGTGCCAGCCGCGCCGCCGCTCGCCCTGCCCGAGCGGGGTCGTAGCAGAGCACCACCAGGCCGGCCCGCGCGAGACCCGGCGTTGAAGCGCTGCAGGTCGGGCTCGAGCCGCGCGTTCTCCATCCAGTGGCCGGGCGCGTGCACGACGGCCGGGATGCGGCCCGGCGCGTCGCCGGCCGGTAGACGTGCGCCGGCCACGGGCAGGCCCGGGCACGGCCGTCGTAGACGCCGCGCTCGATCGTGTACCCGTCGCCCGGCAGCTCGCCCAGCGCCTGCCACGTCGCCGCGGCGCGCGGGATGCGGTCGAGGCCGAGGCACCAGGCGACGGCGGCCCGCGCAGCGTCCTCGAGCGCCGCTGCCGGATCGGCGCGCCTCCGCCGGGCGACGCGGGTCGCCTGCTGGAGCGCCGCCGCCCGCGCGCAGCACGTGGTCGGGCAGCATCGCGCGCCCGCGGCGGCGGCGCGCAGCAGCTCTGCGAGCGCGCGGCTCACTTGCCGAAGCCGGCCGTGAGGCCGCGGATGAAGAACCGCTGCCCGACGATGTACAGCAGCAGCATCGGGATCGTCGCGATCAGGGCGCCGGTCATCACGAGCGGCTCGTTGGTCATGAAGCGCCCCTGGAAGAACGTCAGCCCGGCGGTGAGGGTGCGGCGCGTCGTCGTCCTGCAGGAAGACCAGGGCGATCAGCAGCTCGTTCCAGACCCAGACGGCGTTGACCACCACGATCGTCACGATCGCCGGCGCCGACAGCGGCACGAACACGCTCCACAGCGTGCGCAGCGTGGCCCGCGCCGTCGATGCGCGCGGCCTCCTCGAGGCTGCGGGGGATGGTCGCGAAGAAGTTCACCAGCAGGTAGATCGAGAACGGCAGCAGCAGCCCGATGTAGATGATGATCACGGCCAGCCGCGAGTTGACCATGCCCAGCCCGATGAAGAACAGGAACAGCGGCACCACGAGCACCACCGGCGGCACCACCAGCAGCATCACGTTGAGGGCCATGAAGGGGCGGCGGCCGGGGAAGACGTGGCGGGCCAGGGGATAGGCCGCCAGCGACGCGACGACCGCCGCGACGGCCACGCTGGCGATGGTGATGCCCGCGCTGTTGACGATCCAGCGCAGCAGCTCGCCGTCGCGGAAGGCGGCGCGGACGTTCTCCAGCGTCGGGTCCGACGGCGGCAGGAACTTGTTGTCGAGGTACTCGTCCCGGGTCTTGAACGCCGTGATGAGGATGAAGTAGAGCGGGTAGAGCGTCAGGATGCCGATCCCCAGCATCGCCGCCTGCGCGACGCCCCAGCCGGCGCGGTTGCCGTCCTGCCTACTCAACGTTGACCTCCACCGTCGACCGCCGCACCTGCAGCACGATCAGCACCGCCGCCGCCGCGAGCAGCAGCACCGCCGCCGCGGCCGCGAAGCTCGGCGAGCGGAACGTGAACGCGTTGTCGTAGATGTAGAACTCGACGACGTAGCTCGCGAAGTTGGGCCCGCCCTTCGTGGTCGAGTACACGTAGGCGAAGACCCACGAGATCATCGTGATCAGCTCGAGGGTCACGAACGTCCAGATGACGCCGCGCATCTGCGGGATGGTCACGCGGGTGCGCAGCTGCCACCAGGTGCAGCCGTCGAGTCGGGCCGCCTGGTCGACCTCCTCCGGCAGGCTCAGCAGGCGCGCCAGGAACAGCACCACGCCGAAGCCGAGCTCGTGGTAGATGATGATGACGGCGACCGTGCCGAGCACCCACGACGGGTCGCCGAGCCAGTCCTGGGCCAGGAAGCCGAGGCCGACGGCGCGCAGCGTCTCGTTGATGGCGCCGTTCAGGCTCGCCAGGTAGACGAACGTCGTGCCGAGCACCGGGATCGCGATCATGTACGGCAGGAAGACGATCGTCCGGTAGACGCGCCAGCCGGTGATCGCCTCGTGCAGCACGAAGGCGATGGCGAGCGCCAGCACCAGCACCACCGGCACCGACAGCAGCAGCAGCCCGTTGTGCTTGACGGCGTCCCGGAAGATCGGGTCGTCGAGCATGAAGCGGTAGGCCGTCAGCTGCGCCGGCCCCTGGTCGCCCTGCGGGCCGGTGTGCACCGAGACCCACCCCAGCCGCACCAGCGAGTAGATGAAGACGACGCCGATGAAGATCGCGGCGGGGGCCAGCAGCAGGTAGGGGGCGAGGCGGCTGCCCAGCGGCCGCCTCGCCCTCCTCCGACTGCTCACCGCGCGGCGTCTCCTAGCCGGCCGGCGTGAAGTTCGACCACGACTCCAGCTCGCCCGGCTGCTGCGCGCGCCACTGCTCCGCGGCGCGCTGGCGGATCTGCGCGGCCGCCGCCCCGTCGCCCTGCCCGCCCAGCACGAGGTCCTGGGCCGGCGCGTTGCCGTTCAGGTCGATCTGCGGCGGGAAGAAGTTCTGCAGCCAGATCTGCGGGCCGGTGGTGTTGAACTCGTACAGCTGCTTGTCGAGCGGGTCGGTGATCTTCGACGTGTCGAAGCGGTCGTCCGCGGGCGGCACGCCGGTCGCGGCGAACCAGGCGTCGAGCATCTCCGGCGTGTGCAGGAAGGTCAGGAAGTCGGCCGCCTCCTGCTGGTGCTTCGACCACGACGTGACGAAGTACGACGTGGACTGGGTCGCGTCGTAGACGTCCTTCAGCGCGCCGTCGCCGAACACGGGCCACTTGGAGACCATCAGCTTGTCGGCGCCGAGGTCCTTGGCCCACTGCCGCACGCCGCCGTCGGTGCCGACGGTCATGGCCACCTTGCCGGCGGCGAACTGGTCCCGACGCCTGCGAGATGCCGACCGACGCGACGTCGTCGTTGAAGCACTTGGCGTCGACCATCGCCTTCCAGCCGTCGCCGAACGCCGCGAACTTCGGGTCGGTGTAGCTGACCTTGCCCGTGGACGCGTCGACGACGTCCTGCAGGCTGTCGAGGCTCTGCACCATGAGCTGCGTCGTCCAGTAGTAGTCGTTGCCGTACGCGAAGGGCGTGATGTCCTTCGCCCGCAGCGCGGTGCACGCGGCGATCACGTCGTCCCACGTCGCGGGCGGCTCGGTGATGCCGGCCTGCGCCATGAGGTCCTTGTTGAAGACCCAGGGGACGCCGATCAGGTAGAGCGGCATCGCCCAGAGCTTGTCGTCGTAGGTGTTCTCCGACGTGTTGAGCCAGTGGGCGATCTCGTCGGCGGGCACGAGGTCGGAGATCGGGGTGATGGCGCCGGCCCAGGCCTGGGTCAGCACCGGGCCCGTCGCCCACTGCGCCCCGATGTCCGGGCCGGACTTGGCGGCCGCGGCGGACTGGAACGTGGCGATGAAGGTGTCGGTGGCCTGCTCGACGACCTCGATCGTGATGTTGGGATGTGCCGTCTGGTAGGCGGTCACGGCGTCGGCGAGCCACTGGTTGGCGCCGGGCGCGTCGAGGTCGCCCCAGAACCAGAACGTCAGCTTGACGTCCTCGCCGCTCGCGGCGGCGGTGTCGCTGGCCGGTGCGGCCCCGGTGTCGCTCGCGGGCGCCTCGCCCGTGTCGCTGGCCGGCGCGGCCGCGGTGTCGCTGGCGGCCGCGGTGTCGCTCGCGGGCGCTGCGGCGGTGTCGCTGGCGGGCGCCGCGGCGCTGGTGGCGGAGCTGCTCGCCGCCGTCGTCGTCGCCGCACGCGGCGAAGCCCATGGTGGCCAGCAGCGCGGCCACGGCGAGTGCCCCGCGCAGCCACCTGCGTCGCATCCGATTCACGATCCCCTCCGCTCGTTCGTCGTCCATTCCGCACTGACCGAAACAACCGGCCCCCTCGCCGCCGATCATCCCACCCCCGGTCGGGCAGCGCAAGCGAGGCTCAGAACGACGGCGGGCTGATCACGTCGACGCAGACGACGGTCTCGTCGCCGACCGCGGTGACGCGGTGCGGGCGCCGCGGGTCGAACGTGATGCAGTCGCCCGCCGCGACCTCGATGGTCTCGTCGCCGATCTCCAGCACGGCCCGCCCCTGCAGGAACAGGTTGGCCTCCTCGCCGGGGTGGGCGCGCGGGGCGTTGGCCGACGAGTGGCCGGGGTCGAGCTCCCACACCGCGACCTCGAAGGCGCCGTCGAGGGACGGCGAGAGCAGCTCGAAGCGCAGCGCCCCATCGGCCGAGACGAGCTGCTTGCCCGCGCCGCGCCGGACGATGCCCATCACGGCGTCGCCCTCCGAGAGCAGGCGGAACGGCGCCGTGCCGAGCGCGCCGGCGATGTTGCGCAGCGACTCCAGCGACGGGTCGCGCACGCCGCGCTCGACCTCGCTCAGCATCGAGACGCTGACGTCGGCCAGGCTCGACAGCTGCGCCAGCGTCAGCCCCTGCCCGTGCCGCCGGCGGCGGATGGCCGCGCCGAGCTGGCGCCGCTCGAGCTCGCGGCCGCGGACCGCGCCGATCTCCGCCTCGGCCCGGGCGTCCGCCGCGAGACCGTCACCGTCGTCGGAACGCAGGCTCATTTCGGCAGCACCGAACTGCGATGCTAGCATCGCGCGACACATGGCCGACGTCCTGGTCACGGGTGCGGCCGGCGGCATCGGCGGCGCCGTCGTCGACGCCCTGGTGGCGCGGGGCGACCGCGTGCTCGCGCTCGACCGCGTCGCGAGCGGCCGCGGCGACGTGCGCGAGCTCGTGGTCGACGCGGCCGACGCCGACGCCGTGGCGGCCGCGCTCGCCGCGGCGGCCGCGGACGGCTGGGCCCTGCGCCACGTCGTCGCGATCGCCGGCGGCGCGCTGCCCGGCGAGAAGACCTGCACCGATCCGGCCGAGCTGCCGCTCGACGTGTTCCGCGCGTCGCTGGAGCACAACCTCGTCACGGCCTGGATCACGCTGCAGGCCGCGCTGCCGCACCTGCGGCGCAGCACGGGCGACCGCTCGATCGCGCTGACGACGTCGACCGACGCGCTCGCGAGCTACGGGCTGCCGGCCTACGCGGCGGCGAAGGCGGGGCTGATCGGCATGGTCCACGCGCTCGCGGCGAGCCTCGCCGCCGAGGGCATCCGCATCAACGCGGTCGCGCCCGGCGACGTGCCGACCCCGCGCAACGTGCGCGAGTGGGGGCACGTGCCCGGCTGGTACGACCGGCTGCGCGAGGGCGTCCCGCTGGGGCGCCTGGGCACGCCCGACGACGTGGCGCGGGCGTTCGTCGCGCTGATCGAGCTGCAGCACATGACGGGACAGACGCTCGTCGTCGACGGCGGGCAGACGCTCAGCCGCCCGGCCGGCGACGCGCGAGAGGCGGCGCCGGCGCCGCAGGAGGAGGACCGATGAGGGTCGTTCGGGTGGACGCGACGACGGTCAGCGTGCCGTACGTGCACCGCGAGGTCTCGAGCCAGGTCGCGCGCGACGGCGTGACGGACGTCATCGTGCGCGTCGAGACCGACGACGGCGTGGTCGGCTGGGGCGAGTCCTGCAGCGGCGCGGACGCCGCGTCGGTCGAGGCGGCGGTGCGCGCGATGACCCCGTTCGTGCTCGGGCGCGACCCGTGGAACCGCGAGGCGATGCGCGACGACCTGTTCCAGCACGGCCTCTGGCAGTTCCGCGCGGGCACGGGCAACTTCGCCTGGGCGGGGCTCGACATGGCGCTGCTCGACGCGTGCGGCAAGAGCGCCGGCGTGCCGCTGTACCGCCTGTTCGGCGGCCTGCGGCGCGACCGGGTCTCCTACTTCTACTACCTCGCGCGCGGCGGCGACGACGACCTCGCCGCCCAGTGCGCCGCCGGCCTGGCGAAGGGCTACGAGAGCTACTACCTCAAGGTCGGCGTCGACCCCGCGGAGGACCTGCGCATGGTCGCCGCCACCCGCGCGGCGCTCGGGCCCGGCCCGCGCCTGCGGCTGGACGCCAACGGCAGCTGGAGCGTGCCGGAGGCGCTGCGCCAGCTCGGGGCGATGGCCGAGCACGACATCGACTTCGTGGAGCAGCCGGTCCGCGACCACCCGGTCGGCCAGCTGGCGGAGGTGCGGGCGCGGCTGCCGATGGCGGTCTGCGCCAACGAGGGCCTGTGGAGCGAGGCCGACACGTACCTGCGCATCACGAGCCGGCAGGCCGACGTGTACTGCTTCAGCCCCTACTGGGTCGGCGGCCTCGGGGCGTTCCAGCACCTCAGCCACGTCGCGCACTACGAGGGGCTGCAGGTCTGCAAGCACACGCACGGCGAGCTCGGCCTGGCCGCCGCCGCCTCGCAGCACCTGCTGCTGACGCTGCCGAGCATCGTCGAGGGGCACCAGCAGACGGCGCAGATGATGGAGTTCGACGTCGTGGAGGGCGGCGTGCCGATCGCCGACGCGCCGGTGTGGGGCGTGCCCGAGGGCGTGGGCCTGGGCGTCGAGGTCGACGAGGAGCGGCTGCGCGAGGGCGCCCGCCGCTACGAGCTCGACGGCCAGTTCCTGCCCTACCAGCCGGAGCAGCTGGGCCGGGAGGGGCGCCCCTAGCGGACGAGCCCGCGCCCGGACACCACCAGCACCCGCTCGACCACGCCGTCGCGGACGCCCAGCAGGCCGTCGTGCAGGTTCACGCAGCCGCACGCGTGGTTGGGGATGATGCGCAGCTTGTCGCCGATCGCCGGCGGGTCGTCGACCGCCGCTGACGTCCACGTACCCGTGCTCCTCGTTGATGGTGTGCAGGAGCGCGCCCGGCGCCTCGATGAACACGCCGTGGCGGCCGTCGTCGTGGGAGTCCGACGTCAGGGTCTTGGAGCCCGCGTCGACGACGATCTGCCCGGGCACCGCGGCGTCCGAGATGACCGTCACCTGCACCCACAGCGCGCAGGCGTCCTCGCCGCCCTCGGGCTCGCTCTCGTTGTGGTCGAGCAGGGCGTAGGTGCCGGAGCGCAGCTCGGTGATGCAGGTCTCGTGGGTCATGTAGCGCGTCGGCGTCGAGCCGCCCGAGATGCGCGCGCAGGAGATGCCGGCCGTCGTCGAAGGCGTCGCGGGTCGCGCGCATGACCGCGTCCGCTTCCAGGATGCGCGCGTGCACGGTGGCCTCGTCGCCGCGGCAGTGGCCGGGGTAGCAGGAGATGCCCTGGACCTCGACGTGCGGCAGCCGGGCGAGCCCCTCGGCCACGGCGACGGCGCCCGCGGGCGTGCGCTGCCCGGTGCGGTGCAGGCCCACGTCGAGCTCGACCAGCAGCGCCGCCCGCGCGCCGTGGCGCCCGAGCGCGGCCGACAGCCCCTCGGCGGCGGCGACGCTGTCGACGGCGACCGTCAGCTCGACGCCGTCGGCGGCGATGCGCGCCAGCCGGTCGCACTTCTCGGCGCCGAACGGCGGGTAGTGCACGAGGATGCGCGGCGCGCCGGCCTCGTGGAAGACCTGCGCCTCGCCGGTCTTGGCGACGGTCAGGCCGCCGGCGCCGAGCTCGACCTGGCGCATGCCGATCTCGGGCGACTTGTGCGTCTTGGTGTGCGGCCAGAGCTCGATGCCGTGCTCGTCGGCGTACGACTGCAGGCGCCGCAGGTTGGCGTCCAGGCGGTCGAGGTCGACCATGGCGACGGGCGTCTCGACGTCCGCCAGGGGCCGGCCGACCTGCTCGTTCAGGAGGCGGAGCGTGCGCTCGGCCCCGGTGCTGATGTCGCGCGATCGCTGCTCCATACTCGCGGGACGTTAGAGCCGGAGGAGGGTGCGTGACGAGCGAGGACGCGAACCGGGGGCCGAACGAGGCGCTGATCGGGGTGCCGGGGTCGCGGCACGCGCTGACCACGCCGGCGCTCGTGCTCGACCTCGACCGCGTGGAGGCCAACATCGCGTCGATGGCCGTGCACGCCCGCCGGCACGGCTACGCGCTGCGCCCGGTGGCGAAGGTGCACAAGTCGACCCACCTCGCCCGCCTGCAGGCCGAGGCCGGGGCGATCGGCACGTGCTGCTCGACGCTCGCCGAGGCGGAGGTGATGGTCGACGCCGGGATCGCGGGCGTCCTGCTGTTCACGAGCGTGGTCACGCGGCCCGAAGCTCGACCGCCTGGCCGCGCTCAACGCGCGCGCCGAGGACCTGCTGGTGGCGGTGGACGACGCCGGCGTCGTGGACGGGCTGGCCGACGCCGCGCGCCGCTCGGGCCGGCCGCTGCAGGTGCTGGTCGACGTCGAGGTCGGCGGCGGTCGCACGGGCGTGGCCGATCCGGCGGCGGCGGTCGCCCTGGCGCAGCGCGTCGCGGCCGCCGACGGGCTGGCGTACGCGGGCGTGCAGGGCTACAACGGCAACCACCAGGCGACGGTCGACTACGCCGAGCGCCGCGCCGCCGAGGTGGCGATGACGGAGACGCTGCGCGGCTTCGTGGACGCGCTCGCCGCGGCCGGGCTGCCGCCGCGGATCGTGTCGCGGCGGCGGCACCGGCACGCACGACATCGACCACGAGCTGGGCCTGCTGACGGAGGTGCAGGTCGGCACGTACGTGTTCCTCGACGGCAACTACGCCGACGCCGTGCTGCGCCGCGACGAGCCGCACCCGTTCACGTCCTCGCTGACGGTGCGCGCGACGGTGATCTCGAACGCCCAGCCCGGCTTCGTCATCACGGACGCCGGCGTCAAGGAGCTGGTCGGCATGGGCGCCGGCATCGCGCCGCGGGTGCTGACCGGGGTGCCGGCCGGGTCGGGCTACCGCATCGTCGGCGACGACATGGGCCGCCTCGACCTGCGGCCGGGAGCGCCCGCGCCCGCCGTCGGCGCACGCCGTCGAGGTGCTGCCGCCGTACTGCTACCTCACGGTCGTCCTGCACCCCTGGTTCCACTGCGTGCGCGGCGACGTGCTGGTCGACATCTGGCCGGTGGACGCGCGGGTCAGCGCGTAGCGGCCTACCCCGCCTCCAGCAGCGACGCCGCCTCGAGCCAGGCCTCCTCGGCCGCGGCGCGCTGGCGGCGCAGCTCCTGCAGCTCGGCGTCGAGCTCCGCCACCCGCGCGTAGTCGGTCGCGTGGGCGGCGAGCAGCTCGTGCAGCTCGGCCTCGCGGGCGTCGAAGCGGCCGAGCTCGCGCTCCAGCCGGTCGGCGTCCTTGCGCGCCTGCCGCAGCAGGCTGCCGCGGGCCGGCGGGTCGTCGGTGCGGCGGGCCGGTGCGGCGGCGGCGAGCGCGGCGGCCTGCTCGGCACGGCGCTGCTCGACGTACTGCTCGATGCCGCCCGGCAGGTGCACGATGCGGCCGTCGCCGGGGAGGCCGTAGACGTCGGTGCAGACGCGCTCGACGAAGTAGCGGTCGTGGCTCACGACGACGAGGCTGCCGGGCCAGCCGTCGAGCAGGTCCTCGAGCGCGGTCAGCGTGTCGATGTCGAGGTCGTTGGTGGGCTCGTCGAGCAGCAGCACGTTCGGCTCGCGCATCAGCAGGCGCATGAGCTGCAGCCGCCGGCGCTCGCCGCCGGAGAGGTCGGCCACGAACGTCCACTGCCGGTTGCCGCCGAAGCCGAAGCGCTCGCAGAGCTGGCGAGGCCGTCAGCTCGCGGCCGTCGCCGAGCGCCACGCGCGGGCGGATCGACTCCAGCGCCTGCAGCACGCGCAGCTCGCCGTCGAGCTCCTCGAGGTGCTGCGAGAGCACCGCGAGCTTGACGGTCTGGCCGGTCTTGACCACGCCGTGCGAGGGCGCCACGTCGCCCGCGAGCAGGCGCAGCAGCGTCGTCTTGCCCGAGCCGTTGACGCCCACGACGCCGACGCGGTCGCCCGGCCCGAGGCGCCAGGTGACGCGCCGCAGGATGGTGCGCTCGCCGAGCTCGACCGTCGCCTCCTCGACGTCGAGCACCGACTTGCCGAGGCGCGCCGTCGCGAAGCGCAGCAGCTCGGCGCGGTCGCGGGGCTCGGGCTCGTCGGCGATGAGCGCGTTGGCGGCGTCGATGCGGAACTGCGGCTTCGACGTGCGGGCCGGCGGGCCGCGGCGCAGCCACGCGAGCTCCTTGCGCAGCAGGTTGCGGCGGCGCTCCTCGGTCGCGGCGGCGACCCGCTCGCGCTCGGCGCGGGCCAGCACCCACGCCGCGTAGCCGCCCTCGTGCTGCAGGACGCGCGTGGCGTCGACCTCCCAGGTGCGCTCGCAGACGGCGTCGAGGAACCAGCGATCGTGGGTGACGACGACGACCGCGCCGCGGCGGGCCGCGAGGTGGCGGGCGAGCCAGTCGACGCCCTCGAGGTCGAGGTGGTTGGTCGGCTCGTCGAGCAGCAGCAGCTCCGGCCCGTCCAGCAGCAGCCGCGCCAGTGCCACGCGCCGCCGCTCGCCGCCGGACAGCGGGCCGATGACGGTGTCGAGCCCGTGTGGGAAGCCCGCGAGGTCGACGCCGCCGAGCGTGCCGAGCAGCACGTCGCGGATGCGCGGGTCGCCGGCCCACTCGTGGTCGGCCATGCCGCCGACCACCGCCTGCCGGATGGTGGCCTCGGGATCGAGGTCGTCCGCCTGCCCGAGCAGCCCGATGCGCAGCCCGGCGATGTGCGTCACGCGCCCGGCGTCGGGCTCCTCGTGCCGGGCGATGAGGTTGAGCAGCGTCGACTTGCCGCCGCCGTTGCGGCCGACGACGCCGATGCGCTCGCCCGCCGCGATGCCGAGCGACACGTCGTCGAGGACCGGCCCGGCGCCGTAGGTCTTGCCGATGCGCTCGAGCGAGACGATGTTGCGCGGGGGCGCGGCCATGCGGGCCGCATTGTGGGCGACGCTCAGCGCGCCGACGGCAGCAGCTCGTCCGTGTACAGGTCGCCCGGCGCGGGCGGGGCGTCCTTCAGCACGCCGCCGTCGACGAGGATCTGCGTCAGGCCCGCGAAGTCCTCGTCCTGCAGCGGGCCCCAGACGCCGCTCGCGTCGAGGAACAGCGGCGCCGTCGCCGCGGCGGTCTTGTCGACGACCTCCACCTGCTTGCTCAGCTCCGTCTTGTTCTCGTCGACGAGGATCGTCGCGGCCTCCTCGGGGTTGGCCGCCGACCACTCGTAGCCCTCGGCCAGCGCCGCCAGCGCGCGCTTCAGGGCGTCGCCGCGCTCGGCGATGGTCGCGTCGCTCGCGACGTAGACGGCGTTCGGGTAGTCGCCAGCCGCGCCCAGGAAGTCGCGGTACTGGAAGAGGCGCAGCTTCACGCCCTGCAGCTCGGCCGTGACGTCGTCGATGCCCGTGAAGACGGCCGAGTACGCGATGCGCTCCTTGGCCAGGGCGTCGATCACCGCCGTGTTGAGCACGACCTCGTCGAACTTCGGATCGGCGACCCCGTCGGCCTTCAGGATGGCGGGGATGAGCGCCTTGTCGCTCTGGATGCCGAAGCCGCCGTAGAGCTCCCCGTTCAGGTCCTTCGGGCTCTGGTACTTCGACGACGCCAGCACCGCGAGGGCCGTCGTGTTCCGGGCGACGAGGCCCGCCACGGCCTTGTAGTCCAGGCCCTGCGCGCGGTTGATGATGACGTCGGGCGGATAGCTGATCGCGAGGTCGGTCTGGCCGGCGTCGATGAGCGCCTCGGCGGGCGTGCCGGCGTAGGGCAGGATCTTCGGGCTCGATCCCCTGCTGCTCGAAGTAGCCGTTCGCGATCGCGGCGTAGATGCCGAGGTAGTTGACGTTCGCCGTCCAGTCGAGGGCGATCGTGACCTTCTCGGTCGGCGGCGGGGCGGTCGACTCGGCGGCCGTCGACTCGGCGGTCGCCGCGTCACTTGGCGCGGTGGTCGCGCCACTTGGCGCGGTGCTCCGCCACGTGGCGCGCTGGTCGCGCCACTTGGCGTCGTCGCCGGCGCGGTCGCGCCACTTGGCGTCGCGGTCGCGGTCGTGCCAATTGGCGCGGCGGCCGAGTCCGCGCCGTCGTCATCGCCGCCGCACGCGACCGCGGTCAGCGCGAGTCCGAGGGCCAGGGTCGCGACGATGGCGCGGGCCGCCGGGGCATGACGTGCTCGTAGCACTGGAGCTCCCTCCGCTGGTACGAACCAGATCAGGTTCCGCGGTCGCAGGCCCGCTGCCTGCCTCTCAGCCTCGCCTGGCGAGGCTCCCGCGCTCAGGCGCCATCATAGGCGAATCGTTTCCCTCCTCCACAAGCTGTGGCCGCCCGTCCTGGTCGTCGTGCTGCTGGTCGTGATCTGGGACGTCGCGGTGCGCGCGCTCGACGCCTCCCGGACCGTCCTGCCGGCGCCGCGGCTCGTGGCTGGAGTCGACGTGGGACGACCGATCGAGCCTCTGGCCCGCGATGGTCACGACCACCCGCGAGGCGATCCTCGGCCTCGCCGTCGCCATCGTGGTCGCCTTCGTGCTGGCGCATCGCCATCGACGCCTGGCCGGCCGCGCGGCGCACGATCTACCCGCTGATCGTCGCCTCGCAGACGCTGCCAATTGTCGCGCTCGCGCCGCTCGTGATCATCTGGTTCGGCTTCGGCGAGAGCCCCAAGATCGGCCTCGTCGCCCTCTTCACCTTCTTCGCCATCGCCGTCGGCCTCGTGCAGGGCCTCGCGTCGACCGACCGCGACGCCGTCCGCCTGCTGCGCACGATGGGGGCGACCAGGCTGCAGCTGCTCTGGCGCGTGCGGCTGCCGAGCGCGCTGCCGTCCTTCTTCACCGGCCTCAAGGTCGCCGTCACCTACGCGTACGTGTCCGCCACCGTCGCGGAGTTCGTCGGCGCGCAGCAGGGGCTCGGCGTCTACATGACGACGGCCAAGAACGCCTTCCGCACCGACCTCGTCTTCGGCGCGGTGCTGGTCACCGCCGCGCTGACGCTGCTGCTGTTCGGCCTCGTGTCGCTGGCCGAGCGGCTCGCGCTGCCGTGGCGTCCGCCCGCCGACGCGCGCGGTGCCGGATGAGCGCCGGCGCGCGGCTCGAGGTGCGCGGGCTCGGCAAGACGTTCGAGGGCGCCGACGGCGAGCCGATCGTGGCCCTCGACGGCGTCGACCTCGTCGCGGAGCCCGGCGAGCTCGTCGCCATCCTCGGACCGAGCGGCTGCGGCAAGAGCACGCTCTTCCACATCCTGGCCGGCCTGGAGCAGCCGACCGCCGGCGAGGTGCTGATCGACGGCGCGGAGCGCGACGACCGCCTCGGCGTCTGCGCCTTCATGCCGCAGCGCGACAGCCTGCTGCCGTGGCGGCGCGTGCTCGACAACACCACGCTGGGGCTCGAGCTCGCCGGGGTGCCCCGCGACGAGGCCCGCCGCCGCGCCGAGCCGCTGCTCGAGCGCTTCGGCCTCGGCGCCTTCACGCGCGCCTGGCCGTGGCAGCTGTCGGGCGGCATGCGCCAGCGCGCGGCCTTCCTGCGCACGGTGCTGACCGGCCGGCCGGCGATGCTGCTCGACGAGCCGTTCGGCGCGCTCGACGGCATCACCCGCACCGAGCTCCAGGCGTGGCTGCTCGACGTGTGGGCCGAGGTCGGCTCGACGGTGCTCGTCATCACGCACGACGTCGCCGAGGCGGCGTTCCTGGCCGACCGCGTCTACGTGATGGCGCCGCGACCCGGGACGGGTGTCCGACGTGATCGACATCGACCTGCCCCGCCCGCGCACCCTGGAGCTCGAGGAGACGCCCGCCTTCGCCGCCGCGGAGGCCGCGCTGCGGCGGGCGCTGCGGGCGCAGGGCAGCCGGCGCTAGGCGTCCGTCAGCCGCGCGGCCTGGCGCGAGCAGCTCCTGCGCGCGCTCGCCGAGGCCGAGGTCGGCGTACCAGAGCCCCGCGCTGAGGGCCGCGAGCGGGCGCCAGGCCTCGACGCGCTCGCCGATGGCGGGGTGGCCGTAGCCCTCCAGCACGGCGTCGACGAGCTCGGGGCCCATGCGCGTCCATCTCGACCAGGTAGGCGAGCTCCTCCGCCGGGTCGCCGCGCCGCGCGTACTCCCAGTCGACGAGCCACGGGTGGTCGCCGTCCCAGACGACGTTGCCGCTCCACAGGTCGCCGTGCAGGCGGCGGAAGCCGGGCTCGTCCGCGGCCGGCAGGGGCGCCAGCCCGGCGAGCACGCGTCGGGCCAGGTCGCGGTGCTCGGACGTGGCGAGGTCGCGCACGACGTCGACGACCTGCGCGTGGTAGTCCGGCAGGTCGTGCGCGCCGTCGGGCCAGTCCGGCCAGCCGCCGGTCGGCCGCCACGTAGGAGTCGTGCAGCCGCCGCACCACCGCGCCGAGGGCCGTGGCGCGGGTCGTGCCGAGCCGGTCGGGCGGGACGGTCTCGCCGGGCATCCGCTCGAGCACCAGCACGCCCTCGGCGACGGCGATCACCTCCGGCGCGATGGCCAGCCGCCGCACGTCCTGGAGCGCTGCCGCCTCCCGCAGCGACGACGACGGCGGCCCGAGCTTGACGACGACGTCCCGCTTCGGCCCCTCCAGCGCGTACACGCGCGAGAACGGCCCGGATGGAAGGCGCACGGAACCGGCCGGCGCGTCCTGCGAGAGCATGCGAGAACGCTACAGAAGTCGCGGGTGTGACACGTCCTCCGCCCGGGGTCGCGCCACATCCGTGGACGTGCCGCGACGCCTACGTGCTCGCGACCGGCACCTCGCCGCGCCGCGACGGCAGCGCGCGCACCAGCGGGATCACGCTGCGGCCGAACGCGGGCAGCTCGGTCGGGAAGTCGAGGAAGCCGCAGAGGATCGAGTCGACCCCGATCGCGTGGTACGCCTGGATGCGCTCGGCGACCTGCTCCGGCGTGCCGATGAGGCCGGTGCGGAAGCCGTCGTTGGGCTGCACCAGCGTGCTCAGGTCGGAGTCCGCCCACATGCCGATGCGGTCCTTCGTGGACTGCCCGGCGCCCCGCACGTGCCCGGCGAACGTGGCGACCGCCTCCTTGTTGGCGTGGCGCATGATGCGGTCGAGCTCCGCCTCCGCCTCGGCCTCCGTGTCGCGCACGATGCAGAAGGCGTTGAGCGCGAACGACGGGCGCCGGCCGAGCGGGGCGGCGAGCGCCTCGATCTCGCGGATCTGCTCGCGCACGGCGTCGAGGCCGTTGCCGTTCATGAAGTACCAGTCGGCGTGCCGCGCGGCCATCTCGCGCGCGGCCGTCGAGTTCCCGCCCTGGTAGATCGCCGGGTGCGGCTGCGCGACCGGCCGCGGCGCGAGCCACGCGTCGTGGATGCGGTAGAAGTCGCCGCGGTACGTGAAGGTCTCCTGCGTCCACAGGCCCTTCAGCACCTCGATGAACTCCTCGGCGCGGCGGTAGCGCTCGTCGTGGTCGAGCCACGGCTCGCCGTAGGCGTGGAACTCGCGCTTGAACCAGCCGCTCACGACGTTGAGGGCGAAGCGGCCGTTCGAGACGTGGTCGATGGTGGCCGCCATCTTCGCCATCACGCCCGGGTGCCAGAAGCCGGGGTGCACCGCGGCCACCAGGCGCAGGCGCGACGTCACGGCCGCGAGCGCGGCGCTGGTGGAGACGGCCTCCAGGTGATCGCCGCGGCCCGACGTGAGGATGAAGCGCGCCGCGACGAGGGCGTCGTCGAAGCCGGACTCCTCGGCCGCGATCGCGAGCGCCTTGTTGGTCTCGAAGCTCCAGTCGGTCTCGTCGACCGAGCTGAACACGAGGCCGCCGAGGTTCGTGGCCCAGTAGGCGAAGCGCAGGTCCACGTGCGGAGTGTGACGGAAACGCGACCGGCTTGACGGCCGACGGGAAAATCGATTACCTGCAAGCTGACGATCCAGGGGAGGCGACATGCCCACTGTGCACGTGAACGGCGTCGACATCTGGTACCGGCTGGAGGGCTCGGGCCCGTACCTGCTGCAGGTCCCCGGCGCCGTCAGCGGTCACGAGGGCTACGACCTGGTCACGCCCGCGATGGCGCCGCACTTCACCGTCATCGACTTCGATCCCCGCGGCTACGGCGCGAGCTCGCGACCCGCGCAGCGCTACACGTTCGACGTCTGGGCCGACGACATGGCGGCCCTCCTCGACGCGATCGGCGTCGAGCGCGCGCACGTGCACGGCGGGTCGATGGGCAGCCTGGTCGCGCTGCGCTACGCATCCCGGCACGCCGACCGCGTGCACGGCCTCGTGCTCAGCGGCTGCTCGGCCTGCTCGGACCGCATGGCGCGCCTGCAGTTCTCGGTCTGGAAGTCGCTCGCCCGGGCCTACGGCTGCGGCAGCCGCGAGCTGGCCGAGGAGCTGTGCAGCAAGGCCGTCGCACGCGCCTTCCTCGACGGGCCGGCCGGCGACGGGATCGTCGAGGCCGTGATGGACGTCGTCGGGCGCATGGTCGGCGACGACGTCTTCTGCGACGCCTGCGACGCGATGATCGAGACCGACCTGCGGCCCGACGTCGCGCAGGTGGTCGCGCCGACGCTGGTGCTGGTCGGCGACGAGGACCAGCTCTCGCCCGCCGACCAGGGGCCGCGCGGCGCCGGCGGGCGCTGGATCCACGACCACCTCGAGGCCGCCGCGGTGCGGGAGCTCGTCGTCATCGAGGGCAGCGGCCACGCCAACCTGATGGACAACGCCGAGCGCTCGAACGCGGCCGTCGTCGACTTCCTGCGACGCGTCGACGGGCGCGGCCCCGCGTCTTGACACCGGCCCGAGGCCGTTGCGAAGATCGGACGCTCGGGAGAATCGTTTTTCTGGAGGTGGCGTGGACGCGACGAGGCATGCCGGCCGGCACGTCCTGATCACGGGCGGGGGAAGCGGCTTCGGCCGTGCGACCGCGCTGCGCTTCGCCCGCGAGGGCGCCGCGCACGTCGTGCTCGTGGACCGTCTGCAGGACCGCCTGGACGCGGTCCGCGGCGAGGTCGAGGGCCTCGGCGCCGCCGTCACCACCGCCTGCGTCGACCTCGCCACGCTGGAGGGCTGCGACGAGGCCGTGCGGCGCGGGCTCGAGGGCGCCGGGCACCTCGACGTGGCGATCTCGAACGCGGCGGCCTGGACGCAGGAGCCGTTCCTCGACATGCCCGACGAGTCGTGGCTGCGGGTCATCGCCGTCAACCTCACCGCGTCCTACGCGATCGCGCAGCGCTCGGCGCGGGCGATGCGCGACCACGGCCAGGGCGGCGTCATCCTCTTCACGTCGTCGATCTCGTCGCTCGGCGGCTCGCCCGAGTTCTCGCACTACAACGCCACCAAGGCCGGCATCGCGAACCTCGTCAAGACGCTCGCGCTGGAGCTCGTGCCGTACGGCATCCGCGTGAACTGCGTCAGCCCCGGCCCCGGCGACACGCAGCAATCCGTCGACCTCGTCGGGGAGGAGCTCATGGACAAGTGGCGGCGCGAGGGCTTCCCGGTCGTGCCGATGGGCCGGCTGGCGGCTGCCGACGACATCGCTGCGGCCTTCTCCTTCCTGGCCTCCGACGACGCGAGCTACGTGACCGGCGTCAACCTCGTCGTCGACGGCGGCCTGACGGCCCACGCCTACAGCGTCCCGGCGAGCTGACGATGCGACTGACGGACGACGTCTACCTCGTCGGCGGCGGCGACTACGGCTTCAACCTCACGCACCGCCTGGACTGCCACACGTACGTCATCGACGCGGGCGACGAGCTGGTGATGGTCGACGCCGGCTTCGGGCCGGGGCTGGACGAGATCCTCGGCCACATGCGGGCCGACGGCCTCGACCCGTCGCGCGTCTCGCGCATCGTCATCACGCACTACCACGCCGACCACGTGGGCGGGGCGGCGGGCCTCGTGGCGGCGACGGGCGCAGAGCTCTGGGCCCCGGTCGAGGCGGCCGACACCATCCGCACCGCAGACGCCGACCGCATCGGCCTGACCTGGGCGCAGTCCTTCGGCTTCTACCCCAAGGACTACACGTGGGAGGCCTGCGAGGTGGCGCACGCCTTCGAGGACGGCGAGCGCATCCCGGCCGGCGGCCTCACGCTGGAGGCGCACGCGACGCCGGGCCACTGCGACGGCCATTACGTGCTGCGCCTCGAGGGTCGCGACCGCACCTACCTGTTCGCGTCCGACCTCGTGTTCTGGGGCGGGGCGATCATCCTGCAGAACGTGCCCGACGCGAACCTGCAGCTGTACGCCGACTCGATGAACAAGGCGGCCGCGCTGGAGTTCGACGCCCTGCTGCCGGGGCACCACATGATCTCGCTGCGCAACGGCCACCGGCACGTCGAGGCGGCCGCCGCCGACTTCAACCGCATCGGCCTCCCCCGCGACCTGCTGCGGTGACACGATGAGCACCCAGCGCTCGCGCCCGCGCCTGCGCGACGTCGCCGAGGCCGCCGGCGTGACGCCGTCGATCGCCTCGCGCATCCTCAACGCCGACCCGACCCTCTCGGCGAGACCGGAGACGCGCCGGCGGGTGCTGGCCGCGGCGCGCCAGCTCGGCTACACGCCGAACGCCTTCGCGCGCGGCCTGAAGCTGCAGCGCACGACCACCCTCGGCCTCGTGCTGCCGAACATCGCGCACGTGGTCAATGCGGAGCTGATCCTGGGCGCCGAGCGGCGGGCGGCCGCCAGCGGCTACGTCGTGCTGCTGGCCGACGCGGAGGACTTCGCCCGCAACGGCGAGGTGCACCGCCGCATCCTGCTCGAGCGTCGCGTCGACGGCCTGCTGGTCGCGAGCGCCGACGTCGGGCGACGGCCTCGTCGAGGACCTCACCCGCCACGGCATCCCCTACGTGCTGCTCAACCGGCGCTCGACGAAGGGCGCGCTGAGCGTGTCGGCCGACGACGCCGCGGGCATGGGCCTCGCCGTCGAGCATCTCGCGAGCCTGGGCCACGTGCGCATCGGCCACATCGCCGGCCCGCAGAACACCGACACCGCGTCGCGCCGCCGCGAGGGCTACGAGCAGGCGATGGAGCGCCTCGGCCTCTCCGCCGGACCCGAGGCCGTGGCGGGCGACGCGTTCACCGAGGAGGGCGGCTTCCAGGCCATGACCCGCCTCCTGGCGAACCCGCAGCCGCCCACGGCGGTGGCCGTCGCCAGCATCGCGATGTCCGTCGGGGCCATGGCGGCCGTCCGGCGCGCCGGCCTCGGCGTGCCGCGCGACGTGTCGGTGGTGGCCTTCCACGACGCGCCGATGGCCGAGTACCTCGACCCGCCGCTCACGTCGGTGCGCATGCCGTTGCGCGAGATGGCGGAGATCGCCGTCGACCTGCTGGTGAAGCTGATCGCGGGCGAGGAGGTCGAGGAGGTCGTCGTCCCGACCCCGCCGGCCCTGGTCGAGCGCGAGTCCACCGCGCCGCCGGCGGTCGGGCCGTGACCCGCCCACGCGCGCCGCTGCGCGAGGCTCGCCCGCAGCGCGGCGGCCTGCGCGGCGACGCCCCGCGACCCCACGAGCGGCAGCACCCCGACGCCTACGTCCCGACGGGCAGCCTGCGGCCGACGCTCGGGATGATCGTGAACCTGAAGTACCCCGAGAACATGGAGGTCGTCGCGGCCGTCCGCCGCCGGAGCGCGGCCGCCGACTGCGCGATCCTGCTCGCCGACGCGAACGAGTTCGTCGAGCGCGAGGACGCCTACGAGCGGCTGCTCATCGAGCGCCGCCTGGACGGCCTCCTGATGGCGACCTTCATGCCGACCACGGGCTCCATCGTCGCGCTCCTGCGCCACCGGCTGCCGCTGGTGCTCGTCAATCGCCGCATCCCCTGGCTCGTGCCCGGCGTGGCGGTCGACGACGAGGCGGGCATGCGGGTGGCCGTCGCGCACCTCGCGCAGCTCGGCCACCGGCACATCGGCTACGTCGCCGGGCCGGGCGAGGCCGACACGGTCCACCGCCGCCTGGAGGGCTTCCGCCGCGCGATGGAGGTCCAGGGCCTGCCGCTCACGCCGTCCCACGTCGCGCCGTCGACAGCGGACCAGCGCGACGGGCCGGCGCGTGCCATGCACCGCCTGCTCTCGCTCACGCCGCGCCCGACGGCCGTCGTGCTGTGGACGATCGGCGACGCGGCCGGCGCGCTCGCGGCCGTGCGCGGCCTCGGCCTGCGGGTGCCGGAGGACCTCTCGCTCGTCGCCTTCAACGACGCGCCGCCCGCGGCGTACCTCAATCCGCCCATGACGGTCGTGCGGCTCCCGCTGTGGGAGCTCGCGGAGCAGAGTGTGACCCGGCTCTTCCGTGCCATGAGCGGCCACACCGAGTTGGGCGACGTCCTCATTCAGACTCCGCCGGAGCTCGTCGAGCGCGCCTCGACGGCTCCACCGGCCCACCGGCGCTAGACGTGCAAGCCCGGGACTTGACTTCTGCGGTGGGCCCGCTAGAAAATCGTTTCTCTAAGTCCGTGCCGGAGAGGACGGCGCGGGCCCATGTCCGGACCGCCGCGGGGACCGCAACGGCCGGAACCGAGGGAGGGAGGGCTCGGTGCCCAAGGACGGCAGGGAAGTAGACAGGCTCGTCGACGACTACGTCGAGCGCCGGATCGGCCGTCGCGCGTTCTTCCAGCGCGCGGGTGCGCTCGGCCTGTCGGCCGGCGCCGCCAGCTGGTTGCTGGCAGCGTGTGGCGGCGGGCGCAGCGGCGACGAGAGCTCGTCCTCGTCCGCGGCGGCTCCCGCCAGCAGCGCGGCGCCGGTGGAGAGCAGCGCCGCGGCGAGCAGCGCCGGCGGCGAGTCGTCGGCGGCGGCGGACAGCAGCGCGCCGGCGGAGAGCTCGGCGGCAGCCGTCGACACGAGCGCGATCAAGCAGGGCGGCACGCTCATCGAGGGCTACGACCGCGACTTCTCGAAGAACGACCCCATCCTGACGACCTGGGACGACCCGGCGTGGATGGCGATCTACGAGTTCCCGATGATCCGCGACGCGCAGGGCGGCATGACGCCGTCGCTGTTCGAGTCCTGGGAGATCTCGGACGACCTCCTGACGTGGACCTTCAAGCTGCGGCCGGACCTCAAGTTCCAGAGCGGGGCGGCGCTCGACGCCGCGATGATGGCCGAGAACTTCAACATCATGCGCGACCCGAAGAAGGGCCAGAACGCGATCTTCTGGCCGTCCGTCGCGGACGCCAAGGCCGGCGACGACCCGACCACCGTCGTCGTCACCATGAAGAACCCGTTCACCGCGTTCCCCGAGACGCTGGCCACCGAGAACTCCATGCCGGTGAACCTGCGCAAGCGCGAGGAGCTGGGCGACGACTTCGGCGTCACCGAGACCGACGGCACCGGCCCGTTCACGCAGACCACGTTCAAGCCGGGCACCGAGGTCACGGTCACCAAGTGGCCCGACTACCCCGGGTCGGGCACCCCGTGGGTCGCTAACAAGGGCGCGGCGTACCTCGACGGCATCAAGTGGGTGCCGATCCTCGAGGTCGGCAACCGCGCCAACGAGATCGAGACCGGCGGCGTCAACGTCGTCAAGAACCCGGCCCCGCAGGACATGGACCGCCTCAAGGCCAACGCGGACCTCGTCATCACCGAGTTCCCGGCGCTGGCCAACTACTGGATCTCGATCAATCACGCGAACACGGACCTCGGCTTCGACGACCTGCGCGTCCGCCAGGCGCTGTCGGCCGCCATCGACCGCGAGGGTCTCGCGCAGTCGCTGTACTTCGGCCACGCCGCCGCCACCTACGGGCCGATCGCCGCCGAACTACAAGTGGTACGAGCCCGGCGTCGAGCAGTTCAACCAGTTCGACGTCGACAAGGCCAAGTCGCTGCTCGAGGAGGCCGGCTGGACCGAGGGCTCGGGCGGCATCCGCGAGAAGGCCGGCAAGAAGCTCTCCTGGGAGCACATCAACAACGGCGGCCAGCCGACCACGAAGGCGATCGACGAGGCCGTCGTCGCCATGCTCAAGGACGTCGGCGCCGAGATGAAGGTCAAGAGCCTCGACTCCGCCGGCTGGGGCGAGGCGGTCAACAACGCCGACAACCCGCCCGCCTCGTGGGGCTTCGAGTGGCTGTGGTCGTCGCCCGTCGACCTGCTGATCTTCTTCCACGCCTACCCGAGCGACGCCTACAACGGCTCGCTGCCCGAGATCAAGGCCGCCGTCGAGGCCTGGCAGACGGCCGCGACCGACGCGGATCTCGAGGCCGCGGCGAAGCAGTTCCAGCTCGCCTGGGCCGAGAAGCTGCCCAAGATCTCCCTGCTCACGACCAACAACATCTGGGTCGCGCAGAAGAGCGTCATGGGCTACACGCCGCTCGAGTCCAACCTGTACCCGCTGTACAACGACGTCTGGCTCGACACGTAGCGTTCGGGCACCTCAGCGGACCGGGCGGCGCCGCGCGCGGCCGTCCGGTCCGCGACCTCCATGGCCAAATTCATCCTCCGCCGGGCGCTCTACGCGCTGCTGCTCCTGCTCATCGCGTCGCTGCTCATCTTCTACGGGCTGCGGGCGACGCCGGGCGACATCGTCACGGCCATCGCCTCGCCCACGCAGGCGGTGGTCATCGAGAGCAACCTCAACGAGAAGCTCGGGCTCGACAAGCCGCTTCCCGTCCAGTACTTCGTCTTCCTCGGCCACGTGCTGACCGGCGACCCCGGCGTGTCGGTGGTGAGCGGCGCGCCGATCACGTCGATCATCAAGGAAGCCGGGCCGAAGACGCTGGCCCTCGGCATCTCCGCGGCGATCCTCACGTACACGATCGCGATCCCGCTGGGCGTGCTGGCGGCCGCCCGGCGCAACGGCATGTTCGACCAGGGCACGCGCTTCCTGGTGGTGCTGGCGATGGGCATCCCGAACTTCTTCCTGGCGGTGCTGCTGATCCAGCTCTTCGCCGTCGAGCTGCGCTGGTTACCCGTGGCCGGACCCGGCGGGCTGAACCACCTGGTGCTGCCCGCCGTCGTGCTGTGCGTCGAGGCGCTCGCCCTCAACGTGCGGCTCATGCGCTCGTCCGTGCTCGAGGAGCTGAGCTCCGACTACATCCGCACCCTGCGGGCCAAGGGCCTCAAGGAGCGGCGCATCGTCTGGGTGCACGCCTTCCGCAACGCGCTCACCCCCGTCATCGCGCTCGCCGGCATCATCCTGCCGACGCTGCTCGGCTACACGCTCATCGTGGAGACGATCTTCCGCTACGAGGGTCTCGGCTACCAGCTCGTGCAGGGGATCATCAAGCGCGACTACGCGCTGGCGCAGACGCTCGCGCTGGTGCTGACGGCGACGGTGATCTTCTTCAACTTCCTGGCCGACATCGCGCACCAGCTCATCGACCCGCGCGTCCGCGACCGCGCCCGGTCCGGCTGATGGCGGCGGCTCGCGAGTTCGCCCACGAGGCCGCCGAGGGCCTCCGGGCGCCGAGCTCGACCCGCTTCCGCGACGCCCTCTACCTGCTGCTGGCCAACAAGGTCGGCCTCATGGGCGGCCTGCTGACGCTGTTCGTGCTCTGCGTCGGCCGGCGTCGGCTGGGTGGTGCTCGCCACCGACTCGCTGCACCACCTGTACCTCGACCAGAAGCTGTCCGACAGCCTGCTGGCGCCCGGCGTCAACGGCCACACGCTCGGCACCGACCAGTACGGGCGCGACATCCTCTGGCGCACCATCGTCGGCACGGGCATCTCGATGCTGATCGCGATCGTCGCGACGAGCGTCACCCTCGTCCTCGGCATGGCCATGGGCGGCATCGCCGGCTACGTCGGCGGCAAGCTCGACACGCGTCATCACGGCGCTGATCGACCTCACGTGGGGCTTCCCGCTGCTGCTGGTGGCCGTGATCTACGCGGGCATCCTGGAGCCGGGCCTGGCCCCCGTGATCCTCGCCGTCGCCACGGTCGTCTGGGCGGGCTTCGCGCGCGTGGTGCGGGCCCAGGTGAAGGGCCTGCGCGAGCGCGAGTTCGTCGAGGCGGCGCGCGCGCTCGGCACGCCGACCTGGAAGATCCTGCTCCGGCACCTCTTCCCCAACGTGCTCGGCACCGTGCTGGTGATGGCGTCGTACTACGTCGCCATCACCGTCATCGCGGAGGCCGGCTTCTCGTTCATCGGCCTCGGCGCGCAGCCGCCGACTCCGAGCCTCGGGCAGATGATCTCGGACGGCCGCAACTACTGGACGATCAGCATCTACCCGGCCATCGTGCCGGGCATCGCGATCGCCATCATCGTGCTGGGCCTGAACTCCTTCGGCGACGGCCTGCGCGACATCTTCGACCCGCGGACGCGGCAGACCAGTAGTGGCGTCGACCGACACCGCCCGGATGGACGCCGCGCCGACGCTGGCGGGTCCCGCGCTCGCCGTCGAGGGCCTGACCGTCGAGGTGCGCCGCCGCAAGCTCGCGAGCCCGCGCCGTGCAGGACGTGTCGTTCACGCGTCGAGCCGCGGCGAGATCGTCTGCCTGGTCGGCGAGAGCGGCTGCGGCAAGACCATGACCGCGCTCGCCGTGATGGGCCTGCTGCCGCGCGGCGGCGTGCGTCACCGGCGGCCGCATCCTGCTCGAGGGCGAGGACCTGCTGCAGCTGTCGACGGGCGAGATGCGCCGGCGCCGCGGCCGCGCCGTGTCGATCGTCTTCCAGGAGCCGATGACGGCGCTCGACCCGTCGTTCACGGTCGGCTCGCAGCTCGTCGAGGCCATCCGCGCCCACACCGCGCGTCCAGCAAGGCGCAGGCGCGGGCGCGCGCCGTCGAGATGCTCGACCTCGTCGGCATCCCGAACGCCGCAGCGGCGGCTCGACGACTACCCGCACCAGTTCTCCGGCGGCATGCGCCAGCGCGTCGTGATCGCGATGGCGCTGCTGCTCGAGCCGCGGCGTGCTGATCGCCGACGAGCCGACGACGGCGCTCGACGTCACGATCCAGGCCCAGATCCTCGACCTCATCGCTGCGGCTGCGCGACGAGCTCGGCATGAGCGTGCTGCTGATCACCCACGACCTCGGCGTGGTCAACGAGATCGCCGACCGCGTCGTCGTCATGTACGCCGGCGAGGTCGTCGAGACCGCGCCGGTCGCCCGCCTCTTCGACGATCCGCGCCACCCCTACACCCAGGGCCTGCTGCGCAGCATGCCCGAGCTCGCCATGCCCGGCGAGCGGCTGCCGGTGATCGTCGGCCGCGTGCCCGACCTGCACGCCATGCCGCCCGCCTGCCGCTTCGCCCCGCGCTGCCCCAACCGCATCCCGACCTGCGTCGAGCAGCACCCGCCGCTCGAGACGATCGACGTGAACCGTGAGCTTCGCTGCTACAACCCCACGCCCCTCGTCCGCTGAGCCGCTCCTGCGCGTGCAGGGGCTGACGAAGCGCTACCCCGTCGCCAGCGACTTCTTCGGGCGCACCACGAGCGCGCTCGAGGCCGTGGGCGAGGTCGACCTCGAGGTCTACCCCGGCGAGACGCTGGCGCTGGTCGGCGAGAGCGGCTGCGGCAAGAGCACCCTGGCGCGCCTGGTGCTGCGGCTGATCGAGGCCAGCGGCGGCTGGGTCGAGCTTCGACGGGCTGGACGTGCTGCACGCCTCGTCGGCCGAGATGCGCGACGTTCCGGCGCAAGGCGCAGATCGTCTTCCAGGACCCGTACGGCTCGCTCAACCCGCGGCTCAAGGTGCGCTCGATCGTCGGCGAGGGCATGGCGCACCTCGACCTCGACCGCGCGGCGCGCAAGGACCGCGTCGCCGAGCTGCTGGAGCTGGTGGAGCTGCCGTCGACGTGCTCGACCGCTTCCCGCACGAGTTCTCCGGCGGCCAGCGGCAGCGCCTCTCGATCGCCCGCGCGCTGGCGGTGGAGCCGATGCTTCGTCGTCGCCGACGAGCCCGTCAGCGCCCTCGACGTCTCGGTGCAGTCGAAGATCGTGAACCTGCTGCTCGACCTGCAGGAGCGGCTCGACCTCACCTACCTGTTCATCAGCCACGACATGTCGATCGTGCGCCACGTGGCCAACCGCGTCGCGGTGATGTACCTCGGCAAGATCGTGGAGACGGCGCCGGCCGCGACGCTCTTCGACGATCCGCTCCACCCGTACACGCAGGCGCTCCTGTCCTCGGTGCCCTCGCTCGGCCGCCGGCGCATCAGCCGCCGCATCGTCCTGCAGGGCGACGTGCCGACCGCGATCGACCCGCCGGTCGGCTGCCGCTTCGCGAGCCGCTGCTTCCGGGCCCTGGAGCGCTGCTCGCAGGAGACGCCGCAGCTCGAGGTCGCGCCGAACGGGGACGCCGCGCACCGCCTCGCCTGCTTCAACCCGGCGCCGCTCGACGAGGCGCTGGCGACCGCGCCGACCGATGCCCGCCGAGCCCGTCCAGGCGACGGCGCCTGACGGCGTCGTGCTCCGCGGCGAGCTCGTCCGCGGCGGCACCGACGACCTGGCTCGTCCTGCTGCACGACGTCGACGGGGACCTCGACGGCTGGCAGCCGCTGCGGCCCCGCCTGCACGGGACGGGCTGGAACCTGCTGGCCCTCGACCTGCGCGGGCACGGCGGCTCGGACGGCGAGTGGACGCCCGAGGGTGCGGTGCTCGACTGCGCCACCGGGGTGTGGATGGCGCGCGTCGCCGGCGCCGAGCACGTGGCGCTGGTGGCGGCGGGGCGGACCGCCGTGTCCGCGCTGGAGGCGACGGCCGCGGCCCTCGCCGACCCGCAGCAGCCGCTGGCCGACTCGCTGGTGCTGCTCTCGCCGCGCGGCCTCGACGAGGCCGACCCCGCGGCGCTGCGGGCCGAGGGCCTGGCGATGCTGCTGCTGCACGGTGCCGCGGACGCGCAGGCCGCGGACGACGCCGCGCGGCTGCTGCGGCTCGCCGTCGGCTGGTCGGTCAGCGTGAGCTTCGGCAGCGAGCTGCAGGGCACCGCGCTGCTGAGCGGCCCGCCGGCGAAGCACGTGGCCGACAAGATGGGCACGTTCCTGCGCGAGCGGGCGGTGCTCGGCGGCCCGGGCCTGAAGCGGGCTCGCGCCGCCGACGTCAGCGGATAGCGGGCAGCAGCGAGCCGCGAGGCGTGCGGGCCGCCGTGCAGCAGGCGCCGCTCGCAGGTGCCGAAGGCGGGCAGGCGGTCGATGCGCGGGAAGCTCGCGCCGGCGACGTCGAGGCGCAGGCGATGGCCGCGGCGCACGGCGTGGGCGACGTGGCCGAGCTCGACGTCGAAGCGGACCGGCTCGCCGGCCGCGTCGAGGCGGCGGCGCACGCCCTCGGCGACGTTCAGCGCGCGCCCGTCGGGCGCCACGTCCACGAGCGTCGCCACGACGTCGGCGCCCTGCCCGGTGGTCGTCGACCAGAGCTCGGCCCGCGCCGGCCCCGCCAGCACCAGGTCGCGCCGGGACCGGATCGCCGGCGAAGCGGAGGATGTCGTCGCGCCCGTCGCGCGCCCGCTGGTCGAGGCAGCCCGAGCGGACGCCGCGCGGCCGACCGTAGAGCAGGCCGCCGAGCGTCGGCACCGGGTCCGAGGCGTGCATGCGGAAGCCCTCGTCGGCCGGCGCGGGAACGTCGGCGACGAGCGCGCCGCCGGGCGCCGTGTGCAGGACGAGGGGTGACGCCGGCGGCGGCCACGCCGCCCACGCCTCCCAGCGGTTCCAGCCGGTGAGGAAGGTGCGGGCGGCGGCCTCGAAGGGCGGCTCGCCGTCGCGCAGCACGTGGTCGAACCAGGCGTGCGCGAGCGCGGGCAGGTCGAGCGCCGCCGCGGAGCCGAACTCGACGTCGCCGACGCCCGAGGCCAGCGGCAGCGGCGCGTGGTCCCACGGCCCCAGCACGAGCCCGACGCGGGGCGCCGCGCCGCCGGCGAGCTCCGCGTGCAGCGCCAGCGTGCCGTGCGCGAACAGGTCGTACCAGCCGCCGACGACCAGCGCCGGCGCGTCGTGGGCGCCGGCGCCGCGGCCGCTGAGGGCGTCCCACCAGGCGGCGTCGTCGCGGCGCTCCAGCCAGTCGGCGTAGGCCGCGCCGGCGAGCACCGCGCCGAGCTCCGGCTGCGCGCCCACGGTCGGCGCACGGTCGCGTCCCAGTCGTCGTAGGCCGCGAGCACGGCGGCCGGATCGGGCGTGCGCCGATCGCCCGCCGCGACGCTGCCGAGCATCCACGCGAGGTTGAAGGCCAGCAGGAAGGCGTCGCCCGCGTAGACCCAGTGGTCGCGCGCGTCGAGCGGGCAGAAGGCGGGCAGCCAGCCGCGCAGCGCCTCGGGACGCTGGCGCGCCGCGAGCACCTGCGCGTACCCGCAGTAGCTCGAGCCGGCCATGGCGACGGCACCGGTCGACCACGGCTGCTCGGCGGCCCACGCGATGGTCGCGGCGCCGTCGGCACCCTCGTGCGCGAAGGGGTAGAAGTCGCCCTCCGAGCCGAAGCGCCCGCGCACGTCCTGCGTCACCACCGCGAAGCCGTCCGCAGCCAGCCGCAGGGCGTTGAGCTGGGTGCCGAAGGCCGGCGCGCTGCCGCGGTCGTAGGGGGTGCGGAGCAGCACGACGGGGCAGCGTCCGCGGCCGGCCGGGCGGAAGACGTCGGCGGCCAGGCGCACGCCGTCCGCCATGGGCACGTCGACCCCGTGGTCGACGACGACGGTCACCCGCGCATGCGGGCCACGAGCCGCGCGACGCGCCGGGCCCCCTCGCGCACCGCGTCGGGCGCCGCGGCCAGCGAGAGCCGCACGTAGCCCTCGCCGCCGGGCCCGAACGCCGCGCCCGGCACCACCGCGACGCGCTCCTCCTCGAGCAGCCGCCGCGCGAAGTCCCACGACGGCAGACCGGCCGGGGCGACGTCGGCCATGAGGAAGAAGGAGCCGCGCGGCCGCACGTAGCCCACGCCCTGCGCGTCGAGCTCCGCGATCGCCGCGTCGCGCCGCTCGCGGTACGCCGCCGCCATCTCCGCCACGCAGTCCTGCGGGCCCGCGCAGCGCCGCGAGCGCGCCGTGCTGCGAGATGATCGAGGCGCAGGAGATGACGGGCTCCTGGTGCAGCGCGAGCTGACGGGCGAAGTCCGCCGGCCCGACGACGTAGCCCACCCGCCACCCGGTCATGGCGTACGACTTCGAGAACGTGAAGACCGTCACCACCCGCTCCGCGCCGCCCAGCGTCGCGGTCGAGACGTGACGGCCCTCGAAGATGAGCTCGTCGTAGCACTCGTCCGAGATGACCCAGAGGTCGTGCTGCTCGGCGATGTCCAGCACCGCGCGCAGGCGGTCGGCCGTCTCGACCGCGCCCGTCGGGTTGCCGGGCGTGTTGACGAGGATGGCGCGGGTGCGCGGCGTGACCAGCGAGGCGAGGCGGTCGGGGTCGAGCGAGAAGCCGTCCGCAGGCTCCAGCGGATAGCCGACCGCGCGCGCGTGCAGGACGTGCGCCATCGCCGGGTAGTTCGACCAGCCGGGGTCGGGCACGAGCAGCTCGTCGCCGGGGTCGAGCATCAGCAGCAGGCTGGTGAAGAGGCCGCCGCAGCCGCCGGTCGTGACGACGACCTGCTCGGCGTCGGCCTCGAGGCCGTTGCGGCGGCGCACCTTCTCGGCGATCGCCTCGCGCAGCGGCTGGATGCCCGCGCCCGGGGCGTAGCCGGTGGCGCCGCGATGGGCGGCCGCCGCGGCGCCGTCGATGATGTGCGCCGGCGTCGTGAAGTTGGGGTCGCCGCCGACCAGCATCAGCGGGTCCTCGACCGTGGCCGCGATCTCGGCCATGCGGCGGATGCCCGAGTGCGGGGTGGTGGCGATGCGGGGCGAGAGCGCCGGCACCTCAGCGCTCGAGCAGGCCGGGGCCGTCGTAGGGCGGCACGATCTGCACGTGCTCCTTGACGATCCAGAAGGTGCCGGTCGTCTTGGCGTAGTTGGCGACGTCCTCCCACGCGACGGCGACCTCCGGCGAGTCGCCCGCGGCGAGCAGCGTCGCCTCGTCCTCCCACCACTGCTCGACGAAGGCGTCCGCGTCGAGCGTGCCCTGCAGCCGCTCCAGCACCTCGCTGACGACGTAGGCGCCGAGGCCGGGCGCGCGCGCGGAGATCGGCGCGTGGACGTCGCGCCAGTAGTCGAAGAAGGCCGCGGTCGTGAAGTCGTCGCGCTTGTACGCCGTGCCGATGGCCTTGAGCCGCCCGGCGCGCTGGCCGCTGCCGCCCTGGAGCAGGCCCTGGTCGTCGTAGGACGGCGTCTTGAGCACGTGCTCGCGCGTGATCCAGAAGGTGCCGTCCATCCGTGCGTAGTTGGCGACGTCGGCCCAGGCGGCGGCGAGCTCGGGCGTCTCGCGGGTGGCCTCGAAGGCGGCCTCGTCGTCCCACCACTGCTCGACGAAGGCGTCGGCCTCGAGGTCGCCCAGCATCCTGCGCACGACCTCCGACACGACGTAGCCGCGCATGCCCGGCACGCGGGCCGAGATCGGCGCGTGCACGTCGTTCCAGTACGCGATGAAGTCGTCCATCGAGAAGTCGGCGCGGCGGTAGGCGGTGCCGATGACCTTGATCACGGGAGCTCCTCCGTGGCGGCGTGCGGGTCGGTGCTGGGGAAGGGGGACGAGCGCTGCTGGGCGCCGTCGACGGGGATGACCGCGCCGTTGATCCAACACGCCCGCGGCGAGAGCGACGAAGGCGACGACGTCGGCGACGTGCTCCGGGCGGCCGAGCGCGCCCCACGGCAGGTCGCGCGCGACGAAGTCGGCGTAGGCCCCGGGCTCCGCCTCGGCGTAGCGCTCCCAGGCGCCGCCGGGGAAGCGGATCGAGCCGGGCCGCACGCAGTTCACGCGGATGCGGTCGGGTGCGAGCTCGGCGGCCAGCGAGCGCGTGACCGACTCCTGCGCCGCCTTGGCCGCGGCGTACTGCGGCCACGGGCTCGGGCGCGCGGCGGAGATCGAGCCGACCAGCACCGCGGCGCCGCCCTCGACGGCGAGCGCGGGCCGCGCGGCGCGGACCAGCGCGGCCGGGTGCACGACGTTCCAGCGGTACGTCGCCTCCCAGTCGTCGTCGCTCGTGGCGGCGAACGTCGGCGGGCCGACGGCGCCGCCCGCGCTGGCCACGACGGCGTCCACCCGGCCGAGTGCCGCCCGGCACTCCTCGACGAACGCCGCGGCGGCGCCCGGCGCCGTGACGTCGAGCGCGACGCCGTGGGCGCGGCGGCCCACGGCGCGCACCTGGTCGGCGACCCGCTGCACCGCGCCGGCGTCGCGCGCGCAGAGCCCCACGTCGGCGCCCTCGGCGGCGAGCCGCTCCACGATGGCGAGCCCGATGCCGCGGGTCGCGCCGGTCACCAGGACGGTCCTGCCTGCGAGGCCGAGGTCCATCGTCAGACGATGTTGGGCGGCACGCCGAGACGGTCGATGGTCGCGAGCGCGGCGCCGACGTGCGCGCCGCCGTCGTGCAGGGCGATCGCGCCGTGGCCCGGCAGCAGGGCGTCGAACTCGAGGCCCGCCAGGCGCCGCACGCTCGCCAGCGACGCCTGCAGGTCGCAGTCCGGGATGCCCTGCAGGAACAGCTTGCCGCTGTGGAAGACCGCGTCGCCGGCGAGCAGGTACGTGCGCTCGCCGCCCGTCACGAGGTACGAGCCGTGCCCGGCGCAGTGGCCCGGCGTGGCCAGGTAGCGCACCTGCAGGCGGCCGACCGCGAGCTCGTCGCCGTCCGCGAGCGGGTCGTCGACGGAGCACGCCCGGTACGCGTAGTCGGCCGGGAAGATGCCCGCGCGCTGGGCGGGGCCGAACTGCGTCGCCTCGTGGTCGGGCCCCTCCAGCGCGGCCTGCACGTCGGCGCCGATCGCCACGCGCAGCTCGAGCTCCTCGCGGTACGCGGCGGCACCCCCGGCGTGATCCGTGTGGTAGTGGGTCAGCAGCAGGCGCTCGACGTCCGCGGGGTCGCAGCCGACCATGCGGATCCGCTCGAGCACGCGTTCGCGCCCGAGCTCCGTGCCCATGCCGCAGTCGACCAGGGCGAGCGCTCCGCCGCCGCCGTCCAGCAGGTAGACGTGGGCGTCGAAGTCGGCCGAGAGGCCGAAGCCGGTGAACGTGCCGCCGCCGACGAGGGCGACGTCGGGCGTGAGGCGCATCAGCCCTCCCGGTCCGGTGGGACGTCGTAGACCGACGCGGTCAGCCCGCCGTCGACGACGAGGTTGTGGCCGGTGACGTAGGCGGCCGCGTCGGAGGCGAGGTACAGGAAGGCCTCGGCGATGTCCTCGGCGCTGGCCAGGCGGTCGAGGGGGACGCCGGGGAAGGAGGCGCGGAACTCCGCCATCTTCTCCTCGCCGACGAGGTCGACCGAGCGCTGGGTGTCGGCCGGGCCCGGGCTGACGCAGTTGACGCGGATGCGGTGCGCGCGCCAGCTCGACCGCCATCACCTGGCTCATCGCGACCAGCGCGGCCTTGGTGGCGCAGTACGGCGTGAACCCGCGCCCGGCGCCGAGCGCGTTGACCGAGGCGGTGAAGCCGATCGAGCCGCCGTTGCCGGCGTCGCGCATGGCACGGGCGGACTCGCGGGCCAGGACGTAGTGGCTCGTGAGGTTGACGTCGAGCTGCAGCTGCCAGTCGTCGTCGGTGCCGTCGAGGAAGTCGACGGAGTGGGCCATGGCGGCGTGGTTCGAGATCAGGACGTCGAGCCGCCGGTCGCCCGCCGCGACGACCGCGGCCACGGCGGCCGGGACGTCCTCGGGGCGGCGCAGGTCGACCGCGAGCGGGACGGCGCGGGCGCCGAGCGCCTCGATCTCGGCCGCGACCGCGTCCAGGCGGGCGGGATCGCGCTCCACGAGTCCGACGGTCGCCGCGCCGTCGCGCGCGAGCCCGAGCGCCGTGGCCCGTCCGAATCCCGATCCCGCTCCCGAGACGAGCGCGGTCCGCCCGGCGAAGCGGCGATCGTGCACGACGTTCCTCCCGTGTGTGAGCCCGCGGCAGCCCGGATCGTCGGGGCCGCCCTTGACCCGCGCATGGTACGGGTAAGAGAATCGTTTTTCTAGACTGCGTGGTGCGGCTTCCGCCGACGACGGCGGGGCCCGCGCCTCACCTCAGGAAAACGATTCTCTGCTTGAATGCCGGGGCTTCGCGGGAGGGAGCCGTCCAGATGGGACTCGACATCACCGAGCAGGCCCTGCGGCGGTTCGTGGAGGAGGCCGGCCCGGGGCCCGTCACGCTCGTCAACCTGGTGCGCCTGCGGCCGGACGGCGAGGAGGCGTATCGCGCCTACCTCGAGGCGATCGGGCCGTGCATCGCCGACGTCGGCGCCGAGGCGGTGTGGCTCGGCACGGCGACGCCCGCGTCGACGCTGATCGACAGCCAGGGCTACGACCACGCCGCCGTCGTCCGCTATCCGGATCCGTCCGCCCTGCAGCGGCTGGTCGAGGACCCGCGCTTCGTCGCGGCCGCGCCGCTGCGCCACGCCGCCCTGGAGGCCGGGATCCTCCACGCGTTCCATGGCTGAGCCAGGGCCGGTCGAGCTCGCCGCCGAGCTCGTCGCCGCGGCGACGCCGAACCCGCCCGGCGACGAGCGGGCCGCGGCGGCCGTCGTCGTCGACCACCTGCGGCGCCTGGGCATCGACGACGTCCGCGTCGTCGGGCCGGACGAGCGCCGCGCCAACGTGATCGCGCGGGTCCCGGGCCGCGGCGGCGGCCCGACCCTGCTCCTGAACGGGCACCTCGACACCAAGCCGCCGGGCGACCTCGACCAGTGGGAGCGGCCGCCCTGGGAGCCGACCGTCGTCGACGGCCACCTGTACGGCCTCGGCTCGGCCGACATGAAGGGCGCCGTCGCGGCGATGGTCCACGCGGCCGCCGCGATCCGTCGCGAGGAGGTGCGCGGGGACCTGCTGCTCGCCTTCACCGCCGACGAGGAGGAGGGCGCGGCGAGCGGCTCGGCGTGGGTCGCCGACCAGGGGCTGCTGGCGGCCGACGCGGCCATCGTCGGCGAGCCCTGCGGCATCGCGCGCGAGTGGGAGGCGATCCGCCTGATCTCGCGCGGCGTGTTCATCTTCCGGTTCGACGTCCGCGGCACGCAGATGCACTCGAGCCTCAGCGACCGGCTCGACGGCGTCAACGCGAGCGCGACCATGGCGCGCCTGCTGGCCCGGCTCGACGCGCGAGCGGCGCTCGGTGCTGCACTACCCGCCGCACCCCCTGGCGCCGGAGGGGCCGACGCTCAACGCGGGCCTCGTCGTCAAGAGCGGCGTCGGCTACGGCACGCTGTCCGGCGACGCCTCCTTCCTGTGCGACGTGCGCCTGCTGCCCGGCATGACGCGCGAGGGCATCGAGGCCGACCTGGCCGCCTTCCTGGCGCGCGCGCACGCCGACGACCCCGAGCTCGACGCGACGCTCGTCGTCGAGCACTGGCTGCCGCCCTGCGAGATCGACGCCGAGCATCCGGTCGTGCACGCGCTCCGGGCCGCGGCCGAGGCCCGCCTCGGCGAGACGCTCCCGCTCGCGGCGTTCCCCGGCGGCACCGACGCGCCGCACCTGCAGCTGCGCGCCGGCATCCCGACCGTGCCCTCCTTCGGCCCGGGCCTGCTCACGGACGCCCACCGGCCCAACGAGCGCGTCTCGACCCAGGCCATCCTCGACGCCACGGCGATCTACGCCGACACCGCCCGGAGGTTCCTCGATGCCTGAGCTCGCCGTGAACGGGACGCGCCTGTGGTACGAGCTGTCCGGCGAGGGGCCGCCGCTGGTGCAGATCGGCGGCGCGGTCAGCGGCCACGAGGGCTACGCCGCGGTGACGGCGCAGATGGCGGAGCACTTCACGGTCCTCGACTACGACCACCGGGGGTACGGCGCCAGCGAGCGGCCCGACCAGCGCTACGACATCGACGTCTGGGCCGACGACCTGGCGGCGCTGCTCGCGGGCCTCGGCATCGAGCGCCTGCACGTCCACGGCGGCTCGATGGGCGGCTTCATCGCGGCCCGCTTCGCCGCGCGCTACCCCGAGCGCGTCGATCGGCTCGTCATCGGCGGCGCGGTGGCGAGGTGCGATCGCATGGGCCGCACGCAGTTCGAGGTCTGGAAGCTGCTCGCCCGCGCCTACGGCGTCGAGAGCGAGGCGGTCGCGCTGGAGCTGACGACGAAGGCGTTCTCCCGCGGGTACCTCGACACCCTGGGCGACGACCTCGTGCGGGAGATGCAGGAGGTGACGGCGCGCAACGTCACGACGCCCGTGTTCTGCGACGCGTGCGACGCCATGATCGACACCGACGTCGTGCCCGAGCTCGACCGCATCACCGCGCCCACGCTGGTCATGGCCGGAGGCGAGGACTGCCTGACGCCCGTCGACGCCGGGCCGGACGGCGCGGGCGCCCGCGCGCTGGCGGAGGGCATCGCGGACGCGCGGCTGCTGGTGCTCGAGGGCTGCGGCCACGGCAACCTCGTCGAGCGGCCCGAGGAGTCCATCGCGGCCATCGTCGCGTTCCTGCAGGAGGGGCGATGATCCTTCGCGAGGCGTTCGACTACCCGTTCTCGCGCCTCGACCCCACGGGCGCGCACATCGACCCGCCGAGCGTCGCGATCTACGAGCCGCTCCTGGTCAAGGGCCCGGACTGGCGTCCCTACGGCCTGCTGGCGCGCGACTGGACGATCTCCGACGACGGCCTCGAGTGGCGCTTCGAGCTGCGGCCCGGGCTGCGCTTCCACTCCGGAGCCGCCTGCGACGCGCCGGCCATCATCGACACCTACGAGAAGCTGCGCTGGGAGTTCGAGGGCGCGCCGCAGCTCTGGTACTGGGACCCCGTCGACACCGCGGCGGCGGATGGGCCCGACCGCCTGGTCTTCCGCCTGCACTACCCCTACGCCCGCCTGCCGTCGCTGCTCTGGGGCACGCACACCGCCGTGCACCACGAGGCGATGCGGCAAGGCCGAGGGCGAGCGCTTCGGGTACGAGGTCGCCGACGGGACGGGGCCGTACCGCCTCGTGTCGTGGTCGCCGGAGCGCGTCGTGGCCGACCGCTGGGACGACTACCCGGAGCCGTTCCCCGCCTTCCTGCGCGAGCCGGGGGCGTCGCCGGAGCGGATCGAGTGGATCGCCCTGACCGACCCGGCCGACCGCCTGGCCGCGCTCGAGGCCGGCGAGGTGCACAGCCTGCACGGGCCGCCGCTCGACGCCGTCGAGCGCGTCCGCGAGGAGGGCCGCTTCGCCGTCGTCGAGTTCCCGCAGCAGTCGAACGCGTACCTCGCGCTGGACTTCCGCGACGAGGCCCTGGGCGGAGCCGACCTGCGGCTGCGGCGTGCGGTGTCCGACGCGATCGACCGCGACGCGCTGGTGCGCGACGTCCTGCACGGCCACGGCGCGCCGAGCTACGGCCCGGTGCCGCCCGGCGACGAGCACTACGCGCCGGCGATCGACGCCGGCGGCCGCTTCGACCGGCCCGGCGCGGAGCGCGCGCTCGACGAGCTGGGCTGGCAGCGGGGCCCGGACGGCGTGCGGCAGCGGGGCGACACGCGCCTCTCGCTGCGCTGCATCTGCCAGGACGACGCCGTGCTGCGGCCGCTGGCGGAGGCCGTGCGCGACCAGCTCGCGACGATCGGCGTCGAGCTCGTGCTGGAGCCGATCGTGCCGTTCGCACCCTTCTACGACGCGGCGACGGCGGGCGCACCGGCGATCATGTCGAAGTGGCTCTGGCCCGACCCCATCGACGCCGCCATCGGCTTCAGCGCGACGCACACCGTGCCGACGCCGAACTGGCAGCACGCGTCGCTGCCGGCGCTCGACGCCGCCTACGACGCGTGGCTGCGGGCGCCGGACGCGGAGCTCGCGGCGGCGGCGGAGCGGGTGCAGCGCGTCTTCGCCGACGAGCTGCCGTACATCCCGCTGGTGACGCCGAACGACGTGTGGATGCACGTGCCGGGGCTCAGCGGGTACCGGCCGTTCAAGGCGAACCTCTATCCCTTCTACCAACCCGTGCGGCTCGCCTGAGCGCCGCGCCATCCCGGAGGTCATCGAGCGCATGCACGCCGTCCGCTTCCTGCACGGCGGGGAGTCCCGCCTCGGCCGCCTCGACGGGTCGACGATCGTCGATGCCGGGCCCGCCGGCCCGCGCGGCTTCGTGCCCGACGCCGCGGCGTGGGCGGCGATCGGCGCGGCGAGCGGGCAGGCCCATGCGCTCGACGACGTCCAGCTGCAGTACCCCGTCGAGCCGCGCAAGATCATCTGCATCGGCCTCAACTACGCCGACCACGCGAAGGAGAGCGGCTCCGCGCTGCCGCCCGCGCCGCTCATCTTCGCGAAGCTCGCAACCGCCCTCATCGGCCCCGGCGAGACGATCGTCGTGCCGGCGCACGAGCCGCACCCCGACTGGGAGGCGGAGCTCGCCGTCGTCATCGGGACGCGCGCGAAGGACGTCGACCGCGACGTGGCGCTGGCGGCGATCGGCGGCTACACCGGCTTCAACGACGTGTCGGGACGCAAGGCGCAGCGCGGCGACGGGCAGTTCATCCGCGGCAAGGGGTTCGACACCTTCGCGCCGATGGGCCCCGCGGTCGTGTCGACCGACGGCGTCGACTGGGGCGCGATCCCGGTGCGCTGCACGGTCTCCGGCAGCGTGATGCAGGACGGCAGCACGGCCGACCTCATCTTCGACGTCGGCGAGGTCGTCCGCTACTGCGCCGCGCAGTTCACGCTCGAGCCGGGCGACGTGATCGCGACCGGCACGCCGGCGGGCGTCGGCGCCGGGCGCGACCCGCAGGTGTGGCTGCAGGACGGCGACGTCGTGGAGGTCGAGATCGGCGACGTCGGCGTGCTGCGCAACCCGGTGTCGCGACCGGCGGGCTGATCGCCCTCGGCGGCGCTCGCTCAGCTCGTCAGCGCCGCGTGCAGCACCGCCAGGAACCGCTCGCGCGAGGCCTCCAGCACCACGTGCACGTTCGGCGCGCGCTTCGCGATGCCGAGGTGGTCGACGACGGTCTCGCCGCGGGTGTGCTCGCCGCGTGTCTCGACGACGACGTTGAGGTGCTCGGTCCGCGTCGCGACGGTGTCGTCCAGGGCCACCGCCATCGCGATGGGGTCGGGCAGGTCGAAGCCCGCCAGGTGGGTCTGCTCCAGGGCGAACTGGGTGAGGGTGGCCTGGATGTCGACGCTGAAGGCCCCGAGCGGTCCGAGCGCGCGGAGGGCCTCGGCGTCGTCCGGGCCGAACGTGGCGTAGGTGCGCGAGATGTCCCAGCCGACCATCGTGATGGGCGCGCCGCAGGCGAAGACGATGGCCGCGGCCTCGGGATCGGCCCACACGTTGAACTCCGCGACCGCCGACACGTTGCCGACGCCGTCGCCCGTCCCGCCCATGACGACGATCCGCTCCAGCCGCGCGGCAATGGCCGGCTCGCGGCCGAGCGCGACGGCGACGTTGGTCAGCGGGCCGAGGGTGACCAGCGTGACGGCGCCGGGCGGGTGCGCGAGGATCGTCTCGACGAGGACGTCGACGGCGTGCCCCGGCGCCGGCACGCGCCCCCGCAGGTCGAGCCCGATGTCGCCCATCCCGTCCGTCCCGTGCACGTACTGCGCCGTCTGCAGCGGCTGCAGGAGGGGCGCCGCGCAGCCGGCGTGCACGGGCACCTGGCTGCCGGCGAGGTCGCGCGTGTAGAGCGCGTTCTGCACCGCCTGGTCGAGCGGCACGTTGCCGGCGACGACGGTCAGCGCGAGCACCTCGACGTCGGGGTGCCGCAGCGCGATCAGCAGCGCGATCGCGTCGTCGGACGCGGTGTCGGTGTCGACGAGGAGGAGGCGAGGGGGCGTCATCGCGCCGGACTCTACGGCACGTTCAGCTCGGCCCAGACGAGCGCGTGGTCGCTCTTCGCGGCGCGTGCCTCCTCCCACTGGTAGTCGGCGTCGACCACCGCGACGTCCGGCGACGCCAGGACGAAGTCGTAGCGGCACGGGGTGGCGCGCTCGCCGTGACCGCGGACGTGCGAGACGGCCAGCGGGCCGTCCGGGCGCTCCGCGGCGATCGTCGCGCGACGATCGGGGTCACGCTCCACGACCTCGCGGAAGACGTCGCGCAGGTCGTGGTCGGGGCGCGGTCCGAGGAGCCGCTCCTCGCCGGCGTTCCAGAACTCCGTGGCGGCGAGGTCGAGCCGGTCCCAGCGCGGCGTGTTGGCGTCGATGCCGACGACCGTCGGACGCTCCCGCCGCGCCAGCCAGTCGGCGATGGCCAGGGCCTGGCGGACCTTGGCCTCCTCCCCCCAGCGCGGGCTGGACGCCGGCGGCAGCGCCAGGCTCGCGACCTCGATGCGTCGGTCGCCGCCGTGCGCGACGGCGCGGAGCGCGCGTTCCGGCGACGGCACGTCGAGCACGGCTGACGCTTCGATGTGCCACGGCGGCCGCGCCAGGAGCCCGGAGACGTACGTCGCGTCGTTCGTGTCGGCGAGGTGCGGGCGGGCGCACTCGCCCGCGGCGCCGACGGCGTCGGCAAGCGCGGTGAAGGCGTCGAGCGTCGTGACCTCCTGCACCGCGCAGACGTCCCACGGCGTCGAACGGAGCAGCTCGGCCTGTCCTCCACGCACGAAGCCGTTGAGGTTCCAGGAGACGAAGCGTAGGTTCACGCTGCCTACCCTACGCCGCCGCGCCGCGCGGCACCGGAAATCGTACGCTGCACCGTGTGGAGGGGAGCGATGCGAAGCCCGAGGCGAACGAGGTCGCGCCAGAGGCGAGCGCCGGAGGCAGCGAGCGCCGGAGGCGAGCGAGGCCGCGCCGGAGGCGAGCGAGGCCAAGCCCGCCAAGCGCGGGATCAAGTCGGTACGTCCTGGCCGCGGCCGGCGTCGCGGTCATCGTCGCGACGTTCGCGTTCATCCTGCCGCAGGTCGCGAACTACGCCGACGTCTGGGACGTCATCACCACGCTGTCCTGGCCGTGGATCCTCGCGCTCATCGCCGCGACCGTGCTCAACATCGTGACGTTCGCGCCGCCCTGGATGGTCGCGCTGCCAGGCCTCGGCTTCCGCTCCGCGCTCGCGGTGACCCAGGCGTCGACCGCCCTCGCCAACGTCGTCCCGGGCGGCATCGCGGTCGGCATGGCGGGCTCCTACGCGATGCTCGCCGGCTGGGGCTTCGGCGCCACCGAGATCGGGCGCGCCGTCACCCTGACCGGGCTCTGGAACCAGTTCGCGAACCTGCTCTATCCCATCGTCGCGCTGTTCCTGCTGACGGCGTCCGGCGAGAGCACGCCGCTGCTCGCGACCGCCGCCTTCATCGGCGTGGCCATCCTCGGCGTCGTGCTCAGCGGGTTCGTGCTCGTCCTCGCCAGCGACCGCACCGCCATCGCCATCGGCGACATCGCCGCGCGCATCGCCAACGCCGTGCTGCGTCGCTTCCGTCGCGGCCCGGTGGACTGGAACGGCCAGAACTTCGACCGCTTCCGCGTCAGCGCTGCCGACCTGCTCAAGCGCCGCTGGCACATGCTGACGTTCTGGGCCCTCTTCGGGAGCCTCACCGTCTTCCTGCTGCTCCTGGTCAGCCTGCGCGCGCTGGACGTGAGCGCCGCCCAGGTCTCGCTGGCCGAGGCGTTCGCGGCCTGGGCGCTCATCCGCATCATCGGCACCATCCCCATCACGCCCGGCGGCATCGGCGTCGTCGAGCTCGGCCTGACCGCGAGCCTGATCAGCTTCGGCGGCAACGAGACCCGCGTGGTCGCGGCCGTCCTCGTGTTCCGCTTCCTCTCCCTGGTGCCGACGCTGATCCTGGGCCTGATCTACGCGCTGACCTGGCGCCACCACCGGCCGGCGTCGCTCCAGGCCCGCGAGGGCGCCGAGGCCTGATCTGGTGCCTCGGTCGCGGGCCGGCGGTGGTGCCGGCCCGCGACCGTCGAGCCGCGGTGCTACGCGACGCTGGCCGCCCCGCCGTCGCGGCGGCGGACGCCGACCGCCATGAGGGCGCACGCCCCGAGGACGGCGACGGCGATCGCCGCGCCGACCGCTGCGTCGGCCCACTGGAAGCCGTCGGCGGCGTCGGTCGTGCTGGCCGTGGTCGCGGCCCCGGCGGCCTCGCGCGCCGCCTTGTCGTTCAGCTGGGCCCGCAGGCCGGGCACGGCGTCGATGTCGGCGTCGGTCGTCCCCCGCTGCACGCGGACGGTCGGCGGGGCCGCGTCGGCAGCCTGCGCCTCGCGCGCCGCCTTCTCGTTCAGCTGGGCGCGCAGGCCGGGCACCGCGTCGATGTCGGCATCGGTCGTGCCGCTGGCGGTGTGCAGCGACGACGCATCGATGCCGTAGTACGAGGACGGGGCGCCCGACGACGAACCTGGCGTTCCGAACGCTGCGGCGCCCGCAGCAGGCGCGACGATCGCGAGAGCGGCAACGGACGTGAGCAGGGCGTGGCGCAGGGAGCGTGCAAGCATGATCGACCTCCTGGTCGGTCGTGCGGCCGCCGTGGCTTCGGGCCGGCAGCAGTTGTCTGACAACTCGCTACGCGCCAAGCGCGCCGGGTGGATTCAGCGTCGCCTGACGGCCCGCGAGGGCACGTACGTCAGATCAGGTGCAGCGGTTGCGCAGGTCGTCGAGCTGGCCCGCCGCCTCGGCGAGCCCCGACAGCAGGTCGTTCGGGTCGATCGCGTCGACGATCGCCTTCGCGGCGTCGGCGCAGTCCTGCAGCCCGGCGGCGCGGTCGAGCGCCGCCTGCAGCTGCTCCTCGGCGGCCGCGAGCTGCTGCTGCGCTTCCTGGACGGCCTGGTTCGCCGCGTGCTCCAGCGTGCCGGTGCTCGACTGCGCATCGGCGAGCTTCGCCTGCGCCTCGTCCCGCTCCGCCTGGGCGGCCTGCAGGTCCGAGCGCGCGGTGTCCAGCTCGCCCTGCAGGGTCGCGAGCTGCGCCAGCGTCGCATCGCGCGCCGTCTCCAGCGCGTCGACCCGCTCCAGGGCCGCGTCGCGCTCCTGTTCGGCGGCCGCCGCGCGGTCCTCGGCCGACTCCGCGTCGGAGCGGTAGGAGAGCGCCGCGACCGCGCACGCGATCGCGACCACCACGGCGATCGCGGCCACGATGATCGGGATCCAGGGGACGGATCGCTTCGCCGGCTCGGGCGCGTCACTTGGCGCGGGCGGCGCGCCACTTGGCGCGGGCGGTGCGCCACTTGGCACGGCGCCATGGCCGGCGCGCCACTTGGCGCCGGCGGTGCGCCACTTGGCACCAGCTCGCTACCTGGCCTGACGGCCGGCGGGCCTGCGGGCTCGGGCTCGGGTTCGTGCTCCACCGGGCGACGTTAGCGCCTGGCGGCGTGCGACTCGAACCGCGCGCGCACGACCGGGGGGTCGACGAAGGGCGACGGGCCTGGCCAGGTGCCGTCGGCGTAGCGGATCTCCAGCAGCGCCGTCCGGCCGGCGAGCGCGCGCGCCGCGGCGGTGACGTCCGCCTCGCTGGCCGCCGACGCGGTCTCCAGGCCGAGCGCCTCGGCGACCGCCGGGAAGCGCGTCTCGGCGCCGAGGTCCTGGCCGCCGGTGATGGCGTAGCGGCCGTCGGCGAGGATCGCGACCAGCAGGTTCGGCGGTCGCAGCGACGCGAGGCTCCAGAGGGTGCTCGCGCCCATCAGCGTCTCCCCGTCGCCGAGGATCGCCAGCACCTGGCGCTCGGGCCGGCGGTCGGCCACGCCCAGCGCCACCCCCAGGGCGGAGCCCATCGCGCCGCCCATGTAGAGGTGCGGGCCGTCGTCGCTGGCCTCGCGCAGCGCCGAGACGGCCGTGCCCAGGGCGGCGACCACGAGGGCGTCCGGGCAGGCGTCGAGCAGCGCGCGGGTCGCGGACGTGGCGTTCACCGCAGGTCGAGCTCCGCCTCGAGGATGATCGGCGCGACGCGCCGCGCACCGTCGGCGACGTCGACCGCACCGCGCGCGACGACGCCCGCGTCCTCCGGCCGGCGCAGCGAGAAGGGCTCCAGGCCCAGCGCGCGCAGGAGCGCCGGCGTCGCGCGCCCCAGCGGCAGCTGCGCCGGGTTGCGCTCGCCGAGGGAGCCGCGCATCGAGAGCACCAGCGGGAAGCCGTAGCCGTACGGGATCGCCAGCGAGCCGAGCGCGTTGAGGGCGTTGCCGAGGCCCGAGCTCTGGAACAGCACGGCCGGCGAGCCGCCGACGGCGCGGTAGCCGGACGCCCAGGCGATGCACTCCTCCTCGCGCGTCAGCGTCCGCAGCGGCACCCCGCATCCCGTCAGCGCCCGTGCGATCGGGTCGAGCCGCTTGTCCGGCACCCAGGCGGCGGCCTCGACCCCGGCGCCCGCCAGCGCCTCGGCCAGGTCCCCCTGCCAGCTCACCGCGTGCTCGAGGCCGAGCGCGCGCGGTCGAGCAGGTGCTCCCAGCGCGTGAGCTTCACGCGCGGCCGGCCGTGCGGCTCCCCGCTGCCGCGCTCGTGCTCGTCGATCGCCTCCCAGCCGCTGTACTCCACGACGTGGTCGGCGCGCTCCCACACCAGCCGCTCGATCGCCTCCGGGGACGGCTCCTCGGGCGCGCGCAGGCGGCCTGCCTCGGCGTCCTCCACCAGGAGCTCGATCGACTCCGTGGCGTCCTTCTTGTTCGTGCCGATGACGCCGCTCGGCCCGCGCTTGATCCAGCCCGCGCAGTACTCGCCGGGCAGCACGTCGCCGTCGGCGTCGAGCACGCGGCCGGCCTCGTTCGGGATCAGGTGCCGTCGCTCGTCGAACGGGACGCCCTCGAGCGGCGTGCCGCGGTAGCCCACGCTGCGCAGCACGAGGCCCGCCGGCAGCACCTCGGTCTCGCCCGTCGGCACGGCGCGCAGGCTGCCGTCCTCGCCCGCCTCCAGCCGGTTGCGCACGATCACGACCTCCTCGACGCGCCCGTCGCCGCGCAGCTCGACCGGCGACGCGAGGAAGCGGAGGTTCACGAGCCGCGGCTTGCCCGTCCGCTCGCGCCCGGCGTACGTGCGCAGGACGTCGACGTTGCGCCGGGGCAGCGCCATGCCCTCGCCGGCCAGCGCGGCCTCGCTCGCGGGGTCGAGCTCCATGTCGGCCGGGTCGACCCACACGTCGGCGTCCGCCAGCTCGCCCAGCTCCTGCAGCTCCGGCGTCGTGAAGGCGGCCTGCACCGGCCCGCGGCGGCCGAGCACGACGATCTCGCGGATCGGCGAGTCGGCGATGGCGTCGATGGCGACGTCCGCCGTGTCCGTGACCACGAGCTCCTCGCGCGTCAGCGCCAGCATGCGCGCGCAGTCGAGCGCGACGTTGCCGTTGCCCACGACCACCACGCGCTCGACGTCGAGGTCGATGTGGAGGTCGCAGTAGTCCGGGTGGCCGTTGTACCAGGCGACGAAGGCGGTGGCCGACAGCGAGCCCGGCAGGTCCTCGCCCTCGATGCCCATGCGGCGGTCGATCTGCGCGCCGACGCTCCACACGATCGCGTGGTAGTGGCGGCGCAGGTCGTCGGCGGAGAGGTCGCGGCCGATCTCGACGTTGCCGAAGAAGCGGAAGCCCGGCTGCGCCGCGATCTTCTCGAACACGCGCGAGACGGCCTTGATCTTCGGGTGGTCGGGCGCCACGCCCTGGCGCACGAGGCCCCACGGCGTCGGCAGGCGCTCGAAGAGGTCGACCTCGGCCCCGCGCTTGAGGAGGTCGCCCGCGGCGTAGAAGCCCGCCGGGCCGGAGCCGATCACTGCAACGCGAAGGTTCTCGAGCGCCGTCATCGCCCCGTATTGGAGCAGGGGTCGCCGGGCGGATGCCGCAGCGACCCCTGCCGCGTTCCTAGGGCAGCAGGCGGCGCGGTGCCGTGGCCTGCCAGGCCGAGTACGACGGCTTCTTCGCGCCGGTGACGGTGCGCAGGCCCGACTGCCACTGGTCCGAGCGGCCGCGCGCCTCGACGGCCTCGTCGCGGATCAGGAACCAGACCAGCACCGAGATGCGCGGCGTCTTCTTGAGCTTCGCCATGACGTTGCGGACGAAGTTCGCCTGCCCCGTCAGCGTCGACCCGTAGCGGTCGGGCTTCGACTGCTGGCCGTACTCCGTGAGCCACACGCGGTAGCGCTTGGTCGGCCAGAGCCTGTCGAGCTCCTTCAGGTAGTCGCCGATGTTGGACAGCGTGATGTTCGGCGACCGCGTGCCGTCGGTGAAGCCGACGCGCCCGGTGACCGGGTACGGATGCAGGCTCGCGATGTCGAACGTCGCCTTCGCCTTCTTCATCCCGCGCATGAAGATCAGCGGCGAGATGCTGCCGTCGCCGCCGAAGCCGCGGTTCATGGCGCCGCCCAGCACGTCCAGCTTGATCTTGCGCTCGCGCTCGACGCGCCCGATCTCGGCGTAGCCCGTGTTCAGGATGCCGGTGTACGTCGTCGGCGAGATCGGCGTGCCGGCCTTCCGCTGGGGCCGCAGCGCGCCGATGTAGTTCGGCTCGTTCCACATCTCCCAGTGGCGCACCAGCGGCAGCGGGGTGCCGTACCCCTCGGGGCCATCGGGATCGAACGTGCCGGAGTAGCGGACCGCCGCGGCGTACACGAACGCGCGCCAGTCGGCGATGCGCGGGGCCCACGAGTAAAGGTTCGGCTTGCCGCCACGGCCGCCGTCGGCGCGCGCCCAGCGAGGGGTGCGCCAGAGCGTCAGCACGATGTCGGCGCCGTGGGCGGCGCTATCGGTGACCAGGCGGTCGAGGTTCTCCCACTTGTACTCCGGCGAGCTCGGGTCGCGCGGCTTGCTCGGGCGCGTCGGCGCGATCTCGTTCCAGTAGACGTCGTAGCGGACGATCTTCCCGCGCAGCGCCGTCATGTCGTCCCAGAAGGCGGTGTTGTCCTGCGTCTGGTACGAGGGGTCGAGGAAGCCGACCACCAGGGCGTCCGCGCTCCCGGGACGGGCCATCGTCGCCGCGAGCGCGGCGAGCGCGATGAGGCCCGCGATCACCCCGCGGCGGACCATGCCTACGTGAATTAACCCCATGCTGCGCCTCCCGGCTCGACGGTCGCCGCGCGTCAAGTCTACCCTCCGCATTGGTGCCATGGACATCCATCTGCGCGAGCTTCGCTATTTCGTCGCGGTCGCCGAGGAGTTGCACTTCACGCGCGCGGCGCAGCGGCTGTACGTCTCCCAGCCCGCGCTGAGCAAGCAGATCCGGGCGCTCGAGGGGCAGCTCGGCGTTGCCCTGTTCGAGCGGGACCGCCGCGCCGTGCGGCTGACCGAGGCGGGGGCGGCGCTCCTGCCGCTGGCCCAGGAGCTGCTCGAGACGTGGCGCGAGGCGGAGCTCGCGGTCGCCGAGCGCGCCGCGACCGCGGCGGCGGTCCTGCGGGTCGGCTTCCTCACGCGCGTCGGTCGCGGCCTGCTCCCGGCGGTGCAGGCCGCGTTCGCCGAGGCGCACCCCGCCTGGCAGCTGCAGCTGCGGCACGCCGACTGGCAGGACCCGACCGGCGGGCTCGCCGACGGCACGAGCGACGTGGCGGTCGTCTGGCTGCCGCTGCCCGACGCGCGCGCCTTCGCCCACCACGTCGTCGCGACCGAGCCGCGCTGGGTGGCGATGTCCGCGGAGCACGCGCTGGCGGCCCGCGCGTCGGTCGACTTCGCCGAGCTGCTGGACGAGCCGTTCCTGGCCCTGCCGGCGGCCGCCGGCGTGGCGCGGGACTTCTGGCTGGCCGTGGAGGACCGCGGCGGGCGGCCGGTGCGCATCGCGGCCGAGGTGGCGAGCGCCGACGAGACGTTCGAGGCGCTGCTCACGGAGCGGGCCGTGGTGCTGCTCGCGTCCGGCAACGCCGACCTCTACGACCGCCCCGGCATCGTCGCGCGGCCCGTGACCGGGATCGGGCCGTGCCGGCTCGTGGTCGCCTGGCGGGCGGACGACGAGCGGGCGACGGTGCGGGCGTTCGTCGAGGCCTGCCGGCGACTCTCAGACGACGCTCAGGCCGGTGCCGTAGCCTCGTGACCGTGCCCGACCCGGAACGTCCGGCCGAGCGCGAGGCGACGGCGGGCGAGTCCGAGATCGAGGCGCCCGAGCCCGAGGAGACCCGCGCCGCGCTGCTGGAGCGCAAGCTGCGCCGCTCGCGCCTGCTGATCGGTGCGCTCGGGATGCTGGTCGCGCTGTCCGTCGTGGCCGTCGTGCTGACGGTGTGGTACTGGGTGGCGTACCTGCTCGGGCCGGGCGACGGCGCGTTCCGGCGCGGCCCGTACCTGACGCGCGTGACGACCGGCGAGGCGCAGCTGCGCTGGCGGGTGCGCGGCGGCGGCGACGTCCAGATCGTCGCGCTCGCGCCCGATGGCCACGAGCTGGTCGCGACGGACGGGCTGCTCGGCGGCCTGCAGCCGGACACGCGCTACAGCTGGACGGCCAGCGTCGACGGCGTCGCGGGTGCGGGCGGCAGCTTCGTCACGCCGCCGGAGACCCTCACCCGGCCGGTGCGCTTCGCGGTGCTGGCGGACTACGGCTCCGGCGACGAGCACGAGTGGGCGGTCGCGCACGTGCTGGCGGGCCAGCGCCCGGAGTTCACGGTCACGGCGGGCGACAACTCGTACCTCAGCGCGGCCGGTCCGCTGCTCGACCGCAACGTCTTCCGCCCGCTGGGAGAGCTCATGCGCAACGGGCCCCTCTACGTCGGCCTCGGCGACCACGACGGGTTCCCGCCCGGGCCGGGCGCGCTCAGCCGGGCGTTCGACCTGCCCGACGGCGGACGCTACGTCTTCCGCCACGGGCCGCTGCAGGTCGTCGTGCTCGGCGAGCGCTCCGACCCGCAGGGCCTGGAGCTGACCCGCCAGGCGCTCGCCGAGGACGGGCCCGCGCTGCGCTTCGTCGTCGTGCACGTGCCGCTGCAGCCCGGCGATCCGATCCTGCCGGTGCTGCGCGGACGGCGGGGTGACGGCGGTCTTCGCCGGCCACCTGCACCGCTACGAGCGGCGCACGGTCGAGGGCGTGCGGACGTTCACGGTCGGCACCGGCGGCCGCGGGCCGGGCGACCTGGAGTTCACGCCCGAGTCGGCCGACGCGGACATCAGCCTGATCGACCTCGGCGCGCTGGTCGTCGACGTGGCGGTCGACGGGACCGTCGCGTACACGTTCGTCGACGAGCGCGGCCGCGTGCTCGACCGCACCGTCGCCTGATGCGCGTCCTGCACGGCCTCGTGATCGGGCTCCTGGCCGTGGCGATCGGCGCGCGACTCGTGCTCGAGGAGCCCGAGTCGTACATCGTGACCAGCCCCACCGCGCTGGTCGCCTTCATCGTCGGCGGCGGCTCGCTGGCGCTGGACTTCCTCGACCGCCGCTGGCGCTGGTTCGCCGCCGACGCCGCGCTCGCGGTGCTCGCCGTCTACCTGGTCGCGCGGGTCTAGGGCTCGCGGGCCGACTGGACCAGATACGGGCCAGATGCGAGCCGCCAGTGAACCAGTGCGGCAGCGCGGGGGTATGATCGCGCCCGCCGTGCGCCTGCTCCGCACCACCGCCGAGGGGTTCGACGAGGCCGTCGCCGACGTGTTGACGAGCGCCGTCGCCGAGCGGCCCCACGCCGTCCTGCTGCTGGCGACGGGCAACACGCCGATCGGCGGCTTCCGCGTGCTGGCCCGCCGCGCCGCGGAGGGCGCCGTCGACCTGTCGGCGGTGCGGGTGGTGCAGCTCGACGAGTACGTCGGCGTGCCGGACGACGACCGCCGCTCGCTGTACGGCTGGCTGGAGCGGGAGTTCCTGACGCCGCTCGGCATTCCCGCCGAGCGCGTGACCCGCTTCCACGTCGCCGAGCCGGAGGACGTCGCGGCCTCGTGCCGGGCGATGGACGCGGCGATCGCCGGCCTCGGCGGGCTCGACCTGGCGCTGCTCGGCGTCGGCCCGAACGGCCACCTCGGCTTCAACGAGCCGCCCTCGCCGGCCGACGCGCCGACCCGTGAGGTGCCGCTCGCCCCGGCCAGCATCGTCAGCAACGCCGTGTACTGGGGCGGGGAGGACCAGGTGCCGCGGACCGCCGTGACCGTCGGCATGGCGCCGATCCTCGCCGCGCGCGAGGTCGCCCTCGTCGTCCGCGGCGCGCACAAGCGGGAGATCCTGCGGCAGGCGCTCGAGGGGCCGGAGACGGCCGACGTCCCCGCGTCGCTGGCGCGCCGGGCGGCCGGGCTGACCGTGGTCGCCGACGAGGCCGCGCTGGGCGATTGACTAGGAGAGGCGCATCCGCCGCGCGATCCGCGGCGCCAGCGCCCCCGCGGCCATCCCGATCAGCCAGCAGGCGACGATGATGCCGAGGATGACCGCCCCGAGGCCGGCGTACTCGCCTTCGCGGGCGAGGTCGACGCGCGCGTAGAGCACGTACGGCACCACCGCGCAGACCACGACCAGCGCCAGGACCCGCAGGTGATGGCGCAGCGCGAGCGCGACGGCGAGACCGAGCAGGAACGGGATGACGCCCAGCACCAGGTACTCCATGGCCCGAGCGTATGCACGTGCTCCGGCCCTGCTGGCCCGGCCGACGAGCGGCCGGCGCGCGCCGCTGAGCGGTCAGCCGTCGGCGCCGTAGGCCCGATCGGGGAAGGACCCGACCGCGACGACGGTCGTCGCCGGCTCCAGCGCCACGGCGACGCGCTGCACCCGCGCCGCGCAGCGCACCGCGCCGCCGGGCCCGAGCTCGACGTCCTCGCCGTCGAGCGTGAAGCGCGCGCGGCCCGCCAGCACGAGGTAGACCTCCTCCTGGCCGCCGAACGACACCTCCTCGTGCTCGACCATCAGCACGTCGCCGGGATCGCCCGTGCACGCGTTCAGGCCGAGCGCCGTCACGCCCAGCGCGCTGCCCACGTTGTGCCAGCGCTCCACGTAGTCGTCGCCCACGCCGTAGTCGCGCCAGTACGCGGGATCGGCTGCCTCGCCCACCGCCGGCAGGCGGCGGACGTCCTCGGTGCTCGTCCAGTCGGCCATGAGCCGGGACGCTAGCGCCCGCCGTCGACGGCGGGGCCGCCGATGACGATCTCGGACGGCAGCACCGCGTCGCCGGCCCGGTCCTCCAGCACCTCGCGCGATCGCGCGTCGGTGTAGACGTACATGGTCGTGATCGCCACCAGCGGCAGCGCGAGGGCGTAGACCAGGCCCCCGACCACGTTGACCAGCCAGAGCGGCGTGTCGGTGAAGACGATCAGCACGAACCCGATCGCCGGCCCCAGCACGAGCGCTGCGGCCGCGCCCGCGACGATCAGCGACGCCACCTTGACCCAGCCCAGCCGCACCAGCCGACCGCTGCGGTGGAGCGCGCCGAGCGCCGTCGCGCCCTCGAGCTCGATCACCGGCACGATCAGCGCCCAGCGCACGGTCAGCCAGATCGCGATCGGGATCAGCACGAGCGTCCCGATCAGCACCAGCACCACCAGCACCGCCAGGAGCAGCGCCCCGACGAGCGGCCGCAGGTGGCGGAGGGCGAGACGGTACGCCGCGACCGGCCCGATGCGGCGGTCCTCCTCGAGCGCGAGCATCGCCTGCGCCGTGGCGGCCTGCACCAGCCCGAGCGCGAGCAGCGTCAGGGTCGTCGCGATGGCCGCGACGATCAGCACCAGGAAGCCCTTGCTCTCGGCCTCCGAGTCGATGCCGACGACGCTCGAGACGTGCAGGAGCAGCGCCTGCAGCACCGTGATCAGCAGCGAGAGCGGGATCATGACCGTGCCGATGCCGACGAAGAGCACCGGCCAGCCGCCCGTAGGCGCGCCACGTGGCGCTGACCACCTGACCCCAGCTGCGGCGGCGGGCGACCCGCAGCGGCGCGCTCGGCCGCCACCGCGCGCGGGTCAGCAGCCAGACGACGATCGCGATCAGGACGCCCAGGACGACGAGCGCCCAGCCCGGGTCGTCGATCGCGCGGCCGAGGGCGCGGGAGCCCTTCTCGATGGCGGAGCAGAAGAAGTCCGTCGCGTCCGTGCCGAGCGCCCCGCCCGCCGGCACCGCGTAGCTGAAGTCGCGCCAGCCGTCGGTCCAGACGATCGGCTGCGTCCACTGCGTCTTCAGGTTCGGCCCGGTCGGCCCGTTGTAGAACGCCGGCTGGAGCTCGCCCCAGCGCCCCTCGTAGGCGATCCACGGGAACGCCGCCTGCGCTGCCGCCGGGTCGCTCGGGATCGTCTGGACGTCGGGCCGCAGCTCCCGGCTCGGCCCCGTCGTGTCATCGCAGCCGACGCCCTGCTGGCCGGACGCGCCGAGGTGCAGCGCCGACTGGAAGAAGTTCGCGTGCGAGCCGGCGGCCGGGTAGACGACGGGGTGGGTGCCGTCGACGAGCTCGAGGCTGCCTCCGTCCCAGTCCGAGCGCTCCGCCCCCTCGTGCTGGCTGTAGCCGACCTCGCGCGGCAGCGCCGTCAGGGCCTCCCCGACGGTGTCGACGTCGAAGATGAGCTGGATCATCTCCCAGTCGCCCTCGTGCAGGTTGTTCCAGTCGTTGAAGACGTAGAACATCCAGTACTGGAGCGCGAGCTGGCCGGGGTGGTCGGGGTCGGTGACGACGTGCGCGTACACCGTCGGCTCGCGGCCGGCCGAGATGCGGCGCCCCCACTTCTCGTAGTCGCAGCCGGGCGAGAGCGCGTGGCCCGGGAAGTCCAGGTGGTACTCGTAGAGGCCGGGCGCCAGGTCGGTCGCGGCGGGCGCGATGCGGACGAGGTCGCCGCCGCCCCAGGGCCCCCGCAGCGCGACGGTGGGCTCCGCGAACAGGTCGTCGACGTCGATCGGGTCGTACGGCTCGCCCGGCCCGCACTCCTCCGGCTGCTCGACCAGCCGCACGACGGGCGCGAAGCGCTGCGCCGAGCTGTTCCTCCTGCGCGAGGTCCGCCGCGGCCGGCGACGCGCCGCCGAGGGTGCCCAGCAGAACGACCACGATCGCGGCGACCTGCCAGCGGCGCATCGCGGAAGGCTACGTCACCGCGCGTTCACGGGCGGCGCGCGCGACGCGCTTCACGACCTGCTGCCTCCTTGCCAGAAAACCTTCCCGCAAAGGTTTGCAGCGGCTAGTGTATGCACCGCGCGTCTCGGGATCCAAGCGGTTGAAAGGAGCGGGATGGCGATCGCACAGGGACGGAGGGCGCTCGTGACCGGCGGCGCCGCGGGCTTCGGGCGCGCCATCGCCGAGCGGCTGCGCGCGGCCGGCGCGGAGGTCGCGCTGCTCGACCTGCCGGGAGCGCGCCTCGACGCGGCGGCCGCCGAGCTCGGCGCTCATCCCTGCGGCGCCGACGTCCGCGACGGTGGCACGGTGCGCGCCGCGGTCGCGGCGGCGACGGAGGCGCTCGGCGGGCTCGACACCGTCGTGCACTCGGCCGGCGTCATCCACATCAAGCCGCTCGAGGACGTGACCGAGGACGACTGGGACCTGACGATGGACGTCAACCTGCGCGGCGCGTTCCTCGTCTCGCAGGCCGTGGCGCCGGCCCTGCGGGCGAGCGGTCGCGGGCGCATGGTGGCGATCGCCTCGGACGCCGGCAAGCGCGGCTTCGCGTGGATCCAGGCCTACACGGCGTCGAAGTTCGGGCTCGTCGGGCTCGTCGAGTCGCTGGCCGTCGAGCTCGCGCCCGACGGCGTGACCGTCAACTGCGTCTGCCCGGTCGGCTGCCCGACGACGTCGATGGGCCAGGAGGTGCTGGACTGGAAGGTGCGCACGGCCGGCAAGACGCCGGACGAGATCGTGGCCTCGACGGCGCGTTCGAACCCGCTGGGGCGCAACGCGTCGGAGGCCGACGTCGCCGACGCGGTCATGTTCTTCCTGTCCGAGGAGGCGTCGTTCCTGACCGGCGTCGCGCTCGACGTCGACGGCGGGGCGCACCTCGGCTTCATGCCCGGGGCGTGACGTTGGCGCGGCTGCCCTTCACCGACACGCACGTCCACTTCCACGACCTCCGGGAGCCGTCGCTGACCTACGCGTGGCTGCGGCCGGAGGACCCGTCCGACTCGCCCGACGACCTGGGGCCGTTCGGCGCCATCAAGGCGGAGCGCTACCACGCGGACGACTTCGTGGCCGAGACGCGCTTCGCGAACGTCGACCGGGTCGTGCACGTGCAGGCGGCGATCGGCACGGACGACCCGGTCGCGGAGACGCGCTGGCTGCAGGCGTTCGCCGATCGCCTCGGCGTGCCGCACGGCATCGTCGCGTACGCCGACCTGGCGTCGCCGGACGTCGCCGGCCTGCTCGACCGCCACGCGGCGTACCCCAACCTGCGCGGCATCCGCGACCTGCGCTACGACGAGTACCTGTGGGACGAGGCGTGGCTCGCGGGCCTGCGGGCGCTGCAGGGCCGCGACCTCGTGTGGTGCGACGACCCGCTGCTCGAGCAGATGGCGCGCGCGGCGGAGGTCGCGCGGAGCGTCGAGGGCGTGACGCTCTGCGTCGACCACGCGGGCTACCCGCGCCGCCGCGACGACGCGTACTTCCACGCGTGGCGCGACGGGATGCGGGCCCTCGCGGCTGCACCGTCGACGGTGGTCAAGATCTCCGGGCTCGGCATGTGCGACCACGCCTGGACGGTCGAGTCGCTGCGGCCGTGGGTCGAGACCTGCCTGGAGCTGTGGGGCCCGGAGCGCGCGTTCTTCGGCACCAACTGGCCGGTCGACCGGCTGTACTCGTCGTACGGGGACGTGCTGGACGCGTACGCCGAGCTGATCTCGGGCCTCCCCGAGGCGCAGCAGGCCGCCCTCTTCTCCGGCACCGCGAACCGGGTGTTCCGGCTGGCATGAGCGCGCGCATGGAGCGCCTGACGGAGGTGTGGTCGCTGTGATGTACAGCGGGCTCGACCACGTGGGCTTCGCCGTGTCCGACATCGAGCGCTCGACGGCGTGGTACAGCGAGCTCCTCGGCGAGCCGCCGGTGCTGCGCAAGACATGGGAGCAGGAGTACGTGGCGCGCATCCTCGGCTACCCCGAGGTGGTGCTCGACTGCGCGTTCTGGCGGCTGCCGGGCGGCACGGTGTTGGAGCTCCTGGAGTACGTGGTGCCGGGCCCGGGCGTCGTCGACATGGAGACGTTCAACGTCGGCAACGGGCACCTCTGCCTGGTCACCGAGGACATCCACGCGGACTTCGAGCGTCTGCGGGGCTTCGCGACGTTCCGCGATCCCGAGCCGACGCAGATCCCCTGGGGGCCGTACCAGGGCGGCTGGGCGTGCTACCTGCGCGACCCGGACGGCATCTCGATCGAGATCCTGCAGGCGCCGCCAGGGCGGCCCGAACCTCGACGAAGGAGGCGAGCCATGAGTGTCAACGTTGCGAGGCGACTGTGTACGCGGTGGCGATTGCCGTGGCGTCATCGAGCGAAGCGAGGCCACGGCATGAGCGCGATCGCGCGGCTCCGTGCCTACCCCCTGCAGTACCCGGAGCCGAACGACCGCGACCGTCTCCGCTGCGTGACCCTCGTCCGCATCGACACGGAGGACGGGGCGGTCGGCTGGGGCGAGTGCATCTCGCAGTGGCCGGACTCGGCGCTCGCGGTCGCCACCGTCGCCGAGGAGGGCCTCGCGCCGCTGCTGCTCGGCGAGGACGCGCGCGACGTCCGGCGCCTCTGGGAGCGGATGCGCGACCACACGTTCTGGTACGGGCGCGGCGGCACGGCGAGCTTCGCGATCAGCGCCATCGACGCGGCGCTGTGGGACCTCGCCGGCAAGCTCGCGGGCGTGCCCGTGCACCGCCTGCTGGGCGGCGCGGTGCGCGACCGCTTCCGCGCCTGCGCCTCGATCATCTGGGACCCGGGCGACCTGGACTGGACGGCGGCGGAGTTCGTGGGCTACCAGGCGAGCGGCTTCACGGCTGCCAAGGGCGGCTGGGGGCGGAGCCCCGACGCGCAGTTCGGCGCCGACCCGCGCCGCGACGAGGCGTGCGTGGCCGCGGTGCGCGAGGCGGTCGGGCCGGACTTCGGCATCGCGGCCGACGTCAGCGGCCGCGTGCGGCTGAACGCGACCCAGGCGATCGCGCTGGCACGCCGCCTCGAGCCCTACGACCTGATGTGGTTCGAGGACGTGCTGCCGCACGAGGACTACGAGGGCTGGCGGCGCCTGCGCGCGGCCGCCCCGATGCCGCTCGCGACCGGCGAGCGCGAGTGGACGCCGGAGGGCTACCGCCTGCGCCTCGACGTGGCGCCGGTCGACATCGTGCTGATCGACCCGGGTCGCGCCGAGGGCATCACGGGCATGAAGATCGCGGCGGACGACGCAGCCGGCCGCGGCGTGCAGGTCGTGCCGCACTCGTGGTCGAGCGCGCTCAACACGGCCGCCGCGCTGCACGTCCTGGCGACCTGCCCGACCGCGCCGACGTTCGAGCTCAAGCCGCATCCCTCGCCGCTCCAGCACGAGCTCGTGGCGGAGCCCTTCGACCTCGTGGACGGAGAGGTGCTCGTGCCCGGACCGGCCCGGCCTGGGCTGCGAGGTCGACGAGGCGGTGGTGGAGCGCTACACGCTGCGCCGCTGAGGCGTCCGCGTCAGCCGATGCGGTGCACGTCGGGCAGCGCCCGCGCGGCGTCGTCCGGCCCGAGGCCGAAGCCGGCCAGCACGCCGTCGCCGACGTCGACCGCGCCGCGCCGCAGCGGCAGGTCGGGCACGAGGCGCCGCGCGCGGCGGTCGACGAGCACGCACGCCTCGAGCGACGCCGGCGCCGCGGCCGCGAGCTCGCGCAGCGCGAAGTGCAGGGTCAGGCCCGTGTCGGCGACGGCATCGACGACGACGACCGGACGGCCCGCGATCTCGACCGCCGGCGCACGGGTGACCCGCGCCGGGGCGCTGGCGGCGGCGTCGAACGGCGAGATCGCGATGGCGTCGAGGTCGTGGCGGACGGCCAGGCCGCGCGACAGGGAGGCCGCGAAGGCCCCGCCCGTCGGGAGCAGCGCGAGCAGGACGAGGTCGCCGTCGGGGTGGTCGTGCGCGAGCGCCTCGCACTCGTCCCGCACCCGTTCGGCGATGGCGGCCGCGTCGAGCAGCGCCGGCGCCAGGCCGACGGCGCCCGTCCCGCCAGGCGTCACGCGGCGACCTCGTCGGCGATGCCGTGGCGGTGCGCGAGGCGCTCGATGTCGCGGCGCACGAAGAGCTTCACCCGCACGCCGGGGTAGCGCTCGGCGAGCTCGCGCAGCTTGCGGGCCTTGCGCGTGACGTGGGCCTGGCGCATGGTCGTGATCTCCAGGTACAGGTCGAGGTCGACGAGGTAGAAGTCCGGCGTCACGGCCTCGATCACGCGGCCCTCGTCGTCCCAGCGCAGCGGGAACGTCCGCGGCTCGTACTCCCAGGCCAGGCCGTAGAACTCGAACAGCCGCGCGCAGGTCCGCTCGGCCGGACTCGCGAAGCGCGGCGGTCGGTCGCCCCGGAAGCAGCGGTAGACGGGCGGCTCATCGGTGCCCACCCCGGCAGCCTACGAACCGGCTCGGACGGCGCCACGACCTTGCGCCGGAAAACGAAGCGCACCGAGCCGGTTGCCTCGAGTGCTCCCGGCTAGCGTACCGTCGCCCGAAGGCTTCAGCACCCTGGCCTGGTGGCCCTTTCGGCTCCGTGCTCGGTGCAAGAGGGACAGTACGTGCACGATGGTGTCCGATGCAAGGGGTCTCGCGGCAACAAATGCCGCAATTTGCGCCTGACCCTTCACCCGGCGTCCACCACGACGCTCGAGCGCGTTGGCGCAAAACGAAGAGCACCGAGCCGGTTGCTGCGACTGCTGCCAGCTAGCGTACCTTTGTCCGAAGACTCCAGCACCCTGGTTGGCTGCGATCGCTGCCCCGTACTCGGTGCAGGACGGAAGGTAGGGCCCCGCCTCGTCCGAGTGCAAGTGTCCTCCCGCGACAAACCCCGCAAATTGGACACTTTCGCGTCGCGGGGCCACGAGCTGCCCGATCCGGACCACGGCAAAAAGCAGCGCACCGAGTCGGTTGCCGCGACTGCTCCCGACTAGCGTACCGTTGCCCGAAGGCTTCAGCACCCTGGTTGGTAGCTATCGCTGCCCCGTGCTCGGTGCGAGAGGAAACGTACGCGGTTGCCGCGGGCGCATGCAAGGGCCTCGCGCAAGCGAACCCCGCAAATTGGGAACTTCACCGCTTCGACACCCCGTGTGGGAACGATTCGGGCTCACGCACGATGCTCGAGGCCGTCCAGCCGTGCCCGCCAGGCGAGCACCGCGGCCGCGGCGGCGGCGACGAGCAGCAGGCCGACCTGGGCCGGCGCGCGGAAGGCGGCCAGGCGGTCGTCCTCGGCCAGGGCCAGCGCCCCCACGAGCGCGAGCCAGCCGGCGGTCACCACGACGCTGGCCACGAGCGGCCGCACCCAGGCGCCGACGGCGAGCGCCAGCAGGGTCAGCGCGAGCGCCGGCACGAGCCAGCTCACCAGCGGCCAGCCGAGGCCCGGGAGCACGAGCGCGGCCAGGGCGGCCGGCACCAGCGTGGTCGCCAGCACGGCCGTCGCCCGCAGCAGCAGGAGCCGCACGGTCGAGTACGGCGAGGCCACGGTCAGCTCGAACGACGGGTCGGCCCCCGGGCCGAAGGTGATCGCGACGCCGGCGACCGGCGCGAGCGGGGCGAGGGCCAGGAACAGGAGCTCGCCCCGCGGGTCGCTCTGGGCGACGAGCGCGGCGACGAGCAGCGTCGCGGCGACCGCGAGCAGCCACGGCACGCCGAGCGCGGGCGTCGTGGCGACGACGCGCGCCGTCGCCTCGCCGACACCGAGCCGCCGCAGCACCCGCTCGGCCAGCGAGGGAGCCGGCTGGTCCACGGCGTCGGCGATCTCCGCCCACACGCGCTCGTGCCGCGGCACGTCGGCGACCGCGGCCAGCGCCGCCCGGCAGTCGGCGCAGCCGACGAGGTGCGCCTCGAGCGAGTCGGCCGCGATCTCGTCCGCCGTGGCGTCGGCGTACGACCGGAGCAGCTCCGGCGGGGCGTGCCAGGTCATGCCAGCTCCTCCCGCAGGCGCGCGCGCGCCCGCATCATCCGCGTCTTCACGGTGCCGGCCGGGATGCCCAGCAGGCGTCCGGCCTCCTCGGTCGTCAGCCCGTCCAGCACGGTCGCCCGCACGACGGCGCGCAGCTCCGGCGAGAGCCGCTCGAGCGCGCCGCCGAGGTCGCCGTGCTCGACGCCGAGCAGCACCTGCTCCTCCGCCGACGGCGTCACGTCCCGCACGTCCTCGGCGGCGAACTCGTTCGCGGCGCGCGGGCGGCGCCGCACGTTGTCGATCAGCCGCCGCACGCCGATGCCCCAGATCCAGGCCGCGACCTCGCCGCCACCGTGGTAGCGCGCGGCCGTCCGCCAGACCGCGACGAAGGTGTCCTGCACCGTCTCGTCGACGAGGTCGCGGTCGCTCGCCCGGCGTGCGAGCCGCAGCGTCAGCCACGGCGCATGCCGGTCGTAGAGCGCGCGGAAGGCGGCGCGATCGCCGCCGGCCACCGCGGCGAGCAGGGCCTCGTCGGAGCTGGGCACGTCCTCCTGTCGCACGGAGGCGCCCGGACGGTTCACGGCTGATCTGCGGGGGCCATCCGTGAACCGTAGAGCGCCCTCGACACGACAGTCCTGCCGATCGACCCAAACCGACCGCAGGAGCACACCATGCCCAAGCGTCCCGTCCTCATCGCCATCGCCAGCGCCGTCGCCGTCGCCGCCGCAGCGGGCGGCGCCCTCGTCGCCCAGAGCTCGGGCGCCCCCGCCGGGCCGGCCAGCCCGGAGCGCGCGGTCCTGGCGTTCGTCGACGGCATGGTCGCCGGCGACCCGGCCACCTGCGGCCTGCTCACGGAGGAGGCGCGCGCCGAGGCCATGGCGTCGACGCCCGGCCGCACCTGCGAGGACGTGGTCGAGGAGGCCGGGCGCCAGGAGTGGATGGCCGAGATGGCCGTCGGCAGCCCGACCGTCACCACCGCGGGCGACGGCTTCGCGGTCGTGCGCTACGACCTCCCGTCGGCGGACGTGTTCTGGTTCCGCGCCGTCCAGGGGCCGCACGGCTGGCTGCTGCAGCGCGGGCCGTGGGACGACGCGCGGTCTGCGTGAGGTCGCGGCGATGCTGACTACACTCGACCGCACGGACGGAGCGCTCGCCATGCCCACGGTCGACCTCGCGGACGTCCGCCGTCGCTTCAGCGGCACCGTGGCGCTCGACGGCGTCTCGCTGCAGGCGGCGCGCGGCGTCACCGGCCTGCTCGGCCCGAACGGCGCCGGCAAGACGACGCTGCTGCGCGTGCTCGCCACGGTGCTCGCGCCGGACGCCGGCGAGGTGCGCCTGCTCGGGCTCGACCCGCGGCGCGACGACGAGCGCGTCGCGATCCGCCGCCGCCTCGGCTACCTGCCGCAGGAGCCGGGCTTCCACCGTCACTTCACGGCCTTCGAGTTCGTCGACTACGTCGCCATCCTGAAGGAGCTGACGGACCGCCGGGCGCGGCACGACGAGGTGCGGCGGGTGCTCGCGGCGGTCGACCTGCAGGACGTCGCCAACCGCCGCATCCGCGCGCTCTCGGGCGGCATGCGGCGCCGCGTCGGACTCGCACAGGCCCTGCTCGGCGACCCCGACCTGCTGGTCCTCGACGAGCCGACCGCCGGCCTCGACCCGGAGCAGCGGCTGCGCTTCCGGGAGCTCGTCTCCGCCGTGGCCGAGCACCGCACGGTCATCGTCTCGACGCACCAGACCGAGGACGTCGCCGCCCTCTGCGCGCGCGTGGTCGTGCTGCACGGCGGCGGTCGTGCGGTTCGCGGGCACGCCCGCGCGAGCTCACCGACCTGGCGCGCGGCCGGGTCTGGCTCGGCGACGAGCGGCCGGCCGGCGCGACCGTGGCCTGGCGCATGGGCGACGGCCGCTACCGCGTGGTCGGCGTCGAGCCGTCCGGCGCCGAGCCCGTCGAGCCCTCGCTGGAGGACGGCTACATGCTGCTCGTGGGTGCGGGCACAGCCGCCGAGGTGGCGGCGTGAGTGCCGTCACGGAGGTCGCGCCGGCGCCGACGCGGGCGGCGTCGGGGCCAGGCGTCGTGCTGTCGCTCGCAGGGATCGAGGTGCGCCGCCTGCTGCTGCACCCGCTCGTGCTCATCGGCCTGGCGCTCAGCGCGCTGCTGATCCAGCAGACGCGCGGCGAGGAGAGCAGCGCGTACCTGTTGCTCATGGGCGCGGGCGTCGGGCCGCTCTCGCTGGGCGTCCTGCTCGCCGCCAACGCCGCCGCGCTGCGCGTCCGCCGCGACGATGCCGGGGAGCTGTTCGGCAGCTTCCCGGCGCCGCGCCACGGCACGGACCGGGGCGATCCTGGTGGCCGTTGGCGTCGCAGCGCTGGCGACCGGCGTCGTCGTCCTGGTGGAGGCGACCGTGCTTCGGCGCCTGGAGCGGCCTGGACGTCAACTACGCCGGCCAGGTCGAGGTCCCACCCGCCGTCAACCTCGTGCAGGGGCCGCTGCTGGTCGCCCTCTTCGGCGCGGTCGGCGTGGCACTGGCGCGCGTGCTGCCGACCCTCGCCGTCGGCCCGCTCGTGTCCGTTCTGGTGCTCGTCGCCGGCGTCACCCTGGTCGCGTGGGGTTCGCAGCATCCCCTGCGGTGGCTCTTCCCGCCGGTGTCGAGCGCCGCGTACCGGGCGGGGACATCGGCTGGCCATGCGACGCAGGCGATCGGTCGTGGTGCCCGTGCGAGCGTGACGTTCGACGACGGCACGATGGCCGTGGCACGCGCTCTACCTGCTGGCGCTGACGGCGCTCGCAGTGAGCGTCGCGCTGCTCGGCGACGGACGGACGCCCCGGCGTGTCGGCGCGGTCGTAGCGTGCGTCGTGGTGGCGGCGATGCTCGGCGCGTTGCAGGTCGCGTGATGGGCGTCGGACTGGCGGCGGCACGCGCGTCCTGCGCGCCGTCGCTGCGGAGCCTGCCGATCGCTGGCCGCTCGCGGCTGCAGCTGCGACGGCCGTTGCGGTCGCGGCACTCGCCGCGCAGACCGCTCCGGTGATCAGCATGCGGCTCGCCGCGGTCGTCCTGGCCGCCGGGGCCGCGCTCGCGGTTCCCGACCCCGCGGCGCCGACCGTCGAGGCGGTGCCGGTCGCCTCGCTGGGTGCGGGCCGTGGTGCGGCTGGCTCCGCTGCTCGTCGGCTGGGCCGTTGCCTGGGCCGCCGTGCTCGCCCTCGGGCGGCCGCCGGCCCGCCACGGCGCTGACCGTCGAGGCGCTGGTGCTGCTGCTGGCCGCCCTCGCCGTCGCGCTGGTCGCCGAGCGGCGCGGCTACCCGCCGCTGGCCGGTGCGGCGGCGCCGCTCGTGGTGCTCGGCGCTGGCCTCCTCACGCCGGAGCCGTTGCGGCTGCTCGACGCTGCGCCCGACGATCGGCCCGGCGCTGGTCGCGGTCGGCGCGCTGGCGGCGGCGGCCGTCGCGGCGAGCGTCGCCGATCCGGGCGGGCGGGTGCGGCGCCTCTAACATCGGGCGCCGATGCGCTGGAAGCTCGCGATGTCGGGGCTCGCCGCGTCGTGGGGCTTCATCGCCGTGCTGGTCGCGGCCGTCGACCTCGGCGCGGAGGCCCTGGCCTTCCTGCGCCTGGCGATCGCCGCCGTCACGCTCGGCGTCGCCGGGCTCCTGTTGCGCACGTCGCTGCGTCCCGGCGCCGCGCTGCCGCTGCTGGTGCTGCTCGGCGTCCTGCAGGCCGCCCACTGGCTGCTCTTCTTCGAGGCCGTGAAGCTCGGCTCGGTCGCGCTGGCGGTGCTGACCTTCTACACCGCGCCGGTCCTGCTCGCCGTCGCGGCGCCGCTGCTCCTGCCCGAGCGCCTGAGCCGCGTCGCGCTCGCCGCGCTCCCGGTCGGCGCCGCCGGCATCGCCCTCGTCGCCGTCGCCGGCGGCCAGGGCGGCGACGCCTTCTCGGCGTCGGCCGTCGCGGCGGGCCTCGGCTCGGCGGCGACCTACGCGGGCCTGGTCGTGGTCTCGAAGCACCTCCTGCACGCCCGCGTGCCGCCGCTGACGGTCGCGTTCTGGGACTGCCTGGTCGGCGCCGTGGTGCTGGCGCCGCTCCTGCTGGTGGCCGATCGGGTGCTGCCGGACGACGCCGGCGAGTGGGCCGCCGTGCTCGTGCTCGGCGTCGTCTTCACGGGGCTCTCGACCCTCGCCTACGCGGCGGTCCTGCGGCACGTCACCGCCCAGGCGGCGGGCATCCTGACGTTCCTCGAGCCGGTCGCCGCGGTCCTGCTGGCGGGCCTCCTGCTCGACGAGCCCGTCGAGCCGGCCACGCTCGCGGGCGGTGCGCTCGTGCTCCTGGCCGGCCTGGCCGTGGTGGCGCTGGACCGGCCCGACGCCACCGCCGAGACGGCCACGCCGCCCGTTCCGGCCGGGTCCTAGCCGGCCGCCAGGCGCGCCGCCGCGACGGCCGCCTGCCCGTACGCGATGCCGCCGTCGTTCGGCGGCACGCGGCGATGGGCGAGGACGCGGAACCCGTGCGCCTCGAGCGCGCGCCGGGTCGCGTCGAGCAGGCGGAGGTTCTGGAACGTGCCGCCCGACAGCGCGACCACCCGCTCCCCGCCGGCCAGTGCAGCGAGCGCGTCTGCCGTCGAGCGCGCGATGGTCTCGTGGAAGGCGGCGGCGATCGCGGCGCGCGGGCGGCCGCCGTCGAGGTCCGCGACGACCGCCGCCACCAGGGCCGCGCCGTCGCCGAAGCGGCCACGCGTACGGCGCGGCCGGCGTGGTCGCCGGCGACCTGCTCGAGCTCGACGGCGGCCTGGCCCTCGTACGTCACCTCCGTGCGCAGGCCGAGGACGGCGGCGACCGCGTCGAACAGGCGGCCCATGCCCGACGAGCGGGGCGCGTTCACGCCCAGCACGGGGCGCACCTGCGGCCAGCGGGGGAAGGGCACGGCGAGGCCGGCCCGCTCGAGGTGGACGGCGGCGATGCGCCACGGCTGGCGGATGGCCGCCTCGCCGCCGGGCAGCGGCACCGGCTCCAGGTGGGCGAGGCGCTCGTAGCCGGCGAGGTCGCAGCGCAGGAGCTCGCCGCCCCAGAGGGTGCCGTCCTCGCCGTAGCCCGTGCCGTCGAAGACGGCGGCGAGCGCGACCCCGGTCTCGCCGTGCTCCGCCAGGCAGGCGGCCGCGTGGGCGTGGTGGTGCTGGACGCCGACGTGCTCGGCGTCGCGCTCCAGCGCCCACTTCGTCGACAGGTACTCGGGGTGCAGGTCGTGCGCGATCGTGCGCGGCGCGACGTCCATCATCCTCAGGTAGAGGTCGAGATCAGCGCGGAAGGCCCGGTAGGCGAGCTCGGTGTCGAGGTCGCCGAGGTGTGGCGAGAGCAGGGCCTCGGCGCCGCGCACGACGCAGAAGGTGCTCTTCAGCTCGGCCCCGACGGCGACGAGCGGGCGGCGGCGCCGCGACGGGCAGCGGCACGGCATCGGGCGCGTAGCCGCGCGACCGGCGCACCGGGAAGGCCGCGGTCACCACGGAGTCCTCGCAGCGGCGGTGGATCGGCCGGTCGTGGCCCAGGAAGGCGTCGGCGATGCCCGCCAGGCGCTCGCGGGCCTCGTCGTCGCCGGTCGCGATCGGCTCGTCGGAGCGGTTGCCGCTCGTCAGCACCAGCGGGCGGCCGGCCTCGGCCAGCAGCAGGTGATGCAGCGGCGTGTAGGGCAGCAGCAGCCCGACGCGATCGGTCCGCGGGGCGACGGAGGGCGCGAGCGGCGCGTCCGACCGGCGGCGCAGCGAGCACGATCGGCCGCGCGCGGGACGCCAGCAGCTCGTGCTCGTCGGCGGACACGACGGCGAGCGCGCCGGGGTCGTCCGTCAGCACCGCGAACGGCTTGTCCTCGCGCTCCTTGCGCGCCCGCAGGCGGGCCACCACGTCCTCGTCGGCGGCGTCGCAGGCCAGGTGCCAGCCGCCGAGGCCCTTGACCGCCACGATCTCGCCCGCCCGCAGCCGGGCCGCGGCCTCCTCGATCGGCATCGAGAGCCGCGGGCCGCAGACCGGGCAGGCGATCGGCTCGGCGTGGAAGCGCCGGTCCGTCGGGTCCTCGTACTCGCGCCGGCAGTCGTCGCACAGCGGGAAGCCGGCCATGGTGGTGTTCGGCCGGTCGTACGGGACGTCGCGCACGATCGTGAAGCGCGGCCCGCACTGGGTGCAGTTGATGAACGCGTACCCGTGCCGGCGGTCGGCGGGGTCGAACAGCTCCCGCAGGCAGTCGTCGCACGTCGCGACGTCCGCCGGGACGGGCGCGCTGCGGCCGCCGGGCGCGCTGGCGCGGATCGCGAAGGCGCGGTCGCCGCGCGCGGGGAGCGGCTCGACCTCGACGGCGTCGACGCGGGCCAGCGGCGGAGCCTCGGCCTGCAAAGCGAGCGGTAAATTCGTCGAGGGCGGCTGCCGGCCCCTCGGCCTCCGTCAGGACGCCCTCGCCGTCGTTCAGGACGAAGCCCGTCAGGCCGTGACGCTGCGCGAGGCCGTAGACGAACGGCCGGAAGCCCACGCCCTGGACGACGCCCCGCACGCGGACGCGTCGCCGCGCGAGACAGACCTGTCTACCTTGTGGCACCTAGTTACGATGTTGACAAAGTCGGCATCAGGGGTAGTGTCGCAGCGCGGTCCTCTTCGGCAAGGAGGGGAAGGGACGATGTGCCTCGCCATTCCCGGGCGAGTCCTGGAGATCGTCGACGAGGCCAACCGCCTCGCCCGCGTCGACGTGGCCGGTGTGCGGCGCAACGTCAACGTCGGATTGCTCGACCGGAGCGGCGGCGTCGAGGTCGGCGACTGGGTGCTGATCCACGTCGGCTTCGCGCTGTCGAAGGTCGACGAGGAGGAGGCGCTGGCCACGCTGCGCCTGCTGCAGCGGATGGGGGAGGCGTACGAGCAGGAGCTCGAGGACCTCAGGGCGAGCGTGATCGAGTGAGCTGCGACGCCGATGCCCACTGCATCACCTGCTCCGACGAGGGCGTCCCCATGCGCGTCGTCGAGCCGGGCGCGGCCGGCATCGCCGTCTGCGAGCGCGAGGACGGCCAGCGCAGCGAGGTGCTGTGCGACCTCGTCTGGCCCGTGGCGGCGGGCGACAGCCTGCTCGTGCACGCCGGCACCGCGCTGCTGCGCCTGGAGCCGGCGGCGTGAGGTTCGTCGACGAGTACCGCGACGCGGAGCTCGGGCCGCGCGCTGGCGGCGCAGATCCTGGCGACCGTCGAGCCCGACCGGCACTACAAGGTCATGGAGGTGTGCGGCGGGCACACGCACACGATCTACAAGTACGGCGTCGACGACCTGCTGCCGGCCAACGTCGAGCTCGTGCACGGCCCCGGCTGCCCGGTCTGCGTGATTCCCATGGGCCGCGTCGACGACGGCATCGCCGTGGCCCGCCACGAGGGCGTGATCCTGACCTGCTTCGGCGACATGATGCGCGTCCCCGGCGGTTCCGGCAGCTTCCTCGAGGCGAAGGCCGCAGGGCGCGGACATCCGCATGGTGTACTCGCCGCTCGACGCCCTGCGCATCGCCCGCGAGAACCCCGATCGCGAGGTCGTCTTCTTCGCCGTCGGGTTCGAGACCACCGCGCCGTCGACCGGCCTCACGCTCATGCGCGCGAAGGCCGACGGCGTGGCGAACTTCTCGGTCTTCTGCAACCACGTCACGATCGTGCCGCCGCTGCAAGGCCCTGCTGGAGTCGCCGGACCTGCGCCTCGACGGCTTCATCGGCCCGGGCCACGTCTCGACCGTCGTCGGCGCGCGGCCGTTCGAGTTCATCCCGGCCGACTACGGCAAGCCGATCGTGATCTCCGGGTTCGAGCCGCTGGACGTGCTGCAGTCCGTGCACATGGTCCTGCGGCAGCTCGCCGAGGGCCGCGGCGAGGTCGAGAACCAGTACCGGCGCGTCGTGCCCTACGACGGCAACCCCGGCGCGCTCGCGGTGCTGCAGGAGGTGTTCGAGCTGCGGCCGCACTTCGAGTGGCGCGGCCTCGGCTTCATCTCGTCCAGCGCGCTGCGGCTGGCGCCGGCCTACGCCGACCACGACGCCGAGCTCCGCTTCGACGTGCCGGGCGTGCGGGTCGCCGATCCCAAGGCGTGCCAGTGCGGCGAGGTGCTGAAGGGCGTGATCAAGCCCTGGGAGTGCAAGGTGTTCGGCACCGCGTGCACGCCGGAGCGCCCCATCGGCACCTGCATGGTGTCGTCCGAGGGCGCCTGCGCCGCGTACTACAACTTCGGCCGCGTGGCCCGCGATCGGGCGGTCGTGTGATGACGGCCGACACGCGCGAGCAGGAGGCGCTCGACCTCATCGAGCGCGTGCGCGCCCGGCCGCCGCGCTTCCGCGACGCGCAGCTGACGATGGCCCACGGCGCCGGCGGCAAGGCGACGCTGACGCTGGTCGAGGGGCTGCTGGCCCCGGCGCTCGGCATCGACGCGCTCGACGACGCCGCCCGCGTCGGCGATCTCGCCATCACGACCGACGCGTTCGTCGTGCGGCCGATCCGCTTCCCCGGCGGCTCGATCGGCGAGCTCGCGGTCAACGGCACCGTCAACGACCTCGCGGTGTCGGGCGCACGCCCGCTGGCGCTGACCCTCTCGCTGGTGCTGGAGGAGGGGCTCGGCGCCGACGAGCTGCGCGCCGAGGTCGAGGCGATCGCGGCCGCGGCGCGCGCGGCGGACGTGCGCATCGTCGGCGGCGACACGAAGGTCGTCGAGCGCGGCAAGTGCGACGCGATGTACGTGACGACGACCGGGATCGGCGCCGTGGACGGGCGTGCGCGGCTGTCGGTGGCGTCCGTCGCGCCGGGCGACCGCGTGCTCGTCTCGGGCTCCATCGGCGAGCACGGGACGGCCGTCATGCTCGCGCGCGACGAGTTCGAGCTCGACGCCGAGGTCGTGTCCGACACGCGGCCGCTGTGGCCCGCGGTCGACGCGCTGCTGGACGCCTGCGGCCCGGCGCTGCGGGCGATGCGCGACGCGACGCGCGGGGGCGTCGCGACGGTGCTCAACGAGGTCGCGCGCACGGCCGGCGTGGCGGTGCTGGTGCGCGAGGCGGCGGTGCCCGTGCAGCCGGCCGTCACCGGCGCGTGCGAGATCCTCGGGATCGACCCCATGTACGTCGCCAACGAGGGGACGTTCGTCGCCGTCGTCGCGCCGGAGGGCGCGGACGCGGCGCTGTCCGCCCTGCGCGGCGTGCCGGGCTGTGAGGCCGCTGCGGAGATCGCCGAGGTCAGGGGCGATCCCGCGGGGATGGTGCTCGTGGAGACCGCGTTCGGCGGTCGCCGCGTCATGGACCTGCTGGTCGGCGATCCGCTGCCCCGGATCTGCTGAAGGAAGGAGTGGTGATGGCACCGGTCGAGTTCGTACCCGGCCAGGCCAAGACGGAGGCGATCACGGCGCACGTCCTGTGGCTCACGGCGGGGCTGTCGTGCGACGGCGACTCCGTGGCGATGACGTCCGCGACGAACCCGTCGCTCGAGGACATCATCCAGGGCGTCATCCCCGGCATGCCGCGCGTCGTCATCCACAACCCGGTGGTGGCGTACGCGAACGGGGCCGAGTTCATGGAGCCCTGGTATGCGGCCGAGAAGGGCGAGCTCGATCCGTTCGTGCTGGTCGTCGAGGGCTCGATCCCGAACGAGAGGATCAACGGCGAGGGCCACTGGACGGGGTTCGGCACCAACCCGTCGACGGGCCAGCCCATCACCACCAACGAGTGGATCGACCGCCTGGCGCCCAAGGCGGCGGCGGTCGTCGCGGTCGGCACCTGCGCCACGTACGGCGGCATCCCGGCGATGAAGAACAACCCGACGGGCGCGATGGGCCTGCCGGACTACCTCGGCTGGAAGTGGAAGTCGAAGGCCGGCATCCGCATCGTCTGCATCCCGGGCTGCCCGGCCCAGCCGGACAACATGACCGAGACGCTCATGTACCTCGCGCTGCAGCTCGGCGGCCTCGCGGCGCCGATCGACCTGGACGATGCGCTGCGGCCGCGCTGGCTCTTCAACCGCACGGCGCACGAGAGCTGCAACCGGGCGGCCTTCTACGAGCAGGGCGAGTTCGCCAAGGAGTACGGGCAGGACTACCGCTGCCTGGTCAAGCTCGGCTGCGAGGGCCCGGTCGTGAAGTGCAACGTCCCGCTGCGCGGCTGGGTCAACGGCATCGGCGGCTGCCCGAACGTCGGCGGCATCTGCATGGCCTGCACCGAGCCCGGCTTCCCGGACAAGTTCATGCCGTTCATGGCCGAGGCGAGGAAGGCGAAGGTCACGACGACCCCGGCGCGCTTCGTGTACGGGCCCCTCTACCGCTGGGCCCGCCGCTGGGAGACCAAGCGCAACTCGGACACCGAGCCGGAGTGGCGCCGGAAGGGCGGCACGCTGCAGTCCGGCTACCAGCCCCGCCACTACGGCCCCGCGGCGCCGCCGAAGGAGAGGTGAGTCATGGCGACGGTCAAGACGCCGCAGGAGCAGCAGGTCATCGTCAAGGAGATGTCCTGGGACCCGATCACCCGCATCGTCGGGAGCCTCGGGATCCACACGGAGATCGACTTCACGAACCACGAGGTCCTCAAGTGCTACTCGACCTCGATGGTGTTCCGCGGCTTCGACATCTTCATGAAGGGGATCGACCCGCGCGACGCCCACTTCATCACCAGCCGCATCTGCGGCATCTGCGGCGACAACCACTGCACGTGCTCGTGCATCAACCAGAACATGGCGTACGGCGTGAAGCCGCCGAAGCTGGGCGACTACGCGTTCAACCTCGCCGAGTCCGCGGACTACATGTTCGACCACGCGATCTTCAACGACTGCATGGCGAACGTGGACTTCTGCGAGCAGATGGTCAAGGAGACGAACCCGGGCGTCCTGGCCAAGGCCGAGCAGACCAAGGCCGAGCACTCGAGCATCCACGGCTACCGCACGATCGCCGACATCATGCGGGCGCTGAACCCCTTCACCGGCGACTTCTACCTCGAGACGCTGGACGTCGCCCGCTACACGCGTGAGATGTACTGCCTGTTCGGCGGGCGCCACACGCACCCGTCGACGATCCTGCCGGGCGGCTGCAGCGCGCACATCACGCACCAGACCCTCACGGACTACTACGTGCGGCTGATGCGCTACTTCGAGTACGTCAAGCGCACGGTCCCGATGCACGACGACCTGTACGACTTCTTCTACGAGGCCCTGCCGGGCTACGAGAAGGTCGGGTACCGGGACACGAACCTCGTCTGCTGGGGCTGCTTCGACGACCCGGACTACGTCGACTACGACTACAAGACGATGACCGAGTGGGGCCGGCGGCGGTTCATCACGCCCGGCATCGCGATCAACGGCGAGCTCGTCACCACGGACCTCGTCGAGATCAACCTGATGCTGCGCATCCTGCTCGGCAGCGCGTACTTCGAGGACTGGCAGAACGAGGAGACGTTCGTCACCCACGACCCGCTGGGCAACCCGGTGGACAAGCACCACCCGTGGAACAAGACGACGATCCCGAAGCCCCAGAAGCGCGACTTCGCCGACAAGTACAGCTGGGTCGTGTCGCCGCGCGTCTACGACAAGCGCACCGACACCCACGTCTGCTGCGACACCGGCGGCGGCCCGTTCGCCCGCCAGTGGGTGACGGCGAAGGCCGGCCTGGTCGACCTCGGCTTCCTCAAGGCGACCGGGCACAGCATCCAGATGGCGCTGCCGCGCACGGCCACGATGCCCGAGATGGAGCTGGAGTGGAAGGTGCCGGAGTGGTCGAACGCCATCGAGCGCGACCGCGCCCGCAGCTACCACCAGGCCTACTCGGCGCTGATCGGCCTCTACTGCCTGACCAAGGCGGCCGAGGAGGTGCGCGCCGGGCGGACGAAGAGCTGGACCGACTTCACGGTGCCCGAGGAGGCCGTCAGCGTCGGCTTCCATGAGGCTGCGCGGGGCGTCCTGTCGCACCACATGGTCATCCGCGAGGGCAAGATCGCGAACTACCAGCCCTACCCGCCGACCCCCTGGAACGCGAGCTCCCGTGACGTCTACGGGACGCCGGGGCCGTACGAGGATGCCGTGCAGAACACGCCCATCTTCGAGGAGAACGGCCCCGACACGTTCAAGGGCATCGACATCATGCGGGCGGTCCGCAGCTTCGACCCCTGCCTGCCCTGCGGCGTGCACATGTACCTCGGCGGCGGGCGCGTCAAGAAGGTGGTGCACACGCCGACCGGGCTCGCATGAACGGGCGGGTCGTCGAGATCGTCAGCGCGCCGGCGGCCGGCGGCGAGGACCTCGTCGAACGCGTCCAGGCCCTCGCCGCCCGGCTGGAGTCCATCGACGACGACGCGGCGCGCGCCACCGCCCACGAGCTGCTCGGCGCGCTGCTCGAGCTCTACGGCACCGGCCTGCAGCGGATCATGGACACGCTCGCGGCGGCCGGCCCGGCGGGCGATCCGGTGCGCACGGCGCTGATCGAGGATCCCGTCGTCGGCAGCCTGCTGCTGATCCACGGGCTGCACCCGGTCGACCTCGAGACGCGCGTGCTGGAGGCGCTCGACGAGGTGCGGCCGTACATGGCGTCGCACGGCGGCGACGTGGAGCTGATCGGCCTCGAGGACGGCATGGCGCGGCTGCGGCTGGTCGGCAGCTGCAACGGCTGCCCGTCCTCCGCGTCGACGCTCGAGCTCGCCGTCACGCAGGCGCTGGAGGCGAACGCTCCCGACCTCGCGGGGATCGAGGTGGAGGGCGTCGTCGAGCCGCCGCGCCCACCACCCTCCATGGGCGGCGGCCGCCTGCCGGTGGTGGGCGCGGCGCCGGCAACCCGCGGGTGGACCGCCCTGCCGGACCTCGGCGAGCTCCCGAACGGCACCCTGGCGGCGCGGCCGGTCGACGGCGTGCGCGTGCTGGTCGCCAACGTCGGCGGCTCGCTGCTCGCCTACCGCAACGGCTGCGCGGGCTGCGGGGCGCCGCTCGACGGCGGCCGGCTGGACGGCGGCGTGCTCGCGTGCCCGGCCTGCGAGCGGCGCTTCGAGCTGCCGCTGGCGGGTCGTGCGCTCGGCGGCGAGGCGCTGCAGCTCGTGCCCGTGCCGTTGCTGGTCGAGGACGGCGCCGTCCGCGTGGCGGTCGGGGGCTAGGCGGCCGTGTTCCCCGAGCCGGACGCCGCGGGCGCGCGCAGCCGCTCGGCGATGATCGCGGAGCTGCGGCGCCTGCAGGCCCGCGACCTCGGGCCGGACCCGGAGGCGGAGCAGGAGGCAGGCCCGGAGGAGCGCTGCGACCTGTGCGGCGCCACGATCCCGCCCGACCACCGCCACCTGCTGCACCTGGAGTCGCGGCGCATCGTCTGCTCGTGCGAGACGTGCCGCGCCCTGCTGTCGGGCGACACCCCCTACCGGCCGACGGGCACGCGCGTGCTGTGGCTGCCGGAGCTCGACCTGTCCGACGAGCTCTGGGCCAGCCTGGCGATCCCGATCGGGCTCGCCTGCCTGTACCGGGACGGGCGCGGCGGCGAGGTCGTCGCGCTCTACCCGAGCGCGGCCGGCACGACCCGCAGCGAGCTCGACCTGTCGGCCTGGGAGCGCATCGTCGCCGCGAACCCCGTGCTGGAGGACCTGGAGGACGACGTCGAGGCGCTCGTCGTCGATCGCCTGGGCGTCGACCGCCGCTACGCCGTGGCGCCGATCGACGAGTGCTTCCGGCTGGCGGGCATGATCCGCCTGGCCTGGGCGGGGATCTCCGGCGGCGACGGCGTCCGCGAGGCGGTCGATGCCTTCTTCGGCGAGCTCCAGGCCAGGGTGCCGACGTGAGTGCCGCCGTCGAGCGCCCGCGCGAGGACGAGGCGGCGCCGCAGCGCGACCCCGTCTTCGAGGTGCTGGACGCGGCGCCGCGGCCGGCGTCGGTGGCTCCGACCCTCGCCTTCACGCTGCGCGCGTCGGTGCCCGAGCCGCACGAGGTCTACACGATCGCGCTCACCGCCGACGTGCAGCTGGAGCCGGCGCGCCGCGCCTACGACGACGCGACGAAGGCCCGGTTGATCGACCTCTTCGGGACGCCCGAGCGCTGGCCCGCCACCACCATGAACCTCGCGCTGGCGCGGCTCGCGGCGCTCGTGCCGAGCTTCCGCGGCGCGACGACGTTCGAGCTGCTGCTCGCCCTGCACGTACGACCTCGAGGTCGCGGCGGCGAAGTACCTCTACGCGCTGGTCGACGGCGAGGCCCCGCTGGCCTTCCACTTCAGCGGCACCGTCTTCCACGCCGTCGGCGGCGGGCGCATGGAGCTCGAGCAGGTGCCGTGGAGCGCGACGGCCCGCTTCGCCCTGCCGGTCGAGACCTGGCGGCGCATGATGGCGCGCCACTACGCGTCGAGCGGCTGGATCCGCCTGCACGAGGACACGCTCGCGCGGCTCCGCCAGCGGGCCGCCGAGCGCGGCTCGCCGACGTTCGACGCGTGCGTGGCCGAGCTGCTGGACGGCGCCGGATGAGCCGCCCCGCAGCGACCCCGGTCGACGAGCTGCTGCGCTCCCTGCTGTACGAGGGCTACGCGCTCTACCCGTACACGCCGGGCGCGATCAAGAACGCCACGCCGACGCCGTTCGGCATCGTCTACCCGCCGGCCTACGCGGCCCGCAGCGGTGCGACGTTCGACTACCTGCAGATCGAGTGCGAGCTGCTCGGCGGGGAGGTCGACGGCGTCGAGGCCGCGGTGCTGTTCCTGCAGCCGACGGGCGAGCGCCACCAGGCCGCGGAGCGGCGCGTGGCCCTCGCCGCGCCGGGCGAGCAGGCGTTCGCGCACGACGGCGTCGAGGGGCGCGTGACGCTGGACGTCGCCGCCGGCGAGCCGGCGCGCGTCCGCCTGCGGGTCGAGAACACGACGCCGGTGCCCGAGGGCCTCGACCGCGCGCAGGCGCTGCAGCGCTCGCTGGTCTCCACCCACGCCGTGCTGCGCACGCGCGCCGGCCGCTTCCGCTCGCCGCTCGACTCGGCGGGCTGCGAGAACGTCAACACCTGGCCGGTGCTCGCGAGCGCGTCGGACGACACGGTGCTCGGCGCCGCCATCTTCCTGCCCGACCATCCGCAGCTCGCGCCCGAGTCGCGCGGCGACCTCTTCGACGGCACCGAGATCGAGGAGGCGCTGCTCCTGCACGTGCACGCGCTCAGCGACGCGGAACGTGCGGAGATCGCCGCGCAGGACGGCGCGGTCCGCGACATGGTCGAGCGCGCGAGCGCCACCGGGGCGGACGACCTGCTGCGCCTGCACGGCATGCTGCGGCCGGCGCCGCCGGAGCTCGGGCCCGACCCGCGGCTCGGCGAGCGGGAGGCGCTCGTGGACGGCGTCGTGTACCGGCCCGGCGACGGCGTGCGCCTGCGGCTCGGACACCGCGACGACCCGTACGACCGCATGCTCGACGGGCGCACGGCGACCATCGAGCGCATCTACGTGGAGCCCGACGGCCGCGTCCACCTCGGCGTGACCGTCGACAGCGACCCCATGCGCGAGGTGCTGCGGGAGACGGGCCGCTACCTGTTCTTCTTCGCCGGGGAGGTGGAGCCCGCATGACGGTCGAGACGCGGAGGAAGCAGGTCCTGGTCGCCGCGGTCGGCAACATCTTCCTGCGCGACGACGGCTTCGGCGCCGAGGTCGTGAAGCGGCTGCAGGCGCAGGAGCAGCCCGACGGCGTGCACGTCGTCGACTTCGGCACCGGCGGGCTCGACCTGGCCTACGAGGTCATGCGCGGCTACGACGGCCTGGTGCTCGTCGACGTCAGCCGGCAGGGCGGCGAGCCCGGGACGCTCTACGTCATGGAGGCGACGCAGGACGACGTCGACAAGGGCATCGACGACGGGGACGTCATCGACCCGCACGCCATGGATCCGCAGACGGTGCTGCGCTTCGTCAAGGCGGTCGGCGGCTGGCCGGGGCGCGTGCTGGTGGTCGCCTGCGAGCCCGGCGAGGTGGAGGAGCTGGGCATCGGGCTGACCGAGGCGGTGCAGGCGTCGCTCGACCGCGCCGTCGTCCTCGTCGCCGAGACCGTCGAGGAGCTGCGCCGCTGATGCACGAGCTCGCCCTCGCCAGCGCGGTCGTCGACGCGGTGGAGCGGCACGCGGACGGCCGGCGGGTGCGCACGGTCCACCTGCGCGTCGGACGGCTGCGGCAGGTGGTGCCGGAGTCGCTCGAGTTCTCGCT
>CAVYFW010000019.1:0-116082 GCA_963767885.1 uncultured Actinomycetota bacterium
CTCGCGGACTACGCGGCCTTCAGGGCAGCCGCGGAGGACGACCCGCGCGCCGCGCGCCGGCGCCACGCGTACGCGCAGTGGGTGGCCGAGCAGCAGCTGCGCGAGGTCGCGCAGGCCGCCGACGCGGCCGGCTCCGGCCTCTACCTCGACTTCCCGCTCGGCGTGCACCGCGCCGCCTACGACGTCGCGGCCGAGCCCGAGTCGTTCGCGACCGGCATCCGCGCCGGCGCGCCGCCGGACGTGCTCGGCCCCGCGGGCCAGGACTGGGAGCTGCCGCCGCTCCACCCGATCGGCTCGCGCGCGACCGGCCACCGCTACACGATCGCCTGCCTGCGCACGGCCTTCCGCCACGCTCGGGCGCTGCGGATCGACCACGTCGCGGGGTTCCACCGCCTGTTCTGGATCCCCGAGGGCTTCGAGGCCGCCGACGGGCTGTACGTCCGCTACCCGGCCGAGGAGCTGTACGCCATCGTGCTGGTGGAGGCCCACCGCCGCGGCGCGGTCGTGATCGGCGAGGACCTCGGCACCGTCCCGCCCGCCGTCCGCGAGACGCTGACCGAGCTCGGGATCGTGCGCAGCTACGTGCTGCAGTTCGAGCTCGGCCCGGACGACGACGGGCCGGCGCCCGACCCCCCGCCGCTCAGCCTGGCCAGCCTCGGCACGCACGACACGCCGACGTTCGCCGCGTGGTGGCGCCACGGACGCGCGCCGCAGGCGGCCCCGGCGGAGGCGTCGCGCCGGCTGGCGGAGCTCGGCGCCGGGCCGGCACGTTTCGTCCTCGCCAGCCTGGAGGACCTCTGGGACGAGACCCGCCCGCAGAACGTTCCCGGTACGACCGGCGGCGAGAACTGGCGGCGCCGCGCCCGCCACGACGTCGCAGCCCTCGAGCGGCTGCCCGTCGTCGACGCCACCTTCCGCGCGCTCAAGGAGGTCAGACCGTGAGCACCAGCACGACCCCCTCCGGCATCGGCCCCGTCGACCTGCACCTCTTCAACGAGGGCACCCACTCCCGCCTCTACGAGCACTCGGCGCGCACGCCGCGGAGCAGGACGGCCGCACCGGCACCGCGCTTCGCGTCTGGGCGCCGAACGCCGAGCGCGGTGTCGGTCATCGGCGACTTCAACGGCTGGGACGACGGCGCGCACCCGCTGCAGCCGCGCGGGCAGCTCGGGCATCTGGGAGGGCTTCGTCCCCGGACGTCGGCCCGGGCGCGCTCTACAAGTACCACGATCGCTCGCGCGACCACGGCTACCGCGTCGACAAGGCCGACCCGTTCGCGTTCCGCGCACGAGGTGCCGCCGCGCACCGCGTCGATCGTCTGGGACCTCGACTACGACGTGGGGCGACGCCGCGTGGATGGCCGACGCGCGGGCCGCGCAACGCGCTCGACGCGCCGATGTCGATCTACGAGGTGCACCTCGGCTCGTGGCGGCGCGTGCCCGACGACGCGGCAACCGCTCGCTCACCTACCGCGAGCTCGCGCCGCTGCTCGCCGACTACGTGACGCGGCTCGGCTTCACCCACGTCGAGCTGCTGCCGGTCACGGAGCACCCGTTCTACGGCTCGTGGGGCTACCAGACGACCGGCTACTTCGCGCCCGACGAGCCGCTACGGCACGCCGCAGGACTTCATGTACCTCGTCGACACGCTGCACCAGCACGGCATCGGCGTGATCCTCGACTGGGTGCCCGTCGCACTTCCCGACCGACGAGCACGGCCTCGCCTACTTCGACGGCACGCACCTCTACGAGCACGCCGACCCGCGCCAGGGCTTCCACCCCGACTGGAGCAGCTGCATCTTCAACTACGGCCGCCACGAGGTGCGCAGCTTCCTGCTCTCGCAGCGCGCTGTTCTGGCTCGACAAGTACCACATCGACGGCCTGCGCGTCGACGCCGTCGCCTCGATGCTCTACCTCGACTACTCGCGCAAGCGCGGGCGAGTGGATCCCGAACCAGCTACGGCGGCCGCGAGAACCTCGAGGCGATCGACGTTCCTGCGCCGCCTCAACGAGGACGTCTACGCGCGCAGTCCCCGACGTGCAGACGATCGCCGAGGAGTCGACCGCCTGGCCGATGGTCTCGCGCCCGACGTACCTCGGCGGCCTCGGCTTCGGCTTCAAGTGGGACATGGGCTGGATGCACGACACGCTGCGCTACCTGCAGCGCGACCCGATCCACCGCAGCTACCACCACAACGAGCTGACGTTCCGCGCGCTCTACGCCTTCACCGAGAACTTCGTGCTGCCGCTGTCGCACGACGAGGTCGTGCACGGCAAGGGCTCGCTGCTCGGCAAGATGCCGGGCGACGACTGGCAGAAGTTCGCCAACCTGCGCCTGCTGTTCGGCTACATGTGCGCGCAGCCCGGCAAGAAGCTGCTGTTCATGGGCGGCGAGTTCGGCCAGTGGCGCGAGTGGAACCACGACGGCAGCCTCGACTGGCACCTGCTGCGACGTACCCGCCGCACGCGGGCGTCGCAGCGCTGGGTCGCGCGACCTGAACCGCGCTCTACCGCGGCGAGCCGGCGCTGCACGAGCTGCGACTGCGACCCGGCCGGCTTCGAGTGGATCGACGCGCAACGACGCCGAGCAGAGCGTGCTCGCGTTCCTGCGCCGCGGCCGCGAGCCGGCGACGACCGTGCTCGTGCGTCGTTCAACTTCACGCCGGTGCCGCGCCACAACTACCGCGTCGGCGTGCCGCTCGGCGGGCCGCTGGCGCGAGCTCCTGAACAGCGACGCGACGCGAGTACGGCGGCAGCGGCCTGGGCAACTTCGGCGGCGTCGAGGCCGCGCCGGTGCCGATGCACGGCCGGCTGCGCTCGCTCAACCTGACGCTGCCGCCGCTCGCGCTGCCTCGTGCTCGAGAGCGAGGAATGATCGAGCGAGGAGCGCGGCGCTCGGCGCGGTGCCGCGTCGAGGGCGGCACGCGCTTCCGCGTCTGGGCTCCGCGGGCGGAGCGCGTCGAGGTCGTCGTCGACGGTCGAGCGCATCGCGCTCGCGCGCGAGCCGGTTCGGCCACCACGCGACGACGGTCGGGCGGCGTCGGCGCCGGCGCGCGCTACCGCTTCCGCCTCGACGGCGGGCCGGAGCTCGCCCGACCCGGCCTCGCGCTGGCAGCCGGAGGGCGTCGCACGGCCCGTCCGCGGTCGTCGACCCGTCGCGTTCGCCTGGACGGACGCGACCTGGCGCGGCCTGGCGCTCGAGCGACCACGTCCTCTACGAGCTGCACGTCGGCACGTTCACCGACGGAGGGCACGTTCGACGCGCGTCATCGGCCACCTGCCTCGACCTGCGCGACCTCGGCGTCACGGCGCGTCGAGCTCATGCCGGTGGCGCAGTTCCCCGGCGACGCGCAACTGGGGCTACGACGGCGTCTTCCCGTGCGCGGCGCAGGACAGCTACGGCGGGCCCGACGGGCTGCGGCGGCTGGTCGACGCGGCGCACGCGCGCGGGCCTCGCCGTGGTCCTCGACGTCGTCTACAACCACCTCGGGCCCGAGGGCAACTACCTCGCCGCGTTCGGCCCGTACTTCACCGACCGCTACCGCACGCCGTGGGGCCGACGCCGTCAACTTCGACGGCGCCGGACAGCGACGAGGTGCGCCGCTTCTTCATCGACAACGCCCTGCACTGGCTGCGCGAGTACCACCTCGACGGGCTGCGCCTCGACGCCATCCACGCCATCCTCGACCAGTCGGCGACGCCGTTCCTGGCCGAGCTCGCCGACGCCGTCGCACGCGCTGGGCGCGGCGCACGGGCGGCAGCGTCCACCTGATCGCCGAGAGCGACCTCAACGATCCGCGCGTGGTGCACGCCGCGGCGCGCCGGCGGGCTCGGCCTCGACGCGCAGTGGAGCGACGACTTCCACCACGCGCTGCACGCGCGTGCTGACCGGCGAGCGCGACGGCTACTACGCCGACTTCGGCGGCCCGGCGGAGCTGGCCGCGCGCCTGCCGCCAGGGCTACGTCTACACCGGCCAGCGCTCGCCGCTTCCGCCGCCGCCGCCACGGCGCGGTCCCGCGCGACGCGCTCGCCGGTCGAGCTTCGTCGTCTACGCGCAGAACCACGATCAGGTCGGCAACCGCGCCGCGCGGCGACCGGCTGGCGACGCTGGTCGACGCCGAGACGGCGCGGCTCGCCGCCGCGCTGCGTGCTGCTCTCGCCGTTCGTGCCGCTGCTGTTCATGGGCGAGGAGTACGGCGAGACCGCGCCGTTCCAGTACTTCACGAGCCACACGCGACCCGGCGCTGGCGACGGCGGTGCGCGAGGGGCGCCGGCGCGAGTTCGCCGGCTTCGGCGCGCTCGGCGAGTACCTCGACCCGCAGGACGCGGCGACGTTCGCGGCCTCGCGGCTCGGACTGGTCGCTGCGCGGCGCGCGAGCCGCACGCCGGGATCGAGGCGCTGCACCGCGCGCTGCTGCGCGCTGCGCCGCGAGGAGCCGGCGCTGGCGCGGCTCGACCTGACGGCGGTGGAGGCGCACGAGGACCCGGCACCGGGCTGCTCGAGGTGCGCCGCGCGCCGCTCGACGCGCCCGCGGTGCGCCTGCTCGCCGCGCTCGACGAGCGGCCGGTCGCGCTCGACCCGGCGCCCGACGGCACGCTGCTGCTCGACACCGCCGAGGCGCGCTTCGGCGGCCCCGGCTCGACGCTGGCCCGCAGCCCGTACGACCCCGCAGCGCCGTCGTGGTGCGCGAGGAGGAGCCCGCCACGTGAGGATCTGGCCCGGCACGCCCTACCCGCTCGGCGCGACCTGGGACGGCGAGGGGACGAACTTCTCCATCTTCTCGGAGCACGCGACGGGCGTGCGAGCTCTGCCTGTTCGACGCGCCCGAGGACGGGACGCCGTCGCGCTCCATCGACATGCGCGAGCGCACGGACCAGATCTGGCACGTGCTACCTGCCGGACGTGCGGCCGGGGCAGCTGTACGGCTTCCGCGTCGCACGGCCCGTACAACCCGCGCGAAGGGCCACCGCTTCAACCGCCACAAGCTGCTCATCGACCCGTACGCCAAGGCGGTCGACGGGCGACGTCAGGTGGGACGACGCCGTCTACGGCTACACGGTCGGCCACCCGGACGAGGACCTGTCGTTCGACGAGCGCGACAGCGCCGCCGTTCATGCCGAAGTGCGTCGTCATCGACGAGGCGTTCACGTGGGGCGACGACCGCCCGCCGCGCGTGCCGTGGAACCGCACGGTCATCTACGAGTGCCACGTCCGCGGCCTGACGATGCTGCACCCGGGCGTGCCGGAGGAGCTGCGCGGCACGTACCTCGGCATGGCGTCCGACCCCGTCATCGAGCACCTGCTGTCGCTCGGCGTGACGGCGGTCGAGCTCATGCCGGTGCACCACTTCGTGCGCGACCGCGTGCTGCTCGAGCAGGGCCTGACGAACTTCTGGGGCTACAACTCGCTCGGCCTTCCTGGCGCCCGATCCGCGCTACGCGACGGGCGGCCGCGGGCAGCAGGTGTCGCGAGTTCAAGTCGATGGTGAAGTCGCTGCACGCGGCCGGCATCGAGGTGATCCTCGACGTGGTCTACAACCACACGGGCGAGGGCAACCACCTCGGCCCGACGCTGTCGCTGCGCGGCGTCGACAACGCGGCCTACTACCGGCTGTCACAGGGCGACCAGCGCTACTACGTCGACTTCACCGGCACCGGCAACAGCCTCAACATGCTGCACCCGCGCACGGTGCAGCTGATCTTCGACAGCCTCCGCTACTGGGTCGTGCGACATGCACGTCGACGGCTTCCGCTTCGACCTCGCGCCGGTGCTGGCGCGCGAGCTGTACGAGGTCAACCGCCTCGGCACGTTCTTCGACATCATGCAGCAGGACCCGGTGCTGAGCCAGGTCAAGCTCATCGCCGAGCCGTGGGACGTCGGCCCGGGCGGCTACCAGATCGGCAACTTCCCGGTCGGCTGGGCGGAGTGGAACGGCGAGTACCGCGACGCCATCCGCCGCTTCTGGCGCGGCGACAACGGCCAGCTGCCGGCGCTCGCCTCGCGCCTCTCGGGCTCGAGCGACCTGTACTCGTCGAGCGGCCGCCGCACGTACGCGAGCGTCAACTTCATCACCGCGCACGACGGCTACACGCTCAACGACCTGGTGTCCTACGAGCACAAGCACAACGAGGCCAACGGCGAGGACAACCGCGACGGCCACAACGACAACATCTCGCGCAACTGGGGCGCGGAGGGCGACGACCGAGAACCCGCGCATCCGCCGCCACCGCGAGCGCATGAAGCGCAACTTCCTGGCCACGCTGCATCTTCTCGCAGGGCGTGCGGATGCTGCACGGGCGGCGACGAGATGGGCCGGACGCAGCACGGCAACAACAACGCCTACGCGCAGGACAACGAGATCAGCTGGGTCGACTGGGACCTCGACCCCGAGGACCGCGAGCTGCTGGAGTTCACGCGCCGCGCCTTCGCGGTGTTCCGCGCCAACCCGGTGCTGCGCCGCCGCTCCTTCTTCACGGGCCGCCCGGTGGACGCGGACGGCGGCGCGAAGGACGTCACGTGGCTGCGTCCGGACGGCGAGGAGTTCGAGCACGACGACTGGTCGCAGCCGGACGCGCACGTGCTGGGCATGCTGATCCAGGGCGAGGCGACCGACGAGCCCGGCGACCGCGGCCGACCGGTCGTGGGCCGGACGATCCTGCTGCTCCTGAACGGCGGCACCCGCTCGCGCTTCTTCGCGCTGCCGCAACCCGACGAGGCGGGCTCCTGGGTCGAGCTGCTGAACACGGCCCGCCCGGGCACCCGACCCGTCCGCACGCCGGGCGTGAACCTCGTCGCGCACTCGCTGATCCTGCTGGCCTTCACGAACGACGGCCAGCAGCCCCTCGACCCCGTGACGCGGGCTGGACATTTCGCGGACGCACCGTTGGACAATTGGCCGGTTCGGGCGACCTACCGGCTGCAGCTCCGCGACGGCGTCGGCTTCCTCGAGGCGGCGTCGGCGGCCCCCTACCTGGCGCGGCTCGGGGTCAGCCACCTGTACGCGTCCCCGCTGCTCGAGGCGCGGGAGGGCTCGACCCACGGCTACGACGTCATCGACCCGACGCGCCTCGACCCGGCGCTCGGCACGCGCGCGGACTTCGACGCCCTGTGCGCCGCGCTGCACGGTCAACGGTCTGGGCCTGGTGCTGGACATCGTCCCCAACCACATGGCGGCGAGCCTGGAGAGCCCGTGGTGGCGCGACCTGCTGACCCACGGCCGCGCCTCGGCCTTCGCGGCGGTCTTCGACGTCGACTGGGAGGCGCCCGGCCTCGACGGACGATTGCTGCGTCCCGGTGCTGGACATTCCGCTCGAGCAGGCGCTCGCCGCCGGCGACGTCACGGTCGACCCGCCGGTGGTGCGCCTCGCCAACGGCCTCGAGCTCCCGATGCGCCCGGGCACCCACCGCCTCGACGAGCAGGCCTACCTCCTGGCGCCACTGGCGCGACGCGAACGCCCGGGTCGACTACCGCCGCTTCTTCGACATCCCCGACCTGGTCGGCGTGCGCGTCGACGACCCCTCGGTCTTCGAGCTCACGCACGCCGCTGATCCTCGACCTGGTGCGCGACGGCTGCGTCCAGGGCCTGCGCATCGACCACGTCGACGGCCTGCGCGACCCCCTCGGCTACCTCCGCCGCCTCCGCGACGCCGTCGGCCCCGACGTCCCGATCTGGGTGGAGAAGATCCTCGGCCCCGACGAGCACCTCCCGCCCGCCTGGCCGGTCGAGGGCACGACGGGCTACGAGCTCGCCGCGGCGGCGCTCGACGCGCTGGTCGACCCCGAGGGGCTGCGCGTGCTCGAGGGCGCGTACGGGCGGTCAATTGTCCAACGGCTCGTTCCGCGAAGTGGCCAACGTCGGCAAGCGCGAGGCGCTCGTCCGCCTGCTGGCTCCGGACGTCGCTCCGTGTCGCCCGCTCGCTGGCGGAGTCGCTGGGCCGCGAGCCGGAGTCGCTGGCCCCCGAGCTCGTCGACGCGGCCGTCGCGCTGCCCGTCTACCGGACCTACGTCCGACCGGGTGACGTCACGGTGGCCGACCGGACGCTCCTGGCCGACGCCGTCCCGGACGAGGAGCTGCGCGCCGCGCTCCTGCTCGAGCTGCCGGGCGCGTCGGACGGCGCGCTGCGCTTCCAGCAGCTGACGAGCCCGGCGATGGCCAAGGGCGTCGAGGACACGGCGCTCTACCGCCATCACGCGCTGGCCGCTCGCAACGAGGTCGGCGCCCATCCCGGCGAGCCACCCGGCGGCCCCGCCGAGCTGCACGCCCTTCTCGCCGCACGCTCGGTCGCATGGCCGGCGGCGCTCGCGGCGCTCGCGACGCACGACTCCAAGCGCGGCCCGGACGTCCGCGCCCGCCTCCTGACGCTCGCCGAGCTCGGCGAGGACTGGCTCGCGGCGGTTGGACATTTCGAGGCGCTCGAGCTGGACATTCGTCCGGACGGCGCGGTGGAGGTCGACGCGAACGCACGCTGGCTCCTCTGGCAGACGCTCGTCGGCGCCTGGCCGCTCGACCCGTCCGAGCTGCCGGCGTTCGGCGACCGCGTGCGCGCCTACGCGCTCAAGGCCGCGCGGGAGGCGAAGGACCGCACGTCGTGGACGGAGCCCGACGAGGCGTACGAGCTCGCCCTCGCCGACCTGGTCGCGCGCGCCCTCGACCCGGACGGCGCGCTCCACGCGGCGCTGCGGGAGCTGGTCGAGCGGGTCGCCTGGCCAGGCGCCGTCAACGGCCTGTCGCTGGCGCTGCTGTTGCTGGCGGCGCCCGGGCTGCCGGACGTCTACCAGGGCACGGAGCGGTGGACATTCTCGCTCGTCGACCCGGACAATCGCCGCCCCGTCGATCTCGCCGCGCTCGATCGCGACCTCGCCTCGCTCCGAGGACGTGCCCGCGTCGTCGCTGCTGCCGGACTGGCGCGACGGCCGGCTCAAGCAGGCCGTCGTCTCGCGCGCCCTCCACGCGCGCCGCGCCGATCCCGACCTGTTCGCGCGCGGCGCCGTCCGCCCGCTCGACGCCGGACCCGACGTGCTGGCCTTCGCCCGCGAGCTCGACGGTCGCTGGGCGGTCTGCGCCGTGCCGCGCTCGCCGCTGCGCCGGCCACCGTCGGCCTTCGAGCTGGCCGTCCCCGACGGCGCACCGGCACGTTGGCGCGACGCGCTCGAGGGCGACCTGCTCGACCGTCCCACGGCGTTCGCGTCGCTCCCGGTCACGCTGCTCGTCGGCGACGTCGCAGCGCCCGCGAGGACGTAGACGCTAGAGGGCCCGCATGCGGTTGTTGCGCGGCTCGTTCTCGACCTCGGCCCGGCCCAGCGCCTGCAGCACCGGCGGGACGTACACGGCGAAGCGCCCGCGCAGGCCCTTCTTGAGGCCGTACCAGCCGCCGACGGGGTTGTCCGGCGAGCGCGCCCAGGCCTCGACCGTACCCTCCTTCGCCGGCTTCTGCTCGTCGGCGCCGCCGAGCGGCACCCAGTCACCGCGCTCGCGCAGCATCACGTGGAGGTCGTCGAGGCAGCGGAGGTCGTAGCGGAGCTCGGTCTTGCCGACGCGCACGACCAGCGCCGGCGGGTCGAGCGATTCGTCGCGGAACGCCTCGAACGTCGACCGCCCACCCGGCGTCTGCAGCTGCCAAGGAGCCTCGCGCGTGCCCGTGCCCGGAGTCGTTGCCATGCTTCGACGGTAACAGCAGCGTTACCGTCGATCAAGCGTCAGCGAGGGCCGCGCCCCGCAGGGCCTCGAGCACCGTCGCCCAGGAGCGCTCGAAGGCCGGGGACCGCTCGAGCCAGAGCGCGCCCTCGCTCGCCGGCGTCGGCCGGTGCTGAACGCGGACGACGGTGCCGTCGGCGGCCGGCTCGAACGTGATCACGACCCGCGTCGGGTGGTCGGCGTCGGTGCCCGGGAAGAAGTCGAGGACGAGCCGCGCGGGCGACTCCCACTCCAGCACGCGCCCGAGCTCCACCTCGCGACCGTCCCGCGCGCGCTCCCAGAACCGACCGCCGGGCGTCAGCAGCACGGCGCTCTCGTCGTCGCCCGTGTGCCGACGGCCCGGCGGCCACCAGTCGGACGCCCGCTCCGTGAAGAGGGCGAACGCCGCGACCTGGCCGCAGGGCAGCACGACCGAGCGCTCGATCACTCGCCGGCCAGCTGCTCGAGACGCGCGAGCGCCACGTCCCAGAACTCGTCGAGGTACTCGCGCACTCCGGCGAAGCCCTGCATGCGCACGGCGTACGCCCCGCGCGGCGGGATCGGGCGCGCCTCGACGAGTCCGGCGGCCTGCAGCACCCGGAGGTGGCGAGAGATCGCCGGCCGGCTGACCGGGAAGCGCGAGGCCAGGTCGCCGACGGAGAGCGGCGCGGCCCGCAGCTCCCGCAGGATCTCGCGGCGCACGGGGTTGCCCAGCGCGTCGAGGGCGTGCACGTCGGCAACCATAGCGTTACCGTCGCCGCGCGCGATGCGACGCGCGCATCGCCGTACCCGCTCTACCGCGGCCCAGCGCGGGGCGGGATCCGCGAATCGCTACTCGGCGCCTGAACGGCCGGCTCGGTGGGTCGGCCGTTCGGCGTCGGCGGCCCATCGACCGGCACGGGCGGTCGCCGTGACGGGGCGCGCGCCGGGTCGGGCCGCTGGGGCGCCGTCCGGTGGTGCGGCATCTGCCGCTGGGCCCGGGAGGCCCGCCGCGTGTCGCGCCGGTCGAACCCACGACGAACGGCGGTCCGGACGCCGCGCCGCCAGCGTCCGTCGTGGAACCAGCGGCGGATGGTGCGCTCGGACGGCGCGTCGGCGACGTCGTCGGCATGGCGCTGCAGCAGGTCGCGCCGGACGCTCGCGCAGCGTCTCGCCGGCCGCGAACCGCTCCTCGGCCTCGTTGCGGAGCGCCTTCCAGTGGTACGAGCCAGGCAGGTCGTGCTCCGATCTGCGCTTCCGCCCCTGCAGCGCCCGGCGATGCGCCGCGAGCGCCTTGGCGTGGTTGCGCGTGTAGCCGTTCTGTGCCCGCCACGCGAGGAACAGGGTCAGGTCGAAGTCCCGTCCGGAACGCATCGTCCGGAACTCCTCCGAGGCGTGCCAGCGACAGAGCCACACGGAGACGCCGTGCGTCAGCTCGACGAGCTGCGTCTTGCCGTCGGTCTGGAGCATGCAGATCGCGCAGGGCGTCTGCTTGCGGGGCAGGGTCGGGTGCTTGTAGGCGGAGCGAATGGGGGCCATGAACCAACCCTGCAGCCATTCCGGACCACGTGCTCCGCGCAGACACGCACAAAAGACGCGCGGACCGACACGGAAGCGAACGCAATGTCACGGCGTTGTGCCGAAAGGCCGTCGGACGATTGTCCGGACCGCCCGCGAGAGTCGCCGAGCCGCAGCGCCCGGTCTCGCTCCGAAGCCTCCCCCGATGTGATCCCTCTCGAGGTTCGCCATCGACGGAGGTGGCGTCGACTCGCCGCGGGCGCCCACCCGAAACGGCGACGGCCGCCGCAGCTTGCGCCGCGACGGCCGTCGCCGAACGTCCATGCCCCGCGGCCTACCGCCCGAGATGGACCAGGCGCCGCACTGCGCGCCGCGCGCGAGCACGGCGCTCGTCGAGCTCGTCGAAGCGCGCCTGGCGCTGCAGCTGCTCGTCCTCGGAGCGGGACCAGACGGGGTCGGAGGTGTTCAGGAGGGGATTGCTGGTCATCGGAATGAACCTCGAATGAATGCGGGATACGTGCGAACGATCTTCTGTCCGCGCGGCGATTGTCCGAACATAGTCTCCAACATTGGCCGGGCGATCGCGGTACGGCTACCTCCCCGCCGCCGGTTTCAGGGCTGCCGATCCGACGATTGGGAAGGGGCACGCATCGCCGGTCGTTGAACAGGTTGGTGGGAACCTTCATGAACGAGCATCCGCCCGTCCTGGACGCCGTGTCCACGAGCACGGGCTGCATGCCGCAGCGCAAGGAAACGCTCAGCGAGATCGTCGAGCTCGCCGTCGAGATCGCGCGCGAGGGCCGCGAGGGTCGTCGCATCGGGACGCTCTTCGTCATCGGCGACGTCGAGGAGACGCTCGCTCGCTCGCGCCCGCTGATCCTCGATCCGCTCGCCGGGCATCCACGGGAGCTGCTCCACGTCGACCAGCCCGAGTTCCGCGAGACCATCAAGGAGCTCGCCCAGCTCGACGGCGGCTTCATCGTCGACGACGACGGCTCGTTCGTCGCGGCCGCGCGCTACGTCGACATCGACCTCGACGCGACGTTCCTGGCCGGCCTCGGGACGCGCCACGCCGCCGGGCTCTCGATCAGCCGCGCAACGACTGCGACCGCGGTCGTGGTCTCGCAGAGCGCCGTCGTCCGCGTCTTCGCCCGCGGCAAGCTGAAGGCCGAGATCATCCCGGAGCTCTTCCTGATGAGCCGGGAGCGGCTGTTCGCACCGGGTGCCGCCGTGCAGCGCGTGCCGGAGCTCGGGCTCACCGTCGCCGTCTCGACGAGCGGCCGACCGCGCCGTTGACCGCGACATCGCGTGCGCCCGTTGGACATTGGCAGCGCCACCGCCGCTGACCGCCGTTCGACCGCGGACATTTCGCGGTGCGCCGTTGGACACTTGGCCAGCGCGCACTGCCGCCTGACCGCGCCGTTCGACCGCGGACATTTCGCGGTGCGCGCGTTGGACATTTGGCCAGCGCGCACGCCGCCTGACCGCGCCGCCCGCCGCGTCTACGCCGCCGCGCCCGCCCCGTCGATCGCCGGCGACGACAGCGGTTCGCCCGTCGCGGGGTCGACGTGGAGGTCGCCCGCGATCACGTCGACGATGAGGTCGCGCATCCGCTCGCGGGTCGACGACGGGACCTCCAGCAGCAGCTGGAGGGCGAGGCCGTCCATCAGGGCCAGCGCGCGGTCGACGATGTCGTCGATGCTGCAGCGCGGGTTGAAGCGGCCGGCCGTGACGCCGCTCTCGATCGCCTCGCGGAGGGGCGCCTGCCACGCGCCGTGGAGGTCGCCCGAGTCGCGGCGCATCGCCTCGTCGCGCAGGCACATCGCCCAGAACTCGAGCCACAGCGTCCAGCGCTCGCGGAAGCGGTCGTTGTCGATGCTCGCGGACTCGAACAGGGACGTCAGGCGCCGCCACGGGTCGGGCTCGCGGCCGGCGACGGCGTACCAGCGGCGCAGCGAGGTCGCCTGCATGTGGCGGAACGCTCCATCCAGCAGCGCTTCACGCGACCCGAAGTAGTGCTGGACCGTGCCGACGGAGAAGCCGCCCTCCTCGGCGACGTCGGAGAGGCGCAGGCCGTCGAAGCCTCGGGCCGCGATGACGCGAGCGGCAGCGTCGAGGATCTGCGGGCGGCGTTCGTCGGCGATGCTCGGGCGCGGGCTCACACGCTGCTGGCTCCAGTGCCTCCCGCTCCGTTGCATTCCGGAAGCGGCGGTTTATAGTAGCCCGCTATGGGAATGGGTGGGGGGCCCGACGGTCACATCGTCCTCGAGTCGGTGTCGAAGTGGTTCGGGGACAACAAGGTCGTCGACGACTGCAACCTCACGATCCGGCAGGGCGAGTTCTTCTCCATGCTGGGCCCGAGCGGCTGCGGGAAGACGACGACGCTGCGCATGATCGCGGGGTTCGAGGAGCCGACCGAGGGCCGCGTGCTGCTGCAGGGCGACGACGTCACGTACGTCCCGCCGGCGCGGCGCAACGTCAACATGGTCTTCCAGGCCTACGCCCTCTTCCCGCACATGACCGTGCGCCAGAACGTCGAGTTCGGGCTGCGCATCAAGAAGGTCGGCAAGGCGGAGATGAACGAGCGCGTCACCGACGCCATCCGCTCCGTGCGCCTCGAGGGCCTCGAGGAGCGCCGCCCCGGCCAGCTCTCCGGCGGCCAGCAGCAGCGCGTCGCCCTCGCCCGCGCGCTCGTCAACCGGCCCGCCGCCCTGCTCCTCGACGAGCCGCTCGGCGCCCTCGACCTGAAGCTCCGCAAGGAGATGCAGCTCGAGCTCAAGGACATCCAGGACGCGCACCGGCACGACGTTCGTGTACGTCACGCACGACCAGGAAGAGGCGCTCACGATGAGCGACCGGATCGCCGTCATGAACCTCGGCGTCGTCGAGCAGGTGGCCGATCCGCACGAGCTCTACGAGCACCCGGCGACCGCGTTCGTGGCCGGCTTCATCGGCACCTCGAACCTGGTCTCGCTGCGCATCGACCGCACCGAGGGCGGCCTCGCCGTCATGGACATCGGCGAGGGCGAGCGCATCGTCGCGCCCGCCAACGGGTCGGCGAACGGGCAGACCATGCAGATCACGGTGCGCCCGGAGAAGATCAAGCTCGCCGCCGGCACCGTCGGCAATCGGGCATCGCACGTCGGCGGCACCGTCGCCGACGTCATCTACCTCGGCTCGATGACGCAGCTCATGATCGACCTGCGCACGGGCGAGCAGCTGACCGTCCACCGCCTCAACGACGACGTCGGGGGGTCTGACCTGCGGGTCGGAGACGACGTCGTCCTGCACTGGGCGGCGGAGCACAGCTTCGTGATCGGGTCCCGGACGTCGGATGGGAACGGCGCCACGGGAGAGGCCTCGGAGGAGGATGGCGGAGCGGCGGTCGGCGTCGCCCGCGAGACGGAGGAGGGGTAGTCATATGGACTTCGAGTCGCAGCTGAACCGGCGTCGCCTGCTGCAGGCCGGCGCTGGGATCAGCCTCGCGGGCCTGCTCGCGGCGTGCGGTGGGGATGACGACGAGGGCAGCACGAGCGCGGCAGCGCCCGAGTCGTCCGCGGCGGCAGCGCCCGAGTCGTCGGCGGCAGCGCCCGAGTCGTCGGCAGCGGCGCCGGAGTCGTCGGCCGCAGCACCGGAGTCCTCGGCGGGCGGCGAGTCGTCCGCAGCCGCGTCGACGGCCGCCGAGGGCGCGCTTCGTCACCCAGGGCACCACCAAGCTCGCCTCGGCGCCCGGCGACGAGAAGGGCTCGCTCGAGGTCTTCGACTGGCAGGGCTACGAGGACACGGCGGGTTGCCCGGACAGCTGCTACGGCTTCTGGGACCTGTACGTCAACGGCCCGTACGGCAAGTCGAACCCGCTCAAGTTCACGTTCCTCGAGGACGACCAGCAGGCGCTGGCGAAGGTGGCGGCCGGCTTCAAGACCGACGTCATCCACCCCTGCATCGCGTACACGCGCAGCTGGCAGGAGGCCGGGCTGATCCAGCCGTGGGACGTCACGGCGATCACCGGCTTCGACACGATCGCGCCGGAGCTCTACCAGGCGGGCGTCATCGACGGCGAGATCTACGCGATCCCGTGGGACTGGGGCTACTCGTCGCTCGCTCTACCGCACGGACAAGGTGCAGCCCGAGGAGGAGAGCTGGAACCTCATCCTCGACGAGCGCTACAAGGGCCGCATCGGGTTCTTCTCCGACGGCGTCGCGATCATCAAGGTCGGCGGGCTCATCAACGGCGTGGCCGACCCCAACAAGATGACCCAGGAGGAGATCGACGCCGCCAAGGAGACGATGATCCGGGCGAAGCCGAACATCCGCACCTTCTGGACGTCCAGACCGGACGCCATCAAGGAGATCGTGGCCGGCAACCTCGACATCATGTACGCCTGGCCAGACGCGTACTTCTCCAGATCCGCGAGGGCCTCGCCCGACGCGGAGCTGCGTGTACATGCAGCCGAAGGAGGGCCGGCTGGCCTGGGTCTGCTGCTACGTCCTGCACAAGGACACGGAGCGCGCCCGCGCTCGCGCACGAGATGATGAAGTGCATCCCGGACGCGAAGAACGCCGTCTCGCTGATCGACAACTACGCGTACGGCGCCGCGGGTGCGAGCACGCCCGAGGTCATCGACCAGGTCAAGAACCAGGAGGCCGTCGAGACCTTCGGGCTGCGCGACCTGGAGACGTCGCTCGCGCCGCCGCTGTGCTGGCCCGAGCAGTACCTCCCGAACCGCGCCGACTACGTTCGCGCCGCCGAGGAGGTCAAGGCCTCGTAGGCACCTCGCGAGGGGGCGGGCTCGGACGGAGCCCGCCCCCTCGCCGTTAGTGCGAACCATCGACGTGCGAGGGGAGGTGCGAGTTGGCAACGGAGGTTGAACGGCAGCCCGCGGCGATGACGGCGAGCCGGCGGCGCTCGCGATCGCGCAGCGACGCGGGATCGACGTGGCTGATGCTGGCCCCGGCGATCCTCGGTCCTCGTCGTCTTCTTCTTCGCCCCGCTCTGGTACGTCTTCGCGTACTCGACCGGCCTGCGCACGTTCGCCGCGACGAAGGTGCTGGCGGAGCTGAACGGCGAGATGACGTCGTTCAGCTTCCGGATCTGGCGCAGCTTCGTCGACCAGGACGTCCAGCTCGACGTCCTCGGCGCCAAGCTCTCGATGCCGTTCTGGATCATGGCCGTGATCCTCACGGTGCTCCTGATCGGCGTCGTCGCCGGGGCCAAGGTGCCGCGCTGGGGCGCGTGGGTCGTCGGGGCCTCGTGCGTGCTGCTGCTCCTGCCCTTCACCACGATCCCGGCGGGCTCGAACCTGCTGCGCATCGCCGAGATCCAGTCCGAGGACAGCTCGTACCTGCGCCTCTTCTTCAAGTCGGTGACGCTCGCGATGACGACGTCGGTCTTCGCGGTGCTCATCGCGTTCCCGATCGCGTACTACCTCGCCTTCGTGCTCACGAAGTCGAAGTACACGTGGCTGATCATCGTCATCGCGCCGTTCCTGACCAGCTACCTGCTGCGCATCTTCGCCTGGAAGGTCATCCTCGGCGACGAGGGGCTGATCAACTCCGCGCTCTTCGCCACGGGCCTGCGCGACGACGGTGACCCGCTGTCATTCCTGATCTACAGCGAGTTCACGGTCATCGTGGTGCTGATGTACGCGTGGGTGCCGTTCGTGTGCCTGCCGATCTTCATCGCGCTCGAGAACATGGACCGGCGGCTGCTCGAGGCGGCCACCGACCTCGGCGCGAGCCGGCTGCAGGCGTTCCGCAAGATCACGCTGCCGATCGCGGCGCCCGGCATCGTGGCCGCGTTCCTGTTCGTCTTCATCCCGTCGATCGGCGAGTTCGTGACGCCGAACCTGGTGGGCGGCACGGCCGGCTTCATGTTCGGCAACGCGGTCTCGAACCAGTTCGTCGGCGGCACGACCGACTGGCAGACGGGCTCCGTGCTCGCGCTGTTCCTGCTGCTGGTCGTGCTCGGACTGACCGCCGCGACCGTTAGGTTCCTGCGTCAGGGAGGCGGGGCATGAGCGCGGCACCGGCGTCGGCACGGCCCAAGCCCCGCAAGCGCGGCCGCGGCGGCGGCGAGGGCTCGACGGTCGCCGTCTCCAAGCGCGGCCGGCGCGTGCTGACGGTCTACTTCGGGCTCTTCCTCGTCTTCCTGTACCTGCCGAGCGTCCTGCTGATCCTGTTCTCGTTCAACGACGCGCTGCTGCCGCAGTTCCCGATCAAGGGCCTGACCTTCGCGTGGTACGACGAGGCGTGGCACACGCAGGCCCTGCGCGACGCGTTCAAGAACAGCATCATCGTGGCCACGGCGTGCGCGGTCATCGCGCCCGCGATCGCGCTGCTCGCGAGCTACCCGATCGCGCGGCGCAACTTCCGGGGACGCAACATCGTCACGGCCGTCATGCTGCTGCCGCTGGTCGTGCCGCTGCTGGTGCTCGGCATCGCGTTGCTGCTGCTCACCCAGAAGGGGCCAGTGCACATCGCGCTCGGCCTGTGGCCGACGCTGCTCGGGCACATCGTGATCTCGGTGCCCTACGCCGTCCTGCTGCTGGTGCCGCGCATCGCGGGCATCGACCGGCGGCTGGAGGAGGCCGCGCAGGACCTCGGCGCGTCCGGCGCGCAGACGTTCCGCCGCGTGGTGCTGCCGCTGATCACGCCGGCACTGATGTCGGCGATCCTGATCAGCTTCGTGGTCTCGATCGACGAGGTCGCGATCGCGAGCTTCCTGACCGGCAACAACGCGACGTACCCGATGTTCCTCTACCAGTCGCTGCGCTTCGTCGAGCAGCTGCCGCGCCTGCTGCCGCCGGCCGCGGTGATGATCGTGATCAGCTTCGGGCTGGTGATCCTGGCGGAGTACATCAGGCGCCGCGGCGAGCGCCGCCTGGGCCTGACCACGGGCAGTCCGGCCGAGCCCATCGGCGGCGCGCCGGCGGCCGGAGTGATGCGGATCGGCGTGCTCATCGCGCTGTTCGCCGCGGTCGTGGTGCTGGCGGGCTCGTTCGGCGTGGCCGCCGCGGGCGAGCGGAAGGCGCCCGTCACGTTCGAGGGCGACTGCGGGTGCACGGCGGCGGTACGCGCGAAGGATCGCGTCGAGAAGGGCCTCGTCCACGTCGCAGAAGGACGACGGGGCGCAGAAGTAGCTCGTTCGACCAGGGGGAGAGGATGCATCCGAACGTCCCGATCAATCGGCGACGTCTGCTGCAGGCCGGGGGCGGCCTGGGCATCGCCGGGCTGCTCGCTGCGTGCGGCGGTGACGACGACGGCGGCGTCGTCGAGCGCGGCGACGTCCGCAGTCGCCGCGCCGTCGTCGAGCGCGGCACCGGCCAGCAGCGCGGCGGCGACCAGCGCGGCGGCCGAGACGACCGCGGCGGAGACGACGGCCGAGGCACCGGTCTCGACGCTCGCACCGGCCACCAGCGCATCCGGCGGCGGCGTCGACCTGCAGCTCGATCCGGCGTCCGAGAAGGGCTCGCTGGAGATCTTCGACTGGCAGGGCTACGAGGACACCGCCGCCCCCTTCTGGACGTACTACACCGACGGCCCGTACGGGAAGTCCAACCCGCTCAAGTTCACGTTCCTGGAGAACGACCAGCAGGCGCTGGCGAAGGTGGCGAGCGGCTTCAAGACCGACGTCACGCACCCGTGCCTGGCGTACACGAAGAACTGGCTCGACGCGGACCTGATCCAGCCGTGGGACGTCGCCGAGATCCCGGGCTTCGACACGATCAACCCGCGCCTGTACGAGGCCGCGATCTTCGACGACAAGGTCTACGGCATCCCGTGGGACTGGGGCTACGTCTCGCTGGTCTACCGGGCCGACCGCGTCGACCCGAAGGAGATGTCCTGGAACCTGCTGCTCGACGAGCGCTACAAGGGCCGCATCGGGTTCTTCACGGACGGCGTCGACATCATCCAGGTCGGCGGGCTCATCAACGGCGTCAGCGACCCGAACACGATGAGCTCCGAGGAGATCGAGGCCGCGAAGCAGACGATGCTCAAGGCCAAGAAGAACATCCGCACCTTCTGGACGAACCAGACGGAGGCGGTGCAGGAGATGGTCGCGGGCAACCTCGACATCACCTACGGCTGGCCGGACGCCTGGTACAACGTCAAGGCGGGGCTGCCGGACGCGGACGTGCAGTACCTCGATCCCGTCGAGGGGCGCCTCGCGTGGGTGTGCGGCTACGTGCTGGCGAAGGACACCAAGCGGCCGGGCCTCGCGCACCAGTTCGTCTCGTCCATCCCGACGCCGGAGAACGCGCTGGCGCTGATGGACAACTACTACTACGGCGCGGCGGGCGGCGGCTCCCCCGAGGTGCTGGCGCAGGTCGAGGAGAAGTCGCTGGTGAAGACCTTCGGCCTCGACGACCTCGAGACGGCCCTCGCGCCCCCGAAGACCTGGCTGCTGCAGTACCTGCCCAACCGCGCGGAGTACGTGAAGGCCGCGGAGGAGGTCAAGGCGGGGTAGGCGGGCGCGGCGCCGGCGGTCGCGGCGGGCGCGGCGGGCGGGCGGACAATCGTCCGACGCGGCGTTGGACATTCGTCCCCCGAACGGGCCGACGGCGGACAATCGTCCGACGCGCCGTTGGACATTTGTCCCCGACGGCCCGACGGCGGACAATCGTCCGACACGCCGTTGGACATTTGTCCCCCGAACGGCCAGGCGGCGCCCGCCGCGACTCCCGCCGGCGGCTACCGCCCGACGGGTCGGGCCAGCGCGTACACCGGCTCGCCGCCTGCCAGCGCGGCGCCGAGGTCGGCGGCCGCGCGGCGGTAGGGCTCGCCTGCCGACTCGGAGGAGTACCAGGCCGCGTGGGGCGTGATGATCGTGTTCGGCCAGTCGAACTCCGGCTCGTCGCCGGTGGCCGGCTCGACCGGGAGGACGTCGAGCCCGCAGCCCGCGAGGTGGCCGGAGCGCAGGGCGTCGCCGAGCGCGTCGTGGTCGACGAGGCCGGCGCGGGCGCAGTTGACGAGGTACGCGCCCGGCTGCATCGCCGCGATCGCGTCCGCGTCCAGGAGGTGGCGCGTGCTGTCGTTGAGCAGCGCGTGCATCGTCACGACGTCGGCATCGCGCAGCAGGTCGTGGAGCCGCGCACGCGGGTGGACGCCCTCCAGCTCGATCGCGGCGGCCGGCACCATGGCGTCGTACGCCTCGACGCGCATTCCCAGGCCGAGCCCGCGCCGCGCCACGCAGCGGCCGATGCGGCCGAAGCCGACGATGCCGAGCGTCGACCCGCCGATGCGGCGCGGCGGGGCGGCGTCGACGTCCCAGCCGCCGTTCGCGCGCACGTCGCGGTCGAGCAGCGTCGTGCCGCGCAGCAGGTCGATGGCGAGGGCGATCGCGTGCTCCGCGACCTCCTCGTCGCAGTAGCCCGACACGTTCGACGCCCACACGCCCGCCGCGGCGAGGGCGTCGACGTCGAGGTGGTCGTACCCCGTCGAGCACGTCGCGACGGCCCGCAGGCGCGGCAGCGCGGCGAGCTCGGCGGCGCCGACCGCGACGTCCGGGCACACCAGCAGCCCGACCACGTCGTCGCCCGCGGGCGTGTCGGCGCGCTCGACGACCCAGCCGTTGCCGAGCGCAGCCTGCGCGTCCTCGACCTGCCAGTACGGATCCAGCAGCAGGACGCGGTCGGCCATGCCTAGGACGCGAGGGCCTCGAAGGCGCGCGCGAGCTCGGCGTCGTTCTCCGTGATGCCGCCCGCGGAGTGCGTCACGAGGTCGACCACGACCCGGTTCCACACGTTCGACCAGTCCGGGTGGTGGTTCATCCGCTCGGCCACGAGCGCGCCGCGGGCCATGAACCCGAACGCCTCGACGAAGTCCGCGAACTCGTACTCGCGGTGCAGCTTGCCCTGGGCCAGCGACCACCCGGGCAGCTCGGCGAGGAGCTGATCGAGCGCGTCCTGCGTCAGCGGCGTCGGCGCCACGCTGGAAGGCTACACGGGGTCGGCGGCCGGCGTGAGGCGCGCCGGGAGCAGCGCGTCGTCCCACGTCCCGGTCGCGATGCCCTCGGCGATCGCCTCGCCCGCCCCGGGCCCCACGTGATCCCCTGCGGGCCGTGCCCGCACGCCAGCACGAGCCGTTCGACGCCGGGCACCGGGCCGTGCAGCGGCAGCCCGTCGGGCGTGGTCGGGCGCGCGCACGAGCGGGTCTCGACGACCTCCACGTCGGCGAGCGCAGGCACCAGCCGCACCGCGCGGGTCGCGATTGCCGCGAGCGCCTCCTCGCCCTCGTCCCGGTCGCCCGTCGCGGACATCAGCGACGAGCCGAGCACCATGCGACCGGCGGCGTCCTGCTGGAGGAGCACGGCGTGGTGCACCGGCGGCGGCGTGCCGGCTGCGAGGTCGGCCACCGTCGTCCGCAGGTCGCCGAGCAGGCGATCCCAGACGTCGCGATGGTCCTCCACCGGATGGCCGAGCCGGAACGGCGCCGGACGCGTCGTCGCGATCCAGCCCCGCACGCCGCGCACGGGCACGTCGTAGCCGAGCGAGCGGCAGACGCGCCACGACCACGGCCCCGCGGCGACGACGACGGTGCCCGCGTCGATCTCGCCCGCGTCCGTGACCGCGCCGGTCACCGCCGCGCCGTCGCGGCGCAGGGTCAGCTCCTTGACCTCGCAGCCCGTCAGGATCTCGACGCCGAAGCGTCGGGCCTCCGCGGCCAGCGCCCCGACGGCGCCCGCCGGGTCGATACGGCGCGCGTCGGGCACGAGCACGCCGCCGGGCAGGTCGTCCGCCAGCGCGGGCTCGAGCTCGTGCAGCGCCGCGGCGTCCAGGCGCTCCGTGCCGGGGAGCTCCGCGACCTCGTCGAGCGCCGACACGTCCTCGGCCACCACGACGTAGGGGAGCGACATGCGGTCGAGCCGGAAGCCGCCGCCGGTCTGGTGGTGGAGCGAGAGCCAGAGCTCGACGCTGCGGCGGGCGATGCGGGCGAGCTCGGGCGGGTGCGGGCCCATGACCAGGCCGGCATTGCGCCCCGACGCGGCCGACGCCAGGCCATGGCGCTCGCACAGGGCGACCCGCATGCCGCGCTGGGCACACGCGTTGGCGGTGGCGACGCCGATGACGCCGCCGCCGACGACGAGGACGTCGACGACCACGGGCCTAGAAACCGAAGTTGACGTTCGTGAAGTACCAGAAGCTGGAGGTCAACCACAGCACCGCCAGGCAGCCGAACAGCGTCCCGCCCACGGCCGGCAGCACCCACCCCGGATACGAGTGGTTGTGCACCGCGATGAGCTTCGCGCACAGCACCCCGTAGACGATCGAGCCCACCACCGAATGGATGGCGATCCGCAGGTCCGTCGTCTGGAAGCCGAGGATGAACACGCAGTGGAAGACGACCGGCAGGGTGCAGAGGACGGCGATCCGGCCGCTCCAGCGATGAACGACGGCGACGGTGCCGTCCCCGAGCCGGATGACGCCGCGCAGGTGGCCCCACATGCGGGCGGCGGTGGAGATCTGGACCAGGGCGAGGATGATGGCCGCCGTGGCGAACCAGGCCTTCGCGGCGATGGGGGCCGAGAAGACGCTGGTCATCAGATCGGCGTACTGGGAGGCGACGTCGAGGGCTGGCACGGCGGCGAGGATACATCTAGGATCAGCCGCGTGCAGGAGGGGGATCCCGGCCAGTCGGCCGACGCCGCCGGCGACGGCGGGCAGCGCAAGAAGCCGAACTTCTGGTGGCTCATCGGCGGCTTCGCCGTCGTCTCCGGCATCGTGCTGGTCCTCGCGCTCATCTCGCCGTTCTCGCCGAGCACCGACGACGTCGTCGTGGCAGCGGGCGACGCCACCGCGGGCGCGTCCGTCTTCGAGCAGAACTGCGCGGGCTGCCACGGGCCGCAGGGCACGGGCGGCGGGGTCGGGCCGACGCTCGCGGGTGCCGGACTCGACGAGACCACCGTCGCCAACGTGATCGCGCAGGGCCGCGGCGTCATGCCGGCCAACATCGTCTCGGGCGCCGACCGCGACAACGTCGTCGCGTACGTCGTGTCCATCGGCGGTGGCGGCGGCGAGGTCGCGGCGCCGACGACCGAGGCGAGCGCCGCCAGCGAGACCGGGCCGCCCGCGTCCGAGACGACGGCGGCGCAGGAGACGGTCGCGGCGGGCGCGGGCGACGGCGACGTCGCCAACGGGCAGACGCTGTTCGAGGAGACCTGCGCCGGCTGCCACGGCATCGGCGGGGAGGGCGGCTTCGCGCCGCAGCTCAAGGGGTCGGGCAAGACCGCCGAGGAGGTCGCGCGCCAAGGTGGCGGCCGGCGGCGGCCAGATGCCGGCCGGCCTGCTGGAGGGCCAGGACCTCGACGACGTCGCCGCCTACGTCGCGTCCATCAGCGGCGCGGCCGGCGAGCAGGCGGAGGGCACCGACGCGGGCGAGACGACGGTCGCCGAGGAGACGCAGCCCGCCGAGACCGCCCCGCCGATCGGCGACGCGTCGCTCGGCGAGGCGCTGTTCAACGAGGTCGGCTGCTCGGGCTGCCACGCCATCGCCGAGGGCCAGAGCGGCGGCATCGGCCCGAACCTCGCCGAGGCCGACCTGACCGAGGATCTGGTGCGCGACGCGGTGACGAACGGCCGCGGGCCGATGCCGGCGGGCCTGGTGCAGGGCGAGGACCTCGACAACGTGGTGGCCTACGTGCTGACGGCGTCCGGCGACCTGCCGGTGGCGACCGCCGAGGAGCCGCCGGCCACGGAGGAGCCGCCGGCGACCGAGGAGTCGACCGCGACCGGGACGGGCGAGGCGCCGTCGGGCAACGTCGCGCTGACCGGCAACGGCCTGATCGGCCTGCAGGTGAACCTCGAGGCGCCGGCCGAGGTCGCCGGCGAGGTCTTCCTGGTCGGCCCGGGCAAGACGAAGAGCGTCGGCGAGCTCGCGATCGGCGACTCGGAGCTCGAGGTGCCCGACGCCGGGGTCGGCACGATCCTCGACGGCTACGACCGCGTGACCTTCGGCCCGACGGCCGACCAGCCGGTCTCGTTCGCGGAGATCGGCGGCCCCGTCGACGCCATGCGCCAGCTGTCGGTGTCGAGCGACGTCGCGCCCGACGGCTCGTCACTGCTGTCGGCGGCGCGCGGTCAGGTGCGCGTGCTGCGCGACCACATCCGCTTCCTCAAGCAGAGCTTCGCGCAGGGCAACCTGATCAACGTCCGCTTCCACGGCGAGCACATGGTCAACATCGTCGAGGGCGAGCCGATCGTGAACCTCGACGGCCTCGGCGGCGCGGACAACCCGGGTGACGGCGTGGGCCTCGTCGGCAAGGACGGCCGCGACGGCTACCTGCCGCTGATCGCCCAGGCCGCGACCGACATCGGCAACGACCCGTCGGCCGACGACATCGCGGCCGAGGCCTCCCAGGTCGTGGTCGAGGCCGCGGACGCCGCCGAGGGGCTGCTGGCGGCGATCTCGGCGAACGGCGCGACCTGCGCCAAGGCGCAGACGCTCGCCGCCTCGCGCAACTGCGTGCGCACCATCGACCGGCTCGAGGAGCAGGTCGTGCAGCAGTACCGCCTGATCAACCGCTTCGCCGCGCGCACGCCGATCTTCTCGCTGGCGCCGGCCGAAGGGTCGTAGCCGGCGCGGTCATTTGGCCGTGCGCACGTCGGACACTTGGCCGCCGGGCGTAGACTGCGATGCGACGACGCAGGAACCCTCAGCAGGAGTCAGACCCGTGGCTAGCAAGTGGCTCGCGCTCGAGCAGCACGGTCAGAGCATCTGGTACGACAACGTCGCACGGCCCGCGCTCGAGTCCGGTCTGCTGGAGCGGCTCATGGCCGACGACGGCGTGTCCGGCGGGACGTCGAACCCGTCGATCTTCGCCACGGCCGTCACCGGCTCCGACCTGTACGACGACGACATCCGCAACGCCGGCTCGGACGAGTCGGTGCAGCAGGTCTTCGAGCGCTGCGCGATCGCCGACATCCAGCGCGCGTGCGACCTGATGCGCCCCGTGTGGGAGCGCACGAACGGCGACGACGGCTACATCTCGCTCGAGGTCGAGGCCGATCTCGCGTTCGAGGAGGACGCCACCGTCCAGCGTGCCCACCGCCTGCGCGCGCTCGTCGACCGCCCGAACGTGATGATCAAGGTGCCGGGCACGGCGGAGGGCGTCGACGCGTTCCGGCGCCTGACCCGCGAGGGCGTGTCGGTGAACGTCACGCTGCTCTTCAGCACCGACCGCTACCGCGAGATCGCCGACGCGTACGTCGACGCGATCGAGGGCCGCGTGGACGCCGGCGAGCCGGTGGGCGACATCGCGTCCGTGGCGAGCTTCTTCGTCTCGCGCATCGACACGAAGGTCGACAAGATGCTGCCGGAGGACTCGCCCCTGCGCGGCCGCGCGGCGGTCGACAACGCGAAGCTGGCGTACGTCGACGTCTTCGAGCAGGTCTTCCAGGGCCCGCGCTGGGAGCGCCTGGCGGCGGCCGGCGCGCGCGTGCAGCGGCCGCTCTGGGCCTCGACGAGCACGAAGAACCCGGCCTACGCGCCGACGCTCTACGTCGACACCCTGATCGCCGAGCACACCGTCAACACCGTGCCCGACGCGACGCTCGAGGCGTACCGCACCCACGGCGACCCGCGGCCCGACACGATCCACGACGGCGTCGACGAGGCCCGTCGCACGATGGCGGGGCTCGCCGAGGCGGGCGTCGACTTCGCGCAGGTCACGCGCGAGCTCGAGGAGGAGGGCGTGAAGGCCTTCGCGGACGCCTACGACGGGATGCTCAAGGCCATCCAGGAGAAGCGCGAGGCCATCGGCGTCTCGTAGGCCGGCCGCCGGCCGCGCGCGGCCGGCGTCTAACCAGGCATTTGCGTTTGGTGGTCAGAACGCCGGCGGGCGGCGCATCGCCATGCGGTTCTCGGTGTGGCCAATTGTCCGACGTCGTGTCGGACGATTGGCCAGCTAGTCGCCGACCTTCTCCTGCAGCGCCGCCGTCTCGGCGTCCAGCGCGTGCTGCGAGCCGCGCTGCGCGACCTCGGGCGGCACCGTCTCCGGCTTGCGCTGGAAGAACGTCGGGTCGTGGCGCCATTGCAGGAACATCAGCACGACGCCGAACAGCATCAGGCCGAGGCCGATGACGAGCGGCGGGCCGAGGCCGAGCCAGGAGTCGCCCGACTCGGAGTTGACGGGGTCGGCGAGGTCGAAGATCGACTTCACGAGCGCCGCCGCCAGCACCAGGCCGCCGACGACCGGCACGACGCCCATCAGCAGCAGGTTCTTCGTGCTCTTGCGCAGCTCCGTGCGGTAGTAGACGGCGCACGCGAAGCCGGTCAGGCCGTAGTAGAAGGCGATCATCAGGCCCAGGCCGGCGATGGCGTCGAGCAGGATGTTCTCGGAGACGATCTTCAGGAACACGTACCACGCGATCGACGCGACGCCCATCCAGATCGTCGACGTGCTCGGCGTGAGGTGCTTCGGGTGGATGCGCGCGAAGTAGCGCGGCGCCGCGCCCTTGGCCGCCATCGAGAGCGTGGTCCGCGTCGTCGGCAGGATGGTGGTCTGCGTCGACGCCGCCGCTGACGTCAGCACCGCGATGATCAGCAGGTTGTCCAGCGGTGACCCGAGCACGTCCGTGCCGAGCAGGCCGAGCGCGTCGCCGGACTCGTCGCCGGACAGCTGATCCACGCCTGCGTAGGCGACCGCCGCCACCGTGACGATCAGGTACACGCCGAGCAGGATCAGCGTCGCGACCACGGCCGCCTTGCCCGGGCCCTCGGTGGCGTCCTTGCTCTCCTCGTTGACGGTGACGGTCGAGTCCCAGCCCCAGTAGATGAAGATCGCCAGCATGAAGGCCGCGACGAGCGCGCTGTAGTCGTCGATCGCGAACGGGTTGAACCAGCTCAGGGAGGGATCGATGGAGCCGGGGATGTCCTGCGTGTAGACCTTCCACAGGGCCACCGCCGCGAAGATCAGGAGCGTCACGATCTCCGCCGTGAGCAGGAAGTACTGCGTGCGCGCGGAGGCCTCGATGCCGACGTAGCAGATCCAGGTCATCAGGGCGATCCAGCCACAGCCGAGCGCGAGCACGGCCCACTTGCTGGGGTCGTCGTAGCCGACGAGGTCGTAGGTGTAGATCGCGGCGATCTCGGCCAGGTTCGCCATGACGATGATGTCGGCGATGACGATCGCCCAGCCGCCGATCCACCCCGCCCACGGGCCGAAGGCGCGCGTGACCCAGGAGAACGTCGTGCCGGCGTCGGGATCGGCGCGGTTGAGGTAGTAGTACGCCGCGGCCGTCATCAGCATCGGGATGAACGCGACGATCATGATCGCGGGCGCCTGCACGCCGACCGCGGCCACGATGAACGCGAGCACCGCGGCGAGGCTGTACCCCGGCGCCGTCGACGCCACTCCGATGACGACGTTCGAGGCGAAGCCCAGCGCGTCGCCGCGTAGGCCCTTCTCGCCCGGCTCTCCGCTCGGTGCCTGCTGCGTCTGCTCGGCGGCCACGACCCCCACCTCCCCGCCCGATCTCGGGCTGAATCGCGCGATGGTGGTCCCTGGAGCGCCGCGGTGCAAGCGACACGATCCGGACGAAGAGACCGCAACGCGCTCTGGTACGGTCGCGCTGCCGTGCTCGACGTCATCGTCATGGGCGCCGGTCTGGCCGGTCTCGCGGCGGCGCGCGACCTGGCTCGCGGCGGCGCCGACGTCCTCGTGCTGGAGGCGCGCGGCCGCGTCGGCGGGCGCGTGGAGCAGACGCAGCTGCGCGACGGTCGGCTCGTGCAGCTGGGCGGCGAGGTCGTCGGGCCGTTCCACACGGCGTACCGCGGCCTGGTCGCGGAGCTCGGCCTGACGCTGGTGCCGAGCTACGTGGCGGAGCCGGGCGTGTCCAGCGTGCTGCTCGACGAGGGGGCGTTCCACGGCGACGACCTGCCGTGGCTGACGGAGGCCGAGCGCGCCGATCACGACCGCGTGGAGCAGCTGTTCTGCGCCCTCGCGCGCACCGTCGACCCGGACGACCCCTGGAGCCATCCCGATGCCGCCCGCCTCGACGCCGCCAGCCTCGACGACTGGCTGCGCAGCGTCGGCGCGACACCGGCCGTGCGCCGCACGATCGCCCTCTCGCACCTCAGCCTGTCCACCGACCGCCCGCAGCGCTGGTCGTTGCTCGCCGAGCTGCGCAAGCAGGCCGCCGCGGGCGCGACGGCGTTCTACGACGCCGACGTGTGGGAGAGCGAGCGCGTCGAGGAGGGCAGCGCGACCGTCGCGCTGCGCATGGCCGAGGAGCTTGGCGACCGCGTGCGACTCGCGGAGCCCGTCCGACGCGTCGCGGTCGTCGCGGACGGCGTCGCCGTCACGGTCGCGGACGGCGAGGAGCTGCGCGCCGGCGCCGCCGTGTGCGCGCTGCCGGTCGGGCCGCTCCGCGACGTCGAGCTCGTCGGCCTCGATCCCGCCCGCGAACGCTCGCTCCGCGCGCAGCGCAGCTGCCTCGCCGCCAAGATCGCCATCGCGTACGAGCGCCCGTTCTGGCGCGACCTGGGCCGCAACGGGCTCTCGATGAGCGAGCGCTTCTTCGGCTCCACGTGGCCGCAGCGCGAGGGCATCCTCTCCCTGCTCGTGCCGCCCGAGCGGCTGGCCGCCTTCGTGGCCGCGCCCCCGGACGACAGCCGCGCGACCGTGCTGGACGAGGTCGCTGCGCTCTACGGCGACGAGGCCCGCTCGCCCCTCGCCTACTTCACGCGGCCGTGGGGCCTCGACCCGTACACGCGCGGCTACGTCACGGCCTGGGCGCCCGGCGACCTGATGCGGGTCGGGCCGCGCCACGGAACCCACGCGCCGCCGGTCTGGTTCTGCGGCTCCGACCAGTGGGTCGCCGGCTACATGGAGGGTGCGGTGCGCACCGGACGCGCCGCCGCGGCCTCGCTGCTCGGCAGCCGGTAGCGCGCGAACAGGCACTGCTCGGACTCGAGCAGCCAGACGAGCTCGAGTCGCAGGGGCGGGTGGATCGACGGCGCCTCGAGGATGGTCAGCGGCGGCTCGCCGCCCGCCAGCAGCGGCGACGTGGAGAGGAAGAGCTCGTCGGCGAGTCCGGCCGGGAAGAGCGAGCGGTTGAGGTGCGGGCCGCCCTCGCAGACGATCGCCCGCACGCCGTGCTCGGTGCGCAGGCGGCGCAGGCCCTCGTCGAGCGGCCCGCGCAGGTACGCCACGCGCGCCGGGGTCGGCGGCAGCGTGGCGTCCGACTCCGTGATGACGGCGACCTCGCGGCCCTCCTCCTGCAGCAGCGGCAGCTCGACCGGCAGGCGCAGCGAGCGGCTGACGACGACGGCGAGGGGCTCCGGCCGCACGCCGGCCCGCGCGCGGAGCGGCCGGAGCTCCTCGCGCGTCAGGCGTCCGTAGCGCTCGACGCGCACGGTCCCGGCGCCGGCCATCACGGCGTCGCCGCGCGTGCGCAGGGCGTGGAAGAGCTGGCGGTCGGCCTCGTTGCCGATCGGCCCGGCGCGCCCGTCGATCGCCGCCCGACCGTCGAGCGTGGCGACCATGTTGACGACGACGTACGGCCGAATGTCCAACGCGCGGTCGGTCAAATGGACAGTGCTCGACGAGCCCCGCCGCGTCGAGGCCGTCCGGCACGTCGCCGTAGAGCGCGCGAAACCGCGGCGTCACGCGGGGTGGCCCGCCTCGATGTGCCGCGCGCGGTGGAAGGTCAGCGGACGCGGGCCGCGTCCGGCCTGGCCGTCGATGGGCTCCAGCAGGAAGCCGACGTGGTCGCCGAGGTCGATGCGCTCGAGTATGCGCCCTGCGAACCAGTCCGGGAACGCGTCCACGAGCGGCACGCCCTCGGGGCCCGGCTCGCCAGGCGCAGCGCGCGAACTTGTCGACCTCGTCCCCGGTCTCGCCACCGAACAGCTCGGCCAGCTCGGTCTGCGCGTCGGCGATCAGGTGGACGACCAGGACGCCGGCCCGGCAGGCCACGCGGTACGTGTGGTTCACGCGCGAGAGGCAGACCAGGTAGCGCGCCGGATGGATCGAGGTCTGCGTCGTGAAGCCGACCAGGCAGCCCGCGCGCTCGCCGTCCGCAGCCGCCGTGACCACGAACATGACGTAGTCGATCTCGCGGGCGAGCTCCACGAACCCGTGCTGCCCACCGGCCATGCCGCGTGGTACCCCGCGACGACCGGCCGCACTCCTACCCGGGGGTCCGGCGCCGCAGGGCGGGCAGGCGCGTGCCGCGGGCCAGGGCCACGCCGAGCAGGCAGAGGGCGCCGCCGGCGAGCGCGAGGCGCGGCGGCGTCTCGTCGAGGAACGACCACGCGAGCACGATGGCGATCGGCGGCACGAGGTAGGTGGTCGCTCCCATGCGGCCCGCCGTCGTGCGCCGCAGGGCGTAGGCCCACGTGCTGAAGCCGATCGCGGTCGGCACGAGGCCGAGGTAGACGGTCCACGCGAGGGCGGACGCGGAGGCATCGCCGGCCTCGTCGACCAGCGCCGGCGCGAACGGCAGCGTCACGACGACGCCGACGAGGCACGCGAGGAACGTCACCTGCAGGCCCGACGTCCGCTCCAGCAGCGGCTTCTGCGCGATGACGCCGCCCGCGTAGGCGAGGGCCGCGGCCAGGCACAGGGCGGCGCCCCAGCCGGCGTCGGCGCTGCGATCGGACGTGGCCGCGCCGATCACGACGGCGCCGACGAAGGCGATCGCACAGCCGGCGAGCAGCGAGCGGTGCAGCGGCTCGTGCAGCAGGAGGCCGGCCAGCAGCGCGATGAGGATCGGCCCGACGTTGACCAGCATCGCCGCGGTGCCGGCGTCGACTCGCTGCTCGGCCGCGTTCAGCAGCACGTTGTAGGCGCCGAGCCAGAGCGCGCCGCAGAGCACCAGCCGCGGCACGTCCGCGCGCGGCGGCAGCGCCTCGCGGCGAATCGCCACGACGACGCCCAGGGCCACGGCCGCGACCAGCAGGCGGCCGAGCGAGAGCGGCCCTGCGGACAGCTCCCGGCCGGCGTCGCGGATGCCGACGAACGCCGACGCCCACAGGGTGACGGTGACGAGCGCGGCGCCGAGCGCGACCACATCGGTGCCCGGACGGGCGGTCGTTGCGACCACGGTGCCGGAGACGTGGGACACGCCGGCACCGTAGCCACCCGATGCTTCGGCGCCCGCCGAACTCAAGTGTCCAACCGCGCGTCGGCCAAATGTCCAACGGCGCGTCGGACAAATGGCCGGCGCCGCTACGGCTGCACGAACGTCGCGAAGCCGCCGTAGCGCATGTGCGCCATGTCGGCGAGCTGCGGGGCGTCCGCCATCGCCACGACCCGGGCGTCGGCCATGACCTTGGCCATGACCTCGTCGCGCTGCTGGCGGGACGCGAACTCGACCACGCCCGCCATCAGCACGTGGCCGGGCGGCGTCGCCCAATCGTCGCCGAGGTCGTCGGCGCGGAACTCGCGGTAGCTCGACGCGCCGTGCTCGAGGGCCACGGCACCGAACTCGGTCGCCTGCTCGCGGTAGGGGTCGAGGTTGTCCTCCGGCACGGGCAGCAGGTACAGGTCGACGTAGCCCTGGGCGCTCATGGCGTCTCCTTCGACGGGCGCGGAGCGGGCCGCGCCGGTTGCGGTGTCGATGATAGGACGGGAGCCGAGCGCGAGACTCATCGCGGGCGGTGCGGCCAAGTGTCCAACGGCGGCACGGCCAAGTGTCCAGCCCGCCCGCCCGTCGGCGGCGGCCTCAGATCCGGCGCGCGAAGACCACGAGGTTGTCGCGGTAGTGCCCGGTCAGCGCGTTGAACGGGCCAGCGCAGGTGATCAGGCGGAGAGTCGCCACGGGCGTCGGGCGGTACACGCGCTGCGTGGGGAACGAGCGCTTCCGGTACTGCGCGACGCCCGTGACGACGTACCGCACACGGCGGGCGCCTGTCGTGATGACGATGCGATCGCCGCGGACGACGCGGTCGAGGCGCGCGAAGACGCCCGGGCCGGCGGTCGAGTCCACGTGGCCCGCGATCACAGCCGTGCCGACTGCGCCGGGCCGCGCGCCGCCACGCCACCAGCCGGCTTGAGCGGCTGAGGCGGGCGGCGCGAGCGACCCGTCCGCCCTGAGGGGAAGGGACTGCAGGGCGGTGTGCACACCGATGCGCGGAATGCGAAGGGAGAGGCCGGCCGTCGCGAGGGTGCGGGCGGCGGCGAACGGCAGGACGGCGGCACGGTCGCCGAACGGCAGCGGGACGAAGCCACCGACGCGTGCGCTGGCCCGTGTCGACGCCGCCGGACGGAACCTCGGCGCTGCCGCCGGCGACCCCACCTCCCCCGGTTCCACCACCGTCACCGCCACCGCCACCGCCGGGCTGGTCGCCACCGCCGGCCGCGCCACCATCGCCGCCGTCCGGCGGCTCAGGCGGGTTCGTCGGGTTCGGCGGGTTCGTGGGCTCCGGCGGGTTCGGGTTCGGCGGCTCGGGCGGTTCGGGCGTGGTCTCGAGGACGTTGACGAAGGTGCATACGAAGGTGCGCGACTGTGGCGTGAGGACGATCCGCACGCCAGCGCCGACCCTGGCGGCCCGCGATCGGCGGATCGCGTCGGGCTGCTCGCAGGTCACGGACTCCAGCTGCCACGGCGCGGCCGTCGAGCGGATCCAGCTGCCGGACGTCGTAGGTGCCGAAGATCAGCTCGTTGCTCGGGTCCCCCTTGGCGGTGACCGGCGTGTCCTCTCGCGTCGTCGTGGCGGACTGGGCGAGGTCGACCGGGTGGGCGGCCGCCGGCGGCAGCTGGATCGCGTAGCCGAAGCTGCCGACACCGCCGCGGGTGACGGTGCGGATGACGATCCTGCCGAGCAGCGCGGGCTCGTTGACGAACGTGCAGACCGGCGCCGACCCGGTGCCGACGTCCACCGTGATCGGCTCGCCGAGCGCGCGCGTCAGCCCGCCGCAGCTGGCGGAGACGAGGCTCCAGTCGAGGTTCGCCGGCTTGGCGTCTGTCTCGGTGATCGTGTAGCGCCCCGTCGCGGTGAGCCCGGTGTCGAGCTGCGTCGGCTTGCCGGGCACGCGTGTCGTGAGCGTGTAGCTGCGCGTCTCGCCGGACGGCGTCAGGACGTCGAAGCGGAACGTGCCGATCGCACCGTTGGAGATCTTGCGCAGCACCAGGGAGGCAGCCGCGGGGGACGGCTGGTTGGTGTACGTGCAGTGGACCGTGTCGCTCGCGGCGAGGCGGATCGAGGCCGTGGCGCCGCTGATGTTCGTCGTGCTGCCGCCCGAGCTGCTGGTGCAGGTCAGGCTCGTGAGCGCCCAGCCGGCCTGCGCGAGCTCCGTCACGACCCACGGCGGGTCGTCGGCGCCGACGGCGCCGCGCACGAAGGTGATGCTCCCGGGCTGCGGCACGCTGGCCGTCAGCGAGAACGTGTTGTCGTCGGTGTACGAGACGTTGCCGTCGAAGCGGAAGGTACCCGAGGGCGGGGCGCCGGCGTCCAGGGGCTGCACCGCCTTGGTGACGACGATGGTGCCGCTGGTCGGTGGCGGCGTGACGTAGTACGCGTAGCAGAACACGTGCCGCCCGCCCGTCGGGTACGCGATCCACTCGACGTTGTCGCCGTTGAGGTTGTCGATGCTGCAGCGCAGCGCGGCGAAGCCGTACTGGCCCGGATAGGGACCGAACAGCGCCGGGTCGGTGGGCGTGCCGCCCTGCACCCAGAGCGAGCTCGGCGTTCTGCGCCCGCTCGCGCCTGATGCTGCGGTCAGCGCGACGGTGACGGCGCCCTCGACGGTGGCGTTGCCGACCTGCGTTGCCGGCCGGGTTCGAGCTGCGCCGTCGACTGCTGCGTGACGATGCGTCGTCCCGTACGCGCCGCTGACGGGCGACAGGGCGCCCCAGGGGCCGGTGACCTTCGCGCCGATGCCGGTGCCGAGCGTGAAGCGCCAGCCGACCAGTGGCCGGCAGTTCGGCTGGCCGTGGTCCTCCTTGCTGACCTTGATCGCCTCGCCGCTCTCGTAGAGCGTGTCGGCGCCGAGGTCGCGGAGGCTCTCCATGATGTCGTTGCGCGCGAGGTTCGCGGTGACGTCCGTGTACTCGTCGCACACGCGCGCGGCGTACGTGACGGTGTACGGCTGCTCCTTGGCAGAGGCTGGAGCCGGCGCGGCGACGGCGCACAGGACGGCGACCGCGAGCGCGGCTGCGGCCCTACGTGCGTGCAGTGGGAGGAGAAGTGCGTGCGACATCGTCCTGGACGCCGGAGGGATCGGATGGCGCCCGCCCCCGGCTTCCCATGGTGGCCACCGACCGCGGCTCCGGCCAGCTGCCGGCCTTCAACTCACCCCGGGTGAATCGCCTTCATGCATCCCGCAACCGAGCGCGGACGGGCGCTGCTGGGCACGTGACACTCGTCGCGGTACGATGGAACCGCGACGCCCGTGCAACCGTCGGGAGGTTTCGGGTGGCCGTTGGTACCAGGTACTACCGCAGCGGGATCCGGCGTCGTCTGAGCGCGCCCGCGCGGGCAGGCCCGGTGCTGCTCGAGAGCAAGCTGCGGCCGCCTGCGCTGTACGGCACCCCGATCGTGCGACCGGCGCTGCAGGAGCGCTGCAACGCCCGCAGGGTGACGGCCGTCGCCGCGCCGGCCGGCTTCGGCAAGTCCACGCTGCTCGCGCTGTGGGCGCGATCGAGCGGCGACCGGGCCGTCGCCTGGCTCTCGCTGGACGAGCGCGACGACGACCCCGCCCGCCTGCTGGCGCACGCGCGGGAGGCGATCACCCGGGCGCACCCGGCCCTCCGCGCAGCGGTGGGGCAGCCGGGGGCCGGCGGCTCGACGCTGGTGGCGCTGGTCAACGCCGTCGAGCGCGCCGCGACGCCGCTGCTGCTGCTGGTGGACGACTGCCATGCCGTGCAGAGCCGCGAGAGCCGCGCGGCCCTGTCGTTCCTGGCACGCCAGCTGCCGGCCTCGACCCTCGTCGCGTTCGCGGGCCGTGAGGTGCCGGCGCTCGGCTCGGGTCGCCTGCGGGCGCGCGGCGAGCTGACCGAGGTGCGCACCGACGACCTCCGCTTCACCACGGTCGAGGCGGAGCAGCTGCTGCGGGAGCGGTTCGGCGTCGTGCTGGCGCCGGACGATCTCGCCGAGCTGGTGGAGCACACCGAGGGGTGGCCGGCCGGGCTGTACCTCGCGGGGCTGTCGCTGCAGGGGCATCCGGCACCGGCGGACTTCGTGCGCGAGTTCGCGGGCGACCACCGCCACGTCGGCGACTTCCTGCTGGAGGAGGTGCTGCGCCGCGAGGCCCCTCCGGTGCGCGACTTCCTGCGGCGCTCCGCGATCCTCGAGCGGCTCAGCGGCCCGCTCTGCGACGCCACGCTGGAGCGCTCCGGCTCCGGCGCGCTGCTAGCGGATCTGGAGCGGCGCAACCAGTTCGTCATCCCGCTCGACGACCGCCGGGAGTCGTTCCGCTACCACCACCTGTTCGCCGAGTACCTGCGCGGTGAGCTCGTCCTGGCCGAGCCGGAGCTCCTCCCCACCCTGCACGGCCGCGCGGCGTCCTGGCTGCGCACGCACGGCGAGCTCGACCTCGCGGTACGCCACGCGGCGGCCGCGGGCCAGCACGGCGAGGCGGCGGCGATGATCGTGGCCAACGGGCCCGTCTGGGCGCAGCACGGCCGCCCCGCGACGGTCGGCACGTGGCTCGACCTCCTCCCCGCGTCGGTGCTCGAGCGCGATGCGCAGCTCGCCGCGTGCGCCGCGTGGCACGCCCGCACGACGGGCGCGGACCCGGCGACGCTGCGCGAGCGCGTGCGGCTCGCGGAGCGGCCCGACGCGCGCCCCTGGGTCGGCGTGGCGGCGACGCAGCGCGCCGAGCTCCTGCTGCTGCGGGCAGTCCTTCCCTACGGGGACGCGGGCGCGACGGTGCGGGCGGCGCGGGCAGCGTCGCGCGGCATCCCGCGCAGCGATCCGGCGATCGGGCTGGCGATCTCGCTGCTGGGGCTCGCGCTCCTCCAGGTCGGGCGCCACGACGAGGCGCGCGGGCCGTTGCGCGCCGCGATGCGCTGCGCGACGCGCCCCGAGCAGGTGCTGCTGCACGACGGGTCGCTCGCGCTGCTCGCGGCGGCGGAGGCACACGCCGGCGACCCGGAGCGCGGAGCGCACCTCGCCGAGCGCGCGGCGCACCTCATCGACGAGCACGACCTCGGCCCGTCGGAGTCGATCGGCTACGCGTACATGGGCATCGCAGACGCGTTCGCCACCGCCGGCCAGCCCGCGCGGGCGATCCCGCTGGCGCGGCGCGCGGCCGACCAGCTGGCCCTGCCCGGCCCGCACGTCACGCACGCGTACGCCCTGCTGGTGCTGGCACGGGCGCTCGCGGCGAACGGCGACCACGTGGCGGCCCTCGCGACCCTGGAGCGACTGCGCGACGCCACCGTCGGCGCGGTCGACGTGCGCTTCGTAGCGCGTGGCGCCGCCGAGCTCGCCCACAGCCTGAACGGCCGGCGGCCGTCGCCGGAGGAGCCGCTGAGCGTCCGGGAGCTCGAGGTCCTGCGGCTGCTCGGCAGCGACATGAGCCAGCGCGAGATCGCCGCGCAGCTCTTCGTCAGCGTCAACACCGTCAAGACGCACGTGCGCTCGGTGCTGCGCAAGTTCGGCGTCGGCAGCCGCGGGGCGGCCGTCGAGCGGGCCTGCGAGGTCGGCCTGATCGGCGGCTACGCACCGGCGACGACCGTCGCACCGGACGCCGTGATCGCGACGAGCACGATCGAGGAGCCGCCGACCATGCCGCCGCAGCGCCTCGTCGCGCGCATGCCGGGCTGAGGGGCGGCGGCTCACCCGCTGGGGCCGCGGGTTGGCCAATTGGCCGTCGCGGCGTTGGACATTTGGCCGTCGCGGCCGTTGGACATTTGGCCGTCGCGGCGTTGGACATTTGGCCGTCGCGCCGTTGGACATTTGGCCGTCGCGGCGTTGGACATTTGGCCGTCGCGCCGTTGGACATTTGGCCCGTCGCAGCGTTGGACATTCGTAGCGCCCGCGCGCCGCTGCCCTATCGTCAGTAGATGCGCAGCAGCCTCGTCCTCCTCAGCGCCGGCGCCCTGCTCGTGGCCGCGGCGCCGCCCGCCGTCGCCGGGTCGTCCGCGCCGACCCGGGCCGCCAAGCCGCTCGTGATCCGGACCGCGGCGTCGCCCGCCGGCGGCCGTGCGGTGCGGTCGCTCGGGCCGATGCAGGATCGGCGCTGGCGGCTCTCGTCGTTCCGCGCGGCGTTCGGGCGGCCGACGAGCTGCGGCGGGCGCACCGCCGACTTCGTCGTCGCCGAGTGGCGCGGCGTCGGCGTGAAGGGGACGTTCTACACGCTCGGCCTCGGGGCCGACGGCTGCGTCGGGCGCAATCTCTACGCCGGCGTCATCACGCTCCGCGGCCCGCGCTGGCAGACGGACAAGGGGCTCAAGATCGGCGCGACGACCTCGGAGCTCACCGCCGCCTACCCGAAGGCGACGCACAAGGGCGCCCGCTGGGTGCTCGAGGCCCTGACGTCGCAGTTCGGCGCAACGGGCGTGTTCCCGACGCTGGAGGCGACGAGCCGCGCAGGCGTCGTGCGCTCGTTCGTCGCGACGATCGGCGCGGGCGGCGAGTAGCCGGGCGCGCGCCTCAGCCGCCGCCGACCGGCTCGTCGGCCCACACGTCGCCGGCCTGCACGCCGTCGCCCTCCGGGGGCTTCGGTCCGCCGACCGCGACGATCGTCATCCCGTCGGGCCCTGCCTCGAACGCGCGCACCACGGGCGGGCCGACGCGCACCACGTCCCAGCGGCGCAGGTCGACGATGTCGCCGTCGAGCCACGCGCGCCCCGAGCCCTCGACGACGACGTACGCCTCCTCCTGCTCCTTGTGGCTGTGGCCGATCGGGCTGCGCACGCCGGGCTCGTAGGTGAAGAGGCTGACGCCGAGATCGCGCGAGTCGAGGAACTTGCGGGCGAACCGCCCCGCGTAGCCGGGGTAGTCGCCGCCGGCCTCGATCTCGAGCAGGTTCTTCACGGCGTAGTCAGGCACGCATCGCTCCTCGTCCGGGGGAAAACGCGGTGGAGGGCGCCGCGCGAGGCAGCGCCCTCCGGGACGGTAGCGGGAGCGGGCGGCGCGCCGGCCTACCGCAGCGTGCGCCGCATGGTGACGGTGAGGCGCGTCGTCACCTGCACGACGATCGAGGGCTTGGAGCCGTCGGCCCCGTTCTGGATCGGGAGCAGGCACTTCTTGGAGACGGTGCGGGAGAGCACGATCGTCTTCTTGCCGGCCGAGCGCGCCTTGATCGGGAACTTGACGTTGGCGATGCCGCGGCCGAGGGCGGTCAGCTCCCACGAGAGCTTGTGCCCCGGCAGCAGCGACTGCTGCTCGCACTCGGTCGCAGCGTCGGGGCTGCCGTCGTGGCTGACCATGGCCGGCCCGGAGGACAGTGCGAACGGGCACTCGTCGTACCGCGCGCTGTCAGGCGAGCCGGGCTTCGCGAGGTTCTCCTTGCCGGCCGTCCACAGGTAGCCGCCCTCGTTCTGCGCGATGATGCTCATGTTCCAGGTCTGCGCCCCGCAGGCGCTCGCATCCTCGGTGAACCCGGGGTCCTGGCCGAACGCGTCGGGGCAGCCGCCGTGGGTCTCGGACGCGACCCACGAGCCGTTCAGCTGGCCGGTCGCGACGGCGTCGGCGTTGAAGCTCGCGAACAGCTTGCCGCGCAGGTCGCGCATCACGAGGCCCTGGCCCGGCTTCTTGCTGCGGAAGTCGAACTGCGAGAGGCCGCTGCCCGTGAAGTGGCGGGTGACGGGGAAGTCGCCGTCCGCCGTCGCGCAGCCGCCGGTCTGGAGCTCGGCGTCGAAGCTCCACTCGACCTTCTGCGAGCCGCGCACGTCGACCTTGTAGAGCGAGGCGCTCGCGTTGCCCGCGCACACGCCCGCGAGGAGGACGCACGAACCCATCGTGACCAGCAGCCTGCGCATGTCGAAACCCCTTGTCGTCGCCAATCCGGGTCAGCGCACCCGGTGTTGGCTCGACTGTCGCAGGGGCCGGCAGACCCGTCATCGGGGAGTACCCCAGGTCCGTGGTCCCGGGGTGGCGGCGGGCCGCTCGGTCAGCCGCCGAGCTCGCGCCGGCACTCGCTCGTCGGCGCGAAGAGGCCTCGCTGCTCGGCGTCGATCGCGGCCTCGGTCTCAGGGTCGTACGGCGGTGGGCTGGAGAAGGCCGTGACCACGATCGGCGTGACGCCCGGCCCCGACACGGCCGCCCGGTAGCGCCCCTTCCCGGAGCGCCCGGTGGCCCGGACGTTCGGGTTCCCCCGCAGCGCGGGCGGCAGGTTGGTCGCGCTCTTCGGCGAGAACGCGTAGCAGAACGCGCCGTTCGGCCGCTGGGCGAGGATCCCGTTGATCCGCACCCAGCCGGCGCGGCGGGGACGGTAGTCGGCGGGCGCCAGCGCGTCGAAGTAGACGTTGCGGCCGAGGCGGTCGAGCGGGTTGCCGAAGCGGTCGGTGCTCCCGCCGTAGACGGGGTCGCCCCTGTACGTGACGGTCCCGTACAGGTGCTCGAACTGGCCCTCCCACGCCCAGTCGCTGTGCACGTCGAGCACGGGCAGCTCGCCCGTCCAGTGCGACACGTGGATCTCGCGCACCCCGGTCGTGCCGCCGAAGTTGGGCTTCAGGCGCTGCCAGACCTGCGCCATCCAGTGCGACCCGTCCGGCATCGTGCAGGCGAGCACCTGGTAGGGGAGGCGCGGCCCGCGGTAGGGCCCGCACGCGTTGCGGATCTGCGGCTGCGTGTAGCGCACGCGGAACTTCGGCGTGGCGTTGACCGCGCCCGAGAGGGTCGCGTTGACCGTGGCGCGACCGCGCACGTAGCGCACCCAGGCGACGCCCGACGGTCGGCCTGGAGCAGCACCGGCGTGCCGCCCTGCGCCAGCAGGAAGGAGGCGTGGGCGCGCTGCGGAGCCCCCGCCTGGAACGCCGTCGCGCCGAGCGCCAGCAGCCCGACCACCCCGCAGCGCCCAAGGCTGCGCCATCCGTCTCGCACGAACACCCCTCCCGCCGTTGCCGGCCGGGATCGTGACCGGCCCGCCGGTCCCGCGCAACCACTCGTGTGCGAAGTGTGGGACGACGCCCGTCAGCCGCCGAGCTCGCGCCGGCACTCGCTCCGCGGGCCGAACAGCGGTCGCTGGGCGGCATCGATCTCCGCCTCGGTCTCGGGGTCGTACGGCGGCGGGCTGGCGACGGCGTCGACGACGACCGGGGTGACGCCGGGGCCCGACACCGCCGCGCGGTAGCGGCCCTTGCTCGAGCGGCCGGTGGCGTTCACGTTCGGGTTGTTGGCGTACTCCGGCGGCAGCGCGCCCGCGCCCTTCGGCGAGAAGGCGTAGCAGAACGCCCCCTTCGGACGCTGGGCCAGGAAGCCGTTCACGCGCACCCAGCCGGCCCGGCGCGGGCGGTAGTCGGCGGGGGCCAGCGAGTCCACGTAGACGTTGCGGCCGTACGGGTCGAGCGGGCTGCCGAAGCGGTCGGTGCGCCGCCCGTAGACGCCCCTGCCGCGGTAGGTCAGCGTCCCGTAGAGGTGCTCGTACTGGCCGCCCCAGGCCCAGTCGCTGTGCAGGTCGAGCACCGGCAGCGGACCCGACCAGTGCGAGACGTGGAGCTCGCGGACGCCCGTCGTGCCGCCGAAGTTCGGCTTCAGCCGCGTCCACGCCTGGACCGCCCAGTGCGATCCGTCCGGCATCGTGCAGGCGAGCGCCGCGTACGCCAGCCTCGGCCCGCGATACGGCCCGCAGGCGTTGCGGATGCCCGGCGCGCCGTAGCCGATGCGGAAGACCGGCGCGGCGTTGATGGCGCCGGACAGCGAGCGGTCGAGCGTGGCGCCGTCGCGGACGTAGCGCACCCATGCGACGCCGGACGCGTCCGCCTGCAGCAGGACGGGCGTTCCGCCGAGCGCGAACAGGAACGACGCGTGCGCCGGCTCGACGGCGCCACCGAACGCGGCGGCGAACGCCGCCAGCAGCGCGACGCTGCGACGTCGTCGTGGGTACCGCCTCGCGTCTCCGGCACGCCGTCGCCGTGCGGACATCGCCGTGATGGTGACGTCTGTGACAAGCGGATGCAACCCGCCGGCGGCGCTGGCCCTCAGCGCGCCAGGTAGCCGCCGTCGATCACGAGCTCCGTGCCCGTGACGAAGCTCGCGTCGTCGCTGGCCAGGAACGCGACGGCGCCGGAGATCTCGCTGACGTGGGCGCGGCGGCCGAGGGGCGTCAGCGGGACGACGCCGCCCTCCGGCTCGTGCTCGTTCATCGGGGTCGAGACGCCGCCCGGGCAGATGGCGTTCACGCGGATGCCGTCGGCGGCATGCTCGAGCGCCGCCGTCTTCGTCATGGCGACGATCGCCGCCTTGCTGGCCGTGTAGGCGACGTACCCCTCGGCACCGTTGAGGCCGAAGACGCTCGCGACGTTGACGATCGAGCCGCCGCCGCCGTCGCGCATCGCCGGGATCGCCGCCTGCATCCCCAGCAGCGTGCCGGTCGCGTTGACGGCGAGCAGGCGGTCCCACGCCTCGAGCGTCTCCTCCACGAGCGGCGTCACGTGGATGATCCCGGCGTTGTTGACCAGGATCGCGAGCCGCCCGTGCGACGTGGCGGCGGCGACCGCGGCGGCCCAGTCGGCTGGAGCGGTGACGTCGAGGTGGCGGTAGGCGACGTCGAGCCCGTCGGCCCGCAGGCGCGCGGCGGTCTCCTCGCCCGCGTCGTCGAGGACGTCGCCGCTGACGACGACGGCACCCTCGCGCGCCAGCCGCTCGACGTGCGACGCGCCCTGGCCGCGCGCGCCGCCGGTGACGATGGCGACGCGGCCGGCGAGGCGTCCGGGGACGGGACGTGCGGCGCTCATCGGAAGGCGCTCCCACCGGTCGCGGTGATCGTCTCGCCGGTGACGTAGGCCGCCCGCCCCTCGCCGGCGAGGAACCACACGAGGTCGGCCATCTCCTCCGGGGTCGCGGCCCGGCCGAGCGGGACGGACTCCAGCGCGGCCTCCATGCGGCCCGTGGCGCGATTGCCGGGCGTGTCGACCCAGCCGGGCGCGAGCGCGTTGACCCGCACGCGCGGCGCGAGCTCCAGGGCCAGCGAGCGCGTCAGCGCGACGACCGCGGCCTTCGAGGCGCAGTAGACGAGCTGCCCGGGCGACGGGACGAAGGCGTCGATGGAGGCGAAGTTGACGATCGCCGCGCCGTCCACGAGGTGCGGCGCCGCGGCCTGCGTCACGAGCAGCGTGCCGAGGACGTTGACGTCGAAGGTGCGGCGGTACAGCTCGACCGTCGCCGTCTCGAGCGTGGTCGGCGGGTAGATGCCCGCCGCGTTGACGATTGCCTGCGGCGGACCGAGCTCGTCGAGCACCCGCGCCATCGCCGTCGCGACGCCGTCGGGGTCCGTCACGTCGACGACGACGGCGGTCGCGCCCGGCACCTCGGCCGCGGCGAGGTCGAGGGCGGCGACGCGCCAGCCCTCGGCCACGAACCGCTCCGCGCACGCGCGGCCCATGCCGCTGGCGGCACCGGTGACGACGGCGACGCTCACGCGACGGCCGCCGTGCGCTCCAGCGCGTCGAGGGTGCGCCCGGCCGCCCGCATCTGCCGCTGCCAGAGCGCGCGCACGATGTCGATCCGCGCGTCCGGCGTCTCGCTCGCCGCGAAGCGCGCCGCGAGGCCGGCCCGGCTCGACGCGTCGAGCCTGCGCATGCGGGCGACGAGCTCCGCCTGCTCGGAGTACACCGGCAGCTGCGGCCCGCGCGGCGCGGCGAGGCCGACCAGGTAGAGGTTCTCGACGCCCACCGGGAGCGTCAGCCCGGCGGTGCGCAGCGGCACGCCGTCGCGCCAGCGGATGAGCCTGGCGTCGAGGAACGGCAGGCGCACCCGGAACCCGGTGGCCCAGAGGATGGTGTCGAACTCGCCGCTGGTGCCGTCGACGAAGTGCACCCGGCGGCCATCGAGGCGCGCGATCCCGGGGACGACGTCGATGCGCCCGTGCTGGATCCAGTACGGCAGCAGGTTGTTGACGACCGGCGGCAGCTGGTTGAGGTTCCGCGTCGGCGGCTCCGGCAGGCCGCGGTACGCGCGCGCCGGCCCGATCACGACGTCGGTCATCGCGCGCGCGATCCGCTCGTTCACGCGCAGCGGCAGCCGCGACAGCCAGCGGATCTCGGCGCGCGGCCGGCCGAACACCGCCTTGGGCTGGAACATCTGCCCGCGCCGGATGGAGATCGTGGACTCGAGCCGCGCGTGTGCGACGTCGACCGCCAGGTCGCAGCCCGAGTTGCCCGCGCCGACCGTCAGCACCCGCGTGCCCTCCAGGTCGTCGATCGAGCGGTAGGCGCCGGAGTGGATCTCCTTGCCGGCGAACGTCCCCGGATACGCAGGCAGGTTGGGATCCCAGAGGTGGCCGTTGCAGACCACCACGCCGGCGTAGTCGCAGGTCGCGCCGTCCGACGTCTCGACGCGCCAGCCGTCGCGCCCGGCCACCCCGAGCGGCACGATCCGCTCCACGCGCACTCCGAAGCGCACGCGTGCGCGCACGCCGGTGCGCTCCGCGAAGCCCTCCAGGTAGTCGCGCATCTGGTCGCGGCTGGGGTAGACGGGGTAGTCGGCCGGCATGGGATGGCCGGCGAAGCCCGAGAGGTCGCGCGACGTGATCAGGTGCAGCGACTCGTAGTCGGTGTGCCAGTGTCCGCCGACGCGGTCGGTCTGCTCGAAGCAGTCGAACGGGAGGTCGCGCCGCTGCAGCACCTCCATCGCGCCGAGCCCGGCCGCGCCGGCGCCGATCACACAGAGCCGATCGTCCATGCGGCCAGGATGAGCGACCCGAGCGCCGCCGTCCATGACGGATCCGCGATGCCAGCCAGAGGCAGGACCTATGGCGCGGCCGGCTCGACCTCGAGCTCCAGGTGCGCGTCGACGGTCGCGATCAGCGCCGCCATCGCCGGCGAGGTCGGCGCGCCGCGCCGCGTGATGAACGCGAACCGCTCGCGCAGCGGCGGGTCGAGGGGCACCCAGGCGACGCGGTCGGACAGCCCGAGCTCGCCGATGAGCGAGACGGACGCGACCGTGTCGCCGACGCCGCGCACCACGAGGTCGAGCGCCGCGGCGGGCGACTCGACCTCGACCACCGGCTCCAGCCGCACGCCGGCGTCGGCCGCGCGCTCGCGCAGCTGCCGCCGCGTCGGGTCGTCGTCGCCCGCGAGGGCTTCCGGCAGCACGAGCTGGGCCGCCGCGAGCTGCTGGATCGAGCGCGGCACGCCCCGCAGCCGGCCCCGATCGGCGGTCACGTAGACGGCCTCGGTCGTCCACACGCGATCGCCGACCACGAGGCCGCGCTCGTCGACCGGCAGGGCCACGAGCCCGGCCTCCAGCTCGCCGCGCCGCACGGCGTCCGCGATCTCGGTCGAGTTGCGGCTGACGATGCGCAGCCGGACGCCCGGGTACCGCTGCCGGAACTCGGCGATCGCGGCGCCGACGACGTGGTGGTGGGCGGTCGAGAACGCACCGAAGGCGACGGTGCCCGAGACGATCGCCCCGGCCTCGCGCACGGCCTCCTCGGCGTCTCGCGCCGCGGCCACGACCCGCTCCGCGCGCGGGACGAGCAGGCGCCCGGCATCGGTCAGGATGAGGCCGCGGTTGGTCCGCACGAAGAGCGCCACGCCGAGCCCCTGCTCCAGGCGCCGGAGCTGCTCCGAGAGGCTCGGCTGCGAGACGAAGCAGGCCTCGGCGGCGGCGGAGACGGAGCCGCGCTCGACGGCCGCCAGGAAGTACCGCAGCTGCTGGAGCGTGACCACCATGCCGCGGACAGCATGGCGTGCGGGCCCTGCTGCGCAGCCCGCGTCGTGGCGGTCAGTCGCGAAGCGACTCGGCGACCGTGCGCAGCACGCGCATCGCGATCGGCGGCACGCGACCGTCGGCATCGAACGACGGGTCGTATGCGGTCAGCGAGACGACCCGCACGGGGCACTCGCCGAGCACCGTCGCGACAGCGGCGTGGAGCTCGTCCCCGTCGACGCCGCCCGCCGCGGCATAGACGTTGACCGTGGCCGTAGCGGCGTCCAGCACGTCGAGGTCGAGATGCAGGTAGACGCCCGTCGGTCGCGGGTCCAGGCCGCCGAGGGCGGTCGCCAGCGCCGGCGCCTCGCGAAGCCGATCCGGCGACAGGTGCAGGATGTTCGACGCACGCAGGCGCGCCTCCTCGGGCGCGTCGAAGTCGCGCGCGCCGGCCAAGACCACCGCGCGCTCGGGTAGCGCACGGTGCCCCGGCACCGAGGCGGCCATCGCGTGCCACGCGTCCCCGGTCAGGACCGCGAGCCCCATGCCGTCGAAGTAGCCGGAGATCGTCGAGTCCGGATCGTTGAAGTCGGCATGTGCGTCGAGCCAGGCAACCGCGGCGCCGCCTCGTCCATGGCCGCCATGACGCCCACCGCCACGAAGCAGCTGCCCGAGAGGACGACCGGGAACGCACCGTCGCGCGGTCGCGCACCCGGTCCGCGACCTGGCGATGAGCTCGAAGCCAGCGTCCTCGTCGCCCGAACCGGTTCGGCCGAAGCGCGGCTCGACTCGCGATCTCCACGTCGACGTCTGCGCCGGCCGAGGCGAGCGCCTCCGCCGCTCCAGCCTCGAGCAGCCGCTCCGGCCCGCATCCGACGCCGTCGCGCAGGCGACCGAGCTCGTACGGGACGACGATCACGCGAACCCGCGGCATCGCCACGCGATCCTCGGCAACGCGCGCCGCCGCGGTGCGCCGAACCGTACGAAAAAGACTGAAGGGCGCCGCCAAGCGTGCGCCCTTCAGGAGTAGCGGGGGCAGGATTCGAACCTGCGACCTTCGGGTTATGAGCCCGACGAGCTACCGGACTGCTCCACCCCGCGCCGGAGATAGGGAGTATACGCCCCCCGTCCATGCGCGGCAAGCGGGAAGCGTCGCGGCCCACCTATACCATCCCGCCGGATGGCCGACGTCGCGCTGATCGTGCTCGCCATCGCCTGGCTCGTCGCCGCCGGGTACGGCGCCGTGCGGGCGTGGCGCTCCTTCCGGCGCCTGCGCGACACGATGGCGGCCGGCGGCGAGGCGCGGCTCGAGGCCCTCGTGGCGCTCGACCGGCGCCGCGACCGGCTCGCCGAGAAGCAGTCGGTGGTCGACGCGAACCTGGTGTCGCTGCGCGAGACGGTGGCCGGTGCGCAGCGCGGCGTGCGGGTGCTGGCGATCCTCGCCGATGCGCTCGACCAGGCCCGCCGCGTGCGATGACGCGCGTCGCCGCGGCGGATCTCGGCACCAACTCGACGCGCCTGCTGGTCGCCGACGTCGACGCGGGCGGCCTGGTCGAGGTCGAGCGCCTGCTGACGATCACACGGCTGGGTGCCGGCGTCGACCGCGACGGGCGGCTCGCCGACGCCGCGATGGAGCGGACCCTCGACGCGCTGCGCGGCTACGACGTCGTGGCCCGCGACGCCGGCGCGGCGACCCGCCTGGCGATCGCCACCAGCGCCGTCCGCGACAGCGCGAACGGCGCCGCGTTCGCCGAGCGCATCCTGGCCGAGACCGGCTTCCCGACCCGTGTCATCGGCGGCGAGACCGAGGCGCAGCTGACCTTCCGCGGCGTGACGGCAGGGCGCCCGCCGCTCGCGGGTCGGACGACCGTCATCGACGTCGGCGGCGGCTCCACCGAGTTCGCGACCGGCGACGCCGGCGGGCTCGCCGCGCACGTGTCCGTCGACGCCGGCTGCGTGCGCGCGACCGAGCGCTGGCTGGGCGACGGCGCCGTGGATCCGGGGGCGCTCGCGCAGGCCCGCGACGCCCTCGCCGCCCAGTTCGCCACGGCCGTGCCCGACGCCGTCGCGCGCGACGTGGCGGCCGGGATCGCCGTCGCGGGCACGGCGACGACGCTGGCGGCGCTCGACCTCGGCCTCGAGCGCTACGACCCCGAGCGCATCCACGGCCACGTCCTGCCACGCGCGGCGGCCGAGACGTGGCTCGCGCGCCTGGCGCCGCTGCAGACCGCGCAGCGCGCCGCCCTCCCCGGCGTGGAGCCCGGCCGTGCGCCGGTCATCGTCGGCGGCATCGCGGTGCTGCTGGCGGCCATGGACCGCGTCGGGCTCGACCGCGTCGAGGTCTCCGAGCGCGACATCCTGCACGGCATCGCGCTGCTGGCCGCGGACGAGGCCGGGTAGCGCTCAGCCCGCCCCGGCCAGCCGCCGCGCCATCTCGTCGGCGAAGGCCAGCACCGAGAGGTGCGTGTTGGCGCGCGGGATGGTCGGGAACGCCGAGGCGTCGGCCACGCGCAGGCCGTCCACGCCCCGCACGCGGCCGTCGGCGTCCGCGACGGCGTCGGGATCCCCGTCGCGCCCCAGCCGCGCGGTGCAGCACGGGTGGTAGAGCGCCCACGCCTCGCGGCGCAGCCAGGCCCGCAGCTCGTCGCCCTCGACCGCCGGCCCGGGGTCGCTCTCGCCGACGACGGCGGAGGCCACGGGCTCCGTGGCACCGAGGTCGCGGGCGCGCGCCACGCCCTCGGCCAGCGCGTCGAGGTCGTAGCCCTCCGGGTCGGTGAAGAAGTTGCGCTCGATCGCCGGCACGACGTCGGCGTCGCGCGAGCGCAGCCGCACCGTCCCCGTCGAGCGCGGCTTGAGCAGCACCGGGATCAGCGTCACGTGATGGCGGCCGTTGCGGGCGCCGGCGTCGTCCAGGTCCCAGCCGGTGTTGGGCAGCACCTGCAGGTCGTAGGTCCCCGGCTCGCAGCGCGCGCTCGGTGCCTTCAGCTTCGACTGCACGTGCGTGAGGGCGCCGCGCGCGTCGTCGGCCGCGAGCTCGTCGGCGAAGGCGGGCCGCAGCGCGAAGCGCACGTGCACGCACGGATGGTCGGCCAGGCCGCGTCCCACGCCCGGCACGTCCGCGACGACCGGGACGCCGAGCGCCCGCAGCTCGTCCGCCGGGCCGACGCCGCTGCGCAGCAGCACCGCGGGCGTCCCGTACGCACCGCCCGCGAGCACCACCCGCGGCGCCTCCACGAGCCGCTCGCGCCCGTCCTTGCGCACCACGACCCCGCTCGCGCGCCCGCCCTCGACGACGACGCGGTCGGCGAGCGCGTCGGCCACGATCGCCAGGTTCGGCCGGCCGCGCACCGGGTCGAGGTACGCGTGCGCCGCCCCGAACCGCACGCGACCCCGGCGGTTGACCGGCATCAGCGCGAAGCCCTCGACGGCGTCCGGGTGGTTGAAGTCGTCCAGCCGCCGCTCGCCGAGCGCCTCCCAGCCCGCCAGGGCGCGGCGCGTCCAGCCGCCGACCTCGTCGTCCGCGAACCGCCGCGTCCCGATCGCCGCCTGCGCGCGCTCCAGCGCCGGCCGCAGCGCCGCGAAGCCCCACCCGGGGTCGCCCGTCGCCGCGGCCCACTCGTCGTAGTCGCCGGGCGCGCCCCACACGACCATGCAGCCGTTGTGCGACGAGCAGCCGCCGATCACCCGGCAGCAGGAGTCGACGCCGTAGCCCCAGTCGTGCGAGGTCGCGCAGTCGGACGCGTCCAGCAGATCGTCCGGCCAGCGGCCCTCGTCGAGGTGGCCGTAGTCCGGGCCAGCCTCCACCAGGCAGACGCTGCGGGCGGGGTCCTCCGTCAGCCGGGCGGCCAGCACGCAGCCGGCGGCGCCGCCACCGACGATGCAGACGTCCGCGCGGGCGATGGGCTCGACGCTCATGGCTGGCTAGCGTAGAGCGAAGCCGAGGCCGACCTCGTCGTCGGGGTCGAGCTCGAAGACGTGGCGCCCGGTGCGGAACGCGCGGCCCTCGATCACGGTCGTCACGGCTGCGCGCCCGTCGACGGCGGTCGTCGCGGGCACCCAGCCGTGGAAGGTCGTGCCGATGATGCTGTCGTGCCGCAGGCGGCGGCCGCCGGCCAGCGCGCCCTCCGCGTGGAGCAGCGCCAGCCGCGCGCTCGTGCCGCTGCCGCACGGAGAGCGGTCGACCTCGCCGTCGGCGAAGACGGTCACGTTGCGCTGGTGGAGCGTGGCCGCGTCGCCCCCGAGGTCGTCGTGGAAGATCACGCCGTACACGCCCTGCAGCTCCGGCTCGAGCGGGTGCACCGGCAGCGCCGTCGCCTCGATCGCGCGCTTGATCTCGCGGCCCGCCTGCACGAACGCCGCCAGGTGCTCGGGCACGACCTCGAGGCCCAGCGCGGCCGCGGGCAGCGAGGCGTAGAACGCGCCGCCGTAGCCGACGTCGGCCGTCACCGTGCGGCCGAGCGCCTCGACGTCCACTCCGCGGACGTGCACGAACGACGGCACGTTCTCCATCCGCACGGCCCGCACCCGGCCGCCGGCGACGTCGGCCTCGCAGCGCACGGTCCCGGACGGCACGTCGACCGACAGCCGGGCCACGCCGTCCGCCGGCCCGGCGACGCGGCCGCCCTCCAGCGCCCAGGTCACCAGCGCGATCGTGCCGTGCCCGCAGGCGGTCGAGAAGCCGTCCTTGTGGAAGAACACGACGCCGAGCGACGACCCCTCCGCGACCGGCGGCGTGACGAAGCAGCCGTACATGTCGGCGTGCCCGCGCGGCTCGTGGACGAGCAGCCGCCGCACGTGGTCGAGCTCCGCCAGCGCGAAGCGGCGCCGCTCGAGGATCGTCGCGCCCTGCAGCTCCGGCACGCCGCCGGTCACGATGCGGAACGGCTCGCCCGCCGTGTGGTAGTCCTCGCTGGAGACGACGAGCGTCACGCGCAGATCATGCCCTGCTGCAGCGTGCCCGCGCGACTGCCACGCTACGCGCCACGTGACGAGCGCCGCGGACACCCCCACGCCGCCCGACGGCGTCGCGCTGGGCGACGCGGGGCTGGCGCCGGAGGAGGTCGTCGCCGTCGCACGGCACGGCGCGCGCGCCACCCTCGGCGAGGACGCGCGCGCGGCGATGGAGCGCAGCGCGGCGATCGTGGCCCGCCTGGCCGCGAGCGGCGAGCCGGTCTACGGCGTGTCCACCGGCTTCGGCTCGCTGGCCACGACGCCCATCCCGCCCGCGCGACGCGAGGAGCTGCAGCGCGCCCTGGTGCGCTCGCACGCCGCCGGCATGGGGCCGCCCGTGGAGCGCGAGGTCGTGCGGGCGATGGTGCTCTTGCGCGCCCGCTCGCTGGCGCTGGGCCGCTCCGGCGCGCGGCCCGAGGTCGCGGAGGCCATGCTCGCGCTGCTCGACGCCGGCCTCACCCCGGTCGTGCCGGAGCACGGGTCGCTCGGGGCGAGCGGCGACCTCGCACCGCTCGCGCACTGCGCGCTCGTGCTGCTCGGCGAGGGGCAGGTCGAGACCGCCGGCGGGGAGGTCGTCGAGGCGGCCGCCGCGCTGCGGGACGCCGGGATCGCGCCACTGGTGCTGACGGCCAAGGAGGGGCTCGCGCTCATCAACGGCACGGACGGCATCCTCGGCATGCTCGTGCTGGCCCTCGAGGACCTCGCGACGCTGCTGCGGACGGCGGACGTGACCGCGGCGATGAGCGTCGAGGCGCTGCTCGGCACCGATCGCGCCTTCGCGCCCGACCTGCAGGCGCTGCGCCCGCACCCGGGCCAGAAGACGTCCGCGGCGAACCTCATGGCCCTGCTGGCGGGCTCGGAGATCGTGGCCAGCCACCGCGTCGGCGACCCCCGGGTGCAGGACGCCTACTCGCTGCGCTGCACGCCGCAGGTGCACGGCGCGGCGCGCGACGCGGCGGGATACGCCGACGGCGTGGCGCGCATCGAGCTCATCTCGGCGATCGACAACCCGATGGTGCTGCCGGACGGCCGCATCGAGTCGTGCGGCAACTTCCACGGCGCGCCGCTCGGCGTCGCCTGCGACCTGCTCGCCATCGCGATCGCCCAGGTCGGCGCCATCGCCGAGCGCCGCACCGACCGGCTGCTCGACGTCACGCGCTCGCACGGCCTGCCGCCCTTCCTCACGGACGACCCGGGCGTCAACAGCGGCATGATGATCGCGCAGTACACGCAGGCGGCGATGGTCGCGGAGAACCGGCGGCTGGCGACGCCGGCGAGCGTCGACACCGTGCCCACCAGCGCGATGCAGGAGGACCACGTCTCGATGGCCTGGGGCGCGGCCCGCAAGCTGCGCCGCGCGGTCACGAACCTGTCGCGCATCCTCGCCGTCGAGCTGGCCTGCTCGGCGCGCGGCCTGGACCTGCGCGCGCCCCTGGCCCCGGCCCCGGCGACCGACGCCGTCCGCCGCCTGCTGCGCGAGTCCGTCCCCGGCCCGGGCCCCGACCGCGTGCTCGCGCCGGAGCTCGCCGCGGCGGCGGAGCTGGTCGCGAGCGGCGCGATCTGGCGCGCCGCGGTCGAGGGCGGCGCCGCCCTGGCCTGACCCTCCCGCGGGAACCGGCGGGCCGGCACCCACCCGATCGGACACGAACCGCTTGCGGTGGGTGCGAGATTGGCTACGTTGTGCGTGGGATCGGGCTCGCGCGTGGGGCGAGCACAACTGCGCGAGGGGATTGACGCATGCATGGTCGCGATGACGCGTGGCTCGAGCTGCGCGTGGACGGCGAGGAGATCGAGCGCTTCGGCGCCAACGAGCTGGACTCGGCGGTCGCCGCGGCCGACGCGCTGCTCGAGGCCGCGGTCGCGCAGACCGTCGAGATCTACCGCTGCACGTCGGGCCTCGTGCACGTGGAGCCGGTGATGCTGCTGCGGCACGCCCCGATCGACGAGCCGCACGGCTGAGGGCCGGTCAGCGCGCGGCGCGCGACTGCTCGGCGAGCGGGATCTCGATCTCGCCCTCGGCGCGCTGGCCGATGCGGATGGAGTTGCCGAACGGATCGCGCAGCGCGCAGTCCGTGCCGTAGAACCGCGTCGTCGGCGCCTCCGTGAACTCGACGCCCCGCCCGACGAGCTCGTCGTACGTCGCCTGGCAGTCGTCCGTCCCGAAGAAGAGCGTCGGCATCCCGCCCTTGGTGACGAGCTCGCGCACGAGCTGCGCGGTCTGCGGGTCGTGCACGGGCGGGCCCGGCTGGAGCAGCGCGATCTCCGGCTCGGTCGCGCCCGGCAGCGAGACGGTCAGCCAGCGCATCACCTCCATCCGGGCATCGACCCCGATCACGAGGCCGAGCTTGCCGACGTAGAAGTCGATGGCGACGTCCTGGTCGAGGACCCAGACCTGCGTGTGGGAGAGGTTGGTGAGCATGGCGCCCACCCTACGCCCAGCGTGCGACCGCCGCTTCTCCGAACGTGCTCGGTCGCGTCCAGGCCATGGCCGCGCAGCCCGGGATGCGCGCCCAGTCGGCGGGGTCGATGCGGGCCCGGTACGCGCTGGGCGACTCGCCGGTCACGGCCCGGAACGTGCGGCTGAAGGTGCCGAGGCTGCGGAAGCCCACGTCCGCGCAGACGTCCGTCACCGGTCGGGCGGTCGAGCGCAGGAGCTCCTTGGCCCGCTCCACGCGGCGGCGCTGCAGGTAGCGGTGGGGCGACTCGCCGAACGCGGCGCGGAACGCGCGGGTGAACGCGGCCCGCGAGAGGTGCGCCGAGCGGGCGACGTCCGCGACGTCGAGTGGCCGTGCGAAGTCGCGATCCATGCGGTCGCGGGCGCGCAGGAGGTCGCGGTTGCGCCGCTCCGCCGCCGTCACAGCGGGACGCACTGGCCGGCGCTGCAGCGCTGGCCGGCGTCGCACACGCGGCCGCAGCTGCCGCAGTTGCTCGGGTCGAAGTAGAGCGAGACGCACGTGCCGTTGCAGCACGTCGCGTCGATGCCCGGGTCGGCGTTCGTGCCGCAGCAGGTCGACGACGGGCCGGAGCCGCACAGCTTGTCGCTGCGGCAGCAGAGCCCGCCGCCGCCGCCGGCCGGCAGGATGAAGCGCCCGCCCAGCGACTTGTAGCCCGGCGGGCAGCACGTCGCGACGCCGGCCGCGAACTCGACGGTGCGGTCCTTCGGACAGCAGAGGCGCTTGCCGTTGAGGGCCGCCGGGACGGTGCCGGACGGATCGGCGACCTGCGCGCAGATCTCGCCCTTGTCGCAGCAGATCGTCTTGTTGCCGTCCGTGCAGGCCTTCCGGCCCTTGGGGCAGCACTTCGCGGTGCCGCCGTAGCCGGCGCAGACCTCGGTCTTCTTGCAGCAGAGGCCGATGCGACGGTCACAGCACGTGCTGCCCTTGGGACAGCACTTCTTGCCGCACACCTGGTGGCCCGGGTCGCACGGGCTGCAGATGCTCCGGTTGGCGTCGATGCACTTCCAGTTCCTCTTGCAGCAGCTGGCGAGGCCGCAGCGGGTGCGCCCGGCCGGGCACTTCGGGAAGCACATGCGCTTCGCCGGCGAGCCCGGGAACCTGGCGGTGATGCACTCGCTTCCCCTGGGGCAGCACTCGTCGTCGCAGAGCTGCTCGTCGGGCTTGCAGATGGGGATGCAGATCGCACCCTTCCAGCAGGACTCGTTGGGCGCGCAGCAGTGCCCCTGCGGGCCGCAGTAGGGGCGACCGTCGGGCGGGCAGGCGAACGGCTTGTCGCACAGGCCCGAGCCGGTGGTCGTGCACGAGAAGTAGCAGGGGCAGCACGAGCCGCCGCCGCCCGTCGCCTGGCAGCACTTCACGCAGTTCGACGTGGGGTTGCACATGATGTCGCCGCACTGGACCGGCGGCCCGAAGGGACCCTGGGGCGGGTCGATGATGCGCAGGTCGCGGCCGGTGATCGAGAGGCGCTTGTTCGGTCCCGGCTCGGCCGCGCGCGCCTTCGCCCCGCGCAGGCTCGGCAGCGTCGCCAGGGCCAGCGCCGCGCCGACGAGTCGCAGCACGCGCCGCCGCGGCATGGGGGCGGCAAGCCGGCGCGCGAGGTCGTCGACGGTGCGATCCGTCACGATCCGAGTCTACTCCGCGGCGACGCAGCCGTCAGGCGGGACGCGGTTGCCGGCCGAGCGGGCGCCCGGCCAGGCTGGTACATAGATCCCAATTCGGCGCACGGAGGACGGAGCACCTGAATTCGCTGTCAGGGAAGCGCCGCGAACGGCCGACATAGAGGTGGGCGCCGCTGCGACGGCGCGAAGCCGATGACGCACGACTGCCGGGACGCGCCGAGGGATCGCGGCGCGCGCCGACAGCGACAGACCTGGAGGATCCCACCTTGGCGCCGTCCCCGCCGTCCGCCCCGTCCGCCAATGCCAGCGCCTCCGACGCGCTGGATCGCGCCATCGCGACGCTCAGCGCGCTGCCCGCGTTCGACGGATCGGTGCGCAAGGCGCTCGCGCTGGTCGAGGATCCCGAGTCGACCACCGGCGCCATCGCGGAGGTCATCGAGCTCGACGAGAGCCTCGCGGTCAACGTCCTCGCCGCCGCCAACGCGGCGCAGCGCTCGCTGCGCATCCCCGCGCGGACACCGCGCCAGGCGATCCTGACCGTCGGCCGCAACGAGCTGCACGGGCTGCTGCACGACGCGGCGACGTACCGCTTCCTCGACGCCGCGCCGGGGACGGCCGCCGCGCGCGGGGCGCTGCGCCTGCACGCGGTCGACGTCGCCCGCTACGCCCGGGCCGTGGCCGAGCGGACCGGCGTCTCCCCCGACCTCGCGTACCTCGCGGGCCTGGTGCACGACCTCGGCAAGCTGATCCTGCCGATGGCGTTCGACGCCGCCGCCCTGGAGGAGATCTCCGCCACGGGCGCCGTGGGGCGCGACCTCGTCCGCCTGGAGCGCCAGCGCCTCGGGGTCGACCATGCCGAGGCCGCGGGCCGGCTCGTCGGCGCATGGGGCCTCGACGCCGACGTGACGCAGGCCGTCGCCCTGCACCACGGCGGGCCGACGCTGTTCGCCTGCCCCACGCCGCTGGTGGCCTGCGTGCAGCTCGGCGACACCATCGCGCGCATGGCGACCGGCCACATCACGAGCGACCCGCAGACCGACCTCGCGCTGCGCAAGCTGGGCGCCTGGCCGGCGATGATCGACGACCTGCTCGACGAGCTCACGCAGCCGCAGCCCGCCGCGACGGAGCTGAGCTCCCACCTGCACGAGCTGCAGCGCGAGGCGTCCACCGACGACCTCACCGGCGTCGCCAACCGCCGCGCGTGGCGCGCGGCGCTGCGCACGTACCTCGAGGAGGGGCGCGCCGGCAGCGTGCTGGTCTGCGACCTCGACGAGTTCAAGCAGCTCAACGACACGCACGGCCACCAGACCGGCGACGCGGCGCTCGCGCTCGCGGCGCAGCTCCTGGGCCAGCACGGCCTGGTCGGGCGGCTCGGCGGCGACGAGTTCGGCCTCTTCGTCCCGGCCGACAACGACCCGGTGCAGGTGGCGACGCGCATCCTCGACGCCCTGCCGCTGGTGACGGGCAGCGCCGCGTTCGGCATGTCCATCGGCATCTCGCGCCCCGCCGGGCAGGGCCGCGTGCTGGACGAGCTGCTCGCGGAGGCCGACGCCGCGCTGTACCGGGCGAAGGGCGCCGGCAAGAACCGCCTGGCGTCCGCCGCCGACGCGGCCTGAGGGTCGGCGGGCGCGGCGCGCGCGGGCGCGCCGTCATTCGAGCGGCGCGATCCACTCCAGGTGCCCGTGCACGCGCGCCAGCGGCACGGGCTGCGCGTCGCCGGGCCCGTGCAGCTCGAGCGCGCCGCGCGGGTCGGCCGCCCAGGGATGGTGCGGCGCGTTCGGCGGCTCGAGCCAGACGTGGAACAGCGGCCCGCCCTCGCCGAGCGCGTCGATCGCGGCGTCGAACGCGGCGCGCCGCTCGGGCGGCACGTGCATCCGCACCGCGAAGTGGAAGGCGACGCGCGGCTCGCCCGCCGGCAGCCGCGCCGCGAGCTCGGGGAGGACGTCGATCGCGTCGCCGGCGACGATGGACACTTGTCCGTCACCGCGTTGGACATTTGGCCACTCCACGATGACGGGCGGGTCGGCAGCCGCCACGTCCAGCGCCGCCGTCAGCAGCGCCGCCTTCTCGGCGTCCTCGGGCCAGACGAGGGCGCGCAGCCACGCGCGCTCGTCGGGGTCGCGCACGTCGACGGGCGAGAGGTCGACGCCGATGCGGGAGGCGACGGCCGGGCGCGCGTCGAGGTCGGGGGCCGGTGCGGCGCTCCGCCACTCGGTCCGCGCGACGACGGGCGAGCCGAGGTCGCCGAAGGCGCGGTCGCCGAGCTCCAGGCGGTAGCGGTCGAAGCGCAGCAGCAGGCCCGCGCTCGAGCCCACCTCGACGAGGTGGACGGGGCCCGGGCAGCGCCGGCCGATCGCCGCGAGCGCGAAGGCCACGCCGCACGCACGCTTGACGACGTTCGTCTGCACCAGGCGCCGGCGCACGATGCCCGCGAGCTCGTCGCGGTGCGTGCGGCAGAAGTCGCGGAACGCCGGCCCGGCCTCCGCGGCAGGGCGGGCCGCCGCGCCGACGACGGACGGGTAGTAGGCGCGCAGCGGATGGTCGGCGCCCGCCAGCAGCAGCTGGTGGACCGCGCCGAAGAGGAGGAACGACGGCTGCTGGCCGGGGCGGCGCTCCGCCAGCAGCTCGTGGATCGCGCGATCCTCGGCGATGGCGGGCGCGAGGGCCCGGTAGAGCGGCGAGCGGGGGTACGACCAGGGCGGGTCGGCGAAGTGCGCGGCGATGCGCGCGACCTCGTCGTCAGTCATCCGGCCACTGGTACGAGAAGTAGAACTGGCGCCAGGCCGTCCACCAGTCGTCGGCCTGGCTGCGGACCGTGCGCCCGTCGACGACCTCGACCAGCGGGTGATGCTGGAACTGCTCGACAGCGTCGGAGGTGCCGAACTCGACCTCGATCGTGCACGGGCGGCCCGGGTCGTACGGCGGCACCGCCGTCAGGTCGCGCAGCGCCTGCCGCGCACCCTCCTCGATCATGCGGCGCGCGACCGCCGGCGTCCGGTGGCGCGCGCTGTAGCGGCCGAGGCTGCGCTTGACGGCGACCGTCGTCAGGCCCGGCCCGAGCAGCTCGACGCCCTCGCGGCAGACGGCCTCGTCCCCGGTCACCAGCAGCACCGGGCAGCCCCACGCCCCGCACAGCGCCGCATCGATCCCGGCCTCGCCGACCGCCGTGCCGTTGAAGCGCAGGTCGCGCCACCCCGTGCCGGAGACCGTGTGGTTCATGCCGCCGTCCGCGGCCCCGGCGCGCGCGTGCATCCCCACCAGCAGCGCCGCGTCGCAGCCGTCCTCGAGCGGCTCGGTGTACTCCGTCCAGAAGCGCTGGACGACGAACTCCACGCGCTCGTCCAGCTCCTCGGGAAGGAGCGAGTTGAACGACCAGCCGCCGCCGGCGCCGTGGCAGTCCATGACGATGACCTCGGTGGCCCCCGCGTCGAAGGCCCCCCGCGCCGCCGCGTTGATCTCCTGCGTGTAGAGCCGCCGGCCCTCGTCGTAGAGCGGCGTCCCGCCCGTCACCTGCTCCCAGTTCGAGATGCCGGCCACGCCCTCCATGTCGCTCATGATCAGGATGCGCACGTCGCGCCGACCTCCGGGAGTGGATGCCGGCAGCTTGACGAACGCACGCGCGCCGTGCCGGCCACTCGCCGAACCTGGAACGATGACTTTCGTCCGACGGCGAGGTCTTAGACCCGAACCCCGACCCCGGAGGCCGAGATGGGCGAGATCCACGTGCACGAGTTCATGACCGCAGACGGCATCATCGATGCGCCGGTCTGGACGTTCGAGTACGGATTCCTGGACGAGATGGGAGAGGCGATCGGGGCCATGACGTCCCGCGCCGGCGGGATCTTGCTGGGCCGCAAGACCTACGAGATGTTCGAGCCGGCGTGGTCGACGCGGACGGTCGAGGACGACCCCGGCGCGCCGTTCTTCAACGACTCGCCGAAGTACGTCGTGTCGTCCACCCTCGAGAACCCGACGTGGAGCAACTCGCGCGTCGTCGGACCGTACGACCCCGACGCGATCCGGCGCCTCAAGGACGACGTCGGCGACCTGTACGTCAGCGGCAGCATCACGCTGGTGCGGGCGCTGCTCGCCGACGGCCTGATCGACGGCCTGCACCTGTTCCAGTACCCGCTCACCCGCGGCGAGGGCCCGCGCCTGTTCCCGCCGGACGCGGCGCCGACCAAGCTGGCGCTGGAGCAGAGCGAGTCGTACGCGAACGGCGTCGTCTACCTGCACTACCGGCCGCAGGCGTAGCGGCCAGGAGTTCCTGTTGCAGCTGCGTCGCCGTGTGCCTGCCGCCACCGGGCGGAAGCGCACGGCGACGCAGGTGCTCGTGATTGCCGGCTCAGAACGGCAGCGGGTCGGGCGAGTCCGCGTGGAAGCCCTTGCGCAGCGTCTCGTGGACGGTCCAGGTCGACGAGTGGCCGCGGCCGAAGAACGCCATGACGCCGGGTCGCAGCTCGACGACGTCGCCCGTGTCCAGCTCGACCGTCGCGCTGCCCTCGACCACCACGAGCGTCTCGTCGTAGCTGAACTCCCAGTTGAAGCGGCCGGGCGTGCAGCGCCAGACGCCGCGGATGATGCGCGAGTCGTCGGAGCGCGAGAGCACCGCGCCGGCCGCGTCGGGCTGCCCGTCCTGGATCCACTCGGCGGGCAGCGGCCAGGCTGTCAGCTCGAGGTCCTCGACGCGTGCGCTGGTCGCGGGTTCGGTGTAGGTGCTCATGGCTGCGCCTCCGGGAGGGGGAGTCGAGCTTGGGCAAGCGCCGGCGCCGTGTCAAGTGGCGCCGCGTCGGCGCCCGACGCGCTACTTGCGGGCGGCCAGCGGCGTGTGGACGAGCTCCCACGTCTCGGTCACCGAGGCGCCCTGGTCGGGCCACGACTTCGTGAACTGGAGCCGGCCGACCACCGGATGGCGGCCTGGATCGAGCTTCACCGTCCACGGCCCGGTGTCCGGTGGCGGGTCGGATTCGGTGTGGATGCTCTGCGGGGCCCGGGCGCCGCGCCACCAGTCGAGGAAGTGGTGCTCGAGGTTGGTCTCGTCGCTGTTGATGGGGTTGCCGGCCAGCACGCTGCCCACGCAGACCGTGCGGATGGCCTCGGCGGGATCGCCCGGGTCGAAGGTGAAGTAGGGCTCGAGCGGCCCGTCGGGTCGGGTCAGGATCGAGCCGTCCTGGATCGTCAGCTGGCCGGCCTGCGTCGCGCCGGCGAACGACATCGTGCACGTGTTGGAGCCGAGGAACTCGCCGAGGTCGACGAGGCCACCGCCGTCGTAGCGGCGCTCGCTGTAGGTCAGCGGGCCGGAGCCGACGAGCTTGCCGGCCGCGACCGCGAGCGTGTTGCCGCCCTCGAGCCGCAGCGGCACCTTGGCCTGCACCGTCCAGGCCATGTGCTCGCTGCCCGACAGGCCCGTGACGCCGCCATCGACGTCGCGGGTGACGCGGGCGGTGAAGTGCAGCTCGAAGCGCCAGCAGCGGTCGGTCACGGCGGCGAACTCGTTCTCCGCGTCGCCCACGCCGAGCAGCTGGCGCAGGCGCTCCAGCGGCAGGATCCGGCCGATCACGCTGAAGTCGCCCTTGCGGCAGCTCGCCTCCGACCGCCTGACGACCTGGCCCCAGGCGGCCTCGAGCAGGTCTTCGACGCGGTCGAGCTGCGCGCGCAGCGCGGCGCTCATGTCGGCGTCGTCGATGCCGAGCAGCTGGCGCAGGCGCAGCCACTGGAGGTAGTCGCGCACGGCCGACTCGTACATCGCGTCGCTGAAGGCGCCCGCCGCGGCCTCGGGGATCAGCACGTCGTCGACGTAGCGCTCGATGGTCGGCGCGACGTCCTGGCCGCTCTTGAGCGCGTGGCTGAACTCCTGCGCGAGGGCGTCGGCGGCGGAGGCCGCGCCGCGACGGTACTGCGTGGCGGTCTCCTGGTCGGTGGCCGAGGCAATGCCGATTCCGCTGAAGTGGAGGATCGGAACGAAGTACGTGGTCGCCGGATCGGCGCCGGGCAGCACGGACGTCGGCGGCGTGGGGAACCCGGGCGTGAGGTGTAGCCCGCGTCCGCCAGCGGCGTAGGAGAAGATCACGTCGCCGGCGGCGGGCGTCTTGCCCGGCCGGCTGATCACGAGCGTCGCCGGCTTCGCGAACTGGAGCCCCTCCGGCTGGAGCTGGACGCCGGCGGTCAGGCCGGCGGCGAAGGGGAGGCCGCCGACGCTGGTCACCGGGGTGATCGTGATCTGCTCGTCGCGGGCGAGCGCGTCGGCGGGGACGATCAGGAGGTAGATCGAGCCGTCGGCGCCGTACGCGCCCACGCGGCCGCCGGCGGTCGAGATCGTGGCCGTGCCGAGGAGGGCGTCCGTCGCGAGCTGTGGCTTCACGTCGAGCGACTTGGCGGCCCGGGCCAGGGCGATGGGCTCGCCGGCGGCGGAGCAGTTGTTGCGCTCGTTGCTCTCACGCAGCGCCTTCGCGTCGTCGGCGCAGGCGAACAGGCGGTAGGCCCCGAGGGCGGCGGCGCGGGGGATGGCCACCCGCGCGGTGACGCTCACGGTGCCGTGGCCGGCGAGGCGCGCCACCTTCCCGGCGGCAGCGAGGCGCCGATCGCGAGCATCGAGCTTCGCGTCGGCCGAGAGGTAGTACCGGAGCGACGTGGCGGCGGCGGCGGCGCGGCCGCGGTTCGTCACCGGCGTGATCACCTTCGTCGCGGCGCCGGGCGCGATGATCGGCCTGGAGCACCCCGGAGTCGCCGACGGTGAGGTCGGGCCGCACGGCCGCCTCTGCGGGGCCGGCGAATACGAGCAGCAGCGCGGCGCTGGCGCCGGCAAGTAGCGATGCGCACCGTGGCGCCAATGGGACCCCCCGTCGTCTGACGGCGGATGGTCTGGCATCGGGTGCCGTCGGCGCGCACAGCCTGCAATGCCGCACCCGATCGGTGTCTGTGACACCGACGGCAAACAACCGGCCGACGCGGCCGATCAGTACGGCAGCGGCACGTTCGTCAGCGCGCGCCGCACCGCGTCGTCGACGGACAGCAGCGGTCGCGGGACGATCGACCGGATCGCGTCGTCGCGACAGATCGTCTCGTTGCGCAGGCCCTCGATCAGCGGCTTGGCAACCTTGCGGTCGACAGCGGTGATGAACGAGCACCAGCGGCTCGAGAGCTCCGGCGTCAGCACCGGCACGGGCACGATCAGCCGGCGGCGCAGGCCCATCAGCCCGGCCACGCGCTGCATGAGCTCGGCGTACGTCAGCACGTCCGGGCCGCCGATGTCGAACGAGCGGCCCGCGGTCGCCGGCTCGGACGCGCAGCCGACGAGGTAGCCGCGCACGTCGACGTAGGCGATCGGCTGCGTCCGGTTGCCGACCCAGCGGGGCGCGATCATCAGCGGCAGCCGGTGCACGAGGTCGCGCGTCATGCGGAACGAGGCGCTCGACGAGCCGATGATCATGGCGGCTCGCAGCGTGGTCACCGGGACGGGCCCGTCGCTGATCACGCGCTCGGTCTCGACCCGCGAGCGCAGGTGCTCCGACAGCTCGCTGTGCCGGTCGCCGAGCCCGCCCAGGTAGACGAGGCGCCCGACCCCGGCCGTGGCCGTGGCGGCCGCGGCGTTGGCCGCTGCAGCGCGGTCCCGGTCGGCGAAGTCCGAGCCGGCGCCGAGGGAATGGACGAGCCAGTAGACGAGGTCGAGACCGTCGAACGCGCGCACCAGCGCATCCCGATCGAGCGCGTCTGCGAGCACCACCTCGACGTCGCGCACGCGGGCGAGGTCGTCGTTCGGCCGGCGGACGATGGCGCGCACCCTGGCGCCCTGGTCGCGCAGCTCGGGGACGAGCCGTCGGCCCACGTAGCCGCTGGCCCCGACGACGCCGACTCGCAGCCCGCCCAGGTCGGTCGCGCTCATCGCAGGACCTCGCGGAGGCGGTCGAGGTAGGCACCGGTGACGCGGTCGTGCAGGCGCCGCTGCCCGCTCCCGTAGAGCGCCGCGAGCGGCCGCAGCACGGCGCGGCCGCCGGCGAGGCGCGGGGTATAGCCGTCGACGCGCACCCCGGCGCGGTCGGCCGCCAGGCTCAGGGTCAGCGCCCCGCCCATCGCTCCCGCGGTCAGTCCGCCGTGGATCGGGAAGGCGAGCTCGAGCACGCCGTCCGCGGTCCTCGACTGCTCGGCGACGCCGAACGCCAGCAGCACGGGCCCGCGACGGCTGGCCAGGCGCAGGCGCAGCGGCCCGAGGTCGGGCCCGTCGACGCGGACGGCGCCGTGCAGCGACCGGCGCAGCGAGCTCCAGTACGTGGGCGCGAGCAGGTCGGCGACGTCGTCGGGGTGCGTCGCGGGTTCGAGGTCGAGCCAGTGGGCGCCGTTGCCGGCGAGAGGTTGCACCCGTCTACCTTCGCAGGCGGCGCGCCGGAGGATGGGTCCGTTCGCCCTGGCCCGGCTGACCACCTCCGCCGCGTCGGCTGACTGTATGCTCGGATCGCGGATCCAGTGCCGTTGACCAAGGCCATCGACCCCCTCATCGGGCGCGCCGCAGAGCTCGAGGTGATCGAGCGCGCGCTCGGGGAGCTGAGCAGCAGTCGGGTCGCGCCGCTTGTCGTGCAGGGCGAGCCGGGGATCGGCAAGACGCGCCTGCTGGCGGAGCTGATCACGCATGCCGAGGCACGCGGCTGCACGGTGCTGGCGGGCAGCGCGTCCGAGCTCGAGCGCGATCTGCCGTTCTGGATCTTCGTCGACGCGTTGGACGAGCACGTCGCCGGGCTAGGCCCTCAGCTTGTCGGGTCGCTGCGCGACGAGGTGCTCAGCGAGCTGGCCCTCGTCCTGCCCTCCCTCTCCCACCTGGCGGCGGCGAGCGGACCGGCGCTGCAGGACGAACGCTATCGCGCCCATCGGGCGGTGCGCGAGCTGCTGGAGCGGCTCGCCTACCGCCGGCCTCTGGTGCTCGTGCTCGACGACGTCCACTGGGCCGATCCCGCGTCGGTGGAGCTGCTCGCGGCGCTGCTGCGCCGGCCGCCCGACGCTGCCGTCCTCCTGATCCTGGCCGAGCGTCCGCGCCAGTCGCCCGAACGTCTCGCGACGGCGCTCGAGCGCGCCGACCGTCACGGACGCCTGACCCGCCTCGAGCTCGGTGGTCTCCCGCGCGAGGCAGCCGACGCGCTCCTCGGCGCGGGCGTCGTGCGTGAGCGGGCGGACGCGCTCTACGAAGAGGCGGGAGGCAACCCGTTCTACCTCCAGCAGCTCGCGCGCTCCCACGGTGGCGGCGCTCGGCCGGCTCCCGGCGCCGGGGGCGGCGGCGCTGGAGGCCGTTGGCGTGCCCGCTGCGGTGGTCGCCTCGCTGGCGGAGGAGCTGGCCCTGCTGTCGCCGGAGACCCGAGGCGTGCTGCGCGGCGCGGCCGTCTCCGGGGACCCCTTCGAGCCCGATCTCGCCGCCGTCGCGGCCGGCATCAGCGACACGACCGCCATGGCCTCGTTCGACACGCTGCTCGACGTCGGGCTGGTGCGCGCCACCGACGTCCCGCGCCGCTTCCGCTTCCGGCACCCGCTCGTGCGGCGGGCGGTGTACGAGGGCGCGCCGGGCGGCTGGCTGCTCGGCGCCCACGAGCGCGTCGCCCAGGTGCTCGCCGAGCGCGGCGCGTCGCCGGCCGCGCGCGCGCACCACGTCGAGCACGCGGCGCGTCCGGGGGACCTTGCGGCCGTCGACGTGCTCACGGAGGCCGGGACCTCGGCGATCCTCCGTGCCCCCGCCAGCGCCGACCGCTGGTTCACGGCCGCCCTGCGCCTCCTGCCGGATCGCGGGCCCGCCGGTCCGCGCGTCGGGCTCCTCCTGTCCCGCGCCCGTGCGCTCGCCGCGCAGGGACGCCTCGACGAGAGCCACGCCGACCTGCTCGAGAGCATCGCGCTCGCCCCGGTGGATGCCGTGAGCCTGCGCGTCCAGCTGACGACGACGTGCGCCGGCGTCGAGCGCCTGCTCGGCCGCCACCACGAGGCGCACGCGCGCCTCGTCGCCGGCCTCGACCAGGTTCCCGATGCGGCAGGCGCCGACGCGATCGCGCTGATGATCGAGCTCGCGATCGACGGGCTGTTCCGCGCGGATCCCGAATCGGTCCGCGCGTGGGGAGCCCGCGCGCTCCAGGCGGCCCGCGAGATCGGCGAGCGCCCGCTGATCGCCGCGGCGGCCGCGATCGTCACTCTCGGGCACGCTGTCGCAGGAAGCACCTCCGAAGCGCAGACCGCCTACGAGGAGACGGCGGCCCTGCTCGCCTCGATGAGCGACGCGGAGCTCAGCGCCCGCGTCGATGCGGCCGCCTACCTCACGTCGGCCGCCACCTACCTCGACCGCTACGACGACGCCGTGCTCCACGCCGAGCGGGCGCTTCGGCTCGGGCGCGCAGCGGGGCACCTCCACCCGACGCTGCTGCCGGCGCTGGGGGCGGCGCACTGCATGCGCGGCAGGCTCGACGAGGCCGCGAGGGTGCTCGACGACGGCGTCGAGGCGGCACGGCTGGTCGGCGTGACACAGGGCCTCGCCTGGATGCTCCGCAACCGCGCCCTGCTGTCCGTCGTCGCCGGCGACGTCACGGCGGCGCTCGAGCTGGCCGAGGAGGCGCTGGAGCTGACGCAGCGCCTGGACGAGAGCGTGCTCTCCTCGTGGGCCGCGATGGCCGTCGCGCGGGCGTCCGTGATGGCGGGCCGCAGCCAGCGCGCCGTCGACGTCCTCGGCGGCGACGAGGCCGCGCTCCTGCTGATTCCCGGTGTGTGGCGTGCGATGGGCCTCGAGGCGCTGGCCACGGCGTTCGCCGATCTCGGCCGCGAAGGCGACGCGGCGCGCGTCGTAGGGGTCGCCGAGGAGCACGCGGCCGCCCTGGGCCTGCCGATGGCGACAGCCTGGGCGGAGCGCGCTGCCGCCACGGTCTCCCTCCGTGCGGGCGAACCGGCCGTGGCGGCCGCGCGGGCGCTGGTGTCGGCGGCCGCCGCCGAGGAGGTCGGAGCCGTGATCGAGGGCGCGCTGTCCCGGGCGCTCGCGGGACGGGCGCTCGCTGCGGCGGGCGAGCAGGAACGCGCCACGAGCGAGCTCGCGCGCGCGGCCGCGACCTTCGAGGCGTGTGGCGCCCTGCCCCATCGCGATGCCGCCGAGCAGGAGCTGCGCCGCCTCGGCCGCCGCGTGCACCGCCGCACGCGACCCGGAGACGCCGACGCGGACGGGCTGGGCAGCCTCACGGAGCGCGAGCTGCAGATCGCGAAGCTGGTCGTCGACCGCCGGACGAACCCGGAGATCGCCTCCGAGCTGTTCCTCAGCGTCAAGACCGTCGAGACCCACCTGCGCAACATCTTCCGCAAGCTCGGGGTGGCGTCCCGCGTCGAGCTCGCCCGCACCGTCGAGCGCGCGCCGCGCGCCGACTAGGACGCGAGCGCGCCGCGGGCTACGACGTCGCAGCCCGCGGCGCGCATGCGCTTCCTGGAGTCCCGATCAGGCCTGCGTCTCGATCGGCCGCCCGTGCGCGCGTCCAGCGTCCGGCTCGCGCCGCCGCCCGGCGGGGCGCTCGGCGCGGACGCGCGCGGCCACGCTCCAGACGACCACCGCGGCGATCGCCAGGATGACTGCGGACACCTGCAGCGAGGTCGTCATCCCGTGCACGAAGGCCTCGCGGACCGTCGTCTCGAGCGAGTCGCCGCCGGTGCCGAGCTGCTGGGCGACGTCGAGCCCGGCGGCAGCCGACGAGCGGGTCGCCTCGGCGGGGCCGTCCGGCACGCCCGCGAGGTCGCCGAGCCGGTCGGTGTACGCCGCGCTGTAGGCCGAGCCGACGATGGCGATCCCGAGCGCGGCGCCGATCTCGCGCGTGGCGTCGTTGAGCGCCGACGCAACGCCCTGCTGGTCGGTGGAGAGCGCGCCGGTGATGGCGGTCGTCGCCGTCGCGCTCGTCATCCCGATGCCCGCGGCGGCCGGCACCAGACCGAGCAGGAACGCGAGGTAGCCGGAGCCGGTGTCGAGCTGCGCGAGGACGACGAAGCCCGCGGCCAGCAGCAGCAGCCCGATCGTCATGACCCGCCGGGAGCCGACGCGCGCCACCAGGTGCGGGGTGGCCCGCGAGGTCGGCATGACGACCAGCCCGACCGGCACCATCCCGATCGCGGCCTGCAGCGGGCTGTAGTCGAGCATCAGCTGCAGGTACTGGAGGCCGACGAACAGGAAGCCGAACAGCGCGAGGAACTGGACGAGGATCGCGATCGTCCCCGCGACGAGCTGCGGGTCGCGGAACAGGCGCGGGTTCAGCAGCGGGTCGGGTCGACGCAGCGCGAGCACGACGTAGGCCACCGCGGCGGCGACCCCGACGCCGACGGCGAGCAGGACGGCGGGCGACGTGTAGCTGTCGTCGGCGCCCGCGATGATCGCGTAGACCAGCGCACCGATGGCGAGCGCGAGCGTCGCCGCCCCGGCGCCGTGCAGCCGGCCAGGCTGCGCCTCGCGGGTGTCCGGGGCCAGGCGCGCCGCCGTGATGCCCGCGGCCGCCGCGATGACGGCGGACGCGACGAACACCGACTGCCAGTCGAAGAACTCCAGCAGCACGCCGGCCATGAGCAGGCCGAGGATCGCGCCGGCCGACGCGAAGCCCGACCAGACCGCGACGGCCTTGCCGCGGCGATCGGCGGGAAACGCCGCCGTGATCGTCGCGAGCGTGCCGGGCATGATCATCGCGGCCCCGAGGCCCATGGCAGCGCGGCACGCGATCAGGAACGACGGTGACGTGGCGAAGGCTGCAGCGAGCGCTGCGAGGCCGAAGACGACGGTGCCCGCCACGAGCACGCGCCTGCGGCCGAGTCGATCGCCGAGCGCGCCGAGCGGGAGCACCAGCGCTGCGAGCGTGACGGTGTAGGCGTCCGCGATCCAGGTCAGGTCGGTCGAGCTGGCCTGAAGGGAGACGGCAAGGTCGGGCAGGGCCAGATTCAACGCCGACACCGAGGCGACGACGAGGATCAACGAGAGGCACATCGAGAACAGGACACCGCGGTGTCCGTGCTGCTGATCGCGCAGATGCGTGGACATGCCGCCATCGTGCGCCGCTGCCCGCCCCCTGACATCAGGGCAACACCCTGAGCTGCACGCGGCAAGCGCGGATTCAGGGTGCCCGGCCCTCCGCCAGCGAGCACCGCACCACGTGCATGTCGTCCGCCTATCATCAGGACGCGCCCGGGTGGCGGAACTGGCAGACGCGGCCGGCTTAAACCCGGCGGCCGAGAGGCGTGCGGGTTCGAACCCCGCCCCGGGCATGACGGCGGCGCGCAGCGGGTCGGGGGTTGGGGAACGGCGGGTGCCGGCCGATACCTTCGATAGGATCGATGGCGCTGCCCGCGGCGGAGCAGGCGATCGCTCCCCTGTTCGCCCTCGTGGGCGGCGAAATCTCCATGTGCGGCATCGGCGGCTACTCCCTCTCCTCCACGACCGGCCTCAACGCGACCGGCATCACCCAGGTGCTGCTGGCGGGGCTCGCGGAGCGGGGACAGGACGCGACGGGCTGGGCCTGGCGCGCGGCGGATGGGCCGATCGAGGTGCGCAAGGCGTCGCGGCCGCTCGCGAGCGTGCTCGAGGACGTCGCGGTCGCCCCGGACGCGCGGCAGGGCATCGTCCACGTCCGCGAGTACACGAAGGGCGTCCCGGGCATCGAGGACAACAACCACCCCGTGCGCTGGGGCCGCGTCGTCGGCGTGCACAACGGGCACCTCGACAACGACGACGAGCTGTTCGCGGAGTTCGGCCAGCCGCGCTCGACGCCGGTCATCACGGTCGACTCCGAGGCGATCATGATGCTCTCGGACGTCCTCGGCGACGTCGGCCGGGCGCTCGAGCTCGTGCGCGGCTCCGCCGCCGTCGCCGTCCTGCGCGACGACCATCCGGGCCGCCTCGTGCTGGCCCGCCGCACGCGCCGGCCGGTCGTGATCGGCCACGGCGACGGCATCGTCCTCTTCGCCTCCACGCGCGAGGCCCTCGACGTCATCGCCCGCAACGCGGGCCTGCGGCTGGAGATCGAGTCGCTGAAGGACGGCACCCTGGTCGAGATCGAGGACGGCCGCGAGGTCGCGCGCCGCCACTTCGCCGTCGACTACCGCTTCCCGGGCCGCAAGCTGGTCGAGTACCCCGCCCTGCCGGGCAAGGAGCGCCTGCTGCGGACGGCGCTCGCGACCCTGCTGCTCGCCTAGTAGCCGGCCTGGCGGTTGACGCTCGGGTCCTGCGGGGTCTCGGGCGCCGGGGCCTGGTTGCGCTTCGCGCGGAGGCCGTCGATGACGCGCTCGTCGAAGCCCGTGCACTCCACGAGATGCGTCCACATCGTGTACGCGATCTTGTTGCCCAGATCCGGGTCGGGCGCGAGCACCGTGAAGTCGCGGTCGGCGAGGATCGAGTCGCGGATCGCCGTGCGGGTCTCCGGCGGGACGTCGTCGCCGTACTGCACCACGAGGCCGCCGTGCTCGAGGTTGTGGAGCAGGATGTCCTGCCCGATCGCCTCGTCGTAGATGCCCCACAGCGCCGGCGTCGGGTTGTGACGGCCCGAGGTCGGCGGGTTCGAGTTCCACTTCGGCAGCGGCTCGCCCTCTGCGAGGTGCGAGCGGTCGGGCATCTCCTCGACCGTCTGGTCGGTGCAGCCCGCGGCCGCGAGGCCCTCGGCGTACGCGTCGTCCCCGCCGCCCGTGAGCAGCACGACGGCCCCGATCCCGACGCCGACGGCGACCACGACCGCCGCGATCACCGCGATCAGACGGCCACGGTTGCCGCCACCGCCGCTGGTCGCGGCCGGGCCGCCCTTCTTCTTCGCGGTCCCGACGGAGTACCCCTGGCGACCGCGCGCGCTCGCGCCGGGGGGCGTCGCACCCCGCGGCGGCTGCTTTCCGGGCTTCTTGCTCGACACGGCGGGGAAGGTTAGCCGGTCGGATCGCCGGCGGGCTCGCGGTCCGTGCTCGGTGCAGCCAGGAACACCCGAATCGCCTCCAGATCGTGCTCCAGACGGGCCGGCGGCAGGGCGGCCAGCAGGCCCGCCCCGTAGCGGCGCGTCAGCAGCCGATCGTCCAGCACCGCGACCACGCCGACGTCGTCCTCCGTCCGCAGCAGCCGGCCGTAGCCCTGCTTGAGCAGGAGCGCCGCGCGCGGCAGCTGCACGTCGACGAAGCCGGAGCCGCCGCGACGCTCGGCGTGCTCGACCCGCGCGGCCACGAGCGGCTCGTCGGGCGGCGCGAACGGCAGCTTGTCGAGCACCACGAGCGAGAGGGCCTCGCCCGGCACGTCGACGCCCTGCCAGAAGCTCGCCGACCCGAACAGCACCGAGTCGACCTCTCGCCGGAAGCGCTCCAGCAGCCGCTCGCGGGGCGCTTCGCCCTGCCGCAGCACCGGGAACGGGAGGTCGGGCGCGAGCAGGCGGTGCACCTCGTCCAGGCGGCGCAGCGACGTGAACAGCAGGAGCGCGCGTCCGCGGCTCGCCAGCACCAGGCGGCGCATCTCGTCCGCGACGCGCACCGAGGGCGCGTCGCCGGCGATGCCGCGCGGCACGTACACCCGCGCCTGGCTGCCGTGGGCGAAGGGCGAGTCGACGATCAGCTCGCGCGCGCTGCCGATGCCGAGCCGGCGGCGGACGTGCGCGAAGGAGTCGCCGACGGCGAGGGTGGCCGACATCAGCACCGCCGACTGCACGGCGTCGAACAGCAGCTCCTCCAGCTGCGGCGCGACGTCGACCGGAGCCGTCCGCAGCTCCGCCCGGCCGAGCCGGTCGCGCTCCGACCACACGACCGTCGCCGCGTCGTCGCCGCCGTCGAAGATCGCCTCCAGCGCGAAGGCCAGGCGGTCGGCGTGGCGCGCCAGCGAGTCGGCCTCCTCGCCCCCGCCGCGCAGGCGCGTCGCGATCCCGCGCAGCGCCGCCCGCATGCCGTCGGCGGCGCCCGCGGGCAGCCGCTCCAGATCGCGGGCCGTCAGGCGGACGCGCCCCGCTGGCAGCGCGCCGAACAGGCGCTCGCCGTGCAGCTGCAGGGCGGCCAGGTCCATCTCCGGCGGATCGCGCCGGGCGGCGGTCGCGGCGCGGTCGACGTCGCGGGCGAAGCGGGCCAGGACGAGGTGCGACAGCCGCACGCCGAGCGCGTCGGCCGCCGCGTCCTCCAGCTCGTGCGCCTCGTCGAAGACCACGAGGTCGTGCGGCGGCAGGATCGCCGCGCCGCCGCCCGAGCCCGCGCGCAGCGCGAGGTCCGACATGTACAGGGCGTGGTTGACCAGCACGACGTCGACCTCGCCCGCCCGCGCCCTCGCCGCCTCGCTGAAGCAGCGCGCCCGCTCGCGGCACGCCGGTCCGCGGCAGCGGTCCGGCCCCACTGCGAGCTCGTGCCAGACGTCCGCCGGGGGCAGGTGGTCGAGCTCGTCGCGGTCGCCCGTGCGGGTCGTCAGCATCCACTCGCCGAGGCGCGCGAGACCGTCGTGCAGCCCGAGGTCGAGGCGCCCGCCGGCCGTCGCCGACTGCGCGCGGCAGAGGTAGTTGGCGCGCCCCTTGACGACCGCCGCGGTCAGCGGGCGGCCCGTCGCCAGGCGCGCGAGCGGCAGGTCGCAGGAGCGGAGCTGGTCCTGCAGCGCCCGGGTCGCGGTCGACACCACGATGCGCCGACCGGCGAACGCCGCGGGGATGAGGTAGGCGAGGCTCTTGCCGACGCCCGTGCCCGCCTCGGCGACCAGGTGCCCCTCGCCGGCGAACGCGCGCGCGACGGCGTCCGCGAGCGCCATCTGCCCGGGGCGGACGCGGAAGGCGGGGTGCGCCGACGCGAGCGCCGACCCGGCTCCGAGATAGCGCTCGGCGGTGAACACGTGTTCGCGAGCATACCGGCGGGGGCGGTCGGAGCCGTGGCCGGGCTACCCTGCCGGCATGGACGCCCAGGGCTCCGGCGGCACGCGGGAGCGGCCGCACTTCTGCCCCTTCTGCGGCGAGGCGGTGGGCTCGTTCTTCGGCCGCTTCGAGGCCTCGGGCGCCGTCTGGTGCGAGCGCTGCCAGGACTGGTTCACCGCGGAACGGTGCGACGACCCGCCGGACGACGGGCCAGAATAGGAACGACCGCTCGTGCGTTTGTACGTGCAGATGCAACTAGTTTGCGTTCCACGGCGAATCCCGGAGGCACCGGGCGCCGCGCGACCGACGGAGAACACCCCATGACCGACGTCCACGAGCTCCTGATCATCGGCGGAGGCCCCGCGGCCTACACCGCTGCGCTGTACGCCGCGCGCGGCGATCTGGAGCCCTTCGTCGTCGAGGGGTACGCCCGCGGCGGCCAGCTCATGATCACCTCCGACGTCGACAACTACCCCGGCTTCCGCGACGGCATCCTCGGCCCGGCGCTGATGGAGGAGATGCGCGCGCAGGCCGAGCGTTTCGGCACCGTCTACGAGACGGCCGACGTCACGCGCGTCGAGTTCTCGAAGGACCCGCTCGTCGAGCCGCACGTCGTCGAGGTCGGCGACGAGCGCCACCTCGCGCGCGCCGTCATCGTCGCCACCGGCGCGACGGCGCGCCAGCTCGGCGTGCCCGGCGAGCAGTTCCTGCAGGGCCGCGGCGTCTCCTACTGCGCGGTCTGCGACGGCGCGTTCTTCCGCGACCGGCGCGTGGTGATCGTGGGCGGCGGCGACTCCGCGATGGAGGAGGCGACGTTCCTGGCCAAGTTCGCCACCGAGGTGACGATCGTGCACCGCAGGGCGGAGCTCCGCGCCTCGAAGATCATGCAGGACCGGGCCCGCGCGAACCCCAAGATCCGCTGGGTGCTCAACGCGGTGGTCGAGGAGGTCCTCGGCGAGGAGCACGGCAAGGTCATCGGCATCCGGGTCAGGGACGTCGACACCGGCGAGACGCAGGAGCTGCCGACGGACGGCGTGTTCGTCGCCATCGGCCACGACCCGACGACCGGGCTGTTCGAGGGCATCCTGGACATGGACGACGCCGGCTACCTGATCACGCACGACGGCACCGGCGACCAACGTGCCCGGCGTGTTCGCCGCCGGCGACGTCGTCGACCACGTCTACCGCCAGGCGATCACCGCCGCGGGCATGGGCTGCATGTCGGCCCTCGACGCCGAGCGCTGGCTCACCGCCGCGCGCGAGGCCGCCAGGGCGACGGCCACGTAGGAGCGCGCGATCCCGTACTTCATCTGCCCCAACTGCAAGGACCGCTCCTTCGACGCCGACGGCCTCGAGGGGCTGACGCACCAGGCCGTCGGCTGCCGCCGCTGCGGCTTCGGCTTCCTCTTCGAGCTGCTCGAGGACTACTTCCCGCGCCCCGGCACCGGGATGCTGGCGCTCGACAAGGAGGGCCGCATCCTCGCGAGCGGACGCGGCGTCTTCGAGCTGACCGGCTACCGCGAGCAGGACGTGCTGGGCCGCGTCCCCTCCGACGCGCTCGGGCTCGTCTTCGACGGCGAGGCCGACCCCATCAGCGTCGCGCTCGAGTGGGGCGTGCGGCAGATGGAGAAGACCGGTCGGCTGCGTCACGCCGCGACGGGTCGCGACAAGACGATCCTGTGCGACGTGTTCCCGGCCTACGACGACGACGGCGGCGTGCTCGTCGCCCTCGCCCCGAAGAGCGGCGAGAGCTGACGCGCGCGCGGGGTCGGCTGCTCGCGCTGGTCGCGGCGGCGGTCGCCTCCATGCTGGGGGCGAACGGCGCACAGGCCGCCGGCGAGCGCTGGCCCGACGGCGCGCGCTACGACCTCGCGCTGGCCTTCGACGCCGGCCGCCGGGCGCTGACCGGCACCGAGGACGTCTCCTTCGTCAACACCGGCCCGGCGCCGCTCGAGCGCGTCTGGCTGCGCGTGTGGGCGAACGGGCCGAGCGGCTGCACGCGACCGCTCGCCCGCGTCGACGTCGAGTCCGGCGGCACGGCGGGCGCGCTCGCGGCCGATTGCACGGCGCTGCGGGTCGACCTCCCGGCGCCGCTCGCCCCCGGCGCGTCGGCCGCCGCTGCGCCTGCGGCTCGACGTGCGCGTCCCGGCGCGCAACGACCGCTTCGGGCGCTCCGGCGGCGCGTACCTGCTGGGCAACGCGATCCCGGTCCTGGCGCCGGAGGACGTGGCCGGCCCGCGGCTGGTGCCCTACAGCGCCCTGGGCGACAGCTTCTACTCGCTGACGGCGGCCTGGCGCCTGGTGCTGGACGTGCCGGCCGGGCTGGAGGTCGCCGCGACGGGCACGGAGACCGCGCCGCGCGAGCCCCTGCCCGACGGCGGCTGGCGCATCGTCAGCGAGGCGCCCGCCGCCCGCGACCTCGCCATCGCGATCGGCCCGTTCGCGGTCGTCACGCGGCAGGTCGGCAACGTCGAGGTGCGCGTGCTGCGGCTGCGCGGCGCGAAGCCGGCGGTCGGCGCGCGGCTGCTGCGGCAGGCCACGCGCGCCGTCGCCACCTACAGCCGCTGGTACGGCCGGCTCGGCCCCGAGCCCGGCCAGCCGGTGCAGCTGGACGTGGTGCAGACGCGCTTCGCCGAGTACGGCGGCATGGAGTACCCGGAGCTCGTGATGGTCGTCGACGACCCGATGTCGATCGCGCACGAGGTCGCGCACCAGTGGTTCTACGGGCTGGTCGGCTCGGACGAGTGGCGCGAGCCGTGGCTGGACGAGAGCCTCGCGACCTTCGCGCAGCGGCGGCTGGTCGGCACCATCGCGTCGTGCGACGTCCAGCGCCCGCTCGGGCTCTGGCCCGGCGCGCGGCTCGGCGACGACATGGCGGCCTTCGAGCGGCGGCCGGAGCTGTACGGCGCGGTCTACGACGGCGGGGCGTGCGCGCTGCAGGCGCTGCGGTCCGCGTGGGGCGAGCGTAGGTTCACGCGGTTCCTGCAGGCGTGGGTCGCCCAGCACCGCCTCGGCGTCGCCACGACCGCAGATTTCGCCGGTCTGGTCCGCAGGCTCGCACCCCCTCGGTTCAAGGTCGTCCGCTGGTTGGAGCGCAGCAGGTTGGACGTCTCGGCAGCCTCGCAGTGATACATCCGACTCTCGGGTCGATCTGAGCCTGCCGGAATCTCCAGTGGAACATGACGGCAGGATTCACCTGCACGGGCGCAGAATGGTGACTCGTGCAGCGCCCCCTCCTGCTCGCACTGGCTCTGCTCGTCGCCTCCCCGGTGACGGCTGCAGCTGCCGAGTGCCCAAGCCTCTCGGGCTTCGTCTACCACGACCGGAACGACAACGGTCTGCGTGGCAGCGCCGAGAACCCGATCGCCAACGTGTCCGTCAGCCTCGTGAACGCTGCCGGAACGACCATCGCCACGGCCGTCACCGACGCCAAGGGCGCCTACTCGTTCACGACGGACGCGACCCTCCCGACCGGGCCGACGTCGATCACCCAGTCGCTGCAGTTCCCGCTGCTCGCCACCAACATCGCGCAGACCCAGACCCTGGCGCAGTTCAACCCGCGGCTGGGCCAGCTCACGTCCGTCGACCTCGTCAGCAGCGGCTCGCTCACCAGCCACATCCAGGTCGAGAACAAGGCGTCGTCGACGAACGACATCGTCGGCGAGGTCTCGGGCTCCCTGACGCTCGAGGCGCCGGTCTTCGGGGCGATGATCACGAACGTGCTCGCCCAGACGCAGCGGATCATGCTGGCGCCGTTCGACGGCACCGTCGACTTCGTCGGGCCGAGCGGGTTCGACTTCGGGTCGACGACCGCGAGCGGCTCCACGTCGGCGTCGAGCGGCGAGCCGGCCGTGCTCGCCGGCTACACGGGCACCGGCCCCGTGCTGTTCGCGCAGCGTGCCAACGCGACGTCGCGCGCCATCGACACGGCCGCGAACATCGGCACGGACATCAGCACCAGCGGCCGTGCCGACGTCACCGTCGTCTACCGCTACGTGCCGAGCGGCTGCATCGCCACGGGCACGTACACGATCGTCGAGACGCAGCCGCCGAACTGGGAGGACGGGCGCGAGACCGCGGGCAACGTGGTGCCGCTGCCGAACTCCATCGGCCGCGACGAGATCACCGTCACGCTCGCCGACTCGCCGCTGAAGGAGCTGGACTTCGGCGAGCTGCTGTCGTCGCAGACGCCGGCCGGCGGCCCGAGCGGCCCGCCGACCACGATCGCCGTCGTCAAGGGCGCGAGCAAGGCGCGGGTCGTGGCGGGCAAGGACGTCGCGTTCACCATCCGCTTCCGCGTCCCCGGCACCACGAGCGCGCTCAACGTCAAGGTCTGCGACCGCCTGCCGGATGGCATGACGTACGTCGCCGCGCCGGGCGCCCGCTTCGAGAAGGGCAACGCCTGCTGGACGCGCGCCGCAGGTGCAGCCGGGCACGGTGCTGACCTTCGTCGTGCGGGCCCGCGTCGACCGCGATCAGCCCGCCGGCGTGCTCGTCAACCGCGTCGTCGGCACGGCGTCGAACGCGCCGACCGTGCGCGAGCAGGCGAGCGTGCGCGTCGTCCGCTCGCCCGGCACGACGCGCGGTCGCGGCATCCCGGTCACCGGCTGAGCGCCCGGCGCTACCCGTCGCCTTAACGCGCGCGCAACACGGCGTGGGGACAGCCGTACCGCGATCGACACCGTGCGTGGGTACTCTGGGAGCGTGGCCTCGTTCCTCAGCCGCATCGCCTGCCTCGTCGGTGGTCATCACCGCGTGCTGGCGTCGGTACGCCTCGCCGACGGGCGCTTCGTCCCGTTCGCGATGTGCGACCGCTGCGGCGCCTCGCTGAGCTAGACCGGTCCGGCCCCGCCGTCCGGCGGCGCTGACGGCTGCGCCGCGACGAGCCAGAAGCCGAGTGCCGGCACGCGACCGGCCGCGATCGCCGCTCGCTCGTCCGGCTCGCGCTCCGGGCGGCGCAGCATGCGCGCGAGGTACGGTCGCGGCTGCTCCTCGCGCAGCGCGAAGCGGGCGCCGATCGCCTCCAGCATGGCGCTGCGGGAGTGCAGGTCCTCGTGCTCCGTCGCGAAGTGCTCGACCGGGTCGCCGCTCTCCGGCTCGTCGACCCAGGCCGCGGCGCGCGCGTCGTAGGCTGGCCAGTCGAACTCGTTGACGACGAAGAGGCCGTCGGGGACGAGCACCACCGCGATCGCGTCGAGCGCGCCCCGGAGGTCGATGTGGTGCAGCGCCATCGACGCGCAGACGAGGTCGAAGCGGCCCAGCGCGGCCGGCTCGACCTCCTCGATGCGGGCACGGATGGCGAGCTCGTCGAGGGCGTTCGGATCGACGCCGACGACCTCGTGGCCGGCCTCCCGCAGCCGCTGGCCCAGGCTGCCGTCGCCGCTGCCGACGTCGAGGATGCGCGACGGTCCGTCCAGCAGGCCGAGCACGAAGCCGTCGAAGTCCCGCCACCAGCGGTCGTCGCCCGTGCTGCCCGCGCCCATCGCGGCAATGTACCCGGCCTCTGGCACGGCCTCGCCGCCGCCCCGCAACCGCCCGCCGGGCGCCGGCTCGTAAGGGTTCCGTTCGGAGTCCATCAGCGCGCCGGGGCGGGCACTACACTCGGCGCGTCCTGACCACGGGGAACGGAGACTGGCCATGCGGGTACGGGCGCCTCGGCTCACGTACGCGAACGTCACGGCGACGCTCGCGCTCATCCTCGCGCTGGGCGGCACCACGTACGCCGCCACGCGCATCACGTCGCAGCAGATCGCCAACGGCACGATCCGCGGCGTCGACGTGAAGAAGGACTCGCTGACGGGCGTGCAGATCAACGAGTCCAAGCTCGGGCCGATCAACAGAGCACGCTCCGCGAAGGACGCGGACGGGATGGCGGGCGTCGCGGCGTCGGGGTGGGAGAAGACGACGCGCATCAACGTCGGCCGTGCGCTCGCGACGTCGCCGACACCGACGAACCTCATCGTCTGGCCCGAGATGGGCATCGCCGTGCAGACCGACGGCGACGCCGACGACGAGGCGGACGTCCGCGTCGTCTCGACCCGCGCCAGCGGGCGCCGGCGACATCAAGCTGTCGGTGCTCGGCGGGGCGGCCAACACGAACGACAACATCGCTCCGGGAGCAGCGGTGATCGTCGAGAGCGTGCACGCGTCGAACTCGCTCCTGCAGTTCGTCGCGACCGACAACAGCGGCGTCGGCGGGCTCGGCACCGCGCTCTGGGTGACGTGCAAGGCGAACAACCACGGCACGACGCAGGACTCCGTCATCTACTGCTTCGGCGTCCGCTCGGTGTAGCGACCACCCCAGCGAGGCCCGGCGGTGGCGCGTGGTCGCTGCCGCCGGCCCGCCGAGCCCGCTGTCGGCTACGGCGTCGAGGCTGCGCGCACCCAGTCGCGGAAGGTCGAGACGCGCGTCAGCACCGAGACGGAGCTCGCGCACGGCGCCTGCTCGACGCCGAAGCTGACGGTGCCGACCACGACCTCGCGGCCGTTCGCGCGGCGAACGAGGGCCGGGCCGCCAGAGTCGCCCGCGCACGTGCCGGCAGTCGGGGAGGCCGCGCACCAGCGGGTGGCGGCGAAGGCGTCGACGTCGCCGGTCGCGCAGTTGAAGGGCGAGAGCATCTCCAGGCGTACGAAGCGCGGCTTGCGGGTGCGGTCGGGCAGCTGGCCGGCCACCGTCACGCCGTAGCCGACGAGCTCCACCTGCGTGCCCTGCGCCGGCTCGTCGGCCACCTTGCCGAGGGCGACCGGTGCGCGGCTCGTCACCGCCTTCTGCAGGACGATGACCGCGAGGTCGTTGCCCCGCTGCGGCTCGTCGGGGTCGTAGCCCGGATGGATGCGCACGCGCGTGACCGCCCGCGCGATGGTGCGGGCGCGGTTGTTGCCGATGCGCACCTGCCGCACGCGATGGCGCCCGAACTGCGGCGTGCGCACGCAGTGGCCGGCCGTCAGCACCGCCCGCGGCCCGACCAGGACGCCGGAGCACTCGCCGTACGCGTTGCCGGCCGTCCACTGGAAGTACACGAGTGCGCCGCCCCGTCCGGTCGGCAGGAGCGCTCCGCCGTAGGAAGCGCTCGCCGTCGGCACGAGGGCCAGGCCGGCCAGGACCGTCGGCAGCGCGGCGCGGAGCACGCTCCGAGCGTAGCCGACGCCGCGCGGCCGTCTACTGGCCCTCGCCGCCCGCCGGGCTCGAAGGCCGCTCAGCCCCCGTGGTCCCGGAGTCGTACGTCGTCGAGCCGAACTCGTCGACCAGGGCGTCCTCGGCCTCGTCCGCGTGGCCGCCCGGGTCGTTCTCGTCGTCGGGCCGCGGCTCCTTCCAGCTGGGATCCTCGTGGCCGAGCGAGTGGAAGTCCTGCGTCATCTGCGCCTCCTGACGGGATCAGAGGTGTTGCCCGTTCGCCGGCCTCCGCTAACCGGGACTGTTTCGAGCCCACCGGTACAACCGGCCCCGGCGGCCGCCGCTCAGACGTTGCCGATCTCGGTGACGACGCGCGTCAGCGAGGACTTCGCGTCGCCGAACAGCATCGCCGTCTGCGGCAGGTAGAAGAGGTCGTTGTCGATGCCGGCGAAGCCCGACGCCATCGAGCGCTTCAGCACCACGACGTGCTCGGCCCGGTCGACCTCGAGGATCGGCATGCCGTAGATCGGGCTGCTCGGGTCGTCGCGCGCGGCCGGGTTCGTGACGTCGTTGGCGCCGATCACCAGCACCACGTCCGTGCTCGCGAACTCCGGGTTGATCTGATCCATCTCCCAGAGCTGCGGGTACGGCACGTCCGCCTCCGCGAGCAGCACGTTCATGTGGCCGGGCATGCGGCCCGCGACGGGGTGGATCGCGTACTTCACGTCGACGCGGCGCTTCTCCAGGTGGTCGGCGAGCTCCCGCACCGCGTGCTGGGCCTGCGCCACCGCGAGGCCGTAGCCCGGGACGATGACCACCCGCCGCGCGTAGACGAGCATCGCCGCGACGTCCATCGGCGACGTCTCGCGCACCGGGCGCTGCGTCCCGTCGCCACCACCGCCGGGCCCTGCGACCGCGCCGCCGAAGGCCCCGAACAGCACGTTGCGCAGCGGTCGGTTCATGGCGCGCGCCATCAGCTGCGTGAGCAGCGTGCCCGAGGCGCCGACGAGCGTGCCGCCGATGATCAGCGCGTCGTTGCGCAGCACGAAGCCGGTCGATGCGGCGGCGAGGCCCGTGAAGGCGTTGAGCAGCGAGATGACGACCGGCATGTCGGCGCCGCCGATCGGCAGCACCGCCGCCACCCCGAGCAGCAGCGACAGCGCGACGAGCGCCAGGAACAGCCCCTCGTTGAGGTCGACGGCGGCGACGTAGATCGCCAGGCCGAGCACGGCGATCGCGGCCACGCCGTTGATGACCTTCTGACCGGGCCAGGTGATCGGCCGGCCCGGCAGGATCTCCTGCAGCTTGCCGAACGCGACCAGCGAGCCCGCGAACGAGATCGAGCCGACGATGGCGGAGAACAGGATGCCGATCGCCGTGCGCGCCTCCAGCGTGTCGACGCCGTCCGGCACCTCGTGCAGCTCGGCCACCGCGATCAGCGCCGCCGCGCCGCCGCCGACACCGTTGAACAGGGCGACCATCTGCGGCATCGCGGTCATGCGCACGCGCCGCGCCGAGACCACGCCGATCGCGCTGCCGACCGCGACGCCGGCGGCGATCCACCAGTAGTCCTCGACGATCTCGTCGGCGAGGGTGGCGACGATGGCGATCGCCATGCCGACCGCGGCGATGAGGTTGCCCCGGCGGGCCGTGCGCGGGGCGGCGAGGTAGCGGATGCCGAGGATGAAGCAGATCGCCGCGACGAGGTACGCCGCGGAGATCGCGTCGCTGCGACTCACGGGTCTCCGGAGGGACGGTCGTCTCCTGCTCGCGCGGCGATCGTCGCCAGACCACTGGATCGGCGTGGCGCGGACGCGGCGTCCTCGTCCCGCCGCTTGAACATCTGCAGCATCCGGTCCGTCACGAGGAAGCCGCCGACCACGTTGATCGCACCGAAGGCGACCGCGATCGCGCCCAGCACCTTCGCCAGCGTGCTCGCGCCCGCCGTGCCGGTCACGATGATGGCGCCGACGATGATGATGCCGTGGATCGCGTTGGTGCCGCTCATCAGCGGCGTGTGCAGCATCGACGGCACCTTCGAGATGACCTCGTAGCCGACGAACACCGCCAGCACGAAGACCGTCAGCTGGATGATCAGGTCGACGTCGTCGGTCATCCGGCGAGGGCCTCCATCTGGGCGAGCGTGGCCTGGTGGACGACCGCGCCGTCGCGCGTGATGAGCGCGCCGCGCGTGATCTCGTCCTCGTCGTCGATCACGAGCTCGCCCTCGGGCGACAGGTGGCGGGCGAACGTGCCGACGTTGCGTGCGTAGAGCGTGCTCGCGTCCCACGCCATCGTCGACGGCAGGTTGACCGGGCCGAGCACCGTCACGCCGTGGGCGTGCGCCTCGTGGCCGGGGCGCGTCAGCTCGCAGTTGCCGCCTGCCTCGGCGGCCAGGTCGACGATGACCGAGCCCGCCCGCATCGAGGCGACCGCGTCCGCCGTGATCAGCACCGGCGCGCGCCGGCCCGGCACCAGGGCCGTCGTGATCACGATGTCCGACTCGGCGACGTGGCGCGCGACGAGCTCCTGCTCCAGCCGGTGCGCCTCCTCGCCGAGCTCCGTCGCGTAGCCGCCCTCGCCCTCGCTGTCGGCGATGTCGATCTCGAGGAAGCGGGCGCCGAGGCTCTCGACCTGCTCGCGCACCACCGCGCGGGTGTCGAACGCGGACACGACGGCCCCGAGGCGGCGGCCGGTCGCGATCGCCTGCAGGCCCGCGACGCCGGCGCCGAGCACCAGCAGCTTGGCCGGCCGCACGGTCCCGGCGGCCGTCACCAGCATCGGCAGGAGACGCGGCAGCGCCGCGGCCGCCAGCAGCACCGCCTTGTAGCCGGAGACCGTCGCCTGCGACGAGAGGACGTCCATGCCCTGGGCGCGCGTGATGCGCGGGATCTGGTCGAGCGAGAACGCCGTGACGCCGCGCTCGGCGATCGCCTGCATGCCCGCGGGGTACGCGAGCGGGCTCAGCATCCCTGCCAGGGCCAGGCCCGGGCGCATCGCCACGAGCTGCTCGGCCGTCGGGCGCTGCACCGTCAGCAGCAGGTCGGCGCCGGCCTGGACGCCCGCGCCGTCGAGCACCAGCGCGCCGGCGTCGCCGTACGCGTCGTCGGCGAAGCCGGCACCCTCTCCGGCGCCGGTCTCGACGAGCACCTCGTGGCCGTCGTCGACGAGTCCGGCGACCACCTCCGGGACGAGGGCGACCCGCCGCTCGCCGTCTCGCACCTCGCGTGCAACCCCGATCCGCAAGCGGCGCCTCCTCCCAGCACGACCGTGCGGGCGCGAAGTCTACGGCATGGGGCGGCGCACACGCCGGCTGGACCGGCCCGGTGAAACGGTTTGCCGCCTTGGACGAACGGGGGATATCACAACCGTCGCCGGGACCCGAGGAATTGACATGCACCGCGAACTCGATAGCCGCATCACCCCGGAGGGCGACGTCATCGGCCTCTGGTGGGACGACGAGACGGACGTCGTCGAGCTCGTGATCGAGCCTGTAGCGGGCGAGCGGTGCAGCGTCCCCGTCGCGAGCGAGCGGGCGCGGGACGCCTTCTGGCATCCGTGGGCCTACGTGCCCGCGGGCGTCGCCTAACGCCTTCTCCCACCCTCTCCCTCCCTCTCGACGGGCCCGCCGACCACCCAGGTCGGTGGGCCCGGCGAACTTCCGGGACCACGCGGAAGCCGGGGCCGGGGCTAGTTGAGCATGAAGCCGAGGGCGATGGTCGTGCAGACCATCGCGCAGGCGCAGAACACCGTCAGGCGGGTCAGGTTGCGCTCCATGACCTGCGTCGCGCCGAACTGCGACTGCCCGATGCCGAACGCGCCGGAGAGCCCGGCGTCCTTGCCCGAGTGCGCCAGGATCAGCACCACGAGCATGACGCAGAGGAAGACGTGCAGGGCGACCACGATGCCGGTGACCACGCCCGAAGGGTAATCCATCGACCGCCGGCCTGGCGCAACGGCGGTCGGCGGCGCTACGCGTCCAGGTAGACGCGGCCGGGGTCGCCGGCCTCGAGCCGCCCGATGACCGTGCCGACGCCCGCGCGCGCCGCGTCGTCGGCGGCGAGGGCCGCGAGCAGACCGCCGGACGTCTGGGCGTCGTGGGCGAGCGCCGCGAGCGTGTCGTCGACGTCCGCGGCGGTCTCCGCGTACTCGGCGCCGGCGCGGCGGTTGCGCCGCGAGCCGCCCGGCACGTGGCCGGCCTGCGCGAGGTCGTACGCCCCCGGCAGGAGCGGCAGCGACGACGCCTGCACGCGCGCGGCGCAGCCCGAGGCGTTGGCGAGCTCGTGCAGGTGCCCGACCAGGCCGAAGCCGGTCACGTCCGTGACGGCGTGCGGCCCGACCGCCCGCAGGGCCCGCGCGGCGTCGCGGTTGAGGGTCGTCATCGACGCGACGGCGGCCGCGATCGCCTCCGCCGGCGCGGCGTCGTGCCGCAGCGCGTTGGCGATCACGCCGGTGCCCAGCCCCTTCGTCAGCACCAGGACGTCGCCCGGCTGCCCGCCCGCGTTCGTCCAGATCGCGTCGGGGTGCACGGTGCCGGTGACGGCGAGCCCGTACTTCGGCTCCGGATCGGTGATCGTGTGCCCGCCGACGACCGCGATCCCGGCGGCGCGCGCGACGTCGGCGCCGCCGCGCATGATGGCCCCGGCGATGGCGGGGTCGAGGTCGGCGGGGATGCCGGCGACGGCCAGCGCGAACAGGGGCTCGGCGCCCATCGCGTAGACGTCGGAGATCGCGTTGGTCGCGGCGATGCGGCCGAAGTCGTACGGGTCGTCGACGACGGGCGTGAAGAAGTCGACGGTCTGCACGAGCGCCAGGTCGTCCGAGAGCCGCACGCACGCCGCGTCGTCGAACGTCGCCGGACCGACCAGGACGCGCGGGTCGTCGATCGGCGGCAGGCTGCGCAGCACCTCGGCGAGCTCGGCGGCGGGCAGCTTGCAGGCGCAGCCGCCGCCGGCCGCCATGCTGGTGAGTCGGACGGATGCGGGCGCGCTCACGACGTCCGGCCCCGCGTGATCAGCAGGACGCCGGTGCCCGGCCAGATGCAGGCGGTCGCGACGATGTAGGCGAAGACGGTCGGCGACGTCGCGTCGGCCTGCCCCGCGTCGCCGGCCGCGCCCACCACCAGGAAGGTGCCGAGGACCGCGACGACCGACGGCGGCGTCATCGAGCCGAGCCCGAGCCGGTAGACGGTGAGGCCGAAGAGCACCGAGATCGGCGTCAGCGCCGCGAACCCGACCAGCGACACCGCCACGGGGGCCAGCACGCCGAAGCCGGCGAAGCGCAGCACGCGGCTGCCGCGGCGCTCGATCGCCTCCTTCTCCAGGAGCCACGAGAAGGCCAGGCAGCCGACGGTCAGCAGGCCGGGCAGGAACGGGTAGTCGTCGAACGTCGCGAAGCGGTCGATCAGCCCGATGAACGAGCCCACGCCCGTCACGAAGATGCCGACCACCGCGATCTTCTGGCGTCGCGTCAGCGTCCACGGCAGGCGATCGGGCTTGACGTCCGGCGGCGGCGGCGGGGTGCGCGCGGCGCTGCGGCGACCGCCTCCGGTGGCCTCCGGCGGGCGCGGCGAGCGTCCCGGATGGGGACGTGTCCGGCGCTTCCTGGCCACGGCGCTACCCTAACCCATATGCGCTTTCGCGAGTTCGGCACCACGGGGATCCGCGCCTCCGAGGTCGGCTTCGGCGTCTGGACGCTGGCGACCGGCTGGTGGGGCGACCACACCGACGACCAGGCCATCGGGCTGCTGCGCCGCGCCCACGAGCTCGGCATCACGTTCTTCGACACCGCCGACACGTACGGCGAGGGCCGCGGCGAGACGCTGCTGCGCGACGCCTTCGGCGCGTCGGACGACGTCGTCATCGCCACCAAGTTCGGCTACGACATCTACTCGCCGTGGGAACGCAAGGGCCACGTCGAGCGGCCGCACGACTGGACGCCGTCGTTCGTCCGCTACGCGCTCGAGCGCAGCCTGGAGCGCCTCGGCCGCGAGACGATCGACGTCTACCAGCTGCACAACCCGCGCCTCGACGCGCTGCAGTCCGACGAGCTGTTCGCGCTGCTCGACGACTTCGTGCGCGAGGGCAAGATCCGCGCCTACGGCGTCGCCCTCGGGCCGGCCATCGGCTGGCGCGACGAGGGCGTCTGGGCGCTGCGCAACCGCGACCTCGGCACGCTGCAGATCATCCACAACGCGCTCGAGCAGGAACCGGGGCGCGAGCTCCTCGACGTCGCCCGGGAGCGCGGCGGCACGGGCGTCATGGTGCGGGTGCCGCACTCGTCCGGGATGCTCGAGGGCAAGTACACGAAGGACACGGTGTTCGACGAGAACGACCACCGGCGGCACCGCAAGCAGGAGTGGCTGGTCGAGGGCCTGCAGAAGATCGAGCACCTCGACTTCCTGACCGCGTCCGGTGAGCGCACGCTGGGCCAGGCCGCGCTGAAGTGGCTGCTGGCGGACGAGCTCGTGACGACGACGCTGCCGAACATCTACGGCGAGGAGCAGCTGCTCGAGTTCGTCGCGGCGCCGGACACGCCCGACCTCACGGACGAGGAGTTCGAGGTCGTGCAGCGCCTCTACGACGACAACTTCGGGCTCGTCGCGGCCGGCGCGCCGGCGGAGTAGGCGCCGCCGTCGCCGCGCGCGACGGCCTCGAGCAGGTCCAGCAGGCGGCGCGTCTGCCGCTCCAGCCCGTGCGCCGCGGCGACCGCCTGCCCGGCGGCGCTGGCGCGCGGCAGCTCCAGCGCGGCCTCGAGCCCGCGCTCGATCGCCGCGACGTCGCCCGGCGCGACGACCACCGCGGCGTCGGCCGGCAGGTCGGCGGCGACGGGCGCGGCGGACGAGACGACGAGCGGCGTGCCGCAGGCGACGGCCTCGATCGCCGCGAGCCCGTAGCCCTCGCGCCGCGAGACGAGGGCGGCGCAGTCGGCGGCCCGGTACAGGCGCGGGATCTCGGCCGGGTCGACGACGCCGAGCAGCCGCACGTGGGGACGCCCGCGCAGGACCTCGGCGAGCGAGCCGCCGCCGGCCAGCCACAGCTCGCCGGAGCCCGAGCGCGCGTGCAGCCGCGCGACCGCCTCGGCCAGCGCGAGCGGGTCCTTCCAGGGCTCCAGGTGGCCGACCTGCACGACCAGCGGCCGCGACGGCTCGCCGAGCCCGAGCGCCGCCGTGGCGACGTCGCGGTCGCCCGGCGCGAACGCGTCGGTGTCGACGCCGACGTCGAGCACGTGCAGCGGGCAGGGCACCGCGCACACCGCCCGCAGCCGCTCGGCGAGGTCCTCGGACACGACGACGCAGGCCGCGGCGGCCGCCAGCACGCGCTCGCTGACGCGGCGCAGGCGCGGGGACGAGCGGGCGTTCTCGACGTCCTGCCCGTGCACCGCGACGACCAGCGGCACGCGTCCGCGAGCGGCCCGACGGCCGATCTCACCCGGCGGCGCGAGCAGGTGCGCGAGCACGACGTCCGGCGGGCGGCGGCGCACCGCGGCCCGCACGCGGAGGGCGAGCGTCGCGTACTTGCGCAGGGTGCGCAGGCCGCCCGAGGGCGAGCGCGGCAGCCCGACGACCTCGACGTCCGCGCCGAGCCGCCGCAGGGCCCGCGCCTGCCGCTCGACGAAGATGCCGTACTGCGGATCGGCCGCCGACGGCCGCATCCCCGAGACGACGAGCACCCGCACGCGGCGAAGCGTGGCAGACGCGTACGATGGCGGCGTGACGGCCGACGGCGTGCACCCGGCCGCGCGGGCCGGCTACACGGCCGGCGCCGCGGCGTACGAGCGCGGCCGCCCGGCGTACCCGCCCGAGGCCGTCGCCTGGCTGCTGGAGGGGCTCGCGCTCCGCGAGGGCGACGAGGTGCTGGAGCTCGGCGCCGGCACCGGCAAGCTCACGCGCCTGCTGGTCGACGCGGGCCTGCGGGTGGTGGCGGTCGAGCCGGTCGCGGCGATGCGCGAGCGCCTGGCCACGCTCGGCCCGGCGGTGCGCGCGCTCGACGCGACGGCGGAGGCGCTGCCGCTGGCGGACGAGTCGCTGCCGGGCGCGGTCGCCGCGACGTCGCTGCACTGGACCGACGTGCCGCGCGCGCTCGCGGAGCTCGACCGGGTGCTCGCCCCGGGCGCGACGGTCGGGCTGGTGTGGAACCTGCGCGACACGACGGTCGCCTGGCAGCGCGACATCGACGCCCTCTTCGCCGGCTACCGCGGCGACGTGCCGAGCTCGCGCGACGGGCGCTGGCAGGCGGCGGTCGAGGCGTCGCCGGCGTGGTCGCTCGCCGCCTCGGCGCGCTGGGAGTGGACGCTCGCAGACCGACGTCCGCGGCGTCCTCGACCGCGTGGGGTCGGTGTCGTTCATCGCCCGCCTGCCGGCGGCGGAGATCGCGCGGGTCGAGGCGCAGGTGCGCGCGATCCTCGCGGCCGCCTTCGTCGAGACGGACGACGCCGCGCCGATCGCGTTCCCGTACGTCGCGGAGGCGTACCTGCTCCGGCGCGACGGCGCGTAGCCGGCCGGCGCGCGGTCAAATGTCCAACGGGCGAACGGCCAAATGCCAACGGCGCACGGCCAAATGTCCAACGGCGCACGGCCAAATGGCCAACGGCCGCACGGCGGCCAAATGTCCAACGGTCGCACGGCCAAATGGCCAACGACCGCACGGCGGCCAAATGTCCAACGGACGCACGGCCAAATGTCCAACAGGCGCACGGCCAAATGGCCGCGCGCGGCGGCGCTCAGCCCACGCGCACGAACGCGACGGCGGCCAGGTTCACGAGGTGGCGCCGCTGCACGGTCTCGACTGCACCGTCTGCGCCGCGCTGCGCGCCCTCGACGTCGACGTGCCACCAGCCGTCGCCGACCTCGGCGACCACGCCGTCCAGCGTGCCGGCGCCGGCGAACGTGATGCCAACGCGCGTGCCGGGCTCGACGGCCTGCGGATCCGCCCCCATGCTCTCCTCCTCGTCGGGTCGGCCAATTGTCCAACGATCGCACGGCGGAACGTCCGGCCCGCCGAGGCGATTGTCAACGATCCCTACCCCACCGGGCGCGACGCGCGTTGGGACGTTGGCGGGAGGTCGCGGATGCGCAGGCCGATGCCGACGGCGTGATCGCCGATGCGCTCCAGGCGGCGGGCGACGCCGAGCGCCCAGAGCACGCGCTCGCGGCCGCCCTCGGTGCCGTGGAACTCCTCCATCGCCGACTCGGCGACGGCGTCCTCGAGGGTGTCGATCTCGGCGTCGAGGTCGCGGATCGCGTCCGCGGCGTCGTGGTCGGCCGGGTTCAGGGCGTCGACGGCGCGGGTCGCGATGTCCAGGGCGCGGTCGGCCATCCCGCCGAGCAGGGCCGCCGTCATGGCGGAGTCCGGCGTGGCCATGGGCTCCTGCGTCGAGCGGGCGATGCGCACCGCGTGGTGGCCGATGCGCTCCAGGTGGTGGTTGATCCGCAGGAGGGCGAGGACGCGACGCAGGTCCGAGGCGACCGGCGCCTGGCGCGCCAGCAGCACCTCGACGTCGCGCTCGACCTCGCGGTAGCGGGTCACGATCTGCTCCTCCACGCCCGGCAGCGGCTCCGCGCCGCCGCGCACGCCGCCGTCGACGATGTTCGCCGCCTCGGCCAGCGCGTGCAGCGCGAGCGCCGCCTCGCCCGCGAGCGCATCCAGCAGCTGATCGAGCAGGGAGTCGAGCTCGGCGCGCACGAACCTCCAAAACCTGAGCAAACCGACGAGTCGGGCGTAGTTCCATCGTACCCGACAAGCGCTCCGTGGGAACGTCTCCAGGCCCGCGCAATCCGCTTCGAGCGAGGTTGACCGATGCGGTTCGGCCGTGTCGCCGGAGGCCGGCGCCGCCCGGGCTCAGGCGGGGACGCCGGCGACCTGCCCGAGCAGCTCGCGCAGCCGGCGCGCCGCCCGTGGCGCGTCGGCGCCGCGCGTGCTCGTGAACATCACGCGCACCTCCGGCACCTCGCCCGCCAGCGCCTCGGCCCGCTCCGCCAGCTCGGCGAGCTCGTCGTCGTCATACGTCCAGCCGAACGGCTCCGAGCCGCCGCGCCCCGCGACGAAGCCCGCCGGGTTGCGGCCGTGGGCCCGCAGGTACGCCAGCCGCGGATGGGTGACGGCGTCGAGCGCCGGCAGCGCCGCGTCGGCGTCCACGCGCGCCGTGTCGACGCAGACGTAGACGGCGCCGTGGTCGGCGAGCCACGCCAGCGTCCGGTCGGCGCGCTCCGGCGCGAGCCAGCCGCGGTGGCGCAGCTCGATGGCGACCGGCCGCGACGCGAGGCGCAGCAGGAGGTCGGAGAGCTCGTCCAGCTCGTGGCGGTCCGGCGCGAAGCGCGGCGGCAGCTGCAGCAGGAACGTGCGCAGCCGACTCGCCGTGTGCAGCGGCTCGACCGCGTCGAGCAGCAGGCCCGCGACCTCGTCCTCGAGCCGCGGCGTGACCCGCACCGAGCCGTCCGGCCACGTCGTCGCGCGCTCCCGCAGCCCGGCCGGCAGGGCGTCCTCCTCCGTCGGATGGCGCGACAGCAGCCGGTGCACCTTCACGTCGAAGCCGAACCCCGACGGCGTGCGATCGACCCAGCGCTGCACGCGCCGGCGTTCGGGCAGCCCGTGGAAGGTCGCGTCGACCTCCACGCCCTCGAAGCGCTCCGCGTACCAGCGCAGGTGCTCGCGCGCCGGAAGCTCGGCGGGATACCAGTCCTCGACGTAGCCCGGGTCGGCCCACGTCGAGGTGCCGACGACGATGCGACCGGCCGGCACGCTAGCCGGTGTGGCCGGCGCGCCCGTCCTCGCGCGGCGGCGCGGGCCGCGGCGCGGCGGGCTGCTCCTGCACCTCGTTGCCGACCTTGCCGCCCTCGACCGGCGCGTTCGTCGGGGTCGGCTGCCCGGTTCCCGGTGCGGGCTCGGCGGCCCGGCTGGCCCGCGGCTGCTGCTGGCTCTCCATGTCCGACACCTCCATGGTTCGACGGGCCAACACCTTCCCGGCCCGCGCCGCGCGGAAACGCTCAGCCCAGCGCGTCGGCCAGCGCGTGGACCAGCTCCAGCTCGAGCTCCTCCAGCGTCGGCTCGAGCGCCGCGGGCCATGACGACAGCCGCGCCACCACCAGCCGCGCCGGCTCGTGGACGAAGACGGACTGGCCGTTGATGCCGAGCCCGGCGTAGACCGGGACGTCCGGCTGCACGATCCAGAGCTTGTTGCGGTAGAAGGCGCCGGGGAAGAAGTCGGCCGAGGAGGAGGTCGCGTAGGCCTCGCGGCTGTCCGGACCGCCTTGCAGCGTGTCCCGGATCCACGCCTCGGGCACGAGCTGCCGGCCGTCGACCACGCCGCGGTCGAGCCACAGCTGTCCGAAGCGCGCGACGTCGCGCAGCGTCGCGCACACGCCGCCGTCGGCCATCGCGTTGCCGACTCCGTCGACCGTCACGTCGGCGTCGAACTCCGCGCCCATGGGCTGCCACAGCTCGCGCTCCAGCAGCCGCGGCAGGCGCGTGCCGCTGACGCGCTCGAGCACCCAGCCCAGCATGTCGGTCAGGATCGAGCGGTAGTCGAACGGGCCGCCGTGCGCGCCGCCGTTGGCCAGCCCGGCCATGTAGTCGCGCGCGTCGACGGGCAGGCCCGGGGTGGTGCGCGGCCGCCACAGGTAGATCTGCTCGTAGACGCGCACGTCCGCGTCCACGTTGGCGTACGTCTCGTCGAAGCGCGTGCCGGCGCGCATGTCGAGCAGGTGGCGGACGGTGGCGCCGTCCCAGCTCGTGCCCGCGAGCTCGGGCAGCACGCCAACGACGAGGCCCTCGGGATCGAGCTCGCCGCGCCCCGCGAGGATGCCGGCGACCGTCGCCACGAGCGACTTCGAGACGCTCATCAGCAGGTGCGGGCGCGACGGCGTCAGGCCGTTGAGGTAGCGCTCGGCCCGGATGGCGCCGTCCTGCAGCACCAGCAGCCCGTCGGCGAACGACGACGCGAGCGCCTCCTCGACCGTCTGCCCGCCGACCCGCACGGCGCCGAGGTCGAGCGGCTCCCCCTGCCGCAGCGGCCGGGGCGTCGGGCTGCGCTCGACGCGGGCGGTCGGCACGAGCTCGCGGACGTGCTGGAAGGCCCAGCGGTTGTGCGGCGGGTCCTGCCAGTTGGCGAGGACGGCGGGCGCCTCGGCGGCGGGCGGGGTCGACATGGGAGCGGACTCTAGCCTCTCGCCCGTGTTGTCAACGCTGTTGACAACGACGTCGACGGTCGTCATCATCGCCGGCCCATGGAGGGGGGCGCGCATGCCGACGGCGATCGCCCGCACGTGCGACTGGACCGGGAGTCCATCGTCGATGCGGCCCTCGCGGTCTCGGACCGGGACGGGTTCAAGACGATGACCATGCGCAGCCTCGGCGCGGAGCTCGGCGTCGACCCGACCGCCGTCTACCGCCACTTCCGCTCCAAGGACGACCTGCTGGCGGCGATGACCGAGCGCCTCTTCGCGAACGCGCTCGCCGACCTCGAGGCCGCCTGGACCGGCGAGTGGCGCGACGACCTGCGCCTCTACCTGCGCAACGGCCGCCGCATCTACCGCCGCCACTCCGGCTTCGTCGAGGCGCTGGCGCGACACCCCGACGACTCGCAGAGCCTGGCCGTCGACGCCGAGCTCGGGCTGGAGATCCTGCGGCGAGCCGGGCTATCGGACGACGACGTCGTGCGGACGTACCACGCCTGCGTCGACCTGATCGCCGGGAGCGGGCTGTTCCACGCGATCGCGGACGTCGCTCTCCGACCCGCAGCGGCGCGCCTACCTGCGGCGCGCGTACGCGTCGCTGCCGCCGGAGACGCACCCGAACTGCGTGGAGCTCGCGCCGCGGATGTTCCCGGACGTCGACGAGATCTACGACTACGCCGTCGAGCTCATGCTCGACGCCATCGAGCTGCGGGCGCGCCGCGCCCGCGAGGACGTGGGGCACGCCGGCGGCGCGGAGGGCGTCGCCGGCACGAAGGAGGAGGACCGATGATGGGAAGGCGCACGATGCTGGCCATGGCGGCGACGGGGCTCGCGCTCCTGGCGGCCGGCTGCGGCAAGTCCGCCGACGAGGTGGACGGCGACTCGTCCGCCGCAGCGCCGGCGACGAGCGCGGCCGCGCCGGAGTCGAGCGCGGCGGCGAGCAGCGAGGCTGCGGCCACCGGCGAGACGGCGGCGAGCTCGGAGGCGGGCTCCGACACCGCGGCGAGCGCGCCCGAGAGCAGCGCGACCGAGCCCGCGGCGGCCGACTCGATCGCCACGCCGGCCGCGGCCGGACCGTCGACGACGTCGTCTGGGCGCGTGTACCGCGAGACGAACTCGCTCGACCCGATCTACGCCTTCGACTACCCCGAGAACACCGTCCTGCCGGTGCTCTGCGACGCGCTCCTGCGCCAGCAGCCCGACGGCACGCTCGCACCGGGCCTGGCGACCGACATCTCCATCGACGACCCGCTCAACATGGTCATCACGCTGCGCGACGGCGTGACGTTCTGGGACGGCACGCCGCTGACGGCCGAGGACGTCGTCTACAGCCTCGAGCGCAACCGCCAGCCCGACCTCGGCGGCTTCTACCCGGCCGCCCTGCAACCGCGTCGACACCATCACGGCGACCGGCCCGAACGAGGTCACGCTGAAGATGAAGGAGCCCGACACGTGGCTGCGCGGCGAGCTCTCCGGCATGGCCGGGATCGTCGTGCAGAAGAAGTACGCCGAGGCGCAGGGCGCCAAGTTCGGCACGGTCGACGGCGGGACGATGTGCACCGGGCCGTTCAAGCTCGACTCCTGGAAGACCGGCGAGGGCGTCACGGTCGTCAAGAACGACGCCTACTGGGACACGTCCCTGGTCCCGCAGGCCGACAAGATCACGTTCAAGGGCGTCCCCGACGACGCCAACGTCACCTCGGGCCTGCTGACCGGCGAGCTGACCGGCATGTACACGATCCAGCTGCCGACCCTCGATGAGCTGCGCCAGAGCGACGAGGTCAACGTCTACGAGGGCCCGTCCTACCAGTCGGACGCGCTCATCGTGTCGAGCTTCGACGGGCCGCTCGGGGACGTGAAGGTGCGCCAGGCGCTGTCCATGGCCATCGACCGCCAGGGCCTGATCGACACGAACTACAAGGGCGCCGGCATCATCCCGCACGCGCTCGGCAACCCCGGCACGTGGGGGTACGCGCCCGACGTCTTCCAGGCCGGCTGGGACGCGCTGCCGGAGCTCGCGCCGGACCTCGAGGGCGCGAAGGCCCTGATCCAGGAGGCCGGCGCAGAGGGCAAGACGATCCGCCTCGGCACCTCGGCCGAGCTCCCCGCGCTCCACGCGGAGGCGACGGCGGTGAAGTCGGCCGGGGAGAGCATCGGCCTGAAGGTCGAGCTCGAGTCGACGTCGGCGGCCAACTACATCAACTTCTTCATCGACCCGAAGGCGCGCGAGAACGTCGACGGCTTCTTCACCAACAACTACGGCGACTACGCCGACCCGGCCGCCCTCTACGCCACGCTCGTGCTGCCGGACGGCTCGCAGAACTACTCGGGCTACGCCAACGCGGAGGTGACGCGGCTGATGAACGAGGCGCGCTCCGAGTTCGACGACGCCGCGCGCGCGCAGCTCGTGGTCGACGCGCAGAAGATCATCACCGAGGAGCTGGCCTGGATCCCGATCGTGGCGCCCAAGACGGTGCTGGTCATGAACAAGGGCGTCACCGGCGCACCCGTCTCGTTCCAGTACATGTTCGGGCCCTGGGCGGCCTCGCTCGGCGCCGCAGGGCTGATGCTGCGGTTCGTCCTCCGGCGGCTCGCGATGCTCGCGGGCACGCTGCTCGTGTCGAGCTTCGTGATCTACTCGGCGCTGTACATCGCGCCGGGCAACCCGATCGCGACGCTCACCGGCGGGCGCACGCCGTCGCCCGAGGCGATCGCGGTGCTGGAGCAGCGCTACCACCTCGACGAGCCGTTCCTCGTGCGCTACTGGGAGTGGCTGAAGGCCGCGCTGACGGGTGACCTCGGCGTGTCGATCCCGCTCCGCCAGGAGGTCTCCGACCTCATCGTGGAGCGGGTCGGCACGACCGCGGCCCTCGTGCTCTACGCGTCGGTGATCATCATCTTCTTCGGCATCGCGCTCGGCCTCCTGGGGGCGCTGCGGCCGGGCTGGTCGGACACGAGCGTGCTCGTCGTCACCACCGTCTCGGCCGCGCTGCCGGCGTTCGTGGCGGCGATCGTGCTGATCCTCGTCTTCGCCGTGAACCTCGGCTGGTTCCCGTCGGTGGGCAGCGGCGAGGGCTTCTTCGACACGATCTACCACCTCACGCTGCCAGCGATCGCGCTCGCGGCGACCAGCATCGCCATCGTCGCGCGCGTGACGCGGGCCGCCGTGCGGGAGGAGCTGCGCAGGGAGCACGTGCAGACCGCCATCAGCCGCGGCATCCCGTACCCGCTCGTGGTGCGCCGCCACGTGCTGCGCAACGCCGCCATCCCGATCACGACCATCGTCGGGCTGACGGTCGCGTCGCTCATCGCGGTGGCGGCGGTGGTCGAGCGGGCGTTCTCGCTCAACGGGCTCGGCGCCTACCTGGTGCAGGCCGCGCTGTCCAAGGACTTCGCGGTCGTGCAGGGCATCTCGCTGGTGCTGGTGGTGGCCTTCGTCGTCACCAACACGATCGTCGACCTCCTGTATGCGCTGCTCGACCCGCGCGTGCAGATGGGAGCGCGGGCCGAATGAGCGTCGTCGCCCCGCCGGTCCCGGCGCACGCGGAGCCGCTCGACCGCCGGCGCGGCATTCCCGGCCTGCGGGGCACCGGCGTGATCGGCCACGCGTGCGCCGCGGTGCTGCTGCTGGCCGTGCTGATCGCCGTGTTCGGGCCGTTCCTGGCGCCGCACGACCCGGAGCAGGTGCAGCTCAAGTACTCGTTCGTCGGGCCCTTCGAGGATCACTACCTCGGCTTCGACGGACAGGGCCGCGACCTCTTCTCGCGCCTCCTGTGGGGCGCCCGCACCGCGCTGCTCGGCCCGCTCGTGGTGGTGCTGCTGGCGATGGGCGTGGGGACGGTCATCGCCATCGCGTGCGCGTGGCTCCGCGGCCTGTTCGACTCCGTCGCGTCGGCCTTCCTGGACGTGCTGTTCGTGTTCCCCGGCATCCTGCTCGCCGTCCTCGCGGCCGCCGTGTTCGGCCCCGGCCTGCTGGCGGCCTCGATCGCGCTGGCCTTCGCGTACACGCCGTACGTCGCCCGCGTCCTGCGCAGCGCGTCGTTGCAGGAGCGCGCCCAGCCCTACATCGCGGCCCTCGAGGTGCAGGGCCAGACCTCGACGCGCATCTGCGGCCTGCACCTCGCGCCGAACGTGCTCGGGCTGATCGTCGCCCAGGGCACGATCCTGTTCAGCTACGCCGTGGTCGACCTCGCGGCCATCTCGTTCCTCGGCCTCGGCGTGCAGTCGCCGCAGGCCGACTGGGGCGTGATGGTGTCCGAGGGCCGCTCCGGCGTCCTGCAGGGGTATCCCGCCGAGTCGCTGGCGGCCGGCCTCTGCATCATCACCGTCGTGATCGCCGTCAACCTGCTCGGCGAGCGCCTCGCCGACCGCGCCCAAGGGGGCACTCGATGACCGACCTCCACTACCTGCCGGCGACCGAGGCGATCCGGCGCTTCCGCACGCGCGAGCTCTCGCCGCTCGAGCTGCTCGACGCCGTGATCGCCCGCGCCGAGGCCGTGGAGCCGACGGTCAACGCCTTCACGTACACGCGCTACGAGGAGGCGCGCGCGGAGGCCAGGGCGGCGGAGGCGCGCTACGCCGGCAAGGGCGGGGAGCCCCGGCCGCTCGAGGGCATCGCCGTCGGCATCAAGGACGAGATGCCGATCGCGGGGCAGCCGTGGTCGCAGGGCTCGCTGATCTACAAGGACCTGATCGCCGAGGAGACGTCGCCGCTCGCGCAGCGCATCCTCGACGCCGGCGCGATCGTGCACGCCCGCACCGACGACGCCGGAGTTCTCCTGCGCCGGCTTCACCCACACGCGCCTGCACGGCGTCACCCGCAACCCGTGGAACCCCGAGATCGCCGTCGGCGGCTCGTCGGGCGGGTCGGGCGCGGCGCTCGCGGCGGGCACGGCGACGCTCGCGGGCGGCTCGGACATCGGCGGCTCGATCCGCATCCCGGCCTCGGCGAACGGCGTCGTCGGCTTCAAGGCGCCGTACGGCCGCGTGCCGGTCGAGGTGCCGTTCAACCTCGACGTGTACTGCCACAACGGCGCGCTGGCGCGCACGGTGGCCGACGCGGCGCTGTTCGAGAACGTGCTCGCGGGGCCGCACCCGCTCGACCACGCGTCGCTGCGCCCGAAGCTGGAGATCCCGGCGCGGCTCGAGGGCGTCGAGGGCCTGCGCGTGGCGCTCGCACCCGGGCTCGGGAGCTGGGTGCTCGACCCCGAGGTGGAGGCGAACACGCGGGCCGCGGCCGACGCGCTGCGCGAGGCGGGCGCGATCGTCGACGAGGTCGACCTCCGCATCTCCAAGGCCGACGTCGACCTCGGCGCCTCGCCCTGCACTTCGACCTGCTGTTCGCGGGCTGGATCGGCTCCATGGCGGAGGAGCACCGCGACATCATGTGCGCGCTACGCGATCGACTTCGCGGAGACGATGTCGCGCGCCGCGCGGCCGGCGCACAGCCCGATCGAGGGCTTCGAGGCCGAGGCGCGCGTGCACGAGCCGCTCGGCGCGGGTGCTCGAGGAGTACGACGCGGTGGTCTGCGCGACGCTCGCGAGCCGCGGCCTGGTGGCCGGCGACGACTACGTCGGGCACGGCGTCGAGGTCGCGGGCCAGCAGCTCGAGCAGCTACTTCGACTCGATGCTGACGCCCGTCTTCAACATCGCGAGCCGCTGCCCGGTGCTGGCGGTGCCGTCCGGGTTCGCGGACAACGGCGCGCCGACGGGCATCCAGATCGTCGGCCGCACCTACGACGACGTCACGGTCTTCCGCCTGGGCGCCGCGCTGGAGCAGGTGCGCCCGTGGCTCGACGCGCCGGAGCGGCGGCCCATGACGGAGGCCGTGCCGGCGTGAGGCAGCCGCTCGTCGAGGTCGACGGCCTGACCGTCACGCTGCCCGTCGAGGGGCGCCAGCGCACGGTGCTGCACGAGGTCTCGCTGGCCATCGCGCCGGGCGAGGCGGTCGGGCTCGTCGGCGAGTCGGGCTCGGGCAAGTCGATGACCGCCCGCGCGATCTCGCGGCTGCTGCCGGCGGGTGCGGTGACGACGGCGGCGATCCGCTTCGACGGCCGCGACGTGCTGGCGCTGCGCGGCGGCGCCGCTGCGGGCCTACCGCCGCGAGATCGCGGTCATCTTCCAGGACCCGCGGGCGCACGTGAACCCGGTGCGGACGGTCGGCGACTTCATGACCGAGGCGCTGCGCACGCTACACGGCGTCGGCGGCGCGGAGGCCCGGCGGCGGGCGACGGCGCTGCTCGACGAGGTCGGCATCGCGGACGGCGAGCGGCGGCTGCGGCAGTACCCGCACGAGCTCTCGGGCGGGCATGCTGCAGCGGGTGATGATCGCCGCGGCGCTGCTGGTCGAGCCGCGCCTGGTGCTGGCCGACGAGCCGACGACGGCGCTCGACGTCACGACGCAGGCCGAGGTCATGGCGATCCTCGACGACCTGCGCCGCGAGCGCGGCCTCGCCCTGCTGTTCATCACGCACGACCTGGAGCTGGCCGGCGCCGTCTGCGACCGCACCGCGGTGCTGTACGCGGGCCAGGTCGTCGAGCAGCAGGCGTCGTCGGCGCTGCACGACGACGCCGCTGCACCCCTACACGGCGGCGCTCGTGGCGAGCCGCCCGAGCATCGCGGCGACGGCGCCGCGCCTCTCGGCGATCCCGGGCCGCCCGCTGTCGGCGTTCGAGGCGCCGTCGGGCTGCGCCTTCGCGACCCGCTGCCCGCACGTGCAGGACCGCTGCCGCGAGGCGCGCCCGCCGCTGCAGCCGCTCGACGGCGGGCTGGTGCGCTGCGTGCGCGCGCCGCCGAGCTGCGCGGCCGGCTGCTGGCGGAGGCGACCCGTGCCTGAGCCGTCGGCGGGGCCGGTCCTGGAGGTCGAGGGGCTGCGCAAGGCTCTTCGGCGACCACGTGGCGGTCGAGGACATGTCGTTCGCGCTCCGAGGCGGGCCGCTCGCTGGCCATCGTCGGCGAGTCGGGCTCGGGCAAGACGACGATCGCCCGGATGATCGTCGGGCCTGGAGCGGCCCGACGGCGGGCACGATCCGCGCCTGCGGCCGCGACCGGTCGCGGCCGTCGCGCTCGGCGAAGGAGCGGCGGGCGCGCGGCCGCGAGGTGCAGATCGTCTTCCAGGACCCGTACACCAGCCTCGACCCGCGCCAGACGGTCGACGCCGCCTCGACGAGGTGCTGCGCCTGCACCTGCGCACGTCGGGCGAGGCGCGCCGCGAGCGCGTGCGGCGAGCTGATCGAGCTGGTCGGCCTCGACGAGCGCCAGGCCCGCGCCCTCCCCCGCGCCCTGTCCGGCGGCCAGCGCCAGCGGGTCGCGATCGCCCGCGCCCTCGCCGCCGAGCCGCCCGTGCTGATCCTCGACGAGTCGGTGGCCGCCCTCGACGTGTCGATCCAGGCGCAGGTGCTGAACCTGCTCGCCGACATCCGCGACGAGACGGGCGTCTCCTACGTCCTGATCAGCCACGACCTCGCCGTCGTCCGCCAGCTACCGACGACGCGATCGTGCTGCAGGCGGCCGCGTGGTGGAGCGCGGCCCGACGGCGGCGATCCTCGACGACCCGCAGGAGGACTACACCCGCCGCCTGCGCGCGAGCGTCCCGCGGCCCCGGCTGGCGCCCGATCCGCCGCGGGACGGCGGCGGAGGCCGTCTAACCAGGCATTTGCGTTTGGTGGTTAGACGGCGCGGCGAGGGCGCATGGTTGCGCGGGTCGCGGGGTGGCCAATTGTCCGACGCCGCGTCGGACATTTGGCCGCATCCCCGGCCGGCCGACCGCGCGCCGCCGAGCTGTTCCAGGCAAGAAAGATCAATCGAAGCTCGGCGAGCGACGTAGGTGTCGGCGGTCGCCGGCCGTCTAACCAGGCACTTGCGTTTGATGGTTAGACGAGCCCGCCAGGCGGCATGGTTGTGCGGTTCGCGGGCTGGCCAATTGTCCGACGCCGCGTCGGACAATTGACCGCACGCCCCACCGACCGAGCCGCCGCGCGCCCCCGCCCCGCCCGACCTACAGCCGCCACTCCAGGTACGCCGAGTCGTCCAGGCGGGTCGCGCCCGCGCCCTCGTAGGTGCGCAGCGCCGCGACGTTGTCGAGCTCCGTCATCACCCACATCGCGTAGCAGCCGCGCTCGGTCGCCAGGTCGCGCAGGGCGTCGGTCAGGGCGCGCCCGACGCCGCGACCGCGGGCCTCCTCGGCGACGCCGAGCTCGTACAGGAACATCTCGGTGCCCTTGTCGGGGTGCGTCATCTCGACGCCGCTCACCATGCCGACGACGGCCCCGTCCTCCCAGGCCAGCAGCAGGTGGTGGCGCGGGTCGGCGAGGAACGCCTCGGTGGCGTCGGCGCGCGGCGGCCCGTCGAGGACGCCGGCTGCGGCCTCGACGTCGGCGGCGGTCCGGGCCGGCCTGATATCCATGCGCTCGAGGGTAGCGAGGGACAGGCCGGTGACAGGACACGCAGCGGAGGGGCGAGGGCCGTCGCGCTGCGCGGACGAACGGGGCGTGCGCCGCCTGTGGACGGCCCGGGCGATCTCGACCGTCGGCGACTCTCGGTGCGGCCTCGGCGCCTCATCCTGTACATCGTCGAGCGAGGTCGGGGACGCCATCGCCGTGGCGCTCCGGCTGCTCGTCGGCGACTGCCTGCCGTCCCTGCTAAGCGCGTTCGCCGGCGCGATCGCCGACCGCTACGGGCGCGCCGGACGATGCTCGGCTGCGAGCTCGAGCAGGGCGGCGTGAAGCTCGCCATCGCCTTGCTCCTGCCGTCGCGGGCGGGGTTGCTGGCGCTCGTCGCGTCGGTGCGCTCGCCGCGCTCGCTTCCAGCCCGCTGCGCGCGGCGCCGTGCCCGCGCTCGTCGACGACGCCGACCTGGAGCGCGCCAACGCGACGCTCGGCGCGGGCACGAGCGGGCTCGAGGTCCTCGGCCCGCAGCTCGCCGCCGCGCTCGTCCCGATTCCTCGACATCCGCGGCCTGCGCCCGCACGACGCCGCGACGTTCGCCGTCTCCGCCGCGCGCCGCGACGCGGCCCCGACTCGACCACGGGACCGACGCCGCGCGCGCGTCGGTCTCGCCCGGCGAAGCGTGGACCGGCTTGCCGGCGACCCGGTCGCAGCCCGTCGTCCGCACGCTCGGGATCGCGTTCGTCGCGGTCGTCGCGGCCGACGGCGTCGACGACGTCGCCACGACAACCTGGCGCGCGACGAGCTCGGCGGCGGCGCGGCGGCCGCCAGCCTGCTCGACGCCGGCGTCGGGCTCGAGCTGCTGGGCGGCGCACGGCTCCGATCCGGCTCGGGACGCGCTGGCCGCTCACCGCGCTCCTCGTCGCCGGCCTCGCCCTCAACAGCGCCGGCAACCTCGGCACCGGACTCGCCTGGGCCGTCGGCACGGCGTTCGCGCTGCAGTCGATCCGGGGGCTGGTCATCGCCGCGATGGCCGTCGCGACCAACAACCTGCGCCAGCGACACGTCCCGGACCCGCTGCTCGGCGCGCACCTTCGCCAACCGCACGGCGGGATCGGGCTCGCCGCGGGCCGCTCGTACCTGGCCGGTGCCGCGCTGCTCGAGCTGATCGACGCCACGACGTGGCGCTGGTGGTGGCCGGCCGCGCCGGACTCGCCGCGACGCTCGTCGACCGCGCTCCGGCTGCCGCGAGTCGAACCACGCGCCACGGCCGACCGGCCCACTTGACGGCCGACCCGAGGGCCCATAGCGTCGCAGCGATGCAGATCGGCAAGGCCGGAGACCCCGTCAGCCGCATCTGCCAGGCCTACCCGGACCGGGTGGAGGTGCGCGGGCAGGACCTGACCGGCGACCTGATGGGGCGGGTCAGCTTCACCGAGTACTTCCACCTGCTCCTGACCGGGCGCGAGCCGACCGAGGAGCAGCGCTTCTTCCTCGACCTGCTGCTGGTGGCGATCGCCGAGCACGGGATGATGCCGACCAACGTCGCCGCCCGCATGACGCTCGCGGCCGACCCCGGATCGCTGCAGGGCGCGGTCGCCGCCGGCATCCTCGGCTGCGGCCCGGTCATCCTGGGCACCGCCGAGGAGTGCGCGCGCGTGCTCGAGCGGGCGCAGGCCCGCGTCGCCGAGGGCGCGTCGCAGGAGGATGCGGCCCGCGAGCGTCGCGCAGGCCATCCGCGCGGCCGGGGGCAAGGCGCCGGGCTTCGGCCATCCCATCCACCGACCGGTCGACCCGCGCGCCGAGCGCATCCTCGAGCTCGCCGACGCGCACGGCGTGAGCGGGCCGCACGTCGCGCTCGCCCGCGCCTTCCGCGACGCCGTCGCCGAGGCCTGGGGACGGCCGCTGGTCATGAACGTCTCGATGCCGATCGCGGCCGTGCTGATCGACCTCGGCTTCGCCACGTCGATGGTCAAGGCCATCCCGCTGCTCGCCCGCACCGCCAGCCTGCTCGCGCACCTCGCCGAGGAGCAGGAGCGGCCCGTCGGCTTCCTCATGGCCGGCCACGCGGAGGAGGCCATCACGTACGAGCGCGACCCGGACATTTGGCCGACGGACCGTCGGACACTTGGCCACCCCGACCCATGACGATGCTCGACCCGGCCGTCGAGACCCGCCCGTGGGACGAGCAGCTCGCGCTCGACGACGACGCCTACCGCGCGCAGCTCGCCTACCTGCTGGAGCGCTCCGCGTTCTACCGGCAGAAGCTCGGCGCCGTCGGCGTCGAGGCGGCGGCCGACGCCGGGGGGCTCGCCGACCTGGCCCGCCTGCCGCTGACCGAGAAGCAGGAGCTGCGCGCCACCACGACGGCGGAGAACCCGTTCGGGACGCACCTCTGCGCCGCGCCGGGAGGAGATCGCGCGCATCTACTCCACCAGCGGCACGACCGGCACGCCGAGCTACATCCCGCTGACCGCCGGCGACCTCGAGAACTGGATCGTGACCTCGGCGCGCAGCTACGCGGCGTCGGGCGTGCAGGCGGGGCAGCGGATCGTGACGCACGTACAACGCCGGGCCCTTCGCGGCCGGCGCCGCGCTCGCGGCCTTCGACCGCATCGGCCTCTGCCACGTGCCCGTTCGGCACCGGCAACACCGAGCGGCTGATGCTCGCGCTGCGCCTGCTGCGGCCCGAGGCGGCCGTGCTCACGCCGTCGTACGCCGCGCACCTGATCGAGTGGGCGGCGGAGCGCGGCATCGACCTCGCCGCGTCGAGCGTGGAGCGCGTCATGGTCGCCGGCGAGCCGGGCGGCGGCGAGCCGGCCTTCCGCGAGCGGCTCGAGCGCGGCTGGGGCGCGCAGGTGACGGAGGCCATGGGCATCGGCGACGTCCACGTGTCGCTGTGGGGCGAGTGCGAGCAGCGCGACGGCATGCACCTCGGCGGCCGCGGCTTCGTCCACTTCGAGCTCGTCGACCCGGCGAGCGGCGAGCCGGTCGAGCTCGTCGACGGCGCGCGGGGCGAGCTCGTGCTGACCCACCTGCGCCACCGCGGCGCGCCGCTCCTGCGCTTCCGCACGCGCGACCACGTCGTCGTGCGCACGGGCACGTGCCCCTGCGGCCGCACCGCTCCGCGCGTCCGCTGCGTCGGCCGCACCGACGACATGCTGATCGTGCGCGGCGTCAACGTCTTCCCGTCCGCCATCCGCGAGGTGGTCACGGAGTTCGCGCCGCGGGTCAGCGGCCACATCCTGGTGCGCCCGCGCGGCCCCGGGGTCAAGCAGGATCCACCGCTCCCGGTCGCCGTGGAGCTCGCGCGCGACGCCTCGCCCGACCCGGGCCTCGCGGACGCCATCGGCTCGCGGGTGCGCAGCATGCTCGTCGTGCAGGCGCAGGTGGAGCTCGTGCCGTGGGGCTCGCTGCAGCGAAGCGAGTACAAGTCGAAGCTCGTCGAACACTGACACCGAGGTCCATATGCGGAAGCTCCAGAGCCAGGGCGTCCACCACATCACGATCGTCGGCGCCGACCGGCAGACGTCGATCGACTTCTGGGAGGGCGTGCTCGGGATGCCCTTCGTGTTCGAGCAGCCCAACCTCGACAACGAGGCGGAGAGCCACCTCTACTTCGATCCGGGCGACGGCCGGCTGATCACGATCTTCACGAACGAGGAGCGGACGCCGGACCCTGCGCGCCGCCCGACCGACCCGGGCTGCGTGCACCACATCGCCTTCTCGCTCTCGCAGGCCACGTTCGCGCAGGCGGTGGAGCGGCTCGACGAGCGCGGCATCCGCCACAGCGGCGTCAAGGACCGCGGGTTCATGGACTCGCTGTACTTCACCGACCCGCTCGGGCTGCTGATCGAGCTGGCGTCGTACCGCTTCGAGCCGCCGTTCGGCTACACCCACTCCGACGTGCTGCTCGAGGCCCACAAGCTCCGCGTGGAGCGCGGCGACCACAACATCGCGGAGATCCACCTGGCCGACGCCATCGAGGCGCTCGTCGCGCGCTCGCGGCCGTCGCTGTCGGACGACCGGTCGCCGAAGGACCCGTACTGACACATTCGGCCAGCAACCATCGGGAGGAACCATGGCTGCGATGAAGATGCACGTCCTCAAGCCCAGCGTGAACAACCTGACCGCCCGCATCTTCGTGCGCGCGTCGGGGCTGGACTGCGAGGAGATCGACGCCTGGGGCAACACCGGGACGGACGAGTTCCTGGCGATGAACCCCTCGCGCCTGACGCCCGTGATCGAGGAGTCGGGCCTGCCCCGCGGCGCGCTGTGGGAGAGCTGCGCCCTGATGCAGTACCTGTGCAACAAGCACGGGCTCGACCAGTGGTACCCGCGCGACCCGGCCGAGCGCGCGATGGTCGACAGCGCGATGTTCTACCTCATCGGGACGCTCTACCCGCTGCTGGCCCGCGCCACGTACCCGGCCCTCGGCTTCCCGCAGTACCCCGGCGAGGTCGGCTCGTCCGACGCGGACGAGAACGCGAAGGCGGCCGCCCAGAAGGCCGCGGTCGACGCCCTCGCAGGCCCGCTCGAGGTGTACCACTCCTTCTTCCTCGACGGCCGGCGCTTCATCGGCGGCGACCATCCGTCGATCGCCGACATCCGCCTCGCCGCGTCGCTCGAGTTCCTGGCCGCGATCGACTACGAGCTGCCGGACTGGGCGAAGGAGTACATGGCCGCGATGGAGTCGGAGCTCGGCGACGCCTACTCCGAGCCGGCCGCCGACGTGCGCGGCTACATCGCCTACGTGAAGTCGCAGTAGCCGCTGCGACGGGGCCTGGCCACGCCTGGCGACCCTGCTCGCCTCGCTCCTGGCACCGGCCGCCGCCGTGGCGGCCGGGCCGGGGGCGTGGCCGGGCCCGCACGTCTACAACGACGCGTACACGGGCTGGCCCGTCGCGCCGGTCGACGAGCAGCACCCCATCCGCGCGTCGTTCCACGACATCCGGCCGGGCAGCTTCCCGAAGGGGCTGCCGGGCTACCACATCGGCATCGACATCGCGGTGCGCGACGACCAGCCGGAGGCCGGCGCCCCGCCGGCCCGCAGCCATCGCGTCTACGCCGTCGAGGGCGGCACGGTCGACCTGCTGCCCAACGTCGCGAACGTCGGCTGCGTCAACCGCCGTGTCACCGCCGGACACTTCTCGTACTGGCACGTCGACCCGGTCGGCGTGGTCAGCGACGGCCAGGTCATCGCGCCCGGCCAGTTCATCGGCTGGACCTGCACGACGCTGTGGCACGTCCACCTGTCGGAGATCCAGAACGTGGCAGGCGTCGACGAGTGGGTCAACCCGCTCCATCCCGAGCGGCAAGCTCGCGCCGTACGTGGACACCGCGCCGCCGGCCATCGAGGACGTCGCGCTCTACGCCCCGGCAGACCCCGCGTGGCAGCTCGACGGCACGGCGCTCTGGTCGCCCGACGCCGGCACCCGCGCTCGACCCCGCCCACGTCAGCGGCCCGGTCGACCTGCGCGCCACGATCCCCGACCGCCAGTCGTTCGCCGGCTGGCTCGCCGAACGGCCGGAGCTCGCCGCGGACCTGCACCCGTACCGCGTGCGCGTGCAGCTGATCCGGCTCGCCGACGGGCTGCTCGTGCTCGACCGCGACGCGTTCCAGGCCGACACCTACCTCGCCCAGCCGTTCGACTGGCACTACGCGCCCGGCGCGCGCCAGAACCTGCCGGCGCAGCAGTGCCTCGACACGCAGCCGGCGAACTGCAACGGCGACCATGCGCTTCCGGCTGTTCGCGACGATCGCCTCGCCCTACCTCGACACCACCACCCTCCCCAACGGCGCCTACCGACTGGCGCTGACGGCGTGGGACACGCAGGGCAACGAGAGCCCGACCGCCACGCTCGACCTCGCCATCGACAACCCCGTGCCCGCCGCCCTTCCGCCCACGGCCCCGCCGCCGCCGACGGCGCCGCCTCGCGACACCCGCGCGCCGGTGGTCGGCATCCGGCTCGAGCCGACGGTCCGCCTCGGGCGCGCCCTGCGGCAGGGCCTGCGCGTGCTGGCGACCTGCAACGAGCCCTGCCGCCTGCGCGTCGCCGTGCGTCTCGGTCCGCGCGCCGCCCGCCGCCTCGGCGTCGCGCCGACCCGCACGCTGGCCGTCGTCGAGCTCCAACGGATGGCGGCCGGACGCCGGGTCGCCGTGCTGCGCTTCCCGCCGCGGATCCGGGCGCTGCTGCGACGGGCCGGCCAGCTCGACGGCGTCGTGACGGTCAGCGCCCGCGACGCGGCCGGGAACGCGCGGCACGACCGCACGCCGCATCGTGGTGCGCTGACGCGAACCCCGCGCGTATGGTGCCGCGCATGGCCGTACCGCAGATGTCCGCCGACGAGGTCCTGACCACCACCCGGTCGGTCCGCCGCCGGCTCGACCTGACCCGCCCCGTCGCGCCCGCCCTGCTCGAGGACTGCGTGCGCATCGCGCTGCAGGCGCCGACGTCGGTGAACGCGCAGACGTGGCACTTCGTGGTCGTCACCGACGACGAGCGGCGCGGGCAGCTCGCCGAGCTCTACCGCCGCGCCTGGTCGGACTACGCGGGCGGCGCGTCGCCGGACGACGAGCGCCCGGACGAGTCGCCGGCGTCGGCCTCGGCCCGCTACCTCGCGTCGATCCTGCACCGCGTCCCGGTCCACGTGGTGCCCTGCATCGAGGGCCGTCCGGAGGGCATGGCGCCCGGCGACCTGGCGGCGCTGTACGGCAGCATCATCCAGGCGGGCTGGAGCTTCCAGCTGGCGGCGCGCGCCCGCGGCCTCGGCAGCGTGTGGACGACGTACCACCTGGACTACGAGCGCGAGGCGGCGGCCGTCCTCGGCATCCCGTACGCCGACGTGACACAGGTCGCGCTGATCCCCCTCGCCCACACCATCGGCGACGAGTTCCGCCCGGCGAAGCGCCGCGGGCTCGACACGGTGTTGCACTGGCAGGAGTGGTAGCTCCCACCCGCTACTGCTTGCCCGCGACCTCCACGATGTAGGCGGAGAGGTTGCGGATGTCGGTCTCCGTCAGCTTGTCGGCGAACGACGGCATCCCACCGCCGCCGGACACCACCTGCGCAGCCACTGTCTCCGCGTCCGGCCTGAGCTCGTCGAGGTTCGGCCCGGTCGTTCCCCGCGCGCCCGCCTCCGCGAGCGTGTGGCACGCCGCGCAGCCCAGCGTCATGAAGATGGTCTTGCCGGCGGCGAGGCTGACGGGCTCGTCCTCGGTCGGCGCGGGCGCGGCCGTCTCGGCGCCGCCGGTGTCGTCGCTCGCCGGCGACGTCGGCTCGGCCGGCGCGGTGCTCGCGGGCGTCGCGGTGGTCGGCGCCGGTGCCGCCTCCGAGGTCGCGGACGAGTCCTTCTTGCCGTCGTCGCCGCAGCCGGCGGCCAGCGCGGTCACCGCCGCCGCCACCGCCATCCATCGCCATGCGCGACGCCGCACGGGCGAAGCATATGCGGCGCGGCGCGCCGGGACGGGCCGGCGCACCTCCGTCGGGTAGCGTTCGTGCCGTGGCCGTCGACGCGGAGCGCCGGTGGGGCAAGCGCTAGGAGACGTGCTGCCGCTGGCGGTCGCGATCGCGATCTTCCCGGTGCCGATCATCGCCGTCGTGCTCCTGCTGGGCGCGGATCGGGGCCTGGCCAAGGGGCTCGCGTTCGGACTCGCCTGGTGCGCCGGTCTGGCCGCGGTCGGCGCGATCGTCCTCGCCGTCGCCGGCCTGATCGACGCGAGCGACGACGGCGAGCCCGCGACGTGGGTCAGCCTGGCCCTGCTCGGCCTGGGCGCGCTGCTGGTGGTGCTCGCGGCGCGGGGATGGCGGGGCCGTCCGCGGGCGGGCGAGGAGGCCCCGACGCCGGGCTGGATGCGCGCGATCGACGGCTTCACCGTGGCCAGGGCGGGCGCCGCGGGCTTCGCGCTCAGCGGGCTCAACCCCAAGAACGCGATGCTGGCGGCCGCCGCGGCGGCGGAGATCGCCGAGGTCGGGCTCCCGGCCGGCCAGCAGGTCGCGGTCCTGGCCGGGTTCGTGCTGGTGGCGTCGGCGGGCGTGCTGGCGCCGGTCGTCGTCGCCGTCGCGCTCGGCGACCGCTCGCGCGGCCTGCTGGACGGCCTCCGCACCGCCCTCACCCGGCACAGCGCCGCGATCATGGCCGTGCTCTTCGCGGTGATCGGCGCGAAGCTCATCGGCGACGCGATCGCCGGCCTCACGGCCTGACCCGCGCCCGCCGCGCCCGCGGGCGACCCGCCGAACGGCGACCGCCCGGCGCGTCGGGCGCGCCGGGCGGTCGTGATGACGCTGTGGTCGTCCTCAGTGCGCGGCGTGCGCGGTCGAACGCGCCTCGACGGGGTGGCGCCGCGTGGCCAGCAGCGAGCCGATGGCGTAGACGGCGGCCACGCCGACGAGGCCGTAGACGATCCGGGTGATGGTGTTCGTGGTGCCGAACTCCTCCCCGAAGATCTCCGCGACGAGGTCGAACTCGGCGATCGCGACGAGGCCCCAGTTGAGTCCGCCGACGATCAGGAGGACTGCCGCCGCGAGGTCGAGCTTCTTCATAGTCCATCTCCTGTATAGATACTGTACAGATAGAGGACGATACCACCGTCGCGCGACCGCTGTCAAGGTCATGTACACGTCTTGTATAGTCGATACGGTGACGGACGAAACCCTCCTGCGAATCGGCGAGCTGAGCCGGCGCTCCGGCGTCAGCCCGGAGCTGCTGCGCGCCTGGGAGCGCCGCTACGGCCTGCTCGACCCCGTGCGCTCGTCCGGCGGCCTGCGCCTCTACTCGCTCGATCAGCTTGCGCGGGTGCGCCGCATGCAGGGAAACCTCGCGCAGGGCCTGGCTGCGGCGGAGGCGGCGGCGCTCGCCCGGCATGACGACGGGGCCACCGAAGCGCTCGGCCCCGCGCTCGAGGTCGACGCCGCACGCGGCGAGCTGGCCGACGCCCTCGCCGCGTTCGACGAGCCGCGTGCCCAGGCGATCCTCGACCGGCTGCTGGCGGTGGCGACCGTCGACACGGTCGTGTCCGACATCGCGCTGCCGTACCTGCACGAGCTCGGAGACCGCTGGGAGACCGGGCGGGCCTCGATCGCGCAGGAGCACTTCGCCTCCAGCGTGCTGCGCGGACGGCTGCTCGGGCTGGCTCGCGGCTGGGGACGTGGCCTGGGGCCCCGGATCGTGCTCGCCACCCCGCCGGACGAGCCCCACGACCTGGGCCTGATCGCCTTCGGCGTGCTGCTGCGCGCCCGCGGATGGCGCGTCGCCTATCTGGGCGCCGACACGCCGATCGAGAGCATCGTCGAGGCGGCGGCCGCCCTCGAGCCGGAGTTCGTCGTCCTCGCGGCGGTCTCCGGCGAGCGCTTCACGTCGCTCGCCGAGCCGCTGCGCGGGCTCGCCCGAACCCAGCGGCTCGCGCTCGGCGGCGACGGCGCCGCCGAGCTCGAACCCGGGTGGATCGATGCGCTGCTGCTGACCGACGACATCGCGCTCGAAGCCGACCGCCTCACCGCGCTGATCCCAGCCAGCGCCGCCCGATGACGCCGCCCACGGGGCGGGACATGGTGAGTCGCGCCTCGCGGACTGGGTAGCCTCCCACTGGTGCCTCCGCCGCCACAGGATCCGAGCACGCGCGTCGTGCAGGCCGGCCGCTCCGGGTGGCGGTCGTTGCTGCAGTCGACGGAGGAGGCGGCCCCGGCGGCGGCCGTCGATGTCTTCGCCTCGGCGCTCGCCGACCGGCTGGGGGCGACGCAGGTCGCCCTGCTGATCGCCGACTTCAGTGGGCAGACCCTCGTGCCGGTCGGGGCCTACGCGCGCGGGTCGCTGCCGGAGGCGGAGCGCATCGCCCTCGCGGACTCGCCGCACGGCAGCGTGTTGCGGACCCAGCAGCCGCACCTGGTGCGGGAGGCCGGCGCGACGCGGCTGCTCGTCCCGGTCACGAGTCGCGGCGACGCGATCGGGGTGCTGGAGCTCGTCCTCCCCGGTGAGGCGTCGGCCGAGACGGTCGCGGAGGTCGAGGCGGCGGCCCACCTGCTGGCGTACGTCGTGATCGCCAACCGCCGGCACACGGATCTGTACGAGTGGGGCCAGCGCACGATGCCGATGTCGCTCGCGGCCGAGATCCAGCGCCGCCTGCTGCCGAGCGCCTACACCTGCGAGGCGGCGAGCTTCAGCCTGGCCGGCTGGCTGGAGCCGGCCGGCAACGTCGGCGGCGACACGTTCGACTACAGCCTCGACCTGGACACGCTGCACCTCTCGATCACCGACGCGGTCGGGCACGACTTCGACTCCGCCATGTTGGCGACGCTCGCCGTGGGCAGCCTCCGGAACAGCCGCCGCGCGGGCGCCAGCCTCGTCGAGCAGGCCCAACGACTGACCGACGCAATCAACGCCAACGCCCAGAGCGGCCAGTTCGTGACGGGCCAGCTCGTGGAGATCGACCTGCACGACGGCTCGGCGCGCATCATGAACGCCGGGCATCCGCCGCCGATGCTCGTGCGGCACGACGCGGCCACGCCGATCGCGCTCGCGGTCGACCCGCCCTTCGGCGCCATGCGGGATCACCCCTACCGGAGCCAGCCCCTCGCCCTCGCGCGTGGTGACCGCATCGTGTTCGTGACCGACGGCTTCCTCGAACGCAACGCCGCCGCGGCCCTCGTGCCGCACGCCCTGGTGGAGACGCGCTCCCTCCATCCGCGCGAGGCGGTGCAAGAGCTCGCACGCGCGGTCCTCGAGGCGACGGACGGGCAGCTCCGCGACGACGCCACGATCCTCTGCCTCGACTGGTACGGCACGACGCCGGCGGGACGGCAACGTCACGAACGGGGCAGACCGGAGCCTCGCGTCGGACGAGGCATGACGCCGGCCCGCCGACGTGATCGGCGCGAAGCTCATCGGCGACGCGATCGCCGGCCGCACGGCCTGATCACCGCCGCTCAATGGTCGTGCACGACCGCTGGGCGCGACGGCCGTCGACCGGCCACGGTCGCTGCAACGATCGTTCGCGTCGGCATGAACCGCAAGAAGAGGATCGAACCGTGACCCTGAGGGTCGTCATCCTGGCGTGCGCCGCCAGCGCGTTGCTGCTCGTCTGCTCGGCCATGTCGGGCGCCACCGCCACCGCGAGCGCCGCCGGCGACGCGCAGACCGTCGCACGGATCACGGACGGCGACACGATCGTCCTGCAGAACGGACAGCGCGTGCGGCTCCTGCAGATCGACACGCCCGAGATCGGCGGCGGCGAGTGCTTCAGCCGCGCCGCCAAGAAGCGCCTCGCGGCGCTCCTGCCGGTCGGCGGCACGATCCGGCTCCAGCGCGACTCGGCGCTGGACGATCGCGACCGCTACGGCCGCCTGCTCCGCTACGTGATCCGCGACGGCGTCAACGTCAACCTGCGCCTGGTGGCCACCGGGGCGGCCGCGCCCTACTTCTACCGCGGCGACCGTGGCCGCTGGGCCGGAGCGCTCCTCGCCGCGGCCAAGCGCGCCAGGCAGCAGCATCTCGGGCTGTGGGGCGCCTGCCCGCACGCGAAGCTCGACCCGACGCACGCGGTCGACACCGGCGCGGGATCGCCGCCTCCGCGGCCCGTCACACCGCCGTCGAGCGGCGGCAGCTGCGACCCGAACTACGCCGGGACGTGCGTGCCCGTCGTCTCGTACGACCTCGACTGCGGCGACATCTCCGGCCCCGTGCGCGTCATCGGCGCCGACCCGCACCGCTTCGACGGTGACGGCGACGGCTACGGGTGCGAATCGAACCGCTGAGCCGGCACCCGGGTTCGAACCCGAGACCTGCCGCGTTTCACGGCGTTCGTCATGGATCCGCGGATCACAGCAATGCCCAGAGCGTCATCAGTCCACTCGTCACGTCAACGATGGCGGGGTCAGGCCTTCGCTTGCTGGCTGGTTGGTTGTTTCGTGGGTGTCCGATGGTGAAGCAGCGCGCCTCCACATCAGGACGAAGAGGACAACGATCGTGATGCCGACGGTGTTGAGGATCGTGATCGACACCGTGACCAGCGGGTCGGCTGCAAAGGGATAGATCATCATCAGGAGCATCGGAGCGATGTTGCGTACCGCCGTGGTCGCCACGGCCGCATGCCTGATCCCCACGTCTTTGACTCGAAGACTGGAAACGAGAAGGTAGCCACATCCGAGGCCGATGAATGGGCCGGCAAGGGCCGCGATGTAGCTCTCGGTGTCCCAGGTCTCCTCGAACAGATCCCAGTACGCAACCAGCGTGAAGTTGAGATTGAAGAGCAGACACAGGATTGCAACCCGGACAGCCCACCGTGCCAATGGCGGCGTCAGGTCGGGCCACCAGACCCTGAAGCCGCACCCGAGAACCAGCGGCAGGAGCAAGAAGAGCAGCAGCGGCCAAGCAACATCCCAGGCCGAGGTCTCGAGTTGCGCGTCAACCGCATCGATGGCGAGGGGCAGCCCTAGAGGGAGGGCGATGATCGTCCCGGCAGTCAAGACCACCAACAGCGTGGTGGATATGCTGACATCCGCCTTCGCCAACCGCGCGAGGAGGGGAGCGAAAGGCATACCTGCACACAGGGCTGCGACACAGAACCCGACCTTGATCTCGTCAGGAATGGACGAGGCTATCGTCACCAGATAGCCGATGAACAGGAGCGGGATGATGACGAAATTGATCACCAACGCCCACACGGCAATCTTCCAATGGGCAAAGGCCTCTGCGAGCAACTTGCCGACCGAAAGCCTGAGGCCCAACCCGAACGAGTTCAATATCACGAAGAGCACCCCGAACCCGTTGATCAGGATGATCGCGCTGGACTGAGTTGTCATTCGGCCCCTGTCAGGACGCCCTTCTTGACCACGAAGTTCCTTACCGGCTGGGATGTTCGACTCGGAGCGGTGCAGCACTCGGCCGGCGCATGGCGACGCCGAAGGAGCAGACGCCCATGACCACCGCGACGACGGCGGCGACCGCGTAGACGGTGGAGAGCTCGACGCCGCTGTCGACGACCGGCCCGACGCCGAAGGCCGCGATCCCGTAGCCGAGCTGGTAGAAGGCGATCACGCCGCCCGCGATCGCCGCCGAGAGGGCGGTGAACTCGTGCTGGCCGAAGCTGATCGTGAGCGGCAGCAGCGCGGAGCAGCCGAGCCCGGCGAGGCCGAAGGCGACGATGCCGAGCGCGGGCTCGTCGTCGGGCAGCAGGTAGATGAGCACGAACACCGCCGCCAGGACGAACGGCAGCACGTGGTAGGTCACCCTGGGCGGGACGACGCGCTGGACGGCTGCGAAGAGCACGCGCCCGATGGTCACCATCCCCCAGAAGGCCGTGAGCGCCAGCGCCGCCGACGTCGTCGATGCGCCGAGCTCGCTCGTCATGTCGAGCTGCGCCCAGTTGCCGTTGACCGTCTCGCACATGCCGTAGAGGACGGCGAAGCCGGCGTAGATCCAGAACCGTCTCGGGATCACGAGCCGCGACGCCGCCTCGGCGGTGCGGCGCGCCCCCGCATCCAGCGGCAGCCGCACGCTCACGCCGATGAGGAGCACGAGGAGGATGGCCGACAGGAGCGGCAGGCCCCACCAGAACCCGAGGCCGTCGAAGATCGCGACGAAGACCGGGGCCAGCACCGTCCCCAGGCCCAGCAGCGCGTTCAGCACGAGGATCGAGCGGTCGACCGCGGTCGGGTTGAACGCCGCCGTGAAGGTGTTGAGCGCCGGCACGCAGAAGCCGAAGCCCGCCCCGAGGCTCGCCGTCGCCAGCAGCAGCAGTCCGAATGCGAGGCCCTGGCGGTCGGTGAGGAACGAGCTCACGAGGAGGAGCACCATCGCGAGGAGACTCGCGCCGAGGCCGACGAGGTACACGCGCTTGGTGCCGAACCGGCTGCCAAGCCCTGCGCCGAGGAGCGCGGCCGTGATCGCGGTGACGACCTGGGGCAGGAAGAGCAGCCCGTACTGCGTGTTGGAGAGGTCGTACTCGGACGGGTCGGTGAGGATGGTGCTCGCGGCCGGGAACGTGACGAGCGCGATCCCCTGCACGACCGCCGCGGCATAGACGACCCTCGTCTCCGTCTGCGTTGCCATGCTCGCCCCCTCCGCGACCGAGCTCAGCCGCTCGAGTAGGTGCTCGCCGACGTGACGCGGGCCGCGGCGTCACCCGGCAGGGACGGCTCCTCCCCGCTCACGCGTGCGTGGCCCCGACGATCGACATCCTGATCGTCTTCCGCGTGCTCCAGGGGATCGGCGGCGCGATGGTGATGCCGCTCGGCATGGCGATCATCTTCCAGACGGCCCCGCCCCGCGAGCGCGGCGCGGTGATGGGGATGTTCGGGCTGCCGGTGCTGGTCGCCCCGATGACCGGGCCGGTCCTGGGCGGCTACCTCGGTGGACGCCGTCGGCTGGCGGCCGATCTTCCTGCTCGGGATGCCGGTCGGGGTCACGGCCGTGCTGTACGGCATGGCGATCCTCCGCGAGACGCCCACCCGTCACGACACGCGGTTCGATTGGGCCGGGTTCATCCTGGGCGGCGTCGGGTTCTCGGCCGCGCTGGCGGCGCTCTCGCGGGCGCCGGCCGATGGCTGGTTCGCGCCGCACCTGATCGCCCTCTGGCTCGTCGCGGCGGCGGCGCTCGGCTGCTGGATCGTGATCGAGTTGACGGACGCGCACCCGCTCCTCGATCTCGGGGTGCTGCTCGACCGGACGTATCTGTTCGTCGAACATCGTCGTCTGCCTGCTGATGGTGATGATGTTCGGCTCGCAGTTGCTGCTGCCGCTGTTTCTCCAGAACGTGCGCGGCCTGAGCCCGCTCGCGACGGGCCTGCTGATGGCCCCCGAGGCGATCGCCACGGCGATCATGATGCCGATCGCGGGGCGCCTGCTGGACAAGGTCGGTGCGCGCCCGCTGGCGATCCCGGGGCTGGTCGGGCTCGCCTTCGCCTACTGGCAGCTTTCGGCGATCGACCCAAACACCTCAGACACCACGATCGCCGCGATCCTGGTGCTGCGCGGCGCCTCGCAGGGCATGATGATGCTGCCGCTGATGACGGTGGCGATGGATCGGATCGCGCCCGCCCGGATGAGCCGCGCGACGGTATTGGCGACGGTCCTCCGTCAGATCGCCGGTGCCTTCGGCGCGGCGGCGGCGGCCAGCCTGCTGCTGACGCGCCAGCAGCACCACCAGGCGACGCTGGTGCAGACCGTCACGCGGACGCGCCGGCAGTCCTGAGCTCGCTCGGCTCGATGACGGTGCGGCTGCTGGAGCAGGGGGTGGCGGCGGCCAGCTCCGCGAGCATCGCGCTCGGCCAGCTCGACGACCGCACCAAGGTAGTGGCCAGCGTCCTCGCCTACGACGATTGCTTCTTGATCTACGCGGGGATGGCGCTGCTGACGCTGCTGCCGGTGCTGATGGTGCCGCGTCGCCGCCAGCGCCACTGCCAACCCGGACCTCACCCCTGCCCCCTCTCCTGCGAGGAGAGGGGGAGCAAACAATCCGGTTCCCCCTCTCCATTGCGATGGAGAGGGGGTTAGGGGTGGGGCCTCTTCGCTGCCGCAGCCAGAACGCCACCCGAACCAGCAGCAGCGCCGCCAGCACCGTGCCGTACACGAGCGGCTGGCTGACGTCGATCTTGACGCGCCAGATGAAGTGGATCACGGCCAGCACGCCGGCGACGTACGCCAGCTGGTGCAGCCGCTGCCAGCGGCGGAAGCCGAGCCGTCGGACCGAGTCCGTCGTGGAGGTCGCAGCGAGCGGGACCATCAGCACCAGCGCCAGGAACCCGACCGTGATAAACGGCCGCTCGGCGATGTCCTGCGACGATGGTGCGCCAGGTCGAAGCCCTGGTCCAGCACCAGGTAGATCAGGAAGTGGAGCATGGCGTAGAAGAACGCGAACAGGCCCAGCTCGCGCCGGATCCGCACCGGCCAGGTCCAGCCGAACAGCCGCCGGCGCGGCGTGCAGGCCAGGCTGGCGACCAGCAGGATCAGCGCGGTCAGCCCCAGCTCGTTATCGATCTCGGCGATCGGGTTGGCGCTCAGGGCGCCCTGGTATGCGCGCCGAGCACGATCGACGCCAGCGGCGCCAGCGCCCCGATGAAGATGCCCGGCTTCAGCCAGGGCAGCGGCGTCGCCGACGGGCGCGGGCCGCCCGCGCCGGCGCGAGCGCAGCCCGCCGGGCCGGCGTCGGGATCTGTCGAACGTCAGCCATCGCTCACGTCTCCCGACCGCTGCGGCATCCACCCTCGTGCACGCGCACGGGAGATGCGCTAGCAGCTGACGTAGCCTCCGGCCTGTCCAGGTGCCATGCCGAACGTCCTAGAAGCTTCTTGCGCAGGTCCATGCCGGCGTACAGGCCGGCGACCTCGTCGGCGTAGCCGTTGAACGGCAGCGTCTTGCGCCGCCCGAGCTCGCCGATGCGCCGCTCGGTCGCCTGGCTCCAGCGCGGATGGTCCACGGCCGGATTCACGTTGGCGTAGAAGCCGTACTCGCTGCGGCGCCGGCCAGCGCCCAGGTCGTCTTCGGCTGCTCTGCGGTGAAGCGGATCTTGACGATCGACTTGACGCCCTTGAAGCCGTACTTCCACGGCACGACCAGCCGCAGCGGCGCGCCGTTCTGGTTCGGCAGCGTCTTGCCGTACAGGCCGACCGCCATCAACGTCAGCGGGTGCATCGCCTCGTCCATGCCGCAGCCCCTCGACGTACGGCCAGTCCAGGACCGGCCGCCGCTGGCCCGGGCATCTGCTTCGGGTCCAGCAGCGTCGTGAACTCGACGTACTTGGCGTTGCCGGTCGGCTCCAGCCGCTTGATCAGGTCGCCCAGCGGGAAGCCGAGCCACGGGATGACCATCGACCACGCCTCGACGCAGCGCATGCGGTAGACGCGCTCCTCGAGCGGGAACCACTGCAGCAGCGTGTCGATGTCGATCGGTCTGCGGCTGCGCGACCTCGCCCTCGACGCTGATCGTCCAGGGCCGGGTCTGCAGCGTGTGCGCGTTGCGCGCCGGGTCGTCCTTGTCGAGCCCGAACTCGTAGAAGTTGTTGTAGGTCGTGACTCGCTTGTAGCGCGTCAGCGGCTCGTCGACGGTGTACGCGGCGGCCGCCGGGACGGCCGCCTCGATCGGCGCGGCGGCTGGGCGGCCTGGCGGGCGGCGGCTCCTCGGGCGCATCCGGCGGCGGGCCGTTCCCGACCAGCCAGAGCAGGCCGCTCCCGACGACGGCGGCGGTGCCGGCCGCCAGGACGCCGTTCTTGATGAACTCGCGGCGTCGCAGGTACAGCGACTCCGGCGTGATCTCGCTGCTGGATGGCTGCCGAACCTGGCCTGCTGCTCATACCGTCAACCCGTCCCTCACCTACTATAACGCCGCCGAGCCGGCGTTCGATCCGGGGGAAACGCCGTCCGCCTGGAATACGACCGGGACCGCGTACCGGACGCCTCGCCGCGGATGCGTCCCCGTCAGCGTACACCGACTGTTCCTTCCGGAGGCTTTCAAACCTTAGGCACGGTTCACTCGTGCTTGACAGTCTGACAGTCAAAAGAAAGGCTGACCAGGAGGGGGCTCATGGTCTGGCGCCTTCCAGACTGTCAAGCTGAAAAGCCTGATTCTGAACCATGCCTTACAATTCGCGGCCCAGAGCCGAACCAGAAACTCATGCTGGGAGCGCGGCCAGGATGGCCGCCCGGTTTCTCGTACCGGAAGCGGCCAGAGCCTGCCCTGAGCGCAGCGAAGGACAATGAGTAG
>CAVYFW010000020.1:0-46971 GCA_963767885.1 uncultured Actinomycetota bacterium
GTGGGTTCCATCTACGACCGCATCGACGACCGCCTCGCGGCGTGGCTGGAGCGGCAGCCGGTGTTCTTCGTGGCGACCGCGCCGCTCGGCGCGGACGGGCACGTCAACGTGTCGCCGAAAGGCACCATCGGCACGTTCCGGGTGCTCGACCGGGACACGGTGGCGTACCTGGACCTGACCGGCAGCGGCGCCGAGACCATCGCGCACCTGCGCGAGAACGGCCGGATCACGCTGATGTTCTGCGCCTTCGAGGGGCGGCCGAACATCCTCCGGCTGTCCGGGGGCGGCATGGCTCTGCTGCCGTCGGCGGACTCGTTCGCCGAGCTGGTCGCCGGGTTCCCGGCGCACCCGGGGCATCCGGTCGGTGATCCGGGTGGACGTGAGCCCGGGTCGCGGTCAGCTGTGGCTACGCGGTGCCGCGGGATGAGTCTGGAGGGCGAGCGGGACGTGCTCGATCTGCACAACGCGAAGAAGGGCCCGCGGAAGCTGGCCGACTTACCGGGTGGACCGCAACGCGGCCAGCATCGACGGGCTGCCGGCCTGGCCGCGGGCGCGCTGGCCGACCGGTCCTGAGCGCCGGCTCCCGTCAGCGCAGGCTCCTAGACTCCCCCGGCGTTCGTCTCCCTGGAGGGCCTCGACGGGGTCGGCAAGACGACGCAGGCCCCCGTCTGGCTGCCCGGCTGCGCGCCGCCGGCCACGAGGTGTCGAGCGCCGCGAGCCCGGCGGCACCGCCCGGGGAGCGGGTCCCGCGCTGCTGTCGGCGACCAGGGTGCGTCGGCGCCCGCGCCGAGGCGCTGCTCTTCGCCGCCGCCGAGCCCAGCTGGTGGAGGAGGTCGGGCTCCGGCCCGCAGGCGGCGCCTGGTGGCCGCGACCGCTTCCTCGACTCCTCCGTGGCGTATCAGGGCGGCGCCGGCGAGCTCGGGCTGGACCCTGTGCGCGGGTCAGCGTTTCGCCGACGGCGGCCTGCTGTCCGACCGCGACCCTGCGCTGGTGGGCGAGCCGAGACGCGGGCGCTGCTGGACCGCATCGAGCGCGAGGACGAGGCCTTCCACGACCGCGTGGCGGCGGGCTTCGAGGCGATCGCCGGCCGCGAGGCCGGCCCGCGTGCGCACCATCGACGCCACACGGCACGCGCCGACGAGGTCGAGGCCCGCGTGTGGGACGCGATCCATGATGCTGAGAGCGCGTTCGCCGTTCCCGGGCAGCCCGAGGCCCAGCGCCTGCTCAACCTCGCCGCCGAGCACCCCGGCCACGCCCACCTGCTGCACGGCCCGCCGGGCTGGGCATGGACGAGGCCGCGCGCGAGCTGAGCCGCCGCACCTGCTCGGCGGACCACCGCGTCGAGGACGAGGTCCACCCCGACCTCTCCGTGCGCAGCCGAGGACGAGGAGATCCGCATCGAGCAGGTCGGCGAGCTCTGCACGACCTGGCCATGCGCCCCTTCGAGGGCAGCCGCGCGCGTGTACGTGTGCGCGAGGCGGAGCGGCTCTCCGCGGACGCGGCCAACGCCTTCCTCAAGTCGCTCGAGGAGCCGCCCGCCTACGCGACGTTCCTCCTGCTGACGCACGAGCGGCCCCGCGTGCTGCCGACGGTGCAGTCGCGCTGCCAGCCGGTGCGCTTCCGCCGCCTGCCGTCCGCTGCGCTGGAGGCGGTCGTACGGCAGGAGGGCGCGGACGCGGACGCCGACCTGGCGCAGATCGCGCGCTCGGCGGCCGGCAGCCTCGACGAGGCGCGCCGCCTGGCCCGCGACGCCGAGGCGCGGGCGTGGCGCGAGCGCCTGCTCGACCTGGTGCAGGGCGTCCTGACGCGTGCCGACGCCGATCCCGGCGCCGGCCGCGGCGGAGGTCATGCAGCGCGTGTCCGCGCGCGGCGCCGAGGCCGAGGCGCGTCCTGGTGGCCGAGCGCGACCAGCAGCTCGAGGTCTTCGGCAAGGCGAACAAGGCCACGGGTCGCGAGCGGCGCCGCACCGAGGAGCACTACAAGGCCCTCATCCCACGCCGGCGCCGGCGGGCCGAGCTGCGCGAGCTGCGGGCGTCGCTGGACGTCGTCGAGACCGCGCTGCGCGATCTCCTCGCAGCGGCCCTCGGCGCCGACGACGCGATCGTCGAGCGCGGCCGGCTCGATGCGACGCGCGCCGCAGCCGCCGTGCTCGGGGACGCCCGCGCGGCGCAGGGGCTCGCATCTCTCCTGCATACTCGGGAGACGCTTCTCCTGCCGGTCGACCGTGCGCTCGCGCTGCAGGCGCTCTGGCACCGGCTCGCATCCCTCCGTCCCGCGGACGCCTCGGTCCGCCTCCGCCCATGACCATCGCCATCGGCGTCGTCTTCTCGCAAGGCGGCCAGGTCCAGCTGTTCGACCCGGGCGAGCTCGAGCTCGCGTGGAACGAGCGCGTCATCTGCCAGACGTCGCGCGGGCGCGAGTACGGCCGCGTCGTGCAGCCGAACCACGAGGTGACGACGAGCGAGCCGCTGCGCAAGGTCGTGCGCCGGGCGACGCCGCAGGACGAGCAGCACCGGCGGCGGCTACGCGAGCAGGCCGAGACGGCGCTCAAGCGCTTCCGCGCGCTGGTGCGCGAGCGCCAGCTGCCGGTGAAGGTGTACGCGTCCGAGGCGATGGTCGACGGCGGCGCGCATCGTGATCACCTTCGGCGCCGAGGAGCGCACCGACCTGCGGCCGCTCGCGTCGGAGGTCTCGCGCACCGTGGGCGCCCGGGTCGAGGCGCGCCAGGCCGGCCCACGTGAGGGCGCTCGGCTGGTCGGCGGCATCGGCATGTGCGGCGACCAGCTGTGCTGCACCCGCTTCCCGTCGCACGAGAACCCCATCACGCTGCGCATGGCCAAGGATCAGGACCTGCCGATGAACCCGGGCCGCGTCACCGGGCTCTGCGGCCGCCTGCGCTGCTGCCTCGCCTTCGAGCACCCCGTCTACCGCTCGTTCCGCGAGCGCGCGCCGGCGGTCGGCCGGACGGTCGAGACGCCCGAGGGCCGCGGCGTCGTGCGCAGCTACCGCGTGCCGCAGGACGCGCTCGTGGTGCGGCTCGACGGCGGCGAGCGCGACGTCGAGGTCGCCGTCGACGACGTCGACGAGGTCAGCCGCGGCTGAGCCGCAGCAGGCGCACGGTCGTCTGTCCCTCGCGCCAGCCCGGCACCAGCTGCTCCTCCGTCCGCGCGTCCCAGCCCGCGGCCTCGAGCGTCGCGGCGAGCCGGTCGCCCTGGCCGGCGAACGGGTACGCGACGATGGCCTCGCCGCCGGCGGGGTCACGCGCGGCAGCAGGCGGCCGAGGGCATCGCCGAGGCGCTCCTCGTACAGGACGTCGGCGGCCAGCACGAGGTCGAAGGGCGGGAGCTCGAACAGCTCGTCCGGCGGCTCGACGACGTCGACCACCATCGTCGCCACCCGCCGGCCGCCGCAGCGCCGCGCGTTGCGGGCGGCGATGCGGACGGCGGCCGGCTCGGCGTCGGTCGCGAGCACGTCGCCGCCGGCCAGGAGCGCGGCCACCGAGGGCAGGCCGACCCCGCAGCCGAGCTCGAGCACCCGGCGACCGGCGAGGTCCTCGCCCTCCAGGAGCAGCGTCGCGAGCGCGCGCGACGACGGCCACAGGTCGGCCCAGTACGGCGGCACGGTGCCGCCGCCGGCCAGCACCTCGTCCAGCAGGTCGTCGGCGGAGCGCGGCACGAGCAGCGAGAGCCGGCGCCCCGCGACCTCGACCTCGCGTGCGACCAGTTGCAGCGCTGCCATCGCAGGCACGATACGACCCGCACACCAACGTGCGAAGGAGGAGCTGTGAGCAAGGAAGCGTCGTTCGTCGACGGGCCGGACGGGACGCGGCAGCCGAGCGGCGAGGGCTGGTTCGTCACCAACCTCGCGAACGCGACGTGGGTCCGCGACGAGCGCGCGGGCACGTTCTGCACCTTCGAGGCGGACGACGCGCACTTCGCGGACTTCGGCATCAACGTGCACGTCGTCGAGCCGGGGCAGGCGAACGGCCTGTACCACGCGGAGAGCGTGCAGGAGGCGTTCCTCGTGCTGCACGGGGAGTGCATCCTGCTGGTGGAGGGCGAGGAGCGGCGGCTCGTGTCGGGCGACTTCTTCCACTGCCCGGCCGGCGTCTGGCACGTCATCGTGGGCGCGGGCGACGGGTCGTGCGCCGTGTTGATGGTCGGGCGCCGCGAGGTCGGCAAGACGATCCAGTACGCGCCGAACGAGCTCGCGGCGCGGCACGGCGCGTCGGCCAGCGTCGAGACCGATCAGCCCCGCGTCGCGTACGCCGACTGGCCCCAGACGGACACCCCGACGCGCGGTCCGTGGCCCTTCCGCTAACGCCCGCGAAGAAACCGCACACGTTTTCCGCGAGCCCGTCATCTCAGGAGGTGGAGTCGCGATCACGGCTCCCTCACGAGACGAGGAGCGAGACGTGCGACGACAGACGATCCTGGTGGGCGCGGCCGTCATGGCGCTGGCCCTCCCCGGCCTGGGGCTGGCCCGGTTCGCGGTCGCCAGCGAGGGCTCGGGCGGCGGTTCGACCACGGCCGAGGACCGCACGACGACCGGGACGACGGACGACGACACGACCGGCACGACCGAGGGGACCACGGCGCCGGAGACGACTACCGGCGGCGCCACCACCACCGAGGATCGCCCGAAGGTGCGGGCGCGTGAGCACGCCGGCCAGCACCGGCAGCGCCATCGCGGCCGCGGCCGAGACGACGCGCAGCGGGGCGACGACCGCGGCGGCGATCGCGGCGGGCATGGCGCGGACGACCGGGGCGGCGACGACCGCGGGCATGGCGCGGACGACCGCGGCGGCGACGACCACGGCGGTGGGTCGGGCCGCGGGAGTGGCGGCGGCGGCGGCGAGGGCCGGGGATAGTTAAGCCGTGGCCGCGATCACGGAGGATGCTGGGCGCGAGGCGGCGGGCCGCGAGACGGCGAAGCTGTATCGCGCGCACGGCAGCGCGATCTACCGCTACGCGCTGCACACGCTGGGCGCGCGCGAGGACGCGGAGGACGCCACCCAGGCGACCTTCGCGAGCGCCTACTCGGCCCTGGCCCGCGGCACGAAGGTGCGCGAGCCGCGCGCGTGGCTCTTCCGGATCGCGCACCACGAGTGCGTCGGGCGCATCACGGAGCGGCGCGACCGCCCGGTGGTCCTCGACGGCGACTTCGAGCGGCCCGACGACGGCGCCTCGGTCGACCGCACGTTCCAGGCCCAGCGCACCGTCCGCGACGTGATGGCGGCCGTCTCCACCCTGCCGCCGCAGCAGCGGGACGCGCTCGTGCTGCGCGAGTGGTCGGGGCTCAGCGTGACGGAGGTCGCGGCGGCGCTCGACTCGACGGTGCCGGCGGTCAACGCGCTGCTCCACCGCGCGCGTCGCAGCGTGCTCGCGACGGTCGCCGGCCACGACGAGGCGGCGGGCTGCCGCCACACGCGCGACTGCCTGGATGCGAACAAGCTCGACCTCGCCGCGCGCGCCCACCTGGTCCGCTGCGCCGAGTGCCGCAGCCTGCGCCGCGCGGTGCTGCCCCAGCCGGTCGGCGGCTTCGCGATCCTCCCGCCGGCGATCCTGGCCGCGCGCCTCGGCGACCTCCTCCCCGGCTTCGCGTCGGGCGGCGGCGCCGGCGCGGCCGCCGTCGGCGGCGGAACGGGCATCGCGGCGATCCTCGGCAAGGCGGCGGCGCTGCCCACCGCGGCGAAGGTGACGGCGGCGGTCGTCGCCTCGGCGGTCGCGGTCGGCGGCTCGGTCGGCGTACGCGCGATCGAGAGCCACAGCGGCGGCGTCGTGCCCATCGAGGCCGCCTCGGCGGCCGAGGAGCCGGGCGGCGGGACGACCACCCCGTCCACGACGGCGGCGGCGACGGCGCTCATCGCGGCGACGCGCGCGTCGACGACCTCCTCGGCGCCCCAGGCGGCGGACGACCACGGCGGCCGCGGCCGCGGCGGGGACGACGACGAGTCGGCTGACGACCACTCCGGCCGCGGCGGCGGTGGCGACGACGGCGCGACGGACGACGACCGCTCCGGCAAGGGCGGGGGCGACGACGGCGCCACGGTCGACGATCGCTCCGGCAAGGGCGGAGGCGACGACGGCGCCAAGGCAGACGCCGGCTCCGGCTCCGGCACGTCGGGCAAGGGCGGCGGCGGCTCGGACGACGAGGAGAAGGCAGCGTCGACGAGCTCCGGCAAGGGCAGCAGCGGCGACGACAAGGTCGAGACGGTGCAGAGCGGCGGCGGCGGCTCGAGCGGCGGCAGCGGCTCCAGTGGCGGCGGCTCGGACGACGGCGGCGGATCGGGCGGCGGCGGCTCGTCGGGCGGCTCCGGCTCTTCCGGCGGCGGTGGCGGCGGGGACGACTGAGCGCGAACCGCCGGCCAAGCCCCCTCGATTATGATGGACGGGTGGGCGCCTCCCCGGGCGCCTGCAGGCCGACGTAGCTCAGCTGGTAGAGCACATCACTCGTAATGATGGGGTCCGCGGTTCGAATCCGCGCGTCGGCTCTCCCGAAACCCGCACCGTTATGCGGGTTTCGTCGTTTACTAAGGCCGCTTAGGCTGGGGTCACGGGGTGTGCAGGCGTGGACAGCGCCTCGCATGGTTGAGCCAAGTTGCGCAGCATATGGCCCCCCACCGAGGATGCGCATTCAGACCGGCCGTGCGTCGCGTGTGGACGTGATCGCCTGCAGGGCGACGGCGCGCAGGAGCCGCGCGTCGCGACGCGCCTCCTCCACGGAATTGCGCTGCGCCGCGACGCCGCAGACCGCGTCGTGGAAGCCCTCCAGCTCGCGCACGAAGGCCTCCTCGAACCCCGCGGCGATCGTGCGCGACTCGAGGTGGCGGCCGTCGGAGCGCAACACCGTGAGCCGCGTCTGCTGGTGGTTGAGGTACGGCGCCGGGAACTCGAGCTCCACGATGCGGTCGTCGAACCACAGCGAGTAGCGCTCGCGATAGAGGGCGACGTGCGGCACCAGCACCTGGCAGAAGCGCCAGTGCGCGCGGCCTCCGAGCAGGCGCACCTCGCCGGCGGCGCCCTCGCCCTCTCGCCAGATGGCGCCGCCGACCACCTCGCCGTCCGGAACGCCCATGCGGTCCAGCAGGCCATGCCCGGCGTTGACGCAGTGCACGACCCCGGACATCAGCGTGTTGGTGAAGCCAGCGAGCGCCTCGGCATCGGGCTCGACGCCGAGCGCGGCCACCGCCTGCCGGTGCAGGGTGGCGCGTGTCTCCTCGCCGAGCGCGGGGGGAACGTCGTCCGCTCGCGTCAGCGGGCGGTGCGCCACGAAGGGCCACGCGTCGGGGTCGTGCACCTCGACCGACAGGTAGCGGAGCGTCGCGGCGCCGTCGACCGGGAGCTCGGCGAGCGCCGCCTCGTAGTTCGGGTCGAAGCGCTTCATGTAGCCGACCTGCACCACTCGACCCGTTCGGTCGCGCGCCTCGGCGATGCGCGCGTAGTCGGCGTCGTCGATGCAGAGCGGCTTCTCGCAGAGGACGTGCAGCCCGGCGTCGAGCGCGCGCAGCACCGTGCCGGCGTGCAGCGCGTCGGGCACGGCCACGACGATCGCGTCGAGCGGCTCGCCCAGCAGCGCCTCGACGTCGGCGTGGAGGCGGACGCCGTAGCGGCCCGCCACGGCGTCGCGCACCGCGGCGGAGGGGTCCGCCACCGCCACGAGGTCGAAGCGGTCGGGCAGGGCGACGAGGTTCGGCAGGTGCTCGACCTGCGCGATGAGCCCCGCCCCCGCCACGCCGATGCGCAGCCGCGGCTTTCGGTCGGGGGATCTGATCGCTGCCGGCATACGTCCTCGCCTCTACTTCACGGCGCCGAAGGTCAGCCCGCGGACCAGGTGACGCTGCACGAGGAGGGCGAAGACCACGATGGGCAGGGCGCCGAGCACGCCGGCCGCGGCCATCGACGCCCAGTCCGTGTCGATGCGCCCGATCAGCGTGGCAGTGCCGCGGGGCATCGTCATCGCGCGCGGCGTGGCCGTGACCGCGAGGGCGAACAGGAACTCGTTGAAGGTCACGATCACGGCGAAGATCGCGGTCGCCGCGAGGCCGGGGGCGGCGAGCGGCAGCACGATGCGGCGGAAGGCGGTCAGGCGCGAATCGCCGTCGACCATCGCGGCCTCCTCGAGGTCGACCGGGATCTCGCGGAAGAAGCTCTCCATCATCCAGACGACGAACGTCACGTTGACCGCCGTGTACACGATGATCAGGCCCAGCCACGTGTCGAGCAGGTCGAGGCGCAGGATCAGCAGGTAGATCGGGATCAGGATGACCACGGGCGGCACGATGCGCAGCGCGAGCAGCGTGACCCCCGTCTTGCGGGCCAGGCCGAAGGGCAGCGGGAAGCGGGCGATGGCGTAGGCGCCGAGCGTGCCGGCCACCATGCTCAGGGCGACCGAAGCGGCGGTGATCACGACGCTGTTGCGCAGGTAGCTGCCGAACGACTTCTCGCGGAACAGGCGCTCGTAGTTGTCGAGCGTCCAGTCGTGCGGGAACAGCGTGCCGTCCTGCGTGATCTCGCGGTTGGACTTGAAGGACGCCGCGATCATCCAGTACAGCGGGACGAGCACCACCAGCAACACGGAGGCGAGGACGGCGACGCGCAGCCAGCGGCCCATCTCGTCAGCGCTCCGCCCGGCGCAGCAGCCGCAGGGTCGCGAAGAGGACGGCCAGCACCATCAGGCCGATGGTCAGGAACATGGCGGAGGCGAAGCCCACCTGCTGGAACTTGAACGCGGTCTCGTAGCCGTACAGCGACACGAGTCGCGTGGAGTCGCCCGGGCCGCCGCGCGTCAGCACGAAGACCTGGTCGAAGGTGCCGAACGCGTCGATCGTCCGCAGCACGATGGCGACCGCCAGCACCGGCCGCAGCATCGGCAGCGTGTGGTCGACGAACGTCCGCCACGCGCCGGCGCCGTCCACCTTCGCCGCCTCGAACGGCTCCTGCGGCAGCGACTGCAGCCCGGCCAGCAGGATCAGGAACATCAGCGGCGTCCACTCCCAGACGTCGAGCAGGACGATCGCCGCGAAGGCCCGCGTGTCGAGGCCCAGGATCTGCACCTGGCCGCCGCCGAGGGCCTCGGAGATCGCGGTGATCATGCCGGCATCCGACGCGTAGATGAGCCGGAAGACGATGCCCACGACGACCGGCGTGATCACCATGGGCACGATGATCGCCGTGCGCAGCAGACGGATGCCGCGGAACTCGCGCACGCAGATCAGCGCCAGGCAGAGGCCGAGCACCGTCTCGACGACGACGGAGATGGTGACGAAGCGCAGCGTCACCCAGAGCGCGTGCGTGAAGCCGTCGTCGCTCCACAGGTCGCGGTAGTTCTGCAGCCCGACGTCGCGCACCGGCTTGCCGAAGCGGTAGAAGTCGGTGCTGGCCTGGATGGCGTCCCACAGCGGGTAGACGAGCACCGCGAGGACGATCAGGACGGCGGGCGCGAGCAGGAGGTAGGGCAGGAGGCGGTCGAGTCCCGCCCCCTGCACCCGCTCCCGCCGCCGGCCCGCTGGCCCGAGCGTCCTCGCGGCCGGGGCGGCCATCAGGCGTAGTAGCCCTGCTGGTCGAGGTAGTCCTCCACCTGCTGGGCGGCCGCGTCGAGGGCGTCGCCGCCGCCCGACCCGGCCTGCAGGGCCTTGTTCAGCTCGATGCCGAGCAGCTCCTCGACCTTGGCCCAGTCCGGCGTGCGCGGCCGCGGCTGGGCGCCCGAGTCGAGCTGCTGCAGCGCGACGGGGATCAGCCGGTTGCCGGGCTGCGGCACGTCGAAGGCGCTGCGCAGCACCGGGATCGAACCGGCCTCGGAGAGGGCGGCCTGCGCCGGCGCCGACGTGTACCACTGCATGAACTTCAGCGCGTTGTCCTTGTTCGGCGCCGACTTGGAGACGCCGGCGATGAAGATGCCGATCTGCGCGATGGCCAGCTCCTGCTTCGGCACCACGGCGAAGTCGAGCTTGCCGGGCACCTTGGTCTGCGCCGGGTCGTCGGCCTTCAGCGCGTTGCCCGAGTACTGGATGATCGCGCCCGCCTCGCCGCCGAGGATCGCCGCGCCCTCCTGGTCGGAGTCGAACTCCACCACGCCGGGCGGTGCGTTCTCCTTCATCGTCCCGACGAAGAAGTCGGCCGACGCCTTGCCCTTGGCGTCGTTGAACGTCGGCTTCCAGGCGTCGTCGAAGAAGACCCCGCCGAAGCTCAGGAACACGGGGTACCAGCTCGTGACGATGGGATTGCCCGAGACGCCGCGGAAGACGATCGGGTACTTGATGGTGCCCGCCGTGACGCCCTCCTTGCCCTTCGCGATCAGGTCGTCCCAGGTCGCGGGCGGCCCGTCGGTGTAGACGTCGTTGCGGTAGGTCAGGGTCTGCAGGTCGCCGACGAACGGCACCGTGATCAGCTTCGGCGCGGCGTCCTCGAAGCCCTTGACGCGCGGCCCCTCCTTGGGCGGCCAGTAGCCCATCGCGATCAGCGGGGCGATCCAGTCGGCGTTCTCGTCGCCCGCCACGCCGCCCGCGCTGAGGTCCTCCAGCACGTCGGCTGCGCCGAACTGCGGCACCCACGGATCGTCCAGCACGTAGATGTCGTACTGGCCGCCGCCGTTCTGCGCGTCGCCGAAGAACTTCTCGAGCGTGACGCCGTACTCGTCCTCCAGGAACTCGATCTCGATCCCGGTCTGCTCCTTGAAGAGCGGGATCATCTTGTCCTTGAAGGGCGTCAGCGCGCCGTCGGAGAAGGCGCCGATGACCACCTTGCCCGTGCCGCTGATGGAGCTCGCGCCAGCCTCGCTCGACGCGGCGCTGGAGGCGGCCGCGCTGGTCGCAGGGGCGGCGCTCGACGCCGGCGCGGCCTCGGACGACGACGAGTCCGAGCTGTCGTCACCGCACGCCGCGAGCAGCGCCCCGCCCAGGGCCAGCCCGGCTCCGGTCTGCAGGAACCGTCGCCGGCTCCAGGACCGCTCGAACCCGGAGCTATCGCTCATCCTCGTCCTCCTCCGGTTGCGACGACCAGGCGGCGACGTGGATCGCCGCCGCGGCGTCTCCCTCACGACGGCCGGCACGCTGCGCGACCGTCGTCCCGTCCCCGTCGAACGCGCACGTCGCGTCCGCGTCGATGGCGATGCCCACCGGCGTGCCGATGGGGGCGTCGAACGTCCGCGGCGCGCGCACGTTGAGGCGGGCGTCGCCGACGCGTACGTCGACCAGCGTCTCGTTGCCCATGGGCTCGACGACGTAGACCTCGCCGCGCAGGGCGTCGGGGCTCCCGGCCTCGACGAGCGTGGCGTCCTCCGGGCGCACGCCGACCTCGACCAGCCCCGGCACGGCCAGGGCCTCGTAGCGGGCCTCGCTCAGCGGGAGGCGGACGCCTGCGACGACCAGCGCGCGCGTGTCGGCGTCCAGCTCGGCCGCCAGCACGTTCATGGGCGGGTTGCCGACGAACGTCGCGACGAAGCGGTTGGCCGGCCGCTCGTAGACCTCGAGCGGCGGCGCGAGCTGCTGCAGCACGCCCTCGCGCATGACGGCGACGAGGTCGGCCATCGTCAGCGCCTCGGCCTGGTCGTGCGTGACGTAGAGCGTGGTCGTGCCGAGCCGGTGCTGCAGGCGCTTGATCTCGCCGCGCATCGTCAGCCGCAGGCGGGCGTCCAGGTTCGACAGCGGCTCGTCCATCAGGAACGCCGACGGCTGGCGCACGATGGCGCGGGCGAGCGCGATCCGCTGCCGCTGCCCACCCGAGAGCTGGCGCGGGCGGCGCTTCAAGCAGGTGTTCGATCTCGAGCGCCACCGCGACCTGCTGCACCGCCCGCGCCCGCTCGGCCGTCGGCACGCGGCGCACCCGCAGCGGGTAGGCGATGTTCTCCTCCACCGTCATGTGCGGGTAGAGGGCGTAGCTCTGGAAGACCATGGCGACGTCGCGGTCGCGCGGCTGCAGTCGGGTGACGTCCCGCTCGCCGATCAGCACCCGCCCCGCCGTCGGCAGCTCGAGCCCCGCGAGCACCCGCAGCGCGGTCGTCTTGCCGCAGCCGGACGGCCCCAGCAGCACGAGGAAGGCGCCGTCGGGCACCTCGAGGTCGAGCGCGTGCAGCGCCACGACGTCGTCGAATCGCTTCTCGATGCCGCGGTACGAGACGGAGGTCACGGCGCGCTTCCTGCCGCGCGTCCGGTCGTGCGCCGCACCACGAGCTGCGATGGCGCGACCTCGCGGGCGGCGACCGGGCGGCCCTCGGCGATCGCGGCCAGCAGCAGCTCCGCCGACCGCACGCCGATGCGCTCGGCGTCCTGCCGCACGGTCGTGAGGCCGACCAGTGCGTGCCCGGCCAGCGGGATGTCGTCGAAGCCGACCACCGACACGTCCTCGGGCACCCGCCGGCCGCCGCGGGCCAGCTCGTCGAGCAGCGCCAGGGCGGTGACGTCGTTCGTGCAGCAGATCGCCGTCGGACTGTCGTCGCGCTCGACGAGCCTCAGGCCGCGGCGCTCGAGGGCCGTCCTCAGGGCACGCGGGCGACGGTCGATCTCCTCGTCGCGTCGGCCGGAGTAGGCGAAGGCGACGCGCTCGTGGCCGAGATCGACGAGGTGCTCGACGACCCCCTCCATCGCCGCCTCCTCGTCGATCTCGACGACGCCGATGCGGGCGTCCTCGACGTGGAAGGAGGCGGTCACGACCGGGATGCCGCGCTCGAGCAGCTCGGCCGGGATCGTCGAGCCCTCGGTCACGCCGGGGAACACGACCCCGTCGACGCGGCGCTCCACCAGCGCCCGCACCTGCGCGGCCTCGGTCTCCGGATCGAGGTCGGTGTCGGCGAGCAGCACGGCGTAGCCGTCGCGACGGGCCCGGCGCTCGACCTGCTGGGCGACGGCCGCGAAGAAGGGGTTGAGCGGATCGGGAATGACCACGCCGAGGGTCTGCGTGGCTCGCCGGCGCAGGGCGCGCGCCACCTCGTTGTGCCGGTAGCCGAGATCGGCGATGGCCGCCAGCACGCGCTGCCGGGTCGTCTCCGACACGGGCACCTGGCCCCGCACGACGTTGGACACCGTGCCCACGGACACCCCGGCCTGACGGGCGACGTCGACCATGGTCACACGCACCCGCTCATCCCTCTCGCAGCACCCGTCGCAGGGTCGCCAGGGAGTGCTCGAGGCCGGCCGTCGCATCCAGCGTGGGATCCTCGTGCTCGATGGACAGGTCGCCGTCGTGGCCGGCCCGGCGGAGCGCCTCGATCAGCGCCGCCCAGGTCTCGTCGGCGTGGCCGCGACCGACGGCGGCGAAGGTCCATGGTGCGGTCGCGGGGTCGACGGGGTGGCGCACGTCGAAGACGCCGCGGGCGCGGATGCGATCGGGGAAGAGCAGGGTGTCCTTGGCGTGGGCGAAGCCGATGTGGCCCGTGAGGGCGTCGATCGCGGCCTCGGGGTCGATGCCCTGCCACCAGAAGTGGCTCGGGTCGAGGTTCACCATCACGTTCGGGCCGGTCGCGGTGCGCAGGTCGAGGAAGGTCTGCGGGTTGAACGCCCAGCAGCCGGGATGCAGCTCCAGGCAGATGCGGACCGCCGGCGCGACTGCGGCCGCCCAGCGCGACGTCTCGCGCCAGAAGGGCTCGACGGCTTCGCGCCACTGCCAGCGCAGCAGGTCCTCGTGGTCCGCGTTGAGCGGCCAGGACGGCGAAGACGCCGATGGCCCCGCCGCCGGGGCCTGCCGGGCAGCCGCTCATGGTCACCACCCGGGTCACGCCGAGCGTCGCGGCCAGCTCGACGGCGCCGCGCAGGCGCGCGCGGTGGTCGTCGCCGACGGCCGCGTCGGGGTGCAGCGGATTGCCGGCCGCGTTGACGCAGGAGAGGGCGAGGCCGTGCTCGCGCAGCTCGCCGAGGAGGGCGTCGCGCGCCGCCGCGTCGCGGAGCAGCGCGTCGAGCGGCAGGTTGCGGGCGAGGCCCCAGCCGCCGACGCCCATCTCGATGGCGGCCAGGCCGCGCTCGGCGCACCAGGCGAAGGCGCCGCGCCGGTCGAGCCCGGCCAGCCCGTCGTCGAAGACGCCGATGCGCACCTACCGCCTCCTCCCGCTGCTCGCCCTCTTTGGAACGTTTCAACGCAGTCTTGAAACGTTTCAGCCGGGACTCTATGCTCCGGGCGCGATTCGTGTCAAGCGCTACGTGTGGATGGAGAGGAGGCGGGTGCGATGCGCGCGGTCACGTTCGTCGGCGACGGCCGCCACGTCCTCGTCGAGCGGCCGGAGCCGGAGCAGCCCGCCCGCGACGCCGCCCTCGTCGAGGTCGCCGCGATCGGCATCTGCGGCTCCGACCTGCTGATCCTCTCCCAGCCGCAGCGGCACCCGGCGACCGAGGGCATCATCCTCGGCCACGAGTTCGCCGGCCGGGTGCGCGCCGTGGGCGAGGAGGTCGCGCACGTGCGCCCCGGCGACCGGGTCGTCATCGACCCGGCGCGCGGTTGCGGCACCTGCCCGCGCTGCCTGCGTGGCCAGCCCGAGGGGTGCCCGGGCCAGGTGCACCTCGGCATCAGCTGCGACGGCGGGATGGCAGCCGTCGTCGAGGTGCCCGGCTGGGCGCTGCTGCCCATGACCGAGGCGCTCTCCTGGGCCCGGGCCGCCCTCAACGAGCCGCTTGGCGTCGCGCTCGCAGGCGTCGGCCGCCTCGCGCCGCGGGCCGGCGAGAGCGCCGTCGTGCTCGGCGGCGGCCCGATTGGCCTGCTGTTCTGCGCGGTGCTGCACCTGCTCGGCGTCTCGCCGCTCGTGGTCGTCGAGCCGCACGCCTTCCGCCGGGAGCTCGCCCGCTCCTGCGGTGCGACGCACGTGCTCGAGCCATCCGACGCCGACGTGGCCGGCTACCTGCGGGCAACGGGTGCGAGCGCGCCGCCGTCGCTGGTGGTCGACGCCACCGGCTTCCTGCTCGACCGCGCCGTCAGCCTCGTCGACCACGGCGGCCGCATCCTCTGTGTCGGCTACGACGCGTCGGCGCGGCCGGCGATCGACGTCGCGCGCGTGGTCGACGGGACGATCACGATCCAGGGCACCGCCGGCGGCTTCCACCAGGCGGCGACGGCGCACCGGCTGCTCGGCGACCCGCGGCTCCCGGTCGATCGCCTGGTGACCCACGAGCTGCCGCTCGACGCGATCGACGAGGCGCTGGCCGAGCTGCGCGCGGGCCGCGCCGGCAAGATCGTGCTGGTACCCGAGCAGGCGGCCTGACGTGCGCGTCGCCAACGCGCCGGTCTCCTACGGCGTCTTCGAGCTCACGGCCGGCGACGCGGGCCTGCCCGACCCGGACGAGCTCCTGGCCGCCATCGCCGGCGCCGGCTACGTCGGCACCGAGCTCGGGCCGCCGGGCTATCTCGGCCGCGGCGCGGCGCTGCGGGCGCGGCTCGACCGCCACGGCCTGGCGCTGGCGGGCTCGTTCCTGCCGCTGCGCATGTCGCGCAGCGAGCACGTCGACGAGGACCTCGCGACGCTCGACGCCGTACTGGACGGACTCGACGCGGCCACCGACGCCGCGGCCAGGCCGTCGATCCTGCTCTCCGATGCCTTCTGCGAGCCCGACCGGCATGCAGCACGCCGGCCGCATCGACCAGGAGCCGTCGACCTGGCTCGACGATGCGCGGTTCGACCTCCTCGTCGACAGCGCGCACCGCGCGGCCGAGCGCTGCCGTGCCCGGGGCTACGTGCCCTCGTTCCACTACCACGCGGGCACGTACGTCGAGACCGGCGCCGAGGTCGAGCGCCTCGCTGCGCGCCTCGACCCCACGCTCCTCGGGGTCTGCCTGGACACGGGCCACTCCGCGTTCGGCGGCGGCGATGCGCTCGCCCTCCTCGAGCGCCACGGCGACCTGATCAACCACGTCCACCTGAAGGACGTCGACCTCGACGTGATGGCGGAGATCCGCGAGCGCGGGCTCGGGCTGGAGGAGGCGTGGCGGCGCGGCGTGTTCTGCCGCCTCGGAACGGGTGGCGTCGACGTCGCCGCCGTGATGGACGCCCTGCGGGAGCACGACTACCACGGCTGGCTGGTGGTCGAGCAGGATCGCTACGGCCGGCCGGGCGAGACCCTGGCCGACCCCGCGCGCGACCAGGCGGCCAGCCGGGCGTACCTGCGCGAGCTCGGCGTCTAGCACCGCCCCGCCGGCGGCAGCGCAACGCGCGGGCGGCCGGCGGGGGATCGCGTCGGCCCGCCAATCGAGGCGCGGCCGTTCGCGTGTGCGTTTGGTCGAGGAGCAGCTCGGCTAGATGCCGAGGATCTGCTGCTTCTTCACCGTGAACTCCTCCTCGGTGATCAGGCCCTGCTCCTTCAAGGCTGCGAGGGCGTCGAGCGATTTCCTGCACCTCCGGAGCGAGCTCCGTGAGCTCGAATGCGAGGACGTCTCGGTTCGCTTCCCTGGTGCCCAACGCCGCATTGGCCGGCGTTGTCGAGCACTCCCGGGAAGGGAATCCGGGGCTCGTACTCCACAACGGGCATGCGAGCGCTCCTCGTGATCCGCTTCGCCCATCGAGCGACGCCGCGCAAGCATCTGCGCCCGGGCGGCCACGGCGCGTCCGTGTTGAGCCGCGGCGCCGTTGCAGAGAAGTACGACGGCCGGCGACGTGGCCAGTCAGAACGCCGGCGGGGCGGGCAGCGCCGCGCCGCAGGAACAGGCGTCGGCCGCGTGCACCATCCGCTCGCACGCCGTGCACCGCACCATCGGCTCGTTGAGACGCCACGGCGCCCAGATCCCGGTCTGCCCGCCGGAGGCGAGCCGCGGTCCGAACATCTGCGCGACGGCCTCGCGGTGGCCCGCGTCGCTGCGGATGGCGCGCGCTGCCTCGGGGCTCTCCCAGGCGCTCATGGTGTACATGCGCCGCCCGACGGTCACGCCGACGAACGACAGGAAGCCGGGCACCTTCAGCATGTCGTGCACGATGTCGCGCGAGCGGTGGCGGACCTCGTCGACCTCCTCATCGCTGCGCGCCTCGAGGAAGGTCAGGCTGATCGCGCCCGGGGCGGCATCGCGACCGGCCGACGCGCGTGACGCGATGCCGAACGTCCAGGGGCCGATCGTGGACGGCTGCACGATGACGTCGAGGCCGAGGTCGCGCGGGACGCCACCCCCGTCGAAGTAGCCCGTGACCGTGGCGATGCCCGTCCCGTCGTCGGCGAACGTGATGAAGTCGGCGCCGGGCAGCGCGATCTCGCGGCCGGTCGGTGGCAGGCCGTTGAACGGTCCGCTGTTGGTGCCGCGCATGATCCACTGCGCGGCGACCGCTCCATCGTCCGTCAGCGACGCGCTGACGAGCTCGAAGCGCAGGTCCGGGAAGGCGGCGGCGAGGCCCACCGCGTACGCGCCCGTCGCGTCGGGGTCGAGACGCTGGACGAGCGGGTCGGTGTAGGTGCCGTCCGGACGCGAACGTCGCCGCGATGGCCTCTGCGTCGTGCGCGTTCCACCCGTCGAAGTAGCGCTGGGCGTGGGCGAGGCGGTCCATCGTCGTCTCCGATCGGTCGCGGGGTGTGCGAGCCTATCCCAACCGACGCCTCGTCCACGCGCGCGTGGACCACGGAAGCGAGCGGCGGTCAGGACGGCGAGGCCGCTCCTGGCACTGGCGGCGAGTCGGGCGCGAGCCCGGACGTCACCGCGGTCTCGGAGACGCCGCCCGCGGCTCGCGGTTAGGTCGCCAGCGCGGGATCGCCTAGCGTTCCGCGGACTGGTTGCGGAGGCGGGACTGCACGTCCGCGTAGACGATCACCACAGCGCCATAGTCCACGACGGAAGCGCGGCGAGCTGGGCCGGGGCGCAGGTCGCCGCCGTTCGCGACGATCCGGCGCGGCGCCTCGCGCTGCTCGAGCGCACCTACCACGGGCCGGACGGCCGGGCGCCCGACCACCTGCCATACCGCCGCGCCGCGCTCTCGTTCATGCGCTGGCAGGCGCAGCGCGGGGTGCTCAACGCGCTGGATGCGTCGCCGCCCGGCAGCGTCTGGTGGCGGGCCGTCAACGAGCGTCTGCTGCGGGACGGCTGCGAGAGCGTCGCGCTGGTCGGCGGTCGGCCGGGCCATCCGTCCTCGCAGGCGGTCGGGCTGTGGCTGGGGTTCATCGCGCGGCCGACCGCACGCACCTGGTACTGCGCGCACAACGCGAGCATCGTCAGCGCCTACCTGGAGCACCGGCAGCTCGCCGAGGACGAGGACGCGCCCGAGCGGTTCTTCATGAACGTCGCGCTGCTACGCGTCCTCTACGCGCACGCGCTGGTCGCCGCGCCGCGCCTCGCGCTCGGCCGCTGCGCGCCACTGGGGCCGCTGCTCGGCGACCCCCGGCTCGGGATGGCGGGCGCCTTCCTCTCGCTCGGCCGCGTGCTGCCCGATCGCTACCCGCTCGCCGGGGACGTGCGGGGCTACCTGCTCGACGAGCACCGCCTGGGCCGCCTGCTCGACTACGCCGTCATCGCGCCGCGCCTGCAGCGCCTGTACGAGTGGTCGGCCGCGACGCTCCGGGAGCCCGGCCTGCTCGATCTCGTCCGCAACGGGCGGCCCATCTACGCGTGGCCGTACGACGGGCGAGACGTCTGGCGCCTGTCGCACATGCCCGTTCCCGGGCGGATCCTGGAACGGGTCACCCGGGACGGACGGATCGCGGCGGTGGATGCGGTCAGACCCGCACCGCCCGGCTCGTTGCCGTCGCCGTCCCGGCCCGGTTTGTCGCCGTGACGCGGCAGCGCAGCGCGTGCCCCGCCAGCGCCCGACCGACGCGCAGCGTGCGGCCCGCTGCGCCGCGCCGCGGCACGCCGTCCACCAGCCACGCGTAGGCGTAGCGCGTCGGCGCGCCGCTCCAGCGGCCCGGCTGGCAGGTCGCCGTCGCGCCCGTGCGCAGCACCCGCGGCAGGCCGGCGTTGATCGGCCGCACCGCGGGCGCCGGCACGTCGAGGGCGTACGTGGCGCCGGCGAGGGTCGTGTCCGCGCCGTCGCCGACGTAGGCGCAGATGTTGTACGAGCCCGGCAGCCATGGCGTGAGGCCGATCGGGTTCGACCACGCTCCCGTGGGGTCGGCGCGGATCGCCCGGCTCAGGTCGATGACCCCGCCGCCGGTGCTGTTGGCGATCTGGACGCCGTCCCAGTACCCGGCCGGGCAGGTGGGCAGGACCGAGCGGGAGATCGCCGCGACGATCATGAAGTAGGGGAAGGCGACGTCCTCCGGCGGCATGGTGCCCGTCGCCTGGAGCACCATGGGCTGGCCGACCTGCGGCGGCGCCGGGGGGCCGGTCAGGGTGAGGGTGAAGGTGCCGGCGGCGGCCGGCGGCGGGGTGGCGGCGAGGCCGAGCGCGCCCGCCGCCGTCACGAGGACGGCGGCGAGGGCGGCACGGCCCCACGACGTGTGGCGATGCACCGTGGGTGCTCCTAGAGGTCGATCGTCTGGGAGACGAAGCTGATCTGGAACGACGGGCCCTTGAGGTCGACCGTCGGACCGCTGGCGAGGCCGAACGAGCCGGTGGTCGACACGCGCATCCCGACGTCGCGCAGGCCGGAGGCGCCGAAGGTCGCGTACACGCCCTCCTTCGCCGACACGCCGACGTTCGTCTCGGGGATCTTGGCCGCCGCCTTGACGCCGGCGAACACCGTCGCCGTCCCGTGCTTGAAGTCGAACGCACCCTCGGCGAACGGGCCGATCCACAGGAAGTCGCCCTTGCCGGCGACCTCGAGGGTCACCTGCTCGCAGTTGGCGCCGAGCTTCAGGTACGGGCCGAGCTTGACCGCGAACTTGACGCCCTTGAGGAACGGTGCGCAGCCGCCGTCGGGCTCCTGCTGGAAGCCGTCGTCGGTCTTGACGGCCTCGCCGGTGGGGCTGGCGGGGCACCCGGCGTCGCCGAGCCAGCTGGCCCAGAAGCCGAGCTCGGAGATCAGCTGGCGGTACTCGGTCTGGTTGCCCTCGATGCGGACGAGCGCGAGCTGGCGCAGCTGCGGGTCGGCGATGTTGGCGGCGAGCGCCGTCTCGCGGCGGTAGCGCGCGGCGTAGACCGCCCGCAGCGAGCGGTCGAACTCCTGCGCCACGGGCAGCCAGCGCGCGTGCGTCGTCGCGTTGAGGTCGGAGCACTCGCGCTGCCAGCGGGCGTTGCAGGCGGCCGTCGACTGGCGGCACTCGGGCCACGTCGGCCGTGCGTCCCAGAGGTCGGTCAGCTTGCTGCGGCCGCCCGGGCTGTAGTAGTCGTGGTAGAGCAGCTGCAGCTCGGCGTGCACGCTCCACGCGTGGTCGTCGAGCGGCTTGATGTCGGGCTGGAAGCGCGCGCCGTAGATGGCCGCCATCAGCCGGGCGAACCGCTGGAAGGTCAGCGGGGGCATGTGCTGCCAGTCGATGCGGGCGCTCAGGTCGCGGTCGAGCTGCTGGAACTGCGCCAGCCGCGTCGACCAGCCGCTGTCCGCCGCCGCGAGATCGGCGTTGCCGGGGTTGCTGGGTCCGCGGGCCAGGTCGACCCAGCTCGACGGGATGCGGATGGCGGGGAACATGCCGTCGACGCCCCGCGAGAGGTCGTAGATCTCGCCGTCGACCGGCACGGACGGGTGCTGCGGGTCCTCCGTCTGCTCGACGAGCCCGTACGGCCGCCGGTAGCGCCCGAGGCGGTAGAAGCGCACGGCCTCCTCGTCCTCGCCCTGGCACAGCAGCGCGACGGCGAGGTTGACCTTGGCCTCGGAGAGCTCCGGCGCGAGCCGCACCGCCTCGCGCAGCGTGCGCTCGGCGGCGGCGTAGCGGCCGATGCCGACCAGCGCCTGGCCCTCGTTCGAGCGCAGCATCGCCTGGCCGCTGATGCCCATGGCCGCCGCCGGCGCCGCCCGCATCGCGTCCGCCGCCCGCGCGACCGCGAGCGACTCGCGTGGATGGCCGAGCAGGTTCAGCGCGGCCGAGATGCTGGAGAGGGTCGACGGGTCCTGCGGCGCGAGGTCGTGCAGCCGCAGCAGCGCGAGCAGGGCGCCGACGGCACGGCCGCGGGCGAACAGCGCGACGGCCGCGGCCCGCGCCGAGGCGGCCGACCGCGCGGACGGACTCTTCTCGAAGGCCTCCACGGCGTTCCGCCCGACGGCCGCGACGACGAACGCGCGCGACGTGCGGAGGGCCGCGGCGAGCGCCGGCGGCTTGCCGCGGTCCGGTGTGCAGAGCGCCTCGCGCTGGCGCACCAGGTCCGCGCCGACCGTGTCCGGCTGATGCGACGGGCAGCGCCGCCGCGAACGACCACAGCTCCGGCGGCGGGGCCGGCGCCGCCCCGGCGGCCGGAGCCGCCAGGGCGAGCACACCGAGCACCAGCGCCGTCAGGGACGCCCTCACTGCGCGCCCGTCCGCAACCGGCGGCCGAGGGCGGGCTTGCGGTCCCCGAGCACGCCGCCGGGGGAGCCGCCACGGACGCGGACGCTGGCCGCGCGCGCCCGTCCGGTCGCCGAGGACGCCGCCGGGCATGCCGCCCGCCTCGCGTACCTGGTTGAGGACGCCGCCGCTCGCGCCGCCCGCGGAACGCGAGCCGCCATGCGTGCCCGCGGCGACGACCGCCGCGAGCAGCAGCAGGGCGGCCAGCGCGCCCAGCACGATGACGGTGGCGCCGTTGACGCGGATCGCGGCGATGGCTCGGTTGGTTCCCATGGTCTCCTCCAGTCGTGGAGTGGTCGGTACGCTCCGCAGGTTGGAGACCGCAGGTAATGCGCCGGTAACGCGACGGCGCGACCGCAGCCGCGGAGAGGGGGAGTGACGGAGTTCCGCGTGCTCGGGCCGCTGGAGGTGCGCGACGGCGGCGAGCCGCTGCCGATCACGTCGCGACGGCAGCGCGTCCTGCTGTGCCGCCTGCTGCTCGACGCGAACCGTGCCGTCTCCAGCGATGCGCTGTTCGAGGCCCTGTGGGGCGAGCGGCCGCCGCCGACCGCCGCGAAGGCGCTGCAGGGCCAGGTCCTGGCGCTGCGCGGGCTGCTCGGGCGCGAGCTGATCGCCACGGTGCCCGGCGGCTACCGCCTGGACGCGCCGGCCGACGCCATCGACGTGGTGCGCTTCGAGCGGGCGCTCGCCGAGGCGCGGCGGCAGCTCGCGGCGGGCGACGCGATGGCGGCCGCGGCGACGTGGCGCGAGGCGCTGGCGCTGCAGCGCGGGCGCCCCTTCGACGACATCGCCGACCAGCTCGCGTCGGGGCCCGCGATCGCCCGGCTCGAGGAGCTGCTCGCGGCCGCCCGCGAGGATCGCATCGACGCCGACCTCGCGCTGGCCCGGCACCACGAGCTGATCGGCGAGCTGGAGGCGCTCGGGCGTGCCGAGCCGCTGCGCGAACGGCTGCAGGGCCAGCTCATGCTCGCCCTGTACCGGGCGGGCCGGCAGTCGGAGGCGCTGGAGGTCTACCAGCGCGCGCGCCGGGCGCTCCGCGACGGCGCCGGCCTCGATCCCGGGCCCGAGCTCGGGAGCTGCAGCGCGCGATCCTGGAGCACGACCCCGGCCTCGCGGTCGAGCCGCCCGAGCTGCGCGCGCGACGGCACCTGCCCGCGCCGCCGACCGGCCTCGTCGGCCGGGCGTCCGAGCGCGCGGAGCTCGACGCCACGCTCCGCCGCGGCGACGCCCGGCTGGTGACGCTGACGGGACCGGGCGGCACGGGCAAGACCCGCCTCGCGCTCGCGGTGGCCCACGGGCTCGCCGACGCGTACCCGGACGGCGTGTTCTTCGTCGACCTGGCGCACCTGCGGGAGCCCGCGCTCGTCCCGTCCACGATCGCCCACGCGCTCGGCGTCGAGGAGCACGGGGAGCGGCCGCTGGCGGAGACGCTGCTGCACGTCGTCGGCGATCGCCGGCTGCTGCTCCTGCTCGACAACTTCGAGGTCGTCGACGAGGCCGCGCCCGTCGTGGCCGACCTGCTGAACGCCGCGCCGGGTCTCGCCGTGCTGGCCACGAGCCAGTCGCCGCTCCGGCTCCGTGGCGAACGCGAGGAGCGCCTCGGGCCCCTGCCGCTGGACGACGCGATCGCGCTCTTCACGGCCCGGGCCGCCGCCGTCGCGCCCCGCTTCCGCCGCCCCGACGCGGCCTCGCCCGAGGTGGAGGAGATCTGCCGGCGGCTGGACCGGCTGCCGCTCGCGCTGGAGCTCGCCGCGGCCCGCACGCGCGAGTACGCCGCCGCCGAGCTGCTGGCGCTGCTGCCCGGGGCGATCGAGCTCGCGACCGGCGGCGCGCGCGACCTGCCGGAGCGCCAGCGCACGCTGCGGGCCACGATCGACTGGAGCCACGACCTGCTCGCGCCGGCCGAGCAGGCGCTGTTCGCGCTGCTGGCGGTGTTCAACGGCGGCTGCACGCCCGCGGCGGCGGCGGCCATCTGCGGTGCCCGGCGCGACGAGCTCGCGACGCTCGCGAGCCGCAGCCTGCTGCTGGAGCGCCCGGGCGCCGACGGCGGCCCGCGCTTCGCGATGCTGGAGACGGTGCGCGAGTACGCGCTCGAGCGGCTCGCCGCCGGCCCGGACGCCGACGCCGCGCGCCGCCGGCACGCCGACCACTTCGCGGGGGTGGCCGAGCGCGCCGCCGAGGCGTCGGCCGTCGACGCGACGACGCTGCCGCTGCTCGACGATGACCACGACAACCTCCGCGCCGCCGTCACCTGGAGCCACGACGCGGGCGCCGTCGACCTCGAGCTGCGACTCGTCGCGGCCCTGGCGCGCTACTGGGTCGTCCGCGGCCACCTGCGCGAGGGGCAGCTGCGCCTCGCGGCGGCGCTCGCCCACGCGGACGACGCACCGGCACCCCTGCGGGCGTCCGCTCTCGCCGGCGACACCCTCGTGGCCCACAGCCTCGGCGACTACGCGGCGATGCGGCACGCGGCCGAGCGGGCGCTCGATCTGTACCGCTCCGTCGGCGACGAGCGCGGCGTGGCGTGGTCGCTGCAGCGGCTCGGCACGGCGCTCGGCAACCAGGGCGACCTGGACGCCGGCATCCCGCTGCTCGGGGAGAGCATCGCCTGCTTCCGCACGATCGGCGACGAGCGCGGGCTCGCGAGCGCGCTCAACAACCTGGCCAGCGCGCTGCTGGCCCGCGGCGACGCCGCCGCGGCGCTGCCGCTGTTCGAGGAGTCGGTCGACGTCTTCCGCCGCCTGGGCCGGCCGCACGAGCTGCCGGTCCCGCTCAGCAACCTCGGGCTCGCGGCGCTCCTGCAGGGCCGCCACGCCGACGCCCTGCGGCGCTTCGACGAGGGCGTCGCGCTGGCCGAGGAGCTGCGCTACACGGAGGCGGTCGCGTACGGGCTGGAGGGGCTCGCCGCGGCGCTCGCGGGGCTCGGCGACCACGAAGGGGCGGCGACGCTGCTGGGGGCGGCGGAGACGGCGGCGGCGACGGTCGGCATCACGCTCGAGCCGCTCGAGCAGCGGATCCACGAGCAGACCGTTGCGCTGACTGCCCGGGCGCTCGGCGCCGACGCCTTCGCGGCGGCCCTGGCCGGCGGCCGTGCGCTCGCCCCGGCGGAGGCGCGGGCGTGCGCCGTGGAGGTGCTACGCGGCGGTCAGTCCACCCAGTCCGGCCACGGCAGCGGGAAGACCTCGCGGTAGGGGCGCGCCTCGTCGATCACGCGCGCCACCGACGGCCGCGCCAGCAGCGCCGCGACGTAGCGCGTCAGGTGCGGCAGCGCCGGGCTCGTCCCAGCGGTGCACGACGCGGGCGTAGTGGAGCGCCGGCGCCGCGGCGCAGTCGGCCAGGGTGAACGCATCGCCTGCCGCCCACGGCAGGTCCGCGAGGTGGTCGTCGAGCAGGGCGTACGACGCGTCGAGCTGCGCGTGGGCCTGCGCGACGCCCTCGGGATCGCGCCGGCCCTCGGGACGCAGGCTGTCGCCGACGATCTTCTGCATCGGCGTCGCCACCTGCCCGTCGAGCACGCGGTCCCAGAGGCGGGCCTGCAGCGCCGCGGCCGGGTCGGCAGGGATCAGCGGCGGGGCGTCGCCGAAGCCGTCCAGGTACTCCACGATCGTCGTCGACTCCGCCGAGCACGAGCCCCGCCGCGTCGTCGACGAGCACCGGGATGCTGGCGGGCGGCCAGAGCTCGGCGAGGCGCGCGCGGTCGGCCTCGTCGCCGACATGGTGGCGCTCGAACGGCACCTCCCGCTCGTAGAGGGCGATCAGCGCCTTCCAGCAGTAGGCCGCGAAGGGGTGCTCGTACAGCGTCAGCGTCATGCGCCGAGCTCCGCGCGCAGCACGCGCTCCATGGCCTCGACGAGCTTGCCCGTGCCGTGCTCGCGGGCCGACGGGTCGTCGAGCCCGTCGAGGAAGGCGCCGTGCTCCGTGAACACGAGCCGCGTGCCGCTGCCGTCGGGGTGCAGCTGGATCGTCGCCAGCGAGACCGAGACGAGGCGCCCGTCGAGCTCCAGGTCGTAGGCGTACACGATGCGCTCGTCCGGGACGATGTCGTGGTAGCGGCTGCGGAAGACGACGGGCACGCCGCCGGGGCCCGGGCCGCGGTTGAGCTCCTCGCCGCCGATCCGGAAGTCGAGCTCCCAGGCCGCGTCCGGGTCGCCGTCCGGCCGGCCGAACCACTGCCGCTTCAGGCGTGGATCGGCGAACGCGCTGAAGGTCTGCGCGGGCGTCCAGGGGTAGTCGCGCTCGATGGTGAAGTGGGCGTGCGTGACGGTCATCCGGGGCCTCCGTAGGTGGCGTCGAGGACGTCGCCGAGCCGGTCGAACCGCTGCTCCCAGGCGTCGCGATGCTGCGCGATCCACTGCTCGACCGAGCGCATCGGCGCGGGCTCGAGCCGGCACGTCCGCACCCGGCCGACCTTCTTCGAGCTGACGAGCCCGCAGCGCTGCAGCACGTCGAGGTGCTGCACCACCGCCGGCAGCGACATCCGCAGCGGCGCCGCGAGCTCGCTGACGGAGGCCGGCCCCTGCGTCAGGCGGACGACGATCGAGCGCCGGGTGGGGTCGGCCAGCGCCTGGAACGTGCGGTCGAGCAGCTGGGCGTCGTCGGGCATCGCGGGGACGGTAGCAGATACTTAGGTAAACGCTTAAGTGTTGCTGCGCTCCTGGCGGCCGCTGGTCCGGGGCTAGGATCACGACGTCCCCACGTCGCCAGGAGGACCCATGGCAGGCAAGATCGTGCACGTCGAGATCCCCGTCGACGACACCGCCGCCGGACGCGCGTTCTGGGGCGGGCTGTTCGGCTGGCAGTTCGAGTCCTTCCCCGGCCCGTTCGAGTACGACATGGCCCGTCTCGCGGACGACCAGGGCGGCGCGCTCACCAACATGGAGCCGGGCAAGCGCGGGCTCCGCTCGTACTTCGACACCGACGACATCAACGCCGGCGTGGCCCGCGTCCGCGAGCTCGGCGGCGAGGCCGGCGACGCGATGCCGGTGCCCGCGATGGGCTGGTTCGCCGTCTGCAAGGACGACCAGGGCAACGAGTTCGGCCTCTGGCAGACCGACACGTCGGCGCCGGCGCCGGAGGGATAGCCCGGCTCCGTCATCATCCCGGCATGGCCGAGCCGCCGTCCGCCGGGAACCCCGATCACGAGACCTCGTTCGCGCTCAACCTCGCGAGCTGGGACGAGGCCGCGCCCGTCCACGCGGCCTCGCCCGGCTACGCCGTGGCGCGGTTCGCCGAGGACCCGGAGCACCTGAGCGAGGTCGTCCGCTTCGACCTGCCGCGCCTCGGCGAGCTGCGCGGGCTCGACGGCGTGCACCTGCAGTGCCACATCGGCACGGACACCGTCTCGCTGGCCCGGCTCGGCGCGCGCATGACGGGCCTCGACTTCTCCGAGGCCGCCGTCGCCGAGGCCACCCGCCTCGCCGCGTCCGCCAACGCCGACGCGACGTTCGTCCAGGGCAACGTCTACGACGCCGTCGAGGTGCTCGGAGGCGAGCGCTTCGACCTCGTCTTCACCGGCATCGGCGCCCTCTGCTGGCTGCCCGACGTCCGGCGCTGGGCGGGCGTCGTCGAGGGGCTCCTGCGCCCCGGCGGCCGGCTCTTCCTGCGCGAGGGCCACCCCGTGCTGTGGTCGCTCGACTACGAGCGCACGGACGGGCTGATCGCGATCGAGGCGTCCTACTTCGAGCACGCGGAGGCCTTCGTCGACGTCGACGAGGGCACGTACGTCGAGACCGACCACGTCTTCACCAACACCGTCACGCACTCCTGGAACCACGGCCTCGGCGAGATCGTCACCGCGCTCCTCGACCGCGGCCTCGTGCTGACCATGCTCGAGGAGCACGACTCGGTGCCCTGGGAGGCGCTGCCCGGCGCGATGGAGCGCGATGGGCACGAGTGGCGGCTCAGGGACCGGCCGCGCCGGCTCCCGTGCACCTATACGCTGCAGGCGACGAAGCCCGCCGCGTGATGCGGCGGATCGCCGTCACGAGATTAACAACACGCACGCACGCGTGGCGTAAAATCTGGCGCGGTTCGACGATCGGCGTGTGCGCTCGCTCGGTGCGCGTCCCGCGATCGGCTCCGTGACATGGGGTCACGGGCGAAGCGAAGGGACGGCATGGAGGGACAGATCGATCGGGCGCGCGTGGCGCGCCGGCCTGCCCGCGATCAGGGCGCACGGCGTTGAGCGTCCAGGCGGCACGGCCGAAGGTCCGGTTCGACAACGGCGGCGACTTCATCAACGAGACGCGGCTCGAGGTGGACGCCTACCTCGCGGGCGACGAAGGTCGGCCGGCGGGGGCGCTTCGCGCTCTACCAGAAGGCGCCCATCGCGATCGGGCTCATGCTCGCCGCGTGGTCGGTGCTCATCTTCGCCAGCCCCGGCCTGGTGGTCGGCGTGCTCGCGCTCGGCGTGCTCGCGTTCGGCGCCATGCTGACGGCGTTCAGCGTCCAGCACGACGCCAACCACGGCGCGTACTTCGGGCGGCGCCGCTACGACCACCTCGTCGGCTGGAGCTCCGACGCGCTGCTCGGGTACTCCAGCTACGTCTGGCGGGTCAAGCACAACGTCGCGCACCACACGTACACGAACGTCGCCGGCTACGACGACGACATCGACCAGGAGCCGTTCCTGCGCCTCCTGCCCGAGCACGAGCGCCGGCCGTGGTACCGCCTGCAGTTCATCTACATCTGGGGGCTGTACGGCCTGTTCACGCTGCGCATGCAGTTCACGGGCGACTACCGCGCGCTCATCAGCGGCCGCGTCGGCCAGAGCAACGTGCGTCGCCCGCGCGGCTGGACGCTCTTCGGGTACGTGGCCGGCAAGGTCATCTTCCTCGCCTGGATCGTCGCCATCCCCCTGCTCGTGTATCCGTGGTGGGTCGTGCTGGTCGCGATCGTCGGCGTCTCGTGCGTCACCGGCGTCGTCGTCGCCGTCACGTTCCAGCTCGCGCACTGCGTGGAGGAGGCGACGTTCACGACGCCCGAGGAGCTGGCGGCGGAGCGGCGCATCTGGGCCGTGCACGAGATCGAGTCGACCGTCAACTTCTGCCCCCGCAACCGCTTCCTGACGTGGTTCCTGGGCGGGCTCAACTACCAGATCGAGCACCACCTGTTCCCGCGCGTCCCGCACGTGCACTACCCGCACATCTCGTCCATCGTGCGGCGCAAGGCGGCCGAGCACGGCATCCGCTACACCGTCCACGACTCCCTCGCAGCCGCCCTCGGCTCGCACGTCCGGCACCTGCGCCGGATGGGCCAGGCCGGCCTGCCCGTCGAGATGGAGATGGGCTAGCTACGCTGCGCGGCGATGACGCTCGCCGCCGTCTGCCACGCCTTCGGGGAGCCGCTCTCCGTGGAGGAGATCGCGCTCGATCCGCCGCAGCAGGACGAGGTGCGGGTGGCGGTCCGCGCGTGCGCCGTCTGCCACAGCGACATCGCGGCGCTCAACGGCGCCTGGGGCGGTGACGTCCCGGTCGTGCTCGGGCACGAGGCGGCCGGGACCGTGGAGGAGGTCGGCCCCGGAGTCGACGGCGTGCGCCCGGGCGACCGGGTCGTGGTCAGCCTCGTGCGCCACTGCGGGTCCTGCGCCCGCTGCCGGGCGGGCGAGCCGACCCTGTGCACCGCGACCTTCCGCCTCGACGAGACGAGCCCGATCCGCCTCGCCGACGGCCGGCGCGCGCGGCAGGGCATCCGCTGCGGCGCCTTCGCCGAGGAGATCGTCGTCCACACCTCGCAGGTCGTCGCCGTCCCGGACGACGTCGGCTTCACGACCGCGTCGGTCATCGCCTGCGCGGTCATGACCGGCGTCGGGGCCGTCGAGCACAGCGCCCGCGTCGCGCCCGGCGACCGGGTCGTCGTGATCGGCGCGGGCGGGGTCGGGCTCAACGTCGTGCAGGCCGCCGCTGCCGCCGGCGCGGGCGCCGTCATCGCGGCGGACACGGCGCCGGAGAAGCTCGACATCGCGCGTCGCTTCGGCGCCACCCACGCCGTCGACGCCCGCGGCGAGGAGCTGGAGCGGGTCGTCGCGGAGGAGACCGAGGCCGGCGCCGACTTCGTGTTCGCCGCCGTCGGGGCGCCGCGCGCGATCGAGCGCGGGCTCGGGCTGCTGCGGCCCGGCGGCGCGCTGGTGGTGGTCGGCATGCCGCCGACGGGCGCCGACATCTCGGTCGACGCGTGCCTGCTCGCGCACTACGGCTGGCGCATCCTCGGCACCAAGCTCGGCGGCGCCCGGCCGCGCGAGGACGTCGCCGGCATCGCCGAGCGCTACGCCCGGGGGACGATCCTGCTCGACGAGCTGGTGACGGCGACGTACGGGCTGCGGGACATCAACGAGGCCGTCGCCGCCTCGGGCAACGGCGCGACGCTGCGCAACGTCATCACCTTCTGACGGCGCGCCGTGCGGATCCGCCGCATCGAGACGTACGCGAACGAGTGGGTGGCGTTCGTGCGGGTGGAGACCGACGACGGCGCCGAGGGCTGGGGGCAGACGGCGCCGTACCACGCCGACGTCGTCGCCCAGATCCTGCACCGCCAGGTCGCGCCGCACGCGCTGGGTCAGGACGCGCTCGACCCGGAGGCGCTCGGCCGCCGCGTGCTGGAGGCGGAGCACAAGTTCCCGGGCTCGCACCTGTGCCGCGCGCTCGGCGGGCTCGACACCGCGCTCTGGGACCTGCGCGGCAAGCTCGAGGGGCGCGCGGTCTGCGAGCTGCTCGGCGCGACGCCCGGTCCGGTGGCCGGCCTACGCGTCGAGCATGAAGCGCGACATCACGCCCGAGGACGAGGCCCGGCGGCTCGCGGCGCTGCAGGAGGCGCACGGCTTCCGCGCCTTCAAGTTCCGTGTCGGGCGCGAGTGCGGGCACGATCAGGACGAGTGGCCGGGCCGCACCGAGGCGATCGTGCCCGCCGTCCGCCGCGCGCTCGGCGACGACGCGACGCTGCTGGTCGACGCGAACAGCTGCTACACGCCGGCGCGGGCCATCGAGGTCGGGCGCTTCCTGGAGCAGCACGGCGTCGTGCACTTCGAGGAGCCGTGCCCGTACTGGGAGCTGGAGTGGACGGCCGAGGTCGCCGCGGCGCTCGACGTCGACGTCACGGGCGGCGAGCAGGACTGCATGCTCGGCCAGTGGCGGCGGATGCTGGAGCTGCGGGCGGTCGACGTCGTGCAGCCCGACGTCGCCTACGTCGGCGGCTTCACGCGCGCCCTCGCCGTCGCCCGCATGGCCGCGGAGGCGGGCGTCCCCTGCACGCCGCACGCCGCGAACCTGTCGCTGATCCCCGTCTTCACCATGCACCTGCTGCGGGCCATCCCCAACGCGGGCCCGTACCTGGAGCTCTCGATCGAGGGCGCGGACTACTACCCGTGGCAGGACGGCCTCTACGACCCGCCGCTCGCCGTCGTCGACGGCAGCGTGGCGATGCCCGAGGGGCCGGGCTGGGGCGTGGAGGTCTCCCGGGCCTGGCTGGCGGCTGCCGAGCATCGCGTGAGCGTCGCCTGACGCGGCTCGCGGTGTGCTTAACTGACGCGTCAGTCAGGACCGTCGGGGCGCACACGAGGAGCAGCGGGATGCATGACGTGATCGTGGTCGGTGGCGGCTTCGCCGGCGTCGCCGCGGCACGCGAGGTCGTGCGGGCGGGCCGCACCGCGCTGCTGCTGGAGGCGCGCGACCGCCTCGGCGGACGCACCTGGACGGCGGGCTGGAACGGCCACGCCATCGAGTACGGCGGCGGCTGGGTGCACTGGCACCAGCCGCACACGTGGTCGGAGATCCTGCGCCACGGGCTGCAGGTCGAGATCGGCGCGCCGGCCGACAGCGTGTGGTGGCACGTCGGCGAGGAGCGGCGCCACGGCACCAACGCCGAGCGCGACGCCATCGCGCGGCGCGGGTGGGACGCGTTCCTCGAGGGCGTCGACGACTACCTGCCGCTGCCGTACGACCCCACCGCCCGCATGGACGCGTTCCGCCGCATCGAGGGGCAGACGATCCAGCAGCGCATGGACGAGCTCGACCTCGACGACGAGGAGCGCGACGTCCTGGCCGCCGAGCTGGAGTCGGTCGCGCACGGCTACCTGGACGACGCCGGCGCCGCCAGCATCGCCCGCTGGCACGCGCTGTCGGGCTACTCGCTGGAGCTGACGCAGTACACCGGCGGGCGCATCACGATCACGACCGGCACCCGCTCGCTGGTGGAGGCGATCGCGGACGAGGCGCCGTTCGAGCGGCGGCTGTCGACGCCGGTGGCGGCGGTACGGCAGACGGGCGGGCGCGTCGAGGTCGAGACGCGGGCGGGCGAGGTGCTGCCGGCGCGCGCCGTCGTGGTCGCGGCGCCGCTGAACGCGCTGCCGGGCATCGCGTTCGAGCCGGGCCTCTCGGAGCTCAAGCAGGCCGGCATCGCGCTCGGGCAGGCGTCGCGCGGCATCAAGCTGTTCATCCGCGCGCGGGGCGAGGCGGTCACCCAGAACGCGATCCGCAGGGCGCACCCCTTCGGCTACCTCGACACGGAGATCGTCGAGGACGGCGGGACGCAGGTGCTGATCGGCTTCGGCCGCGACGCCGCGGTCTGCGACGCGAGCGACCTCGCCTGGGTGCAGCGCGAGCTCGACGCCATCCTGCCCGGCTACGAGGCGATCGACGCGAGCGCGCACGACTGGCTCGCCGACGAGTTCGCCCGCGGCACCTGGGCCATCCACCGCCCCGGCTGGTACGCCACCTACCACCGCGAGCTGCAGCGGCCCGAGGGTCGCGTGGTGCTCGGCGGCTCCGACCTCGCGGACGGCTGGGCGGGCTTCATGGACGGCGCCATCGAGTCTGGCGTGGGTGTGGGGCGTCTGGCTAGTCACGCTCTGTAGAGCGTGATGGCTATCGCAACGACGTCTCCATCCAGTGCGGGGCAGTTGCGCGTCGTTCGACGTCCCGCGGTTCCGCGCGGACGCCGCGCTGCTCGGCCCCGAACGGCGCGGAACTGCCCGCCAGCGGGACCGCCATTGCGATAGCTAGCTCGCCCTACAGGGCGTGGGCAGGCGTAGGATCGCGGTCATGACCGATCACACCGCACCGCTGCCGGGCGCGACCAGGACCGAGGTCGGCGGCGTCGTGATCGACGAGGTGCCGGCCGGGGCCGGGCGGCTGAAGCGGGTCGTCTACCCGCCGGGCTGGCGCTGGAGCGTCGACATGCGCGCGAGCACGAGCAACGAGCTGTGCCAGCACGGGCACGTCGGCTTCCTCGTGCAGGGGCACATGATCGCGGAGTACGCCGACGGCTGCCGGGTCGACCAGGTGGCGCCGACGGCGGTCGTCATCGAGCCCGGGCACGACGCCTGGAACGCGGGCGACGAGCCCGCCGTCCTGCTCCAGTTCGACTGCGGACCCGAGACCGTGGAGCGGTTGGGGCTCGTCGGACGGCATACGCACGCGTAGCGCGCCGGGGGGGCGGGAGGGGAGTCGAGCCGCGCGCAGCGCTGGTCGGGCGCGGCATCCGCCTCACGCCGGCCGCCGGCTGCTGGCCGACCGCGCCGCCGAGATCCTCGGCGTATCGATGCCGCCGGCGCCGGCTCTCCGCCCACGTCGGACTGACCGCCGGCCGCGTGCGCCTCGCCGGCTTCGCCTCGGCGATCGGATCGCTGGTGCCGGCGCGTGGCGGCGCTCGCGGCCAGGCATCCGGGCTCCAGATCAGCCTGACCGACACGCATCCGCCCGAGGCGATCGAGCTGCTGCGCACCGGCAAGGTCGAGGTCGCGGTCATCTTCCGCTACGACGAGACCGAGCCGAGCCGCCGGGGTCCGCCTGCACCACCTGCTCGACGACTCGGTGTACGTCCTGTCACAGCGCCGCGAAGGGTCGCTGGCCGAGCTGCGCGACGCGACGTGGATCGCCGGCTGCGAGCGCTGCCGCAGCCACCTGCTGTCCATGTGCGCCGACGCCGGTTCGATCCGCGGATCGGCTACAGCTCCGACGACATGGTCGCCGCTGCACGCTCCCGTAGGGCGTGCTGGCTATCGCATGGGGTCTCCATCTAGTGCGAGGCAGTTGCGCGTCGTTCGCACTTCCGTAGGTTCTGCGCGCCGCGCGTGACGCTTCGCGCGGGCGTCGCGCGAGACGCCCGACGCGATCGATGTGATCGTGGACGCGTGGACGAACGCCTGCCGCTGTCGCTCGTCGCCGACGTCTTCGAGCGCGACTCGGGCGTTCCGGTCGCCTTGCAGCGCCTCGGGATCGACGTGTCGGTCGCGGCCCTGCCGTCCGGCGACTACCAGATCCCCGGCGGCATCCTCGTCGAGCGGAAGACCGTGCTCGACCTCCACGGCTCGATCGAGCGCCAGCGGTTCTTCCGGCAGATCGGACGCCTGCGGGACGAGGCGGCGTTCCCGTACCTGCTCGTCGAGGGGGCGAACGTCTTCGGTGGGCCGTGCAACCCGAACGGCATCCGCGGAGCGCTGCTCGCGGTCGCGGATCAGGGCGTCGCGTTGATCCGATCGCTCGACGTCACCGACACGAGCGCTCTGGCTCCACCGCCTCGCGGTCCGTGAGCAGCGTCGGCGGCGCGCCGTCGACGTCGCCGGCGAATCGACTCCCGGACCCCGGCGTCGTCGCACTCGCGGGCGTCGCCGGGCATCTCGCGCACGATGGCCAAGGCGCTGATCGCGCGGTTCGGCAGCGTCGAGGGCGTCGTCGCGGCGGCCCGAAGCGCTGGCTGGAGGTCGACGGCATCGGCGAGGTGCGCGCGAACGCTCTGGCCGCTGCGCTGTCTGGGCTCCGAACGACGGGGAACTGCCCCGCCAGGGAGCGAGACCCGTTCGCGATAGCCAGCACGCCCTACAGGGCGTGCACCGATAATGCGTCGGATGCGCTCGATCACCCGCCAGATCTCGCCGTCCCGAGCCTCGGCCTACTCTCGCTCGTCTGTCTCGCCGTGCTCGCGGCGCAGCAGCGCGTGGCCGGGGCACTACGGCCTCGAGTTCCTGGTCTGGAACCTGTTCCTGGCCTGGGTGCCGCTCGCGATCGCACTCGTCGTCGAGCGCCTGCGCGATCTCGGGCCGGGGCAGCTGCGCACCCGCCTCGCGTTCGCCGCCGGCGCCGGGGCGTGGCTCCTCTTCTTCCCGAACGCGCCGTACATCGTCACCGACCTCATCCACCTGCACCACGACCGCGGCGAGCGCGCCCTGCTCGCGGACGGCGCCGTCATCGGCATCTTCGCGCTGACCGGGCTGCTGCTCGCCTTCGCGTCGCTACGGCGGATGCAGCGGCTCGTCGTCGATCGCTCCGGCGCGCCCGCCGGCTGGGCGCTGGTGGGTGCCGTCTCGCTGCTGACCGGCGCCGGGGTCTACCTCGGGCGCGTGCTGCGCTGGAACAGCTGGGACCTGCTCTCGCGCCCGGACGCGCTGCTCGCCGACCTCGTGGCGCCGCTGGGCGACCCGCTCGCGTACCAGCGTCCGCTGGCCGTGACCGTCGGCTTCGGGCTCGCGTTCCTCGTGTGGTACGTCGGGCTCTTCCGGCTGACGGAGTCGCGGGCTCGCCGGTGAGCGACGACCGGCTCGACGCCCGCGACCTCGACGCCGACGAGCGCGCCCTCGTCGAGGCGATCGCCGGGCGCCGGGACGACATCGTCGAGCTCGCCTGCACGCTCGTCGGCTTCGACACCCAGGCGCGCGCCGGAATCGACGTTCCGCCGCGGCAGGAGGCGGCGCTCCAGCAGCACCTCGCCGAGCGGCTGCGCGGCGCCGGCGCCGAGGTCGACGTGTGGGAGCCGGCGCCCGAGGACGTCGCGGGCCATCCCGTCTCCGTCGACGGCATCGGCTTCGAGGGGCGGCCGCAGCTCGTGGCCCGGCTGCGCGGCTCGGGCGGCGGGCGCTCGCTGCTGCTCAACGGGCACATCGACGTCGTCACGGCCCGTCGCGAGGACGGCTGGGAGCACGACCCGTTCGACCCGCAGGTGCGCGACGGCGTCATCTCGGGCCGCGGCACGTGCGACATGAAGGGCGGCATCGCGGCGATGGTCGTCGCGGCCGAGGCGCTGGCGGCGACGGGTGCCCTGCGCGGCGACGTCGTCGTCTGCACCAACACCGACGAGGAGTCGAGCGGCGTCGGCGGCCTCGCGTGCGCGCGCCGCGGCCTCGGCGCGGACTTCGCCATCGTGCCGGAGCCGACGGGGCTCGAGGTCTGGCCGGCCTGCCGCGGCAGCGTCTACTGCGAGGTCAGCGTGCCGGGCCGCGCGGGCCACGCCGAGCAGGAGCACGCGCACTTCGCCGAGGGCGGCGCGGTCAACGCGATCGAGAAGGCGCGCCACGTGCTCGACGGCGTCGAGCGGCTGCGGCTCGACTGGCGCAGCCGGCACGAGCTCCGCCACGACCTGCTCAGCCCGCCGGACGTGCTCTGCACCCGCATCGAGGCCGACGGGGGCTGGTACGTCACCATCCCCAACCGCGCCGACCTGGTGCTGGCCGTGCTGATCCTGCCCGTGCAGGCCGACGCGAACGGCTGGACGGCCGACGTCCAGGCCGAGGTCGAGGGCTTCCTGCGCCGCTGGTGCGATGCCGACCCGTGGCTGCGCGAGCACCCGCCGACGTTCGCCTGGCGGACCGAGGTCAACCCGTGGGAGACGCCCCGCGACGCCGCGAGCGTGCGGGCGCTGCTGGGCGCCAACGCGGCCCTCGGCCTGCCGACCCGCCTCGGCGGCCTCGACTCCTGGTACGACGGCGCGACCTACGCGCTCGAGGGCGGCTCGCCGGCGCTGATGTACGGCCCGCGGCACATCGACTGGGCGCACACGGTCGGCGAGTACGTGCCGATCGACGACCTGGTCGCCTGCGCGCAGGGCATCGCGGTCGCCGGCTGGCGGCTCTGTCGCTGACGCGCCGCTGACGTCTCAGGGCGCCGTGTAGCGTCAACGTCCCGCTGGCCCGCGCGTTCCCGAAGGGCCTGCTGGTGACCCACGACGGCGACGACACGCCCGAGGTGCTGGACGACGAGGGCGAGCCGCGCGACGTGACGGACTTCAAGTTCACGCCCTGGCCGGCGGTCGCCAACGCCTTCGAGCCGGCGCTGCTGGTCGACCCGAAGGGGTTCGACCCGAGGCGGTAGGCCGCGGCGGCTATCGTCCGCCAATGCCCTCCGACGACGAGTTCCCCCCGCTCCCCGAGTGGCGCTGGCAGGGCGCGCCCGTGCGCTACCCCGACCCGGCCGTGCGCACGCTCGACCCGCGCTTCGAGGAGCTGCGCGTGGACAGCGCGGCCGTCGAGCGCCTGGCGACCGGCTGCCGCTGGGCCGAGGGGCCGGTGTGGTTCGGCGACCACGACTGCCTCGTGTGGAGCGACATCCCGAACAACCGGCTGCTGCGCTGGGACGGCAGGAACGGCGAGGTGACCACGTTCCGCAGCCCGTCGCACTTCGCGAACGGCAACACGCGCGACCGCGAGGGCCGGCTGGTCACCTGCGAGCACTGGACGCGGCGGGTCACCCGCACGGAGCACGACGGCACCGTCACCGTGCTGATGGACGCCTACGAGGGGAAGCCGCTCAACGCGCCCAACGACGTGGTGGTGCGCTCGGACGGCTCGGTCTGGTTCACCGACCCGGGCTACGGCACCCTCTCGGACTACGAGGGCGAGCGGGGCGGCCACGAGCTCGAGACCGCGGTCTACCTGCTCGACCCGGCGAGCGGCGCCGCGCAGGCCGTCATCACGGAGCTCGAGCGGCCGAACGGGCTCTGCTTCTCGCCGGACGAGTCGCTGCTCTACGTCGTGAACTCCGGCGGCGCCGGCACCATCACCGCCTACCCCGTCGACCCGGACGGCACCGTCAGCCACGGCGAGGTGTTCGCCGACCTGAAGCCCGGCGGCCCGGACGGCATCCGCTGCGACGAGCACGGGAACGTCTGGGCGGCGGCGTCGGGCGGCGGCGACGGGTTCGACGGCGTGCACGTCTTCGCGCCGGACGGGACGCGCATCGGCCAGATCCTGCTGCCGGAGCAGTGCGCCAACCTGACCTTCGGCGGCCGCCGCCGGACGCGCCTGTTCATGACCGCCAGCCAGTCGGTCTACAGCGTGTACGTGCGCGTCCGCGGTCTGGGCTAGTGACCGCGCCCGCCGACCTCGTGGTGCGCGGCGCCGAGCTCGTCGTGACCATGGACGCCGAGCGGCGCGAGCTGCCGGGCGGCTGGGTCGCGCTGCGCGACGGCCGCGTCGAGGCGGTCGGCCGGGCCGGCGAGGAGCCGCCGGCGGCGCGCACGCTGTCGGCGAACGGGTGCCTCGTCACGCCGGGCCTGGTCAACACCCACCACCACATCTACCAGAACCTCACGCGCGCGTTCGCGCCGGCCCTGGGCGGCAACCTGTTCCACTGGCTGCGGACGCTCTACCCGGTGTGGAGCCGCCTGGACGAGGAGGCGGCGTACGTCTCCGCGTGGGTCGGCCTGGCGGAGCTCGCGCTCGGCGGCTGCACGACCACGAGCGACCACCTCTACGTCCACCCGCACGGCGCCGGCGACCTCATCAGCGCCGAGATCCGGGCGGCCCGCGAGGTCGGCCTGCGCTTCCACGCCACGCGCGGCTCGATGAGCCTGTCCGAGAAGGACGGCGGCCTGCCGCCCGACACGGTGGTGCAGGAGCCCGACGAGATCCTCGCCGACTCCGAGCGCCTCGTCGCGCTGCACCACGATCGCGCGCCGGACGCGATGGTGCGCGTCGCGCTCGCGCCGTGCTCGCCGTTCTCGGTCACGCCGGAGCTGATGGAGCGCACGGCGGAGCTGGCCGAGCAGCTCGACGTCCGCCTGCACACCCACCTCGCGGAGGACAGCGACGAGGACCGCCTCTGCCTGGAGCTGTTCGGCTGCCGGCCGATCGACTTCTTCGAGCGCGTCGGCTGGCTCGGCGACCGCGCCTGGGTCGCGCACTGCGTGTGGCCCAACGAGGAGGAGATCGCGCGGCTCGGGCGGGCCGGGACGGGCGTCGCCCACTGCCCGAGCTCGAACCAGATCCTCGGCGCCGGCCTCGCCCCCGTACGCGAGCTGCGGGCGGCGGGCGCGCCGGTCGGCATCGGCTGCGACGGGTCGGCCTCGGCGGACGCCGCGTCGCTGTGGCTGGAGACCCGCGGTGCGCTGCTGCTGGGACGCCTGCGGGGCGGGGCCGGCTCCATGGCCGCCCGCGACGCGCTGGAGATGGCGACGCTCGACGGCGCCGCCTGCCTCGGCCGTCAGGGCGAGATCGGGGTGCTGGCACCGGGAGCCGCGGGCGATCTCGTCGCCTGGCCCCTGGAGGGCGTCGCCTTCGCCGGCGCGCTGTCGGACGCCGTCGAGGCGTGGCTGCGCTGCGGGCCGGTGGCGGCGCGGCACACCGTCGTGCAGGGGCGGCCGGTCGTGCTCGACGGCGTGCTGCAGGCGCCCGGCGTCGAGGAACGGCTGGCCGATCACCGCCGCATCGCCGGCGAGTGGCTCGCGGCGGCCGTCGGCTGATATCAGGCGCTGGCGCCGAACGGGTCGGGCGGCGGCGTCTCGAAGGCGCCCACGCGCTGGCGCCACGGCGTGGCCAGGCGCCGGGCCAGCGCGGAGATCCGCTCCAGCCGCGGCACGCGCCCGCTCCTGCAGGGCGCGCTCCTGCTCGGCCGGGTCGTGCACCAGCGCGTCGCCCCACAGCGTGCGGCCGACGATGAAGCCGGACGCGCCCGCCGCGCACGCCTCCTCCAGCTGCGCGTGCAGGGCCTCCTCCTCGGCGCCGCCGCCGAGCAGCACCCACGGCGTGCCCGGCCCGCACGCGGCGTCCAGCTCGCGGCAGGCGTCGGCGCTGCCCGGGTGCTGCAGCTTGAGCAGCCCGGGGTCGAGGGCGCGAGCCGTCGCGCGCCCTCCACCACCAGCTCGCCGAAGCGCTCGCCGGCCAGCTCCTCGCCGGGCCGCGTGTAGACGATCGGCTCCAGCACGAGCACCGTCCCCGCCGCGCGGCACGCCGCCGCGCAGCGCGCGACGACCGCCTCCTGGCGCACCGCCTGCTCCGGCACGTCGGCGCGGTACGGCAGCAGCAGCTTGCAGGCGGCGGCGCCCAGGTGCCGCGCCGCCTCCGGCGACCAGCCCGGCATCAGCTGCGTCTCCTCGACGCGCGCGACGTCGCCGTAGCCCCCGAGCTCGAGCGGCACCACGAGCGCCGTCGTGCCGGGCAGCGTGCCGCGGGCGATGGCGGCCGGCGCGCCGAGCTCGACGTCGAGCAGGATCATCGTCGCGGCGGGCGCGAGCGCGCCGGCGACGCGGGCCTTGAGCGCGCCCACCTCGTCGTCGCGCAGCTCGAGGCCGCGCTTCTCCAGCACGGCGCGGAGCGCGTCGCGATGGTCGGCCGCGGCGCCGCAGACGATGCCGTCGGGGCCGGCGAGCGCGTCGAGGGTGCGGGCGCGCTGCAGCGCCTCGGCCGTGGAGAGGTGGGGCCAGGCGCTGGGAGTCACGCGCGGATCGTCGCAGGCCTGATCATCGGCACGCGCGGATCGGGCACCTGCTCGGGCCACGAGCCTCCGCACCCAGGCGTGCGCCGGGTCGTCGGAGATCGCCATCGAGCGCACGTCGCCCGGCCCGGCGAGGATGTTCAGGTACCACATGGCGTGCTCCGGGCTCGCCGCGCACGGGCCGTGGTAGCCGCGCGGGACGAGGAACACGTCGTCCGTCTCCGACGGCCGCCGACACGTCCCAGCCCTCGACCGGGTCGTACGTGCGGTGCAGCCCGAAGCCGCCGTCGCCCTGGATGCGGAAGTAGTAGATCTCCTCCAGCTCCGCCTCGGCGCCCAGCGAGGCGTCGTCGTGCTTGTGCGGCGGGTGGCTCGACCAGCCGCCGGCCGGCGTCAGCACCTCGCAGCAGAGCAGGCGGTCCGGCGCGTCGACCTCCGGCGTCAGGAAGTTCACGACCTGGCGCGTCGCCCGGCCGGAGCCGCGCACCTCGAGGCCGACGCCCTCGCGCCAGGAGCAGGCGGGGCACGCGCCGCGCGCGGGCCGGCGCGGTGGCCACGGCGACGTCGCCGCCGTCGGGCGCCGTCAGCGCGAGCGTCGTGTCGCGCGGGGCGTAGAGGTAGTCGGGGACCTGCTCGAACACGCTGGCGCGCCCGCGCAGCGTGAAGCGCTCGCCGTCCACGTCGGCCGTCAGCCGCACCGTGCTCAGCGGCACCACGGCGGCCTCCGCTCGCCCAGCGCGAGCTCGCGGCGCTCGCCCGGCGCCAGGCGCACGATGCGCAGCCCGCAGTAGCGCCAGCCCGCGCCGCTCGGGCGTGATGACGACGGGGTCGCCGTCGGCCGCGGCCGACCCGGCCGGCAGGTGCAGGTCGCCGACGGTGCGCATCAGGGCGTCTCCAGCAGCTCGCGGATCTCCGACCTCGGTCGGCATCGCGTCGGCGCAGAGCAGGCGGGAGGCCACGATCGCGCCCGCGGCGTTCGCCCAGCGGACGGCCTCGGGCGGCCCGTCGCCGGCCAGCAGGCGGTGGCAGAGCGCGCCGCCGAAGGCGTCGCCGGCGCCGAGGCCGCAGACGACCCGGACGGGCTTCGGCGGCACGATGGTCTCGCCCTCGCGCGTCGCCACCAGCACGCCGTCGGCGCCCTGCTTGACGATCGCGAGCTCGACGCCGAGCTCCAGCAGCCGCCCGGCGGCCTCGGACGGATCGCGCGTGCCGACGGCGACCTCGACCTCGTCGCGGTTGCCGATCGCGACCGTCACGCCGGCCAGCGCCTCGCCGGTACGAGGTCGCCGGCGAAGTCGGGGTCGCGCCAGAACATCGGCCGCCAGTCGAGGTCGAAGACGGTCCAGCCGCGCCGCTCGCGCGTGCGCAGCGCCGACAGCACGGCGTTGCGGCTCGGCTCCTCGGACAGCGCCGTGCCGGTCATCCAGAAGATGTGCGCCGTCGCGCACGGCGTCGGCGTCGAGGTCGGCCGGCTCGAGCTCCATGTCCGGCGCCTTGGGATAGCGGTAGAAGTGCAGCCGCGGGTCCTCGGGCGGGTCGAGCTCGGCGAAGACGACGGGCGTCGGCAGGTCCGGCGCCGTGCCGACCCAGCGGGTGTCGACGCCGAAGCCCTCGAGCTTCGCGCGCACGTAGTCGCCGAACGCGTCGTCGCCGACCTTCGTCACCAGCGCCACCCGCCGACCGAGCCGGGCGCAGGCCACGGCGACGTTGGTGGCGGTGCCGCCGATCGACTTCTCGAACGTGCGCACGCCGGCCAGCGGGCCGGGCTGCTCCGGGTAGATGTCGACGCCGATGCGGCCGGTCGCGAGCAGGTCGAACGGGCGCTCAGCCATCGACCTCGGCGACCCGCACCGGCCGGCCCTCGCGCAGCGAGCGCCACGCGGCCAGCCCGATCACGAGCGGCGCCCGGCCATCGAGCCCGCCGACGGGCGGCGCCACGCCGCGCCGCAGGGCGTCGACGAAGGCGCGCCACGCGCGCACGTAGCTCGCCAGGTAGCGCTCCAGGAAGAAGTGCGGCAGGAGCGGGCCGCGGGTGCCGTTGGCGTCGCGCACGACGGCAGTGTGCGCGGGCGGGTTCTCGGACGCGGCGACACCGGCGGCGCCGAACGCCTCCACGCGCTGGTCGTAGCCGTAGACCGCCTGCCGCGAGTTGTCGATGACGGTCAGGCAGCCGTTCTCGTGCACGAGCGTGACGACCGCCGTGTCGAGGTCGCCGAACGCGTCGAGCTCGGGCTGGATGCGCACGGCCCCGCGCGCGAAGACCTCGACGACCTCCGACCCGGTCACGTAGCGCGCCATGTCGAAGTCGTGGATGGTCATGTCGAGGAAGATGCCACCGGAGCGCCGCGCGTACTCCAGCGGCGGCGGGTGCGGGTCGCGGCTCGAGATGCGCACGATGTGCGGCGGCCCGATGGCGCCCGACGCGACCGCCTCGTGCACGGCCTGGTGCGCGGGTCGAAGCGGCGGTTGAAGCCGACCTGCAGCGGCACGCCGGCGCGCTCGACGGCGGCCAGCGCGCGATCGATCTCGGCGAGGTCGAGCGACACCGGCTTCTCGACGAAGATCGGCTTGCCGGCCTCGGCCGCGACGACCATGAGGTCGGCGTGGGTGTCCGTGCTGGAGCAGATGGCGACGGCGTCCACGTCGTCGCGCGCGAGCAGCGCGTCGACGTCCGCGACCGCGTCCACGCCGAGCTGCGCGCCGACGCGTGCGGCGCTCGCCCGGTCGGGATCGTGGACGGCGGCGAGCGCGGCGCCCGGCACGTCGTGGGCGAGCAGCTCGGCGTGCATCGCGCCGATGCGGCCCGTGCCGACGACGGCGACGCGCAGCGGCGCGGCGGCGGCCGTCACCAGCCGGCCCGCTGCGCGCGCTTGCCCTCGTCGATGCGGGCGCGCGCGGCCCGCACCGCCTCCGCGGTCGCTGACCTCCGGCACGCCGACCTCCCAGAACGCGCCGCCGTCCGACCACGCGTCGGGCTGCGTGCGGATGCTGATGACGGTCGTGCGCAGCGCCGAGCGCGCCCGCTCGATAGGCGGCCTCCAGCTCGGCGATGGTGGTGACCGTCTCGGTCTCGCAGCCCATGCGCCGCGGCGTGCTGGGCGAAGTCGACGCGCACGAGCTCGGCGACGCGGCTGGAGTCGAGCTGGTTGCCGAACGAGGCGCCGCCCATGCCGCGCTGCAGCCGGTCGATGACCGCGAAGCCGCCGTTGTCGCAGACGACGACGATCAGCTTGTGGCCCGTCAGCACCGAGCTGTAGAGGTCGGAGTTCAGCATCAGGTACGAGCCGTCGCCGACGAACACGATCACCTCGCCGTCCGGCCGCGCCATGCGCGCGCCCCACGCGCCGGAGATCTCGTAGCCCATGCACGAGTAGCCGTACTCGCAGTCGAACGTGCGAGCGGCCGAGCGAGCGCCAGTTGACGTTCAGCTCGCCCGGGAAGCCGCCGGCCGCCGCCACGACGTAGTCGTCCGGCGTCGCGAGGCCGTTGAGCGCGCCGACGACCTGCGCGTACGTCGGCTCCGCGTCGTCCGCCGGGCGCCACGCGGCGCTCGATGGCGGCCGCGCGCGCCCGCCGCTCCTCGGCCGCGCGGCCACGCCAGGCGTCGTCGGTGCGCCAGTCGCCGAGCAGCGCGGAGAGCTCGCGCAGCGTCTCGCGCGCGTCGCCCTGCACCGCCGTCCCGAGGTGCTTCACGGCGTCGTGGCGGGCGACGTTGATCGAGACCAGGCGCAGCGCCTCGTCGCGGAAGACGGTCCACGACCCGGTCGTGAAGTCCTGCAGGCGGGTGCCGACGCGCGAGCACGACGTCGGCCTCGGCGGCGAGCGCGTTGGCGGGTCGGCGCCGGTGACGCCGATCGGCCCGACCAGCGCGGGGTGGTCGTCGACGAGGCTCGCCTTGCCGGCCATCGTCTCGGCCACCGGCACGCCGTGCGCCTCGGCGAAGCGCGCGAGCTCGTCCTCGGCGCGGCTGTAGCGCACGCCGCCGCCGGCGATGAGCAGCGGCCGCCGCGCGCCGCGCAGGAGCTCGGCGGCGCGCCGCAGCTGCGTCTCGGCGCGCGCGGGCGCGGGATCTCGTGCGACGACGCGCTCGAAGAAGCGGGCCGGGAAGTCGTACGCCTCCGCCTGCACGTCCTGCGGCAGGCCGAGGAAGGCGGGGCCGCAGTCCGCCGGGTCGAGCAGCGTCGCGACGGCCTGCGGCAGCGTCTGCAGCAGCTGCTCCGGCCGCGAGATGCGATCCCAGTAGCGGACGACCGGGCGGAACGCGTCGTTGACCGTGGTCGAGGGGTCGCCGAAGCGCTCGACCTGCTGCAGCACGGGGTCGGGCAGGCGGCTCGCGAACGTGTCGCCGGACAGCAGCAGGAGCGGCAGCCGGTTGGCCAGCGCCACGGCGGCCGCGGTCACCATGTTGGTGGCGCCGGGCCCGACGGACGACGTCGCGACCATCACCTGCCGGCGCCGCATCGCCTTCGCGTAGGCCACGGCGGCCAGCGCCATGCCCTGCTCGTTCTGGCCGCGCCAGGTCGGCAGCTCCTCCCCGGCCTCCTGCAGCGCGAGGCCGAGCGACGTGACGTTGCCGTGCCCGAAGATGGCGAAGACGCCGGGGAACAGCGGCGCCTCGTCGCCGTCGAGCTCGGTGCGCTGGGCGATCAGGTAGCGGACGAGCGCCGCGGCGGTCGTCAGGCGGACGGTCTCCATTCAGCCCTCCCCGAGCGGGACGACGTCGTGCCAGGTGCCGGACTCGGCCGACGCGAGCAGCGCCGCCTGCACGGCGACGGCGCGCAGGGCGTCGTCGAAGCCCGGCTCGTACGGGCGCCCCTCGGCCAGGGCGCGCAGGTACTCGCGATCCTCGATGGCGATCAGGTCCTCGAACCCGATGCCGTTGGCCGCGCCCGGGGCGAAGACGCCGTGCGGCTCGAACTGCTCGCCGCCGTAGACGCGGGTGTAGCCGGTGTGCGGCTCCGGGCCCGCGAGGTAGAGCTCGAGCTCGTTCATGCGCTCGAGGTTCCAGGCCAGCGCGCCCTCGGTGCCGTAGACCTCGAAGGCCATCTGGCTCTCCGGGCCGACCAGCGTGCGGCTCGACTCGAAGGTGCCGCGCGCGCCGTTCGCGAACGCGCACAGCATCCCGGCGTAGTCCTCGTTGGTGACCGCGCCGGTCGGGTCGCCGGCCGCGCCGCGCGCGTAGTGGCTGCCGGCCGCGGACGCCGGCAGGGGCCGCTCGCGGATGAAGGTCTCGATCGTGCCGACGACCCGCTCGATCGGGCCGAGCAGGTGGTGGGCGAGGTCGACGGCGTGGCTCAGCAGGTCGGTCGTGACGCCGTAGCCGCGCCTCCTCGCGCAGGTAGCGCCAGGAGAGGCTGCCGAGCGGGTCGGCGCCGTAGATCGAGAAGAAGCGGCCGCGGTAGTTGGTGATGCGGCCCAGGCGGCCCTCGGCGATCAGGCGGCGCGCGTACTGCACGAGCGGCGCGAAGCGGTAGTTGTAGCCCACGCCCGTGATGGCGCCGGAGCGCCGGGTGGCCGCCGCCGCCCGCGCGGTCGCCTCGGGCGTGCCGCCGACGGGCTTCTCGCAGAAGACGTGCTTGCCGGCCGCGGCGGCCGCCTCCACGACCTCGACGTGCAGCATGTTCGGCGCGGTGACGACGACCGCGTCGACGTCCGGGTGCTCCACGACGCGGCGCCAGTCCTCGTGCGCCTCGGCGAAGCCGAACGCCGTCAGGCCCTGCTCGCGGCGCTCGGGTCGGTGTCGCCGAGGGCGACCAGCCGCGGCGTCGCCTCGAGGTCGCCGAACAGGGTCGGCAGCCGCAGGTAGGAGCGGCTGTGCGCCTGCCCCATCCAGCCGAAGCCGACCACGCCGATGCCGAGCGTCCGCGTCACGCCGGCGTCCGTCCGTGTCGCCGTCGCCGTCACCTCGTCGTCCTCGCCGACCTCGTCCAGCACCTGCTCCAGCTCGTGGGTGAGCTGGTCGAGCTCGGCGCCGCCGGCCATCATCTTGACCAGGCCGTCGCGGTCGATCTCGCCCTTCTCGTAGGCGCCCATCAGCCGGCCGCGGTTGAGCAGCAGGAAGCGGTTGCCCACCGGGTAGGCGTGGTGCGGGTTGTGGGTGATGAAGATGACCCCGACGCCGCGCTCGCGCGCCTGCACGACGTAGCGCAGCACGATGCCCGGATTGCTTGACGCCGAGGGCCGACGTCGGCTCGTCGAGGATCAGCACGCGCGCGCCGAAGTAGACGGCGCGGGCGATCGCCATGGCCTGGCGCTCGCCGCCGGACAGGGTGCCGACGGGCTGGTCCGGGTCGCGGACGTCGATGCCCATCTTGCGCATCTCGTCGCGCATGACCCGCTGCGCGCCCTTCACGTCGATGCGCCGCAGCGGGCCGACAGCCGTGGGTCGGCTCCGAGCCGAGGAAGAAGTTGCGCCAGATCGACATCAGCGGGACGGTCGCCAGGTCCCTGGAAGACCGTCGCGATGCCGTGCGCGCGGGCGTCTCGCGGCGAGTCGAAGTGCACCTCCTCGCCGTCGAGCAGGTACTGCCCCCCGTCGTGGGCGTGGACGCCGGAGAGGATCTTGATGAGGGTCGACTTGCCGGCCCCGTTGTCGCCGAGCACGCAGGTCACCTGGCCCGCGTTGACGTGACGGCCGAGACGTCCTTGAGGGCGATCACGTTGCCGAAGTACTTGTGAGATGCTCCGCACCTCGAGCAGCGGCGCCCGCCGTTCGTCGCGCTCATCGCCTGGCCCCCTGCGCGCGCCGGCGCACGATGTTGTTGACGAGCACGGCGGCCAGCAGGATCACGCCGAGGAAGACGTAGTACCAGTCGCTGTCCCAGCCGGAGAAGGGGATGCCGATGAAGCGCCATCCCGATGATCAGGGCGCCCAGCGAGGCGCCGATCGTGGAGCCGTAGCCGCCGGTCAGCAGGCAGCCGCCGACCACGGCGGCGATGATGTAGTAGAACTCGAGCCCGACGCCCTGGCCGGCCTGCGCGGACTTCAGCCGCAGCGCGATCATGATGCCGACGAGCGAGGCCATCGTCGACGTCGCGATGGACACCAGGCCGATCTTCACGCGGGCCACCGGCACGCCGACGTTGCGGGCCGCGATGGCGTCGCCGCCGACCGCGAAGATCCAGTTGCCGACGCGGGTGCGCATAGGAATCCAGGTGGCGAGGATCGTGAAGCCGATCCACCAGAGGACCGTGATGCGGTAGTTGTAAGGCGACCAGAAGTCGCTCGCGAAGATATTCGCCGCCGAGTCGCCGGTC
>CAVYFW010000021.1:0-42966 GCA_963767885.1 uncultured Actinomycetota bacterium
TTCGAGGTCGACGGCGACGACGCCGTCGTCAGGGGCGACCTGACGCTCCGCGGTGCGACGCGCCCCGTCGAGCTGCGCGGCACGCTCGAGGGCCCGGTCGTCGACGCGTTCGGCATCACCCGCTACGGCCTCGAGCTGTCCGGCAAGGTCGACCGCACCGAGTTCGGCATCAGCTGGAACGCCCCGCTCCCCGGCGGCGACTTCCTCCTGTCCAACACGGTCCGCATCGAGGCGTCGTTCTCGCTCGTGCAGGCGTCCTGACCATGCACCTCCTCGGCATCTCCGGCAGCCTCCGGGCCGGGTCGTTCAACTCGCGGCTGCTGGCCGCGGCGGGCGACCACGTCCCGGACGGCTGGAGCTTCTCGGCGTACGACGGCCTGCGCGACATCCCGCCGTTCGACGCCGACGCCGAGGAGCCCGCACCGGCCGCGGTGGCCGCGTTCCGCGAGGCCCTCGAGGCTGCGGACGCGGTGCTCATCTCGACGCCGGAGTACAACTCGTCCATCCCGGGGCAGCTCAAGAACGCCCTGGACTGGGCCTCCCGGCCCTTCGCGACCAACGCGCTGCGCAACCGCCCGGTGGTCGTGATCTCGGCCAGCACGAACCCGTTCGGCGGCATCTGGGCCGCGGCCGAGCTGCGCAAGGTGCTCGCCCGCATCGGCGCCCGCGTCGTCGACACGGAGCTCGGCATCCCGGGCGCCCACGAGGCGTTCGACGAGCACGGCAGCCTCGCCGACCCCGAGCTCCACGCCCGCCTCGGCGAGGTCGTCCAGGCGGTCACCGGGGCGGCCGAGGCGCGTGCCGCCGCCCGCGCCGCCGCACAGACGGCCGTCGCCTAGCGAACGCACCGGCGCGGCCCGGCTCCCCGCGGGCCGGGTCGCGCCGCGTGCCCGCGCTACCGTGCGCCGATGTTCCCGACGCTCCGCCAGATCGAGCGCGGCCTCGACGGCGCCCCGTGGCCGGTCACGGCCGACGCGGACGCGGCGGTGATGGTCTGCCTGCGCGAGGAGGCCGGCGAGGTGCGGGTGCTGCTCGTGCGCCGTGCCGTGCGGGCGGGCGATCCCTGGAGCGGGCACGTCGGGCTGCCCGGGCGGCCGCCCGTCGCCCGACGACGCCGACCCGCTGGACACGGCCCGGCGGGAGACGATCGAGGAGGTCGGCTTCGACCCGCTGACGGCCGGCCGGCTGCTGGGGGCGCTGCCGATCCTGCACACGCGCACCCTCCGCATCCGCGTGGCCGCGTACGTCGCGCACGTGCCGGAGGCGGTCGAGCCCGTCCTCTCCGACGAGCTGACCTCCGCCTGGTGGACGTCGCTGCAGCGGCTGCGCCCCGAGATGGTGCGCGTGCCCGAGCTGCCCGATCCCGTCGAGGCGCTGCTGGACGACCTGGGCGTGCCGGAGCCGCACGTCGTCTGGGGCATCACCTACCGGCTGCTCGGCCTGCTGCGCGATGCGGGCGGGCCGACCGCCGTGGTGGAGACGCCGGAGCCGTAGCGCGCTACGCGGCGTGGCGCGCGGCGGCGTCGAGCAGCGACTCGACGAGGCCGTGCGCGGCCTCGAGGTTGCCGAACGCGGCCCCGTAGCCCCACATCTCGCCGCGCCGCTCCATGCGCACGACCTGCGCGAGGATGCGCGTCTCGTGGCCGAAGACGTCGTCGAGCGCGAGGAACTCGCCGACGCGCAGCTCGATGAAGCTCGCGAAGCCGAGGCCGCCGGGCGCGACGTCGACGATCATGATCGGCGTGCGCTGGCCCTGGGCCTCGACGCGGCGGGTCATGAGCTCGACCATGGCCGGCGTGCGCGGGTGCGCGCGGCCCGTGGCGGGCGCGGGCGAGGCCACCAGGCGCAGCGTGCAGCGCTCGCGGCCGTCGGGCCCCGGATGGACGGCCTCGACCACGCAGAGGGCGCGGCGCGGCGTGCCGTCGTCGCCCGCGAAGCGGATGGCGAACGCCGTCGTCACGGGCAGCGCCCCGGCAGGCGCCTCGACCGGCAGCGGCTGGCCTGCGTGCGGCTCGGCGAGCAGCACGACCTCGCAGCTGGCGGCGATGGTGTTGACGCCGTCGAGCTGCAACGGCAGGGCACGCGCGCACGCAGGGCTCATCCAATGGGCTATCGGCAGCACCGGCCCGACGCTGAATGGGATCCCTAGGCGAGCAGTGCGCCGGCTGCCGTCGCGAAGGCCACCACGGCGACCGGGGGCACGCGCGGCACGAACAGCAGGACCAGGGACACGGCGGCGATCGCGGTCGTCGTCGCGTCGGTCAGCCCGGCCTTCGCGACGGGGTCGTAGAGCGCCGCGAGCAGGACGCCCACGACGGCCGCGTTGACGCCCGCGAAGGCCGAGAGCGCGCCGCGCCGGGTGCGGAGGGCGTCCCAGAACGGGAAGACGCCGATCAGGAGCAGCATGGCGGGCAGGAACAGCGCGACCAGGGCGATGGTGCCGCCCGGGATGCCGTCGGGCTCGGGGATCTGCACGGCGCCGAGGAAGCCGGCGAACGTGAACAGCGGGCCCGGCACCGCCTGCGCCGCGCCGTAGCCGGCCAGGAAGTCGTCCTGCGCCACCCAGCCGGTCGGCACCACGCGCTCCTCCAGCAGCGGCAGCACGACGTGCCCGCCGCCGAAGACCAGCGCGCCCGAGCGGTAGTAGGCGTCGCTCATCGCCACGGCCTGGGAGTCCGTGTTGCGGTCGACGATCGGGAGCCCGACCAGCAGCGCGGTGAACGCCACGAGGGCGGCGATCGCGGCGGCCCGCGGCACCCGGGCCGGCAGCCGCTGCGTGTCCCGACCGGGGAGCTCGCCGCGCACCAGCAGCACCCCGGCCAGGGCGCCGGCCGCGATGACCGCGACCTGCACCGCCGCGCCGTCGACCAGCACCAGCACGGCGGTGGCCGCGACGGCGATCGCGATCCGGATCGCGTCGGTGGTCAGGGTCCGGGCCATGCGCCAGACGGCCTGGGCCACGACCGCGACGGCGACCGCCTGCAGCCCGGCGATCCAGCCGGCGTTGGTCGTGTCGACGTCGCGCACGACCCACGCGAAGCCGATCATCAGCACCGCCGACGGCAGCGTGAAGCCGACCCACGCCAGGACGCCGCCCAGCAGGCCGGCGCGGATCATGCCGACGCCGAAGCCCACCTGGCTGGAGGCCGGACCCGGCAGCACCTGGCAGAGCGCCACCAGGTCGGCGAAGTCGCGCTCGCTCAGCCAGCGCCGGCGCTCGACGTACTCGTGGCGGAAGTAGCCGATGTGGGCGATCGGGCCGCCGAACGACGTCAGCCCGAGGCGCAGCGCGGCCAGGAACACGGCGAGGGCGGCGCCGCGCGGGTGCGCAACGCCGCCCTCGTCGTCCGGTGCCGCGGCTTCGGCCGACGTCATCGGCGCGAAGCGTACGGCCGACCCCTACGTGGTCGCGAGCGCCTGCGCCGTCACCGAGCAGTCGCTGCCGACGGCGCCTGCGGTCGTCCACAGGGTGGCGACGTGCTTGACGGCCTGCGCGTCGACGGCGCTGAGCTGCCACTGCACGGCCTGGATGCCGCCCACGCCCTGGTTCGAGTCCTGCGCGACCACGCCGCCCGGGCCCGGGTTGTAGCGGTGGACGCTGTCGACGTCGGCCTTGACGGCGGGGTCCGCGGCCGGGGCGGTGTCGCGGAACAGCTCCGAGCTGACGACCACGATGTCGCCGGTCGCGGTGTTCTGGATCTTCGTCGTCGCCTGGCCGAGCGTGCACGAGACGAGCAGGCGGCCGAGGCCCTCGGCGTTCAGCACCTGCACGTTGGCGGCGCCGTTGGGCACGGTCACCGTGTTGAAGAACATGAAGCCCTGGCCCTTGACGACCTCGCCGTCCTTGATGTCGACGGCCTGGATCGCCTGATCGCCGATGTCGGCGGAGAGGATCGCCCCGTCCTTGACCTTCGGGCCGGTGACGGCGTCGTCGGCGAGGGCCGTGGTGCCGACGGAGCCCGGCGCCAGGTCGGCGCCCGCGACGCTGCCGTCGGCGAGCTTGGCGGAGTCGACCGCGCCGTCGGCCAGCTTCGGCGTCGTGACGGCGAGGTCCCGGAGCTTCGGCGTCGAGACGGCCTGGGCGCGCAGCTTGCCGGGGCCGACGGATCCCGACCCGAGATCGACGAGCTTGATGGCGCCGTTCTTGACCTTCGCGCTCGTGACGGCGTTGCTCTGCAGGTCGGCGGTGCCGATGGTCGCCGCGGCGTAGCTGGTGCCGCCGAGGGCGCAGCCGAGCGCGACGAGGGAGATGAGGGTTGCCGGGGCCGGTCGGCGTAGGGAGACGCGCATGGCGTGTTCCTCCTGGTCGTGCGGCCGCCACCGTGGCGCCCGCTGTACCGGCATGACCCGTCCGCTGGAGGTTCCTTACGGCGCGATCGGCGCGAGCGTCAGACGTGGTTGCGCCGCAGGTGCGCGACGCCGTTGCGCAGGTGGAAGCCGACGGCCCCCACGATCGGCCGCAGGTCGTCCAGCGCGAGGCCCTCCACGCGCGCGCGGCCGAGCAGGTAGTCGCCGCCGACGGCGCGGATCGCGGCGCGCGGCGGGCGCGGGGGCGGGGTGCCCTTGAGCGCGCCGGCTGCCACCCGCAGGTCGCCGCCCAGCCAGCCGACGCGGGCCGCCCGCACGCGCGGCGGCACCGGGATGTCGCCGCCGCGCGCCCACTCGAGCTGCATCCGGGCGAGGTCGACGCCCGCGCGCTGCGCGAGCTCCAGCGACTGCGAGAGGCGGGCGTTGACCTCCATCAGCAGCGGCTCGCCGGCGAGCGTGCGGCGGAACTCGACCTCCGAGTAGCCCTCGAGCCCGATGCGCAGCACGAGCTCGCGCGCCCACGCGGTCGTCCGCTCGGGCGGGTCGATCGTGCGGCGCATCGTCGACGAGCCGCCGAGCGGCGGCCAGCAGCGCTCCGGCCGCATCACGAGGTGCACCAGTACGGCCCCGCCAGCGACGAACAGCTTGTGCGTCTCGCGCCCGCCCGTGGCGTACTCCTGCACGAGGACGGGGCTGCCGTCGCGCACGAGGTGGGCTGCGGCGCAGCGGGCCTGCTCCGGCGTCTCGACGAGGACCGGCGAGAGCCGCTCGCCGCCGCCGTCCGGGGCGTCGCGCCACGAGCTGGTCGGCTTCAGGACGGCCGGCAGGCCCAGCGCCGCGACCGCCGCCAGCACCTCGTCGGGCGTCGTCGCGGGGATGGAGCGGGGGCCGGGGATGCCGAGCTCCGCGGCCACCGCGAGCGTCGTCGCCTTGCACGCTGCGATGTCGACGGCCTCCGGCGCCGCCACCGCCGGGCGCGTGACCTCGCCGAGCGCGGCGCGGTACTGGTGCAGGGTCTCGAGGCCGGCGTCCGTGGAGGTCAGCACCGCGTCGGTCGGGTTGGCGTCGAGCCAGCGCACGATCGCGCGGGCGTAGGTGGGCAGGTCCCGGCGCGGGTCGGGCAGGTGCAGGCGCGTGCTCGCGTAGCGCGTGGCGAGCCCGCTGCAGTGCTGGCCGCTCGCGGCGGCGGCGACGCGCAGGCCCTCGCGGCCGAGCGTGCGCACCATGCCGAGGCCAGCTCGGGTGTCGACGTCGAGGACGAGCGCGTCGAAACGACCGGCTGCGCGTCTTCCGGCAGGGGAAGACGGAGTGGGTGGATCTCCCTGTGGTTGGTGCATGTCTACCGGCGGTGGGTCCGGTCGGCGTCGGCGTCCTCCCAGTCCGCCGCGCCAGTGCGTCGAGCCTGCGCTCGGTCTCTCCCCGAGCAGCACTCCAAGGATCGCACAGCCCCGCGATCTACGCTTGCCTGGTGCGGTCGAGAGGCCGTCGGATGAGTGCGTCGACGGTTTCGAGGTCGCGTTGGAGGGCAGACCTTGCGGCGTGCCGGAGCAGCGCGACCAGGACGAGCTGGAACTCGAGCGAGCGCTGGCGGAGGCGCGCCGGTTCGATCTTGCCCTGCGCAACGCGGTGGCACGCGCGATCGCGCATCGCACCGAGCTCGAGCTGCTGCTGGAGCGCGCGGTGGAGGACGCCGCTCGAGCACGGGCCGATGCGATCGACGCCCTGCGACGCGAGGACGCCGCGGGCGAGCCCGAGACGGCGATGCGCGCCCGGCGCGCAGCCGAGTCGGCGGCGCTGCGGCTGGGCCCCGCCGAGCGCCTCGTCGAGGCGCTGAAGAGCCAGTACGCGACCGCTGTGGCCCAGGTCGAGCAGGCCCGCGCACAGGTCGACGAGCACGCGATGCAGGTCGAACGCGTCTCGGCGCGTCGCGCGGAGCTGCTCGGGCAGCTCGCCGGCGCGCGCGTGCAGGAGGAGCTCGCACGAACGCTGCGCGACGTCGGCGAGCCGATGGACACGTCGGGTCCGACGCTGGACGAGCTGGAAGATCGCATCCGCGAGCGGACCGCGCTGGCACAGGCCGAGGTCGAGGTGGAGACGGGTTCCCCGTCGGCCGCCATCCGGGATCTCGAGGCGTCGTCGGGGACGCAGGCCGCCAGGGCACGGTTGCTGGCGCTGCGGCGCGAGGTCGGACTGGACGCGGGCGCACGGTGATGCGCGCGGTTGTGCTGTCGGCGGCGCTGGCCGGAGTGCTCGCGCTCGTCCCTGCGGCCGACGCCGACCTGCTCCGGAGCGGGACCGCGACGTCCGACGGTCGTCCGAGCATCGTCGCGTCGCCGTCGCTGGCAGCGCCGAGCGCGGGGCGGCCGGCCTCCCGTCGGGACCCGATCCCGCCGCGGGCCTCCCGCGCGACTCGGGCAGAAGGCGTAGACGACGACGGCGGCGGCGTCGCCGTGGTCGGCCTCGGCGGGTTGCTGGCGCCGCTCCTGCTGCTCGGCGGCGGCTTCCTGCTCGCGCGGCGCCTCGTGCGACGGCGGGCGTTGGAACCCGACATCTTCGCGCCCGAGGACGTCCTCCCGGCCGCCGGCCCGGCGAGAGCGTTCGCCGACGTGCGCGCGCTCGCCGAGCAGGACGTTCTCGACCTCGGCTCGGACATCTACGAGCTCGACCCGCTGGTTCGCGCCGCGGGAACGCCACGCGCGGCGGTCGAGGAGTTCCGTCGCGCCGTGGGGCACTACGACCGTGCGCAGGAGGCTCTCGGCACCGTGCGGGAGCCCGACGACCTGGCACCCGTGACCGAGGCCATCGAAGAGGGACGCTACGCACTTGCTGCCACTCGCGCCCGGCTCGCCGGGGAGGACGTGCCCGAACGCCGTGCCCCGTGCTTCTTCGATCCACGTCACGGCCCCTCCGCGACCGACGTCGAGTGGGCGCCGCCGGGCGGGGTGCCACGCCTGGTCCCAGCCTGCGCCATGGACGCCGATCGCGTCCGTCAGGGCGAGGATCCCGCTGCGCGCGAGCTCCTCGTCGACGGCCAGCGGATCCCGTACTGGGACGCCCCGGTGCGGTACCGCGGCTGGGCGGGCGGGTGGTTCGGCGGCTTCGGAGGCCCGGCGCTGCTCGGAGGCGTGCTGCTCGGAGGGCTCGGCGGCATGTTCACCGGGAACGTCCTCGGACTCGAGGAGGCGGACCTCGGCGACGACGGATGGGACGGCGACGTCGGGGGCGGCGACGTTGCCGGCGGCGAGTGATGCGCTCGTGGCGGAGGAACTCGGCCGCCCCCTGCTCCTGGCCCCATGCACAGCGCCTGGCGAGGCGGTAGCCGGCCGACGCGCAACGCCCCGCCGGAGCGCGCAACCTGCGTTCGCGATAGCCATCCGGCTCTACAGAGCCGGAATGCCCCCGGCAAGAATCGAACTTGCGCACCTGGTTCCGGAGACCAGTGCTCTATCCACTGAGCTACGGGGGCGGGGAGGCGCGAGTCTACCGTAGGGCTGCGGCCTGCCGTGGCATCGCCGCGCGCCGATCTACCTGGCCGATCCTACGGGATCCTGTCGGCCCGGCCACCCTGCGAAGTCGCCTGTTCGGGGGAGGGCGACGGGCGGGAGCGGGGTCGATGCTCCATTTGTGAACACCGGACGGGATTCCAGCACGCCGCCGTCCGTCGCCGGGTCCTCGCGCCCCGTCGCGGACGCCGACGGCCAAGTCGACCCAGGGACCGTGTGGGCGCAGCCCCACGTCGAGGAGCCGACCCCCGAGCCCACGCCGGCCCGCGAGGCCCGCGTGTGGTTCGCCCGTGGCGAGCGCCGCGCCTCCGTGTCGACGCGCGTCGCGCGCCGCACCGCCAGCCTCGTCGCAGTCGGCGCCCTCGCGGTCACGGGCATCGCCATCACCGCCTTCGCGGACGAGGCGGCCAAGGACGCGTGCCCGCCGGCCGCCGAGGCCGAGCCGGCCGCGGACTGCCCGGCCGAGGAGGCCGCACCGGCCCCCGAGCCCGCACCGGCCCCCGAGCCCGCCCCGGAGCCCGCGCCCGCACCGGAGCCGCCCCCGGCCCCCGAGCCGCCCGCGCCGGAGCCGCGCCCGAGCAGCCGAAGGCCGAGGAGCCGCAGCCCGAGCAGCCGAAGGCCGAGGAGCCCAAGGCGGAGGAGCCGAAGGCCGAGGAGCCGAAGGCCGAGGAGCCGAAGGCCGAGGAGCCGAAGGCCGAGGAGCCCAAGGCCGAGGAGCCCAAGGCGGAGGAGCCGAAGGCCGAGGAGCCCAAGGCGGAGGAGCCGAAGGCCGAGGAGCCGAAGGCCGAGGAGCCCAAGGCCGAGGAGCCGGCGCCCGAGACGCCCTCCGCCGGCGCCGCGCCCGCCGACGGCGAGGTCGCCGCCCAGGGCGTCGAGGACGAGTCCGCGCCCGCCGATACCGCCGCGCCGGCCGATCCGGCCCCCGCTGCGGGCACGCCGCCCGCGCCGACCGATCCCGCGGCGCCCGTCGAGAGCACGCCCGCTCCGGTCGAGGCCGCTCCGCCGGCCGAGGAGAGCCCGCTGGCGCCCACGCCCGCGCTCCGCGATCCGGCGGCGCCCGGCTGGACGTGGTCCGGCAGCAGCGGCCGCAGCGCCCTCGAGGGCCTCGTGAGCCGCGACGGCCGCACCTACCTGCTCAACCGCGGCAACACGGTCGGCAGCGGCCTGGCCGCCGGCGACCCCACGACCGACGAGGGCCCGACCGGCGGCGGCTACGGCGGCACGCCGTCCTTCGGCGGCTGGAACGTCGCCGGGCTGCAGCACTACGTGCCGGCCGCCCCGCCGCCGGCGCCGCTGCCCGACACGCGGCTGCTCTCGCCGGAGCAGGCCGAGGCCCTGCGCACCGTGGCGCTCCGCGAGCGGGTGGGCTGGACGGTGCTCGCCGCCGCCGCCCAGGCCCGCGGCGCCCTTGCCGGCGCGACGTCGGAGCCGACGTCCGACCTGTCCAAGCTCGCCGGCCAGCTCCGTGACCTCGGCGCCCGCGGCGACGCGTCCCGCCCCTTCGCCTCGCAGGCCGCGCTCGCCAGCCTGCTGGGCTCGGAGGAGGCCGGGGAGCGCGCCGCCGCCCTCGCCGCGTACTACTACGCGATCGGCCTCGTCGGCCTGCGCGACGGCCTGCTCGCCGCGCAGCCCGACCTGGAGCAGTCCATCCTGGCCGACCGCGACATCACGATCTACGCGGGTGGGCGCAACGACATCGCGTCGCACCGCATCGACCCGCGCATCCTGATGACGCTGCGCCTGCTCGAGGCCCGCTTCGGCTCGATCGGCGTGTCCTGCCTCATCTCCGGCCACCCGATCTTCACGACGTCGGGCAACGTCTCGGCCCACATCTTCGGCCGCGCCGTCGACGTCTCGCACCTCGGCGGGGAGAACGTGACCGGCAACATGGGCCCGGACTCGCGCACCGAGAAGGCGATCCGCCTGCTGCTGATGCTGCCGAACGAGGTCGCCGCCCGCCAGATCATCTCGCTGATGGATCTCGACGGCCCCACGGGCAACACGGGCTCCTTCGCGATGGCCGACCACAACGACCACATCCACGTCGGGTTCTGACCCGCCCGGCCGCGGGCCAGGCAACCCCGAACGACCTCGGCGAGACTGCGCACGGCCCGGGCTACGATGCCCGGGCCGTGCGCCTTTCTGCCTGGACCTCCACGCTCCGCCTCGCGGAGACCTTCACCATCGCCCGCGGCTCCTCCGACGAGGAGACGGTCGTGCAGGTGGCCCTCGAGCACGACGGGATCACCGGCTACGGCGAGGGCGCTCCGGTCGACTTCTGGGGCGAGACGCCCACCTCGATGCTGGCCTTCCTCCAGGAGGAGGCGCCGGCGCTGCTGGGCGACGACCCGCTGGCGACCGAGGCGATCGCCGTCCGGCTGGCCGGCCGCGAGGGCCAGCAGGGCGCCAAGATGGCGCTCGACGGCGCGCTCCACGACTGGCTGGGCAAGCGCTGCGGGCTGCCGGTGTGGCGCCTGCTGGGCCTGGAGGGGCGCACACCGCCGACCTCGTACACGATCGGCATCGACACGGTCGAGGGCACGGCGGACAAGACGCGGCGCGCGGTCGGCTACGAGGTGCTGAAGGTGAAGGTCGGCGGCGCCGACGACCTCGCGCGCCTGCACGCCGTCCGCGAGAGCACCGACGCGCGCATCCGCATCGACGGCAACGAGGGCTGGACGCTCGAGACCGCCCGCGAGCTGATGCCCGAGCTCGTGGCGATGGGCATCGAGTTCGTGGAGCAGCCGTTCCCCGCCGGCGACCTGGACGCCTACCACGCGCTGCGCGAGCTGCCGGAGCGGCTGCCGGTCATCATCGACGAGGGCTGCAAGGACCTGGCCTCGGTCGCGCCGATCGCGGCCTACGCCGACGGCGTCAACATCAAGCTCGCCAAGGCCGGCGGCCTGCGCGAGGGGCTGCGCATGGTGCACGCTGCGCGGGCGCTCGACCTGCGCGTCATGCTCGGCTGCATGATCGAGTCCGAGCTCGGCATCTCGCTCTCGGCCCAGCTCGCGCCGCTCGTGGACTACGTCGACCTCGACGGCCACCTGCTGATCGAGCCGTCCGACTGGCGCGGCCTCGGCTTCGCGGACGGACGCATCGTGCTCTCGCCGGATCCCGGGCTCGGCGTGCACCGGGAGGCCACGGCGTGAGCCTCGCCCTCTTCACCGACGACCTGTTCCACGACGGCCACGCGAAGACCGCCCACGGCATCCTGCGCTTCGGCACCCGCGACGTCGTCGCCGTCGTCGACAGGCGCCACGCGGGCGAGGTCGCGAGCGACGTCGTGCCCTACGCCGCGCGGCCGGTGCCGATCGTGGCCACGGTGGCCGAGGCCAAGGCGCGCGGGGCGACGACGCTCGTGATCGGCGTCGCGCCGAGCGGGGGCAAGCTGACCGCGGCCTGGCGCGCCGTCCTGCACGAGGCCATCGCCGCCGGCATGGACGTCGAGGCGGGCCTGCACACGGTGCTCGGCGACGACCCCGAGCTGGCGCAGGCGGCCCGCGAGCACGGCGTGCAGCTGCGCGACCTGCGCGCCAGCCCCACGGATCTCGACGTGCCGCGCGGCCCCGCGGGGCGGGCGCCCGGCGTGCGCGTGGCGCACACCGTCGGCTCGGACTGCGCGATCGGCAAGATGAGCGTCGTGCTGGAGCTCGACCGGGCGGCGCGCGACCGCGGCGAGCGCTCCGTCTTCGTCGCGACCGGGCAGACCGGGATCGCCATCTCCGGCTGGGGCATCGCGGTCGACCACGTGATCTCGGACTACATCGCCGGTGCCGCGGAGCGCCTCGTCGACCAGGGCGCCGAGCGCGGCGACCTGCTGCTCGTCGAGGGCCAGGGCTCGCTGCTGCACCCGGCCTACTCCGGCGTCACGCTGGGCCTGCTGCACGGCTCGGCGCCGGACGTCCTGATCCTCGCCCACGAGGCGGGGCGCACCGCCATCGACGGCTATCCCGAGGTGCGGCTGCCGCCGCTGCCGGAGATCGTCGAGCTCTACGAGCGCGCGTGCGCCGCCGTGCGCCCCGCGACGGTCGCCGCCATCGCCCTCAACACCGGCCGGCTCGACGACGCCGCGGCCCGGCGCGCGGTCGAGCAGGCCGAGGCGGACACCGGCCTCGTGGCCGACGACGCCGTGCGCTTCGGGGCCGAGCGGCTGCTCGACGCCGTCCTGCGCGCGTTTCCGGCGTGACCGAGCGCGTCCTCCTGACGGGCCGCGTCGAGGACGGCGCGGCGGCGGTGACGGCGGCCGCGGAGCTCGCCGCGGGCGGCGTGCAGGTGGTGCCGTGGCTCGTGCCCGGCGGCCCGCGCGACGACGATCCGCTGCTCGCGGCCGCGCGTGCGGCTGCCGACCGCGAGGAGGCCGTGCCGCGCGGGCCGGCGCCGGATCGTCGGCCGCGAGACGGCCCCGGACGTGCGGGTGCAGCGCCAGGCCCTGATCGTCGTGCGGCGCATGCTCGACCTGCAGGACGGGCAGGTCCTGCTGGCCGAGGCGCCCGACCTCGCGCTGCCGCTGCTCGACGCGATCGCGGCCGAGGCGGCGGCGCGCGGCGGCGTCGTCTGCCTGCGCGTCGGCGTCGACGGGCTGGAGCGCGCGCTCCTGGAGCACTCGGCCCCGGAGGCGCTCGCGGCGCCCGACGAGATCGGCCGTGCGGCCCTCGCGGCGGCGGACGCCCAGTTCCGCTCGCAGGGCGAGCATCGCGCCGACGCGCTCGAGGGCATCGACGCGTCGCGGGTGGCGGCCCGCGTGCAGGCGCAGGACGTCGTCCGCAAGCTGCGCTTCGCGCGGGCCGCGGACGGCTCGCTGCGCTGGGCCCTGACCGCCGTGCCGTGCGCGCCGTACGCCGCCCGCAGCGGGCTGGACGAGGCCGCCTTCGCCGACCTCCTGTACGCGGCCGCCGGTTGCGACGTCGACGACCCGATCGCGCTCTGGGAGCGGCGCGCGGCCGTGCAGGAGGAGCTGCGCACGCGGCTGGAGGCGGGGCGCGAGATCCGCATCGTGGGGCCGGGCACCGACGTCGTGCTGGGCATCGGCGGGCGCACGTGGCGCTCGTCGGCGGCCAACCGCAACCTGCCCGACGGCGAGGTCTTCACCGGGCCGGTCGAGGACTCGGCCGAGGGCGTCGTCTCGCTGCCGCTGCCGACGTACCGCGGCGGCCGGCGGGTGGCGGGCGTGCGGCTCACGCTGCGCGCCGGCGAGGTCGCCGAGGCCACCGCGGAGGAGGGCGAGGACGTGCTGCGCGCCGCGCTCGGCCTCGACGAGGGCGCGCGCCGCCTGGGCGAGCTCGGCATCGGGACGAACTTCTCGCTGACCCGCGGGACGGGGCTGATCCTGCTCGACGAGAAGATCGGCGGCACCTTCCACCTGGCGATCGGCGCCGGCTATCCCGAGACGGGCTCCACCAACCGCTCCGCCGAGCACTGGGACCTGATCGGCGACCTCCGGACGGGCGGTGAGATCCTGCTCGACGGCGAGCCGCTGCAACGCGACGGCCGCTTCCTGCACGGCCTCCAGCAGGGGCTGTGACCGTCGCGACCCCGCGCGAGCTCGTGCTGGGCCGCCACCGGCTGGCGCTCGGCGGGCCCACGCGGGTCATGGGCATCGTCAACAACACGCCCGACTCGTTCTACGACGGCGGCCGGCACGCGGGCGCGGAGGCGGCGGCCGCGCACGGACGCAGCCTGCTGGCCGCCGGCGCCGACGTGCTGGACGTCGGCGGGCAGACGGGGCAGGTCGGCGACGAGATCGCCCCCGGGCTCGAGATCGCGCGCGTCGTCCCCGTGCATCGAGGCGCTGCGCGACGCCTGCGTCTCCGTCGACACGTACCGCGCCCCGGTCGCCGAGGCGGCGCTCGCGGCCGGCGCGAGCTTCGTCAACGACTACACCGGCGGGCACGACCCCGCGCTGGCCGGCGTGGTCGCGGCGGCGGGAGCCGGCCTCGTCGTCACGCACTACCGGGGGCGCCCGCGCGCGAACCCGTCCCGCTCCTACGAGGGCACCGTCGACGACGTGCTGCGGTTCCTGGAGGCCGCGGCGGCGCGGGCCGTCGCGGCCGGCGTGGGGGAGCGGTCGGTGCTCGTCGACCCCGGCTTCGGCTTCGGCAAGGCGACCCGCCTCGACCTCGCGCTCATGCGCGACCTCGACCGCGTGCGCGCCCTCGGCTTCCCGGTGCTCGCCGCCGTCTCGCACAAGGAGTTCACCGCGGACGCGAGCGGGCTGCCCGAGGATGCCCTGCTCGGCACGGCGACGGCGGCGGCGCTGGCGGCTCGCGCCGGGGTCGCGATGCTGCGGCTGCACGACGTCGCGGAGCTCGTGCCGGTGCTGCGGCTCGCCGACGCGATCCGCACGGCGGACGGCGCGTGACCCGCGTCGCGGTCGTGTCGGACACCCACCTGCCGCGGCGCGGGCGCTCGCTGCCGCGGACGCCTGCTGCAGGAGTGCGAGCGGGCCGACCGCATCCTGCACGCCGGCGACTTCGTGCGCCACGCCGTGCTGGCGGAGCTGCAGGCCTACGGGCCGGTCGAGGGCGTGCTGGGCAACTGCGACGACCTGGACCTGGTCGGCGTGGTGCCCGAGACGCGGGTGGTCGAGATCGACGGCGTCCGCATCGGCATGGTGCACGACGCCGGCGCGGCGGCCGGGCGGTCGGCCCGCATGGCGGCGCGCTTCCCGGACTGCCAGGTCGTCGTCTTCGGCCACTCGCACCAGCCGCTGGTCGAGCGCGTCGCCGACCAGCTGCTGCTGAACCCGGGGTCGGCCATCGACCGCCGGCGCGAGCCCGTCTGCACGATGGCCGTGCTGGAGCTCGACGGCGAGCGGCTGCAGGCGTCGCTGGTCGAGCTGCCGCCCGACTAGCCGCGCGGCGGCGACCCGCCTGGCCCGGCCCGGAACGCGCCGGGCCAGGCGGATCGCTGGCCGGTGCTCAGCGGTGCTGCGCGCCCACGGTCGCCGGCCGGACGCGCCGCGACCGGCGCAGGACGACGGCGCCGACGGCCGTCGCGCCGAGCAGGGCGAGGAGCCCGAGCGGCGCCGCGACCGGCAGCCCGTCGTCGGCGGGCGCGGCGGGGGGCGCGAGGCGCCGGTCCGCCGCGTCGGCGGCGATCGGCACGGCGGCGACCGGCACGGCGGCGGGCACGCGGTCCGGCGCGTCCGCGGCCACGGGCGGCGACGGGACGCGGTCCGCGGCGTCGGCCTGGACGGGCACGGCGGCGGGCGCGGCGCTGCGGTCGCCCGCATCCGCCGCCACCGGCACGCGGGCGAGCGCGTCGGCCGGCAGCCCCGTGCGGTCGGCGCGGTCGGCGGCCGTCGGCACCTCGGCCGCCGCCGCGGCGGGCACGAGCGCGGCGGCCAGCAGGGCGGCCAGACCGAGGCGGCGAGCGCCGGTCGTGAGCGAGTGCATCGGACTCCTCCTGGATCGGGATGTCCGGCCGGGCGCGGCGCCCGCCGGGATGGGTCGTCCCGACGGTCGCGCGTCCGGCTAACGGCGCCCTACGAGGGCCCTACACGACGGCTGTGGGCGGCCCGGAGCCCTGTCGCTGTGGGGCCTCCGGTGGTAGCGTCGCCACCATGCGGCGGCGGCCGACCTACGCCCTTCTGGGGCCGCTCGAGGCACGCCTGGACGGCGACCTCGTCACGCTCGGCGGCGTCAAGCAGCGAAGCGTCCTGGCCCTGCTGCTGCTCCGCCCCAACGAGGTCGTCTCGACCACCCGTCTCATCGACGAGCTCTGGGACTGGCGCGCCGCCGGAGACCGCGACGACGGCGCTGCACGGCTACGTCTCCCAGCTGCGCAAGGCGCTGGAGCCGGATCGTCGCAGCCGGTGAGGAGGGCGCGATGCTGGTGACGCGCGCGCCGGGCTACGTGCTGCGCACCGAGCCGGGCGACGTCGATCTCGATCGCTTCGACGCGCTCGTCGCCGCGGCACGGGCGGCCGCGCGGGACGGCGATCCGGCGCAGGCGTCGGCCGCGCTCGCCGAGGCGCTCGCGCTGTGGCGCGGCGCGCCGCTCGCCGACCTCGCGGACGAGCCCTTCGCCCGCGATGCGCTGCCGCCGCTCGAGGAGCGTCGCAGCGCCGCCCTCGAGGACCGCATCGACGCCGACCTGGCCCTCGGCCGACACGCGGCGCTCGTGCCGGAGCTCGAGGCGGCCGTGCGGGACGAGCCGCTGCGCGAGCGGCTGCGCGGGCAGCTCATGGTGGCCCTCTACCGCAGCGGCCGGCAGGGCGACGCGCTCCAGGCCTACGCGGACGCCCGGCGCACCCTCGTCGAGGAGCTCGGGCTCGAGCCCGGCCCCGCGCTGCGCGAGCTCGAGCGGCAGATCCTCGCGCAGGACGCCGGTCTCGACCCGCCTCGTTCGCCCGCGGCACCCGCCCGCCCCACCGCGCGCCTCCGGCGCTCACCGGCGGCGGCGACGTCGCGCGCTGACGGCGGCCGCCGGCGCGCTGGCGCTCGTCGCGATCGGCGCCGCGGTGCTCTGGGCGCACGCCGGCGACGACCCGGAGACGACCGCGGCACGGCTGCCCGACGGCGCGGTCACGGCGCCGCCGCAGCCGCCGCCCCAGCCGTCGACGGAGCCCGCCGCCGCCACGGAGCCGGCACCGCCGACGACGCCCGTGCCCGACTCCGTGGCCCGGCTCGACCCGGCGACCGGCGACGTCGAGGCGGTGTTCCGGGCCGGCCTGCGCCCGACGACGATCGCGGTGGGAGAGGGTGCCGTGTGGGTGCTGAACGCCGCGGACGGCACCATCTCGCGCGTCGACCCGACGACGGGGGCGACCCGCACCTTCGCGGTCGGGGCCCATCCCGCCGACCTCGCCGTCGGCGCCGGCGGCGTGTGGATCGTCGACGTCGACTACGCGGCCGTGCGGCGCGTCGACCCGACGACCCTGCTCGCCGACGACCCGATCAGGCTCGGCGGCGGTGGCCAGGTGCGGCCGGGATTCGGCGTCGCCACCGGCGGCACCTCGCTCGTCGCGACCGACGATGCGCGTCTGGGTCGTCGGCAAGGCTGGCCGCATCATCGAGATCGACCCTGCCGCCGGCCGCGTGCGGCGATCGCTGCCGACGCAGCTCGTCAACACGATCGCGTTCGGCGGCGGCGCGCTGTGGGCCACGACGCTCGAGGGCGCCGTCGTTCGCATCGATCCTGCGAGCGGGCGCGCCACCGCCCGCGTGTCCCTCCCGGGCGGTGTCGCCGCCGGCGTCGTCTACGCCGACGGCGCCGTCTGGGTCAGCGATCCGGTGGCGGGCGCCGTCTGGCGGGTCGACCCGTCGAGCAGGCCGCCGGCGCTGCGCATGGTCGTCACGCGACCCGGCGGCCTCGGCATCGCCACGGCCGGCGGTGCGGTGTGGGTCGACGAGCGGCCTCGACGGCACCGTCTCGCGCGTCGCGGGCGCCGACGCGGTCGTGGCGCGCAACCTCGAGCTGGGCCACGAGGCCCTGCACGTGACCGCCAGCGGCGACGCGCTGTGGGTCGCGCTCGGCTCGCCCGATCGCGCCGCTGGCGACGAGCGCCGACGGGCTCGAGCCGGTGGGGGCGCCGCCGTGCGGGCGCCTGCAGTACCTCGGACCCGGGCAGCCGGACGTCCTCGTCGTCGTGGACGTGCCCCTGCAGGGTGGCTCCCGCCACCAGGCCAGGACCGTCGCCGCGGTCGCGGAGGGGATGCTGCGCGACCGCGGCTACCGGGCCGGTGCGTGCGCGGGTCGGCTTGCAGGTGTGCGACGACTCGACCGCGCAGAGCGGCGGCTGGGAGGCCGAGCGCTGCGTCGCCAACACGCGCGCCTATGCCGTCAACCGGGCGGTGGTCGGCGTCATCGGCCCCTACAACAGCGGGTGCGCGGTGATCGCGATGCCGACCGCCAGCACCGCGCCGGGCGGGCCGCTCGGGATGGTGTCGCCGTCGAACGACTACGGCGGCCTGACCGCACCCGCACCGACCGCGCCGAGCTCGAGCGCCTGTACCCGGGCGGGCGGCGCGGGTACGTCCGGGTGTATCCGTCCACCGTCGCGCTCGCGGACGCGTCGGTCCGTGCGGCGCTCGACGGCGGTGCGCGTCGCGCCGCGATCCTCGAGGACCGCGCCGGCGGCGGGTACGCCGTCGATCTCGCGGAGGCCTACGCCGGCGCCGCGCGCCGCGCCGGCCTGCCGCTGGCGGTCCGGGTGGGCTGGCAGCCGGACGCCGCGCCGTACACCGCCATCGGCGAGCGCCTGGCCCGCCGCGGGGTCGACGTCGCGTTCGTCGCCGGGCTGCGACAGGACGACGCGTACCGCATGCTCGCCGACCTGCACGCCGTGGCGCCGGACGTCCAGGTCGTCGCCTCCGACGGGTTCCTGGAGGTGGACGACCTGCGTCGACGCGCTCGGCGTGCGCTCGGCGCCGTGGCTCCACGTCCTGACCCCGGGCTTGCCGGCCGACCGCATCGCGCCGTCGTGGCGCACCCGGCTCGAGGGCGTCGAGCGGCGACGCGTACTGGAAGCCGTACGCCGCGGCGGCAACCCTCGCCATGCTCGACGGGATCGCGCGTTCCGACGGCACGCGCGCCGACGTCGCGGCGAAGCTCCGCAGCACCTCGCTGCCCGACGGGCCGCTCGGCCCCATCGTGTTCAACCGCAGCGGCGACGTCGCCGCTCCGCCCTTCACCGTGCTGCGCCTCGCGGCGGGCGGGACCGGCGTCCATCCCGAGCGGCCCGACTTCGCGGACGGGATGGCCGTCGAGCGCGTCCTGGACTAGAAGCGCGTCACGGTCAGGCCGGCGCCGGCTCCGGCTCCTCGCTCGCCTCGGGATGCGCGGCGTGTTCCTGCGCCACCGAGATCACCACCGCGCCGCCGAGCGCGACGCCGAGCCCGCAGACCGCGAGCGACGGCGTGCCACATCGGCGAGCGGTCGAGCGACTCCTCCAGGATCAGCGCCCCGAGCATCACGCTGACGATGGGGTTCGCGACCGACACCGCCGCGACGGAGGGGACGAGGCGGCCGGTCGCCAGCGACACCTGCTGGATCAGGAAGCCGACGGTGCCGGCGATGCACATGACCCAGAACTCCCAGTCGCCGAGGACGTCCCAGCCCTCGATGTGGGCCGACTCCACCACCGGCTTCATGAGGACGGCGGCGAGGCCGAACAGGATGCCCGCCACGGCGCCGAGGCCGCCGGCCTTGACCGTCGGCGAAGCGCGGTTCGCGACCACTCCGAGGACGGCGCAGACGACGACGATGATGGCGATCGCGACGACCCAGTCGGACGTCGGCGCGTTGTCGACGCCCCCGGCCGGGTCGCCGAAGCCGCCGAAGAGCACGAGGCCCGCGACGATCAGGAGCGCGCCGCCGATCTGCGCCCAGGTCACCTTCTGGCCTGTCAGCAGGTAGCCGAGCGGCAGGGCCCAGATGATGGTGACGACCAGGAGCGGCTGGATGATCGCCACGCGCCCGCGGTCGAGCGCGGCGGCCTGGAACGCGACGCCGAGGCCCTGGGCCACGAGCCCCAGCAGCCAGACGGGGTTGCGCAGCAGGCGCAGGAAGGAGCGGGGATCCCCGGCGGAGACGCCGCCGCCCATGGTGGCGCGCTGCCACAGCGTGGCGGCCAGGGCGAAGCAGAGGGTCGCGAGGATCGCGAGGATCGCGGGAGCAGCCGTCACAGGAGGATCCTCACCAGTCCGTCGAGGAACAGGAGCGCACCGATCGCCAGCAGCGAGCCGACGGTGAACTCGCGCGCGTGCGTCGTGAGCCAGGCACGCGAGCGCGCGACGATCACGTCGGCCCGGGCCCCGAAGATGAGGTAGACGGCGACCGGTACCGTCACGACGATCGTCGCGACCACGATGTAGAGGGCGGCGAGTGCGCCCTCCTCGATGGGCCCGAGGTCGTCGGATGCGATCGAGGCCGCGGCCACGAGGGTGATCGCGAACCGCTTCGTGCCGACGCCGAGCGACACGCCGATGCCGAACACCGTCGTGGAGCGCACCCGCTCGAGGCGCGCGAGGACGGCCTGCGTCCGCCCGGCGCCCGGGGTGGAGTCCGCGGACCGTTTGCGCAGGCGGAGCGCGAAGGCCATCACCAGCACGCCCAGCGCGATCAGCACGGCGGGGCCGACGTGCCGGTCGGGTCCGGTCGACGACGCGGCGTGCCCCAGGAGGAGCGCGACGATGATCGAGAGCGTCTGCCCGAGGACGAACGCGATCGCGAACACCAGCCCGTTCACGCGTCCACGCCCGCTGGCCAGCACGGCCAGGGTGGCGAGAACCGTCGTCAGGCTGGCAGCCGCGACGAGGCCGTAGAGGAACGTTTCCGCGATCTCGAGAACGCGGGCATCACAGCATCCGGGTCGGACGTGCGCATCGCCCGGTCCGCATGAACCGGCTACCGCCGCCTCCCGACCTGGGCCGTCGCCCGCGGATAGGATCGCCCCGTGAGCCATCCGCCCGGCATCGACGGGGTGCGCGTGCGCGCCCTCGATCCTCACGACGACGATCGCGGCCGCTTCACCGAGCTGTGCCGCGCGTCGTGGCTCGAGGGGCCCGCGCCCGTGCAGTGGAACGCCGTGCGCTCCGCGGCCGGCGTGCTGCGCGGCGTCCACTGGCACGACGTGCACGCGGACTACCTGACCGTGGTCGACGGCACGCTGGTGCTGGGCCTGCGCGACCTGCGGGCCGGCGCGCCGAGCGAGGGTGCGACGGCGCGTGCTGGAGCTGTCGGCGGCGCGCCCGGCCGCCGTGGAGATCCCGCCCGGCGTCGCTCACGGCTTCTGGTTCCCGGAGCCGGCGATCCACGTCTACGCCGTCTCGCACTACTGGGACGCGGCCGACGAGCGCGGCGTGCGCTGGGACGACCCGCAGCTCGCGATCCCCTGGCCCGTCGGCCTGACGCGCCCGCTCCTGTCGCCGCGCGACGCCGCGCTGCCCGCGCTGGCCGAGGCCGGGCCGCTGCCGCGCTACGCGGCCGCGTCGGCGCCGCTAGCGACGGCGTAGCACGCGCCCGACCGGCGAGCCCACGATGCTGGTGCGCAGCCGCCAGGTGCGGCTGCGGGCGATCGCCGTGTACGCGGCCTCCAGGTCGGCCGCCCGGGCCGACGCGGCGCGAGCGTGGCCCTCCAGCTCCGCCAGCGCGTGGCGGGCGGCCTCGCGCTCCGCCTCGACCGCAGCGCGCTCCGCCGCGATGTCGGCCTGGGCGCGGGCCAGCTCGTCCGCCATGGCGTCCCCGCGCGTGCGCGCGCCCGCGAGCTGGCGGTGCAGCTCGTCCGCCGCCAGCCGCCACTCGGGATCGCCCGGCTCGCCCCAGGACCGCAGCTCGCAGCGGGCGGCCTCGGCGGCGGCGGCGCCGAACGCCGCCTGCAGGAGGTCGGCGTGCCCACCCGCCGCGGCGAGCCGCTCGGCCCACGCGGCGAGCTCGGCCGCCCGCTCCGCGTCCGGCGTGTCGCGCCGGAAGGGCGTGGGGAAGGACAGCGCCGTCAGCCGCGGGACGGAGGTCAGCCGCACGTCCGGGCGGACGACCACCTGGCGCCACAGCCAGAGGTCGGCCGGGCCCTCGTCGGGCACGGCCCAGCCGGACGTCCCGTCGAGCGCGCTGCGGGTGTGCACGGCCTGCGTCGGTCCGAAGCGGTTCTCGCCCTCGAGCAGCAGGTGGCGGTAGCGCGGCTCGGCGAGGTCGAGGGGGAGCACGCACGGCGCGCCGTCGGCCAGCACCTGCACGCACGGCGAGTGGGCCAGCGCCGGCGCCGGCCCCTCGACGTGGGGGAGGAGCGTCTCCAGGTGCCACGGCAGCCACAGGTCGTCGTCGCCGCAGTAGGCGATCACGTCCGCCGCGGCGCCGGCGATGGCCTCGGCCTTCGTCTCCTCGCCGTGGCGGCGGCCCTTCGGCCGCTCCACGACGCGGACGCGCTCGTCCGCGGCGGCGATGGCGTCGGCGGCGCGGCGCAGGCCGTCCACCGGGCCGTCGAGCACCAGCACCAGCTCCAGGTCGGGCACCGTCTGCGCCAGCACGGAGGCCGCGGCGATCGGCATCGTCTGCGGCCGCGCGTGGGACTGGACGATGACGCTGACGCGCGGGCTCACGTCGTCCGCTCGAGCTCGGCCCGGATGTCGAGGATGCGCTCCACGACGGCGAAGCCCTCGGCCGCCGTCGCGCGCGGCGGCGGCCCGCCCCGGCAGTGGTCGAGGAAGTCGCGCAGCTCGCGGCGCAGCGGCCACTCGGGGTCGACCGGCAGCGTCTCGACCCGCGCGTCGCCGTCGACCGCGCCGGCGTGGCGCCGCAGGAGCACGGCCGGCGCCTCGGGACCGGGCAGGACCACGCTGCCGCGGGTGCCGGTGACCTCGACGCGGCGGACGCGCTCCGCGGCGACGGCCGAGACGTCGACGACCAGGGCGGGGCCGCCGGCGTCGGCCAGGAGCGCGGTGGCCTCGACCCAGCCGACGGCCGGGTCGCCCGGCCAGCGCGTGCCGTGGGCCGCGCGCACCGCGGGGAGGCGGCCGAGCACGGCCAGGCCGATCGAGAGGTCGTGGGCCGCCAGCGTGTCCAGGGAGTCGGCCCCGACGTGGGCGTCGCCGCGCGCCGAGCCGCGTCGCGCGCACGCCGGTGACCTCGCCGACCGCGCCCGCGGCCGCCAGGGCGGCGAGGCGCTCGACGCCCGGGTGCCAGCGCCACTTGTGCATGACGGAGAGCCGCTCGCCGCACGCGGCGAGGATCGCGTCCCGGTCGTCCAGGTCGACGGTCAGCGGCTTCTCGCAGAAGATCGGGCAGCCGAGGGGTGCGACCTCGAGGAGCGCCGTGGCGTGGTGGGAGGCGGGCGTGACGACGACGACGCCGTCGATGACGCCGCGCGCGTCGCCGAGCGAGCCGACGACGCGCGCGGCGCCGCCCGCGGCGGCTCGCTCGCGCGTGGCCTCGCGTGCGCGCCAGCACCGTCACGCGAGCGCCGAGCTCGCGCAGGTCGCGCAGCACGTGCACGCCCCAGCGGCCGCAGCCGTAGAGGAGGATGTCGAGCGTCACGGGAGCGGAGTCTAGGCCGGCCGGTGCCGCACGATGCGAACATTCGTTCTTGACACGAACGGGCGTTCGCCTCTATCCTCGAACGCATGTTCGACGTGTACCTCCGGCGGCGCGCCGTGACCCTCCTCCTCGTCGGCCTCCTCGTGCTCGGCGGGCTGCGCTTTGCGGCCCCGTCCAGTGGCGCGGGCGACCCCGGGGGCGTACGTCGTCCAGCAGGGCGACACGCTGTGGAGCATCGCGGCCGCGCGCTACGACGGCGATCCGCGGGCGGGCGTGCGGGCGATCCGCGAGGCGAACGACCTCGCAGGGTCCAACATCGTCTGGCCGGGCCAGGAGCTCGTCGTGCCTGCCGGGGCCTAGAACCCGTCCGGCCGTGCAACTACCGCGGCCGGCGGCGGTCTCCCCGGGACCTCCTTCCCTTCAACCCGGGGCATCCGACCGGGCGCGCCCCCACGAGCCCGGGCCGGGAGACGACGAGGGGCGCCCGCGGTCCCCACCGGGCGCCCCTCGTAGCTCTCCGTGCGTCTCAGCCCTCGGGCGGCAGGTCCCAGCCGAAGTAGACCTCCTGGCGGACGATCAGCCCGTCGCGGAAGGTGAGCACCTCGGTGTTGCGGAAGCGCGTCCCGTCCGTGCGGGTCGCCTCGTAGGTGACGACGACCTCGTCGCCGGCCTGCACCAGGCGCTGCAGCGAGAACGACGCGATATGCGCGTGCCCCGGCCAGCAGCGCTCGAAGAAGCCCTGCCGGTCGAGGAGGGGATCGGGGCCGCTGGAGAACGTGAGGTCGTCGGCGAGCAGACGTTCGAGCGCCGGGCGGTTGCCGTCCGCGTAGGCGTCGTACGACGCGCGCGCCAGCGCCCTGAGGTCGGTCGCAGTGGTGGCCATGCCCGCTGGTCCCCGCCGCCCGCTCGCCGAAAACGACGAGGGCGCCCGGGTGTCCGGGCGCCCTCGTGGCGTTTCGCGTCGACCGGCTGAGGCCGGTCGTGGAGCTAGGCGATCGGTGCGGCCTTGAGGCCCTGGATCTCGCGGATGGCCGCGAGCTCGCGGAGCGCCTCGACCTCGATCTGGCGGATGCGCTCGCGGGTGAGGCCGAACTCGCGCCCGATCTCGTCCAGCGTGCGCGGATCGAGCCCGTCGAGCCCGTAGCGCAGCTCGAGCACGCGGCGGTGCCGCTCCGGCAGCGCGTCCAGGCCCATCTGCAGGGCCTCGTGGCGCAGCTGGTCGGCCACGGCGTCCATCGGGTCGATGGCCTCGTTGTCGGCCAGGAAGTCCGAGAACGAGGACTCGCCGTCGTCGCCCACCGGCTCCTCGAGGGAGATCGGCGAGCGCGCCGCCTTGCGGACGTCGAGCACCTGGTACAGCGGCAGCTTCGCCTCGTCGGCGATCTCCTCGTTGGAGGGCTCGCGGCCGAACTTCAGCATCAGGGTGCGCTCGGCGCGGTTGATCTTCTGCAGCCGCTCGACCACGTGCACCGGCAGGCGGATGGTGCGGCTCTTGTCGGCGAGCGCGCGCGCCACCGCCTGGCGGATCCACCAGGTGGCGTAGGTCGAGAACTTGAGGTCGCGCCGCCAGTCGAACTTCTCCACGGCCCGGATCAGGCCCAGGATGCCCTCCTGGATCAGGTCCAGGAAGCCGAGGCCCTGGCCGCGGTAGTTCTTGGCGATCGAGACGACGAGCCGCAGGTTCGACTCGACCATCTGCCGCTTGGCCTCCATGTCGCCGCGCTCGACGCGCTTGGCGAGCCGGATCTCGTCCGACTTCGTCAGCAGCGGGTAGCGGCCCACCTCGTGCAGGAACAGCTGCAGCGAGTCGGTGGTGCCCTCGTACGCGATGCGGCGCTCGGCCGCCGTCGGGATCCGACTTCTGCAGCCGGTCGTCGACGATCTCGATGCCCTCGAGCTCGAGCAGGCGGTAGATCTCGTCCATCACCGTGACGTCGAACTCGTGGTCGGCAAGCGACTCCACGATCTCGGACAGGTTCAGGGAGCCCCGCTCGAGGCCCGTCTCGATCAGGCGCTGGATCTCGGGAAGGTCGTGCAGCTCATGCGGTTGATCCGCGATCATGATGTCGGTCACATACCCCTACTTCGCCGGCGGCCGAACGTGCAGCCGCCCTGGCTAGACTTCTGTCGGTGCCCGGCGCGCTCTGCCGCGCGCCTGCACGATTCAACGACGGAGGCTGAACCCCTATTCCCCTGCGCGTCACCGCACTCTCGCTCGGTCCCTACGGGACGAACTGCTTCATCGTGTCTTCGGCCGGCGCCGGGGAGGCGCTCGTGGTCGACCCGGGGGACGAGCCCGAGCGGATCCGCGGAGCGCTCGAGGCGAGTGGCCTCCGGTGCGGGGCGATCCTCGTCACCCACACGCACCACGATCACATCGGAGCCGTCGGAGCGCTCGCGCGTTCCGGGTCGGTTCCAGTGTACGTCAGTCGCGGCGAGGCGTCCATCCTTTCTGCGCCCGAGTCCGGCCTGGGACTGGGCTGGGCCACATCGAGGGGTACGAGGCGGACGTGCTCCTGGACGGCGGCGAGCACCTGGAGCTCGCCGGGCTCGAGGTCGACGTGCTCCCCGTGCCGGGTCACTCCCCGGCCGCGCTGGCGTTCCGGATCACAGCCCCGGACGGCGACGAGGCGGTCTTCGTCGGCGACGCGATCTTCGCGGGCTCCGTCGGCCGCACGGACTTCCCGGGCTCGTCGTGGCCCGTGCTCGAGCAGTCGATCCTCGGCCTCTACGACCACGTCGGGCCTCGACGTGCCGATCCACCCGGGCCACGGGCCCTCGACGACGCTCGGGCGGGAGCGCGCCACGAACCCGTTCCTCGACGCCGTCCGAGCCCGTTGAGCGACGCCTTCCAGTCGCCCCGCGGCACGCTCGACTGGCTGCCCGGGCCGATGCGCGCACGCAGGCACGTGGTCGAGCGCGCGCGGGAGATCTTCGAGCGCGCCGGCTACCGCGAGGTCGCGACCCCGGTGTTCGAGGACACCGGCCTCTTCCTGCGCACGAGCGGCGAGGGCTCCGAGGTCGTGCAGAAGGAGATGTACTCCTTCCAGGACAAGGGCGAGCGGCCGCATCAGCCTGCGCCCGGAGCTGACCGCGCCGCTGATGCGCGCGTACCTCGGCCACGGCATGAGCAGGCTGCCGCAGCCCGTCCGCCTCTGGACCGTCGGCGCCTGCTACCGCTACAACGCGGTGCAGCGCGGGCGGCTGCGCGAGTTCCACCAGTTCGACGCGGAGGCGATCGGATCGGTCGACCCGGCCACCGACGCGGAGCTCATCGCGCTGCAGGCCGCCTGGTACGGCAGCCTCGGCATCGAGGGCCTGGAGCTCGAGCTGAACTCCGTCGGCGACGCGCCCGACCGCGGGCCCTACCTGGCGGTGCTGGTGGAGTACCTCGACCGCCACCTCGACGAGCTCTCCGAGGACGTGCGGCGCCAGCGCGACACCAACCCGCTGCGGGCGTTCGACACCAAGGACGAGCGCTCGGCCGCGATCATGGCCGAGGCGCCGAAGATCACCGACCACCTCTCGGACGGCGCGCGCGAGCACTTCGACGCCGTCCAGGAGCTGCTGACTGCGCGCGGCGTCGCCTTCCGCGTGGAGCCGACGCTGGTGCGCGGGCTCGACTACTACACGCGCACGGCGTGGGAGTTCAAGTGGCCGCAGCTCGGCGCGCAGTCGACGATCGGCGGCGGCGGGCGCTACGACGGGCTGGCCGAGGCGATCGGCGGGCCGCCGACCCCGGGCGTCGGCTTCGGCGCCGGCCTCGAGCGCCTGCTGCTGGCGCTGGGCGAGGCCGCGGAGGCCGACGACGCGCGCGCGGACGTCTTCTTCGCGATCCTGCACCCGCCGGCGCGACCGCGGCTGCTGGCGCAGCTCGACGAGGCGCGGGCGCAGGGCCTGTCCGGCGAGGCCGACCTCGCGGGGCGCGGCGCCAAGGGGCAGTTCCGCCAGGCCGACCGCAGCGGGGCGCGGCTGACGGTGGTCGTCGGCGAGGACGAGTGGGGCCGGGGCGCGGCGGCCATCCGGGACATGACGACCGGCGAGCAGGTGGAGGTGCCGCTCGATGGCCTCGTGCCGGCGCTCGCGGAAAGGATCGGGCGGTGACGTACCGCACGGCAGGCTGCGGCGAGCTGCCGGGCGGGGCGCGTCGGCGAGGCGGTGACGCTCTCCGGGTGGGTCGCGCGCCGTCGCGACCACGGCGGCCTCATCTTCGTCGACCTGCGCGACCGCACCGGCGTGGTGCAGGTCGTGATCGACCCCGCGGACGCCCCGGAGGCGCACGCGGTCGCCCACGACCTGCGCGTGGAGGCCGTGGTGCGCGTCGTCGGCGAGGTCGTCGCGCGCTCGCTCGAGACCGTCAACCCGCGGCTGGACACCGGCGAGGTCGAGGTCGCGGCGCGCGAGCTCGCGGTGCTCGGCCCGGCGGACCCGCTGCCGTTCCAGCTCGAGGACGAGAACGTGGACGAGACGCTGCGCCTCCGCCACCGCGCGCTCGACCTGCGCCGGCCGGTGATGACCGAGCGCCAGCGCGTGCGCGCCCAGGTCGCGCGGATCATGCGCCGCCACCTGGAGGACCGCGGGTTCTGGGAGATCGAGACGCCGATCCTCGGCAAGTCGACGCCCGAGGGCGCGCGCGACTTCCTGGTGCCGGCCCGGCTGCGCCACGGCTCGTTCTACGCGCTGCCGCAGTCGCCGCAGCTGTACAAGCAGCTGACCCAGCTCGCCGGCTTCGAGCGCTACTACCAGATCGCCCGCTGCTTCCGCGACGAGGCCCAGCGGGCCGACCGCCAGCTGGAGTTCACGCAGCTCGACGTCGAGATGTCGTTCGTCACGCAGGACGACGTGATGGAGCTGATGGAGGGCCTCTACGCCGAGCTCTGGCGCGAGCTGCTGGGCGTCGAGCTCGAGCTGCCGCTGCGGCGCCTCACCCACGCCGAGGCGATGCTGCGCTACGGCTCCGACCGGCCCGACCTGCGCTTCGGCCTGGAGATCGCGGACGTGACGGAGCTCGTGCGCGGCTCGGAGTTCAGCGTCTTCCGCGGCGCCGCCGAGAGTCGGGCGGCGTCGTGCGCGCGCTGGCGTGTCCCGGCGGCGCGAGCCTGGCGCGGCGCGAGCTCGACGAGCTGGCGGCCTTCGCCAAGGAGTGGGGCGGCAAGGGGCTCGCGTACCTGCTGCTCGAGGAGTCCGGCGAGGTGCGCTCGCCGATCGCCAAGTTCCTGTCCGAGGCCGAGCTCGACGGCCTGCGCGCGGCGACGGGCGCGGGCGCGGGCGACGCGATCTTCATCGCCGCCGACGAGCGGCCGGTGGTGGAGCGCGTGCTCGGCGCGCTGCGGCCGCACCTGGCGCAGCGCTTCGAGCTCGTCCCCGACGGCGCGTGGGCGTTCGCGTGGGTCGTCGACTTCCCGGCCTACCACTTCGACGCGGACGAGCGCCGCTGGGTGGCGGAGCACCACGTCTTCACGGCGCCGCGGCCCGAGCACGAGGCGCTGCTGGAGTCCGATCCCGGCGCGGTGCTGTCGCAGGCCTACGACCTCGTCATCAACGGCCACGAGGCCGGCGGCGGCTCGATCCGCATCAACCGCCCCGACCTGCAGGAGCGGGCGCTGGCGGTGGTCGGCATCACCGCCGACGAGGCCGAGGCGCGCTTCGGCTTCCTCCTGCGCGCGCTGCGCTTCGGTGCGCCGCCGCACGGTGGCATCGCGATGGGGCTCGACCGCTGCATCATGCTCGTGGCCGGCACCGACAACATTCGCGACGTGATCGCGTTTCCGAAGGTCGCCGGCGGCTTCGATCCGCTGACCGACGCGCCGACCCCCGTCGACCGTCCGCAGCTCGACGAGCTCGGCCTCGCCCTCAAGGCCCCGCCTGTTCGGACTGGGACGGAGATCCCGCAGCATCGGGATCCGAGCCTGGAGGCAACGATGCGTCCTGACGGGCGGCGGCCGGACGAGCTCCGGCCAGTGACCTTCGAGGTCGACTTCATCCGCTCGGCCAAGGGCTCCGTGCTCGTGACCCAGGGCGGTACGCGCGTCATCTGCACGGCGTCCGTCGAGGAGTCCGTGCCGGGCTGGATGCGCGGGCGCGGCTCGGGCTGGGTGACGGCGGAGTACGGGATGCTGCCGGCGTCGACGTCGCAGCGGAAGGCGCGCGACGCCGTCCCGCGGGCGCCTCGACGGCCGCACGGTCGAGATCCAGCGCCTGATCGGCCGCGCCCTGCGGGGCATCGTCGACACCGCGCGCCTCGGCGAGCGCACGGTCTGGGTCGACTGCGACGTGATCGAGGCCGACGGCGGCACGCGCTGCGCGTCCATCAGCGGCGCGTACGTGGCGCTGCACCGGGCGCTCGCGCGGCTGGTCGACGAGGGGACGCTCAAGGAGCTGCCGCTCGGCGACTCGGTGGCGGCGGTCAGCGTGGGCATCGTCGACGGCGAGCCCCGCCTCGACCTGCCGTACGTGGAGGACGTGCGGGCCGAGGTCGACATGAACGTCGTGATGTCCGGCGACGGACGGCTCATCGAGGTGCAGGGCACCGCGGAGGGCATGCCCTTCTCGCGCGCGCACCTCGACGACCTGCTGGAGCTCGCCGCGGTCGGGATCACGGAGATCCACGGCCTGCAGCTGCGCGCCTGCGCCGCCGGCCGGTGATCGCGCTCGCCACGACGAACGTCGGCAAGGCGCGCGAGCTCGCCCGCCTGCTGGAGGTACCGGTCGAGCCGCTGGACGGGTGGGATCCGCCGGAGGAGGACGGCGCGACGTTCGAGGCCAACGCCCTGATCAAGGCCCGCGAGGCGCGCGTGCAGGCGCCGCCCGGCGTGACGGTGCTGGCCGACGACTCGGGGCTCGAGGTCGACGCCCTCGGCGGCGAGCCCGGCGTGCACAGCGCGCGCTTCGGCGGGCCCGGCCTGGACGACGCAGGTCGCGTGCGCCACCTGCTGGCGCGGCTCGAGGGCGTGGAGGACCGCCGCGCGCGCTTCGTCTGCGTGCTCGCGCTGATCGGCCCGGGCGGCGACCAGACGATCGTCGAGGGCATCCTCGAGGGCACGATCGCGAGCGGGCCGCGGGGCGCGGGCGGCTTCGGCTACGACCCCGTCTTCGTGCCGCTCGGCGACGATCGCACGGTGGCGGAGCTCGCCCCGGAGGAGAAGGACGCGATCTCGCACCGGGGCCGCGCCGCGCGCGCGCTCGCGGCCGTGCTGGAGGGGTAGCCGCCGTGGCCGAGGAGGCGGGGCCGGCGGAGCGGCGCCGGGCCGCGGCGCTCGCGCTGGCCGCGATGGCGGGGCTGATCGCGGTCAAGCTGGTGCTGTCCGCGGTGACGGGCTCCGTCGCGATCCTGGCCGAGGCCGCGCACTCCGCGGCGATCCTCGTCGCGTCGATCGTCGCCGCGCTCGGGGCCCGTGGCGGCTCCGGGCGGGCCGGGGCCCTGGAGGGCGGGCTCGTGGTCGCGGCGTCCGGCGTGCTGGTGTTCGCCGCGGTGCGCCGCCTCGGCGATCCGGTCGACGCCCTCGGCGCGGGCATCGCCGGCATGGCGGCGTGCTCGCTCGTCGCCGGCCTCGTCGCGCGCCACGTCGGGCGTCTGGCGCGCGCGGCGTCCTCGCGCGCGCTGCAGGGCGACGCGGCGAGCCTGCGCGCGACCTCGCGTGACGTCCGGGCTCGTCGCCGGGACGCTGGGCCTGATCGCGCTGACCGGGCTCGACGCGCTGGACGCGCTGGCGGCGCTCGGCATCGCCGTCGTCATCGCCCGCCACGGCGTCGACCTGATCCGCTCCGTGCGGCCCGGGGACGAGGGTCTCGACGCCGCGGAGATCGCGGCCGTCGCCCGTGTGCTCGCCGACGGCCCGCCGGCGGTCATCGGCTACCGGCGGCTGCGCGCCCGCACGGCCGGCGGCGTGCGGCGCATCGACGTCGACGTCACCGTCCGCCGCGACGCCACGGCTGCGCAGGTGGACACGCGTCCGGCAGACGATCGGCGACGCCCTGGAGGAGCGTCTGCCGGATGCCCGCATCGTGGTCCACGTGGTGCGCCCGACCGCAGCGAGCGGGCGATCTCGGACGCGTCGCGTACCATGAGCCACGTGAGGTCCCACCGCAGCAGGCGTGCGATGCTGCTCGCCTGCATCGTTGCGGCGCTGCTCGGCGCGCCCGCGGCGGCCCTGGCGGAGGACGAGCCGATCGACCAGTACTACTCCGCCTCGGTGGAGGACGGCGGCTGGCTCCAGCGCATCGGCTGGAGCTGGGACGCGATCCAGCACGCGCACTATGACGACGTCGCCTACCCGACGATCGCGGTCGTCGACTCCGGCATCGACGACGAGCATCCCGAGTTCGCCGACGACGGCGTCATCGACCCCGCGAGCGCGGACTGCCGCAGCGGCCGCCCGATCGTGTCGAAGAACGGCGACCTCAAGCGGGTCCGCGACCTGGAGAACGGCCACGGCACGATCGTCGCCGGCCTGGCCGCCGCGCCCGCCAACGGGCTCGGCATCGTGGGCGCCTCGCCCTACTCGACGCTGCTCGTGGTGCGCATCGTGCCGGACGGCCTCGGCGGCCTGGCCTGCGCCCTCGAGTACCTCGCGGCCCAGATGGACCACGGCCCGATCGGGCTGCTGGTGGTGAACCTCTCGCTGTTCGACCCGCGGTCGCCGTCGGCCGCCGTGCGGCGGGGCATCGCGAAGCTCGTGCGCCGCGGGGCGCTGCTCGTGGCGGCGACGGGCAACGTCGGCGAGAACAGCGGCACCCGCGTGGGCTTTCCCGCCCGCCTGCCGCACGTGCTGGCGATCGGCGACGCGGAGCGCCAGGCGCTCCTGAAGGGGCCGGAGCTCGACCTGCTCGCCCCCGGCGGCAGCCTCTACGCGCCGGTCATCGGCGGGGGCTGGCGGCCCATCGGCCCGCCGCAGACGTCGTACGCCACGGCCATCGCGTCCGGCGCCGCCGCGGCGGTGTGGGGCGCGCACCCGGACGGGTCGGCGCTGACGGCGCAGCAGGTCGCGTGGCTCCTGCGCGCCACCGCCTCGCGCGCCAAGACCTGGACGCGCGCCCAGGGCTTCGGGACGATCGACGTCGGGGAAGCGCTGCACTTCCCGCCCGGCAGGATCCCCGCGGACGACGAGTCGGAGCCCAACGACTCCGCCTCCGACGCCAGCGGGGGCCTGGCGCTCCCCCCGCTCGCGTGTGTGAAGACCTGCACGCGCCGCGGCATCGTCGGCACCACGGACGACCCCGAGGACTGGTGGGCCGTTCGCATCCCCGGCAACCGCAAGGTCTGCCGGCAGGTCGGCGGGCCCGTCAGCTCCAGCGTGGTCCAGGGACCGAAGGGCCTCGCGTACGTCCGCGTGACGACGAAGCGCGCCTCCACGGGCTACACCCTGAAGCTGCGCGCCGGCCGCAACTGCTGAGCTAGGCGAGGCCGAGCCCGGGCTCGCTCGCCTCGTGGCGGCCGCGCCCGTACCACCAGTTGATCTCGGCGCCGAGCAGGAAGACGTTGCAGAGGACGTAGAGCCACACCAGCAGCAGCACGAGGCCGCCGAACGCCTCCAGGGTCGGCACCGACTCGCCGAACTGCAGGTACAGCGGCAGCAGCTGGAACGAGCCCTGGAACGAGATGGTCGTGAAGACCGCGCCCGGCAGCACCTCGCGGGCGCTCAGGCGCGTGTTCGGCAGCCGCGAGTACGCCACGATCAGCAGGCCGAAGGTCAGCGCGACCGTGAAGGTCAGCGAGACGCCCGAGCCGAGCAGCTCCAGCCCGCGCGACGAGCCCGCCGGCGCGATCCAGGCGACGGTGGTCGTGACGAACAGGAGCCCCATGAACAGGAGCACGACGAACGAGCCCACGAGCGCGCTGACGAACAGCTTCTGGCGCAGGAAGGGGCGGTTCGGCACCTCGTAGATGATGTTCAGGGCGCTCTCGATCGCCGACAGCAGGCCGAGCGAGGCCCAGACGATGCCGATGAGGCCGATCAGGCCGTACGTCCGGGCGTTGGAGCGCAGGCGATCGACGAGCTCCACCAGGTCGCCCACGGGCTGGCCCGGCAGGATGCGCTGCAGCTGCTCGATCAGGAACGACGACTCGCTGGGCTCGCCGAACCAGCCGATGAACGACAGCACGAGGAACAGGAACGGGATCAGCGAGAGCAGCGCGTAGTACGCCACCATCGCCGCGAGGTGCGTGCAGCGGTCGGCCAGGAAGTTGGCGGCGATGGGGTGGCTGGCCCGCCGCAGGTGGGCGGCGCCGAGGCCGAACCACCGGCGCGGCGACGGCGGGTGCGCACGTTCCCCCATGCGCCTCCGATTCGCCCCACCCTGCTGCTTCCCTGGCAGGGCGCCGTGCTACGGTGCCGCGCGACCCCGGGAGGAGGGCCCATGGACGCGGCGGAGTCGCTGGCCGACCTGAAGCAGATCTCGACCCAGATCGACCGCGCCGTGATCGTGGGCGCCGACGGTTCGGTCGCGGGCTCGACGGTCGCCGACGACGCGCTCTCCAGCTCCATCGCCGAGGCCGGCGTGCGGCTCTGGGACGCCGCCGACCGGGCCCGCAGGGACCTGGGGCGCCCGCAGCTCTCGCAGCTCGAGGTCGCCACCGGCGAGGGCAGCGTCTTCGCCGTCCGCGACGAGGAGTACCTGATCGTCGCCTCGACGCCGCCGGAGCCGACCGTGGGGCTGATCTTCTACGACCTCAAGACCTGCCTCCGCAACCTGCGCGAGCAGCCGGAGGACGTGGCGGCGACGAGCGAGGGAGGCGACGACGATGGCACGGCGTAAGGCGGCCGCGTTCGCCCTCGCGATCTTCTCGGTCGTCGGCACCGTCGCGCTGCGCCGCCGCCGGGGCCGGGGCCGCACGCGCGTCGACCTCTACTTCGACGACGGCTCGATGCTGTCGCTGGGCGAGGACGCGCCGGAGACCATCGCCGTCGTGCCCGTCGCCGTCGAGGTCCTGGCCGCCGGCCGCTGACGGCCGCGCCGCCCGTCCCGCCCGTGTCCGCGGACGAGCTCGCCCGGCGCGTGCGCGAGGCGGCGTACCTGGAGGGCGACTTCCTGCTGCGCTCCGGCCGCCGCTCGACGTTCTACCTCGACAAGTACCGCTTCGAGACCCGGCCCGACCTGCTGCGCGACCTCGGCGCGGCGCTCGCGGAGCGCATCCGCGACGTGGAGCCGAATGCCGTCCGCATCGCCGGCCCGGAGCTCGGCGCCGTGGCGCTCGCCGCCGCCGCCAGCATGGCCTCGGGCCTGCCGTTCGTGATCGTGCGCGGCGCGGCCAAGGCCTACGGCACCGGCAACCGCCTGGAGGGCGTCGCGGAGCCCGGCGAGCGGATCGCCATGGTCGAGGACGTCGTCACCAGCGGCGGCGCGGCCCTGGAGGCGGTGGGCGCGCTGCGCGAGGCGGGCCTCGTGTGCGAGACCGTGGTCTGCGTGGTCGACCGCGGCGAGGGCGGTGCGGAGGCCATGGCGGAGGCCGGCGTGCGCCTGCATGCGCTGCTCGATGCGACGGCGCTGCGGCTCGGCCAGCCCTGGCCCTGAGCGGGATTCCGGGGTCTCACGGCCCGGGAAATGCCTGCTCACGGCCCGGTTGTACCAGACACACCCGGGTGAACCGCATGGTTGAGCGGAAAATCGCCCTGCCAAGGCGGTGTGTCCGTCCGATACGTCTGGTAGTGTCCGGCTTTCCCTCAACCCGACGGGGAGGCACGAGCAAGTGACGAAGGCCGAGTTCATCGATCAGGTCGCCGCCAAGAGCGGCCTGGCCAAGAAGGACGCTGCGCGCGCCGTCGATGCGTTCATCGAGACGGTCAGCAGCACCCTTCACGGGGGCGGCGACGTCTCGTTCACCGGGTTCGGCAAGTTCCACGTCGCGTCGCGCGCTGCGCGCACCGGTGTGAACCCGCGCTCGGGCGAGAAGGTGCAGATCCCGGCCGGCAAGGTGCCGAAGTTCAGCCCGGGCAGCGCCCTCAAGGAGGCCGTGAAGGGCACGTAGTCGCGCTGTCCCCGACCCCTCGGGGAGCGCAGGGCGGCGCGGCCCGCCCGCTCGAACGGCGCGCGCGACGGGCGCCGCACCAGGTTGCTGTTGGAGCCCTTCTGTGCGAACGTATGTTCGCATGGGAGGGCTCCAGCTTTCGCTGGACGGGGCGGACCGCCTCGTCCACCTGCTCCAGGAGCGGCACGAGCCGGTGCCGCTGGGCGAGGCGGCGCGGCTGCTGGTGCGGGCCGCGCGGGTCCCCGTCGCGGTCGCCCGCCCGCTGGTCGACGAGGTCGTGCGCGCCGACGCGCGGCTCGCCTGGCGCTCGGCCGACGACATCGCCCTGGCGGCCTGGTCGGAGACGCGGCTGCCGCTGGAGCAGGCGGTCTACTGCGTCGTCGACCTGGAGACGACCGGGACGCGGCCGACCCGCGACCGCATCGTCGAGATCGGCGCCGTCCGCGTCGAGGCGCTGGAGCTCGACGGCACCTTCGAGCGGCTGATCGACCCCGGCGTGCCGCTGCCGCGTGCGATCACCCGCCTGACCGGCATCGAGTCCCGCGACCTGCGCGGCCGCGGCCCGGTCGGGCCGGCCCTCGACGCGTTCCTGGAGTTCGCCGGCGACGCGGTGCTCGTGGCGCACAACGCCCGCTTCGACACCGCCTTCCTCGACGCCGCGCTGCGCCGGCGCGGCGGCACGCGCCTCGCCTGTCCGGTCATCGACACCGTGGGGCTGGCCCGCCGCGTGCTGGTGCCGGCGCCGCGCCGCCTGTCGCTGCGCGTCCTCAGCGAGCGCTTCGACACCACGGTGCAGCCGTGCCACCGCGCGCTCGCCGACGCGCAGGCGACGGCGGAGATCCTGCTCGCGCTGCTGGGGAAGGCGCAGGAGCGCGGCGCGCGCACGGTCGACGACCTGCTCGCGCTCGGCGCGCCGGCGCGGCGGCGCCTCGCCGCCCGCGGGCACCTGGCGGAGTCCGCGCCACGGGCGCCGGGCACGTACGTCATGCGCACGCGCTCCGGCGTGCCGCTCTACGTCGGCACGGCCACCGACCTGCGGGCGCGGGTGCGCTCGTACTTCCGGGCCGGCCGCACGGCGCAGGACCGGCCCGTCGACGAGGTGCTGCCGTCCGTCGAGCGCATCGACTACGCCCGTTCGGGCTCCGCGTTCGAGGCGCGGCTCGACGAGCTCGCCCTGATCGCGGGCCTGCGCCCCGGCGCCAACCGCCAGGGCGCGCGCCCCGAGCGGGCCGCCTACCTGCGCCTGGCCGACGGCGGCGTCGGCCGGCTCGACGTCGGCGCGCCGCGCCTGGACGCGCTGCTGGTGGGCCCCGTGCTGCGGCGGCGCGACGGCGCGCGGGCCGCCGACGCCCTGCGCCTCGCCTACGGCCTGCGCAGCTGCCGCGCGGCCGCGCCCGTCGAGGGGGCGTGCGTCGAGGGGCGGCTGGGCCGCTGCCTCGCGCCGTGCCGCGGCGAGGCCGAGCGCGCCGCGCACGCCGAGGCGGTGGCCTCCGTGGCGGCCCTGCTGCGCGAGGGCGGGGCGGCGCCGGTCGCCCGCCTGCGCGAGCGCCGTCAGGCCCTGAGCGACGCGCGACGCTTCGAGGAGGCGGCCCGGGTGCGGGACGCCGAGGCCGCGCTGCGTCGCGTGGCCGGCGGGCTGCGGGCGCTGCGCCAGGCGCGCCGGCGGCACGGCGCCGTGCTGGCCCCGCACCTCGACCCGCGGCTCGTGCAGGGGTTCGCCGTCGCGCACGGGATCGTCGTCGCGCGGCGCCCGCTCCCGCGCGCCGGCGACGCCGCCCTCGAGGCGTCGGCGCTCGCCGAGGCGATCGCCCGCGCCGCGGGGCTGCCGCCGGAGCCGGGGCCGCTGGCGGTGCAGGCGGAGCGCGCCGAGGAGCTGCGGCTCGTGCACGCGACGTTCGGCCGCCCGCCGGCCGAGGTGGCCGTCGTCCCGTTCCCGCCCGACGCGCCGCGCAGCGCGCTCGCCGAGGCCCTGGCCGCGGCCCGGCAGCGGGTGCCGCTCGGGGCGGGTCAGATGGCGGGCAGCGGCGGGTAGCAGTCGAAGGTCTCCTGCCGCAGCAGCAGGCCGTCGCGCACCGTCAGGAACTGGGCGACCTCCGCCTGCAGCGCGGCGCCGGCGGCAGGCCCGGGAACGCCGTCGCGAGGACGCCCTGCCACGTCGCCCGCAGCGCGACCGCCCCGCCCTGGGCGACGAGCTCGTGCACGTCGAGGCGCTGCTCCGCCAGCAGCGAACGGCCGGCGGCGAAGCTGGCGAGCGCCTCCTCCCGCCCGGCGACCCGGCCCTGCGGGCGCAGCGCGTTGGGGTGCTCGACGAGCACGTAGCCCGGCGCGAGCAGGGCGGCGAGCTCGTCGGCCGGCGCGCCGAGGTCGGCGATCAGCGCGAGGGCGCGGCGCGCGACGTCGAGCGCGTCCCGGTGGTGGCGGCAAATATGTAAGCAGTCATTACGTATGTATGCTTACACGAATGCCGCGCGACCCGCAAGCACCGGACCCGCTGGGCCTCCTCGACCTGTCGCTCGCGGCGCGCTTCGTTGCCGACGAGCTCGAGCGGCGCATCCTCGAGCGCATGCGGGCCCAGGGCTTCGAGGGCCTGCGCCGCTCGCACGGCTACGTGGTGCAGCGCCTCGTCGACGGGCCGCAGCCGGTGGGGGCGATCGCGGCCGACCTGGGCGTGACCTCGCAGGCGGTCTCGGGACTGGTGCGCGAGCTCGAGGCCGCCGGGCACCTGGAACGCTCGCCGGGCGGCGACGACCGCCGCGTGCGCCTGGTCGCCCTCACGCCGCGCGGCCGTGCGGCGGTCGAGGCGGCGCGGGCGGCCCGGGCGGCGGAGACGGCGGAGCTCGCCGCGGCGCTCGGCCCGGAGCGCGTGGAGGCGGCTCGGCGGCTGCTGGTGGACGTCCTGGCCCACACGGGCGCGCTGGACGACGTCGCGCGCCGGCGGGTGCGCGTGCCGTCGGACCCGTAGTGCGAGAATCGATCCGGTGGCCGCGATCGTCATCCTGCTCGTGGCCCTCAACGTGGTGTCCTTCGCCCTCTTCGGCATCGACAAGCGCCGCGCCGGCCGCGGCGCGCGGCGCATCCCCGAGGCCACGCTGCTCCTGTCGGCGCTCGTCTCCGGCACGGTCGGCGCGTGGCTCGGGATGCGGGTCTTCCACCACAAGACGCGCAAGCGGTCGTTCCTGGCGTCCATGGCGCTGGTGACCGTGATCGACGCCGTGATCCTCGTCCTCGTGCTGCGCGACTGACCGTGGCGCCGACCCTCGCCGTCACGTTCCTCGGCACCCGCGACGGGGCGCGCTCGCCGCGGACCAACACGTCCTCGCAGCTCGTGGAGCGCGGTGACGTCGGGCTGCTGGTGGACGCCGGCCTCGGCGCGACGCGCCAGCTCCTGCAGGCAGGTGTGCGGCCCGCCGATCTGGAGGGGCTGCTGCTGACGCACTGGCACCCCGACCACGTCGGCGGCCTGGTGCCGCTGCTGCGCCGACGCTGGACGGCGCGCGCGCCGCGCCTGCCGGTGTTCGGTCCGTCGCCGCCGCGGGTGCTCGCGCCGCTCGTGCGCCATGGCATCGACCTGACGCCGGCGCGGCCGGGCCAGGCGGTGCAGCTCGCGGGCTTCACGTGCACGCCGTTCGCGACGGTGCACGGCCCGCCCTCGTGCGGTTGGGTGCTGGAGGATCCCGACGGGCGCCGCGTCGCGATCGCGGGCGACACGCGGCCCGTGCCGGGCGTGGTGGAGGCGGTGCGCGGGGTGGACGTCCTGGTCTACGAGGCGACGTTCGCGGCGCACCACGCCGAGCGCGCCGTCCAGAGCGGCCACTCCACCGCGACCGAGGCCGGCACGCTCGCCGCCGAGGCGGGCGTGGGCGCCCTCGTGCTGACCCACATGTCGGCCCGCTACCCGCGGTCCGCGGTCGGCGCCGAGGCGGGCGCCCGGCACCCGCTGGTGCTGGTGCCGAACGACCTCGACCAGCTGCTGGTGGAGCCCGTTCCGGCCGCGGCGCGGGTCGGTGCCGGCTGGGCCGACGCGACGCTCCGTCCTGCCGGCGGGACCCCGCTCTAGGATCCGGCGTCGTGGAGCACTTCGGCGACCGGCTCGCGGCGGCCGTGGCGGCGGTCGGCAGCCCGCTCTGCGTCGGCATCGACCCGCGCGAGCCCCTGCCCGACGCCTGCGCGCGCGGGCTGGCGGCGACGCGCGCCGGGCGGGCGCGGGCCTACGAGCGCTACGGGGTCGGCATCGTCGAGGCCGTGGCGGGCGTCGCGGCCGCCGTCAAGCCGCAGGTCGCGTTCTTCGAGGCGCTCGGCGGCTACGGGCTCGCCGCGCTCGAGGCGGTCGCCATCGCGGCGCGCGAGCACGGCCTGCTGGTGGTGGCCGACGCGAAGCGCGGCGACATCGGGTCCACGGCACAGGCGTACGCGGAGGCGTGGCTCCTCCCGCGCGGGGCGGGGGAGCTGCCGATCGGCGACGCGCTGACGGTCAACCCGTACCTGGGCTGGGACGCCGTGCAGCCGTTCATCGACGCGTGCGACGCGTCGGGCGGCGGCGTCTTCGTGCTGGCGCGGACGTCGAACCCGGGCGGGGCGGACCTGCAGGAGCTGCCGTTGCAGGGCGGCGGGCGGGTGTGGGAGGAGGTCGCCGCCGGGATCGCGCGCGCCGGCGTGGCGCGGATCGGCAGCTCGGGCCTGTCGTCGGTCGGCGCGGTCATCGGGGTCACCCGGCCGGAGGCCGTGGCGCGGGCGCGCGAGCTGATGCCGCACGCCCCGCTGCTGCTGCCCGGGCTGGGGGCGCAGGGCGGCGCGGCGGACGACGCGGCCCCCGCCTTCGCGACCCATCCGGCGGGCGGGCTGCTGGTCGCGGCGCGCTCCATCATCGAGGCCTGGCGCGGCGAGCCGGGCGACTGGCGGACGCCCGTGGCGGCCGCTGCGCGGGCCCACGCGGAGGCCGCGAAGGGCGCCGTCGGCCGGGTCTCCCGGTAGAGTCCGGCCATGCGGAGGGGTCGGCACGAGTTCCGCCTGACGGTGTGGACCTTTGTCGCACCCGTGGCGCTGGTGGTCGCGGTTCTCGTGGTGGTGAACATCGCCGGCGAGGTCATCGACGACAACGAGTCGGTGCCCGCGACGCTCGAGGGGACGCGCACGGCGGCCACCGAGACGCAGGCGAACGCCGGCAGCGAGCCCGGCACGGGGACGAGCCCCGCGCGGCGCCGCTTCTACACCATCAAGCCCGGCGACACCCTCTCGGGCATCGCGGCGCAGTTCGGCACCACCGAGGAGCAGCTGCAGCAGCTGAACCCCAACGTGGACGCGCTCGCGCTCGTGCCCGGACAGCGCATCCGCGTGTCCTGAGCGCGCGGCGCGGCCTCAGAGCTCGCGCCCGCCGAGGTAGAAGGTGATGAGGGCGCAGTCGGCGACGTACGCGCGGACGCCGCTGGCCAGCGCCGCGGCGACCAGGAACAGGGGGAAGACGTCGTCGGCGTCGGCGATCTGCTGGTCGAACAGCACGGCCACGATCGCGCCGGAGAGGTAGACGAGCCAGAACGCGAGCAGCGCCAGGGCCGGGCTGCGGCGCACGGTGGCGACGCTGGCCCGGATGGCGGCCGGGATGCCGAGCTCGTCGATGCCGATGGCGTAGTCCGCGGTGATGGTCGGCACGGCCAGGGCGACGACGCCGACGAGGGCGACGAACGCCGTCGCCCCGTCCACCCGGGCCAGCGCGGAGAGGCCGAGGGCCAGCGGGACGAGCACGGTGTAGAAAAAATCCCGCACGGGTTTATTTCGACAGCTTCAAGGCAGCCTTCGACTGTTTATATGCCGAAGGCCAAGCCGGCGCGCCCAAGCTGATCGATTGTCTCGTGCATGCGCACATCGGCGGGCGGCCGAACATCATCGGCGTTTTTGAAGAGTGCATCCGTTACGCAAGGGTTTTCCCAATGTATGGTTTGCGACCAAAGGGGAAATCGCCAAGTATTACCTCGACCACTACGTAGCCAAAGGTTAAAAGGGGAAGTTGCATGTCGATGAATAGCGCCACTGAAAAATTTCTTGCCGGCCTAAAATCGCACGAGTTACTGTTGAAGCTGACCTGGGCTGAATGGCTGGCGATAGAACCGCCTTACAGCGCCAGCCAACTAACGACGGCCGACGCCTGGGCCCGTTATCAGCGCAACGGCTATGACTGGGACATGCACGGAACGCTTTACACTCCGGAAAAAGAAACCGATCCGCGACGGGCGTTTGTTTTCTTTCACGGTGGCGCGGGCAGCGAAAAGATCATGGACTTGACGCCTGATGGAAGACCTGGGCTCGCTCGCGTGCTCGCGGCACAAGGATTCAAAGTGCTGGCGCTCACCTATCCGGGGCATTATCCGCTCGGCGGGCGTATGGAAACAACCGATTTTCGCCGAGCGAAATCCGGTATACCTTAAGGATCGAGACCTGCCTCAAGACGAAGTTTTAGACCGCAACTTGAAATGCACCTTCAACGTGATCCTGCAAGGCGCCGGGCTGCTGACTGACGAGCACTTTGCCGGGAGAGAAATCATCGTCTTTGGCCATTCCACCGGTGGACCGATGGCCGCGCACCTCACGCGCTTTTCAAAGAAGACCAAAGTTATCGGCATCGTCGGTTTCGGCAGTGGCGGCCCCGACGGTTGGCGGCTCGAATGGAGAAATAAAACCGGCGCGGAAAAATACGCCGAAAAACCCATCGACCACGTCTCACGGCGCTCACCCGATTCGTTCAAGGAATCGGGTTATATCGATCCGGAGGATTTAACACCCTGGGGCGGAGCCGACGATTACATCCGTCTCATCAGCCCGCTGCGCTCGCAGATGAAAACGAGTCTCTGCGACAATCAGCACAATGCCGCCGTCGGCATTCTCGAAGAATATCCCAAGCGCACCGGTCTGCCGCGCGAAGAATATTTCGATCATTTGCAGGAACCCGATCCGAACTGGTTGAAAACCATTCGTGTGCTGCTCACTGCCGGCGAAAACGACAAAGGCCACTGGGTCAAAGGTGAGAAGCTCGAGCACAAGCGCGAGATGTTCATTGGCGCTAAGTACGCCGCCGCCACGCGCGGCGCGCACGTGGTTTTGATCTCGCGCTACGGTCACGTCGGTTACTGTGAATTGCACAACGAAAAAATCGCCTATCTTTGGCTCTGGGCATATAGCAACGGCTATTTTGAGTAAACCGCAGCGGGTCTTCGGAGGAGGTTTCGATGTAAGTTTCTCAGTTCGTTACTTGGTCTCCATCGCACTGATCATCGGCTGGCCGGGTTCTCCTTCCTTGGCAGCTCAGGCGAAGCCCATGTCCGTAGCCGAGCTCGCTCTTTATAAAGGAAAAGATCGCGAAACGATCCTGATTGAAGGCGCCAGAAAGAGGCACAAGTCACCTTCTACACTTCGAATACTTGGATGGCAGGCTATGTATCACAGGAATTCGGCCGCAAATATCCGTTCATCAAGACCAACGTTTGGCGCAGCGACTCAAAAGAGTTGCTCAAGCGTTTGACCGACGAAGCTGCGGCGGGTCGTTTCATCGCCGACGTGGTCGAAACCAGTCCCGATTACATGGCGCTGTTGATACCTGCCAACATGTTTCAAGAAGTGTTCTCACCGGAATTGGGTCCTTACGACAACAATGTCAAAGTCAAAGGTAAAAGCGGCGTATTCCATTGGACCAGTCGTGAGCTTTACATAAGCCTGGGGTTCGACACGAGTCTTACTCCGCCTGCTGACGCGCCAAGAATGATGAAAGATCTGATCGACCCGAAATGGAAAGGCAAAATGTCCATTGCCGGCACGACCACGGGCACGCAATGGATCGGCGCCGTAATCGAAGCCTACGGCCGCGAGTTTCTCGAGAAGATCGCCCAAGCAAGACGTCAACGTGCAGAACATTTCCGGCGCCGCCCTTGCTGAGCTCATCGCATCGGGCGAAGTGCCGCTGTAGCCGACAATCTTCAATTCGAATATCACTGTCGCCAAACAAAAAGGCGCGCCGGTGGAGTGGCGGCCGATCGATCCCGTAATTGCGACCACCGGCACTTCCGGCATGGTGGCCAAAGCGCCCAATCCGCACGCGGCGTTGCTGTTCCTTGATTACCTCCACTCCAAAGAGGGACAGGAAGCGGTGCTGAAAGGCGGATTAAGCTCGGCGCGAAACGATGTTGCTTCGCCGGGCCAAAAATTCAAGAAAGTTTACATCGAGAGCAA
>CAVYFW010000022.1:0-69174 GCA_963767885.1 uncultured Actinomycetota bacterium
CTACCGCAGCGGGTCGCGGTTCTCGAAGCCGTAGATGCAGAGGGCGTAGATCACCATGACGTCGAGGGCGATGATGGTGACCGCGGCGACCGGGTGGGCGGTCGAGAACATCAGGTGCGTGATGCAGCCGACGAAGGCGAAGAGCATGTGGCTGAGGATGCCCCACGTCGCGCCGCGGAGGATGGCGAGGCCGGCGAGGATCTGGACGACGCCCCAGATCAGGATCAACCAGCCCCATCCCTTGAGGCTCCCGAACAGGATGTCGTTGTGAATCTGATTCGGCGTGATGGCCGCGATGCCGATGATGACGTCGAACGCCCCGAGAGCATGATCATCAGCGCGGAAAACGAGATCCATCCGCCGCCCTTCACCCCCACGGGCACGCTGCTCAGCCTTTGGCCATCTCGACTCCTCCCCCAGAAGGGCTCGCGATCTGCCGCGAGTGTCGGCGCCGCAGTGGGCCGCGTTCGTCACCCGCGCGGGTCAATCGCGTCAGGGGCGCCGCAGGGCCTGCAGCGTGGCGCTCGCGGCGAGGTCGATCCGCCAGAGGGCGCCGCGGCGCACGGAGTCCTGGACGCGCAGCATCGTGTCGAGCGTCGCGCCCGGACGCCGGTGACCATCACGCCGTCGGCGCCGAGCCGCAGGGCGCGCACGGCGAGGATGTCGGGGAGGGCCGTTGCGGCGGAGCGCGCCGGCGTTCAGCGAGTCGGTGATGCATGCGGCCCGCGGAAGCCCATCGCCCGCAGCATCCGGTAGGTGGAGCGGCAGGACGGCGGCCGCGGGCACAGCGACGGCGTGACGGCGTTCGACACCATCACGCAATGCGCGCCGGCGCGGATGCGGCCTGGAACGCGGCGAGGTCGCGCTGCACTGCCGCTGCGAGCGGACGTCGACGCCGCGGCCGTGGTCGGTGTTGTCGCGGACGCTGCCAAGGCCCGGAAGTGCTTGAGGCAGCCCGTCGTGCCGCCGGCAGCGAGGCCGCGCAGGGCGGCGCGGCGCCCGCCGACGCGCACGGGGTCGACCCCGTAGCTCCGCGAGCGCATGAAGCTCCACGGCTGGGCGACGTCGGCGACGGGCGCCAGGTCGACGTCGATGCCGAGCCGGTCGAGCGCGCGGCCGAGTCGCCGGAACGAGCGCCGCGTGACCGACGTCGAGCCGCCCCCGAGTTCCGGCGCGGCGGGCGGCCGAGCGCGGGCAGCCGCCGGACGACGCCGCCCTCCTGGTCGACCATGAGGATCGGCCGCACGCGCCTGCCCGCCGCCACGATGCGCTGGCGCACGCCTGCCCCGCCGTCGCCGAGCTGGTGCGCGAACAGCACGAGGCCCGCCGGGTCGCGCCGCAGCACCGCCCGGGTCGCACGGGGTCGCTGCCGCGACGCCGATGACGACGGCGCCGGACGCCACGACGGGCGGCGGCGCGGCGAGGGCCGGGGCCACGAGCACGGGCGGGAGGGTAGCGGCGGACGGGCGGCCGGGAGCCGGGAATCGGCTAGGCTTCGCGGCTCCCGGGCGTATAGCTCAGTGGTAGAGCGCTCGCCTCACACGCGAGAAGTCCCTGGTTCAAATCCAGGTACGCCCATCGGCCGCGTCGCCAGTCGGGCCGTTTCGCGTTCGACATCCTTCTAGGATCGACTCGGATTCGAGCCGGAGGGGCGCCATGTCGAGATCCGTCGTCACCACGTCCTGCGTCGCCCGTCCCAGGCGGGGCGTACAGCCAGGGCATGGTCTCCAATGGGTTCATCTTCACCGCCGGGCAAGTGGGCATTGACCCGGCCAGCGGAAAGCTCGTCGACGGCGGCGTAGCAGCCGGCGAACGCGCCATCGACAACCTGCAGGCGGACCCCGAGGCTGCCAATCTCGCTCGCGCGCGTCGTCAAGGCGTCGCTGTTCCTGGCGGACATCGACGACTTCTGGTCGGTCAACGAGGTCTATGCAGGCGAATGCCGAGCACCATGTCCCGCGCGTTCGCGGTCGTCGGCCTGCCACTCGGTGCCCGCGTCGAGATCGAGGTCATCGCAGCGGTGTGAGCAGGGCGGCGAGCAGCGTCATCACCGCTCGCCGGTGGCGTTGAGCCGTGCCAGGAGCTCGCGGCGGCTGTGGACGCCGGCCTTCGCGAACACCGACTTCAGGTGATCCTGCACGGTGTGGCGCGAGATGAAGAGGCGCCGCGTGAGCGATCGCGTGTCGAGGCCGGCCGCCAGGAGCGTCACCACTTCGCGCTCGCGTGGTGAGGCGCCAGGCGCGGCAGACGAGCTCGAAGGTCTCCGCGGCCGTCGCCGCGCGCAGGGTGACGGCGATCGATGCCTGGGAGGCTCCCTTCGAGCGGCGCCGCGTCGATCATGGCCCAGCTGCCGTCCGCGGTCGGGCACCAGTGCGTGGGCCGGTGCGCGGCAGCGTCCCTCGCGCGCGTCGCGGCGGGATAGACGCCGGGTGGCAGGATCCCCCCGCACGCCGCGAAGAGCCGAGCGGCGGGCGACGCCTCGATCCAGGCCCGGGCGGCCGCCGTCCAGCTGACCAGTCGCAGCTCGCGGTCGAGGACGAGCACGCCTGGCGCTGCGGCGTGGTCGAGCGAGAAGTGGGACCGGCGGCGACGCCGCGGCGCAGGACGGCGGCGAAGCTGGGGCCGAGCCGGGCCAGCAGCTCCACATCGCCGTCGTTGAGGCGACGATCGTCGCCGTTGCGGTACCGCTCGATCCACCCCCAGCCAATCGAGCGGGTCGCGGCAGGCCGACGCGGCGTCGTCGCCGATGCCGGCGGGACGCATGACCTCGTCCACGCGGTGACGATGCCGAGGTCGCCGCTGGTCTCGGCAGCGAGGCTCCCGGCGGGCACTGCGCGGCGGGCCAGCTCGTCTTTCGCGCCACGTCGCGCCCGAGTACTCGAGCTTCAGCGCGCCCGAGGGAGGCTCGGCCCGTAGTCATGCTCGGCCACGCCGGCCAGGGGTAGAGGGTGGCCGGGTCGGCCGACGGCCAGCACCAGCGGTCGAAGCCGATCACGCGGCGCAGGTCGGCGATCGACTCGCGCTGGATCGACTCGCAATCGATCGTGGACGTGCAGAGACGCTCGATCGCTCCCGGCAGCGCCTCCGCTCGACGTCGGTGGCCACGCGGCAAGGCTATCGCGCGCGGCCTTCCCCTCGAGATCCCAACTTGTTGGGATTGCGGTCGGCCGTCGGCGACGTCAACTGCGGGTCGACGATCGCCGACGAGAGGAGCGCTCGATGACCAGCAGGTGGAGCGCGATCGGAACCCGACGGCGCTCGCTCCTCCCCTGGCGGCCCTGGCGGTCGCCCTCGCGGTCGTTGCGGGCACGGCGTCCCGCAGCCTCGGGGCGGGCCCCTCGCAGGCCGAGCGGTTGCGCGCGATCGAGCGGGCACGGATGGCCGACCTCGTCGACGCCGACACCGCTGCGGCCGGCCCCGTATGGCGGGCGACTTCACGCTCGTCAACCCGGCCGGGGAGGTGCTGACGAAGCACGAATATCTCGCCGCGGTCCGCTCCGGCGACGTCGACTACCGCGTGCTCGAGCCGTCCGGCGCGATCCGGGTGCGCGTCCACGGGGCGGTTCGCCGTGCTGCGCTACCCGGCGCTCTTCGACATCGTCTTGGGCGGCGCCGTCCGGCTCGCGCACGGTGGCATCACCACGTCGTACTACGAGCGCCGGCAGGGCCGCTGGAAGCTCGTTTGGGGCAGCGACCGCGATCCCGAGCGGCCCGGACGCGTTCGTCGACTCGCTGCGACCGGTATAACGGGTCGTCTCCGCCGCTAGCTCGCACCCGCTCGCACGACCCGGCCCCGCACTGTGCGGTCCTCCAGCGCGTTCCACCCGACCGCCAGCATGAGGAAGCGCGCGCCCTCGCCCCGGCGGCAGGTCGTCGACGACGCCCTGAACCGCGGCGATGCGCCGCTCGAGGTCGGCCGGATCGCCGTCGAACCGCGCCACGCGTGCCCACACGATGTCCTTCCTCCGTTGCCGAGCGCGAACCGTAGGCGTACGCTCCGGGGCATGCCACCCGCGGACTGGGAGCACGCGCCACCGACCTGTGGGCGCGGCTCGACGAGCACGAGCCGGACGCGTTCCGACAGGCGGTCGATGCGGCTCCCGCCGCCGAGCTGCCGGACGGCGACCCGGCCGCCGCGTTCGAGCGCGCCTGCGCCTTCGACTCCACCGGGCACTCCGACGCGCGGCGCCGCTCTACCGGCAGGCGCTCGCCGGCGGGGTGACCGGCATCCGCCGCCGGCGCGCCGTCATCCAGCTGGCGGAGCTCGCTCCGCAACGTCGGGCAGGGCCACGTCTTCCTCCTCGGCGTCCCGCCACGACGTTGCGGAGCGAGCTCGCCAGCTGGATGACGGCGCGCCGGCGACGGATGCCGGTCACCCCGCCGGCGATCGCCTGCCGGTACAGCGGCACCGCGCGGTCGGAGTGCCCGGTGGAGTCGAAGGCGCAGGCGCGCTCGAACGCGGCGGCCGGGTCGCCGTCCGGCAGCTCGGCGGCGAGCGCATCGACCGCCTGTCGGAACGCGTCCGGCTCGATGTCGTCGAGCCGTGCCCACAGCTCGGTGGCGCGCTGCTCCCAGTCCGCGGGTGGCATGCCCCGGAGCGTACGCCTACGGTTGGGCGCTCGGGCAACGGAGGAGGACATCATGTGGGCACGCGTGGCGCGGTTCGACGGCGATCCGGCCGACCTCGAGCGGCGCATCGCCGCCGTTCAGGGCGTCGTGAACGACCTGCCGCCGGGGCTCGAGGGCGCGCGCTTCCTCATGCTGGTCGACCGCGAGTCGGGCGGCGCGCTCGGCGTCGCGCTGTTCGAGAGCGAGGAGGCGCTGCGCCGCGGCGACGAGCTCATGAGCCAGGGCTCGGGCCACGCCGGCACCCGCTCCGGGGTGGAGTTCTACGAGGTCCCGGTGCACAACCTCTAGCGGCCGCGAGTAGCGGCGGCTACTCGCCCGCCGCGGCGACCGCCGGCGGCACGACCTCCAGGTACTTCACGGTGTCGGCGAACTGGCGGAAGCGGGCGATCTTGCCGTCGCGCACGTCGAACACGTGCACGACCTGCAGGTCGAGGCGCTCTCCGCTCGCCGCGCCCGTGCCGCGGTAGCGCGCGACGACCGCAACCTGGTCGCCCGAGGCGATGAGCTCCTCGGGCGTCACGGTGAAGTCCGGGATGTCCTGCAGCTGCGGCCCGAAGACCCCCTGCACGACGCCGTTCGGGCCGTGGTGGATGCCGCCGTACGGCATCCCCTCCGCCTCGTGCCACTCGATATCCTCCGCCATCGCGGCCAGCACGGCGGGTACGTCGCCGCGGCCGAAGGCCTCGTAGATGCTGCGAACGAGGTCGGCACTCTCGGTTCCCATGGGCTCCTCAGTGCGGTCGGGTGGACGCGCTGGAGGACCGTACAGTGCGGGCGTCGGGCATGCGAGCCGGTGCGAGCTAGCGGGCGGAGACGACCCGTCACACCGGTCGCAGCGAGTCGACGAACGCGTCCGGGTCGTTCGGGATCGCGGTCGTCTGCTCCCAAACGAGCTTCCAGCGGCCCTGCCGGCGCTCGTAGTACGACGTGTTGATGCCACCGTGCGCGAGCCGGACGGCGCCGCTCAAGACGATGTCGAAGCGCGCCGGGTAGCGGAGCACGGCGACGTCCCCGTGGACGCGCACCCGGATCGCGCCGGACGGCTCGAGCACGCGGTAGTCGACGTCGCCGGAGCGCACCGCGGCGAGATATTCCTCCTTCGTCTGCACCTCCCCGGCCGGGTTGACGAGCGTGAAGTCGCCCGCCATACGGCGGCCGGCCGCCGCGGTGTCGGCGGCGACGAGGTCGGCCATCCGTGCCCGCTCCATCGCGCGCAGCCGGTCGGCCTGCGAGGAACCCGCCCCGAGGCTGCGGGACGCCGTGCCCGCAACGACCGCGAGCGCGACCGCCAGGGCGGCCAGGGTGAGGAGCCAGCGCCGTCGGGTTCCGACCGCCGTCCACCTGCTGGTCATCGAGCGCTCCTCTCGTCGGCGATCGTCGCCCCGCAGTTGACGTCGCGGGCGGCCAGACCGGCAATCCCAACAAGTTGGGATCTCGAGGGGACGGCCGCGCGCGATAGCCTTGCCGCGTGGCCACCGACGTCGAGCGGAGGCGCTGCCGGGAGCGGATCGAGCACCTCTGCACGTCCACGCTCGATTGCGAGTCGATCCAGCGCGAGGCGATCGCCGACCTGCGCCGCGTGATCGGCTTCGACCGCTGGTGCTGGCCGTCGGCCGATCCGGACACCCTCCTACCCCTGGCCGGCGTGGCCGAGCACGACTACGGGCCGAGCCTCCCTCGGGCGCTCGAGCTCGAGTACTCGGGCCACGACGTGGGCGCGAAGGACGAGCTGGCCCGCCGCGCAGTGCCCGCCGGGAGCCTCGCTGCCGAGACCAGCGGCGACCTCGCATCGTCGCCGCGCTGGGACGAGGTCATGCGTCCCGCCGGCATCGGCGACGTCGCCGCGTCGGCCTGCCGCGACGCGCTCGGTTGCTGGGGCTGGATCGAGCTGTACCGCAACGGCGAAGATCGTCGCTTCGACGACGGCGATGTGGAGCTGCTGGCCCGGCTCGGCCCCAGCTTCGCCGCCGTCCTGCGCCGCGGCGTCGCCGCTGGCCCCACATCTCGCTCGACCACGCCGCGCGGGCCAGGCGTGCTCGTCCTCGACCGCGAGCTGCGACTGGTCAGCTGGACGGCGGCCGCCCGGGCCTGGATCGAGGCGTTGCCCGCCGCCCGGCTCTTCGCGGCGTGGGGGATCCTGCCACCCGTCGTCTATCCCGCCGCGACGCGCGCGAGGGCCGCTGCCGCTGCACCGGCTCGCGCACTGGTCCCGACGGCGGACGGCAGCTGGGCCATGATCGACGCGGCGCCGCTCGAGGGAGCCTCTCAGGCCTCGATCGCCGTCACGCTGCGCGCGGCGACGGCCGCCGAGACCTTCGAGCTCGTCTGCCGCGCCTGGGCGCTCTCACCACGCGAGCGCGAAGTGGTGACGCTCCTGGCGGCCGGCCTCGACACGCGATCGCTCACGCGGCGCCTCTTCATCTCGCGCCACACCGTGCAGGATCACCTGAAGTCGGTGTTCGCGAAGGCCGGCGTCCACAGCCGCCGCGAGCTCCTGGCACGGCTCAACGCCACCGGCGAGCGGTGATGACGCCGCTCGCCCAACGCCCCGCGAAAGCGAAACGGCCCCGACAGGGGCCGATGGAGCTAACTGGACAGCTCTTGAACCCGACTCAGGAGACGCTTGCCCTGCTGCATGTGTGAGTGCGGCCGGGTTTGATCCAGCGAACGGGGCTCCCTTGCGTCCGCCGAGCGGGGCCTGACGACCGTCGCAGGAGGCGCGCTCCTCCGTGTGACGCCGGCACCGCTGCTGACGTCGTCGCCCCCGGGACCTCAGAGCAGATGCAGCGGCACCTCGTAGAACTCGACGCCCGACCGGCTGCCCGCGTGGCCCTGGCCGGCGTTCATCGCAACGTCCGCGCGGCGCATCTCGTCCTCGCTGTCGAACAGCGTGATGCCGATCATCGAGCCGGAGCCGCGGTCGACCAGCATCAGGATCCTGGCGTCGGCGAGCTCGGCGGGCAGGTTGCCGTCGAGCAGCGCCCGCAGGCGCTCGAGCCGCGCATCGACGTCCGCTGGTTCGCCGCTGAAGCGCGCGACGCGTGCCCACATCGCTGTCTCCTTCCGTCGAGCGTCGGTCGCCGCTACCGCTCCACGAGCATGCGCAGCGACGCCGGATCGACGCCGTCGTAGTCCATCGCGGCCGCCGCCTCAGGCGTGTCCATCGCGGCCATGACACGGTCGATGTCGGCGACGTCCATCACGAGGGCGACGTGGGTCGGGTCCTGCGGATCCACGAACGTGCGGATGTTGGTGACGCCGAGCGGGCCGAAGACCTCCTCGCGCTTCGGCGAGCCGAGCCAGTGCTCCGCTCCCTTGGTGATGACGTGATGGGCGAGTACCGTGGGCATGGCGCCTCCAGGGCGACGGCGGGGTGACGAGCCGGCCGCGACTGTACGCCGTGCCGCTCGCCCGTTCAACCGCTGCCGCCGCAGCGCCCGCCCGTCGACGCGCCTGGCCTCCAGGCCCGCCGTTCCCCCGCGAAAGCGAAACGGCCCCGACAGGGGCCGATGGGCGTACCTGGATTTGAACCAGGGACTTCTCGCGTGTGAGGCGAGCGCTCTACCACTGAGCTATACGCCCGGGAGCCGCGAAGCCTAGCCGATTCCCGGCTCCCAGCCGCCCGTGCGCCGCTACCCTCCCGCCCCGTGCTCGTGGCCCCGGCCTTCGCCGCGCCGCCGCCCGTCGTGGCGTCCGGCGCCGTCGTCATCGGCGTCGTCGGCAGCGACCCCGTGCTGACCCGGGCGGTGCTGCGGCGCGACCCGGCGGGGCTCGTGCTGTTCGCGCACCAGCTCGGCGACGGCGGGGCAGGCGTGCGCCAGCGCATCGCGGCGGCGGGCCGGCGCGTGCGGCCGATCCTCATGGTCGACCAGGAGGGCGGCGTCGTCCGGCGGCTGCCCGCGCTCGGGCCGCCCGCCGCGCCGGAGCTCGGGGTCGGCTCGACGTCGGTCACGCGGCGCTCGTTCCGGCAGACCGGCCGCGCGCTCGACCGGCTCGGCATCGACGTCGACCTGGCGCCCGTCGCCGACGTCGCCCAGCCGTGGAGCTTCATGCGCTCGCGGAGCTACGGCGTCGACCCCGCGCGCGTCGGCGGGCACGTCACGGCCGCCCTGCGCGGCCTCGCTGCCGGCGGCACGACTGGATGCCTCAAGCACTTCCCGGGCCTTGGCAGCGTCCGCGACAACACCGACCACGGCCGCGGCGTCGACGTCCGCTCGCAGCGGGCCGTGCAGCGCGACCTCGCCGCGTTCCGGGCCGGCATCCGCGCCGGCGCGCGCTGCGTGATGGTGTCGAACGCCGTCACGCCGTCGCTGTGCCCGCGGCCAGCCGTCCTCTGCCGCTCCACCTACCGGATGCTGCGGGCGATGGGCTTCCGCGGGGCGATCATCACCGACTCGCTGAACGCCGGCGCGCTCCGCCGCAACGGTCCGCCCGACATCCTCGCCGTGCGCGCCCTGCGGCTCGGCGCCGACGGCGTGATGGTCACCGGCCCGGGGGCCACGCTCGACACCATGCTGCGCATCGAGGACTCCGTGCGCCGCGGCGCCCTCTGGAGGATCGACCTCGCCGCGAGCGCCGCACGGCTCCAGGCGCTGCGGCGCCCCTGACCCGATTCATCCCGCGCGGGTGACGACGCGGTGCTCCTGCGCGCCGACACTCGCGGCAGATCGCGAGCCCTTCTGGGAGGAGTCGACATGGCCAAAGCGTGCGAGCAGCGTGCCCGTGGGGGTGAAGGGCGGCGGATGGATCTCCTTCGCCGCGCTGATGATCATGCTCTCGGGTGCGTTCAACGTCATCGTCGGCATCGCGGCCATCAGCGGCGCCAATCAGATTCACAACGACATCCTGTTCGGGAACCTCAAGGGGTGGGGCTGGTTCATCCTGATCTGGGGCGTCGTCCAGATCCTCGCCGGCCTCGCCATCATGAGCGGCGCGACGTGGGGCATCCTCGCCGGCATCCTCTTCGCCTTCGTCGGCTGCATCACGCACCTGATGTTCTCGACCGCCCACCCGGTCGCCGCGGTCACCATCATCGCCCTCGACGTCATGGTGATCTACGCCCTCTGCATCTACGGCTTCGAGAACCGCGACCCGCTGCGGTAGCGAACCGTGGCGCACGCAGGACGCGCCCAGGTTCGTGAACGCCGTCGGTCTTTGAGGACCAGCGCAGCCAGTTATGAAGTCGTGAGCGAGCCCTGCCCCGCAGCGACGAAGGAGCGTAGGGGCTTGCCACCAGGAGCGAAGCGACTGCTGCCGGCGAGCGAGAGCCGGAGCAGCACAGCAGTATCGTGCTGTCGGAGGCGGTTTCCATGTCCGTAGAGGGGTCGCAGTTGAGCGAGCGCAGTGAGCGCCATGGCCGCAAGGAGCGAGCGCCGCTGACCCTGTCCTTGCGGACGTCGTGGTCGCGAGCGACCCACAACTACCCCTCCGGAGGACCCGCCTTGACTTTGATTGTTCAATTGTAGAACAATCGCCCGGCGCCACCGACGAGGGTGGCACGGAGCGAACGGCAGGTGCTGCGATCAGCGCGATGCACGAACCTCGACCGACGTCGGTCGGCGCGTTGGACGGCCGGGTGGTCGTCGTCACGGGCGGGGCCAGCGGGATCGGGCTCGCCTGCGCCGAGGCGCTGTCGCTGCTCGGGGCGCGGATCGTGCTGGGCGACATCGATGCAGCGCGCGTCGAGGGCGCTGCCGAGCGGCTTCGCTGCGCCGCGGTCGTCGGCGACGTCACGCGCGCCGCGGACGCCGACGCCTTCACGTCGGCCGCCGTCGACCTGCACGGCCGCATCGACGGCCTCGTGACGGCGGCCGGCGTCTTCGACGACGCGTCGATCGCCGACGTCGAGCCCGACGCCTTCGGCCGCGTGCTCGCCGTCAACCTCGTCGGCGTGTACCTCACGGCGCGCGCCGCGGTCCGGCGCATGCGCGCGGGCGGCGGCGGGCGCATCGTGACCATCGGCTCCATGGCCAGCCAGACCGGCGGGCTGGCCGCCGGCGCCGCCTACACGGCGTCGAAGGGCGGCGTGCTCGCCCTGACCAAGTCCATCGCCCGCTACGGCGGGCCCCACGGCATCACCGCCAACTGCGTCCTACCGGGCGTCATCGACACCGACATGACCCGCGCCTGGACCGACGAGGCCAGGGCCACCGCCGTCTCGGCCACGCCGCTCCGGCGCATGGGCACGCCGGCCGAGGTGGCCGCGCTCGTCGCGTTCCTGGTCTCGGAGGGCAGCGCCTTCGTGTCGGGCGCCCACCTGGACGTCAACGGCGGCCTCTACATGGCGTAGCACGACCCCCCAGCGGAAGGAGAGGACCGACATGGGCAAGGAAGCGAAGATCTGCCGAGGCACCTGGTGCATGGCCTTCGGGTTCGACCCGAAGATGGCCACGATGGAGCAGGTCGTACGGGTGCTGTCGGCGTTCGAGTACGACGGCGTCGAGCTCGGCGGGTTCTTCGACCACTGCACCGTCGAGCGCTTCCCGGACAAGGCGAGCCGGCAGAAGCTCCGCTCGTGGATCGTCGACGAGATGAACCTCGAGATCTGCGGCATCGCGCCGGGGCCCTACGGCGACCTGTTCCGCCTGCCCTGGGCGACGGGCTCGCAGGAGGTCTACGACGAGTACCTCGAGTACTTCGAGGGCTACCTGCAGCTCGCCGCGGACATGGAGATCACCGGCATGCGCGTCGACCCCGGCGCCGCCGGCCCGCTGCCGACCACGGCCGACTACGACGCCATCTGGGAGCGCGTGGTCAAGACGTTCCAGCACCACGCCGACCGCGGCAAGGAGTACGGCGTCACCATGCTCTGGGAGCTGGAGTCGCTGCAGCCGTTCAACAAGCCGTCGGAGACGGTGAAGATGCTGAACGACGTCGGCCACTCGCACTTCAAGCTCATGTACGACACGGGCCACTTCCAGGCGTGCAGCGTGATCGGCCACAACCACGTGCAGCCGCCGGAGACGTTCCCGAACCAGATCGAGTTCATCAAGATGCTGCCCGCCGGCTCCATCGGCCACATCCACCTGTGCGACACCACCATGGAGACCCGGCTGAACATGTTCGGGACGAAGTGGGACTTCGGCGACGGCATCATCGACTTCAGCGAGCTGATGCCGGTGCTGACCGAGCGCTACGACGGCGTGTGGTGGGCCGCGGACGCGATCTCGATGGACGAGCGGGCGTGGACCGACACCTGGAACGGGCCGATCAAGCTCGGCGCGCTCCTCGACCAGTACGTCCGCTGAGGGGAGGCGACGCGCCATGAAGGCTGCCGTCTTCCACGACGTGCAGGACCTCCGGCTGGAGGACATGCCCGATCCGACGCCCGGCCCCGCGGACGTCATCGTCGAGGTCGCCGCGTGCGGGATCTGCGGCTCCGACCTCGAGTACTACTACGGCCGCAGCCCGGTCGGCACGCCCGACGGCAAGGGCCCGCTGATCCTCGGCCACGAGTTCTCGGGCGTCGTGGTCGCGATGGGCGAGGACGCGACGGGAGTGGCCATCGGCGACCGGGTGGCGGTCAACCCCATCCAGTCCAGCGCCTCTGACGACCTCAGCCGGTCCGGCAACCCCCACTACGACCTGCACGAGGTCCTGGGCGTGACGACGCACGGCGGCTTCGCCCGCTACGTCCGCGCCCGCGCCGAGCACGCCTACAAGCTGCCCGACTCCATGACCGACGAGCAGGGCGCCTTCGTGGAGATGCTGGCCGCCTCGGTCAACGCGGTCGAGAAGGCGAACATCACGCTCGGCGACCTCTGCGTCATCTACGGCCCCGGCCCGGTCGGCCTGTCGATGGTGCAGGTCGCCTACCGCTCGGGTGCGCGCGTCGCGATCGTCGGCACGCGCGACTACCGGCTGGAGCTCGCGCGGGAGATGGGCGCCGAGTTCGCCTTCAACGTCGGCGACAAGGGCTCGAAGTACTACACGGACGACCTCGCCGGCTCCATCCAGGAGGTCAACAGCGGCCAGCTCGCCGAGCGTGCGATCCTCGCCACCAGCGTGGTCGAGGCCTGCCAGCAGGCGCTCGAGGTCACCGGCAACGGCTCGACCATCGTCTACATGGGCCTCGCCGGCCCGGACGACCGGGTCAGCCTGCCCATGCTCGGAACCCTCGTCGCGGAGAAGACGATCACCTTCTCCTGGCTCTACCCGAACCAGTGGCCGAAGACGATCCGCCTCCTCCGCGACGGCGTCGTCGACACCTCGAAGATCATCACGCACACGGGGCCGCTCGACGGCATCAACGACGCGATCGGGCTCGTCTCCGGTCGCGAGGACGGCGTCATCAAGTACGTGGTGCGCCCGGGAGGGTGAGCATGGGACGACTCGACGGACGCGTGGCGCTCGTCACGGGTGCGGCGCACGAGCGCGGGATCGGACGCGGCATCGCGACCGCGCTCGCGCAGGCGGGCGCCGACGTCGCCATCAACGACGTGGGCTACGAGGAGGCCGGGGAGCAGCTCGCGGAGGAGCTGCGCGCCCTCGGCCGGCGCGCGCTGTTCGTGCGCGCCGACGTCTCCGACCGGACCCAGGTGGATGCCCTCGTGGAGCGGGTCGAGGCCGAGCTCGGCCCGCTGTGGATCGCCGCCTCGAACGCCGGCGTGGCCGACTGGGAGCCGTGGACGGAGGTCAGCCAGCAGAGCTGGGACCGCATCGTCGGCGTCAACCTGACCGGCGCGTTCAACGTCGGCCAGGCGGCGGCGCGGCGCATGGTCGCGCACGGCAACGGCGGGCGGATCGTGTTCACGTCGTCCGTGCACGCCCAGATGTGCTTCCCGCTGATGGCCGTGTACGGGTCGACCAAGCAGGCGCTGCGGGCGCTCAGCGAGACGATGGCGATCGAGCTCGGGCAGCACGCCATCACCGTCAACCACATCGGCCCCGGCTGGGTGAAGTCGGCCCTCAACGACCGCTCTCCCGGCCTGCGCGAGGCGTCGGACGAGGCGGCGACCCTGGCCCTGATCCCGATCTCCCGGCCGTCCGAGCCCATCGAGCAGGGCCACGCCGTCGTGTACCTCTGCTCGCCGGAGGCGGACTACGTCACCGGCGAGTTCCTCCGCGTGGACGGCGGCTTCGTCGTCGGGAAGTACTGACATGGCCACCCTCACGATCACCGGCGTCCCCGGCCCCATCGCCGACGCCATCATCGCCCGCCTCGACCCGCCGCCGCTCGACACGGTCGTGGCCGGCGTCGACGGGCTGGCGACCGGCGCGTTCCTCGACATCGAGCAGGGCGACTGGGAGGCCACCGTCGCCGGTGCGCGGTCCGCCTTCCTGTTCGCGCAGGCCGAGGCCGCACGCCTCGTCGCCGCGGGCCAGCCCGGCCGCATCGTGTTCCTGGTGCCGACGTCGTCGGTGCGCGTGGTGCAGGGAGCGTCGCTGCTCTCGACGGCGGGCGCCTTCCTGACCACGACGGCCCAGGTCGGCGCCGTGGAGCTCGGCCCGACCGGCGTCACGGTCAACGTCGTCGCCTGCGGCTGGCCCGAGGGCGCGGCGGGCGACCTGGCCGCGGGCGTGCCCGTCGGCCGCCTGGCCCGGCCCGACGACGTCGCCGCCGCCGTCGCCTTCCTCGCCTCCGAGGACGCCGCGTACGTCAACGGCGCGACGCTCGCCGTCGACGGCGGCTACTGGATCACGAAGACCGGCGGCGGCTCGCCCCTCCTGTCCTGAGTCCCATGCGGCTGTCGCTCACGGACAACACCTTCCGGCTGCTCGAGCCCTGGGAGCGCGTGCTCGACCTGGCGCGCCTCCTGGAGGTGCCGGCCGTGGACGTCTGCATCATGGGCGCCCGCTCGCACCTGCGGCCGGAGGACATCCGCGACGACATCCCGCGCACGGCCGAGCGGATCGCCGCCGGTCTGGCGGAACGCTCGCTGGCGTTCTCCGACCTGTTCTGCATCCCGTGGGTCGACTTCGAGCGCTACGCACCCAACCACCCGGACGCGGCGGAGCGCGACCGCTCGCACGAGCTGTTCACGGACCTGCTCGAGCTCGCGGTCCGCTCCGGCGCGCCCGGCATGACGATGCTTCCCGGCATCCCGTGGCCGGGCGAGCCCGCGGAGGCGTCCTTCGCCCGCAGCGCCGAGGTGCTGCGCCGCCGGGCCGCGCTGGCCCGGGAGCGGGGCGTGCGCTTCTCGATCGAGCCCCACCTCGGCTCCGTCGCCCAGCACCCGCTCGACGCGGCGCGGCTCTGCGCGGCGGCGGAGGGCCTCGAGCTGACCCTGGACTACAGCCACTTCGTCTACCAGGGCCTCGCCGACGAGGACATCGAGCCCCTCGCCGCTCTCGCCCGCCACGTCCACGTCCGCGGCGCCGCGCGCGCCCGCATGCAGGCGCCGCTGCACGCGTCGAGCATCGACTTCGAGCGCATGGTCGGCGCGCTGCGGGCTGCCGGGTACGCCGGCGACCTGTCGCTCGAGTACCTGTGGATCGCCTGGGAGGGGCTCAACGAATGCGACACCGTGTCCGAGACCATCCTGCTCCGCGACCGGCTGCTCGCGGCGCTCGACGGCAGGCCCTGGCAGTATCCGCAGCTGGCCATCTGACGTGGCGGCCGTCCCCGCGACCGGGCGCTGACGACGATGTCGGACCTGCCCAGCGACCTCTCGCCGCGACCGATCAGCCGCATCTCCACCGCGGTCGAGGTGGCGGACTCGCTGCGGGAGCAGATCCTGCTGGGCGAGCTCGCGCCCGGCGCGCGGCTGCCGGAGATCCCGCTGGCAGCGGCGTTCGACGTCTCGCGCAACACCCTCCGCGATGCGTTCCGCCTGCTGGAGCGCGAGGGGCTGGTGGAGCACCTGCCGCACCGCGGCGGCTTCGTGGCGCAGCTGGCCGAGCCGGACATCCGCGACCTCTACCGCATCCGGCGCATCCTCGAGACCTCCGGCGCGCGCAACGTGAACGCCGCGAGCGAGGCGGCCCGCGCGCGCCTCCGCGCCCAGCTCGTGCTGCTCGAGGATGTCGCCCAGCGCGGCATCTGGCGCGACTCGGTCGACCACGACCTGCGCTTCCACGCCTGTGTCGCGGGCCTCCTGGAGAGCCCCCGGGTCGACGCCTTCTTCGAGACGATCGCCGCGCAGCTGCGCTTCGGCATCGCGATCATGAACGTCGTCGACGAGAAGTACGCGCAGCCCGGCCCGCGCATCGTCGAGCAGCACACCCGCATCCTCGAGGCGATCGAGGTCGAGGACGTCGCCCTCGCCGAGCGCCTCATCGACGAGCACGCCCACGAGAGCGAGGAGCGCATGGTGACGATCCTGCGCGACCGTCCCGCCGTGTCGCGCCGCCGCGGCGCCTGACTCCGACCCGCCCCCGATCCGTTCCCCACAACCGTCCGGCAGGAGCACCCGTGCCCAAGCCCCGTTTCTCGGTCTCCGAGATCACGACCTTCCACCAGTCGTTCGAGCAGGACCTCGACGCGTACGTCGCCGCCGGCGCCGAGGGCGTCGGCATCTGGGAGTTCAAGCTCGCGGAGGACGGCGACGACGCGCCGCGCCCTGGCCGCGTTGGCGGCGTCCGGGCTCAAGGCCGACGACATGCATCCCCGGCGTCTTCTCGGTCTTCCCGATGCCGCTCCCGGGACCGACCGACCCGGCCGAGCGGACGGAGGAACTCTGCCGCGCCATCGAGCGCTTCGCGCCGTTCCAGCCCGAGGTCGTGCTGACGGTGACCGGGCATCCCGGCGAGGGCGCCGACCCCGTCGAGTCGCGGCGCGTGCTGGTCGACGGCATGCGCCAGGCGGCGCGCGTCGCGGCGGCGAACGGGCTCACCCTCGGCCTCGAGCCGCTGCACCGCAACGTCTACGGCACGTGGTCGACGATCGGCACCATCCCGGAGACGATCGACCTGATCGACGAGATCGGCGAGCCGAACGTCAAGGTGCTCTACGACGTCTACCACCTGTGGGACACGGACGACGTCCTGGAGCACACGGCGCGCCACGGCGACCGCATCTCGCCGTCGATCCACATCTGCGACTGGCGGGAGCGACACGCGCAACGACTTCGACCGCGCGCTGCCCGGCGAGGGCGTCATCGACCTGCCGGCGCTGTTCGGCGCGCTCGACGCAGGCCGGCGCCATCGAGTGGGTCGACCTCGAGATCTTCTCGGACGACGGCAGCTTCACCGACCAGGACTTCGAGGACTCCCTCTGGAAGCAGGACCCCGCGAGACGTCATCGCCCGCTCGAAGGCCGGCTTCGAGGCCGCCTGGGAGGCGCGCACGACGCCGGCCTGACGCGGGGCCCGGTGGCCGACAGGTCGCCCGATGAGGATGAGGAAATGGAACGCAGCGGGCGGGAAGATGGCCGTCGATGAGCGAGGGCACGCGCAGGTGGGGCGACGACGTGACGTGGGAGCCGGTGCGGCCGCGGCTGCGGCCCGCCCGGCTCCTGATCGCGTGGATCACCGCGGCGGTGGCCCTGATGATCGCCGCCCTGATCCTCCCGGGCGTCGAGGTCGCGGGCTTCTGGGGCGCGCTGTTCGTCGCCGCCCTGGTCGGGATCCTCAACGCGATCGTGATGCCGATCCTGGCCGCGGTCCGCCTGCCCTTCACGGTCGCGCTCGGCTTCGTGCTCGTGCTGGTGGTCGACGCCCTGCTGGTGCTGGGGGCGTCGGAGCTGAGCGACAACGCCATCGAGGTCGACAGCTTCTGGCGGGCGCTGCTCGTCTCGCTCGTCACGTCGGCCGCCGCCGTCGCGCTGCAGACCATCTTCGGGACCGACGACGACGACGAGTACGCGCTGCGCGTCACGAAGCGCATCGCCCGCCGCTCGGGCGAGCCAGATCCGCACCGACGTCCCGGGCATCATCTACCTGGAGATCGACGGGCTCGCCCTGCCGGTGCTCAAGCGCGCGATGCGCGACGGCAACTGCCCCAACATGGCGCGCTGGGTCGAGCAGGGCACGCACGTGCTCGCGGAGTGGGAGACCGACCTGTCGTCGCAGACCGGGGCGAGCCAGGCCGGCATCCTGCTCGGCTCGAACGAGGACATCCCGGCGTTCCGCTGGGTCGAGAAGGAGACCGGCCGCCTCATGACCTGCTCGGCGCCGGAGGACTGCGCGGAGCTCGAGCGGCGCCACTCGACCGGCATCGGCCTGCTGATCGACGGCGGGGCGAGCCGCGGCAACCTGCTCTCCGGCGACGCCGAGCACACCATCCTCACGGTCAGCCGCATCTCCGCCGAGAAGCGCGCGAACCCGGGCTACCGCGCGTTCTTCGCCAACGCCTTCAACGTCACGCGCGCGCTCGTGCTGTTCGTCTGGGAGGTCGTGCTCGAGTACGTCGCGGCCGGCGCGCGCGAAGCGCCGCGACGTGCAGCCGCGCGGCCACCGCAGCGGCCTCTACCCCTACATGCGCGGCGCGATGTGCGTCGTCGTCCGCGACCTGATCGTGTACGGCGTGCTGGCCGACGTCATGAAGGGGCGCCCGGCGATCTACGCGACGTTCTCGAGCTACGACGAGGTCGCCCACCACTCCGGGCTGGAGCGCGCCGACACGCTGGAGGCGCTGCGCAAGCTCGACGGGCAGATCGGCCGCATCGACCGCGCCCGCCGCTACGCGCCGCGGCCGTACGAGGTCATCGTCCTCTCCGACCACGGCCAGACGCAGGGCGCGACCTTCAAGCAGCGCAACGGCTACGGGCTCGACGACCTCGTGCAGCGCAACCTCACGGGCACCAGCGTCGGCGAGGTCGACGGCGATCGGCGCACGGGCGACGAGAACGCGTCGATGGTCGGGCACGCCATCGGCGAGGCGACCGGGCACGCGCGGGCGCGGCCGAAGAAGGAGAAGAACCGCGTCACGGGCGACGGCGCCCTCGTGCTCGGCTCCGGCAACCTCGGCCTGATCTACCTGCTGGAGGAGCCGCGGCGGCTGACGATGGAGGAGATCGACGAGCGCCACCCGGCCCTGCTGCCGGCGCTGCGCGCGCACCCGCACGTGGGCTGGCTGCTGGTGCGCTCCGCGGAGCACGGCGCGGTCGCGCTCGGCGGCTCCGGCACCCACTACCTGGTCGAGGGGCGCGTCGAGGGGGACGACCCGCTGGCGGCCTTCTCGCCCAACGCGCCGCGGCACCTGCTGCGCACCGACGGCTTCCCGCACGTCGCGGACATCATGGTCGGCTCGTTCTACGACCCGATGCTCGACCAGGGCTGCGCCTTCGAGGAGCTGATCTCGTTCCACGGCGGCCTCGGCGGCCCGCAGACGCGCCCGTTCGTGCTGGCGCCCACGGGCCTGCCGCTGCCCGACGGAGCCGATCGTCGGCGCCGCCGGCGTCCACGCCCTGCTGGCGGGCTGGCGCGCCCTCCTGCAGGGTGGCCCGGCTACTGCCGAGCCATCGCGATCTGCATCCGCTCCTCCGGGGTGATCAGGTGGTCGAGGTCCTCGGCGGCCTCGTCCACGTCCAGCTGCACCCAGCGCACGCGCCCGCTGAAGGCGCTCGCCTCGGGGCGGTAGTCGTCGCTGACGGGCGTGCCGGTGTCGGACCGAGATCGGTCGTCTCGTCGGCCGAGAAGAGCATCGGTACCGTGCCCGTCGACGCGGCCCTCGCCGACCTGCGCACCGTCGACGAAGAGGGTCGCGGTGCCACCCTTGGCCAGCCCGCCGCCGTCGTACGTGAACTCCAGGCGCACCTGGTGCTCGCCGGCCGGCAGCGGCTGCTCGCCGTAGACCTTGAACTGCTGCAGGCCGAAGAGGTTGTAGCAGTAGGCCGGCCGGCCCTCGTGGGCGTAGACGGCCCAGCCGCCGAACGCGCCGCCCTGCGCGATGATCACGCCGGAGGCGCCGGACGCGGGCACCTCGATCTGCGCGGTCACTGCGAACGACTTGTTCTTCAGCACGAGGATCGAGTTCTCCGTCAGGCGCCCCATGCCGCCGAACAGGAGCTGGCGGTTGCCGCGCACGAGGATCGGGCCGCCCGGCGAGGTCGGAGTTGAAGCGCTCGACGCGGCGGTCGTCCAGCGGTAGCACCCCGTACTTCGCGGCCTCGATCAGGAAGAGCTGCTGCAGCTCGGCCAGGCGCTCCGGCTGCTCGGCGGCGATGTCGCGCGCCTGCGTCCAGTCGTCGGGCGCGTACAGCTCCCAGCGATCCTGGTCGAACGTCGGCATCGGCACCGACATGTCCCAGGGCACCGAGTGGCGCGTGCAGGCGGTCCAGCCGTGGTGGTAGATGCCGCGGTTGCAGAACATCTCGAAGTACTGCGTGACGTGGCGATCGTCCGCGTCGGCGTCGTCGAAGGTGTAGGCCATGCTCACGCCCTCCAGCGGGCGCTGCTGGATGCCGTTGACGTGGGTGGGATGCGGCAGCCCGGCGGCCTCGAGGATGGTCGGCGCGACGTCGATGACGTGGTGGAACTGGCTGCGGATCTCGCCCTGGGCGGCGAACCCGTGCGGCCAGTGCACGATCGTGCCGTTGCGGGTGCCGCCCCAGTGCGAGGCGACCTGCTTCGTCCACTGGTACGGCGTGTCCATCGCGTGCGCCCAGCCGACGGCGTAGTGGTTGAAGGCCGCCGGCGTGCCGAAGTCCGCGATGCGGGAGGCCATGAACTCGGTGGTCTCGAGCTGCGCGGCGCCGTTCAGCACCATGAGCTCGTTGAACGTGCCGCGCGGCGTGCCCTCGGCCGACGCGCCGTTGTCGCCGATCATCACGTAGATGAGCGTGTCGTCGAGGACGCCCAGGTCGGCCAGGGAGTCGACAGCCGCCCGACGTGGTGGTCGGTGTGCTCCAGGAAGCCGGCGTAGACCTCCATCTGGCGCGCCAGCACCGGCTTGAGGTCGTCGGGCATCTCGTCCCACGCCGGGATCTCCGGCGGCCGCGCCGTCAGCTCGGCGTCCGGCGGGCACCACGCCGAGCTCGATCTGGCGCAGCAGCGTCCGCTCGCGCTGCGCGTCCCAGCCGTCGTCGAACGCCCCCTTGTAGCGGTCGGACCACTCCGTCGGCACGTGGTGCGGGGCGTGCGTCGCGCCGGGGGCGTAGTAGACGAAGAAGGGCTTGTCCGGCGCCAGCGCCTTCTGCTGGTGGATCCAGGAGATGGCGTGATCGGTCATGTCCTCCGTGAAGTGGTAGCCCTCCTCCGGCGTGCGGTCGGGCTCGATCGGCACGGTGTCCTGGTAGATCGCCGGCGCGTACTGGTTGGTCTCGCCGCCGATGAAGCCGTAGAAGTGCTCGAAGCCGGAGCCGGTGGGCCAGGCGTGGAACGGGCCCGATCGGGCTCGTCTCCCACACGGGCACCTCGTGGCACTTGCCGAACTGCGCGGTGGAGTAGCCGTTGAGCTTGAGCGTCTCCGCCAGCGGGGCCGTGCTGTCGGGGCGGATCGAGCTGTAGCCCGGCGCGGAGGTGGCGATCTCCGTGATGCCGCCCATGCCGACGGAGTGGTGGTTGCGGCCCGTCAGCAGCGCCTGGCGGGTGGGCGAGCAGAGCGCCGTGGTGTGGAAGCGGTTGTACTTGAGGCCGCTCGCCGCGAGCTTCTCGAACGTCGGCGTGTTGCACGGCCCGCCGAAGGCGCTGGAGGCGCCGAAGCCGACGTCGTCGAGCAGCACGATCAGGACGTTGGGCGCTCCGGCCGGCGGCCGCAGCGGCTCGATCGGCGGGAACGTCGCGCTGGGATCCTTCGCGTCGAACGCCGCGGGCCCGAGCCGGACGCTGCTGCGGGATGGGCAGGACGGCGCGCTGGATGGGGTCGGGCTGGTCGACCATGGGTCTCACCTCGGGATGGCGCGGCGGGCGGGAGGACGTGCGCGCACGATCGTCGCGTGCGACCGGGCTCCGCCGCATCGTCCCGAGCGGGTGAAGCGGTGCGCGCGGGCCCTACTGCGTCGCCGTCAGGCCGCCGTCGAGCGTCAGCACCTGGCCCGTGACGAACGCCGAGGCGTCGGAGCAGAAGAAGAGCACCGCGCCCACCAGGTCGTCCGTCTCCGCGATGCGGTGCAGCGGGATGCGGGCGTAGAGGCGCTCGCGGAACGCGTCGTCGGCCAGCAGGCTCGCGACCTGCGGCGTGCGCACGAACGTCGGCGAGATCGCGTTGACCGTGATGCCGTGCTTGGCCCACTCGGTGGCGTGCTGGCGGGTGAGCGCGTTGAGGGCGCCCTTCGCCGCGACGTAGGCCGAGAAGCCGGCGTCGATGCCGAGCTGCCCGCGCACCGAGGACACGTTGAGGATGCGCCCGCCGTGGCCGCCCCGGATCATGGCGCGGACGGCCGCCTGGCTCGGCAGGAGGGTCGTGCGCAGGTTGAGGTCGACGATGCGGTCCCACTCCGGCTCGGGGTACTCCTCCGCCGGGTACAGGGCCGTGCCCGCGCCGCCGCCCACGGCGTTGATGAGCACGTCGATGCGTCCGAAGCGCTCGACGGTCGCGTCGACGGCGGCGTCCGCGTCGGCCTTGACGCCCATGTCGCCGGTGATCACGAGCGCCTCCGAGCCGGCCTCCTCGATGCCGCGGCGCGCCTCGTCGAGGCGCTCGGCGGAGCGGCCGGCGACCGCCACCCGGGCGCCCACCCCGGCGAGCGCGGCGCAGATGCGCACGCCGATGCCGCCCGAGCCGCCCGCCACCAGCGCCACCCGCCCGTCGAGCCTGAACCGTGCGAGCTCGTCCATCGTCCAACCGCCTCCTGTGCCGCATCCGATCGCCGGCGCTGACCGTACCGCGTGGGGCGCCTCGAGGTGGCGTGAGATCCTTGTAAGCGGAACCGCAGTTCCGTATCATGTAAGCGGAACTCATATTCCATTTCTCGCCCGCATGGCCAGTCTTCCCGCTCCCCCGCTCGACCTCCCACCGCTCGCTCGACCGGTCCCTCGGCGAGCGCTCCTTCGCCGCCTTCATGGCGCAGGAGCTGCTGCTCTGGGCCGGCCTCTACGCGCGTCTACCTGCTCGTCCGCGGCCAGACCATCGCGGGGCTCGGGGAGGCGCTCGCGAACGCGCGCCGGGTCGTCGAGGTGGAGCGCTTCGCGGGGCTCGACCAGGAGCGGGTGATCCAGGAGGCGAGCCGCGGCCTCGGCTTCGTCGACGAGCTGCTCGCGCACTACTACGAGCTCGGCTTCTTCCCGGTGGTCATCGCCGGCCTCGTGCTGCTCGCCCGGCGCGACCGCGATCGCTACCGCGAGGTGCGTACCGCGATGCTCGGCGCCATCGGCGCCGCGACCGTGCTCTTCGCGCTCCTGCCGACCGCCCCGCCGCGCCTCGTGCCGGGGCTCGGCCTGGCCGACACCGTCGGCATGAACGGGCACGACACGGGCAGCCTCTACGGCGTCCCGTACAACCCGTACGCGGCGATGCCCAGCATGCACGTCGGCTGGACGCTGCTGCTCGCGATCGGGCTCTACGGCATCGCCCACGGCGTGGCGCGCGTCGTGATCGTCGCGCACCCGGCGATCATGACCATCGCCGTCGTCGCGACCGGCAACCACTACCTGCTCGACGCGCTCGCGGGCGCGACGATCGCGCTGGTCGCCCTGGCGCTCGTGCGGTGGGCCCACGCCCGTCGCGACGGCATGCTGCTCGGCAGCGGCATCGGCGGTTCGCCACGCGGGCACGTCCCCTGCGGCGCATAGCCACTACCCTGCCGCGCGTGAGCATGGAGCTCGGCGTCTACACGTTCGCGGAGGTCGCGCCCGGCAGCGGCGCGGCGGGGGCGGAGCAGCGGCTGCGCGAGCTGATCGAGCAGATCGAGCTCGCCGACCAGGTCGGGCTCGACGTCTTCGGCGTCGGCGAGCACCATCGCCCCGACTTCGCCGTCTCGTCGCCCGCCGTCGTGCTGGCGGCGGCGGCTGCCCGCACGCGCCGCATCCGTCTCACGAGCGCGGTCAGCGTGCTGAGCTCGGACGATCCGGTGCGCGTGTTCCAGGACTTCGCGACGCTCGACCTCCTCAGCGGCGGCCGCGCCGAGATCATGGCCGGCCGCGGCTCGTTCATCGAGTCCTTCCCGCTCTTCGGCTACCGGCTCGAGGACTACGACGAGCTCTTCGCCGAGAAGCTGGAGCTGCTGCTCGCCCTGCGGGACGCCGAGCGGGTCACCTGGTCGGGCCGCCACCGCGCGCCGCTGCGCGACCTCGCCGTCTACCCGCGGCCGCTGCAGGACCCGCTGCCCGTCTGGGTCGCCGTCGGCGGCACGCCGCAGTCGGTGGTGCGCGCCGCGAGCCTCGGCCTGCCGATGGCCCTCGCCATCATCGGCGGGCTGCCGGAGCAGTTCGTGCCGCTCGTCGACCTGTACCGCCGCGCCGGCGAGGAGGCGGGCGCCGACCCCGCGTCGCTCGCCGTCAGCATCAACGCGCACGGCTACCTCGCGGACACCTCGCAGGAGGCGGCCGACGCCTTCTTCCCCTCGTACGCCGAGACGATGGGCCGCATCGGCCGGGAGCGCGGCTGGACCGGCATCACGCGCGAGCAGTACGACGCCGGCCGCTCGCCGCGCGGGCACCTGCTGGTCGGCACACCGGCCGAGGTGACGGAGAAGCTGCTGCGCCACCACGAGCTGTTCGCGCCATCGCGCTACCTCCTGCAGCTCAGCGTCGGCCCGATGCCGCACGCCGGGATGCTGCGCGCGATCGAGCTGCTCGGCACCGAGGTCGCCCCGGCCGTCCGCGCCGAGCTCGCCCGGCGCGCCCCCGCCCCGGCGGCCGACGGGCTCGGCGACTAGGCAGGGCTACGCGGGGGCGCAGGCGGCGTCCGGCACCGTCTGGCCGTCGTAGGCGCTGACCACGCTGCACGCGTCGGCGTCGGTGATGGACAGCGGTCTCCATCGCCGCGTCCCAGTGCACGGTCGTCGGTCCCTCCGTCCAGCGCCACCACTTCTCGCGCGGCCTCGTGACGTCGAGGACGGCGACGCGGGCCCGGTGGTTCTTGCGCGTGCGCACGATGCGCGATGCGCGTGCCGACCGGTGCGGGATAGACCTCGAGGTCGCCGATGATGTGCGCGGCCACGAACCGCCGGTGCCCGTCCGGCGCGACGGCGACCGCGGCCCGGCTCTCGCCGCGCTGCGTGACCACGACGAGCTGCGAGCCGTCCGCGGTCCAGCGCAGCTCGACGATGCGCCCGCCGTCGTACGCCTCGCCCACGGCGAGCTCCGACGCGCGTGGCCGCGGCTCGGAGGTCGGGATCAGCGCGAGCGTGGCGACGAACGCGACCGCGACGACGGCCGCGGCTGCCGCTGCCGCCGTCCTGGCGCCGTCGCCCGACGTGCTCATCGGTCATGGATGGTAGAACGCCGGGATGAGCACCGCCCTGGCACCGACCCTCCCTCTCACGCACGGCGCCGAGATCCCCGTCATCGGCCTCGGCACCTGGCCCCTCGACGACGCGGGCGCGGAGACCGCCGTGGCGCGGGCCCTCGAGAGCGGCTACCGCCACGTCGACACCGCCTACGCGTACGGCAACGAGCGCGGCGTCGGTCGCGGCCTGCGCGCCGCGGGCGTGCCGCGCGAGGAGGTCTTCGTCACCTCGAAGCTCAACCTGGAGTGGCACAGCGTGGACGGCGTCCAGGAGGCGTTCCGGATGAGCGTCGACAAGCTCGGGACGGACTACCTCGACCTGTTCCTGATCCACTGGCCGAACCCTCGGCGAGGACCGCTACGTCGACGCGTACCGCGGCCTCGTGCGGCTGCTGGAGCAGGGCCACGTGCGTGCGATCGGCCTCTCCAACTTCAAGCCCGGCCAGACCGACCGCGTGCTCGACGCGACCGGCGTCGTCCCCGACGTGAACCAGATCGAGCTCGACCCGCGCCACGTCCGCGCCGAGGTGCGGGCGTACCACGCGGAGAAGGGCATCGCGACGGAGTCGTACAGCCCGCTCGGGCAGGGGCGGGGGCTGCTCGAGGAGCCGGTCGTCGTGCGGCTCGCGGAGCGCCTCGGCCGCACGCCCGCGCAGGTCGTGCTGCGCTGGCACGTGCAGCTCGGGCTGATCGCGATCCCGAAGTCGGCCGACCCGGACCGCCAGCGCCAGAACCTCGCCGTCTTCGACTTCGAGCTCGCGCCGGAGGAGGTCGCCGAGCTGTCGGCGCCTCGACCGCGGCGAGGGCGACGTCACGGACTCCGACGTCTTCGGGCACTAGGCCGTCGGGCGCCCGCACGCCGGCCGCTTCGGGAAGCGCTCAACTCCGGACGGCGATCGGTCGATGAGGCGCCTGCGAGGCATCGTCCTGCGGGGGCGCGCGTCGCGCCGCCGGCCGCCTGGCCGACGGCCATCGACCGGGGAAGGTGGAGATGACCCACAAGAATCCCGTCGTCGTCCTGGCGTTGACGATCGTCACGCTCGGCATCTACGGCCTCTTCTGGATCGCGCGCACGCGCGGCGAGATGGTCGCGCGCGGGGCCCAGATCCCGACGACGTGGCTGATCATCATCCCGATCGTCAACCTCTTCTACTACTGGAAGTGGTCGAAGGGCGTCGAGCACGTGGCGGGCGCGAGCGGTCCGCTCACGTTCATCCTCTGGCTGCTGCTGTCGCCCGTCGCGATGATCTACGCGCAGGTGCAGTTCAACAAGGTGGCCGGCGCGGTCGCCCCGGTGGCTGCGGCCGCCTGATCGATCGCACGCGGCGGCCCGGGGCGGGCGTCCACGCAGCAGCGGCGACGCTGCCGGCAGGACGGCCGCCCCGGCCGCACGTGTCGCCGACACCGCGGGCACGCGTGAACGGCCCTCCACCGGGGCCTTGACGGCGGTCAGCACACGGATACAGTCCGGGAAGATGGTCGGGTCGGGGAGGGGCGTTGGCCGCGTCGCGCTGCTGTGCGCGGTCGCGCTGATGGTGGGCACGAGCACGGCCGCGGCGGCCGTGCCGACCGTCGGTTCGGACGGCGTGACCGCGCCGGTCTTCGCCTACGCGAGCGCCGTCCGCGAGCGCGTGTTCATCGCGCAGCCCGGCATCGACCAGGACGGCAACGGCGTCGACGACCAGATCGCCATCGAGGTCATCCGCCCGGCGGGGGTCGACGCCGGGTCGGTCCCGGCCATCATCGAGCCGAGCCCCTACTACACGACCGTCTGCCGCGGCAACGAGAGCCAGTGCATCGCGGACGGCGACAGCGACGGCCTCAACGACATGTGGCCGCTGTACTACGACAACTACTTCGTGCCGCGCGGCTACGCGGTGATCCTCGCGGAGATGAACGGCACGTCCAACTCGACGGGCTGCCCGATGCACGGCGGCCCGGGCGACGTCGCCGGCGTGAAGTCGGTCGTCGACTGGCTCAACAACCGCGCCGTCGGCAAGAACCAGGCCGGCCAGACCATCGTCCCGTCCTGGCACAACGGGAAGTCGGCGCTGATCGGCAAGTCGTACGACGGCACGCTGGCCAACGGCGTCGCGGCCACGGGCGTCGACGGGTTGACGACCATCGTGCCGATCTCGGCCATCTCCGACTGGTACGGCTACTCGCGCCAGAACGGCATCCGCCTCAACACGCACTACCCGGCCTCGCTCGCCAGCACCGTCACCGACGCCGCGCGGCGCGCCGGCTGCCTGGCGTCGCGCAACGCCATGAGCGCGGTCGACGGCGACGACACGGGCGACCGCAACGCGTTCTGGAACGACCGCGACTACCTGAAGGACGTGGGCAACGTCGAGGCGTCGGTGCTGCTGGTGCACGGCTTCCAGGACGACAACGTCAAGGCCGACGAGTTCAGCACGTGGTGGGCCGGGCTCACCGCGAACGCCGTGCCGCGCAAGCTGTGGCTCCTGCGCGGCGGCCACGTCGACCCGTTCGACTCGCGCCGCCAGGCCTGGGTCACGACGCTCCACCGCTGGTTCGACCACTGGCTGCTGGGGGTGGACAACGGGATCATGGGCGAGGCGCGGGTGGACATCGAGGACGCCGCCGACGACTGGCACACGTACGCCGACTGGCCGATCCCCGGGTCGACGCCGACCCCGGTCTACCTGCGCGCGGCCGGCGCCGCCGAGGCGGGGGGCATCGGCCTGAGCGCCGGCGGCAGCGGCGGCACGCTCACGTTCACCAGCGCCTCGCCGAGCGAGACGACGCTGATCACGACGCCGACGGGCTCGCAGGCCAACCGGCGCGTGTTCCTGTCGCCGCCGCTCGCGCGCGACCTGCGCATCTCCGGCACGCCGCTGATCGACCTCTACGCCGCCCTCTCGACCGCGCAGAGCAACATGGGCGCCATCCTCGTCGACTACGGCGCCGGGACCCAGGTCTCGCGCAGCGGCGAGGGCATCCAGAACACGGCCAACCGCACCTGCTGGGGCGACTCCACGGCCGCCGACTCCGCCTGCTACCTCGAGGTCGTCAAGCGGATGCAGACGCTGCCGGACGCGACCTCGCCGTGGCGGGTCTCGCGCGGCATCCTCGACTCCTCGAACCGCGACTCGCTGCTGGTGGCGGCGCCGGTGCCGGTCGGTACGCAGACCCACTTCACGTGGCCGCTGCAGCCGACGGAGCACGTGTTCAAGGCGGGGCACCAGATCGGCATCGTGCTGACGGGCAACTACGGCGGCTTCGGCGTCGCCGGGACGACGGGCACCGTCTTCACCGTCGACGCCGCGGTCAGCAGGGTGATCCTGCCGATCGTCGGCGGCTACGCGACGGCAGCGGCGTCGGGCGGCTTCCCGGACGGCGTGGCGCCGACGCTCGCCGGCGTCCCGGCCGACATCGCCGTCGCGGCTCCGGACGCGAACGGCGTCGGCGTGCAGTTCACGCCGCCGACCGCCACCGACAACGAGACGCCGGGCGTGCAGGTCACCTGCGAGCCGGCGTCCGGCAGCGTGTTCCCCGTCGGCGTCAACACGGTGACGTGCAGCTCGCTCGACGCGCAGGGCAACCGCGGCGAGGCGACGTTCCGCGTCACCGTGACCGGCCCAGCCGCCGGCGACCCGGGCACGCCGCCCAGCGCGGAGGCGCCCGCGACCGCGCTCGATCTCGGCCGCCGCCTCTTGCTGGTGCGGGCGGGCGCCAGGCGGCTCGACGTCACCTGCACCCTCGACCGTCCGGTGCTGCGGCGCTGCGCCGTGTCGCTGGCGGCCGGCGGCAAGACGCTCGGACGCGCGACCGCCGACGCGCCGGACGGGGCGGCGTCCGTGACCGTGGCGGTGCCGCTCGACGCCGCCACCGTGCGGCTCGCCCGGCGTGCCGGCGGGCTCGCGGCGACGCTCCAGGGCACGGCGGACCAGGCGGGCGGCGGGGCGCCGCTCGGCGCGCGGGTCAGCGTGCTGCTCCTGCCGGGCCCGGTCGTCACGCTGGCGTCCGACGCGCTCTTCCGCGGCGGTGCCACCACGCTGCCGGCGAACGGCACGGGCGCGCTGCGCACGCTGCGCGACCAGTTGACCGGCGCGCGGCGCGTCACCTGCACCGGCCACACGGACGACCGCGGCGCTGCGGCGGCCAACCAGCGGCTCGGCCTGGCGCGCGCCCGCAGCGTCTGCGCGTTCCTGACCCGCGGGACCTCGCTCGCCGGCCGCGCCGCCAGCCGGGGCGAGGCCGCGCCGCGCGCCTCGAACCGCACCGCCGCGGGCCGCGCCGCCAACCGCCGCGTGACGGTCGCCGTCGAGTTCTAGAGCTGCCCGGCGCCGTCGCGCCGTAGCAGCGCCCGCATCCGCTCGACGACCTCCGCCGGCGGCGCGGCCGGCTCCCAGTCGCGGTCGCCGTCGTGGCGCGTCGCGTCGAGGCGCGAGCTTCGCCACCGTGCGGTCGACCTCCAGCGGCTCGGCGCGGTCGGCGCGCTGGCCGGGGCGGACGTCGAGGTCGCGCTCCGGTCGCAGGCGCGTCGCCACGGCCCAGGCGACGGCGTCGGCGTCCGCCGCGTCGACGTCGTCGTCCACGACCGTCACCTGCTTGACCAGGCTGACCTGCGCGAAGCACGCGTCGATCACGGCGCGCGCGTCGCCCGGCGCGTGCGGCCCGAGCGCGATGACGACGGCGGTCCGCCCGCAGCCGCCGTCGGTCACGTGCACGCGGGCGACCGCCGGCACCGCCGCGCGCAGGGCGTGCTCCAGGCCCGCGCCGATGGCGACGGCGCCGAGCAGCACGTGCTCCGGGTGGCGGCCGGGCTGCACGACCTGCAGCACCGCGTCCTCGCGGCGGGTGAGGCAGGTGAAGGTGGCGGTGGCGGCCTGCCCGTACGCCTCGTACATGCCGTGGAACTCGGACACCCGCCCCTCGTCGACCGTGGCGGTCGCGTCGAGCAGGCCCTCCAGCACGAGCTCCGCGTGGGCCGGCGCCTCGAGCGGCACGGTGCGGCAGCGGACGAGCTCGACGGGCTCGCCGAGCAGCGCGCCGGCGACCTCGAGCTCGTCGTCGCCGAGCTGCAGGTACAGGCACGCGGCGACGAGCAGCGCGGGGTGCAGGCCGACGGCCACGGCGATCGGCAGCCGCTCGCCGCGCTCGGCGGCCGCGCGGGCCAGGATCGCGAGGTGGTGGTTCGGCGCGATGCCCACGAGCGCGCGGCTGCCGCCGAGCGGCCGGATGCGGGCGATCGACCAGTTGCGCCGGCCCGTCTCCGCGTCGCGGGCGACGATCGCGCCGGCGGTGATGTACGGCCCGCCCTCGTGCTCGAAGAAGCGCGGGATCGGCAGCGTCGCGAGGTCGGGATCGTCCAGCTCCCGCTCCTGGCAGGGCGCGGCCTCGACGACCCGCGGCGGCACGCGCCGCCCGGCGGGGAGGGCGGCGACGAGGTGATCGGCCAGCGCGTCCGCCTCGACGCCGAGGCCCGCGGCGATGCGCGCGCGCGAGTTGAGGACGTTGCCGACGAGGCGCATGCCGGAGCCGGTGACGTCGTCGAAGAGCACGGCCGGCCCCGCCGGCGAGCTCCCCCAGGCAGGCGCCGACCTCGAACTCGGGGTCGATCGGCTCGGCGATCCGCCGCAGCTCCCCGCGCGCGGCGAGCGCCTCGAGGAACGGCCGCAGCGACTGCCGCCCGCCGGGTCGGGCGAAGACCGTCACGTCACCGGTCGCACGAACGCGCCGTGCCCGGCCGGGCCGACCACCTCGCCGTCGCGCGCGACCTCGACGCCGCGCACGAGCACGCGGCGGATGCGCCCGGCGACCGCCCGCCCCTCGTAGGGGCTCCAGCCGGCGGCCGTCACCAGCCGGGCCTCGTCGACGTGCCAGCGCGCCTCGGGGTCGAGCACGACGAGGTCGGCGTCGGCGCCCGGCGCGATCGCGCCCTTGCGCGGCCACAGCCCGAAGCGGCGCGCGGGACGCTCGCACAGCACCTCGAGCAGGCGGGCCAGCGGCAGCCCGCGCGTCGCGACGCCCTCGGAGTACAGGAGCGGCAGCGTCAGCTCCAGGCCCGGCGCGCCCGACCGCGCCGACCAGATCGAGCCCGTCTGCTTGCGCTCCGGCAGCCAGCCGACGTGGTCGGAGGTGACGTGGTGCACGGCGCCGCCCGCCAGCAGCCGCCACAGCGCCTCGACCTGGTCGGCGGGTCGCAGCGGCGGGTTGATCTTGGCGCGGGCGCCCTGGCGCGCGAGCTCGCGCTCGTCGAGCAGCAGGTAGTGGGTGCAGGTCTCCGCCGTCGCGTCGGCGCCGTCGGCCCGGGCCCGCGCCACGAGCGTGAACGAGCGCTCCAGCGTGAGGTGGCAGAGGTGCGTGCGGGCGCCGGTGGCGAGGGCCAGCTCCAGGGCGCGGCCGGCCGCCTCGGTCTCCGTCACCGGCGGCCGCGCCTCCGCGTGGGTCATCGCGTCCTCGCGGCCGGCCTCGGACAGCTCGCGCGACAGGCGCCGCACGATCTCGTCGTTCTCGGCGTGGAAGGCGATCAGCGCACCGCGCCGCGCGATCGCCAGCATGGCGAGGTACAGCTCGTCGTCCGGGATGCGCGGGAAGCGGACGGGGTGGGTGTCGAAGGTCGAGACCTTGAACGCGGCCGCGCCGGCGTCGACCAGCGCGTCGATCTCGCCCAGCCCGTCGCGCGGGGCGATGGTCGCGTAGAGCGCGACGTCGACGACCGCCTCCTGCTCGACGGCGGCCGCCTTGGCCCGGAACGCCTCGCGCGGTCGTGATCGGCTCGGGATCGTCGTACGGCATGTCGACGACGGTGGTGGCGCCGCCGGCGGCGGCCGCCCGCGTCGCGGCGGTGATCCCCTCGGCGGGCTCGCTGCGGGTGTGCACGTGGGTGTCGACGTGGCCCGGGAGCACCAGCGCGTCCGGCGGCGCCTCGAGCAGCGCGTCCGCGCGCAGCTCGCCCGCCCGCCCGATCGCCGCGATGCGCCCGTCCCGCACGCCGAGCTCGCCGTCGTAGAGCTGCCCGCCCGGGAGCGCGAGGCGCCCGCGGACGACGAGGTCAAGCACGCTGCGGGCCGTGGACGGGGGCGCGCATCACCGGAGTCTACGCGCGGCCCGGCGCGGCGCCCGCGCGCGCACTAGGATCGCGCGACAACCGCACTCGTGCAGAGGGAGTGAACCCCGTGACCGTGACCCTCGACCCCGCCAGCGTCGGCGATCTCACCGCCCGTGTCTCGGGCCGCGTCCTGCGTGCCGGCGACGCCGGCTACGAGGACTGCCGCCGCATCCACAACGGCCTGATCGACCGCCAGCCGGCCGTGATCGTGCGCTGCCGCAGCGCCGCCGACGCGGCGGCCGCCGTGCGGTTCGCGCGCAGCGCGGGGCTCGACGTCTGCGTGCGCGGCGGCGGCCACAACGTCGGCGGCCGTGCCGTGGTCGAGGACGCCGTGATGGTCGACCTGGCCGAGATGAAGGGTGCGGAGGTCGATCCGGCCGCGGGCACCGTGCTCGCGGACGGTGGGCTCACGTGGCGCGAGCTCAACGACGCGACCGCCGAGCACGGCCTCGCGGTCACCGGCGGTGCGGTCTCCACCACCGGCGTCGCGGGGCTGACCCTCGGCGGCGGCCTCGGCTGGCTCATGGGCAAGTACGGCCTCGCCGCGGACAACCTGCTCGGCGCCGAGCTCGTCGACGCCGAGGGCGAGGTGCGGCAGGTGTCGGAGTCGTCCGACCCCGACCTCATGTGGGCGCTGCGCGGCGGCGGCGGGAACTTCGGCGTGGTGACCCGCTTCCTGTTCCGGCTGCACCCGGTGACGACCGTGACGGGCGGCGTCGTCGCTCACCCGATCGACGCGGCGCCCTCGGTGCTGCGCTTCTACCGCGAGGCCTCCGCGAGCGCCCCGGACGACCTCACGGTGTTCGCGGGCCTGACGCACGCGCCCGACGGGTCGGGCACGAAGATCGCCGCGATGGTGGTCTGCCACGCGGGCGACCCCGAGCAGGCGGCGCGCGACCTCGAGGCGATCCAGTCGTTCGGCTCGCCGGCGATCGTCCAGGTCGGCCCGATGCCGTACCCCGTGATGAACACGCTGCTCGACGACGCCTTCCCGAAGGGCGCCCTCAACTACTGGCGCTCGACCTTCGCCGCGGGCCTGTCCGACGCGCTGATCGACACCATGGCCGAGCGCTTCGAGTCCGTGCCCTCGCCGATGTCGCACATCCTCCTGGAGAACTTCCACGGGGCGGTGACCCGGATCGGCGTGTCGGACACGGCCGTGCCGCACCGGCAGCCGGGCTGGAACCTGCTCGTCCCGTCGGTGTGGATGGACCCCGCCGCGACCGACGAGAACGTCGCCTGGACGCGGGAGACGCACGCCGCGCTGCTCCCGCACCTCGGCGAGGGCCGGTGGCTCAACTACCTCGGCGACGACGAGCCCGGCGACGCGGTGCGCGCCGCCTACGGGCCCAACTACGCGCGGCTGCTGGAGCTCAAGCGCCGCTACGACCCGGGCAACGTCTTCCGGCACAACGCCAACATCGATCCGGCGTAGCAGCGGCCAGCTCGCGGCGCCGGCCACCCCGGCGCCGCGAGCGAACTGCGTCGAGCTCGACAGCGTCGACGGCCGGCTGTTCCCGGGGCGGCTGCACGCGTTCGTCCGAGAGCACATCTAGCATCGCCCCCGAGGCCTTCGTTGACCGTCGACCGCCCCGCGCTGCATCAACCACGGCAAGCCGAGCGGGAGGTCCGCCTCTTCGCCTCGGCTCGGCAGGAGCCGCGCACGCGCCGCTACATCGACGCGATCACTGCGCTGACGGCGCTGGTGCTCCTGGCGGTGCTCGGCTGGTGGGCCATACCGACCCGCGACTTCGAGCAGGCGCTGATCGAGGCCACGGCGGCGTCGCCCTCCTGGCTGCACAACCTCTGGGTCGCCACCTACGACGTCGTCGCGCTGCTGGCGATCGTCGTGCTCGTCGCCGCCTGCGTCCGCTCGCGCTGGCCCCTGGTCCTGCTGTGCCTCGTGGCCGCGGCGGTCGCCGCGGTCATCGTCGCGGTCGTCGCGTGGGGCCTCACCGACGACTGGCCGCCCGTCGAGAGCGCCGTCGGCTGGGACGACCCCGTCTCGTGGCCCGCCGCCGCCCTGACGCTGGCGAGCGCGGTCCTGCTGTCGGTCTCGTCCGACGTCACGGCGCCCGCGCGCCGGTTCGGAGGGCGCCTGCTGGCGGTCGCGGCGGTCGCAGCCGTGCTGGCCAGCCGCACGACGCCGACCGGCGTCATCGCCGCCCTGCTCGCGGCCACCGCGGCCGCGGCCATCGCGCGGCTGGTCGTGGGCACCGCTGCCGGGCACCTCTCGCGCCAGGAGGTGCACGCCCTGCTCGGCGCCCTCGGCCTGGCCGGCATCGACCTCGACCGCTTCGACCGCCAGGACGACGGCGTCGTGCTGGTGGAGGCGCGCGGCGAGGATGGCCAACCGCTGCTGGTGAAGGTGCTGGGGCGCGACGTCGCCGAGCGGCGCCGGGCCGAGCGGATCTGGCGCTCGCTGATCTACCGCGACGGCGGCGCGTCGTTCGCCGGCGCGCGCCGGCCCGGGCTCGAGCGCGAGACGCTGGCGACGCTGCTCGCCGAGACCAACGGCGCGCCCGTCTGGCGCGTGGTGACCGCCGGGCGCCCGGTCGGGGCGGGCGAGGCGCTGGTGCTGGTCCGCGACGGCGAGCGCCTCGCCGACGTCCCCGAGGGCGCGTTCGACGACGCGGCCGCGGGCGCCGCCTGGCAGGCCCTGCGCGCGCTGCACGCGGCTCGCATCGCGCACCTCGACCTCGGCCCGCACTCGCTCGCGCTGCGCGGCGACGGCACGGTGGCGCTGACGGACTTCACGGACGCCGTCACGGCGGCGCCGGACGAGCTCATGCGGATCGACGACGCGCAGCTCCTCGCGATGCTCGCGCTGCTGCTCGGCCCCGAGCGCGCCGTCGCCAGCGCCCGCGCCGCCATGGACTCCGCGGAGCTCGCCGGGCTCCTGCCCTACCTGCAGCGACCGGCGCTGCCGGGGGATCTGCGGGGTGCGGTGCGGCGCGCGAAGCTCGACATGGAGGCGCTGCGCAAGGCGGCCGCGGAGGCCGCGGGCGTCGAGGCGCCGGAGCTCGCCAACGTCCAGCGCGTCACGTGGGGCGGCCTCGCCAGCGTCGGCCTGCTCATCCTGGCCGCCGCGGTGATCGTGCCGTTCATCGCGGGCCTCGACTACGAGGAGCTCGCGGAGTCGTTCCGCGACGCGTCGATCCCGCTGGTGGTGTTCGGCTTCGTGCTCGCGCAGACGCCGCGCGTGGCGCAGGCCATCTCGACCCTGGGCTCCGTGCCTGCGCGGCTCCCCTTCCTCCCCGTCTACATCTTGCAGCTCGCGACGTCGTTCATGAACATTGCGCTGCCGTCGGCCGCCGCCCGCATGGCGCTGACCGTCCGCTTCTTCCAGCGCCAGGGCCTCGCGCCGGCGACCGCGGTGATGTCGGGCCTCGTCGACTCGTTCGTGGGCAACGTCGTGCAGGCGATCCTGCTCGTCAGCCTGCTCCTGTTCTCGTCGCTGAGCCTCGACCTCGACTCGTCCTCGTCGAACTCGTCGTCGTCCGGCGACGAGAACCACTGGCTGATCGCGCTGATCGTCGTCGTCTTCGTCGCCTGCATCGTGGCGCTCCTGGTCAGCCGCCGCCTGCGGCAGCTCGTCATGGGGCGGCTGCGCTCCTGGTGGCCCGACATGAAGGCCGCCGCCAAGCCCCTGCACAACCGCCGTAACCTGGCCCAGCTGCTCGGTGGCAACATCGCGGCGGAGCTGCTGTTCGCCGGGGCGCTCGCGGTCTTCGTCTTCGCGTTCGGCGGCGAGGTCACGCTGGTCGAGGCGCTCTTCGTCAACGTGTCGGCCGGTCTGATCACGATGGTCGTGCCGGTGCCCGGCGGCATCGGCATCACGGAGAGCGCGCTCATCGTCGGCCTGACGAGCGTCGGGGTCGAGGAGACCGTCGCCTTCGCCGCGGTCATCAGCTACCGCCTCTCGACGTTCTACCTGCCGCCGATCTGGGGCTACGTCGCGCTGCGCTGGCTGGGCAGGAACGGCTACCTCTAGCGGGCCGCCGGAAGGCCCCTACGCGTCGGGCATGGCGATCGCGCCCGCCGGAGCCGAGCCGGGATAGCGCGGCGTGCCGTCGTCCGGCGGCGGGTCGTAGGCGCCGGCCTGTGCGACGTAGATGTGCCCGACGGTGCGCAGCCCGTGGTCGGCGTCGAGCGTGCCGGCCGCGATGGAGATCGTCTCGCGGCCGGGCGCCTCCCAGAACAGGCTCGAGCCGCACGCGCCGCAGAACCCGCGCCGTGCGCCGGCGTCGCTCTGCGGGCTCGCGATCCAGCGCAGCCCCTGCTCCTCGCCGAAGCGAAGGTCGCGGCGCCACGCCGCCGTCGCCGCGCACGCACGCCCGTGCCAGCGCTGGCACTCGCGGCAGTGGCAGACGAGCACGTCGCGCAGCGGCCCGTCGACCGTGTAGCGCACGGCGCCGCACAGGCAGCCGCCGGTGGCCGGGCTCGCTCGCGCCGTCACGCCGCGGATCGTACGCTGTAGCGGTTCCTCGGGGCGACGTCGTCACGGGCTCGTTCCCGGCCTGATGGCGCCCGCTCGCCTATCCTCGGCGCTCCACGAGAGGAGCGAGGATGGCCGGGCTCGACGATCTGCTTGGTGGGCTGCTCGGGGGCGGCACGGACGACGGCGGCGGCGGTGGCGGTGGCGGCCTCTCGGACATCCTCGGCGGCCTCACCGGCGGTCCGACCAGCAGCACCGCCGCGGGCGGGAACCTCGGCGCGATGCTCGTGCCGCTGCTGGCCGGGCTGATCGCGAGCGGCGGGCTCAGCAAGCTGCTGGGCTCGCTCAAGGCCAACGGCCTCTCCTCCCAGGCCGACTCGTGGACCGGCACCGGCGCCAACGAGCCGATCGACGCCGACCAGGTCCGCGCCGCGCTCGGCGAGGAGGAGCTCACCCGCATCGCCGGCAAGCTCGGTGTGGGCAACGACGAGGCGGCGGCCGCCGTGGCGCAGGTGCTGCCGCAGGTCGTCGACCACGTCACGCCGGGCGGCGAGGTGCCCGCGGACGCCGATCTCAAGGCGTCGTTCGATCGGCTCGTGCAGTCCGCCGGCGGCCGCTAGGCGACCGTCAGCCGCTCGGCGCCGTACGCCGCGGGCGAACCCATCGCGCCAGCTCGGGTAGCGCAGCTCCCAGTCGAGCTCGCGCCGCGCCTTGGCGTTCGAGGCGCCGCGCGACGTGGTGGCGAGCATGACCATCGCGTCGCCCGCGATCAGCCGCGCGAGCCAGCGCGGGACGCGCCGCGGCGGCTTCGCCCCCAGCACCTTCGCGAGCACGGGCAGCCACTCGCGCACCGGTGCGGGCTCGTCGTCGACGACGTTGTAGATGCCCGGGGCACCGTGCTCGAGCGCCAGCACGGTCGCTGCCGCCGCGTCGTCCAGGTGGGGGTCGTCCTCCGTCTTGACCGGGCCGCCCGCTGCGGAGGTAGCGCGCGCTGGCGAAGCTCTGGGCCACGAACCGGCCGACGCCGCCCTCGCGCGCCGCCGCCAGCAGCGCGTCGGTGCCCTCCGTGCGCAGCCGGTTGGTCTGCGCGAAGGTGCGGTCGAAGCTCGCGCGAGAAGCGCACGTCGGCGAGGGCGGTCGCCTGGTGCGAGATGGCGTCGGGCTCCGTCTCGAGCACCACGCGGCGCACCCACGCGGGATCGAGCAGGTCGAGCTGGACGGGCCGTGCGCCGAGCGCCCGCACACGTTCGCCGTGCCCCGGGGACCGGTAGGTACCGATCACCTCGTGGCCCTGCTCGACGAGCTGCGAGACGAGGCGGGAGCCGAGCGCACCGCTGGCGCCGGCGACGAGAACGCGCATCGTGAGTTCCTTTCGCTGTCACATCGCCCGCGCAACGCGGGTCTACCTGGAAGACCCGGCCGACGGAGGAACGTGACCGATGGACGAGAGCAGCCTGCTGGCGGAGCGGTTCGAGGAGCACCGGACGCGGCTGCGGGCAGTCGCCTACCGGATGCTGGGCTCGGTCGCCGAGGCGGACGACGCCGTCCAGGAGGCGTGGCTGCGGCTCAGCCGCTCGCAGCACGACGAGGTGCAGGACCTCGGCGCCTGGCTGACGACCGTCGTCGCGCGGGTGTCGCTGAACATGCTGCGGGCCCGCAGCGGACGGCACGAGGAGCCGCTCGGCGCGCACCTCCCCGACCCGATCGTCGACCGCCCCGACGGCACCGACCCCGAGCACGAGGCGCTGCTCGCCGACGCGGTGGGCCTCGCGCTGCTCGTGGTGCTCGAGACGCTCACGCCGGCCGAGCGGCTCGCGTTCGTGCTGCACGACATGTTCGCGGTGCCGTTCGACGAGATCGCCCCGATCGTGGACCGCTCGCCCGAGGCGACCCGGCAGCTCGCCAGCCGCGCTCGCCGCCGAGTCCGGGGGCAGCGCGCCGAGCCCGACGCGGACCTCGACGCACAGCGCGAGGTCGTCGCAGCCTTCCTCGCCGCCGCACGGGAGGGGGGACTTCGAGGCGCTGCTGGCGGTGCTCGACCCCGACGTCGTCCTGCGCGCCGACCTGGGCCCGCTGGCCGGCACCCGCGAGGTGCACGGCGCGGCGCAGGGCCGGGCAGGCCCTGGCGTACTCGCGGCTCGACCTCGACCTGCGGCCCGCGCTCGTCAACGGCGCCGTCGGCGCTGGTCGCCACGCTGGCCGGCGAGCTGTTCTCCGTCGGCGGCCTGACCGTCCGCGGCGGCCGCATCGTCGCGATGGACATCCTCGCCGACCCGGAGCGGCTGCGGCGGCTCGATCTGGCGCGGCTGGACGCGCCGGCGTGATCCCCGCGCCCTTGGTGTGGACGGGCTGGATCCGCCGCCGACGGGTGCAAATGGATGGTCATTCATGATCCATCTGCGCCAGGTGACAGCCCTCATATGGTGATACGCGGGGGCACGAGGTACAGTGGTCTCGCGGCGGTCGGGCCCGGTACGACTCGGAACGGGCCAGCCCTGGGCTGAGACGCGAAGGCCCTCCGCCGCGCGAGTCCCACACCGGGCGTACCGCCGGGCGGTACTGTCGCCGGCGTGACCGACGTGCGCCGTCCGCTGTTCGCGCGCGCCTTCGCCCGTGCGGCGCCGCGCATGGAGGCGCTCGGCGTCGCGGCGCACCGTCGCGAGCTGCTCGACGGGGTCGGCGGGCGCGTCGTCGAGGTCGGGGCCGGCACCGGAGCGACGTTCGCGCACTACCCGTCGACGGTGACCGAGGTGGTCGCCGTGGAGCCCGAGCCCTACCTGCGCGCACGGGCGTCGGAGGCCGCGGCGGACGCGCCCGTCCCGGTGACCGTCGTCGGCGCCGTGGCCGAGGCGCTGCCGTTCGCCGACGCGACGTTCGACGCCGCGGTCGCGTCGCTGGTGCTGTGCTCGGTCGGCGACCCCGCCAGGGCGCTCGCGGAGCTGCACCGCGTGCTGCGACCCGGCGGCGAGCTCCGGTTCTACGAGCACGTCCGCGGCGCCGGCGGGCTGGCGCGCATGCAGCGCGCGCTCGACGTCGTCTGGCCGCACGTGGCCGGCGGCTGTCACCTGGCCCGGGACACGCCCGCGGCGATCGAGCGGGCCGGGTTCGCGCTGGAGCGCTGCCGCCGCTTCGCGTTCCGCCCGTCGTTCCTGGCGCGGCCGGCCGAGCCGCACGTCATCGGCGTCGCTCGCCGTTAGGGTCCGCACGCCCGCCGCGCGCCCTCGGCCACCGCGTCGCCACCCGCCGCAGCGCCGCGTGCTCGACCGCGAGGCGGCGGGAGTCGTCGCCGGCGTCGCCCGGGGCCGCCATCGGGCGGGATCATCTCGAGCCGGCCGCCGAGCGCCCGACGCGGTCGACCAGGCCGATCAGTCCCGAGCCGCCCGCGGTGTCCGCACCGCCGACGCCGTCGTCCGCCACCGCCGCGCGCAGCACGGGCCCGTCGCGGTGCACGTGGGCGGACACCCGCGTGGCGCCCGCATGGCGCGCGGCGTTCGTGAGCGCCTCGGCGACGATGTAGTAGGCGGCGACCTCGACGGCCTCGGGCGGTCGCTCGACGAGGTCGACGCTGAGCGCGACCGGAACGGGGCAGCGGCGGGCGAGCGCGCGCAGCGACGGGCCGAGCCCGCTGCGGGCCAGGAGCGTCGGATGCAGGCCGCGGGACAGCTCGCGCAGCTCGGCGAGCGTCGACTCGAGCTCGCCGCCGATCCGCTCGAGCCCGGCGTGCGCCTGCGTCAGCTCGGCCGGGAGGTCGGCGCGCACCGCCTGCAGGTCGAGGCCGAGCGCGATCAGCCGCTGCTGGGTGCCGTCGTGCAGGTTGCGCTCGATGCGCCGCCGCGCCTCGTCCGGCTGACGCCGCGCGAGCGCGAGGTGCTGGCCCTGATGGCGGAGGGGCGCTCGAACAGCGGCATCGCGTCTCGCCTGACGGTCACCGAGGGGGCCGTCGAGAAGCACGTCCGCAGCATCATGGCCAAGCTGCGCCTCCCGCCACGAACGACGACCACCGGCGCGTGCTCGCGGTGCTGACGTACCTCGACACCGCCTGAGGCGACCGCGTGCGTTGACCGGCCGGCGCGCGCTCGACTAGTGTCGGCGGCCTCGGCCCCTGTGGCCGTCGCGCCCGCGCCTGGCTGAGCGGGGCGCGATCCCGAACCGGAGGTGTGGGATGTGGACCCGCAGAACGCTGGTCGCCGCGCTCATGGCGGCGTTCCTCGTGCTGCCCGCGAGCGCCAGCGCGCACCGCGGAGGTCACCACGGTGACCAGCGCGGCAAGCGCTACTACACGACCGCGGGCGCGCTGAGGGAGGACGAGGTGGGCAACGTCCTGGCCCACCACCACATGTTCGTCGAGCTCGGCGCCGTCCCGCCGGTCGCCTACCTCGACGCCACGCCCGAGAAGGTCTACGACGTCATCGGGCCGTGGGTGGAGGAGGCCAAGGCGCTCGGCATCGGCGTGTTCGTCGAGTTCACGCCGGAGGGCGTCGGGCGCCGGCCGGACATCGTGAAGTACGTCGCCGACCGCGCCGGGCTGCCGACGATGCTGGTCACCGGCATCTACCGCGAGCCGTTCATGCCGACCTGGGTGTTCGACGCCTCGGTCGAGGAGATCGCGGCCTTCATGACCAAGGAGCTGCGCGTCGGCGTCGCGGACACCGGCGTGCCTGCGGGCATCATCAAGCTCTCGCAGAACGACACCGGCATGACCCTGACGGAGCGCAAGGTGCTGCAGGCGGCGTGCAAGGTGGCGCGCCGGACGGGCGCCGCGATCGCCAGCCACATCACGGCCGGCCCGACCGCGCTCTCGGTCATGGACGCGCTCGCGACCTTCGGCTGCCCGCAGGACGAGGTGCGCTTCATCTGGGTGCACACGCAGGCGACCGCGGCGCTCGACGGCGTCAAGCTCGAGGGCGGCCGCACCGGCGCCGATCCGGGCATCGACTACCTGCTGGAGGCCGCACGGCGCGGCGCGTACGTCAGCCTGGACGGCATCGGCAGCCGCTACTGGGGCCCGGCGCTCGGCGGTTACGACGTGAACATCGCGTGGATCCGGCAGCTCGTCGACGCCGGCTACACGCGCAACATCATCATCGGCGCGGACACCGGCTGGTACGACCCGGGCTTCCCGCCGGGCTTCGAGATCGAGCTGGGCGCCGACGGCCACTGGCACCCCGCCGGCACCCTCATGCAGGACTACCGCTCGATCCCGGCCGAGTTCGTGCCCGCGATGCGGGCCGCCGGGTTCTCGGAGCGGCTGATCCACACGCTCATGCACTCGAACCCGTGGAGGGCGTACTCGCGGTAGCCCTACAGGGCCGGCGCCTCGGGCAGCCCGAAGCGGCCGAAGAGGCGCCGGTCCGCGAACCAGGTGATGGCCGAGACCCGCTCCCCCTGCAGCGTCAGCACCAGCAGCCCGTACGGCTGGCCGACGGCGGCGTCGGGGAGGTAGCAGCCGAGCGCCGGCTGGCCGTTGGCGCGCGTCGGGACGACGCGGAGCGGCTGGCCGCGGCGCAGGGCCCGATCCTCGAGGAAGGCGGCGATCGCCACGGCGCCCTGGTAGGCGAAGGGCTGAGGCGGCATCGTGAGCCAGGCGTCGTCGGTCAGCAGCGCGACGACGCCGCGCACGTCCCCGCGGGCGACCGCGTCGGCGAAGCGGCCCACCAGCTCGCGCTCGAGCGGCGACCCCGGCAGCGGCGCGCGCTCGCGGCTCGCGGGAGCGGCGTCGTCGACCCCGGCACGGGCCCGCTGCAGCGCGCTCTGCACCGCCGGCTCGCTGGTCTGCAGCATGTCGGCGACCTCGGCCGCGCGGAAGCCGAGCACGTCGCGCAGGACGAGCACCACGCGCTGGCGCCCCGGCAGGCGCTGGAGCGCGGTGACGAACGCCAGGCCGACGGCCTCTCGCAGCTCGTAGCGGGCGTCGGGCCCCGGCGCGGCGTCGGCGACGGTCTCCAGCAGCGCGTCGGGGTACGGCTCCAGCCACAGGGGCTCGTCGCGTCGCGTCGGCTCGGGCGGCTGGTGGGGCATGGGCTCCACGCGGGGCGAACGACGACTCCTGGCGCGCAGGGCGTTGAGGCAGCGATTCGTCGCGATGCGGTAGAGCCAGGTCCGCACCGAGGAGCGCCCGTCGAAGTGCGCGAGCCCGCGCCAGGCGGCGAGGAGCGTCTCCTGCAGGTGGTCCTCGGCGTCGTGGATCGACCCGAGGATCCGGTAGCAATGGAGCTGGAGCTCGCCGCGGTACGGCTCGACGAGCTCGCGGAACGCCTCCTCGTCCCCCGCACGGGCGCGGGAGAGCGTGCGCGCGTCCACGCCGGCATCTTCGCACGGTCGGCTCGTGGCGATTTGCGAAGTCACCGATGCCTTTCGCCCCTCGGCGGTGTCTGATCGAGTAGCTGGACGGATAGACAGCAATCCAAGGAGGTCGGATCCCATGCAGATGCCGAAGGTCGTGTCCCCGCAGGAGTGGCAGTCCGCACGCGACGCCCTGCTGGTCGAGGAGAAGGCGCTGACCCGCGCGCGCGACGCGCTCGCCGCCAAGCGCCGGCGGATGCCGTGGATGGAGATGGAGAAGGACTACCGCTTCGAGGGCCCCGACGGCCCGGCGAGCCTGCTCGACCTGTTCGCCGGGCGCCGCCAGCTGATCGTGTACCGCTTCTTCTACGAGCCCGGCGTGGCGGGGTGGCCCGAGAGCGGCTGCCGCGGGTGCTCCATGGTCGGCGACCAGGTGGCGCACCCCGCCCACCTCAACGCGCGCGACACCACGCTGGCGTTCGTCTCGCGCGCGCCGCAGCCGGACATCCAGCGCTGGCAGGCGCGGATGGGCTGGGAGCACATCCCGTGGTACAGCCTCACGGACGACTTCGACGCCGACCTCGGCGTCGCGGAGTGGCACGGCACGAACGCCTTCATCCGTGACGGCGACCGCGTCTACCGCACGTACGTCATCGACAGCCGCGGCGACGAGGCCATGGGCGGCACCTGGGACTATCTCGACATCACCGCGCTGGGGCGCCAGGAGGAGTGGGAGGACTCGCCCGAGGGCTACCCGCAGACCCCGCCCTACACGTGGTGGAACCTGCACGACGAGTACGAGCACACGGTGCCCTCGGAGGCCGCCTGGCAGGAGCAGGTCGTGCGCGGCAAGGCGGCGTTCGAGGGCAGCGCCCAGGCCGAGGAGTCGCGCCGGTGATGGCGCACGTCGGCGGGCTGCCGCTCGAGGAGGCCCTGCCGTCGCTCGCCACCGCCGGTGCCGGCCTGGCGCTCGTGCGCGCCTGGATGGCGGTGCGCCTGCGTCGCGGCGCCGAGCGCGACGAGTAGACGGCCCGCGGTCGCCGGCCCGCCTGTACGATCGCCCCGATGCGGGCGGGCCGGCGCGGGATCGTCTTGGTGCTCGTCGCGTGCACCTGCTTCGGCACGCTCGGGGTCTTCTCGAGCCTCTTCTACGACGACGGCGGCGACCCGTGGACGCTGCTCTTCCTGCGCTTCGCCGTCACCGGCCCCGCGCTGGCGCTCGTCGCGCTGCTCCTGGGCGAGGCGCTGGCCTGGCCGGCGCCTGGTCCTGCTCGGCGCGTCGCTGGGGGTGTTCCAGATCGGCGTCGGAGTCGGCCTGCTGGAGGGGTTCGAGCGCGCGCCGGTGGCCCTGGTCTCGCTGCTCTACTTCCTCTACCCGCTGCTCGTCGCCGTCGGCGCCGCGCTCCTCTACCGCGAGCCGATCACGCGCCGGCGCGGCGTCCTGCTGGCCCTCGCGCTCGCGGGCGTCGCGCTCACCATCGGGCTGCCCGAGGAGGCGAACTGGGCGGGCACCCTGCTCGGCCTCGTCGCCGGGCTGTGCGTCGCCGGCGCCGTCCTCTCCAGCCAGCGGCTGATGCGCGGCGAGGGCCTCTCGCCGATCGCGCTCTCGGCCCTGATGTTCACGAGCCCGGCCCTGCTGCTGGTGCTGCTGCTGCCGGTGCGGACGCCGGACTTCACCGTCCCGTCGGAGGCCTGGGTGTGGGCGCTCGGCGCCGTCTTCGTCGCCGCTGTCTTCCCGATCGCCCTCTTCTACACCGGGGTCGAGCGCGTCGGCGCCTCGACCGCCGGCCTGCTCTCGACCGCGGAGCCCCTGGTGACGGTGCTCCTCGCCTACGTCGTGCTGGACGAGTCGTTGACCGGCGTGCAGCTCGCGGGCGGGGCGCTGATCGTGGCGAGCGTGGCCGCGCTCAGCCTGGAGGGGCGCAACCGGCCGGCGCCGGCCGCCGCGGTGGCGGAGACGCGAGGGGCCGATCGGTGACCGGCCCTCGCGCGGACTTCAGCGCTGCCGCTGGTCGGCGGCCGCGACGGGCAGCTACGAGCGCAGCAGCTTGCGCACGGTGAGTGCCGCGATCGACACCGCGATGGACAGCACCAGCGCGTCGCTCGGGCTGGTGATGCGCCTGAACCGCGTCTCGCCGTCCTTCAGCTCCAGGTAGCCGACCGGGCGCACCGCGGCACCGCCGCCGCCGCCCGCACCCGATCCCTGCTCGTCGCCGGAGCCCGAGCCCCCGCCGCCGCCACCGCCGAAGCCGAAGCGGGCCTTCGCGACCGGGATGACGGTGACGCCGTCCCGTTCGACGGGCTCGCCGAAGACCGTGGAGACCGACGCGCGGTCCCCGACGGTACGACCGAGCCGCTGGAGCAGTTCGTCCGCAAGGGCGGCGCTGTCGCGCACGTCAGATGCCATCGGTGCCTCCTTCGTTCGTTCGGTGTCGCACCCGGGCCACTGGGCGACCTCGGGCCGGGCGACGAACGGAGTGGGAGGGATTCGAACCCTCGAGGCAGGAAACCCCGCCCACGCGATTTCCAGTCGCGCTCCTTAAGCCAACTCGGACACCACTCCAGGCAGCGCGCAGTCTACCGTCGGCCCTACCATCGGCGCGTGCCTGCCGCCCTCGTCACCGGAGCCTCCAGCGGGATCGGACAAGCGATCGCCGCCGATCTCGCCGCCCAGGGGTGGGACGTCACCGCCGTCGCGCGCCGCCCGGAGCGCGGCGCGCCGCCGGGGGCCGTCCCCCTCGCCGCCGACGTCGCCACGGAGGACGGCTGCGTCCGTGCCGTCCGCGAGCACGTCGAGCGTGCCGGCCGCCTCGACCTGCTGGTCACCGCCGCCGGCATCAACCTGCACGCGACCGTCGCCGAGAGCGGCGTGGACGTCTTCGACGAGCAGATGGCCGTGAACGCGCGCGGCCCGTTCGTGCTCGCCCGCGAGGCGATCCCGCACCTCCTCGACAGCCGCGGGCTGATCGTCGTCGTCGCGTCGCTGATGTCCGTCGAGGGCGGCGCGGGGATGGGCGGCTACGCGGCCAGCAAGCACGCGGCGCTCGGGCTCGTGCGCTCGCTGAACCTCGAGCTCAACGACCGCGGGGTGCGGGCGACGGCGCTCTGCCCGGCGTTCGTCGCCACGCCGATGGTGCTGCCCTGGGCGACGATCCCGGCCGAGGAGATGATCCAGACCGACGACGTCGTGCGCATCGTGCGGATGCTGGTCGAGCTCGGCCCGAACTGCGTCGTCGAGGAGCTCGTCGTCCTGCGCACCGGCCGCGTGCAGCTCTAGCGCGGGGCGGCGAGAACCACGTGGGCCGCGACCCGGTCGAGGGATCGCGGCCCGTCAGGCGGAGGGGGGGGGATTCGAACCCCCGATGGACGAAACCGCCCATAACGGTTTTCGAGACCGCCGCTTTCAACCACTCAGCCACCCCTCCGTGGCCGCCCGCTCAGGATATCCGAGGGGCGGCCCGGGATGCTGCTAGTCGGCGGCGTTGAGGGCGTTGATGGCCTCGGACTCCTGCTGCTGCGCCGTGTTGAAGGCCTCGATGGCCGCCTGGACGGCGCCGGCGTCACCCGTCGCGGCGGCCTCCTTCAGCTGGGTGGCCGCGTCCGCGCTCGCCCGGTAGGCGCCGACGAGCTGCGCGGCCTCCTCCTTCTGGTCGTCGGGCGGCTCGATGGCCGCGACCTCGTCGGCGAACTTCGTCATGGTCGCGGACAGCTGGTCGAGCTGCGCGCTCGCCGAGGCCGGATCGGTGGCCACCGCCGTCTGCACCGACGTGCGGTACTTCTCGAGGTCGGCCAGGTACTTGTCCTGCACCTTCTTGACGTCGCCGCGATAGTCGTTGGCCTCGGAGCCGCAGGCCGTGACGGCGATGGCGACCGCCGCCAGGGCCACGACGAGCATGACGAGCCTGCGCATGGATCCTCCCGTTCGTGGTTCAGCGCACGTACCCACCAGACGCTATCGGTCGATCGGCGCGATGGTCCCGCGCGATCGGGCAGGCCTTCGGGAAACGCGCGCTGCCCCGCGGGAGGCGGCTCAGCCGAGGTCGGCGTCGGCCTCGAGCCGCGCGTCCGTCGGCTCGACGTGGATCACGACGTCGGCGTCCGGGAGCCGCTCCTCGATGGCCGCCTCGATCTCGTCGGTGAGCTCGTGCGCGCGGGCCACCGTCGTCTCCGGCGGCACCGTCACGTGCACGTCGACGTGCCGCACCGCGCCGGCGCGACGCGCCCGCAGGCGGTGGTAGCCGACGACCTCCGGCTCGGTCGCCGCGAGCACCTCGCGGATCGCGGCGAGCTCCACGTCCGGCAGCGTCTCGTCGACCAGCACCCGCGTGCCGCGCGCCATCAGCCGGCAGCCCGTGAAGGACATCCAGGCCGAGATCGCGATGCCCATGCCGACGTCGATCCAGCTCTCGCCGGTGAGCGCGACCAGCACCAGGGCGGCCATCGCCCCGAGCGACGTCACGACGTCCGCCTTCAGGTGCTGCGCGTCCGCCTCCAGCGCGGCCGAGTCGGTCTCGCGCCCGACGTTCCCGACATGCCGGCCCACCAGCAGGCTCGCGCATGCGGTGGCGGCGAGCACCGCGATGCCGACGCCGGAGTGCGCGACCCCGCCGGCGAAGCCCGTCAGGGCGGCGATCACGACGCCGATCGAGGCGAGCACCATCAGCGCGCCCTCGACGACGCCGCTCACGTGCTCGAACTTCTGGTGGCCGAACGGGTGCTCGCGGTCGGCGGGGCGGTCGGCGCGCCGGACGGTCACGGCGGCGATCAGCGAGGCCAGCAGGTCCGTCGCGGAGTGCGCGGCCTCGGCGAGGACGGCCGCCGATCCCGTGATGACCGCCACCACCAGCTTGAGCACCACCGCCGCGCCGTTGGAGGCCACGCTGAGCCACGCGGCCCGCGACTTGCGGCGGCTGCGCAGCTCGTGATCGCGGGCCGACGTCGCCATGATTCCCACGGTACGGGACGTCCCGGCGAAAGGGGGGTCTAGGCGAGGCGAGACCAGGGATCGCCGCCGCCTGATGCTAGACTCGGCGCCGCCTGGAGAAGTGGCCGAGTGGCTGAAGGCGCCCGCCTGCTAAGTGGGTATGGGGGGTAGACCTCCATCGCGGGTTCGAATCCCGCCTTCTCCGTCGTCGTCGTCTTCGACGGGAGCGGTCTCGCGAACCTACCGGCCGATGGCGATCTCGCCCCAGCGCACGTCGGTCGCGCCGTCCGCGCCCTGCTCGACGTCGACGGGCTGGCGGTAGCCGTCGCGCTGGAACCAGGCGCGGAGCAGAAGGCGGCCGTCGGCGAGCTCGCACGACGGCGGCGACGCGCCCAGCCGGTCGTCGTCGACCACCACCACGTCGCAGCCCTGCCGGCTCTCGCCGCGGATCAGGAAGTGCCCCACCTGGCCTGCGAGCACGTCGGCCGGCACGCGCTCCACGTCGTCGTCGGTCGAGCGGAGGTCGCCGAGGAACGCCCGCAGGCCCTCCTGGCCGGGCATGCCGACACCGTCGCGGGTGACCCAGTTGTCCTCGCGCACGGAGCTCTCGCGGTCGGGGTCGACGACCCGCCAGAAGCGCCAGACGCCGAAGCGCAGCGCCTGGGCCTCCTCGCCGCGCCAGCCCTCGGGCAGCCCGGGCGTGCGTCGATCACGGCGTCGCCGTGCACGGCGTCGGCGTCGATCCGCGCCCGGCGTCGACGTTCTTCGTGAACCAGGCGATGTGGATCCCCGCGTTCCAGCCCTGCACCAGGGTGCCGGCGGGCACCGTGCAGTAGTACGTCGCGTAGAGCTCGGCGAAGAAGTCGCTCTTATCGCGGAACTGGTAGCGGCTCAGCTTGCCCGTGCGCGTGCTCGCGAGGTACGACGCCCAGTAGTCGTACCCCGTGTCGTGGTAGATGCGCCCACCGACGGCGGGAGGCGGCGTCATCCACGGCGCCTGCCCCGGGAGCTTCTGCGACATCGAGACGACCTGGACGATCTGGTGGCCCTGCACCTTCTTCCAGACGTTGCCCCACGCGTTGTCGGGCGCGGCGAACGAGGCGCCGCCGAGCCCCTGGAAGATCAGCCCGACGTTGGCGACCTTCGCCTCGATGGCGAGCTTGAACGCCTGGGCGCTCATCGTGATCTCCTCGTCCGTCAGGCCACGGACTTGAGGTCGTCGAGCCGGGGTCGACGATCGGCAGGTGTCCGTACCGATGGTCCCGGCGGTACCTCCGTGCCGCGGGCCTCCACTGGCCCAGCGCAGCCTCCGTGTCGAACGGCCCGCCGTCCTGTGGTCCAGCCGTGCTCGTTGTCGGACGCGTGGCCCATCTCGTGGATCAGGTTGGCGTCGAACATGTTGAGCCCGCGCATGACGTCGCCAGCGTCCGTGAAGGCGCCGCTCTCCGGGTTCCCCGCTCCGGACGCGTAGCCGACTGCAACGCGATTGCCGCCGGTCTGGCCGTTGGGGGTCGAGCCGCCCGTCTTGCGCGTGATGTCCTCGAGCCAGTCGTTGTCGGCGACGTCCTGGGGCGGGAGTCGCTCGAAGAGCTCCCACATGTGGTCGAGGACGGCCGGCTCGAACAGCCCCGCGCCCGGATCCTTCTTGTCCTCCTTGATGCGGTCGAAGTTGAAGCGCTTCTTCATCAGCGCGGACTTGCCGGGCTCGTCGGCCACGGCGAGGGATAGCGCCTTGATGGCGGCCTGGTCTGCCGCCGGCAGCGCCGTACCGGTGGGCAGCGCCTTGAGGAACTCCGACTCCATGCCGGCCCGCAGCGCGGTAGGTGTCCGGCTGTGCGCCCAGGTAGCGCAGGAGGGCCCGTGCCGCCAGGAGGCGGCGGCGGCGACGGAAGTCGGTCGCGCTCCACGCCGCGCCGTCCATGAACAGCGTCGTTGCGGCGAGCGGGCAGCGAGAGGATGACTGCGACGACGAGCGCGCGCGGCCCAGGGACCGGTAGAGGGCGGTCGCTGCCCGAGGTAGTGCTCGGGCGTCCGGAGCGCGCCGGCGCCAGGCGGCGTCGGCGACGACGCCCCGGGCCATCCGCGATGCGACGCCGAGCGCGATTCCGCCGCTCGCCGGTGCCGGCGGCCCGCTCGTGCGCGATGTGGTCGTGGAGGTCGGCGGCGATCTCGTCGACGCGACGCTCCGCGATCGGAGGCGGGCAGATCCGCGCGTGTCGAGACGCGCCCGCGCACCACCGCGCGGCCGCGCGCTCCGGCGTCATGCGGGCTCCGAGGCGGCGTGACGCGGAGGTGCGACGGCCCGGCCGGCGAGCGCGCGCTCGGCCGTCTGCGCTCCCTGGCCGGTGAGCTCGTAGAGCCGGCGGCGCGGGCGTCCCTCGGCCGCTGCGGCGTCGAGAGCTCCCACCGGGAAGCCGAGGCACCGCGCGCGACATCTCGTCGCGGTCGAGCCTCGCGCTCACAGCGCCTTGTACAGCGGGTGCCGTGCTGCCGTCAGCGAGCCGGGACCCGCGCTGTCTCGCGCACTGTAGGCGTGGGCGATGCCGAAGTCGCGTGGAGAGCGTCGCGTGCCCCGGAGCGGCGCATCGGAGAGGGCGAGCTCGATGGATCTGCCGCCTCGATGGGCGGAGACGAGGGTTCCGGGCTTGCGGCGCGGCACTGCCGGCCCAGACGAATAGGAAGATACTCTTCCTGATTGTCAAGCGGCGCGCGTCCTAGCGCGTCGCCCGCCACCCCGTCGAGCGCAGCCGGGCGTTCGACACCCGCTCGCCGTCGCGCACCACGTTGTAGACGCCGCTCGGCAGCTCGAGGGCGCGCACCAGCGCGTCGGCCGCGTCGATCACGTGCACCGACGGTCCGTGGGCGCGCAGCGGCTCGACGTTGCCCGTGCCCGGGCCGTCGAGCAGGCCGATGCGCAGCACGACGCCACGGCGGTCCGCGGCCGCGAAGCGCGCCGCCTGCGTCTCCGCGTCGACGACCGAGCGCAGGTGGGCGGGCACGTCGGCGACGAGCGGCGTGGCCTCGTCGACGGGCCCGTCTGCGGGGTAGAGGAACGGCACCGTCGGCTGCACGTACGTCGTCGTGCCCGCCGCGAGCGCCGCGTCGACCAGGAGCCGCGAGGCCTCGGAGCGCAGGCGGTCGTTGTCGCGCCATGCCTCCCGGTCGTCCATGCGGCCAACGGGGATGCGGGTCGCGAGGTGCATGATCGCGTCGGTGCCGTCGCACGGCCGCGGCGATCGCGTCCGGGTCGAACAGGCCGAGCTCCGCGCGGCCGGGCGCGCGCACGTCGTGGCCGGCGGCCTGCAGCCGCGGGATGACCTGCCGGCCGAGGACGCCCGTCCCGCCGGTGACGAGGAGGCGCATGGCGGCTTCGTAGCGGACCCGGCGGCGACGCGCGCGACGCCGCTCGCGGGGCGGCGACCGTGTGGCCCGAGACCCGTCATGCTGCAGGTGCCATGGCCGATCCCCCCGCCATCGGCGACTCCCCGGCCATCGCCGTCTACCCCCGGGACGCCGCGGCGGAGATCCTCGCCCGGATCCCGGTGCCCGCGTCGCACGTCGAGCTGCCCGACGAGGCGGCACTCGCGACGCTGCTGGAGACCGCGTTCTTCGCCACGCTGACGGACGACGAGGGGCGCCCGACGCTGTTCCGCCTCGTGTTCGGCCCCACGGCGGGCGGCGACGACGCGCCCGCGGTCGATGCCGCCATCACGCCGCGCCCCTTCACCGTCGACGCGGTCCGCCGCCTTGCGCCCGCGGCCGAGAACACCGACGCCGCGCTCGCGGTCTGCGTCGACGGCGACGGACTCGTCCTGCGCGGTCTGATCCTGCCGACGCCGAGCGACACCGGGCCGCTGGCGGGACCGGGCCTGCAGATCGCCGGTCGCGGGCGCGGCAACGTCGAGGTCAGCGTCGGCGGGCAGCGCATCGCGTCGTACGTCCGCGGCAACCTGCGGCTGTACGAGCAGCACATCCACGAGGCGGGGCTGCTGCGGGTGGTGGAGCGGATGGCGCCGCGCGTCGCGGGCGTCGCACCGCACGTCGAGCTACGGACGATCCTGCGCCTGGTCGACGCGATGGCAGGCCTGGATCATGGCGGCACGCTGCTCGTGGTGCCCGAGGGCCCGTACGAGGAGATCGCGGGCATGCGCCCCTCCCCGCGCTACGCCCTGCAGGGCGACGGCCGCAGCTTCCTGGCCGTTGCCGTGGAGACGTTCCGCGCCCACAACGGGTTGGCGGCACGCGAGCAGCGCCGGGCCGCGTTCGAGGAGATCGACTTCGACCGCTGGGAGCAGGACCGCATCGCCGACCGCCAGGCCCGCCGCACGCTCGACGCGTCGGTGCGGCTGGTCGCCGGGCTGACCGCGGTCGACGGCGCCGTCGTCATGACTGCCGACCTGGAGCTGCTCGCGTTCGGCGCCATGATCGACGTGGTGCCCGACCCGGCGCCGACCAAGGTCGTCAGCGTCGACCCGTTCTCCCCCGTCGACCGGCGCCTCGTGCCGCCGCAGGCCTTCGGCGGCGCCCGCCACCAGTCCGCGATCGCCTTCTGCCGCCAGCAGCGCGACGGCGCCCTCGCCTTCGTGGCCTCGCAGGACGGCACCCTGACGTTCTTCCTGCGCTCGCCGGACGACGTGATCGCGCTGCGGCCGCTCGACCTCTCGGCCGTTCGCTAGGAGCTCACGGTGCGGCCCCGCCCGGGCGACCGGGAGGCGGCCGCAGCACCTGGCAGACTGGCGGCGGTGAACGCCACCGTCGTCGTCGCCGTCGTGCTCGGGCTGCTGATCCTGGTCTGGCTCGTGCTGCGGTTCGCACGGCAGAGCGCGCCGAGCGTGACCTCCCGCAGCACGGCGGCGCTCCCCCACGTGCCGCCCGACGTCGTCGACGAGGCGCTCCGCATCTGCCAGCAGGGCAACAAGATCGCGGCCATCAAGCACGTCCGCCAGCGCACCGGGCTCGGCCTCCGGGAGGCGAAGGACGTCGTCGAGGCGGCCGAGCGCGGCGAGCGTCAGCGCATCGCCCCCGCCGCCCCGGCCACGACGGCAGCAGCGGCGGCGGGCAATGGCAGCAACGGCGCGCTCGACGACGCGGAGCTCCGCGCCCTGGTCGCCGAGGGCCAGAAGATCGAGGCCATCAAGCGCGTCCGCGAGCACACGGGCTGGGGCCTCGCGGAGGCCAAGGACTACGTCGAGGGCCTGTAGGGCCTAGACGGGCAAGCGCGCGGACGTGACGAGGTCGCGCGCCTCCTGCGCCGAGGCCGCCGCCTCGACGCTCGTCGCCCGCTCGAGCTCGCGCGCGATCTGCTTGATCGGCGCCGTCTCCAGCCGCCGGCGCACGCCGCCGTTGCGGGCCTCGCGCAGCGTCGCGCGCAGCAGCTCGAGCTGCTCGTCGCCGTCGCGCAGGTGCACGAGGTAGACGTCCAGGTCGCGCGCGACCTCCGGTGCCGTGACGCTCAACCGCGAGCGGGTGTCCTCGTCGAGCACCGCGACGCCGTCGTCCTCGCCGGCCCGCTCGGGTACCGACTGGGCCAGTGCCGCGGCCTTCGCCTGCGCCGCCGTCCAGGCGTCGTCGCCCAGCACGTCGCGGGCGCACTCCGCCTGGACGCGGACGAAGCCGTTCAGCTCCGTGGTGCGCTCGTCGAGCTTGCGGATGAAGTCGCCGACGTGGGCCAGCCGCTCCGGGTCGCCGTGGGAGCTGGCGAGCGCGGCGCCGAGCGCGGCCCGCAGGTCGCCGGCGGTGGCCTCCGCGTCCTCCTGCGGGTTGCTTCCGACACGACGGCGGCGCAGCAGCCAGCCGCCGGCGCCCAGCACGAGGGCCAGCGCGAGGCCCGGCACGACGACGACCGCACGTCCGACGAGCGCCGCGCCGAGCAGCGCCACGAGGACCGCGAACCAGGGCACCAGGCGCGCCAGCCGAGAACGTTCCATGTCTCACAAGATCGGGTCGCCACGGGGCACCGGGCATCCCCCGGAGGGGGCACGCCATGCGATGGGCTACCGTCCCCAGCGCATGGCGCTGCGCATCGCCCACCGCGGCTATCGCACCGTGGCGGCGGAGAACTCCCTCGAGCAGATCGCCCACGCGCTGGCGCTGGGCGCGGACTACGTCGAGCTGGACGTCCGCCGACGGCCGTCCGACCGCGCGCTCGTCCTCGACCACGACCGCGGCGACCGCCCCGGCGCGGCGACGCTGGCCGAGGCGCTCGCGCTCGTCGCGGCCACGCCGGGCGCCGGCGCGGACCTCGACCTCAAGGAGGGCGGCGTCCGGGACGACCTCGTCGCCACCATCCGCGAGGCCGGCCTGCTCGGCCGCACCGTGTGCACCGGGGGCATCTGGGCGGAGCTCGCGGAGATCAAGCAGGCGGAGCCCGGCATCCGCATCGGCATCACCGTGCCCCGCACCGCCTACAACGTCCCGCGCGTCGTCGCCCGCTACGGCCTGCTCCTGCAGCGGCGCTCGTGGGCGCGCCGGCTACCGGGCCTGCTGCGCCAGTACGACGCCGACCTGGTGGCCGCCCACCACCGCCTCGTCGACCGCGGCCTGATCAGGGCCGCGCGCTCGGTCGGGGCCGAGGTCTGGACGTGGACGGTCGACAACCCGCGCGACCTCGAGCGCCTGCGCAGGCTCGGGGTCGACGCGATCTGCTCCGACCGCCCGGAGAGCCACGGGTTCGTGTGGGAATCGCCAACCGCGTGAAAACCCTGTAGCCGAAGCGTGAGAAAGCCGATACCAGGTCTAGGAGACCCTGGAAATCAGGCGAATACTGGGGAAAGCGATGCTGCGCACCCTGCTCTGCCGGCTGTTCGGGAAGCACCGGCCATCTCTCATCGTGGTGGGCTATGCGGACGATCACCCCGTGACCGCGTCCAACTGCCCCCACTGCGGTCGAGAGCGAACCCTCGCTTAGGACCGGCCGGCCTCAGCGCCGGCCGCGCACGATCGCCGCGATGCGCTCGGCAGGCGCGGCAGGGAGCAGCCTTCCCGTCGCGCCGTGCAGGTCGCGCCCCGCGAACAGCGCGTTGAGCACGGCCTCCTCCGTGGCCTCCGCGACGCCGGCGAAGAGCGGGCTGAGGGCCCGGCTCGTCGGCAGCATCTGCACCGCCTGCGGGCCCTCGACGTCGCGTCGCAGCTCGGCGGTGTTCGCCGTCGAGAAGGCGATCGCGACCTCGCCGGAGCCGTTGCTCGCGTAGGAGCCCGTGCGCGCGAGGCCGAGGAAGGGGCGCCGCGCCAGGCGCTCGAGCTGGTGCGGCAGGAGGGGCGCGTCGGTCGCCACCAGGCAGAAGCACGAGCCCTCGACCGGCGGCGCATCGGCGCGCCCGAGCTCGCGCCCGACGTGGTGGCCGTCGACGGTCAGGCGCTCGGCGTCGCCGAAGTTCACGAGCAGCAGCACGCCGACCGTGTACCCGGCCGCCACGCGCGAGGCGGTGCCGATGCCGCCCGCCCAGCCGAAGCCGCTCATGCCGACGCCGGCGCCGACCTGGCCCTCGTCCACCGGCCCCGTGCGCGCGCCGTCGAGCGCCGCCGTCACGAGCCCCTCGTCGGGCGCCGGGCCGTTGCGCACGTCGCAGTACTCCGACGGGTCGCACTCCGCGACGACGGGGATGATCACGTCGCCGTCCGGGTGGCCGATCAGCGGCTGGCGCGCCGTCAGCACGGCGGTCGCGCCGGCGTAGACGTGGCCGACGTACGGCGTGCCGGTGAGGAAGACGGGCGACTCCGCGCAGCCCCACTCCTCGATCTGCGTGATGCCGGCGTACTCGCCGACCCCGTAGACGCTGGCGGCGCCGGCGAAGTACGGCGACTCCCAGTGGTCGCGGCCGAGCTCCGGCACGACCGCGGTGACGCCCGTGTGGTCGGGGTCGTGGTTGGCGTGGCCGACCCCGAGGCCGGCGACGTCGGTGATGGCGTTCAGGGGTCCGGGCGGGAGCAGCCCGATCTCGATGCCGTGCTCGCGTGCGCGCATCGGCGCACGCTACCCGGTCACTTCTTCTTGAGCTTGAACCTCTGGGACGCCTGGATGTCGCCGGCCACCGAGCGGACGACGAGCTGGAACGAGCCCGCCTTGCGCTGCGGCTTCGGCACCAGCACCGGGATCACGATGCCGCCGGACGGCACCTTCCGCGACACGCTCTGCACCAGCACGCCGCCGCGCATGAGCAGGAACTGCAGGTTCGTGTCGACGTCGACGGTGACCGACGCGCGCAGCTTCCACTTCAGGCGGGAGAGCACCTTCAGCGTCATGGTCGGGATCTTCGCCAGCCGCAGCTTCTTGGGCGGGACGCCGCCCTTCGGCTCGACCACCAGGATCGAGCGGTCGCCGACCGTGGTCACGTTGCCGAGCGCGTCGGTCGCGCGGATCGTGATCGTGTACCGGCCCGGCACGTCGTACACGTGCTTGGTGGAGTTGCCGACGGCCGAGCCGTCGCCGAAGTCCCAGCTCGCCTCGCCGGCGATCGAGCTCAGCACGTCGCGCGGCCGCACGTTGAACTCCACGGCGCTGCCCGCGATCGCGCGCTGCGGGAAGGACACGCCGTCGAGCACGGGCCCCTCGGAGTCGAGGATGATCTCGCGGCCCGGGGACGGCCCCGACACGTTGCCGGCCGCGTCCACGGCGCGCACCGTGTAGACGTACTGGCCCGAGACCTGGAGCTTGCCGTCGACGTAGGACGCGGTCGTCGCCTCGCCGACGAACAGGCCGTCGCGGTACACGCGATAGCCGGCGATCGGCGAGCCGCCGGTCATCGCGTCGGTGACCGGCTGCCAGCCGAGGGCGGGCACCTTCGTCGGCGTGATGCCGGTGACGTCCGTCGGCGCGGGCGGCTCCGTGGCGTCGACCTGCACGGCGCGGCTGCGCGACGCGAGGCTGGCGTTGCCGGCCTGGTCGACCGCGCGCACCGTGTAGCCGTAGGAGCCGTTGCTCGGCACCGAGCCGTCGTCGAAGCTCGTGGTCGTCGACGTGCCGACCAGGGTGCCGTCGCGGAGGACCTCGTAGTGGTCGATGCCCGAGGCGCCGGTGTCGTCGTCGGCCATCGCGTCCCACGTCAGGCGCGGCAGGCGCGTCGGCGTGGCGACCGCGAAGCCGGTCGGGGCGGGCGGCGGCGTCGTGTCGTAGACGACGACCGCGGTCGCCGTCACGGGGCTGATGTTGCCAGCCTTGTCGACGGCGCGCACGGTGTAGGAGTGCGGGCCCTGCTGGCCGAGGAACCCGTCGACGAAGCCCGGCGACGCCGACTCGGCGATCTTGGTGCCGTCGCGCAGGATGTCGTAGTGGTCGAACCCGGCGAGGTTGTCCGCGCCGCCGGAGGCCCAGCTCAGCGACGGCAGCGACGCCGTCGGCGAGGGCGCCGTGAGGTTGGCGGGCGTCGGCGGCGCCGCGGTGTCGAATGCGATGGTGCGCCCGTTCGAGGGGTCGGACAGGTTGCCCGCGCGGTCGACGGCGCGGACGGTGTAGAGGTACGTGCCCTGCGCCGTGAGCGCCAGGTCGGTGAACGTCGTGGCGGAGGTGAAGCCGGCGAGCACCGCGCCGCGGTAGACGTTGTAGCCCGCGACGCCCGACGGCAGGAAGCCGCTGTCGATCGAGCCGCCCCAGCTCAGCTCGGGCCGGCGCGTCGGCGTCTCGCCGATCAGGGCCGTGGGCGCCGAGGGGAGCGTGAAGTCGACGCTGAGCACGAACGGGTCGGACTCCTCGCCCAGGTTGCCGGCGGCGTCGATGGCCGCGACGGTGTACGTGTGCGTGCCCTCGGCGATCGCGTCGGGATCGGTGTACGCCGCGCCGGTGGACGTGGCGACCTGGCTGCCGTCGCGGTAGATGCGGTAGCCGGCCACGCCCGAGCCGCCGGTGTCGCCCGGCGCGTCCCAGGTCAGCGCCGGCCGCGGCGTCGGCGTCGGCGCGACGAGGCCCGCCACCCGCCCTGGCGGCGTCGTGTCCCAGACGATGGTGCGGGGCGACGAGGCGACGCTGCGGTTGCCGGCGACGTCGACCGCGCGCACGGTGTACGTGTAGACGCCGTTCGCCGCCAGGGCCGTGTCGCTCCACGGCGGCCCGCCCGTGGTGTCGACGACCGCGCCGTTGCGCAGCACCTCGTAGTGCGCGAAGCCGCTGAGCGAGTCGGGGCCGCCGGACTGCCAGGTCAGCTGCGGCTTCGACTGCGACGGGGTCGCCCCGGCCAGGCTCAGGGGCTGCGGCGGCGGCGTGTCGTCGAAGAGGACGGTCAGCACGGACGACGGGCCGGACTCGTTGCCGGCGGCGTCGACCGACGTGACGGTGTAGTTGTACGAGTCGTCGAGCGAGACGGCAGTGTCGCCGTAGGTCGGCTGGACGGTCGTCCCGATCTTCACGCCGTTGCGGTAGACGTTGTAGCCGGCGACGCCCGAGCCGCCGCTGCCGGCGTCCGACGTGTTCGTCCAGCTCATGGTCGGCAGGTTGGAGACCGCCGGGCCGGCGACGTCGTTCGGCGGGGGCGGCGCGATGTGGTCTACCAGCACCGATCGCGGCGCCGAGTCGAGGGACTCGTTGCCCGCGTTGTCGATCGCGCGGACGGTGTAGGCGTAGGTGTCGTCGGACAGCACGGCGGTGTCGGTGAAGGCGAGGCCCGTGGTCGAGCCGATCAGGGCGCCGTCGCGGTACACGTCGTAGCGCTGGATGCCGGACGCGGCGCCGTCGGTCGAGGCCGTCCAGGTCAGCGCCGGCTGCAGCCGCGTCGGCGTCGTGACCATCACTGCCGCGGGCACGGTCGGCTTCGTCTGGTCGAAGATGATCGTGCGCGCGACGGAGGCCACCGACTCGTTGCCGGCGTTGTCGACGGCGCGCACGGTGTACGCGTAGGAGCCGTCGACGGCCAGGTTCGCGTCGGTGAACGACGTCGCCGTCACCGGCGCCGCGTTGACCTTGACGGTGCCGCGGTAGACGTTGTAGTGGCTGAAGCCCGAGATGTTGTCCGGGCCGCCCGAGAACCACGCGATGGCGGGCGCCTGCCTGGTCGGCGTCGCGCCGGTGACCCCGGTCGGCACGGGCGGCGCGGTGGAGTCGTAGTCCACCGTCACGGGGCCGGCCTTGGCCGACTCGTTGCCGGCGTTGTCGACGGCCGCCACCTCGTACTGGAAGGAGCCGTTGACGGACGCGGAGGCGTCGACGTAGCCCGAGGCCGTCGTCGTCGCGAGGGCCACCCCGTTGCGGTAGACCTGGTAGTGCTTGAAGCCCGACGAGTTGTCCGCGCCGCCGGTCGTCCAGGCCAGCGAGGGCTTGGTCGCCGAGGGCGACGGGGCCGTGAGGTTGATCGGCATCGGCGGGGCCACCGCGTCGACCACGACCAGCTTGCTCGGCGAGACCGCGCCGATGTTGCCCGCGTTGTCGATGCCGCGGACGGTGTAGGTGTACGGGCCGTCGGCCGGCACGCCGTTGTCGGTGAACGTGGTGGAGGCCGAGGAGCCGGCCAGCACGCCGTCGCGGTAGACGTCGTAGCGCGCGATCCCGGCGGTGTCCGTGACGGCGCCCCAGGTCAGGATCGGCAGCCGCGTGGGGCTCGCGGCCGCCAGGTTCGCGGGCGCGTTCGGCGCGACGTTGTCGTACGTGAACGACTTCGAGAGCGAGGCGTTGGACGCGTTGCCCGCGTGGTCGACCGCCTTCACGGTGTACTGGTAGGTGCCGGCGGCGAGGGTGCTGTTGTCCTGGAAGTCCGTCGTCCCCGCCGGCACGGAGCCCACCAGCGTCGTGCCGCGGTAGACGTCGTAGCGGTCGAGGCCCGAGAGGACGTCCGCGCCGCCGTCGGTCCACGTCATGTACGGCTTGTCGGCGGTCGGCGAGACGCCGGTCAGGCCCACCGGAGCGGGCGGGGCGGTGGTGTCGTAGACGATGCTCACCGGCGCCGTGAGCGTCGACGTGTTGCCCGCGAGGTCGGTCGCCATCACGGTGTAGGCGTTGTTGCCGTTGATGCTGAGCGCGGCGTCGGTGAAGCTCGTCGTGACGCTGGTGCCGATGCTCGAGCCGTTGCGGTACGCGGTGTAGGTGGCGACGCCGGAGCCGCTCGGGTCGGTCGCTGCGGCCCAGTTCAGCGTCGGCTTGGCCTTCGTCGGCGTGGTGCCGGATACGGCGCCCGGCGGGCTCGGCGCGGTGACGTCGTAGATCGTCGTCTTCTCGGGTGCGGCCGGCCCTTCGTTGCCCGCGTTGTCGACGGCGGAGACCGTGTACGTGTAGCTGCCCTCGGTCGTCACCGCGTTGTCGGTGTACGAGGTGGCGGTCGCCGTCCCGATCGCCACGCCGCCGCGGAACACACGGTAGAACGCGATGCCCGAGCCGCCGGTGTCGGTGACCGCGGGCCAGGTCACCGTCGGCTTGACGCGCACCGCGGGCGGCAGCGTGGTGGAGGTGGGCGCGTTGGGCGCGACGACGTCGAAGATGACGACGCGGGGCGCGGACGCGACGGACTGGTTGCCAGCGCCGTCGACCGCCTTGACGGTGTACGTCTGCGAGCCCGAGGACGACAGCGAGGTGTCGGTGTACGCGGTCGTCCCGCCGCCGACGGAGCTGACGAGCGTGGCGCCGCGGTAGACCTCGTAGTGGTCGAGGCCGGTCAGGTTGTCGGAGCCGCCGGAGTCCCAGTCGAGCACGGGCGCGTTCCTGGTCGGCGACGCCCCGGCCAGGTTGATGGGCGTCGGCGGTGCGGTCTTGTCGTAGACGACGGTGAGGGCGGCGGACTGCGCCGACTCGTTGCCCGCGGCGTCGACGGCCGAGATGCGGTACTGGTAGGAGCCGTCGGTGGCGAGGGCGGTGTCCGAGAAGAGCGCGCCGTTGGCGGTCCCCGCGAGCGTGGCGCCGCGGTACACCTTGTAGGAGACGACGCCGCTGCCGCCCGTGTCGGTCGCGGCCGTCCAGCCGAGCGCGGGCTTGGCCTTCGTGGGCGTCGCGCTCGCGGCCAGCCCGGCGGGCACGGTCGGCGCCGTGGTGTCGTACTGGACGCGTGCGCGCCGGCGTCGGGTTCGACGAGTTGCCCGCCTTGTCGACGGCGACGATCGTGTACGAGTACGAGCCCTCGGCGGTGACCGTGCCGTCCTGGAAGCTCGGCGTGGTGCTCGTGCCGACGACGACCCCGCCGCGCAGGATGTCGTAGCGCAGCAGGCCGGCGCCGCCGGTGTCGGTCGACGCCGCCCACGTCAGCACGGGCTTGACGCTCTGGGCGGCGGCCGGGGTGAAGGTCGCCGGCGTGGTCGGCGGCAGCACGTCGTAGACGACCACCTTGGTCGCGCCGCTCGAGGCGTTCCCCGCGAGGTCGACGGCCTTGATGGAGTACGTGTACGAGCCCGACGTCATGAGCGCCGAGTCGGTGAACGTCAGCGCCGTCGTGGTCGTCACGAGCGTGGTGCCGCGCCAGACCTCGTACTGCGCGAAGCCGGAGAGGTTGTCCGCGCCGCCCGAGCTCCACGTCAGCACGGGCTTCTGGTTGCTCGGCGTCGCGGCGGCGTTCACGCTGGTCGGCAGCGGCGGGGCGGTCGTGTCGTAGACGACGGCCAGCGAGTTCGACGCGGCGCTCTCCAGGTTCGTGCCGGTCTCGACCGCCTTGACCGTGTACGTGCTGCTGGTGTTGGCGGTGGCCGCGGTGTCCGTGAAGGTCAGCGCGGTGACGAGCGTCGTGTTCGCCTTGGTCGCGCCGCGGTAGACGTTGTAGCCCGCGATGCCCGCACCGGCGCTCGCAGGCGCGACCCACGTCAGCGCCGGCTTGGCCTTCGTCGGCGTCGCGGCGGTCAGCCCGGTGGGGGCGCCGGTGACGGCGAGCGCGGGGCCGGCGCCGACCAGCAGGACCACGATCGCGAGCAGCGCGGAGCGGGCGCCTGCGCGCGCGATCACACTGCGGGCGATGTTCCGCACCATGCTGGTATCGACTTGTCACTCGCTCGTCTTGATAGGTTTGGGCAGAGTCGACCCGTATGGGGGGTGCGGGCAAACCCCTGCTAATCGGGCTACGAGGCCCAGCGTCCGCCGCCGATTTCGGACCCGCTTGACCGGCCCTCCGCCGCCGACCAGAATCGCGGCCATCCGCGACCTCGATGTGGCGACCGACGACGGGCGCTTGCTCTGCGTCCGCGAGGACGGCGACCCCCACGGTGTACCGGTCGTGACCCTCCATGGGAATCCCGGGAGCCGCACGCTGCCGCCGGCTGCCGTGCGCTTCGCGCAGGAGCGCGGCATCCGCTTGATCCGCTACGACCGCCCGGGCTTCGGCGCGTCGACGCCCGCGCCGGGACGTCGCGTGGTCGACGCCGTCGACGACGTCCGCGCGATTCTCGACGCGCTCGGCGTCGAGACCTTCGCCGTCGAGGGATCGTCCGCCGGCGGTCCGCACGCCCTGGCGGTCGCCGCTCTCCTCGCCGATCGCGTCTCGGCGGCCGCCGTCTCCGCCTCGCTCGCACCGATCGACGGCGCCGGCCTCGACTTCCTGGAGGGGATGGCCGCGGACGACCTGCCCGCCTGGCGCGCGGCCATGGAGGGGCCGGACACCAACGCCCCGTTCGTCCGCGAGGCGGCCGACTGGTGGCTCGCCCAGACGCCCGCGACGTTCGCCGACGCCGTGCGCGCGACCGGTACCGACGCCGACGTCGTCGCCGTGGACGCCGAGACGGCGAGCTACGTGGTCGCGCACGTCCGCGAGGCGTTCCGCACGGGGGCGGACGGCTACCGGGACGAGGACCACGCGCTCGCGCATCCCTGGGCCTTCGAGCCCGGCGAGGTCCGTTGTCCAACGCTGGTCTGGCACGGCGAGGACGACCACGCCGTGCCCCGCGCCCATGGGCGCTGGCTCGCAGCCCGCATCCCGGACGCGGAGGCCCACTTCGCGCCCGGCTGCGGCCACATGAGCTGCGTGGGGGCCGACCATATCGCGCTCTACCTCGGCTGGCTGCTGGCGCGGAGCGGTTGAGAAGCATCCGGCCCCGGTGGCTCCGTCCACAGAGCGTGAAGGACGGGCCGCGCTGCAGGCGACTCAACCGACCGTGGAGTCCACCTGCGCCTCGCCGTCACCGGCGTACGAGCCCGGGACGTAGGTGCCGAAGCTCCAGAGATGCCCCTCGGGGTCCCGGGCTGCGTACTCGCGGCTCGCGTACGGGGTGTCCGCCGGCTCGCGGAAGAGGTCGGCGCCCTGCTCGCGGGCGCGCGCTGCGTGCGCGTCGACGTCCTCGACCACGACGTAGACCGAGTGGTCGGCCTCGCCGAAGTCCTGCCCGGGCGGCGGCCCCTCGGTGCCGGCGCGCTCGCTCACCATCAGCATGCCGCTGCCGTGCCGCAGCTCGGCGTGGCGGACGCGGCCGGCGTCGTCGCGGGTGACGAAGACGGGCTCGAAGCCGAACGCCTGCTCCAGGAAGACGAGTGCGGCGACGGCGTCGCGATAGGTCAGTGCCGGCACGACGGTCGGGACGTCGGACACGGGTGGCTCCTCTCGTGGGGTCGCGGCCACGGTAGGAGCAGTCGGCGGCGGGTGGCTTGGAGGAAGTTGACCGGGTGGGTTGGTTGGTCGGGGGCCGGATCGGATGGGGGCGGGTTGGCGGTGCTCCGCTGCTGGGTCGACGTGGGCGGCGGGTCCTACGGAGGGGTGCCAGTCGGTCGCTCGCGACCACGTCTACCGCGGAGGCCGCGTCAGCGGCGCGAGCTCCTTGCGGCCATGGCGCTCACTGCGCTCGCTCAACTGCGACCCCTCCTCCGGACATGGAAACCGCCTCCGACAGCACGATACTGCCGTGCTGCTCCGGCTCTCGCTCGCCGGCAGCAGTCGCTTCGCTCCTGGTCGGCAAGCCCCTACGCTCCTGCGTCGCTGCGGGGCAGGGCTCGCTCACGCTTTCATAACTGGCGCGTAGGGCAGCGACGACCGTCGGCGTTCTGAAGGACCGACTCGTTTCCGTCCGCTACGCCGCCAGCGTCGGCGCCCACGCGCCCGGCGTCGTGCCCGCGAACGCGCGGAAGTCGCGGATCAGGTGCGCCTGGTCGGCGTAGCCGCAGGCGTGCGCGATCTCGGCCCACGACGGCTCGGCGGCGCGGCGGGCGAGCTGCAGCGCGCGCTCGAAGCGCACGATGCGGGCGACCGTCTTCGGCGGCAGGCCGATCTCGCGGCGGAAGCGGGCGATCAGGTGGCGGTGGCTCCAGCCGAGCTCGCCGGCCAGCGCGGCGATCCGCAGCTGGCCGCCGGAGCGGCGCAGCGCGTGCCAGGCCCAGTCGAGCTCGCGGCTCGCCGGCGCGTCGGCCAGGCGCCGCAGCAACAGATCGTCGAGCGTCGCGAAGCGGGCCTCCCACGTCGGCGCCTCGCGCAGCCGCTCCTGCAGCTCCCACGCCGCCGGCCCCAGCAGGTCGTCGAGGCCCACGATCCGGTTGGCGAGCTCGTGCATCGGCACCCCGAACAGGCGATGCGCCGCCACCGGGGCGAGATCGAGCTGCAGGCAGCGGTTGCGGCCGCGCGGCGACTCCGTCGTCGCCGGGCCCTCGTGCATCCCGGCCGCGAAGCCCGCCCGGTGGTTGCGTGCGACGCCGTCGAGCGCCCTCGACGCCGTACGGGTCGTCCAGGTGGAGGATGACCGGGATGCGGGCCGTGGGCAGCTCGCGCCGCAGCACCAGCCCATCCGCGCGCTCCGCGAAGCCCGCGTAGTCGGCGACCAGCGCCCGCAGCCGCGGGTCGGGCGGCCGGCGGACGAGCTCCCAGGCGCCGGCGGGGTCCGCGTGCCGGACGAGCGCGGGCGCGGCCACGGCGCTAGAGCGGGCCCCCGGCGGCGGGCGGGGCCGTCGGGTCGTTCTCCGAGCCGACGCTCTCGCGGGCCAGGTAGTCCTCCACGAGCAGCGCGTTGCTGCCGGCGCGCTCGCACACGCGCAGCAGGGTCGACATGCTCGAGACCTCCTCGACCTGCTCCTTGAGGAACCACTGCAGGAACTGCTCGCCCTGGAAGTCGAGCTCGTCGCGGGCGGCCGCCGTCAGCGCGGCGATCTGGTCGGTCACCCGGCGCTCCTGCTCCAGCGCGATCGCCACCGGCTCGGTGGTGTCGGCGAACTGCGTGCGCGGCGCCTCGCAGCCCGGGATGGTGACGTCGCGATCGGTGTCGAGCAGGAACTGCACGATCATCATCGCGTGGTTGCGCTCCTCGAGCGCCTGCCGGTAGAAGTGGGCGGCGAGCTGCGGCAGCGCCTCGTCCTCGTAGTAGACGGCGATCGCGACGTACTGCTGGGAGGCGGCGAACTCGTTGGCGATCTGCTCGTTGAGGCGGGCGTGGAACGCGGGCGCGGTGCTCGACATGGCCGCCACACTACTCCATCGAGGCCCGCCGTGATCAGCCCGCGACGTCGGCCGTCGCCAGGCGTCGGAACGGTCCGTCCACGGCCAGCAGGTCGCGCGCGGCGCCACGCTGCACCACGCGCCCGTGCTCGACCACGAGGATCTCGTCCGCGCGCTGCACGGTCGCCAGCCGGTGGGCCACCACCAGCGAGGTGCGGCCGCGCAGCAGGCGGTCGAGCGCGCGCTCCACCAGCACCTCGGTCGGGCGGTCGATCGACGACGTCGCCTCGTCCAGCACCAGGATGCGCGGGTCAGCGAGCAGCGCGCGGGCGATCGAGATCAGCTGCCGCTCGCCCGCCGAGAGGCCCGCGCCGCCCTCGCGGACCGCGTGGTCGAGCCCGTCCGGGAAGCGGGCGGCGACGCGATCGACGCCCACGGCGGCCGCGGCGGCGCGCACCTCCTCGTCGGTGGCGTCGGGCCGGCCGAAGCGGATGTTGGAGCCGATCGTGCCGGCGAACAGGAACGGGTCCTGCAGCACCACGCCGAGGTTGCGGCGGTAGCTCTCGAGCCGGTAGTCGCGCAGGTCGACGCCGTCCACGCGCACGGTGCCGGCGTCGGGGTCGTAGAACCGCGCCACCAGCTTGGCGAGCGTCGACTTGCCGCCGCCCGACTCGCCGACGAGCGCCAGGCAGCCGCCGGCCGGCACGTGCGCGTCGACCTCGGTCAGCGTGGGCTCGTCGCCGTACGCGAACGAGACCGCATCGAGGTCGATGGCGCCGCGGATGCGCCCGGCCTCGCGGGCGCCCGGCCGGTCGGCGACGTCGGCCTCGGTGTCGAGCACCGCGGCGATCTTCTCCATGGCGGCCGACGCGGACTGCAGCTGGCCGTACAGCTCCGAGAGCTGGGTCAGCGGGTCGTAGAGCAGGTTGACGACGCCGATGACCGCGATGAGCGTGCCGATCGTCAGCGTCTCCTCGCCGACCAGGATGGCGCCGGCCAGGAGCACGGCGGCGGTCGCGATCATGCCCGAGCAGCTCGACGCCGGGGAAGAAGATCGACGACAGCTTCTGGGCGTAGATGTTGGCGTTCCGGTTCTCGTCGTTCAGGCGGTCGAACTCCCGGCGGAACGCCCGCTCGCGCCCGAACGCCTGGACGATCGCCATGCCGGCGACGGACTCCGCGAGGTGGGCCGTGACGCCCGCGATCGTGGTGCGCGTCTCGCCGAAGGCCACGCGCGAGCGGCGCTGGAACCAGCGGCCGAAGATCGCCACCCCTGGCATCACGACGAGCGTCACCAGCGCCAGCCGCCAGTCGAGCACGAACAGGCCGACGATCGCGAAGGCGATGGTGAAGAGGCCCCAGATCAGCGCGCCGAGCTCCGCCGACAGGACCTCGCTGAGGGTGTCCACGTCGCTCGTCAGGCGGCTGATGATCCAGCCGGCGCGCTGCTCGGAGAAGTAGCGCAGCGACAGCGTCGTGAGGTGGCGGAAGAGGTCGCGCCGCAGCTCCAGCAGGATCGACTGGCCGAGGACGACGAGCGCGCGGGCGAGGTACGTGCCGCAGACGAGCAGCACCACGAGGACGGCGGCGAAGATGGCCGCGTCGAGGTACAGCCGGTCGCGGTCGCCGGCGCGGATGCCGTTGTCGACGCCGTCGGCCACGACCAGCCAGACCGCGACGTTGAGCGCCGCCTGCACCGTCGCGGCGATCAGCGGCAGCCAGACCCTGCGCCGCTGCGGCGGCCGGTACTCCCAGAGGCGCGAGAGGCCGGTGCGGCGCTGCCTAGACAAGCGCGGCCTCCTCGCCGAACAGGGCGGCGAACGCTCCGCCGGCGGCGAGCAGCTCCCCGGTCGTGCCGTGCTCGACGATCCGGCCGTCGACCAGCACGGCCACGCGGTCGGCCAGCGCCAGCGTGGACAGGCGCTGCGCGGCGACGAGCACCGTGCGGCCCTCCAGCGCCGGCCGCAGGCGCTCGACCAGCGCGCGCTCGGTCACGGTGTCGACCGCCGAGAGCGGGTCGTCGAGCACGAGGATGCGGGCGTCCGAGACGAGCGCGCGGGCGAGCGCCACGCGCTGGCGCTGCCCGCCCGAGAGGTTGACGCCACGCTCGCCGATGGCGGTGTCGTAGCCCGTCGGCAGGTCGTCGACGAAGTCCGCGACGCCGGCCGCGTCGCAGGCCTCGAGCACGTCGTCCCACGGCGCGTCCGGCCGGGCCAGCGTGAGGTTCTCGCGCAGGGTGGCGGAGAAGAGCACCGGCCGCTGGGTGACGATCGGCGACGGCGCCGCGCAGCTCGGCCACGCGCAGCGCCCGCGCGTCCAGGCCGCCGATCAGGAGCGCGCCGGCGGTCGGGTCGTAGAAGCGCGGCACGAGGCCGAGCAGGCTCGACTTGCCGCTCGCGGTGGGCCCGGCCAGCGCGACGACCTCGCCCGGCGCGACGTCGAGGTCGACGCCCTGCAGCACGTCGGAGCCGCCGGGATAGCGCGAAGGCCACGCTCGCCAGCCGCAGGCCCAGCGGGCCGTCCGGCACGCGCCTGCGGGCTGGGCCGGGTCCTCGAGCGGCGGACGCCGTCGAGCCAGGCGAAGCGAGCGCCCGGCGGAGGCGATCGCGCGCTGGCCGAGGTCGATGATCCAGCCGACCGCCTCGAGCGGCCACGCCAGCTGCAGCAGCACGGTCTGGAAGAGCACGAACTCGCCGATCGTCAGGTGGCCGTCGATGACGCGCAGGCCGCCGACCAGCAGCACCAGGCCGACGGCGCAGAGCGGCATCAGGAACATGGCGGGCAGGTAGCGCGCCTCGACGTGGGCGGCGTCGACGTAGCCGTCGCGGACCAGCGAGGCGCGGCGGTCGAAGCGGTCGCGCACGGTGTCCTCGCGCCCGAACGCCTGCACCATCTCGATGCCGACGACGGACTCCTCGGCGGACTCCGTGACGTCGGCCTGCCGCTGGCGGATGACGCGCGAGATCGGCGTGACGCCGTTCGCGAAGCGGAAGGCCAGCTACACGATCAGCGGCATGGTGAGCGCCGGCGGCGACCGTCAGCACGGGGTCGACCCAGAGCAGCAGGACGGTCGCCGCGACGATCGTCATCGCGCTCTGGCACAGCTGCACCGACGCCCCAGCCGACGAAGTAGCGGATGGGGTACAGGTCGTTGGTCGCGCGCGAGACGACCTGCCCCGTGGCCTGCCGGTCGTAGAAGGCTCGCGGGAAGGCGCAGGTAGCCGTCGTAGAGCAGCCGGCGCATGCGCGCCTCGACGCGGATGCCGATGGTGGCGGTGGCGTAGCGCCGGCAGAACGCGATGCCGGAGCGCAGCAGCGCGAGCACCACGAGCAGCCCCAGCAGCTCGTACAGCAGCGCGTCGTCGGCGGGCACGATGCCGTCGTCGATGATCCGCTGGACGACGACCGGCAGCGCCAGCGAGAGCGCGGTGTAGACGAGCGCGCAGACGAGCGCGATGGCGACGACGCGCCGCTCGTCCCAGACGAGTCCCAGCAGTCGGCGCGCGGTGACACCTGCCGGCAGGTCCGGCGGGTTCGTGCGATCCGGTGTCGCCATGCCCTACGTGGGGCCTGGGCGAGCGCCGGACGCGCGGCCGCCGGGGTGCTGTGCGTGCGTGGCGGCCACGCCGCCATGGTGCCAGATCGGGGCTGCAGGTCGCAGGCGCCAGCGATGATGCGGGCCGGTGGGAGGGCTGACGATTCCGCTGCTCGTGGTGGCGATCGCGCTGGGCGCGGCCGTGGGTCGGCGGACCGACGGGCGCCCGCTCGCCAGCCGGCTCTGGCGGGTGATCTACTGGACGAACCTGCCGTTGGCGCCGGTGCTGGTGGCCGCCGCGCCCGTGGGCGAGGTCGGGGCCGCCGTGATCGCCTGCTACCTGGCCCTGGCCGTGACGGTCACCGGGGTGCAGCTGTACGCCCGGCACCGCTTCCGGGACGACACCGCCCAGCAGGCGGCCTTCCAGCTCTCCGCGACGTGGGCCAACACGGGCTGGCTGGGGCCGCCGGTCATCGTGGCGGTGCTCGGCCACGACCAGCTGCCGATCGCGCTGCTGTACGCGACCGCCATCTCCGCGCCGTTCAACATGCTCGTCAACGCCAGCCTGGCGGCGGCGCACGACCGGGCCCACATCCTGCAGATCGTGAAGGTCTCGATCCTGCGCAACCACTACCTCGGCCCGACGCTGGTGGGCCTCGTCTACGGGCTGGCCGGCGGGCCGGTGCCGGCGCGCCTGCTCGACGTCGCGCAGGTGGTCATCGTCGTCGGCGCGATCCCGGCGTTCTTCGGCTTCGGCCTCGTGCTGGCCCGCACCTCGCTGGTGCCGGACGGGACCGTGGGGGCGGCGCTGGTGACGCGCCTGGTGATCGCGCCCGGGCT
>CAVYFW010000023.1:0-143686 GCA_963767885.1 uncultured Actinomycetota bacterium
CGGCTTGCCGTCAAGGGTCCATGTGAGAGGAGGGCGGCCGTGAGGCCGCTCTCCTCGTTCTGCGCTGCTGCTTCGGGGCGGTCTGGCTCGACGGTCTGGTCAGTCTGATATGCGGGGGTTGGGTATCCCATGACCCTGCTCCGTGGCCGGCGAGCGCTGTCTAGGAGCGGGCGTGGCCGTGGGATGGCTGCCCGTAGTCGCACCGCGCGTGCCGGCGACGTGGGCGCCCGTCGCCCGCTGCGCAGCGGATGGTGCGGGTGGCCGCTATCGGCCGTGGCGGCGGCCCAGAGGAAGCAGGCGAGCTCGCGCGCGACGGCGATGGTGGCGACGTTGGCGGGCTTGCCGTGCGCGCGCAGCCGACAGTGGGTCGGTGCAGGCGGTGCTGGGCGCGCCAGGCGATCTGCAGCACGTGGGCGGGCTGGCCGTCCTGACGGTGGCGCAGCGTCGCGCCGACGCGGGGCGCGCGGGTAGTGCCAGGCGGCCTGCACCAGGATCCGGCGCGCGTGCCTGGAGCCGCTCTTGGTGATCGGCCCGTCGCTGGTGGTCTCGCCGGACTCGGCGAGAGAGGCACCAGCCCGAGCCAGCGCCCCGCTCCCCGGCCGCCCAAAGCGGGCGAAGTCGCCGATCTCGTGCACGACCCCCAGCGCGGTCAGGGTGTCGACCCCGCGGAAGGCTCGCAGTCGCGCACGATGGGCCAGAACTCGGCGTCTGCGGCCACGTGGGGAGCGCCGCTCGACCACCGCGCGGCGGGCCAGCAGCCCGTCGACCGCGGCCAGGGTGTCGAGGTACGCCAGCTGCGGCGCCGGCTGCGTCGAAGCGCTGGCCGGCGAGCCAGTCGCGATGCGCCACCGTCCAGGTGGTCGGCTCAGCCGGCCAGACGCGGCCGTGGCGCAGCAACAGCTTGGAGACGCGGTGGCGGCAGCGCATCAGATCGCCGCGGACCTGCTCGCGCGCCCGCACCAGGTCCCGCGCCGCCTCCTGCCCTTCGGAGGGCACGCGGATCGGCCGCAGCGAGCCGGCCATCAGCAGGCGCACCAGGAACTCAGCGTCGCGCGGTCGGTCTTGACCCGGTCGCCGGCCCGCGCGGCGTCTTGCTCGGCGCGACCACCTCCACCCGCCGCCCGCCGCCTCGCCGCGCGGTACAGGCCGAATCCGGTCGGACCGGCCTCGTAGCAGGCGTGCACCGGGCCCGGCAGCTCGCCGCCCGCCACCAGCACGACCGCTCCGCCGCCCGACCGCGCCCGCCGCAGCTCACCGCTCAGCACCCCCACCGCCGCGGCGTGATCGGCCGGGCGTGGCGTCCCTCGCCTCCGCCATCGTTCCGTCACGGCCGGACCCTCCTTCGTCTGGGGTCAGCCGGAGCCCATCTGCGGCCAGACAAACCCGCGACTATCCACGGTGAGGACCCGACCGGACACCACCGACCCATGGCCCTCCGGGCCATAGGGTCTAGTGGCGGACGAGCCTGCCGTCGGCGTTCTTCGCGCGCATGCCGCGCACCGTCTCCTCGAGCTTCAGCTCCGCCTCCGTCACGCTGCCCTTCGCGGCTGCCTCGCGGGTGCGGCGCGACGACTGGGCCTGGCGCTGCTGCTCGCGGACGCTGGTCGGCGAGCAGGTCGGCCGCGAGGCGCTGACGCGCGCGGCGGGCGGCCTCCAGCAGCGACGGCGGCGCGTAGACGGCCTCGTAGGCGGCGACGAGCTGGCGCAGGCCGGCCTCGTCGACGACGCGCTGGCGGGTGCGGCGGGCCCTTCCGGCGGCCCGTGGCGGGCTCGGGCGCGGCGACCACGATCGTCGCCTCCTCCTTCTCGCGCACGAGTTGCCCGCCGCAGCGCTCCACCAGCGCCACCACGTCGCCCTTGCGAATCGACCGGTCGACGATGGCGACGCGGGCACGCCGCATCAAGCGCGCGTCGGCGATGCGCACCTCGTGCGCGCGATGGATCTCGCGGATCGCGCCGAGCTGCGTTTGGCGCTCGATGTCGGCGGCGGCCACGTTCCCCCATCGGCCCGCCCGGCGAGGGGTCGCATCCCCCGGGCGAGGGGCGTCCCGTGGCGGGTCGGCTACCTCACGCGGGGTCGCGCCGCAAGGCCTGGCCATGCAGTGCACACCGCCGCCGCCGAGGGTGAACATGGTCACATCGGGATCGTAGACCGTGAAGCCGGGGCGCGCAGCGGGCGTTCAGTTCGGTGGACTCGGCCGTCGAGATGACGCGGTCGTGCCCGCGCGACGACATTGCAACCGAGATTCATGGTGTCGCGGTAGTTCACGGGCACGATCTCGATGCCCTTCCCCGCAGCCACTCCAGCGTCCCGTCGTCGGTGGTGTCCAGGCAGACAGCGGCCAACTTCGGTGCCAGCATGCAGACCATCAGGTCGATGTGGACGTAGTGCTCGGCGATGGGCTGCCAGCTTCACCTCCCAGCCCTCGCCTCCGCCCCCTCGGCCACCTGCCGCGCGGCCGGTTCCTGGGTGCGCTCGCCGCAGTAGCCAATGAGCACGCGCAGGCTCGATGACGTCGAAGTCGCCGCCTTCAAACGCGCGAGGCGGTAATCATCCGCCAGATCGGGATGCCCCTTCTTGGTAGAACTGGACCACCGGCGCGTATTCGCCGCGCCGCCACCACTGGTGCAGCTGCGTGACGACGGCCCCGAACGGCGTCATGAAGCTCGAGTCGCGGGCGTAGACCTGGTACGGCAGCGCCGGATCGGGCTCCAGGAAGTGGACGTTCACGCCGGCGTCGCGGTAGGCGTCGACCATCTCCGCGTGCTGGCGCATCGCGAGGTCGTGGTCGAACGTCAGGCCGGCCGCCAGCGTCGCCTTGGAGATGGAGTTCGTCGGCAGCCAGCGGAAGTCGTCCGGGCGGCAGAGCAGGACGTCGCGCAGCGTGCCGTACTCGGAGTCGGCGCCCCAGGGCGCCGCGGGATCCTCGGCGGGCATGGCGGCGAGGGTAGCCGAGGCGGCCGGGCGGCGCCGTGCGGGTCTACGCTGCCGGCATGGTCAACCTCACGCGTCTGTTCACCCGCGCGGGCGACGGCGGCGAGACCGAGCCTCGGCGACGGGCGCCGGGTGCGCAAGGACGACCCGCGCCTCGCCGCGTACGGCACCGTCGACCGGCTTCAACGCCGCCCTCGGGCTCGTCCTCGCCGAGGGCGGGCTGCCCGACGGCTGGGCGGCCTGGCTGACCCGGATCCAGAACGACCTCTTCGACGTCGGCGCCGACCTCGCCGTGCCCGAGGAGGAGCGCGAGGATCGCAGCTCGGCCCGGGAGCGGACGCGGCTGCGGGTCGACGACGCGCAGGTCGCGTGGCTCGAGGCGCGCTGCGACGAGGTGAACGAGGGGCTCCCGCCGCTGACGTCGTTCGTGCTGCCGGGCGGCACGCCGGTCGCGGCGCGGCTGCACGTCGCACGCGCGCAGACCTGCCGGCGCGCGGAGCGCGAGATGGTGGCGCTCGCGGCCGGGGCGGAGGTCAACGGCACCGCGCTCGCGTACGTCAACCGGCTGTCGGATCTGCTCTTCATCCTCGCCCGCGCGGCGAGCCCACCGGGCGCCGAGCCGCTCTGGGTGCCGGGGGCGAACCAGGGCGGGCCAACGATTGATTCGCGGGGCGGTGGTCGCCGGGGACGCCGATCGTGCCGTTCGGACGGGTGGCACGGGCGCAGGTCGTACTGGTGGTCCAGTGCAAGCCCGTGCCGCCCGGAGCGGCGCGGCCGCGCCGCAGCGGCACCGCGCCGTCACCGACGCAGTCCTCGCTAGTGGCGCGGACGGCGCGGGGTCGCGGAGGCGGGGACGCAGAGCGGCCGAATGGCGCGAGCGACGTTCCCGGGCACGCCGAACCGTGTGATCACTCGTCTGAGCTCACGCCGGCCTCGCGCCGGCGTGAACGGCCGCGCATGCAGGGGGTTTGAAGGCTTGGTCACCAATCCTTCTTTCGTCACTTGTCTTGTGCCCGAAGATTGGGCATCTTACAGCCGAATCGAGCGAGGTTCGTGACAACGATCGTCACAATCGCACGATCTTTCTTCCGACTTCTCTCCCCATCCATCTCTCCTTCCCGCATCGAGCCCGGTCTCACAACCAGGACTCGATGGCTTTTCGGGTTTGACGCGCTGTAAGCAGTAGTTCACACGACTGCCGCTAGCGCCACCGTTCGTGCGATCGTGCCGGGACAGGAGGTGCACATGCTCCGTCTCGCCCGCCGGCGCGCCCCAGCGCCGTCCTCCTCGTCCGACCCGCCGGTCGTGCTGCGACGCATCACCGTCCCGTGCGCGCGGTGCGGTGGCGCGGCAGCGGCGACCATCGCGCTGGTCCGGCGCGGCGATCGCCCGGTCATCGAGGAGATCGCAGCACACTGCCCGCGCTGCGGTACGGGCGCTTGACCGCCCCGTCCGGCAACGCTCGCAAGAGGTTTCTCCGCCCTACCTCTTGACAGCAGCGCCGGCCCGCGGTTCGATATTGGCCGCTGCTCGTGGGACGGCAGTCGTGCCGACGTCCCGTGGTAACGCCGGTGCTTCCGACCGCACCGCGAGACCAGGGGGAGCGATGGCAGAGTTCGAGGCCCGCGGCATCGATGTCCAGACGACGGGTCTGGCTCGGGAGACCAACTGGTGGGGCGCGTTCGTCATCGGCCTCGCCGGCACTGTCCTGGTCATCGGGCTCATCGGCTACGCGCTGCTTCTACCTGGGCGGCACGGCGATCATCCTGTTCGCGATCCTCACGTCGCTCGGCGTGTTCCTGTGCTTCTGCCTCGCAGAGATGGCGGCGACCTGGCCCGAACGCGCCGGCGGCCTGCCGTCGTACGCGTTCGAGACCTTCAAGCCGCTCGGCTCGAACGTCGCCAAGCACGTCGGCGGCCTCTCGTCGTGGGGCTACTGGCTCGGCTGGTTCACGGTCGCGCCCATCAACGCCTACCTCGCCGCGATCTACTTCAACGACCTCTTCGACATCGACTACGGCGGCTCGTTCGGCCCCATCAGCGACAAGTTCGGCGCCGAGATCGGCGGTCGCCACCTTCATCACCGCGCTCGTCTTCCTGCTCGTGATGTTCGTGCCGTGCTGGCTCGGCATCCGGCTCGGCGCGACGTTCGCCACGGTGCTCGGCATCGGGACCATCGTCCCGCTCGTCCTGCTGCTGGTGGATCCCCCGTCTTCGAGCCGGGCGCGTTGTGCGACTGGGAGCAACCTCGACGACTCTCGGTCTGCCGCCGGGCGTCGACGGGAGCTTCCAGCTACATCGTCGGCTGGGCGTTCATCTACACGTGGACCGTGCTGGCCATGGAGGCGGCCGCCTGCTACATCGGCGAGTGCCGCGAGCCTGCGCGCGACGCCAAGATCGCGCTGACGGCGGAGGGCCTCTTCGGACTGCTCATCTACGTCGCGCTGCCGATCATGGTGCTTCGGCGTGCTCGGCTACTTCCGGCATCACCGCGCTCGGCACCGAGGACGCCGCCCTACCTCGGCGACGCCTCCGCGCTCTTCCAACGGCTACGTCGACGCGATCTTCGGCACGAGCGTGTTCTGGGAGTGGTTCATCGGTCTTGCGCTCATCATCGCCCTGCTGCTCTCGGTCCTCAACGCGATCATGGGCGCGTCCCGCGGCCTCTTCCAGAACGCGCAGGACGGGATCATGCCGAAGGCCTTCGGCTGGGTGAACACCCACGGTGCGCCGTCGTTCGCGATGGTCTTTCAGCCTCGGCTTCTCGGTCCTGGTGCTCTGCCTGGGCTCGCCGTTGCAGATCTACGTGTTCTCCAACATGGGCTACCTCTTCGCGGTGGCCCTGTCCCTCGTCGGCTACGGGCTTCTTCCGCGCCCTGCGCGACGACGTTGGAGCGCCCGGCTCAAGATGCCGCGGATCATGGGGCCGCTCGGTCTCATCGTTGGCGTCGGGTTCCTGCTGCTGTGGGCGATCGGCGGCTACTTCGCCGCGGACTACGCCGTCGGCACCGGCTACCGCTGGCTGTACTGGGTGGGGCTGATCCTGCTGGCGCTGTACTTCCCGCTGCACGGCTGGCGGCGGCTCGAGGACCGCAACACGCCCTCCGAGAGACCGCCGGTGGCCCAGGAGGAGCCGACGGCCGTCCGGTAGCCGATGCTGCCGCGGCGTAGCCACTGGGATGCGCAGCCGTCCGGGGCGTGTGCGGTGCTCCTGGCTTCGGACGGCCGGCAGGACTTCTCCGAGCGGGCGGTCGCGGTCGCCGCGGCACGGGCCGAGGCCGGGCCCGTGGCGGTCGTCACGATCGCCCGCCGTCTCTACGGCTTGAGTTTCGGCCTGCCGCATCCGGGCCTCCTGCCGACCAAGCAGGAGATGACGGAGCGGCAACGCTGGGTCGGCGGCGCGATCGAGCGCCTGCGTCGCGCCGGGCGGGAGGCGGACGGGCAGGTCGCCGCGACGCGCAAGGCCACCAAGAACTTCGCCGAGATCGCGCGCCTGCGCGGCGCGCGCGTCGTCGTCATCGACGAGACGACGGCGACGGGGGTGCGCCGCATGGTCGAGGGCGACGTGGGTGTCGCTGCGCCGCAAGCTGCGGCGGCACGGCGTGGAGGTCGACGTCGTTCGCCGCGCCGCGGAGCCGGGCCGGCTGGCCTCCGAGCGGTGAGGCGGTCGTCGCGCCCGCGCGACGTCGGCTGCGCCAGACTTGGCGGTCGCATGGGGGTCCGTGCAGTCGTCGCAACGCCAGCCGTGCTCGTCCTGGGCGCCGCGCCCGCGGGACTCCTGCTCCCGAGCACGACGGCCGCAGACCTCGGTGACGTCTTCCTCGGAGCGCTCGTGCTGTGCGCCGCCGTGACCGTGGAGCCCCGGCGTCTGGTGGCGGCCCGCGCGGCCTGGCGGCAAATCGCCGCCGCGGTGGTGCTGCCGCTCTGCCTGCTGCTGCCGCTGGCCCTCGTGCTCGGCGCCTTCGTTGAAGCAGGCCCACCCGTCTGGGCCTCGTCGCGCTCGCGCTCGCGCCGGCGGAGGTGGCGGTCATCGGCTTCGTCGCCGCGGCTGGCGGAGGCGTCGCCGTGGCGCTGGCGGTGGTCTCGCTCTCCTTGACGCTCTCGGCCGTGGTCGCGCCCCTCGTCGGCCCGCTGATCGGCGAAGGTGGTCCCATCAACCCTGGGACCTGCTCGGCCGCTTCAGCGTCGTCGTGCTGGTCCCGCTCGCGGCAGGATTGGCGCTCCGTGGGCTCGTGCTCGACGCGCGCGTGGACCGCCGGCGGCGATCGGCGGCACCGTGGCGCTGGTGGCACTGATCTACGGCGCTGTCAGCGGCATCGATCTTGACCGGTCCACCCTCGGGGCGCTCGCCGCGGCGCTCGCCTTCCTCGTCGCCTCGGTCGGCGTCGGCAGGCTCCTCTTGCCACTGCTGCGGTGCGTGCGCACCGGCCTCCTCCTCTTCTCGCTGCGTGACTTCGCCGTGGCGGCCGCGCTCGCCAGCGTCCTCGGCGGCGCCCCGGCGGCGCTCGTCCCGGCGGTGTACGGTCCCGCGATGTTGCTGGCCGCGTCCGTCCTCGCCACACGCGGGCGGCGCCACGGCCCGTGCGGCGCACCGGGCTGCTGCCCGGTCGACGCCGCGCATTGACGCAGGGAGTTCATGCCGCTGTCTGAGGCGCCGACGCCCGAGTCCATGGATATCGACGTAAGCGCTGCTTCCATCAACCGCGCCACATAGCGCAGGAGCTTTCAGCCCAGAGGGCCGCATGGCGCCGGGCAAGAGGTTTCTCCGCCCTACCTCTTGACAGGGACCTGTCACCCCTGTTCAGTAAGCGGCGCTACATCCCGCCCCCGTGGCGTTGGAGAGAGCGCAGCGGGACCGGGGACGAGCCGACCGACGTGGAAGGGGGGTTCGCGTGCGCCCACGAGCGCAGTCCTGCGGGGGAGGTGATGGTCCGTGACGCCGGAGGAGCTTGGCGCGCAGATCACGCAGAGCTGAAGACCCTCGCGGAGCAGTTCTACTTCTTCACCGTCGTGATCATGTGGCTGATCCACGCCGGGTTCATGGCCTACGAGGCCGGTGTCGCACGCCGCAAGAACGTGATGTCCACGGCGCTCAAGAACATCCTGACGATCGCCGTCGTCACCCCGGCGTTCTGCTGCATCGGCTGGTGGATCTACGGCTGCATGGAGCGCGGCTTCGTGCCCACGGACCCGAACGGCAGCTACCAGATCGTCGGGCCCTACGGCACCTTCGACCTCTCGGCCTTCTGCAAGTCGACCATCGCGTGGAACGACAACATGGGGCCGAACCTGCAGGACAACATCACCGGCGTCTTCTGGGCGGCGTTCCTGCTGTTCTCCTGGACGACGGCCTCGATCCTGTCCGGCGCGCTCATCGAGCGCGTGCGGTTGGCCGCCTACCTGTTCCTGTGCACGATCCTCGGCTTCGTCGTCTGGATCCTGGACGCTGCGTGGGGCTGGAGCGCGGGCGGCTGGCTCGTCACCGAGTGGGGCTTCCACGACGCGATCGCCTCGGGGGTGGTCCACGGCGTGCGGCAGGCGCGTTCACGCTCGGGGTGCTGCTGCAACTCGGCCCGCGCATCGGCAAGTACTCGAGAACCGGGGAGGCGCCGTGGCAGCCCTTGCCGCACAACCTCCACATCACGCTGCTCGGCCTGATGCTGATATTCACGGGCTTCTACGCGTTCTACGCCGCCTGCCTCGTGATCCAGTCGACCATCTTCCCGGGCTGGGCCAACATCTACCTGTCGCCGGCCACGCTCTCGGCGATCACGTTCTCGATCACCATCGCCTTCGCCGGCGGCTTCACCGGCGGCTACTTCGCGAGTCGCGGCGATCCCTTCTGGGTGCTGTCGGGCGGCCTCGCGGGCGTGATCTCGGTCTCGGCCGGGGCCGACGTGTACGCACCGTCGCTCGTGTACCTGATCGCCACGGCCACCGGTGCCATCGTCGTCTTCATCGGGGCGTTCATCGAGAAGCGGCTGCGGATCGACGATGCCGTGGGGGCGGTTGCCGTCCACGGCTGTGCGGGCTTCCTCGGCATGCTGTTCGTCGGCATCTTCGCCGCGGGCTACCCGACCGGGCTCGAAGGCGTGCGCTCGTCCCTCGGCGGTCAGATGATGGGCATCATGACCTTCTTCCCGCTGGGCTTCCTGCCGGGCTACTGGACGTCTCCGGCGGGTCGGACGCGGATCGCGCGCGCTTCGCCGCCGAGGACCTCGAGGGACAGGTGCCGGTCGCCGCCGATGACGGCCGCGTGGGGGCGGCGTACCGCGCGCTCGCCGTGCCGACCGTGTACGCCCTGCGCGCCGACGGCACGATCGCCGACGCCTGGGCCGGACGTGTCGACCCGGCGCGCTTCCAGCAGGCGCTGGCGGCGGCGGGCTCCTAGGCGCTAGGCCTCGCGGTTGACCGCGGTGACCTCACCGCTGTTCGCGTCCACGAGCACCGTCGTCAGGCGATAGCCCGCCTCGCCCTCCGTGCCGGCGCTGAACGAGACCGCGTAGTACGGTCGCGACGGCACGCCCTGCCGTAGGAAGCGCACGGACGTCTGCTCCGGCTCGAAGTCGATCTGCGCCCGCGCCGCCGCCACGGCCTCGTCGTCGCCGACCAGGTTGTCCTGCGACGCGCAGGTGCGGGTGACGATCAGCGCCACCAGCAGCAGGCCGCCGACGAACGCGATGCCTGCCCAGCGCGATCGTGGCGGCAGCCCGCGCCAGCCGCCCTCGCTGCTCACGCGGTGCGCCCCGGCGGGCGACGTAGAGGCGCAGTGCGAGGTAGCCGACGAAGTGCGTGAGCAGGACGAGAGCGGGTACCACCAGAGCTTCTGCCATGCGCGGCAGCGGCAGCGCGCGGAGCTCGAGCCACGTGAGGTAGAGGGCACCGGAGAAGCGCAAGGCGAACTTCGTCGGGCGCTGAAACGCGCCCCTGGGACAGCCCGGTCCCCGCGGTATGCTCGCGCCGTGCTCGACCTGTACGAGGTGCTCGGCGTGCCCGAGGACGCCACGCAGGAGGAGATCCGGCGGGCCTACCGGGCTGCGGCCAGACGCGAGCACCCCGACGTCTCCGGGCGGCCCGACGCCGCGGACGCCATGCACCTGCTGAACGACGCGTTCCGCGTGCTCGGAGACGAGAAGACCCGGGATGCCTACGACCACGGGCGCATCCCGCCACAGGGCTGGGGGGACGAGCAACCCGTGGGACCCGTGGGATCCGGACCCGTGCGCCCGCGCCGGCGGCGTGCCGTGCGGCTGCTGGCGGTGCTGCTCTTGCTGGGCGCCGCGGCAGCCGTCGCGGTGCTGTTCGCTGCCGGAGCGCGTGCGCGGGCACCTGCCGCAGTCGGTGGCGGCGGCGCCACCGCTGGAGGAGTCGCTCGACGAGGCTCCGCCGTCGTCGTCCGCCGAACCGTCGGGCGGCCTGCGCGCGTTCACCGCGGACGCGGAGGGATGCGCCCTGTGGCAGGAGTTCGACGACCACGTCGCGCGGCCCGTCGAGACGCTGCGCGGCGGCGTCCTGCTGGCGCGTATGGGCCCCCAGGACACCGCCGCCCGGCGGCGGGCGATCAAGCGCATGGCGCCGCTGGTCGCCGGATACCGCGGAGACGCTCGCGGAGGTCGTCGCCCTGATCGGCACGCAGGAGGCGGAGCGCGGGTCGGCGCTGCCGTGGCGCGGCCTCGGGGCCGAGCTCGCGCGCGCCGCGGAGGGGCTCAGCCGCCGCTACGACGCCTTCGCCGACACGGGCAAGATGCCGCGCGGGGCGCCGGCGCCGGTCGTGCGGGCGTACCAGGCGGTGCAGCGGGCCGACGAGCTGCACGCCCGCCTCGCCACGGTCTGCGCGCCGACGCTCGCCAACAGCTGAGGCCCGCGCTCGCCCTACGCGAAGTACGTGTCCTCGTGCCGGTACGGCGGGGCGCAGCAGCAGAGGAAGCGCAGCGAGTGGGTGCCGGTCGCGCGGATCTGGTGCCACGCGCCGGGCGGGATCGCGATGGCGTCGCCAGGCTCGACCTCCGCAGCCTCGCCGTCGACCTCCATCACCCCGGTGCCGTCGAGGATGAAGTAGATCTCCTCGCTGTCGCGGTGGTAGTGGCGCTCGGTCTCCCCGCCGGAGGGCAGCGTCGCCTCGGCCAGGCTCTGGTTCTGGATCGGCGGGTGCACGACGTTGAGCAGCTCGCGGATGATGGAGCCATCGCGCGTCGTGAACGGCTCCTGGTCGTCGAGGCGGCGGATCAGCATGCGCACATGGTCGCCGCTAGGGCCACCGTCCGGGCGTGGATGCGCGCCGTGCCCTCGATCGGCCGGCCGTACCCGCCCGCGAGCGTGACGCAGACCGGGATGCCGGCCGCGCGCAGCGCCGTCAGGGCCCGGTGGTCGCGGCGCTCGAGCCCCGTCTCGCTGAGCGAGAGGCGGCCGAGCGCGTCGTGCTCCCAGGGGTCGGCGCCGGCGATGAGGAACGCGAGGGCGTAGCCCCGGCCCTCGAGTGCCCACGCGAGGGCGCCGTCGAGGGCCTCCAGGTAGGCGTCGTCGCCGGTGCCGTCGGGCAGGTCGACGTCGAGGTCGGACGGGACGCGCTCGAACGGGTAGTTGCGGGCGCCGTGCAGCGAGACGACGGTGACGGTCGGGTCGTCCGCGAACAGCTCGGCGTTGCCGTCGCCCTGGTGGACGTCGAGGTCGAGCACGAGCAGGTCGCCGGCCACTCCCTCGCGCCGCAGCCGCGCGATCGCGATGGCGACGTCGTTGAACACGCAGTAGCCGCGTCCGGTGCGGTGCCGGGCGTGGTGCGTGCCGCCGCCCAGGGCCGCCGCCGTCCCGTCCTGCAGCGCCGCGCGGGCCGCCGCCACCGTCGAGCCGGTGGCGTGCAGCGAGCGCGCCGCCAGCTCGGGCGACCACGGCAGGCCCAGCCCCGCCTCCTCGCGCCGGTCGAGCAGGCCGTAGCGCACGCGCCGCACCCACTCCGGGTGGTGCGCGAGCAGCGCGTCGTCCCAGGTGATCGGCGGCGCCTCGACGATCGTCACATCCGGCGCACCCGCGAGCGCCGCGCGCACCAGGCCGTACTTCGCCTGCGGGAAGCGATGGCGCTCGGGGAGCGGGAAGCGGTGGCGGTCGTGCGCGTACGCGCGCATCACGAGGAGTCAGCGTACCGGGCAGGAGTTCATGGGGGCCGGGGCGAACGACGCGGCAGATCGGAAGCCGGCCCACCTTTTCCCCGGAGGCGCCCCATGTTCCCCCAGGCCCCCCGTCGTCTGGTTGCCGAGTTCATCGGCGCGTTCGCGCTGACGTTCGTCGGCGCAGGCGCGATCATCTCGATCAACCAGGCACAGCTCCAGGGTTACGGGCTGATCGGCATCGCGGCCGCGCACGGCCTGGTCATCGGCGTCATGGTCTGCGCGTTCGGCCACGTCTCCGGCGGCCACTTCAACCCCGCGGTCTCGACGGGCATGTGATCACCCGCCGCATGACCCCGACGGAGTTCGTCGCCTACGTCGTCGCCCAGTGCGCCGGCGGCATCGTCGCCGCACTGATCCTGGCGGGGCTCTACGACACGGCGGCGAAGAACGCGACGCACCTCGGCGTCCCCGCCCTCGGCGCCGGCACGTCGGCAGGCCAGGGCCTCGTGATCGAGGCCATCCTGACGTTCTTCCTGGTGGTCGTGATCTTCGGCGTCGCGGTCGACGCGAAGGGCTCCTTCAACGCGGTCGCCGGGCTCCCCATCGGCTTCGTCATCTTCTTCGACATCCTCATGGGCGGCCCGCTGACCGGCGCCGCGATGAACCCGGCGCGCTGGATCGGCCCCGCCCTCGTCGACGGCTACTGGGACAACGGCTGGATCTACATCGTCGGACCGATCGCCGGCGGCCTCGCCGCGGCCCTGGTCTACGAGTACGTGATCGTCCCCGACAAGCCGCCGGCGGCGGCGGTCGAGCCGGACGAGGTCATCCGCAAGCCGTCCTGACGAACCCCGGAGGGGCGGTCTGCACACCGCCGCCCGGTACGCGATCCGCTCGCCCGGACGCCTGAGAGCCGTAGCGTCGCGCGGCCGGCTGGCTGGGACGGTGGGAGGAGTCCGCACCTGGACGCCGCCCAGTACGTCCAATTGCACCTCGCCAGCCGGGAGCGCGCATGTCCTCCATCGCCGTCCACCACCGCCCCTCCGTCCTCGCACGCGCTGCGGTCCGGGTCCGCGCGCTCGGCCTGGGCGGTGGCGGTCGCGATCGGCGGGATCGCCGTGGTCGGGCTCCACGTCGCCGACGACAGCTTCCTCCAGCCCCAGCCCGGTACGAGGCCACGGACCACCTGGTGAGCGGCCTCGTCCCCCTCGCGCTGCTGGGCCTCGCGGCGTGGGCCTACCCGCGGGTCCGGCCCGGCGCCCGCGCGACGCTCGCGATCCTGCTCGGCGTCTTCGCGCTGGTCACGAGCGTCGAGGCCGTCTACTACGCCCGCGAGCAGGGCGCCTCCGGCGACGACTACACCGGCTTCCTCGCCATCCCCGCCGGGCTCGCGCTGCTCGCCATCGGCATCGGGACGCTGTGGCGCTCCCGCCGCCTCGACAGCCATCCCCGCCGCTATGCGCGTCGCACGCTGATCGCTCTGCGTCGCCATCCCGGCGTTCCTGTACGGCGTCTTCCCCGTCGGCTTCTCGTACATCGCGACGCACGTCGGGCGGTCCATCCACGAGCCCGTCGACCTCGGCCCGACGGCCCGGCCCGTGAGCTTCACGACGAGCGACGGCCTGACCCTGAAGGGCCACTACATCCCGTCCAGCAACGGCGCCGCCGTGATCGCCTCGCCGGGCTACAACGACGCGCCCGCCCACGCGCGGATGCTCGCCCGCCACGGCTACGGCGTCCTGCTCTTCGACCAGCGCGGCGAGGGCCGCAGCGAGGGCGACCCGAACGGCTTGGGCTGGTCCGCCGAGAAGGACATGCGCGGCGCGATCGCGCTTCCTCCAGCGCCAGACCGACGTCCACGACGGGCGCATCGGCGGCCTCGGCCTCTCCGTCGCCGGCGAGTCGCTCCTGCAGACCGCCGCGCACCACCGACGAGCTCCGCGCCGTGGTGTCCGAGGGCGCCGGCGCCGCTCGTACAAGGAGTGGCGCGACATGCCCGGCGCCCGCGGCTGGATCCATCCGATGCAGATCGCGCTGACCGGCGAGGTCGCCCTGTTCGCGAACGAGCTCCCGCCGGCGCACCTGCGCGACCTCGTCGCCCAGATCGAGCAGCCGCTCTTCCTCATCTACACGGCGTCGCCGCCGGACTCCGAGCTGCTGTCGCCGCGACTACTACGACGCCGCGCAGGGCCCGAAGACCCTCTGGGAGATCTCGGACGGCGGCCACACCGAGGGCCTCAAGACCCGCCCGAAGGAGTACGAGCGCCGCGTCGTGGCGTTCTTCGACGACGCCCTGCTCGGCCGCTTCCAGGTCATCGGTCCCACCAGGCGGACGCCGCCGTCTCCGATCCCTCCGACGGGTGAGGCGGACGGCGGCGTCCCGCCCGACGTTGAGGAGACCGAGCGCGTCTGGCGCGTCGGCGGCGTCGACCGCGCGACGACCGTCGCGTTCACGCCCGAGGACGCCGACGCGGGCCAGTCGGTGTCGTGCACGGTCACCGCGTCGAACGCGTCCGGCTCCGCCCAGGCGACCTCCGCGGCCATCATCATCTCGCCGCGCGCCGGCCGCCCTGAGCGCGCCGTCGATCGGGGGCGACCTCCTGGTCGGCTCGACGCTGACGTGCAGCGACGGCACCTGGACGGGCTCGCCGAAGCTCACCCGCTCGTGGCTGCGCAGCGGCTCGCCGGTGGCCGGCGCGAGCGCGGCGACCTACGTCGTCACGACCAACGACGTCGGCCGCACGCTGCGCTGCCGCGTGACCGCGTCGAACGCGAGCGGCTCCGCGGACGCGGACTCGAACGAGGTCACGGTCACGACGCCGGCCAAGCCGGAGACGCCGTCGACGCCGAAGCCGCGCAAGCCGACGATCGCCGCGGCCGCGCTGCGCCTGAACGCCGGCGCCGTGTCGGTGCGCGTCACCTGCTACGCGGCGTGTCGCGGCACCGTCGCCGTGGCGAACGGCAGGACGCGGCTCGGCAGCGGCCGGCTGGTGCGCTCCAGGGCGGGCGTCGCGATCGTGCGGGTGCCGCTGACGGCGGCGGCGCGCCAGCTCGTCGCGCGGCGCGGATCGCTGCGGGTGCAGATTGTGGCGTCGCTTACGGGTGGCGGCTCCGTCGCACGGGCCGTCACGATCCGGAGGTAGCCCCGCCCGGACGGGCAGGACGGGCACGGCTCAGGTGAGGATGCGCTCCGCGAGCTCGGCGTCGCAGCCCTGCTCGAGCATGCTGCACGGCCACGTGGAGGTCGGCGTCCGAGCGGGCGATCCGCTCGGCGCGCTCGCTCGTCGTAGCCCGCGCGCTCCAGGGTCTCGCGGCGCCAGGCGATGACCGGCTCCAGGCCGGCCGGTGCCTCGATGACCGGGTCTGACGTGCGTGCCACGCGCCCATCCTACCGCAGCGCATCCGGCGCGAGCCCCGCGTCGGAGCGTCTACCCTCGCCGCCGTGGAGCCGGGGGACGTCGAGACCGTCGCGCTGCTCGCCGCCGGCGCACGGCGGCGGGCTGCCGGCAGCGGTGCTCCCGCGTGCGGCGCCTGGACGGGCACGCAGCGCTTCCTGTGCGCGTTCGGCGAGCCCGAGTCGCTGCGCTGGCTGCTGGTCGAGCAGGACGGCGCGCCGGTCGACGAGCGCGACGCGGTGCGCGAGGCGGCGGAGGTCGTGGCGATGTGCGAGACGGCCGAGGAGACCGCCGCCGCGCTGGTCGCCGACGACGCGCTGCCGCTGCTGGCCCGGGCGCTCGAGCTCGCGCAAGTGCACGGCGACGCGGAGGCGGCGCTGGCGGCCCGCGCGACGATCGAGGCGCTGGAGGGGCTGATCGAGGTCGTGCCCGGCTTCCGCGTCGCGGAGCCCGCGTACGTCGATCGCATCGCCGATCGGGCGAACCTGGTCGGCGACCGCTTCGACCTGCTCAAGGAGGCGGCGGCCTCGGTGACCGCGCGGCTCAGCGGCGCTCCCGGCGAGCCGCTGGAGGAGCTCGCGGAGCTGCTGTGGGACCTCGTGCGCCTGCTGGCGCGCGACGGGGCGCCCGACCGCTTCCGCCACGCGATGGAAGGGGCGATCGGCGCGGCGGCGGCGTTCGCCGACGACGTCGAGGCGAACTACGTGCTCGACCTCGTGGGGGACGAGCCGGAGGACGAGGAGGGGACATGACGAGCGGCATCGACGGGCGGGTGATCGCCATCACGGGCGGCGGCAGCGGCATGGGCCGGGCGCTCGCGCTCGACCTCGGGTCGCAGGGCGGCGCGCGTGGCCGTCTGCGGCCGCCGGCCGGAGCCGCTGGAGGAGACGGTGGCCTGGTGCGCGAGGCCGGCGGCGAGGCGCTGGCCGTGCCGACGGACGTGCGCGATCCGGCGCAGGTCGACGCGCTTCTTCGACGCGATCGGCGAGCGCTTCGGCCCGGCCGACACGCTGGTCAACAACGCCGCCGGCAACTTCATCTGCCCCGCCATCGACCTCTCGCCGAACGGCTGGCTCGCGGTCATCAACATCGTCCTCAACGGGACGTTCTTCTGCTCGCGGGCGTTCGCCAAGCGGTTCGCCGGACGCCGAGCGGCCGACGGGCTCGATCCTCTCCATCGTCGCCACCTACGCCTGGACCGGGAACCCCGGCACGGCCCACTCGGCGGCGGCCAAGGCGGGCGTGTGGAACCTGACCAAGACGCTCGCGGTGGAGTGGGCGCCGCTCGGGCTGCGGGTCAACGCGATGGCGCCGGGCGTGACGAACACCGAGGGCGCGTCGTCCAACCTGTTCCCCAGCGACGAGGTGCGCCGGCGCATGACGGAGCAGATCCCGCTGCGCCGCTTCGCCGAGCTCGACGACATCACGCGCGCCGCCCGCTTCCTCCTGTCCGACGACGCGAGCTACGTCACCGGCGAGTGCCTGACGCTCGACGGCGGGCTGGTGCTGGAGAAGGGCATGTTCCGCTTCACGGAGGCCTAGGGTGCGCGCCTCGTTCCTGGAGCGCGCGGTCGTGCGCGCGCTGCCCCTCGCCCCGCCGCCGCTGGTGTCCCGCGTGGCGGCGCGCTACGTCGCGGGCGAGGAGCTCGCCGACGCGGTGCGGGTGGTGCGCGAGCTGCAGGCGGCGGGGATGCTCGCGACGGTCGACCTGCTGGGCGAGGACGTGACGTCCGACGCCCAGGCCGAGACGGCGGTCGCGGAGTACGTCGCGGCCCTCGACGAGCTCGGCGCGGCGGGCCTGGCCGCGGGCGTCTCGGTGAAGCTCTCGGCGCTCGGCCTCGAGCGCTCGGAGGCGGCAGCGATCGCCCGCCTGCGCACGATCGTCGAGGCCGCGGCGGCCCGCGACCGCTTCGTCCGCATCGACATGGAGGACTCCGCGACGACCGACCGCACGCTGCGCATCTACGCGGCGATGCGGGCGGAGGGCCACGTCAACGTCGGCGTCGTCCTGCAGGCGATGCTGCGCCGGACGCTGGACGACGCGCGGGTGCTGATCCGGCAGGGCATCGCCGACGTGCGCGTCTGCAAGGGCATCTACCTGGAGCCGTACGCGCATCGCGTACGAGGACCCGGAGCTGATCCGCCGCAGCTTCGTGCGCACGGCCGAGGAGGTGCTGGCGGACGGCGGCACGGTGGCCGCGGCGACGCACGACGAGCGGCTGGTGGACTCCATGCGCGACCTCGCCGAGCGGCACGATCCCGCCGCCGAGCGCCACGAGTACCAGGTGCTGCTCGGCGTGGGGCGCGCGCTGCGCGACCTGCTCGTCGACCAGGGCGAGCGCGTGCGCGTCTACGTCCCCTACGGCGGGGAGAGCATGGCCTACGCCCGCCGGCGCCTGGCGGAGAACCCGCGGCTGGTGCGGCACGTGCTCGGCGCGCTGATCGGCGACCGGACGTAGGGCGCCGGCAGGCCGGGCACGAGGGCGATCGCGGCGCTTCCCGCGCCGCCCGTGGACGTGCAATTGCACCTCTCGGCGTCGGGTCCATCCGCCTCGGCCGCTACGCTCGCGGCCCGTGGCCACGCAGGAGTCGATCCACCGCGCGGCGCTCGCCGCCGGCGTCGACCCCGAGCTGTCGTGGAGCGAGCGCGACCTGCCCGAGCACCGGCGCACGAAGCACGTGCACCGGCTGCACCCGTACCTCGGCAAGTACGTGCCGCAGCTCGTCGAGGCCTTCCTGCTGCGGCACTTCACGCCCGGCCAGCGCATCCTCGACCCGTTCGCCGGCAGCGGCACGACGCTCGTGGAGTGCTCGACGTACGGCTGCCCGTCGGTCGGCGTGGACGTCTCCGCGTTCAACGTCCTGCTGGCGGCGGCGAAGACGCGGGTGCGCGACGCGGACGTGGTCGACGCGGACCTGCGGGCCGCGCTGGCGCGCTTCGAGGCGGGCGAGGGCACGGCGGACGGGCCGGTCGATCCCTACCTCGTGGAGTGGTTCGCCCCGCGCGCGCTCGACGAGCTCCTGCGCTTCCGCAGCCTGGTCGACGACCACCCCGCGAGCGCCGACCTGCTGCGCATCGTGCTCTGCCGCGCCGCCCGCTCGGCCCGCCTGACGACCCACTTCGACCTCGACTTCCCCAAGCGCCCGCAGCACGAGCCGTACTGGTGCCGCAAGCACCGCCGCACCTGCCAGCCGACGGAGCAGGCGGCCAAGTTCCTGCGCCGCTACGCCCTCGACACCGCGCGCCGCGTGCGCGAGTACCAGGAGCTGCGCCGGCCGGTCGACGCGGACGTCCGCCACGGCGACGCGCGAGCCATCGACTACGGCGCGCCGCTGGACGGCCTCGTGACCTCGCCGCCGTACCCCGGCCGCATCGACTACCACGGCCAGCACCGCTACGCGTTCGCCCTGCTGGGGCTGGAGGAGCGCGTCGAGGACGAGATCGGCGCCCCCGCCAAGGGCCGCTCGCGCGCTGCGGTGGAGGCCTACGTCGACGACGTCGGCCGCGTGCTCGCCAACGCCCGCCGCTTCCTGCAGCCGGGCGCGCCGGTGGTGATCGTGATCGACGACAGCCAGCGCCTGTACGGCGACGTGCTGGCGCGCGCCGGCCTCGAGCTCGTCGAGGAGCGCCTGCGGCACGTGAACCGGCGCACGGGCCTCCGCGCCGGCGAGTTCTACGAGCAGATCCTGCTCGCGCGCGCCTGAGCCGCCGCCCGCGCCGCCACGGTGGCGCGGCCGCCGTTTGGCGCGGTGGCAGCCGGGGGACCGCTCTCGATGGAAACCCACGGCGCCAGGAGGTACGGATGCGCGCTCGGGACATCATGACGGCGGATCCCCATTGCATCGACGAGGACGCGACGCTCGCGGACGCGGCGCGAGAGCTCGCACGGAACGACTTCGGCGCGATGCCGATCTGCGGGTCGGACGACCGGCTGAAGGGGATGCTCACGGACCGCGACGTGCTCACCAAGGCGGTCGCGCTGGGGCGCGACCTCGATGAGACGCGGGTCAACGAGCTCGCAGAAGGGAAGCCAGTGACCATCGGAGCGGACGACTCGATCAAGGAGACCATCTCGACCATGGCCAAGCACGGCGTGCGCCGGCTGCCGGTGATCGACGGGCACCAGCTCGTCGGCATCGTGTCGCAGGCCGACATCGCGCGCAACGTGCGCGGCCGCAACGCGGGGCGGCTGATCCGCTCGCTGTCGGAGCTGCCGCCGAACAACCGCAGCAAGGGCCGCCGCGGCCCGTCGCTGAAGGCGCTGATCGTCGTCGGCGGCCTGACGCGGCGCCGCGATCGTCCTCGCGCGGCGCGTCCAGCGGGGCGGGCTGAACGCCGTCGAGACGGCGCGCGAGCTGGACGTCCCCGTGCGCACCGCGTACGACCAGTGGACGCAGTTCGAGGACTTCCCGCAGTTCATGGAGGGCGTCGAGGAGGTCAAGCAGCTCGACGACACGCGGCTGCACTGGGTGGCCGAGGTCGGCGGCCGCCGCACCGAGTGGGACGCCAAGATCGTCGACCAGGTGCCCGACGAGCGCATCTCGTGGACGGCGGTGTCCGGCAAGCGCAACGCCGGTGAGGTGCGCTTCGAGCCGCTCGGCCCGAACCGCAGCAAGGTGCACGTGCGCATGGAGTACGAGCCCGAGGGCGTCATCGAGAGCGTCGGCGGCGCGCTCGGCCTCCCGCAGCGCCGCGTGAAGGCCGACCTCGACCGCTTCCGCGAGCTCATCGAGCGCCGCGGCAGCGCGAGCGGCGCCTGGCGCGGCAACGTGCAGGGCGGCGTCGAGAAGTCCTGACCGAGCGCACGGACGGCCGCCCGTCCCCGCCGCAGCGCGCGGCGCGGGGCGGGCGGCCGTCGCGCGTCAGGGCACCGAGCGCCAGAACTCCTCGACCAGCGCGTCGAACTCCTCCGGCGCCTCCTGGAAGGGCTGGTGCGCCCGTCCCGCGAGCTCGACCAGACGCGCTCCGGGGATGCCCGCGGCGAGCTGGCGCGAGAAGCGCGGCGGCAGGCACCAGTCGATCTCGCCGGCGATGACGAGCGTCGGCGCGTCGATCGCGCCCAGGCGGTCGAGCGTGTCGTGCTCCTTGATGGCGCGCGCGGAGCGCTGGAAGGCCTCGGTGCTCTGGGGGTGCGGGTTCGCCAGCATGGCCTCGACGATGGCGTCGATGCGCCCGTCGTCGTAGAGGGCGGGCGCGTAGCACCACGGCAGGAAGGCCTCGATGAACGAGCGGTCGTCGTCGGCGACGCCCGCCATCCAGGCCCAGCCCTCGAAGACCGCGTTGACGAACCGGTCGCCGCGCGCCCACGTGCCGACCAGGGTCAGGCTGCGGACGAGGTCGGGCCGCGCGAGGGCGAGCTCCTGGGAGATCGCACCGCCCATCGAGAAGCCGGTGACGTGCGCGCGGGCGATGCCGAGGTGGTCGAGCAGCGCCGCGGCGTCGCCCGCCATGTCGGCCACGCCGAACGGGCCGTCCGGCAGGCTCGACTGGCCGACGCCGCGGTTGTCGACGACGGTCAGCCGGTAGCGATCCGCGAACGACTGCACCTGGGCGTCCCAGGCGGTGTGGTCGTCGCCGAGGCCGCACAGCAGCAGGACGTCGTCGCCGCTGCCGTGCTGGACGTAGTGGAGGTCGACGCCTCCGAGCTGCGCGTGGGGCATCGCGCGAGCGTAGAGCGTGGACGGGCGCGCCGCCGGGCGTGCGGCCGCGGCGCGCCGGAGTGTGCAATTGCACGTCTGCCGGCCCCCGCCCGCCGCCTATCATCGCCGCCATGGCCGACGCAGCAGAACGCGCCCGGGTGCTCCGCGACCTGCACCGCCCCGGCGACCCGCTCGTCCTCTTCAACGTCTGGGACGTCGCGAGCGCGCGCGTCGTCGCGAGCGCGCCGGGGTGCCGCGCCCTGGCGACCGCGAGCTGGTCGATCGCCGCTGCTCACGGGTATCCGGACGGTGAGAACATCCCGCTGGAGCTGATGCTGGCCGCGATCGAGCGCATCGTCGCCGCGGTCGACATCCCGGTGACCGCCGACCTCGAGTCCGGCTTCGGCGACGGGCCGGAGGCGGTCGCCGAGACGGTCGCGCGGGCGATCGCGGTCGGCGCCGTCGGCCTCAACCTGGAGGACGCGCTGCGCCCGACCGAGGAGCACGCAGCACGCGTGGCCGCCGTCCGCGCGCGCGGCGAGCGGGAGGGCGTGCCGATCGTGATCAACGCCCGGACGGACGAGTACCTGCTGGGCGACGGCAACCTGGAGGCGGCGCTCGCGCGCGGCCGGGCGTACGTCGAGGCGGGCGCGGACTGCATCTTCGTGCCGGGCCTGCACGACCTCGAGGCGCTCCGCCACCTCGCCGCCGAGATGGGCGCGCCCGTCAGCATGCTCGCGCGGCCGACCTCGCCGTCGCTGGCCGAGCTCGCCGCGGCCGGGGTGGCGCGGGTCAGCGTCGGGCCCGGCTCGATGGGCGTTGCCTACGGCGCGCTCGCCGACGGCGCGGCCGAGATCCTCGGCGGCGCCTGGCCCGCGACGCTCACGTACCGGCCGCCCGCGTAGCCGTCCGGCGGCGCGCCGCAGAGGTGCAATTGCACGCTCGCGGGCGCGAGGCTCAGGCCGGCAGCGAGTAGCCGCCGTCGACCACGAGCGTGTGGCCGACGATCATCGACGCCTCCGCCGAGGCGAGGAACGCGACGGCGTTCGCGAGGTCCTGCGGCACCAGCAGCCGGCCGGCCGGCGTGCGGTCGCGACCCGCCGAGAGCATCTCCTCGCGGTTCGGGAAGTGGTCGAGCGCGTCCGTCTCCACGACGCCGCCCGACACGGCGTTCACGCGGATGCCGAGCGGTGCGAGCTCGACGCCGAGGTAGCGGACGCACGCCTCCAGGGCGGCCTTGGAGACGCCCACGAGCGTGTAGTTCTTCAGCACGCGCATGGAGCCGAGCGAGGAGATGGCCACCATCGCGCCGCCACCGCGCTCCTGCATGAGCGGCGTCGCGCGCTGCGCCAGCAGGAGGAGCGCGCGGGCGTTGGTGTCGAGCGTCCAGTTCCAGTGGCGCTCCGTCGCCTCGAGCGCGGGCCGGATGACGCCGCTCGCGGCGTTGGAGACGAGCAGGTCGAGCCCGCCGAGCGCCTCCGCGGCGCCGTCGACGAGCGCGTGGGCGCGCTCGGTGCTGTCCACCCGCCCCCGCAGGGCGACGGCGCGGCGGCCCAGCGCCTCGATCTCGCCGACGGCCTCGGCGGCCGCCTCCTCGTTGCGCAGGTAGGAGATCGCGACGTCGGCGCCGCGCCGGGCGAGGTCGACCGCGATCGTGCGCCCGATGCCGCGCGAGCCGCCCGTCACCAGCGCCAGGCGGCCGTCGAGCGACGTCACCGGCCGGGCGTCCCCGCGGCGGCGAGCGCGTCGCGGACCGCGCCGGCGAAGATCTCGAACGCCTCGTCGGTCAGCGAGGGCAGCAGCTCCGCGGCCGGCGGCTCGGCCTCGAGCTCGACCCAGGACTTGCAGCCGCCGTACGCGTCGCTCGGCGGCAGGACGAACGGCTCCACCAGCGCCTCCGCGCGCACCAGCAGCGCGACCAGCGGCTTCGTCGGCCGCCAGCGCAGGCGCTGCACGGCGTAGGTCTCGGTCCACGGGTGGAAGCGGTCGAGCGCCGCCACTGCGTCGACCTCGGTCAGCTCCCAGGCCTCGACGACGGTGCAGCGCGCGCGCACGGGGATGTTGCCGTCGGGGCGCCGCTCGCGCTGGGAGCGGGAGAGCTCGCCGTGCCAGGCGCGCTTCAGCTCGTCGGCGTTCTCGTGCTCCCAGGTCGGGAACAGCCAGAACTGCGCGCCCTCGACCGCGAACTCCTTCTCGCGGATGCCGCCCTTGCGGATCGTCAGCACCTGGTCGCCGCGGGCGATCGCCTCGCTGACGACGTGCCACTCCTTCAGCGCGAGCACGGCGGCGGGCTCAGCGCGGGGACGACGGGTCGCCCCAGTCGCCCTTGCTCGTGGTGTGGCCGAGCCCGTCGAGCAGGGCCAGCCGCTCTCGCGCGTAGGCGCGCACGGGATGATCGTCGTCGAGGTCGGCGACGAGGTTCTGCACCCGCTCGCGGATCTGGTACGCGAAATGGGGCGTGGCGGGGCCGACCAGCTCGTCGACGTCGCGGTAGGTCGGCTCGGACACGGCGCGGATCGTATCGGAGCGCTTCCCGGCGGCCTACCATTGCCTGCATGTCCGGCCCCCTGACGCACGACCCCACGCTGCTGGATGAGATCCTGCCGCGCTGGGACCACCGCACGGTGCACGGCCACGCGACGTCGGCCGGCATCGAGGCCGCCGCCCGGGCCATGCGCGAGGCGGAGCTCGGCGACGCGAAGATGGCGCGCACGCTGATGGTCGCTGCGCACGCTCGGCCGCGGGCGCGGCGCGCGGATGCGACGACCGTGGGTGGAGGTCGGCGACACGGACGCGGCGTTCGTGAAGCTGGCCGAGTCGCCGCACGAGATCGTGCTCGGCTTCGTCGGGCGCCCGTGGCCCGGCGGCGAGCCGGTCGAGGCGCCCGCCACGCGCGAGGAGTTCGTCGCCTACCAGCCCGAGGACACGGTCAAGGTGGCGATGTCCCTGCGCGTCGCGCCGACGGGCTACGGGACGCTGCTGCTGTCCGAGACCCGCATCGCGGTCGGCCCGGCGGCACGGCGCAGGTTCGACGTCTACTGGCGCGCGATCCGCGTCGGCTCCGGCCTCGTGCGCGGCTCGCTCCTCCGTGCGATCGCCCGTCGCGCCGAGGCGCACGGGTGACGATCGCCGAGGCGCTCGACGCGTTCCGCGAGGCCTGGGTCGAAGAGCAGCCGTTCACGCCGCGCACGGCGTACGAGCGGACGCTCCGCCTCCTGGCCTTCCAGCTGGAGCGCGACGGGCTGTCGGCCGACGCCGACCTCGATCGCCTGACGCCCGACCACCTGGCCGCCTTCGTGGCCTGGCACGCCGCCACGGGGATGGCCGACGACGCGGACGGCACCCGCAAGGTCGCGCTCCACGTCGCGCGGCTGGGGGCGTTCCTCGGCGACACCTACGGCCGCCGCGACCTCGACCTGGGACGCCAGCGCCTGCGGCTCCTGCCCGATCGTCCGGCCGGGGCCTAAGGTCCCGCGCGCGGCGGTCGATCACCAGAGGGTGGACGTCGCCGCCGCGATCATGAGCCAGCGCGCGGGTGCCGCCGGTGTCGAGGCCGGCGCGGCCCTGCTGCGCAAGGCGCTCGACCAGCAGGTGGCCACGAGCGCCCAGCTGCTCGAGGTGCTGCCGCAGCCGACGCCTGCGCCGTCGCTCGAGATGCATCTCGGGCGCAGCCTCGACCTGTACGCCTGAGCCGCCGGGCGGCTCGCGGAGCGTGCAATTGCACGTCCGCGGCGCTGCGCGCACCGTGGTCCTGTGTGGGACGCGGACGCCTGCGGGTACGGTGCCGGGACGGGCATGAGGCGGGCGACGGGACGGCGATGGGTGCGTGCGGCGCTGCTGGGCGCAGTGGTGGCCCTCGCGACCTCGGCGGCGGCGTGTGGCCACGATGACGACGGATCGTCCGACGAGACCGCCGCGCCGGCTCCGAGCTCGGCCACGGAGCCGCCGGCGTCGACCGCCGCCGCCTCGCAGGACGGCGTGGCCGCGGCGATGGCCAGCGTCGCGGCGACCGAGGCGAGCCGCGCGTACTTCGAGTGGGGCGACGTCGACGGCATCTATGCGGCGGCGGGCGCGGAGCGGCCGGCGCAGGGCTTCGACCTGCAGTCGCTCGGCCGCTGGGGCGGGGTGCTCGGCGTCGGCGCGGGCCAGCTGCTCCCGGCGGCGCTGCAGCTGGAGGAGCGGTTCGGGATCGCCCCGCTGCGGGCGTCGCAGCTCCTGACGGTCGGGGTCCCGCCGGAGCAGGCGGTGCGCCTGGACGGCGGGCAGGACGCCGGCCAGATCCGCGGCGCGCTCGTCGACGCCGGGCTGCAGGAGGCCACGTCGCCGGGCGGCGCGGCGCTGCTGGCGGCCGGCGAGGAGGGCCAGGTCGACCTCGAGTCGCCGTTCGCCGCAGCTCGGCGTGCTGACGGCGTTGAACCGCGTGGCCCTGCGCGACGACGACCTTGCGGGCTCCGGCACGGGCGCCGGCGTCGACGGCGTGCTCGGCGGGTCGCCGACCCTGCTCGACGACCCCGCGCACGGTGCAATTGCACGCTGCCTCGGTGACGTCCTGGCCGCCATCGTCAGCGGCGAGGAGGAGGTGCGCGGCGCGAACGGCGCGCAGCTCCTCGCGGTCGGGGTGGCCGAGGGCGAGGGCGGCGAGCCCGTCAACGTGATCTGCACCGTCGGCGACGCCGCCGGGGCGTCCGCGCGCGAGCAGGCGCTGCGGGCCGCGGTCGACCCCGCGACGGTCGACCCGGCGACGAACCTGCCGGTCGGCGAGCAGGTCGAGAGCGCGACCGTCACCGCGAGCAGCGACGGCGACCTCGCCGTGGCGCGCGCCGAGCTGCAGCTCGCGGCCGACGCGCCGGCGGGCTACGCCATCGATCGGCTGTTCCGCTCGGGCTACGCGGCGTGGCTCGGCGGTTCGAACCCCGGCGGGCCGGGAACCGGAGACACGGCCGCCACCGACTGAGGAGCGCCGCGGTGTTCGACCACGTCACGATCCGGGTGCGCGACCGGGAGGCATCCGTGCGCTTCTACCGCACGGTGCTGGCGACCCCTCGGGAACGTGCAATCGCACGCCGACGAGGCCTACACCGAGTGGAACGACTTCTCGCTGCTGCAGGCCGGGGCCGGCGAGCCGCTCACCACCGGGCTGCACATCGGCTTCGCCGCGCCGTCCCGCGCCGCGGTGGACGCGTTCTGGCGGGTCGGTGTCGACGCCGGCTACCGCTCCGACGGCCAGCCGGGGCCGCGGCCGCAGTACCGCGACGACTACTACGGCGGCTTTCTCCTGGACCCGGACGGCAACAGCGTCGAGGGCGTGCACCACGGCGCGATGCGCGGCGGCGGCATCGACCACCTCTGGATCCGGGTCGCCGACGTGGCGGCGTCGAAGCGGTTCTACACGACGATCGCGCCCTTCGCGGGACTGCGCCTGCGTACGGACCGGCCGGACTTCGCGCACTTCGTCGGGGCGAGCGCCTCGTTCTCGGTGCTGGGCGGCGACGACGTGACGACGCCCGTTCACATGGCGTTTCCCGCCGACGACGACGCGACGGTGCAGGCGTTCCACGCGGCGGCGACGCGCGCCGGCTACGCCGACAACGGACCGCCGGGCGAGCGGTCCGAGCTACCACGCGGGCTACTACGGCGCGTTCGTGCTCGATCCCGACGGGCACAACATCGAGGTCGTCAACCACCATCGCCACTGACGAGGAGCGACATGCAGCCGACGCGAGCCCGTGGCGCGACCTTCCTGGCCCTCGCGGCCCTGCTCGCGGCCGCCGTGCTGCCGGCCGGGGCGTCCGCCGCGCGGATCCCGACGGTCGACGTGACGCCGCGGCTCTCGCCGGGGCCGTCCTACGACTTCCACGCCGCCGGCGGCCGCATCCGGTGCGACCTCGTCGTCGGGGCCCACGGCACGGCCATCGACTGCGCCGGGCCGACGAAGAGCGCGTCGCTGCTCTGGAGCGGGCTCGTGACGATGCCGGCCAGCGTGGAGGACGCGCCGGGCAAGAGCCGCCTGGTGCGCGCCGGCACGCGGCTGCGCATCCACGTCCCGTCCGACCGGCTCGTCTACAGCTGCCGGGCCTTCGGCACCGCGATGCAGTGCAAGCACTCGCGCACCGGCCACGGGTTCCTCGTGGGACTCACCGTCGCCCGCCGCGTCTGACGGGCACGCCGCGGAGGGCCGCCACCGGCCGACCGCAGCAGGCCATCCGGCAACGCGTTGCGGGAGGAGGCCCACGCGGAGGGGAAGGGGCCTCCTCCCGCGGCGTTGGGGAGGGGTATGGAAGGGGAGGGGAAAGCTCTTGGGCTCTGCCTGGCCGGTCAGGCGAGGCGGAGGGTCGGCCGACGTCGTCGTGGCCAGACCCACTCGCGAGCGGGGCGTGTATCGAGCCAGGCGAGCGCGTCGCGGGTCAACGCACGAGCGGTGTTCGCGTGGTCGTCGATCGCGACTTCGTTGTAAGCGTTGACGGCGGACATAACGGGTCTCCAGGGTCTGCAATGCCGGTCTCTTGGTCGGCCGGCGTGTAGGTGAAGAGTGCCGTTCGGCCGCCGTGTGGCCCCTACGGGGGACAGGCGTCCAGGGGTGCGGGAAACCGTACCCCCGTGGTGCGGGCAGTCCCTGGGCCTCCGCGCAGGGTGCAATTGCACGTCCGCGCACCCGGTCGGAGACCGTCGCCAGGCGTTCGGAGCGGGCTCCCCGGGCCGTCCATGGCGCTCAAGGACGGTGGCCGTACCACCGACAAATCACCTATGCGTCGCTTGTGCAGCGTGTCGCTTCGCGCGGTCCTCGCGTCCGCCGCGCTGCTCGCTGCCCTCTCGGCGCCCGCGCAGGCCGCGTGGCTGCCCGCCGCGCCCATCGACGCCGGCGCCGGAGCGGGCCCGGTGGTGACCGCGGCGCTCGCCGTCGCCCCGGACGGCCGCGCCATCGCGGCGTGGGTGCAGCGGGTCGACGCCAGCCCCGGGAGCCAGGCCCGCATCTGGGCCTCCGCGTTCTCCGGTGGGACGTGGGGCGCGCCGACGCCGCTCGACGTCGGCACGGGCGACGTGTCCGCACCCGCGGCGGCGATCGGCGGCGCGAACGGCGTGGTGACCTTCCTGCAGTCCGACGGCACGCACCGCGCGCTGTGGGCCGCTCGCGTGGTCGGCGGCACGATCCAGGCGACCGAGCGCATCGACGCCGGCACGCTGGCGTCGGAGAACGTCGGCGGCGCGACGGTCGCGGTGGACGACGCCGGCGCGATCACCGCGGTCTTCTCGCAGTACCAGGGCGGGCGCTTCCGCGTGCTCGCCGCGCGCGCCGTCGGCGGCGCCTGGTCGACGCCCGCGCCGGTGGACGCCGGCGGCCGGCTCGGGCAACGCCGAGGGCGCGCCGCAGGTGGCCACGCGCAGCGGGGTCGCGCTCGCGGTCTGGGCGCAGGGCACCGGGACGCGGGCGCGCATCTACGGCGCCCGCTTCGACGGCACGGCCTGGCAGCCGGCCGCGGCGCTGGACACCGGCGCGGGGCTCGGGCCCGGCGACTCGCCGCAGGCGGGCATGACCGCCGCCGACGCGGGCGTCGTCGTCTGGCGCCAGCTCGAGGGCGCCGGCAGCGGCCGCTACCGCGTCTACGGCGCACGGCTGACCGCCGGCGCCTGGAGCGCGCCGGCGCTGCTCGACACGCCCGCCGCCGGTGCGCTCGGCGACGCCGCGACGCCGGCGCTCGCGGTCGACGCCACGTCCGGCTCGGCCGCGGCGGCCTGGTCGCAGTCGGCTGCGGGCGGGCGGAGGCGCATCTACGCCGCGCGGCTGGTCGGCGACCTGTGGGGCGCCGCGACGGCGCTCGACGCCGCGACCGGCGTCGGCGACTCGGTCTCGCCGTCCGTCGCGCTTCGCACGGCGGGCGACGGCATCTGCGCGTGGTACGGCTACGACCTCGCCGACAGCCACTACAAGGTCTACGCGTCGAGCCTCAGCGGCGGCACGTGGTCGGCGCCGATCGTGATCGGGCCGGCGACCGGCATCCCGCTCATCGGCACGACCGCGGCCGGCGACAACCTCGCGGTCTGGTACCAGAACGACGGCACGCGCGACCGCATCGTCTCCGCGCCCGAGGACCACACGCCGCCGACGGTCGACGCCGGCGCCGGACCGGGCGGTGCAATCGAACCACGCGACGACGTTCGCGCCGGCGCTGGTCGGCGACGCGCTCTCCGGCGTCGATCACGTCACGTGGGACTTCGGCAACGGCCACACCGTGGCGCGCACGGCGCCGTACAGCGTCGACTACGCCTACCCGCAGGCCGCCGCGAGCGCCTACACCGTCACGCTGACGGCATGGGATCGCGCCGGCAACAGCGCGAGCGACACGGCGCTGGTGACGGTCGGCGACGTCGACCCGCCGGTCGTCGACGCCGGCGCCGACGTCGGCGGTGGCACCCGGCACGGCGGCGCGTGCTGAACGGGCTCGGCCATCGACGCGGACTCCGGCATCGACCCGGCGTCGATTCGCTGGGACCTCGGCGACGGCGCCACGGCGACGACGCTTGGCGCGACGCACGCGTACGCGGCCGAGGGGACCTACACCGCCGTCCTGACCGCGAGCGACCTGGCCGGCAACGTCGGCAGCGACACGGTCACGATCCACGTCGCCGTGCCCGCCACGGGTACCGGCGGGACGGGCGGAACGGGCAGTCCGGGTGGCACCGGCGGAAGCGGCGGCGGGGGTGGCACGGGCGGCTCCGGCGGTTCGGGTGGAGCGGGTGGCGGTGACGCGGGCGGCGGCGCGAGCGGCGGCGACGGCCCGGGCGGCGTGCAGGGCTGGCCGGACGGGCTGACGCCCCAGGTCGCCGGCGCGCCCGTCGTCTCGGCCGGCCCGGATCGCACCGTCGTGGCCGGCGCGTCGCTGGTACTGCAGGGCTCGGCGACGGACGCGGCCCCGCTTGCGTCGGTCGACTGGACGTTCGGCGACGGCGGCACGGCGCCCGGCCCGTTCGCACAGCACGCCTACAGCCGGCCGGGCTCCTACACCGCCGTCCTCACGGCGCAGGACCGCGACGGGCACGTCGCGAGCGACGCGGCGATCGTCACGGTCGTCGCGGCCGGGGACGACCCCGTCGTGGACGCCGGCCGGCCGCTGACGACCTTCGCCGGCGACCGGGTCGCCTTCCGGGCACGCCCGCTGGCCCTGCGGGCGCCGCTCGTCTCCTACGCCTGGCGCTTCGGCGACGGCACGCGGGCGTCGCGCGGCACGACCGCGCACGTGTATCGCCGTGCCGGCCGCTACGCCGCCGTCCTGACGGTCACGGACGGCGCCGGCCGCGTCGGCACCAGCGAGCGTCTGATCACCGTCAAGCCGTTCACGCTCAAGGTCGTGCGGACGGTGCGCACGGGCCGGCGGGTGGTGCTCGTGCTGCGCGCGGGCGGGCCCGGCGTCCTGACCGCCCGCGTCGCCGTGCGCACGAAGGGCCCAGTCGTGCGCCGCCAGGTGAAGCGCGCCGGCCTCGTCCGCGTGGAGCTGAAGCTGCCCTCTCGCGCTCGCGTCAAGCTCCGGCTCGAGCTCGTCCGCACGCAGGGCGCGCGCGTGCAATTGCACCGATCCGCCTGACGCCGGCGCGCCGCGGCCGGGCATGCTTCCGCGGTGCTCCTGGCGATCGACTTCGACGGCACCCTCACCGACACCGACACGCTCGACCTGATCTCCCGCCACTGGGCGCCGGGCGCGTTCGAGGAGGCGGAGGAGCAGCTGCAGTCCGGCCACTGGACGCTCGAGCAGGTGATCGAGCACGAGTTCGCCGACGTCGCGGCGACGCAGGACGAGGTGCTCGACTTCGTGCGCGCCAACGTCCTGCCGCGCCCTGGCCTGGCGGACCTGCTGGAGACGTGCGTCGAGCGGTTCGTCGAGCCGGTGGTGGTCTCGAGCGGCTTCCGCTCGCTGATCCAGCCCTTCCTGCTCGAGCACGGCTTCGACCTGCCGATGATCGCCCACGACGCCGTCTTCACGCTCGAGGGCACGACGGTGACGTTCCTGCGACCGACACGGCTGCGGCACGTGCGGCGAGCGGTGCAAGCGCGACGACGTGCTGCGGCGCGCCGACGGGCGGACGCTCGCCTACGTCGGCGACGGCTGGTCGGACCGCTGCGCCGCGCGCGCCGCCGACCTCGTCTTCGCCCGCGCCGGCCTGGCCCGCTACCTCGACGACGAGGGCACGCCGTACGTCCCCTTCGAGGACTTCCACGACGTGCGGGCCGGGCTCGTGGCGTACCTCGACGGACGCTAGGCGGCGGCCGGGAGGGCGGCTGCGGGGCGCCGCCCGTCCCGGCCGAGCGCGTCCTAGTCGCGCTGCATCATCCGGAAGTGGTTCCCGGAGATGTCGCGGAAGCCGGCGTCGACGCCGTACGGCTGCTCCACCGGCTCCTGCGTGAACTCGACGCCGTTGGACTTGAGGTCCTCGTACGTCTTGCGGATGTCGTCGACCCAGAAGAAGAGACCGCCCGCCGCGCCCTTCGCCACGAGCTTCTGCAGCGCGGCCTGCGTCTCCTCGTCGAAGACCGGCGGCCCGGGCACCGGCATCAGCGTCAGCGCGACCTCCTGGCCGGGGATGCCGACGGTGAGCCAGCGGAAGTTCCCGAGCTCCGCCACCGTGACGTCTTCGCGGAGCTCGAACCCGAGCTTCTCGGTGTAGAAGGCAAGGGCCTCGTCCTGGTCGTGCACCCACACGTTCACGTAGCTCAGGCCGCTGATCATGGTCTTCCTCCAAGTGGTTCCAACGGGACGAGCGACACGTTACGGGCGCGCTGCGAGGCTGTCTTCTCGAAACCTGCTGGACTGCGGACGGCCGTACGCCTGCGCGACGCACGTGGGCACCTGGATGCGGGTCTTGGCCGGCGGATACGCGGCCCGGTAGGCGGTCGGCGACATGCCGTAGGCGCGGCCGAAGGACGTCGTGAAGGAGCCGACGCTGCGCAGCCCGACGTCCATGCAGATCTCGGCCACCGAGCGATCGGTGTTGCGCAGCAGGGCCGCGGCCCGCTCCAGCCGACGCGTCAGCAGGTACTGGTGCGGGGTCTCGCCGAACGCGCGGCGGAACTCGCGGCTGAAGTGGGCCTCGGAGAGCCGGGCCGCCTTCGCCAGCGCCGCGACGTCGAGCGGATCGCGGTAGCGGGCGTCGATGGTGTCCTTCGCCCGCAGGAGGTGCCGGACGGAGGGCACGTGGGCCATGGCCCGAGTCTAGAGGCAGGCGCCTCAGGCCTGCCGCAGCGCGGCGGCGGCGCGCACGAAGCGCTCCGCGAGGTCGGTCGCCGCGGCGACGTACGCGGCCTCGTGGCGCGTCGTGTCGCTGCGGATCGGCGTGTCGTCGACGCCGTGGTCGCGCAGGTCCGCCTCGCCCTCGGGGCTGTCGAGCCAGGACGTGAGGATCGTCGCGTCGGCCTCGATGTGGAACTGCAGGCCCCACGCGTGGTCGCGGTAGCGATACGCCTGGCAGGCGCGCGGGGTGGAGGCGAGCGCGACGGCGCCGGGCGGCGGCTCGAAGCGGTAGTGGTGCCACTCGAAGGCGTGGAAGCCGCTCTGCAGGCCGCCGAGCACCGGATCGTCCGGCGGCGTCCTCGTTGAGCTCGATCGGGTACCAGCCGATCTCCGACTGCTCGGCCGGACCGATGTACCCGCCGGCCGCCCGGGCGACCAGCTGGCCGCCGAGGCACACGCCGAGCGTGGGCGTGCGGTGCTCGAGCGCCGTGCGGATCGCATCGACCTCGGGCAGGAGCCACGGGAACTCCTCGTCCTGGTCGGGATGCGTCACGCCGCCGAGGATGACCAGGCCGCTGTACGCCTCGACCGGCCCCGGTGGAATCGGGTCGCGCTGGGGGAGCCAGTGGTCGATCGCGCCTGCTGCCGCGAGGGGCTCGCCGAGGGAGCCGAGCGGCGTGTCGTCATCGTGCTGCACCACCAGGAAGCGCATGGCGGCGAATGGTACGCAACCCGATCCTCTCGCGGCCGGCGCGCTACGCGCAGGCGGCGGTGAGCCGCCGGTGCACCGGTCGCCGGCCGGCGCGCGGTGCGGCCGGCTGCGACGTGCGGGAGGTGCAATTGCACGGTCGGCGGACGTGACCGGCGGCGCGGGCCACGCGGTGCTGCAGCTCCAGGCCGGGCCAGCGGAGCACGTGGCCGTGGTGCCGCGCGCGTCGTCGTCCGCCGCACCACCTGCACCCGGGCGCTCGGCAGCGCGCGCCGCGAGCGCCGGGCCTGCGCGCGGCTCGCGTGCCGTCGCACGACGGCCAGCGAGAAGAGCGCGATGGCGGCCCCGGCGACGGCGTCGAGCAGGTAGTGGTTGCCCGTCGCGACGACGGTCACGGTCATCAGCGCGGGATGCGCGGCGGCGGCGGCCTTGAGCCAGCGGCGGCGGGCGACGCCGAAGAGCGTGATGCCGACCAGCAGGCTCCAGCCGACGTGCATGGACGGCATGGCCGCGTACGGGTTGAACTTCACGCCGCCGAACGAGCCCGAGTCGTGGCTGCCGGCCAGGCCCACGGTGTCGGCGATGCCGAGCTCCGGGACGAGGCGCGGCGGAGCCGCGGGGAAGATGACGAAGACGACGCTCGCGATGGCGATGGCCAGCAGCAGCGCGCGCGACAGCTCGGCGTAGGCGGGGCGGCGGCGCAGCGCCAGGCCGACCAGGGTGGCCGCGACGAGGGGGCCGAACATCAGCATGTAGTAGGCCGAGAAGAGGCGAGTGCAGCGGCTCGAGCCAGCCCTGCACGTCCGTCTCGACCAGCAGGCCCGTGTAGCGCTCGACGTCGACGATCTCGCGGGCGTTGGCCATCGCGCCCGCCTCACCGGAGATCGCGACCATGCGCACGGCGAGGTAGGCGGCGTAGAGGCCGAGCCAGACGCCGAGCTCGATCGCGGCGAAGCGGGCCCAGCCCGGCAGGCGGCGGGCGCCGGGGCGCGGCAGGTAGGTGCGCAGGGAGGCCGCGCGCCCCGGCACGCGCCGAGATGCCCGGCTGGGGAGGTGCGGGAGGTAGGTGGTCACGCCGGGCATGAGCCCACGGTAGGAGTGCCGGTGTCGAAATGGATCCGTGGTCTCACTAGTCCCTCGCTGGGGTTCACTACTCGACGAGGTACGGGTATCCGCACCCGGTGCGGAGCGGCGGTCGCGGGGCGGCGCGGCGGTTCCGGCCTGTACCATCGCCTCGCGTGACCGCCACACCGAACCGCCCCGACGTCCTCCGCGTCCACGAGCGCGACAACGTCGTCATCGCGCTGCGGGCGCTCGACGCCGGCGAGCGCGTGGCCGTGGACGGCGATGGCCTGGCGATCGGCGAGCCCATCCCCTTCGGCCACAAGGTCGCGACGCGCGCCATCGCCGACGGCGGCGACGTCGTGAAGTACGGCGAGGTCATCGGCCACGCGACGGCAGCGATCGCGGTCGGCGGCCACGTGCACGTGCACAACGTCGCCTCGGCGCGCCTGCCCGGGCCCGAGGACGCCCGGTGATCCGCGGCTTCCGGCGGCCCACCGGTGCCCTGGGGGCGCGCAACCACGTGCTCGTGCTCCCGTCGGTGGTCTGCTCGTCCGCCGCTGCGCGCGCGATCGCGGCGGACGACGCCGTGCCGATCGTGCACCAGCACGGCTGTGCGGAGGTCGGCGCGGACGTCGACCACACGCAGTTGGCGTTCATCGGCACCGCCGCGAACCCGAACGTCGGCGCCGCGCTCGTGGTCGGCCTCGGCTGCGAGACGAACCAGAGCGACCGGCTCGCGGCGCGCATCGAGGCGAGCGGGCAGCGCGTCGAGGTCAACTCCATCCAGGCCGCCGGCGGCAGCGCCGTGACGGTCGCGTGGGGCCGCGAGCGCGTCGTGGAGCTGCGCGACGAGCTCGCGCGCCAGGAACGCGTCGAGGCCACCGAGGACGAGCTGGTGGTGGCGCTGGACGACGCGGACGCGCCGTTCGCCGATGCGCTCGCGGCGCTCGTCGAGGCCGTCGGCGCGCGCCTCGTCGTCGCCACCGGCGGGCGGGGCGCGCTGCACCATCCGGAGCTGGCAGCGTCCGGCGCGCAGGTCATCGTGGCCTGGTGCGGGCCGGGGGAGGGGCCGAGCGGGTTCGCGGTCTGCCCGGTGATCGCGGTCGCCGGCGACCCGGACCTCTACGCCGCCCTCGGCGACGACTACGACGTCGACGGGGCGGGCGAGCCCGATGCCGTCGCCGCGACGGTCTGGCAGCACGTCCTGCGCACGTTCGACGGCCCGCCGACGGCCGCCGAGCGGCGCGGGCAGCGCGACTTCTTCCTGCGCCGGCTCGTGCGGACGATGTGATGGCGGCGCTGACCGGCTACCGGCGCGCCGACGGCCGCTACGGCGTGCGCAACCACGTGCTCGTGATGCCCGTGCGCGCGTCGGCCTGCTTCGCCGCGGCGCGCATCGCGGACGGGATCGACGGCGCGGTGACCGTCGTGCACCAGGCGACCGGCACCGAGCCCGAGGGCGACGCGGCGCGCGTCCGGCGCACGCTGACCCACTTCGTCGCCCATCCGAACGTCGCCGCGGCGCTCGTGGTCGGCGTGACGGACGACGACCGCTGGCTGGCCGACACGGCCGCGGCGGACGGCCAGGAGACGCACTTCCTGTCGCTCGCGGCGGCGGGCGGGATCGGGTCGGCGGTCGAGGCCGGACGCGTGCAATTGCACCATCTGGTGGCGCAGGCGGCGGCGCAGGAGCGGGTGCCCATGGAGCCGTCCGCGCTGGTGCTCGGCCTCGAGTGCGGCGGGTCCGACGGGATGAGCGGCATCACGGCGAACCCCGCCCTCGGCGTCGCGAGCGACCTGCTCGTGGCCGCGGGCGGCACGTCGATCCTGGCCGAGAGCCCGGAGCTCATCGGCGCCGAGCAGATCCTCGCCCGGCGGGCCGTCTCGCCGGAGGTGGCGCAGGGCGTGCTGGACACCATCCTGGGCTTCGAGGAGGCGATCCGCGAGCTCGGCATCGACGTCCGCGGCGCGCAGCCCTCGCCCGGCAACCAGGACGGCGGCCTGACGACGATCGAGGAGAAGTCGCTCGGGGCCGCCAAGAAGGGCGGCGACGCGCCCGTGACCGGCGTCCTCGACTTCGCCGGGCGGCCGCGGACGACGGGCCTGCACATCATGGACACGCCCGGTCACGACATCGAGCAGATGGTCGGCATGGTCGCGGGCGGCGCGCAGCTCGTCGCGTTCACGACCGGCCGTGGCACGCCGACCGGCTCCGCGATCGCGCCGTGCCTCAAGATCTCGACGAACACGAGCGCCTACCGCCGCCTGGCGGGCGACGTCGACATCGACGCCGGCGTGATCCTGGACGGCCTCGAGAGCGTCGAGTCGATGGGCCGGCGCATCTACGACGCCCTCCTCGCGACGGCCGCCGGCGAGCCGACCTCGAGCGAGGTCCGCGGCCAGCGCGACTTCGCGATCAGCCGCACCCGCCTCGGCGCCTGAGGTGCAATTGCACGTCCGCGGCGCCCTCCGCGGCTCGCCCTAGCGGCCCGACGCCGCCCGCGCGGCCTCGACCCGCGCGCGCACCGGACAGCCCGCGACGTGGTCGTTGACGACGCCGCACGCCTGCATCGCGGCGTACGCGGTCGTCGGCCCGACGAAGCGGAAGCCCTCCCCGCGGAGCGCGCGGGCGAGCGCCTTCGACTCGGCGGTCTGCGCCGGCAGCTCGCGCAGCGTGTCGACGGCCGCCGCGGGCTCGGCCGGCGCGTGCGACCACACGAGCTCCGTCAGCGATCCGCCGCGCGCCTGCAGGGCCAGCAGCGCGCCGGCGTTGGCGATCGCCGCGTCGATCTTGGCCCGGTTGCGCACGATCGACGCGTCGGCCATCAGGCGCTCGACCTCGGCCTCGCCGTAGGCCGCGACCGTCGCCGGCTCGAAGCCGCCGAACGCGCGCCGGAAGGCGTCGCGCTTGCGCAGGATCGTGATCCAGGAGAGGCCCGACTGGAACGCCTCGAGCGTGATCCGCTCGTAGAGCGCGACGTCGCCGCGTACCGGGAAGCCCCACTCCTCGTCGTGGTAGCGCTCGTAGAGCGGGTCGCCGTCGCCGAAGCAGCGGAACTGCGGAGCGTGCATCTGCACATGCTGGCGGCTGCGGGCTGGCGGCGGCGTCGCTCCTATGCTGCGGCTCCCGCCCTCACCGCCTCCCAGGAGCCCCGATGACGTACGTCGCGGCCGACGACCGCTATGAGCGCATGCAGTACCGCCGAAGCGGCCGCAGCGGCCTGCAGCTCCCCCTGGTCTCGCTCGGCCTCTGGCACAACTTCGGCCGCAACCGGTCGCTCGACAGCCAGCGCGCGATCCTGCGCCGTGCGTTCGACCTCGGCGTCACGCACTTCGACCTCGCCAACAACTACGGGCCGCCCGCCGGCTCGGCCGAGGAGAACTTCGGGCGCCTGCTCGATCAGGACTTCCGGCCGTACCGCGACGAGCTCGTGATCTCGACCAAGGCCGGCTACGACATGTGGCCCGGGCCGTACGGCGAGTGGGGGTCGCGCAAGTACCTGCTCGCGAGCCTCGACCAGAGCCTCGCGCGCATGGGGCTCGACTACGTCGACATCTTCTACTCGCACCGCTTCGACCCCGACACGCCGCTCGAGGAGACGATGGGCGCGCTCGCGACGGCGGTGCAGCAGGGCAAGGCGCTGTACGTCGGCGTGTCGTCCTACGCGCCGGACAAGACCCGCGAGGCGGGCGAGATCCTGCGCGGCATGGGCGTGCGATTGCTCATCCACCAGCCCTCGTACTCGATGCTGAATCGCTGGATCGAGGACGGCCTGCTCGACGTGCTGGGGCAGGAGGGCATCGGCTGCATCGGCTTCTCCCCGCTGGCCCAGGGCATGCTGAGCGACCGCTACCTGAAGGGCATCCCGGAGGGCAGCCGGGCGAGCGAGAACCGCTTCCTGCCCGCGGAGTTCCTGAGCGATCAGGTCATGGACAAGGTGCGGACGCTCAACGGCATCGCCAAGCGCCGCGGGCAGACCCTCGCGCAGATGGCGCTGGCCTGGACGCTGCGCGACGAGCGCATGACGTCGACGCTCGTCGGCGTGTCCAGCGTGGAGCAGCTGGAGGCGAACCTCGCGGCGCTCGACCGGCTCGACTTCACGGCCGACGAGCTCGCCGAGATCGACCAGTACGCCACGGACAGCAGCATCAACCTGTGGGCCCGGTCGAGCGAGGTGTAGCGCTCGCCCGCATGGCTCGGCTGTCGCGAGGGTAGGACCCGCAGGCGAACGGCACGCGGGAACCCCGCTCGGCCCTACGCTGCCGTTCGCACCGCGAACCCGGAGGCTCGAATGGCGCCCGAACAATCCAGTCAGCCCGCCCCGGCCTCCACTGGCCTCGAGGGTGTGTCGATCGGCCAGACCGCAATCGCGCTCGTCGATGGCGACGCCGGCCGCCTCATCTACCGCGGCCACGACGCCGAGGTCCTGGCCGTCGAGGCCACCTTCGAGGAGACGGCGTATCTGCTCTGGCACAGCCGCCTGCCGGACGACGACGAGCTCGCCGAGCTGCGTAGCGCCGTGGTCGCCGGCCTCGAGACGCCGCCCGAGGTGCTCGCGGTGCTGCGCGACATCGGCAAGAACGCGCTGCCCATGGACGCCCTGCGCACGGGCCTCTCGGCCTGGGCCGTGCTGCGCGGCATGGAGGAGGGCGGCGACGGCGAGGACGCCATCTGGTCGATCTCCGCCGCGCCCGCGATCGTGGCCGACTACGCGCGCCTGCGGGCGGGCCACGATCCGGTGGCGGCCGATCCAGCTCTCAACCTGGTGGAGAACTACCTCCTCAAGCTCACGGGCACGCCGCCGCAGCCGGCGGCTCGCGCGTGCCCTCGACGCGTACTTCACGCTGGCAGCGGAGCACGGCCTCAACGCCTCCACGTTCACCGCGCGCGTCATCGTCTCGACGCTGAGCGACATCGGCTCGGGGCTCGTCGGCGCCGTCGGCGCGCTCAAGGGCCGGCTGCACGGTGGCGCGCCGAGCCACGTGACGCACATGATCGACGAGATCGGTACCGCCGACAACGCCGAGCCGTGGCTGCGGGCCGCGCTCGACCGCGGTGAACGGCTGATGGGCTTCGGGCACCGCGTGTACCGCGCGTACGACCCGCGGGCCCGGGCGCTCGGCCGCGTGGCCGAGGAGCTGGGCGGCGAGGACGAGCGCCTGGCGCTGGCCCGCCACGTCGAGGAGGTCGCGCTGCGCCTGCTGGCGGAGAAGAGCCCGAACCGGCCGCTCCTGACGAACGTCGAGTACTGGGCCGCGGCCGTGCTCGGCGGCGTCGACCTGGCGCCCGACCTCTACCCGGCCACGTTCGCCTGCGCGCGCACGGCCGGCTGGAGCGCCCACATGCTCGAGCAGCTCGCGCACAACCGCCTGATCCGCCCGACGGTCGACTACGTCGGCCCGCTGCCCGAGGGCTACGGCAGCTAGCGCTCCGGCGCCTCCGCAGGTGTCGGCCGTGCACGACGCGATCGTCGTCGGCGGCGGCGTCTCCGGCATCGCCGCAGCGGTGCAATTGCACGCCGCCGGCGCCGACGTCGTGCTGCTCGAGGCGCGTGGTCGCCTGGGCGGGCGCGTCGCCACGGCGGCGGTCGGCGGCGTCGCGGTCGAGCGCGGCGGCGAGTTCCTCGACGCCGCACCGGACGGCGCGCTCCTGCCGCTGCTGGAGCGGCTCGGCGTCGCGACGGCCCCGGCGAGCCAGGACGGCGCGGGCCACCGCACGGGCACGCTCGGCGTCGGGCTCGTCGACGTCGGCGGCATCCGGCGCCACGGCCGCGACCTGCCCGCCGCGGCCGTCGATCCGATCGCCGCGCTCGAGCGCGACCTCGACGACCTCGCGGCCCGCATCGATCCCGTTGCACCGTGGGAGCTGGACGGTGCGGGCGCCCTCGACGCGACGTCGCTGGCCGATCGGCTGGCCGAGCACGGCGCCGATCGCGACGGGCTGGCCGTCGCCGAGGCGCTCCTGGGCATCGGCGGCTCGACCGTGCCGATCGCCGAGATGTCGCTCCTGGCGATGGCGGCGAAGCAGGTGCACCGCGGCCCGCACGACGGCCGCCTCTCGCTCCGGCTCGCCGGCGGGGCCACGGCGCTCGACGCGGCGGCGCGCTGCGCGCTCGGCGACCGCGTGCAATTGCACGCTCCGGTGACGGCATTGCGCGCCACCGGGGACGGCGTCGAGGTCGAGACGCGCGCCGGGGTGCAATTGCACGCTCGGACGGCGATCGTCGCGCTGCCGGTGACGGCGTGGCGCGCGCTCGCCGTGCAGCCGCTGCTCGACCCGGCGCGCCTCGAGGCCCTCGCGACCGTCCGGATGGGCCACGTCGTCAAGGCGCACGTCACGTTCGACGGCCCGTGGTGGCGCGAGCTCGCCGACGCGCCGCTGCCGGCGGCGACCGACACGGCGTGCGGCCACGTGTACGAGGCGCGCGTGACGGCGGAGGGCGCGACCCTCGCGTGCTTCGCAGGCGCCGCGGCGGCCCACGGGCTCTACCGGCTCGCGCCCGCGGCGCGGCCAGGCGCCGTGCTGCGCGCCCTGGAAGACCTGCTCGGGCCGTTCCCGGAGCGCCCGCGGGCGGTGCGATTGGACGCCTGGAACGAGGCGCCGTGGACGGGCGGCTCGTACCTCGTGTACCGCACGGGCGAGCTGACCCGCTTCCGCGACGCGCTCGCCCGCCCGGCCGGCCGGATCGTCCCCGCCGGCGCCGAGGCCTCGTCGATGCCGAGCTACATCGGCGGCGCTGCGGAGGCCGGCGCGCGCGCCGCGGCGGCGGCGCTCGCCGTCGTCGCCTGAGCTACGGGATCTTGAACGGCAGGCGCTTGACGACGGACACGCGCCCGATGGCGTCCGTCAGCGCGACCGCGAGCTCGTAGGAGCCGCGCGTGAGGTCCGGACGAGCGACCGGCAGCGCGAAGGCGCCGGCGGCGACGACGGGCAGCTGCACGGGGGCGCCGACGACGGTGCGCACGGTGCAGCGCTGCAGCTTCTTGCCCTTCTTGGCCGACGCGACGCACGAGCGGCCCTTGCGCAGCCCGGGGTTCAGCTTGACCACGGTCATCGTGACGGTGCCGGCCGAGCTCGCGGTGCCGCCGAGGGTCGTGCCGGTCGCCGCCGGGAACGACTTGGCGGCGAGCGCGAGCCCGCTGAGGCGCGCCTTGCCGTCGGCGGGGAGCGGCGGCGGGCCCGGGCCCAGGTCGAGCGGGTTCCACGCGACGTCGCGCACCTCGGTCGCGGTGATGACGCGGACGGCGTCGCCGCACGTGGCGCCGACCTCGGGCTGGGCGACCAGCCAGATCCCGTCGTCGCTCGTGAACGCGAGGGCGTGGGCATTCGGCTGGATGACCGGCCCGATCGCGGCGCAGCGTGTAGGAGCACGTCGCGCCGGTCGGCTGGGCCGGCGGCGGGCCCGCCAGCTGGCGGACGACGACGCCCGTGCCGCCGTTCGTCCAGGCGCCGAGCGTGAAGTCGGCGCTCACGTCGCCATCGGTCGGGAGGCTGGCGGTGTCGACGAACCACTGCTGCGGGTCGGTCGCGGCCGTCACGTTCGCGACGAGGGCCGCCGCTCCGCCGGGGGCGGCGGCCGGGCGGTGCACCAGCAGCTGGCCGTCGGCGAGCCAGGCCGGCCGCACGAGCCCCGGGTAGGACTTGGGTGCGACCGTGCCGTCTGCCGTCGAGACGATGTAGACGCCCGGCGCGGTGCTGCCCTGGAGCTCGACGGCGAGGCGCGTGCCGTCCGGCGAGAGGTCGAGGTCGACGGGCGCGTCGGCCAGCGACAGCGCGATGACGCGCAGGACGGGGCCGCTCGGCGCCATCTGGACGATGGTGCGCCCGTTGATGGCCCAGACGGTGCCGTCCGCCGCCACCGACGGCGAGGCGAACGCCTCGGGGCCGTTGGCGATGAGGCGGAGCTGGCTGCCGTCGACGTTGACCGCGAAGAGGTCGCCCGCGCGCACGAACACCAGGCTCGCGGCGCTCGCCGAGGACGCGGCGGCGAGGGTCGCGACCAGCGCGACCAGGACGGCGACGACTGCCCCCCGACGACCCACGAACCCAGCATAGAGGACGTGCCCTATGCTGATGCCCATGGGGGTCGTCACCGCTCGAGGCGGTTCGTCGGGGCGGCCGTCGGCGTCCTGGCGGGGTGCGCGACGTTCGCCGGTGGAGCAGCGGCGGCCCCCGGTACGTGCAGCGGACCGGGCGCCCGCGCGTTCGACTGCGGCGGGCAGGAGCTGCGCCTGCAGAGCGCGGCCGAGCGCCGCGCCGACCTCGCGGCACGCCGGGCCGCGCTGAAGGTCGCCGGGCGCCGCGCGCTGCCGCTCGCCGGCGGCATGTACCTCGCCGACGCGAAGCGGCCCCTGCAGTTCGACGCGCCGGACGGCTACCTCTTCACCGTCCGCGGCAGCGCAGCCGCGCTGATGCGACGGGCCGGTGCGCGAGCGGTGTACCCGGAGATCGGCGTCTGGCACGTCGACGCGAGCCGCGGGCCCGCGCTGCGCGACCGGTTGCTCGCGCGGGGCCTGCTGCACGACGCGGGGCTGGACACGCGGCGCGAGCTGCGCGCGATCCCGGGCTCGGACCCGCTCGCGGTCACGGAGTGGTGGAAGGACAACGTCGACGCCGAGGGCATCGACCTGCCGCCGCCGCGCAAGCGGCTCCTGATCATCGACGCGGGGCTCGACGTCGCCCACCCGGAGTTCGCCGGCCGTCCCGCCACGGTGCTGGAGAACAAGCAGGACGTCCGGTTCGCGCCGAAGAAGTCGGGCCGCGACCACGGCACGCGTGTGGCGTCCATCGCGGCGGCGCCCGTCAACGGCCAGGGGATCAGCGGCGTGTTCCCGACGGTGGGGCTCGGCATGTGGGACGCCGGGGGCGACGAGGGCTTCCCGATCGCCCAGGAGCTGAAGGCGATCCGGCGCGGCGTGAGCAGGCGCTACAGCGTCGTCAACATGAGCTTCGACTCGACCCTGCCGAACCAGCGCTTCGTCGAGGCCGGCGTGCGCGCGGAGGCCCTGGGCATCGCGCGCGGCTACGGCTTCGGGCTCCTGTTCGTGGCGGCGGCCGGCAACGAGTTCGACGACCCGAAGGACCCCAACCCGTACGAGGCGCCCGCGGGGACGCCGCACGTGTTCACGGCCGCTGCCAGCACGCAGGCGGACACGCGCGCGACCTTCTCCAACGTGCAGCCGTACAACGACGTGGCCGCGCCGGGCGAGGAGCTCGTGCTGGCGCGCCCGGCGCCGTTCGGCGCCGAGGAGGGCGGCTGCGACCCGACGAACCAGTGGTGCCAGACGCAGGGGACGAGCTTCTCGTCGCCGCTGGTGGCCGGCGCCGCCGCGCTCGTCTGGTCGGCGCGCCCGTCGCTCAACGTCGGCCAGGTGGAGGGCATCCTGCGCTCCAGCGCCCGGGACGTCGGGCCGGCCGGCTACGACGACGAGACGGGATACGGCATCCTCTCGGTGCGCACGGCGCTCGACGAGCCGGCGCCGGCGGCGGACCTGATGGAGCCGAACGAGGACACGGTGCTCGTGGACGGCACGGTCTTCGGGCGGCCCGACCAGTTCCTGCTCGGCCCGCGGCCGCGCAAGGTGGCGCGGGCCATCGTCGCCTCCGTCGACGCGATCGAGGATCCCGTGGATCTGTACCGGATCGCGGCGCCGGCGAACTCGCGCCTCACGTTCACGCTGCGTCCGCTCGACGACGACGTCGACCTCACGATCTGGAACGCGAACGTCAGCGGCACCGGGTTCTACGACCGGCCGGACGAGCAGCCGCTGGGCCGCAGCCGCAAGCGCGGGCTGCGGGTGGAGACGGTCACGCTGCGCGGCCCGTCGCGCGGCATGGGGGTCGGCTACATCCAGGTCACCGCCCACAGCGGGCGCGTCGGCGGCGTCTACGAGCTGACCGTCCGCCGCAGCTGACCCTGCCGCGCGGGCTCAGATCACGACCGGCTGCTCGTCGTCGTCCTCGGTGTCGGCGCCCAGCGCGTGCCGCGCGGCCCACGCGCCGAGCGCGGCGATGACCGGGGCGAGCGCCTGCCCGTCCGGCGTCAGCTCGTACTCGTAGCGCGGCGGGCGCTCGCAGTACGCCCGGGCCAGCACGAGCCCGTCGCGCTCCAGCCGTCGGAGCCGGTCGGCGAGCGTGTTGGGGGCGATGCCGTCGATCGCCGCGGACAGGTCGGAGTACCGCCGCGGCCCCGCCAGCAGAGCGCGTACGACCGCGAGCGTCCAGCGGTCGCCGACCTGGGCCAGCGCGTCGTCGAGCGGGTCGGCCACCGCAGCAATGGTACGGTCGGAGTGCCCGCGCATGTGCGAACATCGCCCGCTGTGGCGTCCGGCACGAGCCCCGGCGACGGGCCCGGCGACCTGCGGCTCGACGAGCAGGCCGCGCTGCGCCGCGTCGCGACGGCCGTGGCCCAGCAGCGCACGCCGGACGAGATCTTCGCCGTCGTCACCGACGAGGCAGGCCCGCTGTTCGGCGCCACGGCGTCCACGCTCTTCCGCTTCGAGGGTGCGGTCGGGGTCGCTGTGTCCGATTGGCACACGCCCGACGCGCTCGGCGTGCCGAAGGGTCTGCGGGTCGACCTCGCGTTGGAGAGCGCGACGGGCCGTGTGTACCAGACGGGCGCGCCGGCGCGGGTGGACTCCTACGACGAGATCGAGGTCGAGCGCATCGACGGGCCGCTGCGGGCGCTGGGCATCCACGCCGCGGTCGCGGCGCCGATCGTGGTCGACGGCCGGGTCTGGGGCTCGATCTCGCTGTCGACGGTGAGCGACCGGCCGTTCCCGCCGAGCACGGAGCTGCGGCTGGGCGCGTTCGCGGAGCTCGTCGGCCAGGCGGTCGCCAATGCGGAGGCCCGGCGCGAGCTGACCGAGTCCCGCGTGCGCATCGTGGAGGCCGCCGACGCCGCCCGGCGCCGCATCGAGCGCGACCTGCACGACGGGGCCCAGCAGCGGCTCGTCTCGCTCGCGCTGCGGCTGCAGCTGGCGCGCCGGACGGCCGGCGACGCCGACGCGACGATCGCGGCACTGGACGCCTGCTCGGTGGAGCTCGCGACCGCGCTGGAGGAGCTCCGCGAGCTGGCCCGGGGCATCCACCCGGCGATGCTGACGGAGCGCGGGCTCGGCGCGGCGCTCCAGTTCGTCGCCGATCGCGCGCCGCTGCCGGTCGATCTGAACGTGCAATTGGACGTTCGGCTGGCCCCGGCGCACGAGGCGGCGCTCTACTTCACGGCGTGCGAGGCGCTCGCCAACGTGACGAAGCACGCCGAGGCCAGCGCCGTGTCCATCCGCGCCTGGCGGGACGACGGGCGCATCGTCATCGAGATCGCCGACGACGGCGTGGGCGGCGCCGAGCCCATGCGCGGCAGCGGGTTGCGCGGGCTGACCGATCGCCTCGAGGCCGTCGGCGGCCAATTGGACGTCACGAGCGCCCCCGGCCACGGCACCACGGTGATCGCGACGGTGCCGGCGCTGGCACCCGCATGAGTTGACGGCGACCGTAGTTACTTGTAACTTGCAAGTCACTATGAATCAGACTCGCTCCCCGCAGACGCTCGGCGGGCTCGTCGACGTCGTCGCTCCCTCGCTGGTCGCCATCGCGCGCGGCGGCCGGGGCTCCGGCGTCGTGCTCGCGCCCGGCCGCGTCCTCATCGGCACCCACGGCGTGCGCGCCGAACGCCTCGCCGTGGTGCGCGCCGACGGTGACGTCGTGCCCGCGACCCTCGTCGCACACGACCCCGACCGCACGCTGGCCCTGCTCGCGACCGACACCGGCGACGCCGCGCCGATCGCCTGGCCGGACGCTGACCCGACGCCGCAGCTCGGCGACGGCGTCATCGCGGTGGCACGGCCCTCCGGTCGCCCGCTGCACGCGACGCGCGGCGAGATCGCCGCGGTCGGCGAGCGATTGCGCGGCCCCCGCGGCCGCCTGGGCGATCCGGGGTTCGTCCACACCGCGCCGCTGCCGCGCGGCGCTTCCGGCAGCCCGCTGCTCGACGCCAACGGCGCGCTGCTCGGATTCAGCACCGCGCGGCTGGACGGCGGGTTCCTGCTGGCGCAGCCGGCGACGATCGCGCTACGGCGCCACCTCGACGATCTCGCCGAGGGGCGGGCCGGTGCCGTCCGCACGCTCGGTGTGGCAATTGCACATCCGCGCGCGGCGCGGCGGCTACGGCGCGCCGTCGGACTGCCGGAGCGCGACGGCCTCCTGCTGCAGGATGTCGCCGACGCGTCGGCCGCCGCGACCGCCGGCCTCGAGAGCGGAGACCTCCTGGTCGCCGCGGGCGACGCGCCGCTGACGAGCGTCGACGCGCTGCTCGCGGCGATCGACGCCACCGAGGGCGACCTCGCGCTGCGGGTCGTGCGCGGCGCGGACGAGCGCGACGTGCTCGTCCGCTGGGAGTGACGATGCGCGCCCTCGACCCCTTCTCCGAGCTCGTCGTCGGCGTCGTCGAGCGCCTGAGCCCGTCGGTCGCCTCGCTGCGGGTGACCCGTCAGCGCCGCGACGGGCGCGTGCCGGCCGGCGCCGGGAGCGCCGTCGTGCTCACGCCGGACGGCTTCCTGCTGACGTCGGCCCACGTCGTCGCGGGGCGCGACCGGCGCGGGTCGGCGCTGTTCACGGACGGCACCGAGGCGGGCTTCGAGATCGTCGGCACCGATCCGCTGTCCGACCTCGCGGTGCTGCGCACCGAGGCGCGCGGCCTGGCGCCGGCGGCGCTCGGCGACGCGGCCGAGCTCCGCGTGGGCCAGCTCGTCGTCGCCATCGGCAACCCGCACGGCTTTGCCGGTTCCGTCACGACCGGCGTCGTCTCCGGACTCGGCCGTGCCCTGCCCGCGCGGGCCGGCGAGACGGTGCGCCTGATCGACGGCGTGATCCAGACGGACGCTGCCCTCAACCCCGGCAACTCCGGCGGTGCGCTCGCGGACGCCGAGGCCCGCGTCGTCGGCGTGAACACCGCCGTGGCCGGCGTCGGGCTCGGCTTGGCCGTGCCGATCGACGCGACCACGCGGGGCATCGTCGGCGCCCTCATGACCGATGGCCGCGTGCGCCGCGCCTACCTCGGCATCGCCGGCGGGCGCCGTCCGCTGCCGCCGCGCCTGCTGCGACCGGAGGCGCCGACGTACGCGCTCGAGGTCGTGGAGGTTGTCGAGGACAGCCCGGCAGAGCGCGCCGGCCTGCGCCCGGGCGACCTGGTGCTGGCGGTCGACGGCCTGCCGGTGGCTGACGCGACCGACCTCCAGCGCCTGCTGACGGCCGAGCGCATCGGCAGCGACCTGCCCCTCGAGGTCGCGCGCGACGCCGATAGGCTGACGCTCGTGGCGACCCCCGCGGAGCTCGCCGCCTAGCGCGGCTCCCGATCCGTCCCGATCCGACCCGGAGGCTTTGATGCAGGGCGCGACTCCGACCGTCTACGAATGGGCCGGCGGCCAGGCGGCCTTCGATCGCCTGACCGACGTCTTCTACCGCCGCGTGCGGAACGACGAGATCCTCGCCCCGGTCTTTGCGGGCATGGACGAGCACCACCCCCAGCACGTCGCGACCTGGCTGGCGGAGGTCTTCGGCGGGCCGCCGCGGTACACCGAGGAGCACGGCGGCTACCCGCACATGCTGCACAAGCACCTCGGCCTCGCCATCACCGAGACCCAGCGGCGGCGCTGGGTGACCATGATCACGGACGCCGCCGACGAGGCCGAGCTGCCGTCGGACCCCGAGTTCCGCTCGGCGTTCGTCGCCTACGTCGAGTGGGGCACCCGACTCGCGCTCGGCAACTCGCAGCCCGGCGCCGCGCCGCCGCCCGCGGCGCCCGTGCCGCGCTGGGGCTGGGGCGAGGCGCCGCCCTACCAGGGCTGACGAACGTGCAATTGCACATCCCGGGGACGGCGCGCGCGCCGTCCCCGGGATGCGTCGGATCGCTACGCGCCGGCCGCGGCGCGGTCGGTGATGGCGAGCGCCTCGTCGAGGATCGCGATGCCCTGGCGCGCCTCGTCGGGCGTGATCACCAGCGGCGGCACGACCATCACCTTGTTCCAGTGCGTGAACAGGTAGAGGCCCTTGCCGAGGCAGAACTTCACGAACTCGGTCATCGGCGCGGCCGCGGCCCCGCCGGCGTTGAAGGGCACGAGCATCTCGCGCGTCTCGGCGGTCCTGCACGAGCTCGAGCGTCCAGAAGCAGCCGCGGCCGCGGACCTCGCCGACGGACGGGTGGCGCTCCATCAGCGCGTGCAGCTCCGGGCCGAGCACCTCGGCGCCGATCGCGTACGCGTGCTCGACGATGCCCTCCTCCTTGTAGGCCTCGATCGACGCCACCGCCGCCGCGCAGGCGAGGGGGTGGCCCGAGTAGGTGAGGCCGCCGGGATAGGGCCGCTCGCGGAAGGTGTCGGCGACCTTCTGCGAGATGAGCACCGCGCCGAGCGGGACGTAGCCCGAGTTGATGCCCTTGGCGCAGGTGATGAGGTCCGGCTCGACGTCCCAGATCTGGGAGGCGAACCACGCGCCGGCGCGGCCGAAGCCCGCCATGACCTCGTCGCAGATCAGCAGGATCCCGTGCTTGCGGGTGATCTCGCGGAGCCCCTGCAGGTAGCCGTCGGGCGGCACGAGGATGCCGTTGGTCCCGACGATGGGCTCGACCATGATGGCGGCCACGGTCTGCGGGCCCTCGTACTGCAGGATCTCCTCGACGTGGGCGAGGGCGCGGGCGCACTCCTCCTCCGGCGTCGTCGCGTGGAACGACGAGCGGTAGAGGTACGGGCCCGCGAACCGCACGAACCCGGCCTGCCCCGGCTCGGACGGCCAGCGGCGCGGATCGCCGGTCGCCATGATCGCCCCGTGCGTTGCGCCGTGGTAGGAGCGGTACTGCACCATGATCTTGTTGCGGCCGGTGTGCAGTCGCGCCATCCGCATGGCGTTCTCGTTGGCCTCGGCGCCGCCGTTGGTGAAGAACGCCATGTCGAGGTCGCCGGGCGCGAGCTCGGCGAGGAGGCGGGCCAGCTCGCCGCGCTTGTCGTTCGCGAGGCTGGGCGCGATGGTGCAGAGACGGTCGGCCTGGTCCTTGATCGCCTGGACGATCTTCGGGTGCTGGTGGCCGATCGACGCGTTGACGAGCTGCGAGGCGAAGTCGAGGTAGCGGTTCCCCTCGTAGTCCCAGAACCAGCAGCCCTCGGCGCCGGCGACGGGCAGCGGGTTGATCAGGCCCTGCGCGCTCCACGAGTGGAAGACGTGCTCGCGATCGTCCTTGCGGACCTGCGCCTCGGTGGACTGGTCGACGGTCGCCATCAGCGACGCTCTCCCTGCTCGACGAAGAACTTGCCGGTCTCGCCGCCCGAGAAGAAGCGCGACGTGACGGTCTTCTTGCGCGTGTAGAAGTCGACGGCGTCGGTGCCGTGCGCGTGGAGGTCGCCGAAGAACGAGTCCTTCCAGCCCGAGAACGGGAAGAACGCGACCGGCGCGGCGACGCCGATGTTGACGCCGACCATGCCGACCTCGACGTCGTGGCGGTACTTGCGGACCGCGGCGCCCGACTCGGTGAAGATCGACGTGCCGTTGCCGTAGCGGCTGCCGTTGATGATCTCGATCGCGTCGTCGAGCGACTCGGCGTGGATGACCGACAGCACCGGCCCGAAGATCTCCTCGCGGGCGATCTCCATGTCGGGCGTGACGTCGTCGATGATCGTCGGCCCGACGAACGCGCCGTCGGGGTTGGCGCCCTCGGGCGAGCGGCCGTCGACCAGCACGGTCGCGCCCTCCTGCACGCCCTTGTCGATCCAGCCCGAGACGCGGTCGCGCGCCGTGCGCGAGACGAGCGGGCCGACGTCGGAGCCCTCGACCATGCCGTCGCCGACGTGCAGCGACTCGGTGCGCGCCTTGAGCAGGTCGAGCAGCGGCTTCTTGGCGTCGCCGACCGTCACGATCACCGACCCGGCCATGCAGCGCTGGCCGGCCGCGCCGAACGCGGAGCCGATGATGTTGTCGACCGTCTTGTCCATGACGGCGTCGGGCATGACGACCATGTAGTTCTTGGCCCCGCCGAGCGCCTGGACGCGCTTGCCGTTGGCGGCGGCGCGCTGGTACACGTACTTCGCGACCTTGGCGGAGCCGACGAAGGAGATGGCGTCGATGCCGGGCGAGTCGAGGAAGCCGTTGACGACGTCGACCGACCCGTTGACGAGGTTCACGACGCCGGGCGGCAGCCCGCCGAGCTCCGTGATGATGTTGAACACGCGCTCCTGCGTCAGCGGCACCTGCTCCGACGGCTTGAGGATGAACGTGTTGCCGCAGGCGATGGCGAAGGGCAGGAACCACATGGGCACCATCGCCGGGAAGTTGAACGGCACGATCGCGGCGCAGACGCCGACCGGCTGGCGGATGGTCTCGCAGTCGACGGCGGTCGCGACGTTCTCGAGCACGCGGCCCTGCATGGTCTGCGGGATGGCGGTCGCGGCCTCGACCATCTCGATCATGCGGCCGACCTCGGCCCGCGCGTCCGGGAAGGTCTTGCCCATCTCGCGCGTCACGCAGCGGGCCAGGTCGTCCTGGTTCGCCTCGAGCGCCTGGCGGAAGCCGAACAGCCAGCGGGCGCGCTCGATGGTCGACCTGCGGCGCCAGCCGGGAAACGCGGCGCGCGCGGCTGCGACCGCGGCCTCGACGTCGTCGCGACCCGAGAGGGGCACGCGTGCCAGCACCTCGCCGGTCGCGGGATTGGTGACGTCGAGCTGCTCCGCACCGGTCGACGGCACCCACGCGCCGCCGATGTAGTTGCCGAGGACGCGTGTCCCGGCCTCGGTGCCGGAGGGCATGGTGGCGCTCATCCGGAGCCTCCTGATCGCATCGCGAATATGGCGCGAAGGTTACCGCGGCCGGCGCGTCCGGCCCGCCGCCAGGATCTCATCGGCGGCGCCGTCGCGGGGTACGCTGCGTGCAAATGGCCGCCGGCTACTCGGGGACGCCGCTCGCGAAGAAGCTCGGCATCAAGCCGGGCGCGCGTGTCGCGCTGGTCGACGCGCCGGATGGTGCCGAGGCGCTGCTCGACCCGCTGCCGGACGGCGTCTCGCTCGGCCGGCAGGCGCGCGCGCCGCTCGACGTGATCCTCTTCTTCGCCACGGAACGGCGGGTCGTCGAGCGCCGGTTCCTCGAGCTCGGCCGGCGCCTGGAGCCGGATGGATCGCTGTGGCTGTCGTGGCCGAAGAAGGCGTCCAAGGTGCAAACGGACATCACCGAGGACGTCCTGCGCGAGGTGATCCTGCCGTCGGGCCTGGTCGACACGAAGGTCTGCGCCGTCGACGAGACCTGGTCCGGGCTGCGGTTCGTGTGGCGCAAGGAGCTGCGCCCGCAGCGGGCCTAGATCAGAACAGCGACTCCTGGCTGCCCGCGGGCGGACCCGGCGGCGGGGTCGTCGGCACGTGCGATTGCACCAACAGGTCGCGCAGCAGGTCGGCGTTGCGCGGGCCCTGGTCGAGGTTGTTGGTGTTGAACATGGCGTACAGACGCGACGTGGTGCGGGACAGCGCTCGCAGCGGCTCGACCCACTCGGCGAGCTCCTCGGCGTCGTAGAGGTGGTCGAAGCGCTCGCTCGCGGAGCGGCCACGCACGTTCCAGGTGGATGCGTTGCGCCCGTGGAACCGCACGTAGCCGGTGGGCGACGTGTTCGCCACGACGGTCTCCGCGACGTTCGGGCCCCGGATCACCGGGGCGTCGACGATCACGTACGTCAGACCCCAGTCGGCGAGCGTGTCGAGCGTCGTCTCGCGCTGGGCGCCGGCCAGCCAGTCGCGCTGCCGGAACTCGACGAGCATCTCGTCGCCCTGCAGCCGCGCCTGTCCGTCTCGGATCGCCTCCCACGCGTCCTCGGACGGCGCGAAGCTCGGCGGGTACTGCATGAGGATGCCGCCGAGCTTGCCGGCGTCGCGCAGCGGCTGGAGCTCGCGGTGGAACCGCTCGAACACGCGGCGCCGCAGGTCGGCGTCCGGCACGACGTGCCCGCGCGACGTGACCTGACGAACGAGGGGCCGCAGGTCCGGCGGCAGCTGCTCGGGCTGCACGGCATGGCCCGTCATCAGCCCGAAGGCCTTGACGTGGAACACGAAGCCCTCCGGCGTGCGCTCCGCCCAGCGCTCCGCGGTGCGCCCGTCCGGGATCGCGTAGTAGCTCGAGTTGACCTCGACGGTGTCGTACCGCTCGGCGTAGTAGCGGAGCCTCGACTCGGCGGTCTTCAGCTCCGGCGGGTACCAGCTCTCCAGCAGGCCCTGGTCGGCCCACGAGCAGGTGCCGATGCGGACGCTCGTGGACACGCGCCGAGGATAGAGGCGGTCAGACGTGCGGCGCTGACGGCGGGATGGCGCGGCCGTCGACCGGGTGTTGGACGACCTCCAATCGCCCGCGCGGGTCCGCGATCGTCCGCAGGAGCCTGGCGTCGGGTCGCCGCCCGGTGTTCCATGCGAGCGCACGGTTCCCTAGAAGGCCGCCAATCGGTGACGATACGACCGTGGCCCGCCTCGTGATCGCAGTCCTCATCGTCGTCGTCATCCTGGCGATCATCGCGTGGGCACTCGTGGAGCTCAGACCCGGGGCGGAGCGCAAGGCTCGCGAGGCCGAGGAGCGACGCGAGCGGAGCGAGGCCGACGCGGCCGAGCGCTTCCCGATCGGCAGCGTCGTGCGCTGCGACGCGTGCGGCGCGCAGACCGCGGAGGTCCGGGAGGAGCCGTTCGTGTCGGAGCGACGCCGTGAGGTACGAGCGCTGGTCGCGTGCGCGTCGTGCGGCTCCGTCTCGCGCCGTCGGCTGGCCCGGCTACCCTCAGGCAGGTGACGGGCTCCGCGCCGATCGGCATGTTCGACTCCGGGGTGGGAGGGCTGACCGTCCTCGACGCCTGCCTCGTGCGCCTGCCGCACGAGGACTTCATCTACCTCGGCGACACCGGACGCTTCCCCTACGGGCCGCGCTCGCGTGACGAGCTCCTCGGCTACGCCCGCGAGCTCTACGGCCTGCTCGAGGCGCGTGGCGTGAAGCTCGTCGTCGTGGCCTGCAACTCGGCGACCGCCGCGGCGCTACCGGCGCTGCAGCGCGAGGCCCGCCTCCCGGTGCTGGGCGTGGTGACGCCGGAGGCCCACGCCGCCTGGCAGGCGACGCGCAACCGCCGTGTCGGGCTGCTCGCGACGGAGGCGACGGTCGCGAGCGGGCGCTACGACGAGGCGATCCACGACCTCGACGCCGGCATCGAGCTCGTGTCCGTCCCCTGTCCCGGGCTCGCGGAGGCCATCCAGGGCGAGCAGCCGGTCTCGGAGCACACCCTCACGCTGGTGCAGCGCGCCTGCGAGCCGCTGCGCGAGGCGGGCGTCGACACCGTGATCCTCGGCTGCACGCACTACCCGCTGGTGGCCAAGATGCTCCAGCGGGAGCTCGGCCCGGACGTCGAGCTCGTGGCCGCCGCGGACGAGCTGGCCCGCGAGGTCGCGGAGACGCTGCGCCGGAAGGGCTGGGGCAACGAGGCGTCCCGTCGCGGCGAGTACGCGTTCCTCTCCACCGGCGATCCGCACGAGTTCGCGAGCCTGGCAACGCGCTTCCTGCAGCACCCGGTGCGGGCCGTCGAGGCCGTGCCGGTCGCCGCGCCCGCCTGAGCGCGGTTCACCGCCGCTGCCCTACGTCGCGCCGCGCACCCGCCGCCGGCGTGGAGTCCCCGCCGGTGCGTCGGCCGCTGGCGCCTCGCTCGTGCGCTCCGCGTCCGTGGGACTCGTCGACGTGCGCGCGCTGGGCGCGGCTTGCATGTGCGACGTCGCGGCGCTCGAAGCCGGGCCGGAGCGCCGTGCGTACGCCCTGCTTCCAGCGGGCCTGGCGGTACCAGCGGCGCATCGTGCTGATGGACGGCATGTCCGCGACGTCGTGCTGGTGACGTTCGCGGAGGTCACGGATGATGCTCATGACCGCCTCGCCCGCCGCGGCGCGACGCTCGAGCTGGTCGCGCAGGAACTTCCAGTTGTAGGAGCCGGGCTTGCCGGGCTCCGGCGGTCGCGGCGCGCTGCGGCGGCCGCGGCGGAACCGGTCGCGATGCGCGGCGAGTGCCTTGCGCCGCTTCGGCGTGAGGCAGTTCGCGGCCTGCCAGGCGCGCTCGATGGTGACCACGAAGTCCCGGCCGCGTCGCATCGACTGGAACGCCCTGGAGGCATGGACCGTGCAGAGATGGACCGAGACGTCGTAGTCCAGGTGCACCTCGACGACGGGCAGCCTCGTCTTCAGCTGGCAAACGAGGCAGAGCTGCCGCTCCGGCGGCAGCTTGCGGTTCTTGTAGGCGCTGATCGTCATGTGGCGAGCGTGCCCCGAGACCGTGTCACCGGGAGCGCGCAGAGCGTCGTGGCTCCGTGCCAGTAGGCGCCGCCTCGCGGGCCAACCGCACGTCTCTCGCACGGACCGCACGCCGGTGGCGCGGGAGTCGCGCGGAACGCGGTCGGCGACGGTGCAATCGCACCTCCGCGGTGCCGCCGCCGGTGGCCGTCGTGCGGCGTCCGCTGGGACGTCCGTCACAGCAGTCCCTGATAGCCCCCGATGGGTCGAGCGCACGGCGGCGAGCGACCGCTACACTGCGACCCGCTCGACCCTGTACGAGGCCCGCCTCATCCGCGCTTGGGCCAACGTCATACCCATTGGGATCCTGGCGTCCCGTCCGCGCTCCTTCGCGAAGGGGCCCGTCCGGGCAGGGAGCCCACCTGCTCAGCAGGTTCAACCGGTGGCGGAGCCACGGCAGGGTGGAGCGCTACGCTGCAGACGGTGTGATCTACCTCGACCACGCCGCAACCACTCCTCTCGCGCCGGCGGTGCTGGAGGCGATGCTGCCGTTCTTCTCGGAGCGGTTCGGCAACGCCTCCGAGCCCCACTGGGCTGGTCGGGCTGCCCGCGCCGGCCTCTCCGACGCGCGCGGCCGGGTCGCCGGCGTGCTCGGCGTCGCACCGCACGAGGTCGTCTTCACCGGCGGCGGCTCGGAGTCCGACAACATCGCGGTGCACGGCCGCACGCTGGGCCAGCCGGGCCGCATCGTCGCCAGCGCCGTCGAGCATCCCGCCGTGCGCGAGCCGCTACGCGCGCTCGGCGAGCGCGGGTGGGAGGTCGTGTGGGCGCCGGTCGGGGCCGACGGCTTGCTCGATCTCGGAGCCTTCGCCGACCTGGTGCTGCCCGGGGACGTTCTCGCGTGCGTGATGTGGGCGAACAACGTCACGGGCGTCGTGCAGCCGGTCGAGACGGTCGCGGCCATCTGCGCCGACCGCGGCGTCCCGTTGCACCTGGACGCCGTCCAGGCCCCGTCAGGCGTCCGTGTCGAGGTCGGCTCCCTGCCCGGCGAGGTCACCGTCACGCTCGCCGCCCACAAGCTCGGCGGCCCGAAGGGAGTCGGCGTCCTCGCAGGTCGCGGCATCGCGTCGCTGCAGGCGACGGTGCGCGGCGGCGGTCAGGAGCGCGGCCTGCGCCCGGGCACCGAGAACGTCGCCGGTGCCGTTGGGCTCGCGACGGCGCTCGAGCTGCGCCAGGGCGACAGCGCCGAGTGGGCCGCGCGTGCCGCGCTCCGCGACCGCATGACCGCGGCGGTCGGCCTGCCCGTCGCCGGCGCGGGTGCGCCACGTCTACCCGGCCATGCGGCGCTGCTCACGCGCGCACGGGGCGACATGCTGGTCCACCTGCTGGATGGCCACGGGATCGCCGTCGCCGCCGGTTCCGCCTGTTCGTCCGGCGACCCGGCGCCGAGCCACGTCCTCGTAGCGATGGGCCTCGACGCCGACGCCGCCCGCGGTGCGCTGCGGGTGTCGCTCGGCCCCGAGACCACGGCCGAGGAGATCGACACGTTCGTCGCCGCGCTCGGTGAGGTGCTGCCCGAGGCCGCGCGCATGCTCGCCGCCGCGTCGTGATCGACCTCGCCCGCGCCGGCGCCGTCGAACGTCCCGACGGCGAGGGCGTCGCGGGCGGCCTGCTGTGCGGCGACCGGGTGCGCTTCACCGTGGCCCTGGAGCGCGGGCGCCTCGCGCGGGTCCGGTTCGGCGCCGATGCGTGCCCGGCGGCGACCGCCGCGGCCGCCTGGCTGGCCGCACGGGCGGAGGGTGTGTCCCTCCTCGATGCGGCACGTCTCGGAACGGACGCGGTGGTCGATGCGGTCGGCCTCGAGGCCGCTGCGCGGTCGCACGTCGAGGTCGCCGTCGATGCCCTTGCGGCAGCGCTGGGAGATGCGCTCGCGCGCGGCGCGACGGTCGATGCGGGCGCCGGCCGAGCCATCGTCGCCATGAGCGGCGGCGTCGACTCCGCGCTGGTGCTCGCCGAGTCGGCCACGCGAGGGCAGACGGTCGGCCTGACGCTGCGCCTCTGGATCGATCCCGAGGCGCCCGACCCGGAGCGCGCCTGCTGCGCGCCCACTGCCGTCCGTCGCGCGCGGGACGCCTGCCACGCACGCGGCGTCCCGCACCTCGCCCTCGACCTGCGCGAGTCCTTCCACGACGCGATCGTGGAGCCCTTCGTGGCCGACTACGCCGCCGGCGCGACGCCGAACCCCTGCGTGCGCTGCAACGGCGACTTCCGCTTCGATGCGCTGCTCGACGCCGCCACGCGTCTCGGAGGCGAGCGCCTGCTGACCGGGCACTACGCCCGCGTCGCCGAGCTCGACGGCGTGCCGGTCGTCGCACGCGGCGTCGATGCGCGCAAGGACCAGAGCTACATGCTCGCCCGGCTCCGGCCGGAGGCCCTGGAGCGCGTCGGCTTCCCGCTCGGGGTCTCGACGAAGGAGCAGACGCGGTCGCGGGCGCGTGCCCTCGGCCTGGCCGCCGCCGACGCGCCCGAGAGCCAGGAGGTCTGCTTCCTCGGGGGCGGCGACTACCGCGGCTTCCTGCGCCGCGCCGGCGTGCCGTTCGCCGACGGCGCGGTCATGGACGAGGCGGGACGGGAGCTGGGACGCCACGACGGCGCGGCCGGCTTCACGACGGGGCAGCGCCGCGGCGTCCGGGTGACCGGCACCGAGCCGCTGTACGTCCTGCGCACGGACGTGCCGACGAACGTCGTCGTGGTGGCGCCGCGGGCGCGGCTGGGCACGCGTCGCGTGCGCCTCCACGATGTGCAATTGCACGTTCCGCGGTCGCGCGTGGACGCGAAGCTCCGCTACCGCTCGCCGGCCGTACCGGCCCGTGTGGCGCACGTCCGCGGCGGCCTCGAGCTGCATCTCGACCAGCCGGCGTTCGGCGTCGCGCCTGGGCAGACGGCCGCGCTCTACGACGGCGACGCCGTGGTCGGCGCCGGAACGATCGTCGCCCCCGAGGACGCGTGACGGCGCCCGATCGGCCGTGCGTCGTCGTCGGCCTGCCGGGCTGATCGCGGCGGTCCCGGCGCCGTCGCCCGGGCCGTTCAGCCAGGCACTGCGCGAGCCCGGGCCTTCTCGCCGCGCGTGCCCGCGAGCGGGTGGTGCAGGTAGTAGGTGCTCGCCAGGCCGGCCCACTCGCCCCAGCGCGCGAGCAGCGCCGCAGTGTCGTCCGCCGTCGCGGGCCGCCCGAGCTGGCGCTCGCAGAGGCGGATCAGCCCGAGGTCGCCGACCAGCCCGTGCTCGTAGCGGCCGAGACCCTCGAGGCAGATCACGCCGGCCGTCCACGGGCCCAGCTGGGGCTCGCGGACGATGCGCCGGACGACCGCCGGGGTGGGGTGCTCGTGCAGGCGCTCGAGCTCCAGGGTCCGGCAGACCCGGACGAGTGCGGCGGCGCGCCGACCGGCCAGCCCCACGCGCTCCAGCCGTGCCGGCGTCAGGGCGGCGAGGTCGGCCGTGGACGGCGGCAGGCGCAGGTCGCGGTCGCGCGGCATCGTCGTCGCGATCACGGCCCGCTCGATGCGCCGGGCCTCGCTCGACGTGATCAACTGGCCGGCCATCGCGCGCAGCGCGGCGTGGGCGACGCTCGACAGGCGCAGCGGTCGCAGGCCGCGCTGGCGGCGTACCACGCTGCCCAGCAGCGGATCGGCGGCCGCGCGCTCCAGGAACGGCGAGATGTCGTCGTCGGTGCCGAGGGCGAAGCGCACGTGGTCGATCGCGGCGGGCACGTCGGCCGCCTCGACGCGGACCAGCAGCCGGCCGTCGGCGCGCTGCGTCACCACGGCACGCGCCGGGTCGCCGCCGGCGCGGAACGCGACGCGCAGGACGCCCTCCCGGAACGTCCGCGTGCCGCAGCCCTGGAACCGCGCGGAGGCTGCGAGATGGAACGGCGAGCGCGGGCGGAGCTCGGTCTCGTACGGCCGGGACACGCCGGGACCGTAGCGTGCGATCCTGCTGGCTGTGGAGGCCCTCGCCTGCCAGCGCGACCGCTTCGAGATGCCGCGCGACGTTGCCTACCTGAACGCCGCGTACATGGGCCCCCTCGCCCACGACGTGGTCGCCGCCGGCGAGGCTGGGCTGCGCGCGAAGGCCCGGCCGTGGGAGATCCGGCCGGCGGACTTCTTCAGCGGCGCGGAGGCGTTCCGCGAGGCGGCGGCGCGACTCGTCGGGGGCGACGCCGAGGGGATCGCGATCGTGCCCGCGGTGAGCTACGGCGTGGCGCTCGCCATGCGCAACCTGCCGGTTCCCCGCGGCCGCCGGATCGTCGTGCCGGCCGGCGACTTCCCGTCGGACGTCGACGGCTGGCGCGCGCACGCCATGGCCTGCGCGGCAGAGGTCGTGACGGTGGCACGGCCGGCCGACGACGACTGGACATCGGCCGTGCTGGCGGCCATCGACGCCCGCGTGCACATCGTCGCCGTCCCGAACTGCCACTGGGCGGATGGCGCGTTGTTCGACCTCGTCCGCATCGGCGATGCCGCGCGGTCGGTCGGTGCCGCCCTCGTGGTCGACGTGACCCAGTCGCTCGGGGCGCTGCCGGTCGACATCACGGTCGTGCGACCGGACGTGCTGATCTGCGCGGCCTACAAGTGGCTGCTCGGGCCGTACAGCACCGGCTTCGCCTGGTTCGCGCCCGAGCACCGCGCAGGCACGCCCGTCGAGCACAACTGGATCGCACGGGAGGGCAGCGAGGACTTCGCCCGCCTGGTCGAGGATGCCGGAGCGCTGCAGCCCGGGGCGCGACGCTACGACGTCGGCCAGCGCGCGAACTTCGCCCTGCTGCCGGCGGCCACCGCGGCGTTCAATTGCACCTCGGAGTGGGGCCAGGACCGCGTCGGCGCCCGCAGCGCGCTCCTCAACGAGCGGATCGCCGCCGGGGCGGAGGAGCTCGGCCTCGTGCCGGTGGCCCGCCCGCATCGCGCCGGCCACCTGCTCGGCCTGCGCCTCCCGGGCGGCGCGCCGGAGGATCTCGCCGCGCGGCTCGCCGCCGCCCGCGTCTACGTCTCCGTGCGCGGCGACGCCGTCCGCGTCGCGCCGCACGTCTACAACGACGAGGCGGACGTCGACCGCCTGCTCGAGGTGCTCGCGGACGCGGTGCGCGGCCGCTGAGCCGGCGGGGTCGTCCTGTAGCATCCGCGCATGGATTGGGGCGACGTGCTGCGAGCGGCCGCGGCGTTCTTCCTCGTCCTGACCGGCCTCTCGCTGACCTTCGTGCTCGTCCGCCTGGCGTCGACGCTCGATCGCATGAACACGCTGCTGACGAACGTCGACCGCGAGGGCGTCCCGGTCATCACGAAGGTGTCGACGCACCGTCGACAACGTCAACCGCGAGCTCGAGCACGTCGACCGCATCCTCGTCACGACCGCCGACGGCGTGGAGTCCGCCGACCGCACCGTGCGCCGCGTCGGGCGCGTCGCGGAGGTGCCGATCGGCAAGGTCGCCGAGGCGTCCGCCTGGATCGGCGGCGCGACCTCCAGCTTCCGGGCGCGCCGCGCCGAGCGCCGGGCGCGCGACGCCGGGTGATCGCGGGCCTGCTGCGGCTCGTGATGCTGGCCGGGATCGCGGCGGGCGTGGTCGCGGTGCTCGCCGCCCGCCGGGAGGCCCAGCGGCGCGGTGTGCCGCTGACCGCCGTGCTGCCCGAGGCGCCCGCCTTGCTGCGCCGGGAGCTCGACGGCATGCTCGAGGACGCGCGCGCCGCTGCCCGGGACGGATCGCGCTCCGCGGCCGAGCGGCGCCGCGAGCTGTACGGCGACCTCGCCGAGGCGCGCCTCGGCAGTCGCTAGTCGTACTCGTCGTCGGGCACGCCGGCGCGGTGCCCGAGGTCGGCGAGCACCAGGGCTGCGTCCTGCGGCACGAAGCCGTAGAGGGGCGACGAGCGGCCATCGGTGAGGAACCAGCGCACGTCGGCCACGACCGCCGCGATCGACGTCCGCGTCCGGGTCTCGCAGGGCGGCGGCCAGGTCGCGGGCGGACGGCAGGCAGGCCCGGGCGACGTCCGGGTGGATGATCGGCGGCACCACCCAGATCGTCGACATCCGTCGCGGCCGGGCGTCCTTGACGAGGCTGTCGAGGCCACGCGCCAGCTGCCAGCGCTCGCGATCGACCGGCGGCGCTGCTGGCCGGACGAAGAGGAGCCGCAAGAGGCGCGTCAGCAACGGTTTCAGCCTCGTGCCGATTGTACCCAGCGGCTGCTGCCCGCGTGCAATTGCACTCAGTCGACGTAGCGGGCGATGACGTCCTCGCGCTGCACGAGCACGACCGGCGCGGGCGGCAGGCGGACGTCGACCGCGTGCTCCTTGCGGTACAGCACCTTGTCGCCCGGTGCGATCCCGCTCACGCCGCCGCCGACGGCGAGCACGACGCCGCTGCGGACGGTGGAGGACGACGTTCCCGGCAGCACGATGCCGGACGCGGTCTCCTCCTCGTCCGAGGCAGGCACCAGGGTGACGTGATCGTCGAGGGGCTCGACGCGGGGCTCCACGGCGCACCATCGTAGACTTCTGGCGATGCAGTCCGACGAGATTCGCCGCGCGTTCCGCGACTACTTCGCCCAGCGGGGCCACGCCGTCGTGCCCTCGGCGTCCCTCGTGCCCGACGCGCTCGACCCCTCCGTCCTGCTCACGACGGCCGGCATGCAGCCGTTCAAGCCGTACTTCCTCGGCCTCCGCACGCCGCCGGGGCCGCGCCTGACGTCGACCCAGAAGTGCTTCCGCACCACGGACATCGACGAGGTCGGCCTGACCGCGCGCCACCTGACCCTGTTCGAGATGATGGGCAACTTCTCGTTCGGGGACTACTTCAAGGAGGGCGCGGTCGGCTTCGCGTGGGAGCTCTCCACGCAGGGCTGGAAGATCGACCCCGAGAAGATCTGGATCACCGTCTTCGGCGGCGACGAGCAGGTGCCCCTGGACGCCGAGGCCGAGCAGCTGTGGCTCGACGTCGGCGTGCCGCGCGAGCGCATCCGCCACCTCGGACGCAAGGACAACTTCTGGCAGGCGGGACCGACCGGGCCGTGCGGGCCGTGCTCGGAGCTGTACTACGACCGCGGCCCGGAGCACGGGTGCGGGCGCGAGCCCGGGCCGCGACGGCTGCGGGCCGGGCTGCCACTGCGATCGCTTCCTCGAGTTCTGGAACCTGGTCTTCATGCAGTACGACCAGGACGCCGAGGGGCGGCTGACGCCCCTGCCGAAGCCGTCCATCGACACGGGGGCGGGCGTCGAGCGGGTCAGCGCGCTGCTGCAGGACGTGCACTCGGTCTACGAGACGGACGTCTTCACGCCGATCATCGCGGCCATCGAGGGCTGGACGGGCACGAGCTACGCCAGCGGCGGCATCGAGACCCGCGCGCTGCGCGTGCTCGCCGATCACGGCCGCGCGATGACCTTCCTCGCGGCGGACGGCGTGCTGCCCGGCAACGAGGGCCGCGGCTACATCCTGCGCCGCATCGTGCGCCGCGCGGTCTCGCACGGCGGGCGCATCGGGCTGGACGAGCCGTTCCTCGTGCGCCTGCAGGGGCTGGTCGTCGACCGCCTCGGCGAGGCGTATCCCGAGCTCGTCTCCTCGCGCGACGAGGTCGCCGCGATCCTCGCCGCCGAGGAGGAGGGCTTCCGCCGGACCCTGCGCACCGGCGCGGCGCTGCTCGACGAGGTCATCGAGCGCACGCGCGGAGCCGGCGAGACCACGATCCCGGCGGAGGACGCGTTCCGCCTGCACGACACGTACGGCTTCCCCTTCGAGCTGACGGCCGAGCTCGCCGGCGATCAGGGCCTGTCCGTCGACGAGGCCGGGTTCGCCGAGCTCATGGAGGGCCAGCGCCGGCGCGCGCGTGCGGCGGCCCAGGGCGGTGGCGCCGATCTCGAGCGCGCTGCGACGTTCGCGCGAGAGGCCGGGTTCGCCAGCGAGTTCGTCGGCTACGAGCAATTGGACGTCGAGACGACCGCGGACGCGATCGAGGAGCTCGGCGAGGGCCGGCTGCTGGTGAAGCTCCGCGCGTCCCCGTTCTACGCCGAGGGCGGCGGGCAGGTCTCGGATCACGGCTCGATCGAGTCGGACGGCGGCCGGGCCGCCGTCGAGCAGGTGCTCCGCTTCGACGGCGACCAGGCGCTGGTGGCCGTGCTCGAGCACGGCACGCTGCAGCGCGGGGCGCCGGTGCGGGCACGCGTCGACCGCGCCCAGCGCGCGCCGACGATGGCCAATCACACCGGGACGCACCTGCTGCACCGCGCGCTCCAGGCCGTGCTTGGCGACCACGTGCGGCAGCGCGGATCGTCCGTCCGGCCCGACAAGCTGCGCTTCGACTTCTCGCATCCGGCCCCGCTGACGGCGGAGGAGCTGCAGGCCGTCGAGGACCACGTGAACCGGGTCGTGGTCGAGAACCACGCCGTCCGCTTCTTCGAGACGACGCAGGACGAGGCGCGGCGGCTCGGCGCGATGATGCTGTTCGGCGAGAAGTACGGCGACGTCGTGCGCGTGGTCGAGGTCGAGGACTACTCGCGGGAGCTCTGCGGCGGCACCCATGTCACGCGCACGGCCGAGGTGGGGCCGTTCAAGATCCTCTCCGAGTCGTCGGTCGGGCAGGGCGTACGCCGCATCGAGGCCGTCACGAGCGGCGTCGCGCTCGATTTGCTGCGGGAGCGAGAGCGGGCCGCGACCGCGGCGGCGCGCGACCTGCGCACCGATCCCGAGCGGCTCCCGGAGGCAATTGCACGCCTCCGCGAGCAGATCCGCGAGCTCGAGCGGCGCTCGAAGGAGAGCGGCGCCGGCGGCGACCGGCTCGAGGAGCTCGCGCGCGAGGCGCAGTTGCTCGGCCAGGTGCACGTCGTCGTCGCGGACGTGGGGGAGACCGCGCCCGACGACCTGCTCGAGCTCTCCGACCGCCTGCGCGGCCGGCTCGGCACCGCTGCGGTCGTGCTCGCGTCGCGCACCAACGGCAAGGTGAACCTCGTCGCGGCCGCGACGCCCGACGCGGTCGACGCCGGCGTCGACGCCGGTGCCGTGATCCGCGTCGCAGCGCCGCACGTCGGCGGCGGCGGCGGCGGCAGACCCGGCATGGCGCGTGCCGGCGGCAAGGACGCGGCGGGGATCCCGGCCGCGCTCGAGGCCGCGCGGAGCGCGCTGGCCGAGCGCCTCGAGCGGTGAAGCTGCTGGCGCTGGACTACGGTCCGGCCCGCACCGGTGTCGCCGTCAGCGACCCGTCCGGCGCGCTTGCGCGGCCGCTCGCGATCGTGGAGCGTGTCGGGTCTCCCGTCGGGATGGCCGAGTTGCTCGCTATCGTGTTGCGCGAGGCGCCCGACCGCATCGTGGTCGGGCTGCCCCGTACGCCCTCCGGGGAGCGGGGCGCGCAGGCCGAGGCGACCCTCGCGTTCGTCGGGCGTCTGCGGCGCGAGGTCACGATTCCGATCGAGCTGGAGGACGAGCGATTCACGACGTCGATCGCCAAGGCGGAGCCGCCGACGGCACCGACGAGCAGCTCGCGCTCCCGCCGGGCGAAGAGGACGGCGCAGCAGCGCCAGCCCCGGCGAAGCAGTCGCGCCGATCCGGTCGACGCGCAGGCGGCGGCAGTCCTCCTCCAAGGCGTCCTCGACGCCCGTGGGGGCGGATCGTCTTCCGCTCCCTCGGCGTAGTCTGCGGCGTCGTCATCATGCTCGCCCTCCTGGGCGGCGTGGTCTACGGGCTGCAGAAGGTCGACGACCGCATCTTCGGCGAGGACGTCGAGCCCGGCGAGGCCGTCACGGTGCGTATCCCGGAGGGCAGCAACTCCGACGAGATCGCCCACATCCTCGAGGAGGCCGGGGTCGTCGAGTCCGCGACGAAGTTCGAGGGGCGGCTCGTGCTCTCGGGCGACGGGGACGACTTCAAGCCGGGCACCTACAAGCTGCGGACGGACGAGGACTACGACGTCATCGTCCGCACGCTCAGCTCCGGGCCGCCGTCCGCGCCGATCGAGAAGCTCGTGATCCCGGAGGGCTTCAGCACCCGCGACATCGCCGCGCGCGTCGGCAAGCTCGGGACGACGCCCAAGGCGTACCTGAACGCGCTCAAGGCGACCGACCCGCCGAAGGGCTTCCTGGAGAAGGGCGAGACGTCGCCGCAGCTCGAGGGCTTCCTGTTCCCGGCCGTCTACGAGGTGCAGCCGCCGGTCAAGCCGAAGGCGCTGATCGAGCAGCAGGTCACGGCGTTCGAGGACAACTGGTCGAAGATCGACATGGCCTACGCGCGCTCCAAGGGCCTCACGAAGTACGACGTCCTGAAGATCGCGTCGCTGATCGAGCGCGAGGCAGCCGCGCCGGGCGACCGGGCGAAGATCTCCGCGGTCATCTACAACCGCCTCGCCCAGGACATGCCGCTCGGCATCGACCCGACGCTGCAGTACGCGAACGGCAACTGGAAGCCGTTGAAGCCGGCCGACCTCGATCGTCCGGGGCCGTACAACTCGCGCCTCAACAAGGGCCTGCCGCCGACGCCGATCGCCAACCCGGGGCTCGCCTCGCTGAAGGCGGCCGCCAAGCCCGCGAAGCAGCCGTACCTGTACTTCGTCGCGATCCCGGGCGACGAGAAGCGCCGGCACTTCTTCACGGACGACTACGACGAGTTCCTGCAGTTCCAGCGCGACAACCCGCCGGAGGGCACGGGTGCGGCGGACACCGCCGGCACCTCCCAGGACGGCGCCGCCGCGGGCGACACGGCGGACGCGCCGGCGCAGTGATCGCGGCGACCACGCGCCTGGTCGGGCTGATCGCCGACCCGGTGTCGCACTCGCTCTCGCCGCGCATGCAGAACGCCGCGTTCCGGGCGCTGGGCCTGGACTGGGCGTACGTGCCGCTGCGCGTCGACGCGGGCCGCCTGGACGCGGCGCTCGCCGGCCTCGTCGCGCTCTCCTTCGCCGGCGCCAACGTGACCATCCCGCACAAGGAGGGCGTCGCCGCGCGCGTCGACGAGCTGACGGACGTCGCGCGCGCCGCGGGCAGCGTGAACACCATCGTCGTGCAGGACGACGGCCGGCTGCTCGGCGATTCGACGGACGGCGCGGCCATCACCGGCGCGCTCGAGGCCGCCGGCGTCGCGCCGGCGCCCGCCCTCGTGCTCGGCGCCGGCGGCGCGGCCCGCGCGGCCGTCGCCGCGCTGGCGGCGTGGGGTGCGGAGGTCGGCGTGCTCGCGCGGCGGCCGGAGGCCGGGGCGGCGCTGGCGCGCGAGCTGGGCGTGCAATTGCACGTCTCGACGCCCGAGCGACTGCCGCCCATCGTCGTCAACGCGACGCCGCTCGGCGGTGCCTCGGCGCCCCGCGCCCTGCCGCTCGACGCCGGCGCGCTGGGGCCGGACGTGGCAGTCGTCGACCTCGCCTACCGGCCGGACGCGAGTGCCACGCCGCTCGTCGCGGCGGCCCGCGCGGCCGGTGGCGCCGCCGTCGACGGCCTGGAGGTCCTGGCCCGCCAGGGGGCGCTCTCGTTCACGCGCTGGACGGGTCGCGACGCACCGCTGGATGTCATGCGCGGCGCGCTCCTGCCGATAGGGTAGGCATGGAAGGGATCCTCGCCGGGGCCGCTGCCGGCGCCGCCGTCGGCTTCGCCGGCTCCGTGCCGGTGCGCCTGCTGCCCGCGCGCATCGAGGAGAGTCTGGAGCAGCCCGCGTGGACGCGCTGGGCCGGTCACCCGCTCGTCCTGTTGATCACGGGCGCCGCGCTGGTCGCCGCGTGCACCGCCCGCTTCGGCCTCGAGCCCGAGCTCCTGCCGGCGCTACTGCTGGTGGGGCTGCTGCTCCCGATCTCGGCGATCGACCTCGCCTACCGCGTCATCCCCAACGCGCTCGTCCTGCCGGGCACCCTCGTCGGCTTCGCGTCGTGGGCGCTCGTCGATCCCGATCGGCTGCCCGAGCTGGTCGGCGGCGCGGCGATCGGCTTCACGTTCTTCTTCATCCTGGCCCTGATCTCGCCCGGCGGGATGGGGCTCGGCGACGTGAAGCTCGCCCTCATGCTCGGCGCCTTCCTGGGCTGGACCGTCGTCGTCGCGATCGTCGCCGCGCTCGTCGCGTCGCTGGTGCCCTCGGTCGCGATCCTGCTCGTGCGCGGCCTCGAGGGACGCAAGGTCGGTATCCCCTTCGGCCCGTTCCTCGCCGTGGGCGGCGTGGTGGCGCTGCTCTGGGGCCAGCAGATCCTCGACGCCTGGCTCAGCTGAACACGCGGCTGCGTGGCGGCGTCCGCGACGGTCCCGTTACCGGCGTGAACGGAACGCTAGGCCCGTCTTCGCACGACGTTAACGAAGCCGCCTTACCTTTGTTCTCGAGGCTTCTCCAACACATACCTCCCTCCCCACCCAGGAGGAGCCGGACCGAGCCGTTTACGGATCGTGTCGCAACCCCGCCGCTTCGGCGGCACCTCTCCCCAGCGAGCGCCGCGCCCCAGGGTGCGGCGTTCGCCCTTTTGGCGCAGGACAACATCGCGATGAGCAGGCTGGAACCGTTGCCAATCGCAACAGAACCGTGATGTGTTTGCGAACCGCTGTTGACGCGGGCGGCTTAGCATCCTCCTTGCGGCAACGACGAGGGAACCCCCTCCTCCTCTCCTCGTCGAGGCCGCACGGGCGCCCTGGCGCCCACCACCCGCACCGATCCGCCGAAACGGCGGAGCCCCTCCCTCAAGCGACCGCCGCGCCCCACCGCGCGGCGGTCGCCTTTTTGGGCCACCCGCTCCGACCGCGCTGAACCTGATCGCGCGCTCGATCGCTGGAGCGGGGCGGCATCGCGCGCGACCGGAACCGTGCAATTGCACGTCCTGCGGCGCTCGCCGGCAGCTCCGGCGCTCATCGTCCGCCCGCCGGTCCGTGACGCAATCGTGATGGGCGGTTCAAGCGATGTTCACCGGGCCGGCGTACCGTCGGCGATTGACGCGGCGTCTCCCCCTCCTCCCTCCGCGCCGCGTCGACGTACCGTCCCTCCAGGGCGGAACGCCTCCCGCACGACGAGCGCCGCGCTCCACGTGAACGCGGCGCTCGTAGCGTTTTCGGGCCCGGGGCGCCCAATGCGACGGCCCCGCCCGAGCGGCGTACCCCAGTCGGGTGAAGCGACCATCAGACAGGGGTAGACTTGCAGAAATTCTCTTATGTTCCTGCGATCTGGGCCGATAGCCTAGATGTAGCGTTGCTCCCCACCTCGCTCTGGAGACCATGTCCGATTCCAAGGACACCGCCCCCGGCACGACCGATCTCGCGCGGTTCTTCCGCGTGGGCGTGCCTTGTTCCGTGGCCGATCAGCGCGGCGTGTGCGTCGAGCTGCGGCCGAAGGTCGTGACGGACGACATCGTCGTGGCGACCGTCCCCGACGGCTCCGTCTTCCCCGGCGCCCGCATCACCGGCCGCCACTACCTCGACAACTGCGTCAAGGTCCTCACGCTCGAGGTCGAGGAGGTCGAGCCCACCCTGCCCGGCCGCATGGACGTGCTCGCCCGCGTGGTGGAGGCGACCGACCGCGGTGACGAGCGGCGCGAGGCGCGCGTGGCGTTCGACTCGCCCGGCACGGCGACGCTGCTCGAGACCATCGACTGCTCGCCCGACTCGCGGCCCGGCCCGATGCGGGTGTCCGAGGTGTCGCCGGCGGGCGTGGCCTTCCTCAGCGACCGGCGCTTCGACCGGGGCGACCTCGTCGACCTCACGTTCGAGGACGACGCCGGCGGCCTGATCCGCTGCCGCGCCCAGGTGCTCGGCGCCGAGCGCGCGCTCTACGGCCGCACGCGCTTCGCGGCGCTCATCACGGCGGTCGGGGAGCTCGACCAGCTCCGTCTCGACCGCCTCGTCTCGCGCTGCCGCCTGCAGCACGAGACGCGCCTCGCGCAGGGCGACGACGCCTCCGTCCGCGAGCTGCTCGCCGCCGCCCGCGGCCAGCGCGGGCTGCGGCGCATCGTCGGCCGCGCCAGCTAGACCCTTCCAGCGCACCCCGGGGCCGCGCAGTCCACCGCGCGGCCCCGCGGCGGCGCGTTGGTACGCTCGCCGCCGTGGACCTGACCCTCGTGACGGCCGGCGAGTCGCACGGCCCCGGTATCACCGCCGTCGTCGCCGGCCTCCCGGCTGGCCTGGAGGTCGACCGCGAGCGCATGCGGCGCGACCTGGCCCGCCGGCAGGCCGGGTACGGACGCTCCCCGCGCCAGCAGCTCGAGAAGGACGAGGCGGAGATCCTCGGCGGGCTGCGCCACGGCAAGACCCTCGGCGGGCCGCTGGCCCTGATCGTCCGCAACCGCGACCACGCGAACTGGGGCGCGGCGATGAGCGCGTGGCCGGTGACCGACGAGGAGCTCGCGTCCGTCGCCGCCCGCCGCAGCCGCAAGGTCATCGTCCCGCGACCCGGCCACGCCGACCTCGCGGGCGTCCTCAAGTACGACCTGGACGACGTGCGCAACGTGCTCGAGCGCGCGTCGGCGCGCGAGACGTCCGCGCGCGTGGCCGTCGGCGCGATCGCCAAGGACCTGCTGGGGCTGCTCGACATCGAGGTGCACGGTCACGTGGTGCGCATCGGCAGCGTCGCCGCGCCGCCGCTGCCCGACCTGGTGCCGGCCGACTTCGAGCGGGCGCTGGCCTCGGACGTGGGGTGCCTGCACGCCGACACCGAGGCGGCGATGATCGCGGAGATCGACGCGGCCCGGAAGGACCAGGACACGCTCGGCGGCGTCGTCGAGATCCGTGCATTTCGGCTGTCCTCCCGGCCTCGGATCGCACACCGAGCCGCGCCTGCGCCTCGACGCGCGCCTGGCCGCCGCGGCGCTCGGCATCCAGGCCATGAAGGGCGTCGAGATCGGCGACGCCTGGGAGAACGCCGGCCGCCGCGGCTCCCAGGTCCACGACGAGCTCGAGTACGAGGACGGCTACCGCCGTGCGACCAACCGTGCCGGCGGGCTCGAGGGCGGCATGACGAACGGCGAGCCGATCGTCGTGCGCATCGCCATGAAGCCGCTGCCGACGCTGATGAAGCCGCTGCGGACCGCGACGCTCGACACGCACGAGCCGGCGACGGCCCTCGTCGAGCGATCGGACACCACCGCGGTCGCGGCTGCTGCCGTGGTCGGCGAGGCGGTCGTCGCGTTCGAGCTCGCGCGCGCGGTGCGGGAGAAGTTCGGCGGCGACGCGGTCGGGGACATGGTCGCGGCCCACGCCGCGTACCTCGAGCGCATCCCGTGGCAGCACCCCGCCCGCGTCCGGCGATGAGCCGACCGACAGCCCTCGCCGGCTTCATGGGAGCCGGCAAGTCGACGGTCGGCCGCCTGCTCGCCGACGAGCGAGGCGTGGCGTTCGCGGACGCCGACGCCGTCCTGGAGGCCGAGGCCGGCCGCTCCATCCCCGAGCTGTTCGCGCACGAGGGCGAATCGACGTTCCGCGCCCGCGAGCGCGACGTCGTCGGCCGGCTGCTGGCAGAGGGCGGCGCCGGCGTGGTGGCGCTCGGCGGCGGCGCGGTCGGCGACCCCGCGACGCGCGAGCTGCTGGCGCGCTGCGCTGACGTCGTCTGGCTCGACGTCGACGCTGACACCGCCTGGGCCCGGGTCGCAGCGACGGCCGCGACGCGTCCGCTCGCCCGCGACGAGTCGGCGTTCCGCCAGCTGCACGCGAGCCGGCGCGCGCTCTACGCCGAGGCGGCCGACGTCCTGGTGGATGCGGCGCCCGCCCCCGAGCTCGTCGCCGCTGCCGTCCGCCACGCGCCGATCGTGCGCGCCGGCGCCCTCGAGCGGCTGCCGGAGCTGGTGGGCGATCGGCGCGCGGTCCTGGTCGTCGACGCCGCCGTCGCCGACCGCGTCGCGGGCAATTGGACGCATCGCGTGCTGGTCGAGGGCGGGGAGGAGGCGAAGACGGTCGGCGCCACGCATGCGCTCTGGCAGGCGCTGGCGGACGCCGAGCTGGAACGGCGCGACGTCGTGGTCGCCGTCGGCGGCGGCACCGTCACCGACGCCGCCGGCTTCGCGGCTGCGACCTTCCGTCGCGGCATCGCCTGGATCGCCGCGCCCACGACGCTCGTCGGCCAGGTCGACGCGGCGATCGGCGGTAAGACGGCCATCAACGTCGCGGCCAAGAACGACGTCGGCGCGTTCCACGTCCCCGAGCGCGTGGTGTGCGATTGCACCGTCCTGGAGACGCTGCCGTCACGCGAGTGGGCCGCCGGGTTCGCGGAGGCGGTGAAGACCGCGCTGCTGGTCGGCGGCCCGTTGCTCGAGCTCGTCGCGGCGTGGGAGCCCGGCCCCGGCGAGCTGGACGCCCGCGTCGAGCTCGTGCGCCGCTGCGCCGCCGTCAAGGCGGCGGTCGTCGCCGAGGACCCGACGGAGCGGGGGCGGCGCGCGATCCTCAACCTCGGCCACACCATCGGCCACGGCATCGAGGCGGCGGCCGGCTACGGCGGGCTGCTACACGGCGAGGCCGTGGCCGTCGGACTGTCCGCGGCGCTCTGGCTCTCGGTGCAATTGCACGGTCTGGACCCCGCCGTGCTGACCGAGACCGAGGCGCTGCTCACGCGCCACGGCCTGCCCGTTCGTGCGCCCGGAGTGGACGCCGACGCCGTCCGTGCCGCCATGCGTGGCGACAAGAAGCGGGCTGCCGGACGACCGCGGATGGTGCTGCTCGACGCGGTCGGCGCGCCCGTGTGGGGCATCGATCCCGGCGACGGCCCGCTCGACGCAGCGGTCGAGCGGGCCGTCACCGCGGTCTGAGTCCGTGTTCGTTACGGGATGATGAAGTCGAACCAGACGGTGTCGCTCAGGACGGTCGAGTCCACGAACGTCGTCGTCACGACCTGGAACTCCTGCGGTGTGCAGACGTACGGGAAGAACCCGCCGCCACCGGTGAAGACGGCACCGGCCGTCGGCGTGCCGGCGTTGGCGCTGGCCACGATGGCCGTCTGGATCGGGTCGATGCCCGGCGCGGTGATGCAGTAGATGCCGGTCTGGGCGCGGCGGACGTTGGTCACGCCCTTCGACTTCTGGAACGCGGGGCCGGCCGTGGAGTTCACGATGCCGAACGCACGCGCCGTGCCTGGCGCACCCGGCGCACCCGGCGCGCCCGGCGCACCCGGCGCACCCGCCAGGCCCTGCGGACCCATCTTCCCGCGCGGCAACTGGCCGGGCTTGAAGTCGACCTTGAGCAGCGAGCCGTTCTTCACCTTCGCGCTGGTGATCGCGTTGGACGCGATCTGCGCGCCGGTGATCTGGCTGGCGGCGAACGCGCTCCCGCCCGCCAGGGCCAGGAAGAGGCAAATCGACGACACCACATTGGCGTACGTCAACCGCCTCCCGAAACGGGAAATCACGGAGTCCTCCCTCCGTCGCAGGGACGTACACGAACGTATCACCTGCTGCTGACGTTGTCCCGCCCGTTCGCCCGGGGCCCGTACGATGCGGCGCATGATCTCCGTCCTGAACGGGGTGAACCTGAACCTCCTCGGTCGCCGCGACCCCGAGCAGTACGGGTCGAACACGCTGCAGCACCTGGAGACGCAGGTGTACGCCTGGGCGAAGGAGGAGGGCCTCACGGCCCGCTGCTTCCAGACCAACCACGAGGGCGAGTTCGTGGAGCAGGTGCACGACGCCGCGGAGTGGGCGCAGGGGGTCGTCGTCAACCCCGGCGCGTGGACGCACTACGCGTATGCGATCCGCGACGCGCTGGACTTCCTGGAGATCCCGGTCGTCGAGGTGCACATCTCGGACATCCACGCGCGCGAGGCGTGGCGGCGCAACTCGGTGATCTCGGACGTCGTCCAGCATCGCGTGATCGGGCGCGGCATCGAGGGCTACCGCGACGCCATCGCGTGGCTCGCAACGGAGGTGCGCAGTGGGTGAATGGGGCGAGCGGCTGGCGCGCCTGGGCGGTGAGCTCGCGACGCACGACGTGCCGGCGCTGCTGGTGACGGCGCCGACCAACGTCCGCTACCTCACCGGCTACGCCGGGTCGAACGGCGCCGTCGTGGTGCGGCCCGACGGGGCGACCTTCCTCACCGACTTCCGCTACGCGCCGACGGCGCGCACCTACGAGTCGTTCGTCGACGTCGCGATCATCGAGCGCGACCTGATCGGCAGCGTCGCGCGCCGCTTGCCGGAGCTCGCCCGGGGCGGTCGCGTCGGCTTCGAGACGTCGCTCTCCTTCGGCGAGCAGCGACGCCTCGACGAGGGGACGGAGGGCATCGAGCTCGTCCCGCTGGAGGGTGTCGTGGAGCGCCTTCGCCGCAGCAAGTCCGAGCTCGAGCTCGCGGCGATCCGCCATGCCATGGACGAGCTCGAGCGCGTCTACGAGCGCATCGCCGAGGACGGGCTCGTGGGCCGCACCGAGACCGAGGTGGCCTGGGCGATCGAGCGCCAGATCCGCGAGGCGGGCTTCCCCGGCCTGTCGTTCCCGCCCATCGTCGCTGCCGGGCCCCACGGCGGCTCGCCGCACTCGACGCCGCGCAACGAGCCGATCCCCGCCGGCACGCTCGTGGTCGTCGACATCGGCGCGCAGGGCGAGAGCGGCTACTGCTCCGACTGCACGCGGACGTTCGCCGCCGGCCCCGGCCTCCCCGACGCCGCGCGCGAGGAGTACGCGATCGTGCAGGAGGCGCAGCTCGCCGGCCTCGCGGCGGTGCGCGCCGGCGTGACGGGCGTCGACGCCGACGCCGCGTCGCGAGCGGTCATCGCCGAGCGGCTCGATCCCGCGCTGTTCGGCCACGGCCTGGGGCACGGCATCGGCCTGAACGTGCACGAGGCGCCGACGCTGTCGACGACGTCGACGGACACGCTGCAGGCCGGCGACGTCTGCTCGGTCGAGCCTGGCGTCTACCGGCCGGACGCGTGGGGCATCCGCATCGAGGACGCCGTCGTCGTCGCCGAGGACGGCTGCGAGATCCTCACCGGCTTCACCAAGGAGCTGCTCGAGGTCTGACGCGACCGGGCGACCGTGTCCGGCCGAACGCCGGAGGTTCGCCGAGATTTCGCGGGTTTCACCCGGGCGAGGGATGGGACCGGGTCTGCAGGGCCCCGATGGGTGATCGTCCCCCCTGTGATCCCGTAGGAGCCACATGAGCAAGAAGCTCATGGCGCTGGTCGCGGCGGCCGCCCTGGCTGCCCCCGTCACCGCCCATGCCAATACCGCGGACACCGTCCGCCAGACGAAGGCCACCGCCTCGACGTGCGCCTTCGAGGGCCTCTCGACGTGCCCCGCCCGCCGCACCAAGCTGTTCCAGTTCTGGGGCAAGGTCGCGGAGACCGTCGACGACACGAGCAGCGTCGAGCTCGAGCTGCGCGGCATCGAGCACACCGGCACGCTCGGCACGCAGCTGCGCAAGCGGCTCGGCGACGTCGTCGACCTGCGCCTGACCGGCACCACCAAGTTCACGAAGATCGACTTCACCGGCGGCCGCAGCAAGATCAGCAAGGCGCAGCTGCTGCAGGTGGTCGAGGACAACCCGCGGGCCACCCTGTACGTCGACGCCCGCATGTGGCCGAACTCGGTCTGGAACGACGACGAGCCGATCCTGCGCGCCGTGCGCATCGTGGTCGACCTGTCCGACCTGCCCGTGCCGGCCGCCGGCCAGGGCCTGTCGGTCGCGTACTTCGCGAACAAGGACCTGAGCGGCACGCCGTTCGCGACCGGCACCGACAACACGGTCGACTTCGACTGGGGCGGCGGCGGCCCGGTGTCGCTGACGGGTCGCACCGACCAGTTCTCGATCAAGTGGACGGGCTCGATCGTCGTCCCGGTCGCCGGCCAGTACGGCTTCCGCATGACCTCCGACGACGGCGTGCGGCTGTACGTCGACGGCGTCCTGGTCATGGATGCCTGGACGGAGCATGCCGCCGCGAACACCGACGCGACCGTGACGCTGCCGGCCGGCCTGCACACGATCGACCTGCGCTACTTCGAGAACGGCGGCGTCGCCTCCGCCAGGTTCTCGTGGCTGACGCCCGGCGCGGCTGGCTACGTCGTCGTGCCCGCCGGCGCGCTCCGCACCTCCTAGCCGCCGACGCGGCTGCCAAGACGCGGCGCCTCCGCCTCACGCCCCCGGGGCGGGGGCGCCGTGAAGCGCGCACCCCAGCGGGCCGGCTCCTCCGGGAGCCGGCCCGGCGTGCATTTGCACCGTCCCGCGGCGGCGCGACCTGGTCGGCCGAGAGGTGCAATTGCACGCTCCGGCGGCCACCCGGAGCCCGCCACACGTGTCGGGCGCTACCCTCTCCGCCACATGGCAGAGATGGTCTCGACGAACCAGTTCAAGAACGGCATGCACATCGACGTGGAGGGCACCGTCTTCCGGATCGTCGAGTTCCAGCACGTCAAGCCGGGCAAGGGCGGCGCCTTCGTGCGCACGAAGCTCAAGGCCTTCGAGAGCGGCGCCGTCATCGATCGCACGTTCCGCGCCGGCGAGAAGTTCCCCCGCATCATCACGTCGGTCGACGACATGCAGTTCCTGTACGACGACGGCGCCGACGTCGTCCTGATGAACACCGAGACGTACGAGCAAGTGCACCTCGCGCGGGCCATCTGCGAGGACGAGCTGCGCTACGTCAAGGAGGGCGACACCGTCCAGCTCCTGTCGGTGGACGGGAAGCCGGCGACCATCCAGCTGCCCGCCGCGGTCGAGCTCGAGGTCGTCGAGACCGAGCCGGGCGTGAAGGGCGACACCGTCTCCAACGTCACCAAGTCCGCGCGCCTCGAGACCGGCGCCACCGTGTCCGTGCCCCTCTTCGTGAACGTCGGCGACCGCATCCGGGTCGACACCCGCGAGGGCCGCTACATCGCTCGCGCGTAGTCGCGCCGCCGCACCGTGGCCCGGCTGATCGACACCTCCCTCCGCCTCCTGTCGCAGGAGCCGCTCGAGGGCCGCGTGCCCACCGCGCGCCTGCTCGAGGTCGCCGCGGCGCTCGACCGCTCGGGCTACCACGCGCTCGAGGTGACCGGCGGCGGCTGCTTCCGCGCTGCTGTCGCCCGCGGCGTCGAGAGCCCGTGGGAGCGCATCCGCGCGATCAAGCTGCGCGCCACCCACACGCCCCTCGCCATGGCGCTGCGCGGCACGTTCCTCGTGTCCTCGCAGCCCGCCGCGCCCGACCTGGTGCGCCGCTTCATCCTCTGCGCCGCCGAGTCCGGGATCGACATCTTCCGGCTGCACGACCCCCTCAACGACGCCGACGACCTGGCCGCGGCGGCAGGCGCCGTGCGCGAGGCCGGCGCGCGCCTCTACGCCGGGCTCGTGTACGCCGACGGCCCGGGCGGCGACGACTTCCTGGTCGAGCGGGCGAAGGTCCTCGGCGCGCTCGGCGCCGACCGGGTGCTGCTGCACGACCAGGCCGGCTCGCTCGACGCCGCGGGCGTCGGCGATCTCGTGACGCGGCTCCGCGAGGCGGCCGGCGTGCCCGTCGGCCTCTACGTGCAGGGGCCGGGCGGCACCGCGCTGGCCGTGGCCGTCGAGGCGGCGCGCGCCGGCGCCGACCCGATCGCCGCCGCCGCCTACCCCGTCGCCGTGCCGACGCACCGCGCGTCGTCGGAGCTCCTGGCGCAGACCCTCGACGGCATCGGCTTCGACTCCGGCATCGACCAGGTCGCCGCCTGGGAGGCCGCGCTGCTCGTCGACCAGGCGCTCGGGGCCGGCGAGTCGCTGCCGCCGCCGCTGTCGGCCCACGTCTCGCTGCTCGCCGCGGTCAACCGCGTCCCGGCCGGCCTCGTGGCGTCCGCGGAGCGGCATCTCGCCGAGATCGGCGCGTCCGACCGCATGCAGGAGGTGCTGGCCGAGGTCAGCCGCATCCGCGACGAGCTCGGCCGCCCGCCGCTGGCGCCGCCGGTCGGGCTGATCCTCATGCGGCAGGCCATCGACCACGTGCTCAGCGGCCGCCGCTGGACCGGCACGTCGGAGGCCGTCCGCAGCATCGCGCTCGGCGAGTGGGGTCAGACGCCCGGCCCCGTCGACGAGGGCGTGCGCGCGCTGGCGGCGTCGCAGACGCCGGGCGACATCGAGCCGGCCGACTTCGACGAGGCGCGCGACGAGGTCGGCGAGCTGGCGACGTCCGAGGAGGAGCTCTGCCTCGTCGCCCTGTTCGGCGAGGCCGTCGTGCCGCTGCTCGAGCGCATGCGCAACCGCCAGCGGACGCCCGATCGCCGCGAGGGCGAGCCCGCCGAGGAGGCGCGCATCCGCCGGCTCGTGACGCTCCTCGAGGAGTCCGGGCTGTCGGAGCTGACGATCGAGGAGGACGGCACCCGCATCACGCTGCGCAAGGAGGAGGAGCGGATCGTGCCCGTCGCCGCCGCGCCGCCGGCCGCGCAGCCGACGACCGCGCCGGACGTCGCGCCGACGCACCTCGTCGTGGTCGAGAGCCCGATGGTCGGCACGTTCTACTCCGCCCCGACGCCCGACGACCCGCCGTTCGTCTCCGTCGGCGACCAGGTCACCGTGGGGCAGACGCTGTGCATCCTCGAGGCGATGAAGCTGTTCAACGAGCTCAAGTGCGACGTGGCCGGCGTCGTGCGCCGCGTCCTGGTCGAGAACGCCGCTGCCGTGGAGTACGGGCAGCCGCTGTTCGAGCTCGAGCCCGTCCTGTCGTGATCCGCCGCGTGCTGGTCGCGAACCGCGGCGAGATCGCGGTGCGCGTCGTGCGGGCGTGCCGCGAGCTCGGGCTGGAGTCCGTCGCCGTCTACTCGACGGCGGATCGCGACTCGCTGGGCGTGCAATTGGCCGATCGCGCGGTCTGCATCGGCCCGCCGCCGTCGAACGAGAGCTACCTGCGCATCGAGCGCGTCATCGCGGCGGCGATGACCACGGGCTGCGACGCGATCCACCCCGGCTACGGCTTCCTGTCCGAGAACCCGGCGTTCGTCCGCGCGTGCGCCGACAACGACCTCGTGTTCGTGGGGCCGGCGCCGGAGACCATGGAGATCATGGGCGACAAGGCCCGCGCCAAGGACGCGATGCGCGCCGCCGGGCTGCCGCTGGTGCCCGGCTCGACGGGGCTGCTCGCCTCGACGCAGGAGGCCCTCGAGGTCGCGGAGGACGCCGGCTACCCGGTGCTGCTCAAGGCCGCGGCAGGCGGCGGCGGCCGCGGCATGCGGCTCGTGGAGCGGCCCGACGAGCTGCCCGACGCGTTCCGCGAGGCCTCGCGCGAGGCGGAGGCGGCCTTCGGCGACGGCTCCATGTACCTGGAGAAGGCCGTCACCGAGGCCCACCACGTCGAGGTGCAGGTGCTGTGCGACGGGCACGGCGGCGTGCTCATCTGCGGCGAGCGCGAGTGCTCGGTGCAGCGGCGCCACCAGAAGCTGATCGAGGAGGCGCCGTCGCCGTTCCTCGACGCGGCCGCCCGCGACGCGATGCTGACCGCCGCCGAGCAGGCCTGCCGCGCCATCGACTACCGCAACGCCGGCACGCTGGAGTTCCTCGTCGGGGCCGACCGCGCGTTCTACTTCATGGAGATGAACACGCGGCTGCAGGTCGAGCACCCGGTCACGGAGGCCGTCACGGGCCTCGACCTCGTGCGCCTGCAGCTGCTGGTGGCCGCCGGCGAGCGGCTGGCGCAGACCGGACGCGCGCCCATGCGCGGGCACGCCGTGGAGTTCCGCCTGAACGCCGAGGACCCGTCGCGCGGCTTCATGCCGTCGCCGGGCGCCGTCACGCGCTTCCGGCCGCCGCTCGGCCCGGGCGTGCGCGTCGACACGCACGTCGTCGAGGGCTACCGCGTGCCGCCCAACTACGACTCGCTCGTGGCCAAGCTCGTGGTCTGGGACGCCGACCGCGACGCCGCCCTCGACCGCGCCCGCCGCGCGCTGCACGAGCTCGAGATCGAGGGCATCCGCACCACGCGCGAGCTGTTCCTGGACATCGTCGACGAGCCCCTGTTCCGCAGCGGCGTCTACACGACCGGCTACCTCCAGGACGCCGCCGACCGCCTGCCGAGCCTGAGCGAATGAGCTCGCGCCCGACACGCGGCCCGTCCCGCCGGCAGGCTCGCCGCGCGGCCATGATGCTGCTCTACCAGCGGTCGCTGACCGAGCGGCCGCTGGAGGAGCTCATCGCGCGCTACGAGGAGGACGCCGGGATCGAGCTGCCGGCCTACGGGCGGCGCCTGGTCGAGGACGTGGAGGCGAAGCAGCCGGAGCTCGACGCCGAGATCGACGCCCACGCGCACGGCTGGACGTCCGACCGCATCTCGCCGGTGGAGCGCGCGGCGCTGCGCATCGCGACGCTGGAGCTGCTGGATCGGCCCGACGTGCCGGCCGGCGCGGCGATCGAGGAGGCCGTCCGCCTCGCGCGCCGCTACGCGTCGCCGGAGGCCGCCTCGTTCGTCAACGGCGTGCTCGGCGCGATCGCGCGCGCGCACGGCGTGGGACGGTAGAGTCCCGGCCGGTGGAGGGCGTCGACCGCCTGCAGGAGCTTCTCGCCCGCATCGACGCCGCCACGGCGCGCCTGGAGGGCAGCGACGAGCCCGACGAGGCGGTGGCGGCGCTGGCGGAGCTCGACGCGCTCGCGCAGGAGCTGTCGTCCGAGGTCGAGCGGCAGCGGCGCGCGGCCGCCGACGAGGAGGAGCGGTGAGCGCGGGGCTGGCGGGCGCCGCGCGGCGCGAGGATCCGATGCCGTTCCCCGACCACCTCGTCGCCCTCGTCGACCGCGAGCTCGCCGTGCTGGCGGTGCCGGGCGGCGACGACGACCTCGCGCCGTTCGACCAGGCCCTGCGCTACCCGCTCGAGGCCGGCGGCAAGCGGCTGCGGCCCGTGCTGCTGCTGGCGACCGTCGAGGCGCTCGGCGGCGACGTCGAGGGCGCGCTGCCCACCGCCGTCGCGCTCGAGTGCGTGCACACGTTCTCGCTCGTGCACGACGACCTGCCGGCGCTCGACGACGACGACCTGCGGCGCGGCCGCGAGACCGTCCACCGCGTCTACGGCGAGGACGTCGCCGTGCTGGTGGGCGACGCGCTGCTGACGGTCGCGTTCCGCCTCGTCGCCGAGCGGCAGGGCGGCCCCGCGGAGCGCCGGCTGCGCGCCACCGCGACGCTGGCGCGCGCCGTCGACGGCATGATCCGCGGCCAGTACCTCGACGTCCGGCCGGTGGACGGCCTCGACGAGGCGGGCCTGCGCCGCCTCTGCTCGCTGAAGACGGGCCAGTTGATCGAGGCCGGCGTCGGGCTCGCGCTCGATCTCGTGGACCCGGCCGACGAGGTCGCGGCCGCGTACCGCGCGCTCGCCGCCGAGGTCGGCCTGGGCTTCCAGATCGTCGACGACGTGCTCGACGCCACGGGCTCCGACGACGCGCTCGGCAAGCGGGCCGGCGCGGACGCGGCGGCGGGCAAGCGCACGCACGTCACCGTCCTCGGCCTGCCGCGGGCGCGGGAGCTCGCGCGCGCCAGCGAGGAGCGTGCATTTGCACGTCTCGACGAGCTGCCCGGCCGCCCGCGCTCGCTCGCCGCGATCGTGGAGCGCGTCTACCGGCGGGACCGCTGATGGCCGCGGCCGTGGGGGCGATGCGGGCGCGCGCGACCGGCACGGCGTGGCCCGCGGTCACCGCCATGCTGCTGCTCTTCGCCCTCACCTTCCCGGCCATGAAGGCGGCGACGACCGGCCTCGGCGTCGGCACGGCGACGTCGCTGCGGTTCGTGATCGCGAGCGCGGTGCTGCTGCCGCTCTGCTGGCGCCAGCTCGGCCACGTCGGGCCGGTCTGGCGCAAGCTCGTCTTCGCCGGGGTCGTCGGGCTCGGCGCGCAGGCGCTCTTCATGGTCGCCGGCGTCGACGCGGGGTCGGCCTCGCTCGCGGCGCTGATCCTCGGCCTGGAGCCCATCGGCATCGCCGTGTGCGCGGCCCTCGTCGGGGGCGAGCACCTCGACCGGCGCACCGTCGGCGCGCTCGCGCTCGGCTTCGCGGGCGTCGCAGTGGTCTCCGGGGCGCTGTCCGAGCCGCTCGGCGACATCCCGGCCGATGCGGTCGGCTTCCTGCTGCTCACGGTGGTGACGTTCTCCGGCTACACCGTCGCGATCCGCCGCTTCCGCGGGCAGGCCGACCCCCTGGTCATCGCGACCGTGACCACGCTCGGCGGGATGCTCGTGACGGCGCCGCTGCTCGTCCTCGACGTCGCGCGCGGGCAGGCGGTGGAGGACGTGGCGTCGCTCTCGACCGTCGTCGGCGTGACCTACATGGGCGTGGGCGCGGCGTTCGGCTACGTGCTCTTCGCCCACATCCTGGCCACGCGAGCGTCGTCGAGCCTCGCGGTCGTGCTCTACCTGCTGCCGCCGCTCGGCGTGCTGGCGTCCTGGGCGCTGCTGGGCGAGGAGCCGCACGCGCGCGACGCCGTCGGCGCGGTGTTCATCCTGTCCGCCGTCGCGCTCGCGGAGCGCGGCCGGCGACGGGCCGCCACCGCCGCGGAGGTGACCCCCACGTGATCGAGCTCGAGGACGTCCGCGCGGCGGCGGGGCGCATCGCCGGCGCGGTGCACCGCACGCCCGTGCTGACGTCGCGCACGCTCGACGAGGCGACGGGCGCGCGCGTCTTCGTGAAGGCGGAGAACCAGCAGCGCGGCGGCGCGTTCAAGCTGCGCGGCGCGACCAATCGCATCGAGGGGCGCAGCGACGCAGGAGCGCGACCGCGGCGTCTTCGCGGTGTCGTCGGGGAACCACGCGCAGGCCGTGGCCATCGCCGCGCGGCGCGCGGGGCTGCCCGCCGACGATCCTGATGCCCGAGGACGCGCCGCCGGCGAAGCTCGCGGCGACGCGCGGCTACGGCGCCGAGGTCGTGCTGTACGACCGCTACGGGCCCGAGGATCGCGACGTCATCGCCCGCGACCTCGCGGCCGAGCGCGGCCTCACGTTCGTCCACCCGTTCGACGACGAGCTCGTGATGGCGGGGCAGGGCACGGTCGCGCTCGAGCTGCTGGAGGACGTGCCGGACCTCGACGTGCTGGTCGTCCCGGTCGGCGGCGGCGGGCTGGCGGCCGGGTGCGCCACGGCGGCCACGGCGCTCGCGCCCGGCATCCGCGTCGTCGGCGTGGAGCCCGCAGCGAGCGACGACCACGTGCAATCGCTCGCCCGCGGGGAGCGCATCCGCGTCCCCGTGGGGCGCACGATCGCCGACGGGCAGCAGACCGACATGCCCGGGGAGCGGACGTTCGCGGTCAACAGCCGCCTGCTCGATCGCGTGGTCACCGTGGAGGACGCGGAGATCGTCGCGGCGATGGCGTTCCTGCTCGACCGCCTGAAGACCGTCGCCGAGCCCAGCGGCGCCTGCGCCCTCGCCGCCCTGCTGCAGGAGCGGGTCGGTCCGGTGGCGGGCCGGCGGGTCGGCGTCGTGCTGAGCGGCGGGAACGTCGGGGCGGCGCGGCTCGCGCGCCTCTTCGACGACTACCTCGGCCCGTAGTTGATGGCCTGGTTGGCCAGCGCGACCAGCGCGGCCTTCGGGCGGGCGACCGGATCCTTGACCGAGAACTGGTAGAGGACGCCCTCGCGCACGAAGTGGATCTGCGCGGGCGAGCAGGACGCGCCGCAGGAGAGCGGGTAGTAGTGGCCCGGGACGCCCTTCGCGAGCGTGACGTTGGCCGGGTCGAACAGGCGCCTGCGCTTGAGGGCGCTGAAGCTCGCCATCGCGCACGCGTTGGCCCCGTTGCAGTTGCGCACGTAGGCGAGGTCGAGCGTCCAGCTGCCCTGCGCGATCCCGGCCGTCGGGAACGCCTGGTGGCGGCCGTGGATGGTGAAGGCGTTCGGCAGGTAGATCGCCAGCGGGCTGCGGGCGGCGATGCGCTCGATCTGCTTCGCGGCGACCGTGGGCACGTTGACGCGGGTCGTGGCGGCGCCGGCCGGTGCGGCGGCGGTCACGGCGAGCAGGGCGAGCACGGCGACCGCCGCGACGGCGGTGCGGAGGCTACGGGTCGACATGCACGAAGCGTAGGTCGCGCCGTCCCGGACCGGCTGCAGGGCTCGGCGCGGCCCCGCCGACGACGTCGTCGCCCGAGGCGTCGCGCCACACCCACGACTCCCGCACGGTGCGGGCTGCGACGCTCGAGTTGAGGGACGTGGTCGGCATCCTGTCCACCAGAGCAGCGAGGCGCCGGCCGGATACGTGAGGCGCCCTGCCGGCGCGAGGGTGGCGGCCCGCCGCGGGCGCGGAGCAGGTGCAATTGCACGCTCGTGCCGTGCAAGGCCGGCCCACCCGGCGGGATTGAGTCTCGCGAGATCGGGCACCCCCGCCGGGACCCCGAGAGAGGAGATCATCCATGCTCACCCTGACCGACACCGCACGCGACGTCGTGCGCGAGATGGTCGAGGCCGGCGGCGCGCCCGACGGCAGCGGCATCCGCATCAGCGCCGACGACGGCGGCGACGGCCTGTCGCTGTCGCTCGTGGCCGGCCCCGCCGAGGGCGACCAGGTCGTCGATGACGAGGGCACCCGCGTCTTCCTCGAGCCGCGCGCCGCGTCGCTGCTGGACGACAAGATCCTCGACGCCGACCGGCACGAGGACCACGTCCACTTCACGCTCGACGAGCAGGTCTGACGACGCGCCTGCGGGCGTGCAATTGCACGCCCGCAGGCGCCGCGTACGATGCGGCCGTGACCGCGTCCGGCGTCTACGCCCTGCTCGGCCAGCCCGTCGCGGGCAACCCCACCCGCCAGATGATCGAGGCCGCGTGGCGGGCGGCCGGCATCGACGCGCAGTACGTCGACCTCGAGGTCGAGCCGGCGGCGCTGCCGGACGCCTTCCGCGGCCTGCGGGCGCTCGGCTTCGACGGCGGTCACGTGACGCGGCCGCACAAGATCGCCGCCGTCGCCCTCGTCGACCGCCTGACGCCGTCGGCCGCGGCGGTCGGCGCGGTCAACTGCCTGCGGCGCGAGGACGACGGCCTGGCCGGCGACAACACCGACGGCAAGGGCTTCCTCGCCTCCCTGCGCTCCGTCATGGACCCGCAGGGCGCGCACGCAGTCGTGCTCGGCGCGGGCGGCGCGGCGCGGGCCGTCGCCGTGGAGCTCGCGCTGGCGGGCGCCGCGCGCATCACCGTCGTCACCCGCTCGCCGACGCCGGGACGGGAGCTCGCCGGCACCCTCCGCGAGCTCGGCACGGCGGCCGACGCCGCAGCCTTCGGCGAGGCCTACGCCGTCGGCGGCGACGTCGGGGTGCTCGTCAACGGCACGTCGGCGGGACAGGACGACCCGGACGAGGCGCCGCCCGTCGACTGGTCGTCCGCCGGGCCCGGTCTCGTGGCCGCGGACGTCGTCATCACGCCCGGCACGCGCTTCCTGCGCGAGGCGGCGGCGGCCGGTGCGCGACCGCTCGACGGGCTCGGGATGCTGGTGGAGCAGGCCGTCGTCGGGCTGCGCTGGTGGCAGGGCCTCGAGGCCGACCGGCCCGCCATGCACGCCGCCGTGCGCGCCGCGCTCGGGCTCGACGGCGCGGCCTGAGTCAGACGCGACACCGCCCAGCGCAGGTGTGAGCCAGCACACACAACCCCACGCCGGTCCGAACCGGTCGCGGCGGGCGCCCCGAACCACGCGCGGCTCGCCGCACCGGCGTCCCCCATGAGATCGTGACCCTCCCACCGCGTCACCGATTCCTCCCACGGGCAGCGTCCGCCCCCGGCCGCGCCCGTCCTCGTGTTCGGCGCAGGCCCGACACCGTCCACGGCTGGTGCACTGGGGATACCCGCCGTGGACTGCTCTCCCGGCCCGCGACCACGGCTGCCAACCCCGTGGTCGCGGCCGCCGGGACGGCTGCGTCGATCCCGGCGCCGCCGGAGGCCTGTGCGCCTCCGGCGTCGTCCGGGCCGATCGATCAGAAGACGCTCGAGACCGGCTCCCATGGCGGGGGGCAGCCCGCCGCAGCCGCTGCGCCGACGGACGCGGCGGCTGCGGCAGGACGACCCCTCGTGCGCCCCCACCACCGGACGCGCGCCGGCGCCCCCGCCGCGCGCGACGTCCGGCCGTCGCGTCGCGCCGCGCCCATCGCCCGCGCGGTGTCGGCCCGACGGCCGTAGCCCCCTGCCGGCCCGGCCCGCGACCCTTGCGCGGGCCGGCGGCGGGCGGGCCGGAAGCGCTCCGCGCCTATCCTGCCAGCGTGCCGCGGCTCGACCAGGTGCTCGTCGCGCGCGGGCTCGCCGAATCGCGGGCGCGCGCGCAGGCGTACGTCATGGCAGGCCTGGTGCGCGTGGACGGGCGGCCGGCCGAGAAGGCCGGGATGCCCGTCGCCGAGGACGCCGCGATCGACCTGCGCGACCCGCCGCGGTTCGTCTCGCGCGGCGGCGACAAGCTCGCGACGATGCTCGACCGGCTGGGCTGGGACGTCGCCGGCGCCGAGGCGCTCGACGTCGGCGCGTCGACCGGCGGCTTCACCGACTGCCTGCTGCAGCGCGGCGCCGCACGGGTCATCGCGCTCGACGTCGGACGCGGGCAATTGCACGACCGCATCGCCGGCGACCCGCGCGTCACCCGCCTCGATCGCACGAACGCGCGCGAGCTCGAGCCTGCGCTCCTGCCGTTCATGCCGGACCTGCTGGTGGCCGACGTCTCCTTCATCTCCCTGCGGCTCGTGCTCGGCCCTGCGCTGGCGGTGCTGCGCCGTCCGTGGCGGGCGGTCGTGCTCGTGAAGCCGCAGTTCGAGGCAGGGCGCGACGAGGTGCGGCGCGGCGGTGTCGTGCACGACGACGAGGTGCGCGTGCGTGCGCTGGCCGACGTCGCCCGGTACGCTGCCAGTCTCGGCGCGGTGCTCGTGGACGCGTGCGACTCGCAGCATCCAGGCCCGGCCGGCAACCGCGAGTACCTGCTCGCCCTCGCCTCGCCCGACCACCCCGTCGCCCGTGCCCACCCCCATCTCGACGCAGACGCCCTCGCCCGTGCCGCCGTCGCGGACTGACAGCCCTGCCGCCACGCGGATCGCCGTCATCACGCACGGCGACGCCTCGCGCACCCGCGACGCGCTGATCGAGGTCGCGAGCATCGCCCGTGGCGCCGGCGTCACCGTGCTGCTGCCGCCCGACGAGTGCGTGAAGCACGCGTACCTGGAGCAGTGCGAGCCGCTGCCCGACGAGGCGCAGGTCGACCTGGTGGTCGTGCTCGGCGGCGACGGGACGACGCTGCGCGCGCTGCACCGCTTCCTCCAGCAGCGCACGCCGGTCATCGGCGTCAACTTCGGCCGCGTCGGCTTCCTCACCTCGATGGAGCCGGGCGAGCTGACGTCGCGGCTGCCGCGCGTGCTGGGCGGCGAGTACGAGGTCGTCGAGCTGCCGACGCTGGAGGTCGGCCTGCACGGCGAGCGCCACATCGCCGTCAACGACGTCCTCGTGACGAGCGCCGTCCAGGGCCGCATGGCGGTGCTGGAGTGGGAGGTCAACGGCACCAACATGGGCGAGCGCGGCTGCGACGGCATCGTCGTCGCCACGCCGTCCGGCTCGACGGGCTACAACCTCTCGGCCGGCGGGCCGGTGCTGAGCTGGGGCGTCGATGCGATGGTCTCGACCTTCATCGCCGCGCACGCCCTCGACGCACGGCCGCTGGTGCTGGCACGCGGCCACGTCATCAGCATCAGCTCGCGCTCCATCGGCTTCCCGTCGCGCGTCGTCGTCGACGGGCATCTCGTCGGCACCCTCGACGAGGCCGCCAGCACGACGGTGCGCATGGCGCCCGAGACGGCGATCCTGGCGACGCTGCCCGATCGCCCCTTCCTGCGCCACTACCGCGACACGTTCTCGCGCTGAGACGCGCTCAGGCCGGGCGAAGCACGAGCCAGAGCGGGCGGAAGCTGCGGGCGACGAAGCCGAGGTAGCGCGGCTGCTCGCGCGTCGGATCGAGCTGCACGCGCGGGACGCGGCCGAGCAGCGCCGCCAACGCCTCCGCCGCCTCCATGCGGGCCAGCGCGGCGCCGACGCAGTGCCGCGGGCCGACGTTGAAGGCCAGGTGCGACGCGTACCCGGGGCGGTCGATGTCGAGCTGGTCGGGTCGCGGGTAGCGCGCCGGATCGCGGTTCGCGGACGCGTTGACGGGGTGCACGCGGTCGCCGGCGCGGATGGTGACGCCGCCCAGCTCCACGTCCTGCCGGGCCACGCGCACGCGCATGTGCACGACCGTCCACAGGCGCAGGGCCTCCTCCACGAGGCGGATCAGCGCGCGGTCCTCGGTGCGCACGCGCCGCTCCAGGGCCTCGTCGGCCGCCAGCAGCGCGACGCACGTGCCGATCAGGTGCGACGTCGTCTCGGACCCGGCCTCGAAGAGGACGCGGCACTGGTCGAGCACGTCCTCCTCGCTCCAGTCCGGGAGGATCGTCGGCCCGACGCGCCAGAGCTCGGAGATCAGGTCGTCGGCGGGCTCGTCGCGGCGCGCGCGGACCGTCGGCAGCAGGTCCTGCACGCTCGCCCGCGCGGCGACCGTCGCGGCCTCGACGATCTGCGGGTCCTCGCCGTACGTGTGGCGCCACGCGAGCACGGCCTCCATCCAGGCCTTGCTGCGGGCGAGCATGGCGCGGTCGTGCTCCAGGCCGAGCACCCGCGCCACGACGGCCACCGGCAGCGGCGAGGCGAACCGCTCCCAGAGCTCGATGACGCCCTCGGGCTCGAGCTCGTCCAGCAGGTCTTCGGCGAGCGCGCGGATGGACGGGCGCAGCGGCTCGATGACGCGCGGCGCCATGGCCCGGGCCAGGAACTTGTGCAGCTCCGCGTGGGCCGCGCCCTCCATCGTCAGCACGCTGCGGCGGCCGGTGATCTCGACGGCGCCGCGCAGCGTGCCCATCCCGGGCCCGAACAGGTCCTCGCGCCGCTCGACGACCGCGCACGCGTCGTGGCCGGTGACGAGCCAGGCCCGCAGCCCCTCGTCCCAGGTCACGGGACCGGCGGCACGAAGCCGCGCGTAGAGGCCGTACGGGTCCTGATCGCGCATCGCGAGCAGGCTCACGGCTCCTTCCAGCTGCGCCGTGGAATCCATTCCTCGGAGTCTACCGGCGCCCGCCGGCGGCGACCGCTCGACAGTCCGCCGACGGGCACGCTAGGCTTCGCCCGTGATCGAACGTCTGTTCGTATCGAACCTCGTCCTCATCGAGCGCGCCGAGCTCGACCTGGCCCCGGGGCTCAACGTGGTGACGGGCGAGACGGGCGCCGGCAAGACGGTGCTGACCGAGGCGCTGGGGCTGGTGCTCGGCGCGCGGGGCGACGCGGCGATGGTCGGGCCCGCGGCGGCCGAGGCGTACGTCGAGGCGTCGTTCGCCCTGCCCGCGGCGGCGCTCGAGGACGACGCGTTCGCCGGCCTGCGCGAGCTCGTGCCGGAGGACGAGGAGGGCCTCGTCGTCGCGCGGCGCGTGGCGGCGGACGGGCGCAGCCGGGCGCTGGTGGCCGGCCGCAGCGCGACGCGCGCGGCGCTCGAGGCGGCGGGCGAGCGGCTCGTCGGCGTCGTGTCGCAGCACGAGGCCCGAGCGCTGGTGCGGCCGGCGGTGCAGCGCGCGCTGCTGGACGCCGCGGCGGGCGACGCGCAGGCGGATCGCGTCGCGGCGATGGCCGCGGCCTGGCGTGCGCGCGGGCTGGCGCGCGCGGCGCGGGAGCGCGCGGAGGCCGACGCCGGGTCGGCGGACGCCCTCGCGGCGGAGCTCGGCGCGCTGGTGGAGCGGGTCGAGGCGATCGACCCGCAGCCCGGGGAGGAGGAGGCGCTGCTGGGCGAGCGGGCACGGCTGCGTCATGCCGACGCGCTGCTCGGCGCGGCGTTCGCTGCCAGCCGCCTGCTGGCGCCGGAGGACGGCGAGGGCGCCGTCGTGCTGGCCGGGCGGGCGGTGCGCGAGCTGGAGGCGGTGGCAGACCACGACCCGGCGCTGGCGGCGCTGGCGGAGGAGCTCCGCGACGCGGAGGTCCGGCTGGAGGAGGCCGGGCGCGAGGTGCGCACGTACGCGGACGGCCTCGAGCACGACCCCGCGCGCCTCGACGCCGTCGAGGCGCGGCTGAGCACGCTCCGCGACCTGGCGATGCGCCACGGCTCGGTCGAGGGCGCGCTGGCCGCCGCCGCGGAGGCGCGCGAGCGGCTGGAGGGCCTCGCCCACGGCGAGGGCGCCCTCGAGCGGCTGCGGGCCGAGGAGGAGCGGGCGGTGGCCCACGCGGCCGCCTGCGCGCACAAGCTCGCCCGCGCCCGTCGCAAGGCGGCCGCCCCCTTCGCGCGCGCGATCGAGGCGCACCTGGCCGACCTGGGCATGGGCGACGCGCAGGTCGTGGTCGAGGTCGAGAGCGCGCCGCTCGGCTCGTCGGGCGGCGACGCGGTGCGGCTGCTCGTGGCGCCGAACCCGGGCCACGCCCCGGCGCCGGTGGCCGAGGCGGCGTCGGGCGGCGAGCTGTCGCGCATCGCCCTCGCCATCCGCGTGGCGGCGCACGATGCGCGGGCCGCGCGCACGCTGGTGTTCGACGAGGTCGACGCGGGCGTCGGCGGCCTCACGGCGCGGGCCGTCGGCGAGAAGCTGCGGGCGCTGGCGGGGTCGACCCAGGTCGTCTGCGTCACGCACCTGCCGCAGATCGCCGCGCTGGCCGACCGGCACTTCCGCGTCGTCAAGGAGCCGGGCGAGCCGACCGTGGCGCGCATCGAGCGGCTGGCCGGGCGCGAGGTCGACGACGAGCTCGCGCGCATGCTGGGCGCCGACCCCGGTGCGCCCGAGGGCCTGGAGCTGGCGCGGGCGCTCCGGAGCGGCGGCGGCTGAACGACCGCTGCGGTCCGCCGGAGGGCTGGGTACCATGTCGGAGTCGTTCGATGAAGGGGGCGCGGTGGAGGGCCGGACGCGATACGTGTTCATCACGGGCGGCGTCGTCTCGTCGCTCGGCAAGGGCATCACCGCAGCGTCCCTGGGGCGGCTCCTGAAGGCGCGTGGCCTGAAGGTGGGCGTCGTCAAGCTCGACCCGTACATCAACGTGGACCCGGGCACCATGAGCCCGTTCCAGCACGGCGAGGTGTTCGTCACCGAGGACGGCGCGGAGACCGACCTCGACCTCGGCCACTACGAGCGCTTCATCGACGAGAACACGTCGCGGCTGTCCAACGCCACGGCCGGCGCGATCTACGACGCCGTCATCCGCAAGGAGCGCCGCGGCGAGTACCTCGGGTCGACGGTGCAGGTCATCCCGCACGTCACCGACGAGATCAAGCGCCGCATCATGCGGGTGGCGGAGGCGTCGGACCTCGACGTCGTGCTCGTGGAGATCGGCGGCACGGTCGGCGACATCGAGAGCCTGCCGTTCCTCGAGGCCATCCGCCAGCTGCGCAACCAGCTCGGCCGCGACCAGGTGGCGTACGTCCACTGCACGCTCGTGCCGCTCATCGAGGCGGCCGGCGAGCTGAAGACGAAGCCGACCCAGCACTCCGTCAACGAGCTGCGGCGCATCGGCATCACGCCGGACGTCGTGGTCTGCCGCTCGTCGCAGCCGCTGTCGCGCGAGCTGCGGGCCAAGATCGCCCTCTTCGCCGACCTGCACCCCGACGAGATCATCGCCAACGAGGACCAGAAGAACATCTACCGGGTGCCGCTCGCGCTGCGCGCCCAGAGCTTCGACGACCTCGTGCTCGAGCGCTTCCACGTCGACGCGCCCGAGCCCGACCTCACGGAGTGGACGGAGCTCGCCGACCGCGTCGACGGGCTGACCGGCGAGGTGCGCATCGCGCTGGTCGGCAAGTACGTGCAGCTGCACGACGCGTACCTGTCCGTCGTCGAGGCGCTGCGGCACGCCGCGATCCACCACGGCGCCGAGCTGAAGCTGACGTTCGTCGACGCCGAGAGCGTGTCGCGCCAGGAGGCGATCGGCAGCCTGGCCGACGTCGACGGCGTGCTGATCCCCGGCGGCTTCGGCGGGCGCGGCATCGAGGGCAAGATCGCGGCCGTGCGCTTCGCCCGCGAGCGCGGCGTGCCGTTCCTCGGCATCTGCCTCGGCATGCAGGTGGCGACGGTGGAGTTCGCGCGCAACGTCGTCGGCCTCGAAGGAGCGAACTCGACGGAGTTCGACCGCGAGACGCCGTACCCGGTGGTCGACCTGCTGCCGGAGCAGAAGGACGTGCAGGACAAGGGCGGGACGATGCGCCTCGGCGCCGAGCCCGTCGTCGTGCGGCCCGGCACGCGGGCGCACGCGGCCTACGAGTCCGACCTGGTCTACGAGCGCCACCGGCACCGCTGGGAGGTCTCGAACGCCCTGCGGCCGCAGCTGGAGGAGCACGGCCTGGTCATCGGCGGCGTGTTCGCGGCCAAGGACCTCGTCGAGATGATCGAGCTGCCGAACCACCCGTTCTTCGTCGCGAGCCAGTTCCACCCCGAGTTCAAGTCGCGCCCGACGCGGCCGGCGCCGCTCTTCCGCGACTTCATCGGCGCCGCCGTCCAGCGGCGGGCCGGCGTGCGGCGCGGCGTCGGGGCGGGCGCGGGCGCCGGCGCCTGACAGCCGCTCGACGCGTGCCCTGCTCCATCGCTCCGGACGCCGTCGGCCTGTTCGTGCGGCTGGCCGCGCTCGTCACGCCCTCCGGGCAGGAGCGGGCGGCCGCGGACGTCTGCCTCGCCTACCTGCGCGAGCTCGGCCTCGAGCCCGACGAGGACGAGCCGCGGCGACCATCGACGGCGACGCGGGCAACATCTACGCCCACGTCCCGGGCACGGTCGAGGGCACGCCGATCTTCCTCTGCTCGCACCTCGACACGGTGCCGGCCGTCGCGCCGATCGAGCCGATCACGTCGAACGGGCGCATCACCAACCTCAACGACGCGATCCTCGGCGCCGACAACAAGGCCTCCGTGGCGGGCATGCTCGACGGCGTGCGGCGCGTGCTCGACGAGGGCATCCCGCACGCGGGCATCGAGCTCGTGCTGACGCCGCAGGAGGAGGTCGGGCTGCATCGGCGTGCGCGAGTTCGACACGACGCGGCTGCGCTCGCGCGTCGGCTTCGTCTACGACCACGGCGGGCCGATCGGCGGCATCATCACCCGGGCGCCGAGCCAGAAGGCCGTCAACCTCACGTTCACGGGGGCTTCCGCGCACGCCGGCATCGAGCCCGAGCTCGGCCGCAACGCCATCCTCGCCGCCGCGCGCGCCATCTCGCGCATGCGGCTCGGACGGCTCGACGAGGGCACGACGGCCAACGTCGGCATGGTGTCGGGCGGCGCGGCGCGCAACGTGGTGCCGGATCGCTGCACGGTCGTCGGCGAGGTGCGGAGCCTCGACCACGACCGCTGCGCGACGGAGGCGGCCGCGATGATCGAGGCGGCCACGGTGTCGGCGGCCGAGACCGGCTGCGGCGTCGACGTCGACGCGCGGGAGCTCTACCGCGCCTACCGCGTGTCCACGACCTCGACGGCGTACCGTCTCGCCGTGACCGCGCTGGAGGCCTCGGGCTACCGGCCGTACGACCGCTCGACGGGCGGCGGCGCGGACACCCACGTGTTCAACGAGCGCGGCCTGGAGTGCGTGAACCTCTGCTCCGGGATGGAGCGGATCCACACGCCGGAGGAGTACATCGACGTCGCGGACGTCGAGGGGCTGTCGCGGCTCACGGTCGAGCTGGTCCGCGCGGCCGCCGGTGTGCGGCCCTAGCGGCCGCACAGGCGTCGACCTAGTACCATGCCTGCTCAGACATGGACGGACTCGGGCTCTACCTCCTCTTCGTGATCCCGCCCCTCGTTCTGGGGCTGATCGTCCAGCACTGGCTCAAGACGACGTTCGCGAAGAACGCGAACATCCCGGTTCAGAGCGGGCTCTCGGGCGCGGACGTCGCGCGCACGATCCTCGACCGCAACGGGCTCACCAACGTCCCCGTCGAGCAGAGCCCCGGCGGTCCGCTCTCGGACCACTACGACCCGCGCAAGCGCGCGGTCTTCCTGTCCGAGCCGGTGTACCACGGCCGCTCGATCTCGGCCGCTGCCGTCGGCGCGCACGAGGTCGGACACGCGATCCAGCACGCCAAGGCCTACAAGCCGATGCAGTTCCGCTCCGCGCTCTGGCCGGCCGTCGTCGTTCGCGTCGCAGGGCTGGATGTTCCTGCTCCTGATCGGCCTCTTCTTCCAGCTCAGCGGCCTGTTCCTGTTCGCGATCATCCTCTACGGCGTCGTGGTGCTGTTCCAGCTCGTGACGCTGCCGGTGGAGTTCGACGCATCACGGCGCGCAGGGGCGCAGCTCGCCGCAGCTCGGGCTCGTCACCGAGCCCGAGCGCGCCGGCGTGAAGAAGGTGCTCACGGCGGCGGCGCTGACCTACGTCGCGGGCGCGCTCGCAGCGATCACGCAGCTGCTGTACTTCCTCATGCTCTACAGCAACCGCAACTAGCGGTTCGCACCGAGCATCCGGGCGGGCCGCCGGTGCGGCAGCGATCAGGCCGCCTCGCGGCGCTGGCGCATGGCGGGCGCGAAGCGGTCGGCGAGCGCCTCGGCAGCGAGGCACGCGCTGAGCGTGTCGCGGCGGTAGAGCGGCGACGTCGCCCCGTCGGTGAGGAAGGCGCGCAGCGCGGCGTGGAGGACGTCGGGCACCGGGCGCGCCGCGTCATGGAGCGCGGCGTCGATGCGCCGCAGCGCGGGCAGGCAGGCCCGGCAGGACCGACGGGTGCACGATCGAGCGCACGCCGACCGGCAGGGGACGGCGCTCCGCCCCGTCGATCAGCCGACGCAGCCCGTGCGCGACGTCCGCGCGGTCGTCGACGGGAAGGCGGAAGAGGCGGCGCAGCAACATGGTGGGATCTCCGGAGCAACGGGTCTCACAGGTGCAAATGAACGTCGGACGGCCGGCTGCCGTGAGGTTCTATCGATGGGAGCGCCGGCGCCTGTCCGGAGATACGCGGCGTGGCTGACGCCCGGATTCCGGCGGGACGCCCGCATGGCCGCCGCGTAGACTCCGGCGCGTGATGCAGCAGCTCAGCAGCTCCGCCGCGGCGGCCACGCGATGAAGGTCGGCGTCGTTCGCGAGATCAAGCCCGACGAGTACCGCGTCGCCCTCACGCCCGCCGGCGCCCGCGAGCTCGCCGCGCAGGGCCACGAGGTCGTCGTCGAGGCCGGCGCGGGCGTCGGCAGCGCCTTCCCGGACGAGGCGTACGTCGGGGCCGGCGCGCGGCTCGCCCGGGTCGACGAGGTGTGGCAGGCGTGCGACCTCGTGCTCAAGGTCAAGGAGCCGCTCCCCGACGAGTACGGGCGCCTGCGCCCCGGGCAGATCCTCTTCACCTACCTGCATCTCGCGCCGGCGCGGGAGCTGACCGAGGCCCTCGTCGCGTCGGGCGCGATCTGCATCGCCTACGAGACGGTCGAGACCGACGACGGGCGGCTGCCGCTGCTCGCGCCGATGAGCGAGGTCGCCGGTCGCCTCGCGCCGCAGATGGGGGCCCTGGCGCTGGAGAAGCCGATCGGCGGGCGCGGCATCCTGCTCGGCGGGCTGCCGGGGGTGCCGCCTGCGCGCGTCGTCGTGGTCGGCGGCGGCATCGTCGGCTACAACGCCGCGCTCATCGCCGTCGGCATGCAGGCGGACGTGTGGATCGTCGAGCGCTCCGTCGACCGCATGCGCGAGCTCGAGATGATGCTCGACGGCCGGATCACGCTGCAGATCTCCACGCGCTCCTCGCTGGAGGAGGCCGTGCAGGACGCGGACCTCGTGATCGGCGCGGTGCTGGTGCACGGCGCCCGCGCGCCGAAGCTCATCACGCGCGACATGCTGCCGCTGATGAAGCCGGGGGCGGCGATCGTCGACGTCGCGATCGACCAGGGCGGCTGCGTCGAGACCGCGCGGCCGACGACGCACTCCGAGCCGACGTACGAGGTCGACGGCGTCGTCCACTACTGCGTCACCAACATGCCGGGCGCGGTGCCCATCACGTCGACCAAGGGCCTGACGAACGTCACGCTGCCGTACGCCGAGCAGCTCGCGGGCCTCGGCTTCGAGGAGGCGGTGCGGCGCTCGCGACCGCTCGCCCGCGGCGTCAACGTCATGCGCGGCCACATCACGAGCCGCCCGGTCGCGGAGAGCCACGCGCTCCCGCACGTGCCGCTGGCGCAGTTCGTCGAGGGCATCGACTCCGCGCTCTGAGCCGCCCGACGAGGTGCAATTGCACCTTCGCGGCGCCGCGCGACCGGTTCGCCCAGAGGTGCAATTGCACGTCCGCGCACGCGATCCGCGAGGGGCGAGAACGGACCCGGCGCCCGGCATCCCCCGGATGGTGAGGGGCGCCGAGCGCCGGGGCATCACGCTCCGGCCTCGGCGTGATGCTCTTTGCACCCTGGGGTGCCGGATGGCGGACGGAAGGTCGCTGCGCGGGGGGAGCCGGTTACCGACTCCCCCCGCGGCGCATCACGCTCCGGCCTCGGCGTGATGGTTCTCGTGATGGGCTTCGACGACCGTCGCTCCGTCCTCCCCGGTGCGGATGCGGACGGCGCGCTCGACGGGCAGCACGAAGATCTTCCCGTCGCCCATCTCTCCCGTGCGGGCGTGGTTCAGGATCACCTCGATCGCGGCGTCGACGTCCTCGTCGGCGACCACCATCTCGAGCTTCAGCTTGGGGCGCAGGAACAGCGTCTCGGTCGCGCCCCGGTAGTGCTCCACGATGCCGCCCTGGCGGCCCGAGCCGAGCGCCTCGACCACCGACAGGGACGGCAGGCCGATGGCGTACAGCTCCGCGCGGATCGCCTCGAACCGGTCGTGGCGGATGAAGGCCTCGATCTTCTTCATGGTCATGCTCCTCAGTCCCCGGCCGGCGCGGCGCTCGGGGTGGGGGACGGAGAGCCCGCGAGCCGGACGCCGCGCGGGCGCCGGGATGTAGGGCTGGTACTCCCCGTAGCCGGGCATGAACTGCTCGGGGTAGCCCCACATGCCGTGCTCGTGGATGTCGAGGCCCTCGATCTCGATCTGCGGGTCGACGCGCAGGCCGATCGTGTACTTGATGGCGAGGAACACGGCCCCGGACGCGACGAACACGAAGGCGAAGACCGACACCACGCCCAGCGCCTGGACGCCCAGCTGGTGCAGCCCGCCGCCGTAGAACAGGCCCGCCTCGCCGACGGCGTTCGTCTCGGCCAGCGCGGCGGTGGTGAAGAGGCCGCAGGACAGCGTGCCCCAGATGCCTCCCATCCCGTGCGCCGCGATGGCGCCGATCGGGTCGTCGACGCCCACCCGGTCGACCAGCAGGACGGTGCCGACCATGAGGCCGCCGGCGATGGCGCCGATGACCATGGCGGCCCACTCCTCGACGTACGCGCAGGGCGCCGTGATGGCGACCAGGCCCGCGATCGCGCCGTTGCCGGCGAGGCCGACGTCGACGGTGCGCTGCGCGAGGTAGCCGGCGAGCATGGCGCCGAGGACGCCGGTCGCCGCGGCGAGCGTCGTCGTCGTGGCGATGTCGGCGAAGCGCGTGCCGACGGCGGCGAGCGTCGAGCCCGCGTTGAACCCGAACCAGCCGAACCACAGGATGATGACGCCGTAGACGGCCATCGGCATCGAGTGGCCCGGGATCGGCCGCGGCTTGCCGTCGGCCGTGAACTTGCCGAGGCGCGCCCCGATGATGAGCGTTCCCGCCAGCGCTGCGGTCGCGCCGCAGAGGTGCACCACGGTCGAGCCTGCGAAGTCCTGCATGCCGCGGCTGGTCAGCCAGCCGCCGCCCCAGATCCAGTGGCCGACGAGCGGGTAGATCAGGCCCGCGAAGAAGATCGCGAACACGACGTAGACCCGGAACTTCGTGCGGTCGAGCATCGTGCCCCAGACGATCGCCAGCGACACGGCGCAGAAGACCACCTGGAACAGGAACTTCGCCTCGATCGGCACGTCGGACCACGACAGCGACGCGAACACGTTGTCGACGTTGGCCGCCGAGACGTCCATGAAGAAGCCCTCGGTACCGAAGAGGTTGTTGCCGGTGCCGAACGCGATCGCGAAGCCGACGCACCAGAAGATGACGGTCGAGATCGCGAGGTTGACCATGATCTTGCCGACGACCGCCCCGACGTTCTTGCCGCGCGAGAAGCCGACCTCGAGCATCGCGAACCCGAGCTGCATGAAGAGCACGAGCACCGCTGCGACCACCACCCAGACGGTGTTCACGGCGATCTGCACGTCTTCGACTGGCATAGCCCCCTCCTGTTGGCCGGTGTACCAACGAAAAACGCCGCCCCGTAGGGCGGCGCGCTGGCCCGGATAGGGGCGGCGTCCTCGCCTGGGGGTGAACAGCACTGCTCACACCCCGTGCACATGTTGGCCCGACCGTCGGACGGATGTCAAGCAGGAGGCGGCGAAGCGGTGGCGTACGCGCGCACGCGAGCCCTACAGGGTCCGGCCGCGGATGCCGAACTCCTTTGATAGGCATGGAACTACCGGCCGAGCTGCTTGCGCGCGTCCTCGCACGCGTGGACGACTACGTCTACGTCTGGGAGTACTGGCCCGACGGCTCGTCCGCGCCGCTGGTCGAGAACATCGGCTCGTTCGCGTTCTTCGGCGACGTCGAGGACGGCCGGCGGGCCGAGGACGTCTGGCGCGACAGCGTCCACCCGGACGACCGCGCCGCGTACGACGCCGTCACCGACGCGCAGGCCCGCGGCGAGGGCGGCGTCGCGGAGTACCGGCTGATGCGGCAGGACGGCACGCAGCTCGACGTCTTCGACCGCTGGCGCGGGCACGTCCGCGAGGACGGCGTCTGCATCGCCGAGGGGATCATCTCGGACGTCACGAAGCTCAAGGCCGCCGAGGCCGCACTGCGCGAGCAGCAGGAGCAGTTCCGGCTGCTCGCGACCTCGGCGCCGGTCGGCATCTACCTCGCCGATCTCGACGGCGGCCTGACCTTCGTGAACGAGCGCTGGCGCGAGATGTACGGCCTCGCCGGCGACACCGCGCTGGGCGACTCCTGGGCCGAGGTCGTGCACCCCGAGGACCGCGAGGCGTCGGTCGCCGCCTGGCTCGCGGCCGTGCGCGAGGGGCGCGACTTCGAGCACGAGTTCCGGCTCCTGCTCGGCGGCCTCACGCGCTGGGTGTCGTCGCGCGCCTGCCCGGTGCGCGACGCCGAGGGCCGCGTGACGGGCTACATCGGCACGGACTCCGACGTGACCGAGCGCCGGGCGGCCCAGACCGCGCTCGAGCGCCTGACGCGCACCGACGCGCTGACCGGCCTCGCCAACCGCCGCCAGCTCTCGTCCTGGCTGCGCGACGGCCTGCGCCGCACGCCGACCGGCGTCGGGCTCGTGCTGCTGGACATCGACCACTTCAAGCGCATCAACGACACGCACGGGCACGGCATCGGCGACCGCGTCCTCGTCGAGGCCGGACGCCGGCTGAAGGCGGCGCGCAGGGACGCGTTCGTGGCTCGCTGGGGCGGGGAGGAGTTCGCCGTCGTGCTGCCGGCGACGGGCGACGAGGACGACCTGCTGCAGATCGCGGAGGCGATGCGGGCGACGATCGGGGCCGACGACATCGCGGGCCTGCACGTCACCGCATCGGCCGGCGCCGCGCGGACGGGCGACGGCATCGCGAGCTCGACCGAGCTCATCGAATCCGCCGATCGCGCGCTCTACGCCGCCAAGCGCCGCGGCCGCGACCAGACCCGGCTCGCGTCGCGCCTGACCCCGCAGGACCTGATCCCGGAGGAGCCCGAGGCCGTGCGCGTGGCGCAGGGCCTGGCGCTCGCCGCGTCGGTGCGCGAGGGGGTCGCGGAGGTCGGCGCGAGCCGCGTCGCCGACCTGGCCAGCGAGGTGGCGCGGCGGCTCGGCCTGCCCGAGCACGTGCAATTGCGCTGCCGGCTGGGCGGCCTGCTGCGCGACGTCGGCAAGGTCGCACTGCCCGATCGCGTCCTGTTCGAGCGCGGCCCGCTCGACGACGAGGCCTGGGCCATCATGCGGACCCACAGCGCGATCGGCGAGCGCATCGTCCTGCAGAACCCGCTGCTGCGCGACGCGGCGCCGGCCGTGCGCCATCACCACGAGCGGTGGGACGGCAGCGGCTACCCGGACGGTCTGGCGGGCGACGCCATCCCCATCGAGGCGCGCGTCGTCGCGGCCTGCGACGCGTACGGCGCCATGACCAGCGACCGGCCGTGGCGCCGGGGGCTGGAGCACGAGGACGCGATCGCGGAGCTTCGCCGGGTTGCGGGCTCCCAGCTCGAGCCCGACGTCGCAGCCGCGGTCTGCGACGCCGTGGACGAGGGCCGGCAGTCGTCGCCCCTGCGCGGCGCCGCGTAGGCCGCGCGGCTACGTCCGCACGACGAAGCCGTCGGTCGCGACCTCCGTCGCCGGGAAGACGGGGAGGGCGGCCTCGAGCAGCTCGGCGTCCGTCGCCGGCACGAGCGAGCGGTGCATCAGCACCAGCCGCTCCACGCCGGCGTCGCGGGCGATCGTGGCCGCCTCGCCCGACGACGCGTGGTCGGGGCGAGGGGAGCGCTCGCCGGCGTAGACCGCCTCGTGCAGCAGCACCCGCGAGCCGCGGGCGAACTCGATCGTGGCGGGGTCGAACGCCGTGTCCGTGCAGTAGGTCAGGTCGTCGCCGAAGCGGTAGCCGATGGTCGGGTCGGTGTGGCGCTCCTGCACGCGCCACGTGAGCTCGAGCCCGGCGACGGCGAGCGGCGAGACCTCCAGGTCGCGCACCGCGGCGAAGGCGCGCTCGACCGGGACCGGGAAGAGCGGCGAGCGCAGCAGGTCGCCGAGGATCTCGAGCGACGGCCGGCCGTACGCGACGGCGCCCGGTCCGACGACCTCGACGCGGATGTCGCGCGGCAGCGCCGGGACGTAGGTCAGGCCGGCGGTGTGGTCGAGGTGGAAGTGCGAGAGCACGATGGTCACGTTCCGCACGCCGTCGAGCAGCGTGGGATCGGTCAGCAGGCGCCGCAGGCCGGTGCCCGCATCGATGACCAGCGCCTCGGAGCCCTGGCGGACGAGCGCGCAGCACGTCTCGCGCGTTCCTGTCGGGATCCAGCCGGCGCTTCCGAGGAGGACGAGTTCCATCGAGGCGCAGACGATAGGTCAGCGGGGCGCCATGCGCAGCGCCCCGTCGAGTCGCACCGTGGTGCCGTTGAGCATCGCGTTGCCGACGATGGCGATCACGAGGTCGGCCACCTCGTCGGGGCGGCCCAGCCGGCGCGGGTTCGGGACCGCCTCCGCGAGCGCCGTACGCGCGGCCTCGGGCAGGTCGGCGAGGAGCGGCGTGTCGAACGTGCCCGGCGCGATGCCGACCACCCGCACGCCGCGGCTCGCCAGGTCGCGGGCGGCCGGCAGCACCATGCTCGCGACGCCGCCCTTCGACGCGGCGTAGGCCAGCTGGCCGATCTGGCCCTCGTACGCGGCGATCGAGGAGAGCAGGACGATCACGCCGCGCTGCCCGTCCGCGTCGGGCTCGTTGCCGCTCATCGCCGCCGCGGCCTGGCGCAGCAGGTTGAAGCTGCCCTGCAGGTTGACGCCGAGGGTGCGGGCGAAGAGGTCCGGGATCGTGCGGCCCCTCGCGGCCGAGCACGCGCGCGACCGGGCAGATCCCCGCGCACGCGACGGCCACCCGCAGCGGCCCCTGCGCGGTCGCCGCGTCGATCGCCCGCTGCGACGTCGGCGGGCACCTGCACGTCCCCCTGCTCGACGCCGGCCGCCGCGTTCAGGTCGAGACCCGTGACGGCGTACCCCTCGGCGGCCAGCCGCGCCGCGACGGCGGCGCCGAGGCCCGAGGCGGCGCCGGTGACGACTGCCGCGTCGGTCACGTGGCCAGCAGCTCGCGCGCGATGACGAGGCGCTGGATCTCGCTCGTGCCCTCGTAGATCTCGGTCACCTTGGCGTCCCGGTAGTAGCGCTCGGCCGGGTAGTCGCGGGTGTAGCCGTAGCCGCCGAGCACCTGGATGGCGGAGTCCGTGGCGCGGCGGGCGACGCCGGAGGCGAACAGCTTGGCCTTCGCGCCCTCGGCCGTGTGCGGCTTGCCGGCGTCGCGCAGCGCGGCGGCGCGGTAGGTCAGCAGGCGGGCCGCGTCGAGCTCCGTCGCGCAGTCCGCGAGGCGCGCGGCGATCTGGCCGTGACGGCCGATCGCCTGTCCGAACGCCTGCCGCTCGCGGGCGTGGCCGACCGCGAGGTCGAGCGCCGCCTGGGCGATGCCGACGGCCTGGGCGGCGATCGTGATGCGCCCGCCGTCGAGCGTCGTCATCGCCACCCGGAAGCCCTCGCCGCGCGCGCCGAGCCGTCGCTCCGAGGGAACGCGCACGCCCTCCAGCGCGAGGTCGACGGTCGACGACGCGTGCAGGCCGAGCTTCTGCGCCTCGCTCTCGACGACCAGGCCCTCGGCCGGCGCGTCGACGAGGAACGCCGTGATGCCGCGTGCGCCGGGGTCGGGCTCGGAGCGCGCGAACACGAGCAGGCGCCCGGCGAAGCCGCCGTTCGTGACCCACTGCTTGCGCCCGTGCAGGCGGTAGCCCCCGGACCCGTCGGACTCCGCGCGGGTGGTCAGCGCGGCGGCGTCCGAGCCGCTCCCGGGCTCGGTCAGCGCGAACGCGCCCAGCACCTCGCCCCGCGCCATCGCGGGGACGAGCGCCTCGCGCTGCTCCGGCGTGCCGTGGCGGACGATGGGGAGCGTGGCGGCCGAGGTGTGGACGGCGACGGTCACGCCGACCGAGGCGTCCGCGCGGGACAGCTCCTCGACCACGGCGATGTAGGCGACGAAGCTCGCGCCCGCGCCGCCGAGCTCCGCCGGCACGCAGGTCCCGAGCAGGCCCAGCTCGCCGAGGCGGGTCACGAGCTCGCGGGGGAAGCGCTCCTCCCGGTCCCACGCCGCGGCGTTCGGCGCGATCTCCTGGGTCGCCACCTCCCGGGCCAGGTCGCGGATCGACCGCTCGTCCTCGGAGAGCTCGAAGTCCACGCCCTCTACGGTAGCCAGCGCACGCTGCGCGCGTCGACGCGGAGTGCGGCGACCGGCCCGAGGGTTCCTGCATCCACCAGCAGGATCGCGCCGTCCACCAGCACCGCGGCGTGCTCGCCGTCCGGGCTGAAGTCGACGTCGCCGATGCGCGCGCCGGCGATGCTCTCGACCGCGTCGACCGCGCCGCCGTCCCCGAGCTCCACGAGGCGCCAGACGCCGTTCACGTCCATGGCCGCCGTCTGCCCGGTCGACGCGACGCGCAGCGTCCGCAGGTCGGCGCCCGAATGGACGTCCTGCCACGCCCCGCGCGGCGTGCCGTCGACGTCGAAGATGGACAGGTCGACCTTGTCGAGGTTCTCCGTGCGCGACAGCACCCCCAGCAGGGCGCCGTCGGTCGAGCTCGCGAGCACGAGGTCGCCGCGCGACGGCCGCGGCAGGGCGCTGCGGGGCACGACGATCTCGCCGGCGCCGTCGCGCACCGCCGCCCGCGCGCCGCGGCTCGCCACCAGGAGGTCGGCGCCCGCGAACGCCGGCCGGCAGCCGGGCAGGCGATCCTCCCGGCCGGTGCGCGGGTCCTGCCGCGTCACGGTCGCCTCGTTCGTCAGCGGGTCGGTGCTGCAGACGGCGACCTCGCCGCGGTCGGACACCGCCGGCGGCCCGTACCCGGCAGGGCCGAGTGGCGGACCCGTGCCGATCTCCGAGGTGTCGTCGGGGCCGACGGCGTAGACCTCCGCGCCGACGCCTGCGCCGCGGCTGACGAGGCCGAACCCGCCCCGCGGGGAGAGGATCGTGGTGCACTGGGGCAGGTCGCTCGCGAGGATGCGCGTGCGCAGCGTCGCGAGATCGATGGCGGCGAGCCGGCAGTCGGCGTCGACGTACGTGATCCGGCCTTCGAAGCGGCCCTGGGCCGGCAGCGGGAGGGCCGCCAGCGAGCCGAGCGCCGGGCCGGTGGTAGCCGCGGACGCCTGCGTGCTCTCGGCCGTCCCGGTCGTGGACGGCAGGCCCTCGTCGTCGGCGTTCTCGCTGCCGCCCGTGATGCTCGAGGCGAGCGACAGCCCGGCCACGCCGGCCACGACGACGACCGCCAGGACGCCGACGAGGCGCCCGCTGCGCGTTCCCGCCTCCATCCTGCGTGGAGCCTACTCCGGCAGGGTTCCCATACGCGCGCGCGAAGGGCGTTGGCATGGAGGCGCAGATCGACGACTTCCTGACGGCGCTGCAGCTGGAGCGGGGGGCCTCGCGGCACACGGTCGCGGCGTACCGGCGCGACCTGCAGGCCCTGGCGGCGTTCATCGACGATGCGCACCTCGATCCCGATCGCCTGCGCGGCCCCGACCTGGAGCCGTATGCCGCGTCCCTGCGCGCCCAGGGCCTGGCGCCGAGCACCGTGCGCCGCCGGCTCGCGGCCGCGCGCTCGTTCCTGCGCCACCGCCTGCGCATCGGCGCGCGGGTGGAGGGCGTGCGCGACCTGCCGCTGCCGCGCACGCGCCGGGCCGTGCCGCGCGTGCTCGACGTCGAGCAGGTGCTCGCGCTGCTGGGGCAGCCGGACGGCACGCCGCGCGGGCTCCGCGACCGGCTCGCCCTGGAGCTCCTGTACGGCGCGGGGCTGCGCGTGTCGGAGCTCGTCGGGCTGCGCCCCGGGGACGTCGACCGCGACCTCGCCGTCGTGCGCTGCGTGGGCAAGGGCGACCGCGAGCGGATCGTGCCGACGGGGCGCGAGGCCGTCGCCGCGCTCGACCGCTACCTGGCCCGCGGGCGCCCGTTCCTCGGCCGCACGCAGGCGCGCGACGCGCTCGTGCTCAACGCCCGCGGGCGCCGGCTCACGCGCCAGGGCGTCTTCGACCTCGTGCGGCGCCACGCCGCGGCCGCGGGCCTGCCGGCGTGGGTGACGCCGCACTCGCTACGCCACGCGTTCGCGACGCACCTCGTGGAGGGCGGCGCCGACCTGCGGACGGTGCAGGAGCTGCTCGGCCACCACCGCATCGCGACGACCGAGATCTACACCCACCTCGCGGGCACGCACCTGCGCGAGACGTTCCTGGGCGCGCACCCGCGCGCGCGCTGAGGCGTGCAATTGCACCTCCGCGGCGGCGCGCTGTCGGCGTGCCGGCGCGCGCCGAGACGTGCACTTGCACGTGCGGGGCGCGCCCTCAGGTCGCCGCGAGCCGCTCCGGGATGCGGCTCGCCGCCACTGCCGTGACCGCCGCGAGCGTCGCCTCGATGGCGAGCGCCGCGACCGTTGCGGTGCGCCAGCCCTGGTCGACCGCGAGCGCGGCGAAGATCGAGCCGATGACGGCGGCGCCCGTGGCCAGCGAGAGCTGGATGGTCGTCATCAGCACGCCGCTCGCCGCACCGGCGAGCGCCGGCGGGATCGCGGACAGGACGACGTTCACGAGCCGCACGATGACGAGGCCCTGACCGACGCCGGTCACCGCCATCGGCACGGCGAGCCAGACGGGGCCGAGCTGGTCGTAGGCCAGGAGCGCCGTCAGCGCCTGCATGACGAGGCCGGCCGACATGATCAGCGCCGCCGAGCACGATCGAGCGGCGGCCGCCGAGGCGGTGGGCCAGCGGCGCGGCGGCGAGCGACACGCCGAGGAACGCGAGCGCCAGCGGCAGCATCGTCAGGCCCGAGGCGATCGGCGACAGGCCGCGGCCGCCCTGCAGCGTGAGGGCCGTGGTCAGGAAGAAGCCGCCGGCCGCCGTGAACACCGCCAGCCCGGCCAGCAGGCCGCGGCGCGTCGCCTCGTAGCGCAGCAGGGAGAGCGGCAGGAGCGGTGCCCGGCCCTCCCGCTCGCGCCGCGACTGCGTCCAGACGAACGCCGCGGCGGCGATCGGCGCCAGCGCCAGCGCCACGACGCACCAGAGCGGCCAGCCCTCCTCGCGGCCGAGGGCCAGCGGCACCAGGAGCAGGGAGACCGAGGCGGCGAGGAGCACGGTGCCGGGCACGTCGATGCGGGAGGCCGCCGGGGGGCGGGAGTCCGGCACGACCTTCATCGCCGCGATCATCGCCGGCGATGCCGAGCGGCACGTTGACGAGGAAGATCGGCCGCCAGCCGAGGCCGAGCAGGTCGAGCTCCACGATCGCGCCGCCGATCAGCTGGCCGGCGACGGTCGCCGCGCCGAGCATGGCGCCGTAGAGGCCCAGGGCGCGCTCGCGGGCGCTGCCGTGGAACGACGCCTGGATGACGGCCAGCACCTGCGGCACCATCAGGCCGGCGGCGACGCCCTGCAGCACGCGCGCCAGGATGAGCGCCGTCATGGTCGGCGCCGCGCCGCAGAGGGCGGAGGTCACGGTGAACGCGGCCATGCCGAGCACGAACAGGCGGCGGCGCCCGTACAGGTCGCCGAGGCGGCCGCCGGCGACGAGCGTGCAGGCGTAGCCGACGCCGTAGCCGGCGACGACCAGCTCGAGGCCGGACGCGCTCGCGCCCAGCGACGTGCCGATCGACGGCAGCGCGACGTTGACGACGAAGAAGTCGAGGACGGCGAGGAACGCGCCGAGCAGCAGCACCGGCAGCGCGCGGACCTGGGTCGCATGGGCTGCCAGCGCACCGGTCGGGACGGTGGGGGCGACGGACATGGGCCGCACGGTCGCCGATCTCGTAGCCAGGTACTAGAGAGGTATCGATCCTGGTACTGGAAGCACCTGGCACCAGCATCGAGAACGCGGCATCCTGTGACCCATGGCCGTCATCGACAGCGTCGACGAGCGCCGCCGCGAGCTCGGCGACGTTCCTCCGCTCGACCCGCGAGCGCCTGACGCCCGACGCGCTCGGCCTCGCCGCGACAGGCCGCCGGCGCACCCCCGGGCTGCGCCGCGAGGAGGTGGCGCAGGACGCGGGCGTCGGGCTCACGTGGTACACGTGGCTCGAGCAGGGCCGCAGCATCAACGCGTCGCCGCAGGTGCTGGCGGCGCTCGCCCGCACGCTGCGCCTCGACCGCTTCGAGCGCGCGCACCTGTTCCGGCTCGCCGCCTTGGCGGACCCCGACGAGCCGCCCGAGAGCGAGTGCGTGCCCGCCAGCGTCCGGGCGACGCTCGCGCAGCTGGAGCCGTACCCCGCGTACGTCGTCACGGCGCGCTACGACCTGCTGGCCTGGAACCGCGCCTACGCCGCGCTCATGGGCGACGTCGAGGCCCTGCCGCGCGACCGGCGCAACGTGCTCCTGCTGCTGTTCCTGGAGCCGGCGTGGCGGGAGCTGCTGCTCGACTGGCGCCGCGACGTCGGCCACGTGGTCGCGCAGTTCCGCGCGGCGATGGCGGCGCACGCGCGCGAGCCGGCGTGGCTCGACCTGCTGGAGGAGCTCGAGGACGGCTCGGAGCACTTCCGCGAGCTCTGGTCGCGGCACGAGGTCGCCGGGCCGACGACGAAGCGCAAGCGCTACCTGCACCCGGTGGCGGCGCGGCTGGAGCTCGAGAGCACCAGCTACTGGCTGGCCGACCAGCCCGGCGTGCGCATGCTCGTCGCCGTGCCGGTGGACGAGGAGTCGCACGGCGGGCTCGACCGCCTCATGGACGCGCCGCCCTGGCGGCCGTGGCGCGAGACCGCGCTCGAGCTCGGCGCCTGAGCCCTCGCGCCGCCCCGTACGATTGCGTTCGATGGCGGCCCCGCGCGTGTTCCGCGACGAGCGCAAGCTGACGTACCTCAACGTCGTGGCCGCCGAGCGGCCGCTGGCTGGCCCGGTCTCGGCGGAGACCCACGCCGCCGCGCGCCGCTACCGGCTGTCGCGCCTGCGCGAGCAATTGGACGCGTTCGACTGCGCGGCGATCCTGCTCTACGACCCCGTCAACATCCGCTACGCCCTGGACGTCTCGAACATGGCGCTGTGGATGGCGCACAACCCGACGAACTACGCGCTCATCGTCGCCGGCGGCCCGGCCATCTACTTCGGCTACGCGGGCTCCGAGCACCTCGCCGCGGGCCTGGAGGGGGTCGACGAGGTGCGGCGCTCGACGGCGTACATGTTCCAGGACGTGCCGGGACGCGTGGAGGAGACGGCGCGGGCCTGGGCCGCCGAGATCGCCGAGCTCGTGCGCGCCGCGGGCGGTGCGGGCGCGCGGCTCGCGATCGACGTCTGCGACCCGGCCGGGCTGCAGGCGCTGCAGGCGCTGGACGTGCAATTGCTCGAGGGCCGCGAGCTGACCGAGAAGGCGCGGATGCTCAAGTCCGCGGACGAGCTCGAGCTGATGCGCTGGACGGTCAAGGTCTGCGACGCCGCGATCCAGCGCATGTACGACGTCTCGGCCGAGCCGGGGCGGACGGAGCTGGAGATCTGGGCCGAGCTGCACCACGAGAACATCCGCAACGGCGGGGAGTGGATCGAGACGCGTCTCCTGACCTCGGGGCCGCGCACCAACCCGTGGTTCCAGGAGGCGTCGCAGCGCATCACGGAGACCGGCGACCTGCTGGCGTTCGACACCGACATGATCGGCCCGTACGGCTACTGCGCCGACCTGTCGCGCTCGTGGACGGTCGGACACGTGCCGCCGACGCCGCACCAGCGCGACCTGTACCTGCACGCCCGCGAGCAGGTGGAGCACAACATGGCGCTCCTGCGCGACGGGCTCACGCTGCGAGAGTTCAACGAGCGGCAGTGGCAGGTGCCCGAGCGGTTCCAGGCCCGCGAGTACGGCTGGGCCTTCCACGGCGTCGGCATGGCGGACGAGTACCCGTGCTCGCCGACGCCCTCGACGTTCGCGGGCTCGGCCTACGACCGGGCAGACGTCCGCCTGGAGGCCGGCATGGTCGTGTGCCTGGAGAGCCTCGTCGGCGAGGAGCAGCGGGGCGAGTGCGTCAAGCTCGAGGCGCAGGTCGCGATCACGCGGGACGGCATCGAGCGGCTCGATGCCTTTCCCTGGGAGGACTGGGGCTAGATGGACGGCATGCCAGCCGTATCGCGCGGCCGGGCGATTGGTCCCGCGGGTGGCGGCCCGAGGGCCGGCGCGGCGGTCCGCACCGGCCCCCGTCCGCGCCGGGTCTACGCGTCGAACGCGCCGACCGACAGGACGTTGCCGGCCGGGTCGCGGAACCACGCGATCGTCGGGCCGTGGCCGCGCATGATGCCCTTCGCGTCCGTGCCCATGTCCGGGTACTGCTCGAAGGCGACGCCCTTCGCGGTCAGGGCGTCGACGGCGGCGTCCACGTCGTCGGCCGGGAAGTTGAGGATCGTGAACGTCGCCGGCGCGTGGTCGGGCTTCGGGTAGACCAGCACGCGGGCGCCGGTGCCGAGCGTGAGCTGCAGCAACCCGCCCGCGAGATCGTCCACTTGCACGCCCAGGGTGTCGCCGTAGAACGCGCGAGCGCGGTCGATGTCGTCCACGGCGAACCCGGAGAAGGCCTTCGCGTCCCTGAACATCGGGACTCCTTTCGTCGGGCCGCGCGCCAGGGTGCTCGCGCGCGGCGTCGTCATTCCTGTAGACCGCGCCCGCGCGCCGGACTCATCGCGGACCGTGGCCCCGTAGCATTCCCGCATGGCCGAGGACCGAGACGTCGTCATCGTCGGCGCCGGCATCGCCGGGCTCGTCGCCGCGCACCGCCTGCAGGACCGTGCACCGCTGGTGCTGGAGGCCGGCGATCGCGTCGGCGGGCGCATGTGGTCGCAGCGGCGCGGCGACCTGGCGCTCAGCGTCGGCGCGCACATGTTCCCGCCGCCGGACTCCGTGATCGGAGGCCTCGTCGCCGAGCACGGGCTCGAGGTCATGCCGATCACGGGCTCCATGCTGAACATCCACTACGGCGGGCGGCTGGTGCGGGACACACGGCCGGAGCTCATGCCCTTCCGCCTGCCGATGTCGCTGCGCGGTCGCATCTCGTTCGCGCGCGCCGGGCTGAAGGTCAAGCGCGACGGCGACCGCTACATGAAGCTCATCCAGCACCGGCCGGGCGACACCGAGGCCGCGATCCGCATGCGCGGGCTGCAGCACGGCGGCGACCGGACGTTCGCCGAGTTCCTCGGGCCGCTGCACCCGGAGGCCGACGCGATCTTCCGCGCCCTCGCCAACCGCTCGATCGCCGAGCCGGAGGAGATCTCGCAGGGCGCCATGGCGGCGCTGTTCGGCCACGTCTGGGACAGCGGCGACCTCGGGCGCAACATGCGCGGCGGCTCGGGCCAGCTGCCGGAGGCGCTCGGCGAGTCGCTGGGCGACGTGATCCGCCTGCGCTGTGGGGTCGAGAGCGTGCAATTGGACGGATCCGGCGTGCGCGTCCGCTACGCCGGCGAGGGCGGAAGCGGCGAGGTGCGCGCCCGCACCGCGATCGTCGCCGCGCCCGGTCCGCTGGTGCCGGGGCTGCTCGGCGACATCCCGTCCGACGTCGCGTCTGCCCTCGCCCTGATCCGCATGGGCCCGATGGTCGTCGTCAGCCTGCTGACCGACGAGACCGAGCCCATGCCGTGGGATGGCCTCTACTCGGTGCTGACGCCGGACAAGCGCTTCAACATGATCTTCAACCACGCCGACTTCGCCCACGGCGCCGGGCTGCCGCGCACGGGCAGCGTGCTCATGGTCTACGGCGGGGGCGACCGCGGGCGCGCCTACCTGGAGCGCACGGACGACGAGCTGCGCGACGACTTCCTGGCCGACCTCTACACCGTCTTCCCACAGGTGCGCGGCCGCATCGTCGAGACGATGGTCAAGCGCTGGCAGTACGCCGGGCCGTTCGCGGCGCCCGGTCGCTGGCGGGCGCAGGCGACCCTGGAGCGCGGCATCGACGACCGCATCTTCTTCGCCGGCGACTGGGTCAGCGACTTCGTCTCGATGGAGACCGCCGCGCTGACGGCCGTGGACGCCGCGGCGAACGTGCGGCGCGTGCTGGGCGAGGTCGGCGCGCCCGTATGAGCCTCGGTCGGCGGTACGCCTCGGCGAACGGCGGGCCTGCCAGGTAGACGCGCTGCACCGGCCTAGAATACGGCCCGTGACCGGCACCCGCTCGACCCAGTTCGTGGCCCTCGGCCAGCCCGGATCGGAGGCCTACGCGGGCCTCGAGACGTTCCCCAACCCCGGCGTCCGCCGCGTGGAGATGACGAGCGACGAGCTCGCGGCCGTCTGCCCCATCACGGGCCAGCCGGACCTGTACGTCGCCACCATCGACTACGCGCCCCGCGAGCGCTGCATCGAGTCGAAGTCGCTGAAGCTCTACCTGATGCAGTTCCGCAACCAGGGCGAGTTCTGCGAGGCGCTCGCGGTGCGCATCCGCGACGACGTCGCCGAGGCGCTCGCGCTGCCGGTCGAGGACGTCCAGGTGACGCTGCGCCAGAAGCCGCGCGGCGGCATCACCATCACGGCGTCCGTGTGATCGGGTCCTCCGGAGGGACGGTTGTGGCTCGCGCCGCGGCGGTGATGGCCGCGGATCGACGGTCGACGGCGCGTCGCTCGAGCGGCCAACGCGCTCACTGGCGCTCGCTCAACTGCGGTCCCTCCTTCGTCTAAGACCGCTCCGCAGCACACAACTGCCGTGCTGCTGCGCTCTCGCCGGCTGCCAGCAGTCGCTCCGCTCCTACCGACGAGGGCTCCGCTCCTCCGTCGCTCCGCGCGGAGCCGGCTCACAGGAACTCCTGGCCGCACGGTCGGCGCCTTCGATTCGCCGGTGGCGGACGCTTGGCTACGATCACGTGGTGCCGCGAGCGTGTGTCATCGTCCTCGACGCCGTCGGGGTCGGCGAGCTGCCGGACGCCGCGGCCTACGGCGACGCCGGGTCGTCGACGTTGGCCCACGTGGCCGAGGCGGTCGGCGGGCTCGAGCTGCCGCACCTGCAGGAGCTCGGGCTCGGCAACATCATGCCGCTGCTGGGCTGCCCGCCCGCGGACGCGCCGCCGTCGATGGTCGGGCGCCTGACGACCCGCTCGGCCGGCAAGGACACCACCATCGGCCACTGGGAGCTGATGGGCATCGTCACGCCGGAGCCCATGCCGACGTATCCCGACGGCTTCCCGCCCGACGTGGTCGACGCGTTCGCGGAGGCCACGGGGCGCGGCGTGATCGGCAACGTGCCGGCCTCGGGCACCGAGATCATCCAGCGGCTCGGCGACGAGCACGTGCGGACGGGCAAGTGGATCCTCTACACGTCGGCCGACTCCGTCTTCCAGATCGCCGCGCACGAGGACGTCGTGCCGCTCGACGAGCTCTACGCCGCCTGCCGCATCGCGCGCGCGCAGCTGCACCGGGCCACACGCCGTCGGGCGCGTCATCGCGCGGCCCTTCACCGGCACGAGCGGCGCCTACGCGCGGACCGCCAACCGCCACGACTTCTCGCTCGCGCCGCCGCGGCCGAACCACCTCGCGCGGCTCCGCGCGGCCGGCCACCAGGTGCACGGGGTGGGCAAGATCTCGGACGTGTTCGCCGGCCAGGACGTCGACACGTCGACGCCGACCTCGTCGAACGCCGAGGGCATCGCGCAGATCCTGCGCCTGCTCGGGGAGGTCGACGACGGGCTGATCTTCGCCAACCTCGTCGAGACCGACATGATCTACGGGCACCGCAACGACCCCGTCGGCTTCCACGGCAGCCTGCGCGAGTTCGATCGCGCCGTGCCCGACCTGCGGGCCGCCCTGCGACCCGACGACCTGCTGGTGCTGTGCTCCGACCACGGGTGCGACCCGACGACGCCGTCGACCGACCACTCGCGCGAGTACGCGCTGCTGGTGGCGCACACGCCCGGCGGGGTCGCACACCCGGGCGGCCGCCACGACGGCGACCTGGCGGACGTCGGCGCGACCGTCCGCACCTGGCTCGGCGACCGCGGCGCGGCGGCCGACGGCGAGGTCCCCGGCGCGCCGATCCCGCTCGAGGGCTGACGTGCGCGCCGTCGACGTCATCGCCCGCAAGCGCGACGGCGGGTCGCATCCGCCAGAGGAGATCCGCTTCCTCGTCGACGGGGCGGTCCACGAGACGATCCCGGACGACCAGCTCGCCGCCTGGCTGATGGCGGTCGTGCTGCGCGGGCTGGACGACGACGAGGTCGACGCCCTGTGCGCCGCGATGGTCGAGTCCGGTGAGGTGATCGACCTGTCGTCGCTCGGCCGGCCCGCCGTCGACAAGCACTCGACCGGCGGCGTCGGCGACAAGGTCACCATCGCCCTCGCCCCGCTCGTCGTCGCCTGCGGCGCCCCCTGCGCCAAGATGTCGGGCCGCGGGCTCGGCCACACCGGCGGCACGCTCGACAAGCTCGAGGCGATCCCCGGCTTCCGCGTCGACCTGCCGGAGGACGCGTTCGTGCGCCAGGTCGAGGAGATCGGCTGCGCCGTGGTCGCCCAGTCCGATCGCCTCGTGCCCGCCGACCGCATCCTGTACGCGCTGCGCGACGTCACCGCGACGGTGCCCGTCTCCCGGCCTGATCGCCACGAGCGTCATGTCGAAGAAGCTCGCCGCCGGGGCGCAGGCGATCCTGCTCGACGTCAAGGTCGGCGACGGCGCCTTCATGCCGACCGTCGAGGAGGCCCGCGAGCTCGCGCGGCTGATGGCCGGCCTCGGCACCCGCGCGGGCCGGCGCGTCTCGTGCGAGCTGACGCGCATGGACGTGCCGCTCGGCCGTGCCGTGGGCAATGCCGTCGAGGTCGCGGAGGCGTTCGACGTGCTGCGCGGCGAGGGCGCCGGCGGTGCTGGACGGGCTCGTGCGCGGCTCCGCGGCGGCCCTGCTGGAGCTCGGCGGGTACGCGGACGCGGCGGCCGCCCGCGCGCAGGTGGACGACGCGATCGCCTCCGGGGCCGCCGTGGAGACCGCGGAGCGCTGGGTCGCGGCGCAGGGCGGCGAGCCGCGAACGGTCGCCGCACCGTGGGACGTGCTCGAGCGGGCGCCCGTGGTCGTGCCGGTGCCGGCGCCGCGGGACGGCGTGCTGGACGGCTTCGGCGCGCTCGCCGTCGGCCTCGCGACCGTGCGGCTCGGCGCGGGCCGCGCCCGCAAGGGCGATCCCGTCGATCCCGCGGTCGGCATCGTCCTGGCCCTCGACCCCGGTGACGCCGTCCGCGCCGGCGAGCCCATCGCCTGGGTGCACGCGCGCGACACCGGCGCGGCCGACACCGCGGCGGCCGAGGTGCTCGCCGCGGCGCGCATCGTCGACGGCCCGGTCGACGTGCCGCCGGTGGTGATCGAGACCATCCACGCCTGAGGCCCCGGCGGCCGGGGCTGCTGGTACGGTCAGACGGTGGGATCCCGCCGCTGGCTGCTCGCGGTCGGCCTCGCGGCGCTGCTCGCGGGCTGCGGCGACTCCGGCGGCGGCGAGACGTCCGAGGAGCCCGAGCCCGCGCCGGACGCCGCAGTCGAGACGGACACCGACGCGACGCCCGAGGACAGCGCGGAGGCCGCGCCGTCCACGAGCGCCGAGGCCCCGCCGGCCGCGCCCGGAACGTTCAATTGGACGCTCGTCGACACGGCGCCGCTCTACGCCGACGACAGCCACGCGCTCGGCGCCGCGTCGAACGGCGACGAGGTCCTCGGGGTCGGCTACCGCACGGGCGGGGGCGCGGAGGAGATCTCCCTCGCCTGGCGCACCCGCGACGGCCGGACGTGGGAGCGCAGCGAGCTCCCGCAGCCCGCCGGCGCCGGGCTCGGCGGCACGAACGCGCTCGCCGCCGCGGCGTGGTCGGGCGGCTGGGTGGTCGCCGGCGTGCTGCGGGGCGACGACCCGACGCTCGCGGTGTGGGTCTCGCCGGACGGCGAGACGTGGGCGGCCGTCGAGTCGCCGGCGTTCGCGGCTCCGGAGGGCCGGCTGGGCGGCGTCACGCCAAGTGGCGTCGCCGCGTCCGCCGACGCCATCGTCGTCGGCGGCAGCGCGGAGACCATCGACGACGGCGCGGCCGTCTGGCGCTCGACCGACGGGCGCGCCTGGGAGCGCGTGGACGACGACGACCTCCGCGTCACCTTCATGCGCGACGTCGCGTCGGACGGCGCGGGCTTCGTCGGCGTCGGCACCGCGATCCGGCCGGACCTGCGCAACGAGGGGGTCGTCTGGCGGTCGGAGGACGGCACGGACTGGCGCCGCGTCGCGTCGCCGGCGCTCGGCGCGGGCGGCGAGGACGTGTCGCTGGAGGCCGTGGCGTACGGCGACGGGCGCTGGTGGATCGCCGGACACCAGCTCATCGGCGACCCGGCCGACGCGTCGTCGCAGAGGGCCGCGCTGGCGATGTGGTCGTCGGCCGACGGCGAGACGTGGGAGCGCGAGCCGCAGGACGCCATGCCGTACGACCTCGACGTGGAGGTCGACGACGTCGCAGCGCTGCCGGGCGGCGCGGTGGTCGTGATCGGCACGTCCACCGACCCCTCGCTGCCGCACCCGGCGGCCGTGAGCTGGACGCGTGCGGCGGACGGCACCTGGCGGCAGCAGTCGGGCGGCGCGCTCCAGGGGAACGGCAGCGTCACCGGCAACGGCGTCGCCGCGCTGGGCGACGTCCCCGTCGCGCTCGGGACGACCGTGATCCTGGACGAGCCCGGCGAGGAGGACGACGGCGGAGTGCTGAACTACGACGCCGTCGCGTTCGTGGGCAGCCCGCTCACCCGTTGACGCACGTTGCTGGTTCTTCACGCTGGACGGTGATCCCGTTCGCTCCCCGGGTGCCATGCTCAGAGCGGTGCGCGCGATCCGCTTCGTCCCCGCCGACGGCACGCGCAGCCGACCGGTGGTCGGGCGGCTGCTCGGCTGGCTCGCGGCGCATCCGCTGGCGGCGGCGGCCCTGCCGGTGGGCGCCATCGCGGTGCTCGCGGCAGCCGCGGCGCTCGGCGCGGGCGCGCAGAGCACGCTCCTGCCGCTCCTCGGCGTCCCGCTGCTCCTGGCGACGACCTTCCTCGCCTGGCCGGCGTGGCTGCCGTCGCTGGTGGCCTACGTCGTCGCCGCGGCGGCGGTGCTGGCGACGGACACCGCGGCGGCGGGCCAGCAGGTCGCCGCGCTCGTGGTCTGGGTGGCGGTCTCGCTGCTCGCGGCAGCCGGCGCCGCCCACATCGCGCGGGTGGCGCTGACCGCGCGGCTCGGCGCGGCGATCGCGGCGGCGCCGGACTCGGCGGCGGTCGAGGCCGCGCTGGCAGAGCTCGTCGACGGCGACGTCGTGTCGGCCGCGCTCGCGGTCGCCGACGACGTCCCGCCGGCGCTGGCCGAGATCGTGGCCGACGTCGGCGCGGCCGCCACGTGGACGGGCGTGACGATGCGGGTCGCGCCGGCGGACTCGTTCGCCCGCGCGCTCGTCGGCGGCCCGCTGGCGTTCGAGCCCGAGCCCGCGTCGGACGACGTCGGGCGCCGGACGTCGGCGGAGCGCGGGTACGGGTCGACGGCGGTGCTGCCCATCGGCGGGCGGGGCGTCCCGGCGCTGCTGGTGCTGGTGTCCCGGCGTTCGCACGCGTTCGGCGAGCGGCGCCTGCGTGCCCTGCGCCGGCGCTACGCCCCGCTGGCCGACGCCGTCGCCGCCCACCTGCTGCGGCGCGAGCACGAGCGGCGCCTGCTGGCCGCCGAGCGCGGGCGCGAGCTGTCCCGCGCGCTCGCGGCGGCGCCCGACGTCGAGGGCGTGCTGACGGCGGCGGCGCGCGGCGTGCAGGTGCTGACCGCCGCGGACGGGGTCGATGTCGCGGTCCGCGACGCCGAGCATCCGGAGCTGCTGTCCTGCCGCGCCACGGCCGGCGCGAGCGGCGGCCGCTACACGATCGACACGACGCACGAGCCGAGCGCGCTGCACGCGGCCATGGTGCGCGGCGAGCCGATGTGGATCCCCGACCGCCCGCGCTCGCGCATCGGCCACCCGGCGCCCGGCGACGTGGAGAGCGCGCTCTACGTGCCGCTGAGCGTCGGCGACGAGGTCCGCGGCGGCTTCGCGGTCCTGTTCACGTCGCCGCGGATCATGCCGCCGGACGAGCTCGACCTGATCGCATCGGTGGCGGCGGAGATCGGGACGGCCTGGCAGCGCGCGGAGGCCGAGGAGCGGCTGCGCGACCAGGCCTCACGCGACGGCCTGACCGGTCTCCTCAACCACGCCGCGTTCCACGATCGCCTGGCCGCCGTGACGCGCGGCACGGCGCGCGGCGGCCGGCCGGTGGCGCTCGTCGTGGCCGACCTCGACCACCTCAAGCACCTCAACGACACGTACGGCCACCGCGTCGGCGACGAGGCGCTGCGTGCGGTGGCGCGGGCGCTCGGCGGCGCGGCGCGGACGGGCGACGCGATCGGGCGCGTGGGCGGCGACGAGTTCGCGTGGCTGCTGGCGGCGGCGAGCCCCGACGACGCGCTGGCCGCCGCGGGTCGCGTGGTCGAGGCGGTCGGCAGCGTCATCGTCGATCCGGCCGGCGCCATCTCGCTGTCGGCCGGCGTCGCCGTCGCCATCACGCCGACCGACCCGGATCGGCTCCTGGAGCGCGCGGACCAGGCCCTCAACGACGCGAAGGCGAGCGGCCGCGGCGTCGCGTCGCTGGCGCGGGAGGGCGAGGCGCTGCGGCTGCCCGGCGGCGAGCTGGTGCTGCCGGAGCCGCCGGGCGAGGGGTTCGCGAGCGCGGAGGAGGCGGCGCGCTGGCTCTCGCGCGAGTGGGTCGGGCTGTTCCGGGCGACGGCGGCCGCGGTGCTGCTGCTGGAGCCGGGCGGCGACGCGCTGCGGGTGGTGGCGTTCCACGAGCGCGGCCGCGACGACTGGCCGCTGTCCGACGAGCGCTACGTGCTCGCGGACTACCCGGCCACCACGCGGGCGCTGGAGACCGGCGAGGTGTACGCCTGCCGGGACGACGACCCGACGGCCGACCCGGCAGAGGTGCGCGAAGCACGACGGGACGGCTTCCGATCGCTCATGATCGTGCCCGTGCGCGCAGGCTCCCGTCCGCTCGGCTGCATCGAGGTCTTCGACGCCCGACCCCGCACGTTCGCGGCCGACGAGCGCCGCCTCGCCGTCGGCCTCGGACGCCACGCGGCGCTGCTGGTGGAGGGGCTCGCGCGTTGAGCGTGCAGCCCGCGCCGGCCTCCGAGCGAGGGCACTGGCTCGTGGCGTTCCTCGTGCGCGCGGCGCTCAACGTGGCCGCGATCTGGGCGGCCGACGAGCTGCTCAGCGGCGTGCAATCGAACGGCGAGCTGTCGACCTACGTGATCGCGGGCCTCGCGCTCGCCGCCATCAACTCGCTGGTGCGGCCGGTCGTGGTGTTCCTGGCGATCCCGCTGATCGTGATCACGCTCGGCATCGCGTACCTGCTGGTCAGCGTGCTGATGATCGGCATCGTCTCGTGGCTCGTGCCCGACTTCTCGGTCGACGGCTTCTGGAGCGCGGCCGGCGCGGCGATCATCGTGTTCCTCGTCAACTGGGGCTTCTCGGCCGTCCTGGGCCTGGACGCACGGCCGGCGCCGCGAGCAGGGCGCCCGCTAGCGGTCAGCCGCAGCCCGGTCCGGCGAGGCGCGCGATCGGCTGCGGCAGGCGCGTGCCGGCGCCGACCCGCGGTCGGGTCGCGCTCGCCGTGCGCAGGCGCGCGATCGCGGTCCGCACGGCCACCCGCGGGCCGGTCAGGACGGCGACGACGCGCCCGGTCGGCACCTGCGTCCAGCCGCCGAAGCGGTAGGCGTCGACGCCGCGCACGCGGAAGCGCACGGCGTGCCGGGTGCGCGGACGGGCGCAGCCGAGGCGGGGTCGCCGGGGGTAGATCGCGATGGTGAGGCCCCGCGGGCACGTCGCGCGGTCGATCGAGCAGTCGTAGACGAAGGTGAGGGCCTGCGCGGTGCGGGTGACGCCGGTGAGCGCGTAGCCGGGCATCCGCGCGCCGGGCCAGAGCAGCGGGAACGCGCGGAACGCCCGCACGCCGGCGAGGGACAGCGCGCTGCTCGAGGCGTCGAAGCTCGGGCCCTCGCGGAGGCTCGCGGGGCCGACGCCGGCGGTGCAATTGGACGGTCCGGGCACGCTGCCGGGGCGCCAGGCGGGGCCGAGCTCGGACACGAGCGAGCGCGTGATCTGCGTCGGGCACGAGCCGTCGCGCCCGAGCGTCACCAGCTCGACCTGGTCGCGCCGCACGTCGAGGCGCTCGACGACCAGCCGCGTCCCGTCCGCCGACCATGACGGCGCGCCCTGCACCAGCCGGCCGCTCGTGATGGGATGGAGGTCGTTGCCGTCCGCGGTGACGAGCATGACGGTGCCCTGCAGGCCGTTGGCGTGGGCGAACGCGATGGTGCCGCCGTCGGGCGAGACGGCGGGGTCGCCGTCGGCGCCGGATGCGGTCAGGCGGCGCTGTCCGGATCCGTCCAATTGCACCGTCGCGACGTTCGTCGGCCCGGGCAGGGCGTCCCTGCCGACCTCGAACTCGGTGAAGGCGAGGCGGTCGCCCGTGGGAAACCAGCTCGGGGCGAGCGCGAAGTGCTGGTGCGGCACGGGCTGAAGGCCGGAGCCGTCCGGCGCGACGAGCCACAGCCGCGGCTCGAACCGCTCCGGGCCGCCCGTCGTGACGCGGACGACGGCGAGGCGCTGCCCGTCGGGCGACCACGCCGGCTGGCTGGCGCCGCGCAGCACGCGGTGGCGCCCGCTGCCGGCGGCGTTCGCGATCCAGAGCCAGCCGCCCTGCTCGTACGCGAGCCGCTGCCCGTCCGGCGACCACGCGGGATCGCGGGCGGATGCGTAGCTCGCCACCACGGGCGGCACGATCGTGCGCAGCGCCCGCCCGCTGCCGTCGACGAGGTCGATGCCGCCCGCGCGCGCGACCGCGATCTCGCCGCCGGCCGCAGCGGCGGACGCGGGGGCGAGCAGCGACGCGAGCACGGCCATGCCGAGCACGACGGCCAGGGGGCGACCCACGCCCGGGATGCTACGGCAGGGTGGCCCGCGGGACGCCCGGGGCGCCTGGGCGACGCGACGCCGAACGCCGTCCCTGCAATCGCCTGCATGCAAAAGCGACGTGAAAAGGCCGAATCTTGCCGTTCGGGCCGCGCTATCCCCGAGATGCGACGCAATCGCTTGCATTTGCCTGGACCGGTCGGCAAGCTACGCCGCACACGGCGCGGCGACGCCGCCGAGCCGACGCTCCGAAGGAGGAGGGAGACGCGCATGAGAAGGAACCCGTCGCGGTGGGCGTTGCTCCTGCTGGCCGCGCTCGTGGCCGCATTCTTGGTTGCCGCGTGCGGCGACGACGATGAGGGAGACAGCTCCGCGGCCCCCGCCGAAACCGCGGCGGCGACGTCCGCGGCAGCAGACACGGCCGCGCCGGCGGAGTCGTCCGCCGCGGCAGCGGAGTCGTCCGTCGCACCGGTGGAGTCGTCCGTCGCAGGGGCGGAGTCGTCCGTCGCAGAGGCGGAGTCGTCCGCCGACACGGGCGGCGGCGAGGCCGTCAGCCTCGACGGCGGTGGCAAGGCCGTCACGGTCCTGATGCCGTCCACGACCAACAACTACCTCGCGGAGTGGGTGCGAGGGCTCCAGGCGGCCGCAGAGGCGAACAACTACACCGTCAAGATCATCGAGAACAACTTCGACCAGGCCGAGCAGGACACGCAGGTCCAGCAGGAGATCGCGAGCGGCGAGAAGCCGGCCATCTACGTCTTCTGGCCCGCGGACTCCAAGGCCGGCGTCGCCTCGCTGCGCCAGCTCGCGCAGACCGACGTCCCGGTCGTCGTCGCGAACCAGCCTCCGCCGCCCGAGGCCGAGGAGTTCATGGCCTTCTACTCCGGCGTGGACGACTTCTTCAACGGGCAGGTCTCCGGCGAGCTGATGCTCAAGGCGCGCGACGCGGCGAAGGCCGCCGGCAAGCAGCTCTCCAGCGAGAACGGCAACCTGCTGGAGATCAAGTTCGCGCCGGGCTACCAGGCCTCCGAGGCGCGCACCGCCGGCTTCACCGACGCCACCAAGGACGCGCCGTTCGACGTCCTCGCGTCCGAGTACGCAGGCTTCGACAACGAGGCGGGCTACAACACGACCTCGCAGCTCATCGCGGCCAACAAGTCGAAGGGCATCGACTTCCTGTACGCCCACAACGACGCCCTCGCGGCCGGCGCGATCCAGGCCATCAAGGAGGCCGGGCTCGTGCCGGGCAAGGACATCTGGGTGGTCGGCGGCACCTGCCACGGCGACCTGTCCGCGCTCGAGGCCGGTGAGCAGTTCGGCTCCGGCCTGCAGGCCGCGCGCCTGGAGGGCCAGGGCGTGCTGCTCGACGTCGCGCGCTACTTCGCCAACGGCGAGACCGTCAACGACGGCAAGTTCTACGGCGAGCCGACGGCGGAGCCGCCGACGGAGACGGGCCCGATCTCGCGGTACAACTACATCCCGAACCCGGGCGTGCAGTTCACCTCGGATCCGGCCGAGAACAAGCGCCTGCTGGACGAGACCATGCTCTGGGGCGACAGCATGCGCAACCTCTGCACCTACTAGCTCGACCGAAGGCAGTCCCGGGCCCGGGTCGGGCCGCCGCGACCGGCGGTCCGACCCGGGCCCTCTATCCGGCTCCAGGTGGAGGACATGGGGAAGCTCGACAATCGCGTCGCCCTCGTCACGGGCTCGGCCCGCGGCCTCGGCGCCGGCATCGCCCGCGCGCTGGCCGCGGAGGGCGCGACCGTGGTCTGCGCCGACGTGATCGACGCCGTCGGAGACCGCGGCCAGCCTGCCGGCGCGGCTCCGGCGGCACCGCGGCCGAGGCCGCCCGACTCGACGTCACCGATCGCCAGGCCTGCTTCGCGCTGGTCGACGACATCGTGGCGCGCCACGGCCGGCTCGACATCCTCTGCAACAACGCGGGCGTCGCGCAGCCCATCGAGGACATCGTCGACTCCGCGGAGGCGACGATCGACCGGGTGCTGGCCGTCAACGTCAAGGGCGTGATCAACTGCACGGCCGCCGCGGCGCGGCCGATGAAGGCGCAGGGATACGGCCGCATCGTCAACACGGCGTCGCAGGTCGGAAAGCGCGCCTGGCCGGGTTGGGGCGTCTACTCGGCCTCGAAGTTCGCGGTCATCGGCGTGACCCAGGTGGCGGCGCTGGAGCTGGCCAAGGACGGCATCACCGTCAACGCCATCTGCCCCGGCACGATGGTCACGGACATGATGTACACCGGGTTCGGCGAGGCCGCGCAGACCGCCGGCGCCGACCGCGACGAGCTCATCGCCACCCACGCCGCGGGCATCCCGCTGGGCCGCATGGGCACCGCCGACGACATGGGGCGCATGGCCGCGTGGATCGCCTCCGACGACGCCGGCTACACCACGGGCGCGCAGTTCAACCTGACGGGCGGCGAGGCGGTCTTCTTCTGATGGCGACGCCGCCGTTCGACCATCTCGGCATCCTCGTCGACGACCTCGACGAGGCCATCCCGCGCTGGGAGCGGCTGCTCGGCGTGACCTTCATGGCCGCACGCACCGTGCACGTCGACCGGATGGTCGAGGCGGACGGCAGCGAGGGCGAGCTCGACCTGCGGATCGCCTTCAGCGTCGACGGCCCGCCGCGCTACGAGCTGCTGGAGGTCGTCGGGGACGGGGTCTACGGCCCCGGCAACGCCGGCGGCCTGCACCACGTCGCGATCCTCTGCGACGACGTCGAGGGCGAGCGCGAGCGCCTGGTCGGCCTCGGCGCCCGGGTGATCGGCGGGCAGTACCGGCCGGACGGCAGCGCGATCGTGTCGTACCTCGATCGCGGCGTCCTCGACGGGCTGCCGGTCGAGCTGCTCGACGCCACGGTCGCCGACGCCATCGGGGCCTGGGTGCGCGGCGAGGAGGCGACGCCGTGAGTGCCGACGGCGCGCTGCTGGTGGCGGCGCGGGGCATCTCGAAGCACTACGGCCCGGTCCGGGCGCTCGACGACGTCTCGTTCGAGCTGCGCCGCGGCGAGGTCATGGCCCTGCTCGGCGAGAACGGCGCCGGCAAGTCGACGCTGGTGAAGATCCTCGTCGGGCCTCGTCGATGCCGGACGACGGCACCATCGAGATCGACGGCCAGCCCGCCGATCTCTCCAGCGCCCGCCGCTCCCGGGCGGCCGGCATCGCGGTGGTGCAGCAGGAGCTGAGCCTCGTGCCGACCCTCACGGCCGGCGAGAACGTCTTCCTCGGCGGGCGCTTCGGCGGCCTCTGGACGGGCCGGCGGGTGGCCGAGCGGGCGCGGCCCGTACCTGGCGCAGGTCGGGCTCGGCGACCTGAACCCGCGCACCTACGTCGTCGTCGCTCTCGGTGGCCGAGCGCCAGCTCGTCGAGATCGCGCGGCTGCTGGCCCGCGACGCGCGCATCCTGATCCTCGACGAGCCGACGGCGGCGCTCTCCGACGTCGAGATCGCGCGCGTGAACCGCGTCGTCCGCTCGCTGGCCGACGCGGGCAAGGGCGTGATCTACGTGACGCACCGCCTGGGCGAGGTCTTCGACATCGGCGACCGGGCGACGGTCTTCCGCAACGGCAAGAGCGGCGAGCCGCCGTCCGCGTCGCCGAGCTGACCATCGACAGCCTCGTCGAGCGCATGCTCGGACGGCCGCTGGAGGCGATGTTCCCGCCGCGCGCGGAGACGTTCGGCGACCTGCGCCTCGAGGTCGAGGGCCTCGAGGCGCCCGGGCTCGTGGAGCCCGTCAACCTCACGCGTGCGGCAGGGCGAGATCCTCGGCCTCGCCGGACAGATCGGCTCCGGTGCGCCGACGCTGCTGCGCGCGGTCGCCGGCATCGCGCTCACGGCCACGGGCACCGTGCGCGTGGACGGCGAGGACGTGCCGAGCCACTCGCTGCAGCGCGCGATCGCCCGCGGGATCGCCTACTGCTCCGACGACCGCAAGCGCGACGGCGTCTTCCAGATCAAGACCGTGACCCAGAACCTGACGGCGCCGGCGCTCGATCGCGTGAGCCCGGGCGGCATCATCTCCCGCTCCAAGGAGCGCGCCCTGGCCCGGCAGCTCGCGTCCTCGTTCGCCATCGACCAGAGCCGCCTCGGGTTCTACGCCCGCACGCTCAGCGGCGGCAACCAGCAGAAGGTCGCTCTCGGCAAGTGGCTCGGCGTGGAGCCGCAAGGTCCTGCTGGTGGAGGAGCCGACGCGCGGCGTCGACGTCGGCGCCCGCGCCGAGATCTACAGCCACCTCCGGCGCCTCGCGTCGGAGGGCATGGCCGTCGTGTTCGCGTCGACCGACCTCCCGGAGGTGCTCGGCCTGGCGGACACCGTGGCGACCTTCTACCGGGGGCGCCTCGTCCGCGTCGCGCCCGCGGCCGACCTCAGCCAGGCGGAGATGATGCGCGACGTGACGCACGAGCGGGCGGAGGCCGCGCCCGCGGCGGGCGCGCCGTCCGCGACCGCAGTGCTGCCCCCGTTCTCCGGCGGCAGCGCATGAGTGCCGAGACCACGATCCGCTCCGAGGGGATGCTGGACAGGGTCGACCGGCGCAAGCTCGTCGGCCCGGCCGTCATCGGCGGGGCCGTGGTGCTGCTGCTGATCGTCGGCGGCATCCTCGAGCCGAACTTCCTGTCCTACGACAACCTGCTCGCCGTCGTGCGTGCGGCGTCGATCGTCGGCATCGCCGCCGTCGGCATGACCTTCATCACGCTGACCGGCAACTTCGTCTCGCTCTCCACCGAGCAGACCGCGATCATCTCCGGGATCCTGTTCGCGCTCGCGCTGTCCAACGGCTGGCCCGTGGCGCTGGCGGCGCTGGTCACGTTCGCCGCGGCGATGGCCATCGGACTCGTGCAGGGCGCGATCGTCGCCGCTCGGCATGAACCCGATCGTGACGACGCTCGGCGCCGGCGCCGCCATCTTCGGCCTCGCGAACGTGCTCACGGACAACCGCACGCGTCAACACGCGCACCGACGCCGGCCGACTGGATCGGCACCGCGCGGCCCGCCGGCATCCCCACGCAGGTCATCGCGTTCGCGGTGCTGACGGTGGTCACGATGCTCGTGCTCTCGCGCACCCGCTTCGGGCGCCGCGTCATGCTGACGGGCGCCAACCGCGCGGCGGCGACGGCCACCGGCCTCCGGGTCGCCACGACGACGATCCTGGCCTTCGTGATCGCGAGCGGCTTCGCGGCCCTCTGCGGGATCATGGTCATCTCGCAGGTCGGGCAGGCGAAGACCACCAACTTCGAGGGCTTCACGATCGACGTCGTCGCCGCGGTGCTCGTCGGCGGCACGGCGATCCAGGGCGGCGAGGGCTCGACGCTGCGCACCGCGATGGGCGCCATCTTCATCGCCCTGCTCGCCAACTTCATGCTGATCCGGGACTACTCGTACGGCGTCCGCCTCGTGATCACGGGCATCGTCGTGGCGGTAGCGGTCGTCGGCTTCCACCTGCTGCGGACGAGGAACGCCGGATGACCTACCGCTTCCTCACGCCCGCGCTCATCGGGCGCCTCATCCTGCTCGCGCTCGTCTGGCTCAGCTTCGCGGTCACCACCGAGCAGTACCGCGTCGTTCGACAACCTCTACGCGATGCTCGAGGGCTTCGCGCTGCTGGGCCTCGTGGCGCTCGGCGTCGCCGTGACCATGATCGCCGGCGAGCTCGACCTCTCCGTCGCCTCCGTGGCCGCCGTGGCCGGCATCATCGCCGTCGAGCTGTCGGAGCTCGGCCTCGTGCCGTGCGTGCTCGTCGGCCACCCTCTGCGGCGCTCGCCTTCGGCGCGGTGCAGGGCTTCGTGATCGCCCGCACCGGCATCAACTCGCTGGTGTTCACGATCGTCGACGCTGATCGGCATTCGCGGCGTGGCGTTCGTGTCTGGCGCCGACCCCGACGCTGCTCCCGCTCGACCGCATCGACATCAGCGACACGATCGTGCAGCGGTTCTGGATCTTCTCGCCGTTCAGCCTGACGACGATCGCCGTGATGGTGGTGGTCGGGTTCTTCCTGGCCTACACGACGTGGGGGCGCGAGATCTACGCCATCGGCGGCGGCCGGCACGAGTCGGCGCGGTGCCGGCGTCTCGCACGGCCGGGCGATGGTGCTGGCCTTCGCGCTCTCGGCCGGCTGCGCGTCGCTGGCCGGCTCGCTGGCCGCGCTGAAGTCGGCCTCGGCGGCGCCGTTCGCCTTCGAGCCGCTGCTCCTGTCGGCCGTCACGGCGGCGCTCGTCGGCGGCATCTCGCTGTACGGCGGTCGCGGCAACGTGTTCTCGCTCGCGGTCGGCGTGCTGACGCTGCGGTTCCTCATCTCCGGCTTCTCGGCCCGCGGCGCGCCGATCTACATCGAGAGCCTGGCCACCGGCCTGCTGCTGCTGGGGGTGCTCGTGGTCGAGTTCTCGACGGAGAGCCGCCAGGTGGCGGAGTGGCGCGAGCGGCGCGCGCTCAGACGTACGCTGGCCACGCCGACGGCGGGCCCGTCACCACCGGCGCAGCCGTCGACATGAGCGGCGGGACCCACGAGGGCGCGGTGGCGATCGTCACCGGAGCCGGCAGCGGCCTGGGCCGGGCGGCGACGCTCGCGCTGGCGGCCGAGGGCGCCACGGTGCTGGGCGTCGACCTGCAGCCCGACGCGGTCGCGGCGCTGGAGCCGGCCGGGGGCCGGATCGTGGCGCACGGCGCCGACGTGACGCAGGCGACGAGGTGCGCGGCTACGTGGCGCGGGCGCGCGGACGAGCTCGGCGGCGTCGACCGCTTCTTCAACAACGCCGGCGTCGGCGGCTTCCACAAGGACCTGGTCGACCTCGAGGACGACGAGTGGGACGCCCACATGGCGATCAACCTCCGCTCCGTGTTCCTCGGGTTGAAGCACGTCATGCGCGCGATGATCGACCAGGGCCGCGGCGGCACGATCGTCAACACCGGATCGCTGCTGTCGCTGAAGGCCGCGCCGGGCCGCGGCGACTACACGGTGGCCAAGCACGGCGTGGCCGGCCTGACCCGCACGGCCGCCGCGGAGGGCGCCCGGCACGGCATCCGCGTCAACTGCATCTGCCCGGGGCCGATCGACACGCCGCTGATGGCGGAGTCGGAGCGCCTCGTGAACCCCGGCGATCCGGGCTGGGAGCGGCGCCGCTTCGAGGAGGGCACGCCGCTCGGCCGCTACGGCCGGCCCGAGGAGGTCGGCGAGGCGGTGTCGTGGCTCCTCTCCGACCGCGTCCCGTACATGACCGGATCGCTCGTCGTCCTCGACGGCGGCATCCTCGCCGTCTGATCGGAAGGCCGCCGATGGACCTGTTCAACGTCGACACCGTCCCCGAAGACCCGACGATCGCCGGCCGTCCCGGCTGGGAGGGCCTCCACGTGTGGTGGCTCGTCCACCGCGAGACGTGCGGCGCCCGCGGCCTCGTCGTCAACCAGACGACGTTCCCGCCGCAGAAGTGGCACAGCCTGCACCGCCACCCGCACGCCGAGGAGGCGCTCTACATCCTCTCCGGCTCCGGCCTGCACCTCTCCGAGGGCGAGCCGGTCCGCCAGCGCGCGGGCGACGTCGTGTACATCCCCGCCGGCGAGTGGCACGGCTTCGCGAACGACACCGACGAGCCGACCACCGTGATCGCGTTCTTCGGCGGCGTCGGCTCCTACGCCGACGCCGGCTACGAGGAGCACCCCGGCGACCCCGATCCCACCACCTGAGACGAAAGGCAGCCAGCGGATGCCCCAGCCCCGCCGCGTCGAGTTCACCAGCGAGGGCGAGACGATCGCCGCCGACCTGTACCTCCCCGACGGCGTCGAGGGGCCGCTGCCGATCGTCGTCATGGCGGGCGGCTGGTGCTACGTCAAGGAGCTCATCCAGCCCCACTACGGCGCGTTCTTCAACGACGCCGGCTTCGCCACGCTGATCTTCGACTACCGCCGCTTCGGCGACAGCACGGGCACGCCCCGCCAGCACATCGACCCCAACGACCAGATCGAGGACTACCGCAACGCGATCTCGTTCGTCGCCACGCTGCCGGAGGTCGATCCCCAGCGCATCGGCGTCTGGGGCATCTCCTACTCCGGCGGGCACGCGCTGGTGCTGGCGGCGACCGACAACCGCATCCGCTCGGTGGTCGCCAACATCCCGGTGGTCGACGGCTACCGCAACATGCGGCGCGTCCACGGCACGGTCGGCTTCCGCAGCCTGATGCAGGCGATCCGCGACGACCGCGAGGAGCGCTACCGCACGGGCGCCGGCGGCATGATCAAGCACGCGACGCTCGACTACGCGACCGAGCTCTCGACGTGGCCGTTCCCGGAGACGTACGAGACGTTCCTCGACCTCAAGGAGCGCGAGGCGCCGGCCTACCAGAACGCGAGCACGATCCACTCGACGGAGCTGCTCCTGTACTACGACGTGCGGCCGTTCCTGCAGCGCATCCTCGACGTGCCGACGCTGATGGTCGTCGCCGAGGAGGACGACCTCACGCTCTGGGACCTCGAGATCGAGGCCTACAACGCGATCCCGACGACCAAGAAGCGCCTCGTGGTCGTGCCCGGCTCGACGCACATGACGCTCTACAGCGACCTGACGAAGCTCGAGATCGCCGCGGGCGGCGCCCGCGACTGGTTCCTCGAGACGCTCTGACACGGAACGAGAGGAATGGACATGGTGGGCACGGAGCAGTTCCGCGATCGCGTCGTGCTCCTGGTGGGCGCGGCGACCGGCATGGGGCGCGCGACGGCCGACGCGTTCGCCGGCGGTCGGGGCGACCGTCGTCATGGGCGACGTCAACCCCGCGATCGACGCGGCGTGGGACGAGGTGCAGGCGGCCGCGCCCGGGACGAAGGGCTTCGCGACGCGCATCGACGTCACCGACCTCGACTCGTGCCGGGCGGCGGTCGAGCGCACCGTCTCGGAGTTCGGCCGCATCGACGTCCTGGCCAACTTCGCCGGGGTGATCCAGGAGGCGCACGACGTCGAGTCGCTGCCGGTCGAGGAGTGGGACCGCGTGATCGGCATCAACCTGCGCGGCCACTTCCTGATGGCCAAGGCGGCGGTGGGGCAGTTCAAGGCGCAGCGCTCGGGGCGGATCGTCCTGATCACGTCGATCTGGAGCCACGAGGGCTTCGACCTGTTCTCCGCCTACTGCGCCTCGAAGGGCGGCCTCAAGCTCTTCACGCAGTCGCTGGCCAAGGAGATGATCCCGTACGGCGTCAACGTCAACGCGATCGCGCCGGGCATCATCAACACGGAGCTCCACCAGAAGGCGCTGCGCGACGAGGCCACGGCGCGGGGCTGGTCGTACGACGACGTGCGCGAGAAGGAGTGGGGCAAGATCCCGACCAAGCAGGCCGGGTCGCCGGAGGACGTCGCCAAGGGCGTGCTCTACCTGTCCTCGGACGAGGCGAGCTACGTCGTCGCCGCGACCCTCGACATCAACGGCGCGATCCTGATCCGCTGAGGGCGGGGAGCCCCCGGGCCCGGCCGTCGCGCCGGGCCCCGGGACACGGGCGTCGTCTCAGCCGGCCGGGTTGGCCGACATCCCGAAGACGGTCTGGTCGAAGTCGACGACGCTGCCGGTCATCAGGCCGGACTCCGGCGACGCGATGAAGGCCAGCGCCCGCGCGACCTCCTCGATGCGGATCAGCCGCCCGAAGGGCTGCCCGGCGTTGGCCGCCTCGATCCAGGAGCCGTCCGTGTCGCCGTAGAACTGCTTGCGCACCTCGTCCTCACCGGGCGTGTGCGTCCAGCCGATGTTCAGGCCGTTGACCCGGATCCGCTCGCGGGAGAGCACCACCGCGAGCGTCTTGGTCATGTTCACCATGGCGGCCTTGGAGGCCCCGTACGCGATCAGGTCGGGCCACGAGATGTGGCTCGCCTGGCTGATCACGGTCACGATCGAGCCCTCGATCCGGCGCTCGCGCATCGTCTCGACCGCGCGCTGGATGACGAGGAACGGCGCGCGGGCGTTGACGTGGAAGAGCATGTCGAACACCTCGGGCGTGGTGTCCTCGAGGGTGCCGCGGTGGCTCGAGCCGCCGCAGTTGACGACGACGTCGACGCGGTCGAAGCGCTCGATCGCAGCGTCGATCACCGCCGGCGGGCCATCGGCGCTGGCGAGGTCGACCTGCACGAACGTCGTCGGACAGCCGGCCGCCGTGATGTCGGCGGCGACGCTCTCGCCGCGCTCGGCGTTGCGGCCCGCGATCACCAGGCCGGCCGCGCCGCGCTCGGCGAACAGGCGCGCGGCACCTTCGCCGAGGCCCTGCGTGGCGCCGGTGATGACGGCGACCTTGCCGTCCAGGCCGTGGGCTGCGCCGCCCTCGGAACGCATGCGAGACCTCCGGGTCGTCAGCGGGAGCCGCAAGCCTCGCACACGCCGCCGCGTGATGCAATCGCGTGCATCGAAGGCGCACCCGCGCGCCGCCACACGGTCACGCTGCCACCACCGGGGCAGGGACGCGGCTCCGCCAGACCCCCGCGACGACCACCAGCGCGGGGACGACCAGCGCCCCGACCGCGTGCTGGAGCCCCACGACGGGCTCCAGCACGACCGTGCTCGCCGGCAGCGCGATCGCCGTCAGCGCCCCGCACGCCATCACGGCGCTGGCCGCCAGCCGGTCGTCGTGGGTCGCCGCCGCGAGCCGCGCCATGCCGAGCGCGAGGATCGGCCCGATGCTGCCGCCGATCAGCGCGGCGGCCGCCACCACCATGGCGGCGTCCGGCGCGGCGCCGAGCAGCAGCAGCCCGACCACGACGCCGCCGGAGCACACCGCGAGCACGCGCGCCTCGCCGAGCCGCGTGAGGAAGGCGGCGACGGTCAGCCGGGAGAGGAACAGCGCCCCCATGTAGACCGCCGTCAGGGCGCTGGCGGCGGCCACGGAGACGGCGAACTCGTCGTGCGCGAGCTGCGCCAGCCAGAGCGGCACGACGTTCTGGATGCCGAGCGAGAGCGACGCCACGGCGAGCGCCCAGCGCGCCCGGGCCGACAGGTGGCCCATGCGGAGCGTCATGCGCGGCGACGGCCAGCCGGCCCCAGCGACCCGCCCAGGGGACGTAGAGCAGCAGCCCGACGGCCACGAGCACGAACCCCGCGCGCCAGGAGACCCCGGCCTCGAGCAGCGCGGCGATCGCGAGCGGGGCCACGAAGGCACCGGCGCCGCCGCCGACGTGGAACAGCGACAGGGCGCGCGCCCGGAACGGGCCGGCCAGCGCGGACAGCTCCGACTGCGCGCGGGCGTTGAGGGCGTAGATCCCCACGCCTGCGAACGTCATCGCGGCCACGAGGCCGGGGAAGCCGCCCAGGGTCGCCGCGACGAGGGCCGCCGCCGCGACGAGCGCCATGGGCCGGGGGCGGAACACGCGCCGGTCGGACAGCCCGACGGCGAGCGCGCCCGCGATCATGCCCGCCGTCTGGGCGACGTAGAGCAGCGCGATCTGGCCGTAGCCGATCGACAGGTCGGGCCGCATGTCGGGCGCCGTCGTGCCGACGAGCCCCAGCACCGCGGCGGCCAGCGGGCTGGGCGGGAAGAGCCACCAGGGGAGCCGCGGGCGCGTCCCGGCCGGCTCCCGGGTCGTCAGCCCCACGCGACCACGCCGTCGGGGTGCCGCTCGTGCACGCGCGGGTCGTGGCTCGGCAGGAACGTCCCGCCCTGCGCCCGCGTCCAGGCCATCGCCTCCAGGCAGCGGGCGACGTCCTCCAGGGCGCCCACGGGGTGGTCGTCCTCGAGGTTGCGGTACGTCCAGACGGTGTCGCCCGGGTGCACGACCGGGCCGTCGCCCGTCGCGATCACGACCCCCGCGCTGTCGACGGCGTGCCCGCCGAGGTAGCGGATCGCGATGCCGTCGAGCGGGGTCGGCCCGTCCTCGCACGCCTGCACCCGCCCGCCGCGCTCCGCCCGCAGGAAGCGCAGGGCGTGCGCGGGGTACAGCGGGTCCGGCAGGAGCTGCGGCAGCCGGGCGGCGACGTCGTCCAGCCGCGCCAGCGCCTGCGCCGAGACGAGGACGCGGGCGCGGGGGAAGCGGTCGATGTTCCACACGTGGTCGGCGTGCGCGTGCGTGAGCACGATCGCCTCGACGTCGTCGGGCCGCACGCCGTGCCGCGCCAGCAGGGTCTCGACCGGGCGGTCGGGCACGGTCGCCCGCACGAGCCCGCGCTCGCCGACCGTGCCGCGCAGGAAGCCGTTGAACGGGTCGAGGTCGTCCATCCCGCAGTCGACCAGCACGCGGCGGTCGCCGGACTCCAGCAGCAGCACGTGGTAGTCGAACCGCTCCCAGGCGTCGAAGCCGGCCTGCAGCCGCACCTGCGCCCCCGGCACGTCCTGCGACGCGTAGTGCAGCAGGCGCACCGTCCACGTCGTGGTCATCGGGCTCCGGGCGCGAGCACGTCGAGGTCGGCGCCGAGGTTGGCCTGCAGGACGCCGAGGGCGTGGATGCGCCGCCAGCCGCGCTCCGGCGGCACGGGCGGCGTCCACGCGGCGCGCCGGCGCTCCAGCTCCGCCGGGTCGACGAGCAGGTCGAGGCTGCCGGCGCGCGACGTCGAGCGCGATCTCGTCGCCGTCGCGCACGAGCGCCAGCGGCCCGCCGACCGCGGCCTCGGGGCGCGCAGTGCAGGACGATCGTGCCGTACGCGGTGCCGCTCATGCGGGCGTCGGAGATCCGCACCATGTCGCGCACGCCGGCCGCCGCGAGCCGCCGCGGCAGCGGCAGGGCGCCGGCCTCCGGCATCCCCGCGGCGACGGGCCCGGCGTTGCGCAGCACGAGCACGTCCTCCGGCATCACGTCGAGGGCGGGATCGTCGATGCGGGCGGCGAGGTCGGCCGGCGAGTCGAACACCCGCGCCCGTCCGCGGTGGCGCAGCAGCGCGGGCGTCGCCGCGGCGGGCTTCATCACCGCGCCGTCGGGCGCCAGCGAGCCGCGCACGACGGCGAGGCCGCCGGGCGGGCGCGACCGGGTCGTCGAGGCCGCGGATCACCCGCTGCCAGTCGCCGGGCGGCGGTGCCGCGTCGGCGATCGCGCCGAGCGTGGGGCCGGCGACGGTGCGCGCGTCGGGCTCCAGGAACGGCCGCAGGACGCGCAGCAGGGCGGGCACGCCGCCGGCGCGGTGCAGGTCCTCCAGGTAGCCCGAGCCGCTCGGCTTGCACGTCGACGAGCACGGGCACCTCGCGCGCCACGGCGCCGATGTCGTCCAGCGAGAGCGGGACGCCGGCGCGGCGGGCGATGGCCAGCAGGTGCACGATCGCGTTCGTGGAGCCGCCGATGGCGGCCAGCACCACGAGCGCGTTGTGGAACGCGCGGCGGTCGAGCACGTCGGCGGGGCGCACGGGATCGACGGCGAGCCGCGCGGCCAGGCGGCCGGCCCGCTCGCCGTGCGCCAGCCGCTCGCCCGTCGGCGCCGGCGCGGTGGCGGAGCCCGGCGTCGACATGCCGAGGGCCTCGGCCAGGATGGCCATCGTCGAGGCCGTGCCCATGACCATGCACGTGCCGGCGGTGGGGCAGAGGGCGCCCTCGACGGAGGCGATGTCGTCGGCGCCCAGCACGCCCGCGCGGTGCTCCGCCCAGTACGCGCGGCAGTCCGTGCACGCTCCGGTGCGCCGGCCGCGCCACTCGCCGGCCAGCATCGGGCCCGACACCACCTGCACGGCCGGCACGCCCGCGGAGGCCGCCGCCATCAGGTGGGCGGGCACGGTCTTGTCGCAGCCGCCCACCAGCACGACCGCGTCGAGCGGCTGGGACCGCAGCTGCTCCTCGAGCGCCATCGCCGCGAGGTTGCGGTAGAGCATCGCGGTCGGCGAGAGCAGGGGCTCGCCCAGCGCCATGGTGGGGAAGACCATCGGCAGCGCCCCGCCCGCCGCGACGCCGCGCGCGATCGCCCGCACGAGCTCCGGCATCTGCCGGTGGCAGGGCACGTAGTCGCTGGAGGTGTCCGCGATGGCGACGACGGGCGAGGCGAGGTGCTCGTCGAGCCCCGCCGCGCGCAGGAAGGCGCGGCGCAGGAACCAGCTGAAGTCGCGATCGCCGTACTCCGTGAGCCCGCGCTCGAGGCCGCGGGCCTGCCCGTCGCTCACGTCGCGTCGTCCGCGGGGGCGCTGACCTCCCGGAGCGCGGCGAGCACGCTCGTGAAGTCGTCGTCGGCGTGCCCGCGGGCCAGCGCCAGCGTCATCTGCTGCGCCGCCGCCGCGCCGACCGGCACGGGGACGCCGCTGCGGGTGGCCAGACCCAGCGCCAGGCCGAGGTCCTTCGCGGCGAGCCGCGTCGCGAAGCCGGGGGTGAGGTCGCCGGCCAGCGCCTTCTCCTGGTACGTGACGGCGAGGTGGGTGTTGGCCGCCGCGCCGGCGAGGAGCACGCGCAGCACGACGTCCCGCGGCAGCCCGGCCCGCTCCGCGAGGGTCAGCGCCTCGGCGTTGGCGGCGACGATGGTGGTCGTCAGGAGGTTGTTCACGAGCTTCATGGTGCTGCCCGCGCCGGCCGGACCGCAGTGGGTGATGGTGGTGGCCATCGGCTCCAGCACCGGGCGCCAGGCCTCCAGGAGGTCGGCGTCGCCGCCCACCATCAGGCTCAGCTCGCCCCGCACGGCGTGCGCGGACGTGCGCCCGACGGCGGCGTCGAGCATGCGGCCGCCCGCGGCGCGCACCTGCTCGTGCAGCCGCCGGCTGGTGGCCGGGTCGATCGTGCTCATCTCGATCAGGGTGCCGCCCTCGAGCGCCTCGAGCACGCCGTCCGGCCCCGTCACCGCCTCCATGACCGCCGCGTCGTCCGGCAGCATCGTGATGACGACGTCCGACGCGGCCGCGACCGCCGCCGGCGTCGCCACGGTCACGGCGCCGCCGCCGCGCCGACTCGTCCGCCCGCTCGGCGACGCGGTCGCAGGCCACCACGGGGAAGCCGCCGGGATCGAGCAGCCGCGCCGTCATCGGCCCGCCCATGGCGCCGAGCCCGACCACGCCGACCGCGGTGCGCCCGTCAGCGCGGCGGGGCATCGACGGCCTCGAGGTACACGGTGAAGCCCGCCCGGCCCGCCGTGAAGGTGGCCCCGGCGCCGCGCAGCAGCACCAGGGAGTTGCCGGCGGCGAGCGCGAAGTCGCCGACGCCGGTCTCCGCCGTGCCCTCGCCCTCGACGACGTAGGCCGCGTACTCGACGTCGCCGGCCGGGCAGCTGCTCCGCCGCGCCCGGCTCGAGCTGCAGCAGGCGCAGGTAGCGCCACGGGCCGGCGAGCACCGGGCGGGGGTCGTGCGGGCGCCCGTGGTTCAGGTCGACGACGTGCACGTCAGGCCTCCTCGGTGGGGCGGTGCGGCGGCAGGACGTCGGTGATCGGCGGCGGCAGCATCTCGGAGACGATGAGCTCGACGGGCTCGTCGCCGAGCGGCCGGAACGAGTGGCGGCCGTGGAGCGGCGTCAGCACGGCCTCGCCGGGACCGATCTCCCGCACCTCGTCGCCCACGCGCATCTCGCCGCGGCCGCGCACCACGAAGTAGACCTCCTCCGTGCGCGAGTGCACGTGCTCGCCGATCACGACGCCGGGCGGCACGACGACGTGCTCGAACGAGTCGAGGTCGGACCACATCATGTTCCCGGTCATGAACCGGCTCCAGGTGAGGGCTCCCGAGCCGCCGTGGACGCCGTGGATGTGCACCGGCGTCGCGTTCGACCCGACCAGCACCGTCTCAGACACCGGGGTCTCCTTGCAACGGATTGCGGAGCCCCGAGTGAAGCGGGAAAGCCGTTTGGTGTCAACCTTCCAGGCACCTGGCCTCTGCGCTTGCACCGGGCGGTTCGGGCCGGTAGCGTGCAATCGCATGCAAGTGAGCGTCGCTGCGCCCCGAGGCCGCTGATGGCCCGCCTGCTCGAGCACGCCGCGAAGGCCGCGCTCGCGGGGCAGGGCGTACGCGTGCCGGAGGGCATCGTCGCGCGCTCGGCGGCGGAGGCCGAGGAGGCCGCCCGCCGGCTCGGCGGCGGAGCCTGCTTCGTCAAGGCGCTCGTGCCCGCGAACCGGCGCGGCATCGCGGGCGGCGTCCTGCGCGCCGACGACCCGGCCGCCGCGGGCGAGGCCGCGCGCGCGCTCATCGGCGCCCCGCTCCTGGACGCCACGCCCGACGCGGTGCTGGTCGAGGCGGCGGCCGACATCGAGCGCGAGCTCTACCTCGCGATCGTGCTCGACGCCTCGGTCGGCGGGCCGGTCGCGCTGGCCTCCGTGCACGGCGGCACGTCGGTCGAGGCGGACGTCGCCGCGGGACGCGCCGCCGTCGCGCGCCGCCCGCTCGACCCCTGGGGCCGCATCCAGCCGTACGAGCTGCGGCTCCTGTGGGCCGAGGCGGGGCTGGACGGCCCGGCGCTCGCCCCGGTCGCCGCGGTCTCGACCGCCGTGGCGCGGGCCGCCCTGGCCCTCGACGCGACGCTGCTCGAGATCAACCCCCTGGCGCTCACGCCCGACGGCCCGATCTGCGTCGGCGCGCTGCTCGAGGTGGACGACGACGCCCGCTGGCGCCAGGGCTGGCTGCCGCCGGAGGACGACTGGTCGCCCGCCGCCTGGCGCCCCGCCACCGACCGCGAGCGGCGGGCGCGCGCCTCGGCGGACGCCGATGCGCACCGCGGCACCGCGCGCTTCGTGGAGATCGACGGCGGCGGCGACATCGGCCTGGTCACGGGCGGCGGCGGGGCGAGCCTCGTCGTCTTCGACGCCGTGCGCCGCGCCGGCGGCTCGCCCGCGGCCTACACCGAGGTCGGCGGCAACCCGACCGCGGCCAAGGTGCAGGGGCTGACCCGCGAGGTGCTCGACTGCCCCGGCGTGCGCGGGCTCCTGGTCGCGCACAACCTCACCAGCAACACGCAGGTCGACCTCGTGGCCGAGGGCGTGCTCGCGGCGCTGGCCGAGCGGGGCCTCGACGCGGCGAGCTTCCCGGTCGTCGCCCGCGAGGTCGGCACCCACGACCGCGCGGGCCGAGCGGCGCTCGAGGCGGCGGGCGTCGAGACGCTCGGCGAGGAGGTGGGCCTCGAGGCGGCGGCGGCCCGCATCGTCGAGCGCGTCGCCGGAGCGCCCGCGTGATCGAGCGCGGCGCCCGCGTCGTCATCCAGGGGGCGACGGGGCGCGAGGCCCGGATGGTCGTCCGCCACATGCTGGCCTACGGCACCCCGGTCGCGGCCGGCGTCACGCCGGGGCGGGGCGGGGAGGACGTGGAGGGCGTGCCGGTCCACGACAGCGTCGAGGACGCGGTCGCCGCCGGCGGCCCGATCGCGGCCTCCCTCGTGTCCGTGCCGCCCGCGGCCACCCTCGACGCCGCCTGCGAGGCACTCGCCGCCGGCGTCGGCGCTGCTGGTGGTCGCGACGGAGAACGTGCCGCGGCTCGACGCCGCCCGCCTCGTCGCGCGGGCCCGCGAGCACGGGGCGACCGTCGTCGGGCCCAACTCCGTCGGCCTGATCCGGCCCGGCGAGCGCATGAAGCTCGGCGCGATCGGCGGCGACGACGCCGACCGCGCGTTCGCTCCGGGGCCCGTCGCCGTGATCTCGCGCAGCGGCGGCCTCACCGTCGAGACGGCGCTGGGCCTGCGGCTGGCCGGCCTCGGGGTCTCGACCGCCGTGTCCGTCGGCGGCGACGCCATCGTCGGCACGCCGCCGGCCGGGCTCGCCGAGCGCCTCGCCGCCGACCCGGGCACGCGCGCCATCGTCGTCGTCGGCGAGCCGGGCACCCGCCACGAGCTCGACCTGGCCGACGCCATCGCCGCGGGCCGCATCGGGGTGCCGGTGGTGGTGCACGTGCCCGGCCGCTTCATGGAGGACTTCCCGCAGGGCATGCGCTTCGGGCACGCCGGCGCCGTCATCGGCGGGCGACGACGAGCGGCCCGGCCCCAAGCTGCGCGCGCTGGCGGCGGCCGGCGCGCTCGTCGCCGAGACCTACGGCGAGATCGTGCCGCTCGTGCGCGACGCCCTCGCCCGAGACCACGTGCCGGCGCCGTCGATCGACGCGGCACCCATGGCCGCCGGCCCGCCCGCCGGCCGCGTTCGCGCATCAGGAGGACGATGAGATGGCGCTTCCGACCTACGGGGCCAACGCGGTCGACTGGGAGGCCCGGATCGACCACCAGAAGCTGCGGGAGGACCGCCTGGCGCGCGCCCGCGCGGCGATCGAGCAGGCCGGCATCGGTGCCTTCCTCTGCTTCGACAACGCGAACATCCGCTACATCACGGCCACCCAGATCGGCACGTGGTCGGAGGGCAAGGCCGGCCGCTACTGCCTGCTGCCGCGGGGCGGCGAGCCGCACCTGTGGGACTTCGGCTCGGCGGCGCGGCACCACCAGATCTACTGCCCCTGGCTCGGCGACCGCTCCCAGCCCGGCATCGCGACCCAGCACGGCGCGATGCCCCGCGAGGCGAAGCGGCCGGAGGTCATCGCCAACCGCATCGCCGAGGTGCTGCGCGAGCACGACCTCATGGACGCGCCGCTCGCCGTCGACATCGCGCACCCGCCCGTGCTGTTCGCGCTGCAGCGGCTGGGGCTCGAGATCGTCGACGGCCAGGAGCTGCTGCTCAAGGCCCGCGCGGTCAAGACGACGGAGGAGATCCGGCTGCTCACGCAGGCCTGCACGCTCGTCGACGCCGCGTACGAGGCGCTCTACGAGCTGATGCGGCCGGGCGTGCGGGAGAACGACTGCGTGGCGGAGGTCAACCGCGTCCTCTACTCGATGGGCTCCGAGTTCGTCGAGGGCGTGAACGCCATCTCCGGCGAGCGCTGCAGCCCGCACCCGCACAACTTCTCCGACCGCGTGCTGCGGCCCGGCGACCCCGTCTACTTCGACATCATCCACTCCTACCAGGGCTACCGCACCTGCTACTACCGGACGCTCGCCATCGGCTCCGCCTCGCGCCCGATCGTCGACGCCTACAAGCGCTGCCGGTACTACCTCGACATCGCGATCGACGCGCATGCGCCCCGGCATCACGACGGCCGACATCGCCAGCCTGTGGCCGAGGCGCCGAGGAGTTCGGCTTCCCCAACGAGGAGGCCGCGTTCGCGCTGCAGTACGGCCACGGCGTCGGCCTCGCGGTGTGGGAGAAGCCGCTGATCAGCCGCATGGTCTCGCTCGACCACCCCGAGCCCATCGAGGAGGGCATGGTGATCGCGCTCGAGACCTTCTGGCCGTCCTCCGACGGCTGGAGCGCGGCGCGCATCGAGGAGCAGCTCGTGGTGACGAAGGACGGGTGCGAGGTCATCACGCGCTTCCCGGCCGAGGAGCTGCTGGTCGCGGGGCACCGCTACTACACGACGGGCGGCGCGCTGCCGCTGGAGCGGGACCACGAGTCGCACCGCAACCGCGACGGCGCCGCCATGCCGGCTGCGCACTCCGGGGCGCCGTCGTGATGCGCCGGGTGCCCGCGCCGGGAGCCAGGGAGGAGCACGCCCATGAAGGCCGCCGTCTACCACGGGCAGCGCGACCTGCGGATCGAGGACGTCCCGAAGCCGCAGGCGGGCCCGGGCGAGCTGCTGCTCGAGGTGCACAGCGTCGGCGTCTGCGGGACCGACGCCGGCGAGTGGGAGCACGGGCCCGTTCATCTACTCCGTGCCGGGCCCGCACCGCGTCACCGGGCACACCGGCCCGCTGATCCCGGGCCACGAGCTCTCCGGGCGCGTGGTCGAGATCGGGCCGGGCGTGGAGGGCTTCGAGATCGGGGCCGTCGTGACGTGCGGCGCGGGCTACACGATCGACACCGACGAGGAGGTGCAGCGCGGCCGGCCCGAACCTGTCGTCCGCACTACGCGACGGTCGGCCTGCAGCGCCACGGCGGGCTCGCGCAGTGGGTGACGGTGCCGGCGGAGATCTGCGTCGACGTGCGGCCGTACGGCCTCGGCGACGACGGCGCGGCGCTGGCCCAGCCGGTGGCCATCGCCGTGCACTCCATGCGCCGCGGCCGGCTGCAGCCGGGCGAGCAGGCGCTCGTGATCGGCGCCGGCGGCATCGGCGTCTTCCTGCTCTACGCGGCCGTCGAGCTCGGCGCGCGGGTCGCCGTCGCCGACCTCGACGAGGTGCGCCTCGGCATCGCCCGCGACCTCGGCGCCCACGACCTGATCGACGCCCGCGAGGGGCCGCTGCCGGAGCTCCTCGCGGCGCGCGGCATCCGCCCGGACGTCGATCTACGAGGTCACGGGCAGCGACGCCGGCCTGCGCAGCGCCATCACGTCGGCGCCCGAACGGCTCGCGCGTCGTGCTCGTCGGCCTCCACGAGCACCCCCGCGAGATCGACGTCCGGCGCGTGACGCTCGGCGAGATCGACCTGCTCGGCACGAACGCGCACGTCTGCGACGTCGACCTGCCGGAGGCGGTGCGCGTGCTGTCGACGCGGCCGCAGGGCTGGGCCGACATCGCGCCGACGGCCTTCCCGCTCGAGCTCCTGCTGGAGGAGGGGATCCTGCCGATCGTCGAGCGCCGGGCGACGCGCATCAAGACGCTGATCGATCCCTGGGCGGATGCGCCGCGGGACGCGCTGACGGGCAGCGTCGAACGCTAGTGGACGCCCCGCGCGTCGGCTTCCTGGGTCTCGGCCGCATGGGCACGGCGATGGCCCGGCGCGTCGCGGGCGCGGGCCTCCTGACCGCGGTCTGGAACCGCTCGCCGCAGGCCGCCCGGGCGCTGGCCGACGAGCTGGGCGTCGAGGCATGTGCGACGCCGGCCGACGTGGCCCGCGCCAGCGACGTCGTCGTCACGATGCTCAGCGACGGCGCCGCCGTGGACGCCGTGGCGCGCGGCGACGACGGGCTCCTGGCCGGCCTGCGACCGGGGGCCGTGTGGGTCGACATGAGCACCATCGGCCGCGCGCCCGTCGGCGGGCTCGCCGAGCTGGCCGCGGCGCGCGGTGCGGCCTTCCTCGACGCCCCGGTCTCCGGCAGCGTGGCGTCCGCGGCGGGCGGGACGCTGACGATCATGGTGGGCGGCGACGAGGCGGCGCTGGAGCGTGCGCGGCCGGCGCTGCAGGCGATGGGCGGAACGGTGCTCCATCTCGGCGCCCAGGGCACCGGCGCCACCATGAAGCTCGCGATCAACGGCCTCGTCTTCGCGGTCGTGCAGGCCGTGGCCGAGGCGCTGGTGCTGTCCGAGGCTGCCGGGATCGAGCGCTCGACGGCCTACGACGTGATCGCCGCGAGCGCCGCACGCTCCCCCGTGGTCGACTACCGCCGCCCGCAGTTCGAGGACCCCGACGGGGCGCCGGTGTCGTTCAGCATGCAGCTCACGGCGAAGGACTTCGGGCTGATCCTCGGCCTCGCCTCGGAGCTCGCCGTGCGCCTGCCGCAGGCCGAGCTCAACGCCGACGTGGTGCGGGCGGCGATCGCGGCCGGCCGCGGCGACGAGGACATCGCGGCCGTCGCTGCCCACCTCCGGGACGGCTGACGGCGGCCACCGTGCAGCGTCTCCTTCCGCACGACCGCACCGAGCGGATACCGTGCCTCTCGCGCACCGCGGCGGCGACGGGCCGTCCCCGGCATGGCATGGGCAGGCGCATGAGCACTGAAGGGCAATCCGCGACGACAGGGCCGGCGCAACGGCACCGTCACGCTGCGCGACGTCGCGATCGAGGCCGGCGTGCACCCCGGCACCGCGTCGCGCGCCCTCGACCCGAACAAGCAGTGGCTCGTGCAGCCGGCGACGCGAGCGCGGATCCAGGGCGTGGCGCGCGCGCTCGGCTACCGGCCGGACGCCGTGGCGCGCAGCCTGCGCAGCGGCCAGACCCGCACCGTCGGCGTGGTGGTGGCCGACATCGCCAACCCGTTCATCGCGGTCGCCATCCGCGCGATCGCCAACACGCTCGACGGCCACGGCTTCCTGCCCTTCGTGGTCGAGACGCAGGACGACGACGAGCGGCTGGGGATCGTGCTCGACGCCCTCGCGGAGCGCCGCGTCGACGCGATCATCCTGACGGCCGCGCGCATCGGCAACCGGGCCATGATCGAGCGCGTCGCGCAGCGCGGCGTGCCCGTGATCCTCGCCGTTCGCTCGATCCCGTCGTCGCGGCTGCCGTCGGTGGTCACCGACGACGCCGGCGGCGCGCGCCTGGCGGCCGAGCACCTGCTGAGCCTCGGCCACGAGCGCGTGCTGGAGCTGCGCGGGCCGGAGGACGTGCTGTCGTTCCGCGAGCGCCACGCGGCCTTCGTGGCCACGCTGCGCGCAGCCGGCGTCGAGCCCCTCGAGCTCGGCGCCATCGCGACCACGCCGACCGTCGGCGAGGGGCGACGGCTCATGGGCGTCGCGCTGGAGGACGGACGGCCGCTGCCGACCGCGATCTTCGCGCACAACGACGCCATGGCGGTCGGCGCGCTGGAGGTCCTCGAGTCGCGCGGCCACGTGTGTCCGGACGACGTGTCGCTGATCGGCTACAACGACGCGCCGCTGTCGGAGCACCTGACGCCGCCCCTGACGACGATCGCCTACCCGAGCGCGGACGTCGGACGGTACGCGGCCGAGGTGGCCATGCAGCACATCCAGGACGCCGAGCGGCCGAGCGCGAGCGTCTCGTTCCCGGCGAGCCTGATCGTCCGCGGCTCGACGGGCCCGCCGCGGGCGGATGCGGAGGGCGACGCCGGGTAGCCGGTCGGAGGCCGGCAGGATCCGCGATCCTTCCCGGCGATGCCCGAGCTGCCCGAGGTCGAGACCGTCCGCCGCCGCCTGGCGCCGCTGCTGGAGGGGCGCCGGCTGGAGTCGGTGCGCGTGCTCGACGAGCGGCTCGTGGCGCCGGTCGACCCCGTCGAGGTGGCCGACCGGCTGGAGGGCGCGACCGTCGAGCGGCTCGACCGCCGCGGCAAGTACCTGCTGGTGCGGCTCGGCGGCGGCGACGTGCTGGTGGCGCACCTGCGCATGACCGGCAACTTCCTGCACGTCACCGACGCGGTGCTCGAGCCCCAGCACCTGCGGGCGCACGCCACCCTCGACGACGGCTCGACCCTGCTCTACACCGACATCCGCCGCTTCGGCACCTGGGTCGTCGCCGACGAGGCGGGGGCCGACGCCTACCTCGCCGCGCGTCTCGGGCCCGAGCCCCTCGGCGACGGCTTCTCGTCCGCCGCCCTGGCCCGGGCGTTCGCGAAGCGCCGGGTGGCGGTGAAGGCGGCGCTGCTCGACCAGAAGGTGGTCGCCGGCGTCGGCAACATCTACGCCGACGAGGCGCTGTTCCGCGCCCGCGTGCATCCCCTGGCGCCCGCCTCCGACCTGGGGCGTCCCGCCGTCGGCCGCGTCGTCGACGCCGTCCGCGAGGTGCTGGCGGAGGGCATCGAGGCGCAGGGATCGACGATCAGCGACTTCCGCACGCCGAGCGGCGGCTACGGGTCGATGCAGGAGCGCTTCCGGGTCTACGGGCGCGACGGCGAGCCGTGCGAGACGTGCGGCGCGGTCATCGTGCGCACCGTCGTCGGCGGTCGCGGCACGCACTTCTGCCCCCGCTGCCAGCGCAGGCCGCGCGCCAGCCGGTCGCGGTGAGCCTGCTCGCGCTCGGCCACTGGACGGACCTCGAGGCCCTGACGGGGTGCACGGTCCTGCTGCCGCCGGCGGGCGCCGTCTGCGCCGCGGAGGTGCGCGGCGGCGGCCCCGGTACGCGCGAGACGGCGCTGCTCGGGCCCGGGACCGTGCACGCGCGCGCCGACGCGATCCTGCTGACGGGCGGCAGCGCCTTCGGGCTGACGGCGGCCGCCGGCGTGCAGGACGGCCTCGCGGCGCGCGGCGTCGGGCTGCCGACGCCCGGCGGGCCGGTGCCGATCGTGCCGGCGGCGGTGGTGTTCGACATCGTCCTCGGCGCCTCGACCGCGCCGGACGCGGCCGCCGGGGCCGCGGCGCTGGAGCAGGCGCTGGCGGGGGCCGGGCCGGCGCGCGGCAACGTCGGCGTGGGCACCGGCTGCACGGTCGGCAAGCTCGACGGGGCGGCGGGCTGGATGCGCGGCGGGCTGGGGACGTCGGCGAGCACGCTCTGGGACGGCACGACCGTGCAGGCGTGGGCGGCGGTCAACGCGTTCGGCGACGTCATCGGCGAGGACGGAGCGCCGCTCGCGGGGCTGCGGCGCGAGGGCGTGCTCGTCCGCACCGACGCGGCGGTGCTGGCCGGCTCCGGTGCCGGCGCGGTTCGGCGAGGCGACCACGCTCGCGGTCGTCGCGACGGACGCCACGCTCGACAAGCTCCACGTGCTCCGCCTGGCCGCTGCCGCGCACACCGGGATCGCCCGCGCGACGGCGCCGGCGGCGACCAGCGTCGACGGCGACACGGTCTTCGCCGTCGCCACGGGGGCCCGCCCGGCGCCGCCGCTCCTGGCCCTGGAGGCGGCGGCCGGAGCGGTCGTCGCGGCGGCGGTTCGCGACGCGGTCCGGGCCGCCGGAAGCATCGAGGGCTGTCCCGCGTTGGTACTCACGTGAACAGCGACTCCTCCGGCGTGGACCCGATGGTCACCGTCTACTCAACGAACTGGTGCGGCGCCTGCGTCGGCGCCAAGGCCCTCCTCACCAAGCGCGGCATCCCGTTCCGCGAGATCAACCTCGACGACGACCCGTCCTTCCGGCAGAAGCTGATGGACCTGACGGGGCGCTTCACCGTGCCGCAGATCTTCGTCGGCGAGCAGCACATCGGCGGGTTCGACGACCTGCGCAAGCTCGACCAGAACGGCCGCCTCGCGGAGCTGGTCGAGGCGGCGTAGGGGCGCCACCCCGCCGTGCCGGGCGCCCGCGCCGTCGAGGCGGTGGTGCTGCGGTCGTTCCGCTTCGGCGAGGCCGACCGTGTCCTCCACCTGCTGACGCGCGAGCGCGGCCGGGTGGGTGCGGTGGCGAAGGGGGTGCGCAAGACGCGGTCGCGCGTCGGCGGCCGCCTGGAGCCGCTCTCGCACGTCGAGATCGTGCTGCACAGCGGCCGCGGGGAGCTCGCGACGGTCGGCGCCGTCGAGCTGCTCGACTCCGCCGAGGCCGTGCGCGGCGACGCGTACCGCCTGGGCGTCGCGCTCGTCGGCATCGAGGCCGTGACGCGCCTCTTCCCCGAGCCCGACGAGCCCAACGAGGCCCTGTTCGACGGGCTGCTGCGCTTCCTGCACGTGGTCGGCGAGCTGCCCCCGCAGCCCGCGCCGCACGGCCGCGACCCGGTCGGCCTCGCGTTCGCGCTCAAGCTGCTGGCGCTGGCCGGCTGGGCCCCGCGCCTCGACGCGTGCGCCTCCTGCGGCAGCGACGCGCCCCTGGTGGGCTACGACGTCGTCGCCGGCGGCGCCACGTGCGCGGCGTGCGGCGGCTTCGCGGTGGCGCCGGAGACGCTGGCCGCGGTCCACGAGCTGCTGGCGCGCCCGCTCGGCGCCGCCGCCACGCCCTCGCCGAACGCGACGGGCGGCGTCCTGCGCATCGTGCGCGAGAGCGTCGCGGCGCACACGGCCGGCGGCCTGCGGACGCTGGGCGGCTAGCGTCGGCGGCGGCCGCCGCGACGTGCAATTGCACGCCTCCGCGCGCATGTACCGTGCCCCGGCCGACCACCACGAAAGGGAGCGGGATGTCCGACGAGATGTACGAGCGCGGCCTCGAGATCCGGCGCGAGGTCGTCGGCGCGGAGTACGTCGAGCGCTCGCTCGAGCGGACGCGCGAGGACGTCTTCGGGGCCGACTGGCAGCGCATCGTCACCGCGTACTGCTGGGGCGAGTCGTGGAGCCGCGACGCGCTGAGCCGCCGCGATCGCAGCCTGCTGAACCTCGTCATCCTCGGCACCCTCGGCCGCATGGACGAGTTCAAGCTCCACGTCCGCGGCGCGCTCCGCAACGGCGTCTCGCGCGACGAGATCGAGGACACCCTGATCCAGCTCGGCATCTACGCCGGCGTGCCGGCGGGCATCGCCGCGTTCCGCAGCGCGCGCGAGGTGCTGGAGGAGGAGGGGCAGCTCGGGTAGCGGCCGGCGCCGTCCAGCCCGCTCCGCCGGAGCCCGCAACGCCGCGCCCTGGCTACGCTG
>CAVYFW010000024.1:0-75695 GCA_963767885.1 uncultured Actinomycetota bacterium
CACCCCCTCCAGACCCCGGCGCGCAGTGGAACCGCGCGTCGCTCGCCGAGTTGTCCCAGAAGAGGTCGAAGCGGCCGTCGGTCAGCGGTCGCACGCCGATGGTCACGTCGCGCCCGTTCGGCTTCGACTCTCCGCGCAGGTTCTGGACCTGCCATGTCGCGCTCTCGCGCGCTTCGAAGATCTGCGCCCCGCTATTCGGGATGTTGGTCCAACCACTGGCGAAGAACACGTGGTTTGGCCGGAACGGGTGGGCGACGATCTCGCACAGCTTCGACGCCTGGCCGGCCGTCCACGTGGATGCGGTGAAGTCGAGCACGCGCGACCATGTGCTCCCGATGAAGCGGTAGACGCCGCTCGATCCGCAGACGTAGGGCGTGCCGTTGACGTCGGCTGCCGCCCCATCGAAGAAGCCGCCGTCCGTCGGCGTCCACGTGAAGGTCGCACCGCCGTCGGTCGACACGCCGAGGGCGCAGCCGCCGGCAGCGACGACGACCTGCGGCGCCCCGAACGCGAGGCGATGGCCGGTCGGCGTGCAGCCAGGCGGTGCGACGCCTGCGATTCCGGCCCGCGCGAACGTGCGCCCGCCGTCCGTGCTGCGGTAGACCCCAGTCTGCCCGCCGCCGGCCTGTTGGTCCGTCGGCGAGGTGACGAACACGCGGCCGGCGACGCGAGGGTCGAACGCGACCGTTGCGCCGCCGCCGTTCGTCTCCCACTGGCCGAAGCGCTGCAAGCCAGGGAGCGGCTGCCAGCTCCGCGCGTCGTCGGTCGACTCCCAGAGCGCGGCGTCGGATAGGGCGAGGTAGCGCCGGTGGGCGGGATCGGCAGGCGAGAACGGGTCTCGCGCCACGTCCTGGACACGGCCTCCCCACATGCTGAAGTTCGTCGCGTCGACGCCCTCCGGCCCCTCCTCGCGCCAACCGAGAGCGTGCGCCGCCCTGGGCGATCGCGCGAGCGGTGACAGCTCGGACGACGAGCCGTCGGCGCCGTGCGCGATCGCCGTGACGAGAGCGGGCGAGTCGCCGACCGCGAAGCTCCACAGGCCGAAGAGGTCGGCGCGGACGGCGCCGAGGTGAACGCCGCCTCCGCCGGCGGCTCCCGGGTTGCCGAGCGCACGGTAGACGTGGACGAAGCAGAACGGGCAGGCGATGCCGCGGACGACGGCGCCGGCCGCGGGCAGGAGCCGCGGGTGGTTCAGCAGCCCGTTCGGGCCGCCGTCGAAGTCGCCGAGGTCGTTCCCGTTCAGCCCGTCGCCGCCAAGGTCGATCGGGAGGCCGCCATTCCCGGAGATCTCGCCGGGCAGGATCCCGTTGCCGAGCGATCCGGCACCGAGCACGACCACGCCGCCGCCGCCGTTGCCCGTGATCGCCACCGGGTCGGCGAAGCTGCCGGTGGCGTTCTGGAGCAGGAGGCCGATGCCGGCGTTGCCGAGCGTCTCGCCGGCGAGTCCACCTCCGATACGCGTCGAGGCGCCCACGCGCGTGCCGTCGCTGTCCTCCACGTGGATGCCGTCCCCGCCGTTGGCGGAGATGAGCTGCGCGCGGCCGCTCGATCCGATCGTGTTCGCGCCCGCTCCCCGGATGTCGACGCCCGCGCCGGCGTTGCCACGCGCCGCGTGGCCGTCGGCCGTGGTTCCGACGAAGTTGCCGTCGACGACGTTGCCGAGCGTCCCGGCGCCGGCGATGGAGACGCCCGCGCCGAGGTTCCCCGAGATCGTGTTGCCAGCCTCGGCCGATGTCTCCGGGCCGATGCGGTTCGCATAGGCCCCGCCCGCGATCACGACGCCGCCGTCCCGGTTCGCGCGCGCGCCCCCGGTCGCGTCGATGCCGATGAGCGAGTTCTGTACGACGTTGCCGTGCGCGCCGCCGTCGAGCCGGACGCCCGCGCCCGCGCTCGACACAATGACGTTCGCATCGGCGCCGCGGTACCCGATCGAGTTGTGGTGTGCGCCGCCCGTCACGTGGATCCCGTCGCCCCTGTTGCCGTAGCTCGTCGTGCCGGCGGCATCGGTGCCGATGAGGGCGGCGATCACGACATTGCCGGTGACGCCGTCGCCGTCCATCACGATGCCGCGGCCGGCGTTCGCGACGACGACGTTGCTCGCGTCGGTGGGCAGGACGTCGTTGCGGGCCGTTCCGACCGAGCTCCCCGCCGATCCGTCGGCGAGACGGATGCCGTCGCCGCCGTTGCCGCGGACCTCGTCGTGCTGGAAGACCGTCCCCGTCGCTCCGCCGAGCAGCACGCCGCCGCTCGTGTTGCGCGCGACGACGGCGTGCACGAGTCGGGCATCCTCGGTCTTTCGCAGCGTGATCCCCCAGCCGTTCGGGATCGCGATGCCGGTCGTCTGCTCGCCGATGTAGTTCGTCGAGTCGGCGTCGGCCGTGCCGATCGCGAGGCCGAGCGTGCCCTCGGCGAGGACGCCGGCGACGCGGTGGCAGCCGATCGTGTTGCCCTCGAGCAGCGGCCCCGCTCCGGCTGCGACCGCGACACCCACGGCGGCACTCCGCGTCACTCCGCCGCTGGTGCACCCGGCGATGCCGGAGACGGCGCCGAGGAAGTTGCGGGACAGCACCACGGCCGCGCCGGTGTCCACGCGGATGTCGGCGGTGGCGCCGCCGAGCGTGTCGGCGGAAGGGCCGCTGGCGGTCGGGACGTTGACGATCGTCACCTCTTGCACGGAGACGCCGCCGGCCGCGATGACCAGGCCGTTCGCCGCCGCGGGCAGGCCCACGCCGTCGATGCGGGGGGACCCGGCCTTGCCGACGATCGCTACTTTGGCGCCCCTGACCACCGGTAGCGCGGCCTGGAGGTCGACGCGGTCCACCGAGAACGAGATGGTGTCCCCACCGGCGCCACAGCCGCCCGTGATGACACCCTTGGAGTCGAATGTGCACCCATCCAGCAGCGCCTGCTCCTCAGCGGTGTAGGCGCGGTCTTCGGCGTCGCCGTTCGCGACGACGATCGCCTCGCGCAGCGTGATGCCGGTATCGGCGACGTCGCTGTCGTCCGACTGCGAAACGGTCAGCGAGGCGGCCGCGTGGGCCGGCGGCGCGAGGCCCATCGTCAGCGCGACCGCGAGGACGATGGCGCGCGCAAGGCCTCCGAGTCCGCCTGCCATCGCTCCTCCTCGCCCCGTCGCGGACGGCGAATCTAGCCGCCGCACCGCCCGCGGTCAACCGCGCGCCCCAATACTCGAAGTGCGGGCGCCTCGAGCTCGCTCAGCCGTGCGGCGCGACCCTGCTGGCCGAGCGCGCCCAGATCCCGGCTCCGGCTCCGGCGCCGCCGCCGACTCGCACGGCGGACGCATCGACCCGCAGCTACGCCGGCGGCGCGTCGACGCGCGACGCCGTTCAGCGTGCGTACTGCGCCTTCGGGTACCGCGCGCGGAAGTCGCGCCGGCGCTCGCCGTCGAGCTCCGTGTCGAGCCGGCCCTAGCCGACGGCGCCGATGATGAAGCGCGCGTCCGGCTCCGAGGCGGTGCTGAGGAGCCACCAGATGCGGCGCTCCTCGTCGTCCGTCACCCAGACGCCGCTGAGCAGCGGCCTGATCAGGTTGATGCGAGCCGTCACGGTTAGCGAGGAGACGCCGTACGGCGTCTTCGCGGCCTCGTCGTAGTAGGTACGCGCGTTGTCGCCGGTGTTCTGTAGCGCTCGGCGGGGGTCCGGCCCGGCCATTGACACACCGGGGGAGCCGGCGTAGATTCGCGCGGCTCACGGGTTCGCGATGCTCCCCCGGTCGCGGAACTGGCGCCCGCCGGCTCTGCCGCGCTCGTGTCCGGCTCGCGCTCGAGGGACCCCGCTGACCGCGCCGCTCGGCGCCGGCCCGTTCGGGCGGACCCAGACCCCGATCACGAGGAGGACCTGTGCCTAGCAGGAAGGCGGCGCGCGTGACGGCCGACGTTCGGGCCCGGGCCCAGTTCGTCTTCGGGGGCGCCGTCACGGCCGTCGGCCGCAACAACCTCGACGGCGTGCCGGACGAGCCGTCGATGGCGATCGTGCACGTCGAGCAGGTCATGCTCGCGCCGCCGCAGGTCGGCGACCTCATGGGCCACGACGTGACCGTCGCGCTCGCGGACGGGCCCGCGCTGCACGAGGGCGAGCACGCGATCTTCTACGCCGCCGCGTGGCACTACGGCAGCACCGTCGGCGTCGCGGAGCTGGGCCGGGAGATGTCGGACCCGACGGCGGCCGCGGCGCGCGCACCGGCGATCGCCGACGACGTCGTCGGCGCGCGGCTGCGCGAGGTCGACCGCGCCGTCGGCGAGCGGCTGGCGCGCGCCGAGCTGGTGGTGGCGGGGCGCGTGCTGCGGGTCGAGGACGTCGAGACGGTCGAGCTCCACCTCGAGGGGGCGGGCTGGCGCAAGGCCGAGGTGTGGATCTCGGAGACGCTCAAGGGCACCCCGCCGGACGAGCTCTGGATCGTCTTCCCGTACCGCAACAAGGAGTTCGCCGACGCGCCGCCGTGCGTCGAGGACCAGGTCGGGATCTGGCTCCTGTCGGAGCGCTCGAGCGACCCCCGCGGCTGGGTGGCGCTCGATCCCCAGGACTACCACGCGATGTCGTCGCTCGAGCGGATCCACCTGCTCGTCGGCACGGTCCGGTGAGGAGGTCGCCATGCCGACGCGAGTCGTGAACGTGATCCCGCAGTTCGCGAGCAACGAGGTCAACTTCGACAGCGAGCCCAACGTCGCCGTCAACCCCGCGGCCCCGCGGCAGATCGTGCTGACGGCCTTCACGCCGGACACGACGCCGGGCGCCACGACCGGGCCGTACTACTTCTCCAGCGACGGCGGCGTCACGTGGGCGATCAACTCCGTCGTCCCCGGCGGCACCGCGACCTTCGGTACCGGCGACATCTCCGTGCGCTTCGGGCCGGCGACCGGGACGCTCTACGCCGGCATCCTGCGCGCGGACACGAGCCTGCAGCTCAACATCCTGCGCAAGGCGAACTTCGCCGGGCCAGGCGTGATGACGGTGCTCGTCAGCCGCGCGTCCGACGACCAGCCGTGGGTGGAGGCGTCCATGGGCTGGGACGCGATCGGGGTCCTGCGCGACCACGTGTACGTCAGCAGCAACGACATCTCGCAGCGGCCCAATGGCCGCACCGCGTCGGTTGATCTCTCGCTCGACCCCGCGACGGCGCCCGCGCCGGCCGGCTTCACGACCGCGCGCCTCGAGCAGCGGGCGTCGGCCGCCCTGCCGGTTCCACCGGGTGGCAGCCAGGACGGCCCGAGCGTGCGCACCGCGATCCACCGCGCGGGCACCGTGTACGGCGCGTTCCTCGGCTGGCGGACGTTCGCGAGCCCGAACATCACGGATGTCGTGGTCGTCCGCGACGACAACTGGGGACAGGGCGGAGCGCCGTTCACGGCCCTCACGGACCCCGGCGACGGGCTCTCCGGCCGGCGGGTCGTCACGGGCGTCTCGGTCGCGTCCCTCGGCAGCTTCCTGGGGACGCAGCGCATCGGCTCGAGCCTGTCCCTCGAGGTCGACCCGCGCAACCGCCGCCGCGTCTACCTGGCGTGGTGCGACGGCCTGGCCACGGCGGCCGCGCCCTACACGCTCCACGTGCGGCGCTCCGACGACGGCGGCATCACCTGGACCGCCGACCTACGCACCATCCCGCGGGCCACGAACCCCGCGCTGGCGGTCACCACCCGCGGCGTCGTCGGGCTCCTCTACCAGCAGCTCGACACGGTGGCGGGCGTCGCGCGCTGGCGGACGCACCTGGAGATCTCCAACGACCGCCTCGCCACCGTGGCCCAGAACCTGGTGCTCGCCGACGTGCGCGACAGCAGCGTCGGCTCGTTGATCAGCGTGATCATCGGCGACTACTGCGACGTCGTCGCGTCCGGCAAGGACCTCTTCGGCGCCTTCTCCGCGTTCAACGAGCCGGTGTCGGCCAACTTCCCGGCCGGCGTGACCTACCTGCGCAACGCCAACTTCACGACGAACGCGCTGCGCAACGTCGCGAACACGGCGAACGTGAACGCGTCCGTCGACCCCTTCTTCGTGCACTGGAGCCCGCTCGAGCTGTGGCAGGACTTCTACGTCCGCGACTGGACGGACTCGCCCACGAGCGGCGACGACGGGCTCGAGCCCTCGCTCCGCCCCGCGTTCTACGTCACGTCCGACGTCTGGAACCGGCGCGGCACCAACCCCGGCACGTTCCCGAACGACCAGCCCGCGAACGAGGACGCCGGCAACGGCGCCGGCACGGTCGGCGACAACTTCGCGTTCGCGCGCATCCGCCGGCGCGGCGCCGCACCCGCGGGGACGGCGGTCGCCACGGTCAGCGCGCACTTCCTGGTCTCGCCGCTCGGCACGGGCAGCAACTTCCTCGACGCCACGAGCTTCGACCCCGACGTCACCTTCACGGGCCCGGACCCCACCACGACGTTCGCGGCCGGGGACCTGGGGCCGGCGATCGTCGGGCCCCTGGGATGGCACCTGAACCCGGTCGCGTCGACGCACCTCTGCCTGGCGGTCGAGATCACCGCGCCGAACGACCCGATGGCAGGCCAGTCGCTCCGCGGACGGGCTCCGGGGTGGCCGGATCAGGACCTCGAGGTGCTCGAGGACAACAACAAGGCCCAGCGCAACATGGGCCTCTCCACCACGCCGGCGCGCGGCCTCGAGCTGTCGGTCTTCATCCTCTTCGCGATCATCCACAACGCGAGCCTGCGCCGGCGCGACGTCATCGTCCAGCTGGCGCCGGACAGCCATGTGCTACGCGCGGGCAAGGACGCGCGCCTCTCGGTGGTCGGCAGCAAGCAGGTCGCGAAGCTCGGCGGCGGGCCGCTCGTGCTCAAGGCGATGGAGCCCGGAGAGAACCGCTGGGTCGCCCTGCAGCTGCCGGTGGCCGACGGCAAGGTCGGTGAGGGCGCCCGGCTGCTCGCCTACGAGTCCGTCGACGGCCAGGCGGTCAACGGCTTCGGCCTCGGCTTCGTGCGCGGCACCGTCCCCGCGGCGGTGCGGCACGCCGTCGAGCGCCACCGCTCGGTGTTCACGCGGCTGAGCCTGATCCTCGAGGACGCCGGCGCGGCGCGCGAGGCCAAGGCGGCCACCACCCTCCTGCGGCGGTTCCCCAAGCGGCCGACGGCGATGCACTTCCTGAAGGGCCTCGGCGCGCGGCTGGACGCGGTCGAGGCGTCGGTCGAGCTGCTCCGCAAGCACCGCGGCGACGACGCGTTCGGCGTCGCAGCGGAGCTGGCGACCCTGCGCAAGCGCATCGCCGCGGGCGCGGGCCCGGACGCCCTGGTGGCGCAGGTCGCCCTCCTCGAGCGCCTTGACGCGGCGCTCACCGAGCTCCAGCTGCGCACGGGCAACCGCGGCGACATCCTGCAGACGGTCGCCTGGCAGCGCGACCTGGTGACGGGCGACTCGCGCCTCGCGAAGCTGAAGGGCGCCGAGGCGATCGCCAAGGCCTGCGAGGAGTTCGCGGTCGGCTGGGCCAGCCGCTCGCTGCACGAGGCCGACTACCCGCCGCTCGTCGAGCGGCTGCTCCCCCTGCTCGCGACCCTGGCAGCGGCGGCGAAGGTCGAGGCGTCGCGCCAGCTCGAGGCCATGAAGGAGCGGCTGGCCGACGTCACGGCGCTGCAGGGCGCGCACCGCGACCTGCTGCTGGCCCTGCAGGAGAAGGCGCGCTGATGGGACGGGTGCGAGCATGCACGGTCACGAGGACGGAGGAGCGATGACGCATCAGCCACGGAGGCGGTTCTGGGTCGAGGGCGCGCTGGCGGTGGCGACGCTGGTCCTGCTCGTCGTCACCCTGATCAGCCGGGAGTGGATCGAGTTCCTGTTCGGCGTCGACCCGGACGGCGGCAGCGGCGCCCTGGAGTGGGGCCTCGTGGTCGCCCTGGCCGCCGTGACCGTGGTCTGCGGCGCACTGGCCTACGGCGAGTGGCGGCGGGAGGAGCCGGCGACGGAGAGCGCCTGAGCGGACGTACGTTTCGATGCGGCGTTCAGGCTCCGGGCTGAAGTTCGACTCGGCCGAAACTTGTGGATGAATACCTGTGGCTGTGCCCCACCTGGGCGGATAGTCGGTCTGCATCGCGACGTAGTCGTCACGCACGCTGCACGAGCATCCCGTCGGCCCCTATCTGCCGGTGAGGCGATGATGAGTGCACGACGTCGACTCGGACGTCGACGACTTGACCAGAAAAGGCGGACGAGCCTCCCTCTCGCCGAGGCCCTCGCAGGCGCGTGCACGCACGGATTGTGCCGCCCGTTAGGACGCGTGCGCCGTACACCCGAAGTCCCGACCGCCGCCGTACACCCGCCGTACATCCGAAGCGGAGATAGACGCCGCAAGGCGACCCCAGATGCACCGAAGACGCCTCGCGGCGCCTCCGGGTGAATGTCTAGATTCCGCATAACCATGCGGGTTCTGTAGGTGGAGCCAAGGGGGATCGAACCCCTGACCTTCTGGCTGCCAGCCAGACGCTCTCCCAGCTGAGCTATGGCCCCGGGAACCGTCGCACCATAGCACGACGCCCCAAGAACGCCCTCAGGACGACGCGCGGCCGGACGGAGGTCGCGAGCTCCTCCAGCATGTCGAGATCGGTGTGGTCGAGGTGCTGCAGCATGAAGCGCTCCACCCCGGCCTCGCGGTACGCCGCGATGCGCTCCAGCACCTCGTCCGGCGTGCCGACGATCCAGGCGTCGCGGTCCGGGCTCGTCGCGATCGTGGCCGGGTCCTCGCCCGCCCGCTCGGCCACGCGGCGCAGGCGGCGGTCCAGCTCCGCCGGCGTCGCGCCCACCACGCAGCGGGTCATCAGGCTGCGGGTCAGGGTCGCCGGGTCGCGGCCGATCGCCTCGCACGCCGCGTCGAGGCGCTGCTGGGCCGCGCGCGTCGCGTCCGGGGTCTCGAAGACGACGTTGTACTCGTCCGCGTACGCCGCCGCCAGGCGCGCGCCGCGCGGCTTCGCGCCACCGCCCAGGATGATCGGCACGCGGGCCTGCAGCGGGCGCGGGCGCAGCACGCAGTGGTCGAGCGCGTAGTGGGTGCCGTGGTGGTCGATCGCGCCGTCGTCGAAGAGGGTGCGCAGGATCTCGACCTGCTCCTCCAGCCGCGCCAGGCGCTCGCCGAGCGGCGGAAAGGGGAAGCCGAAGGCCGCGTGCTCGCGCTCGTGCCAGCCGGCGCCCATGCCGAGCTCGACGCGGCCGCCCGACGTGTGGTCGACCGTCAGGGCCAGCTTGGCCAGCACCGCCGGCGGGCGGAACGTCACCGGGCTGACCATGGTGCCCAGGCGGATGCGGCGCGTGCGCGGCCCGAGGGCGGCGAGCACGGCCCAGACGTCCAGGGCGTCGCGCGGCTCGGAGTCGAGCGGCGCGCCGTAGTGGTCGGACGTGAAGAGGCCGTCGAAGCCGAGGCGCTCCGTCGCGTCCGCGAGGGCGACCCAGTCGTCCCAGGCGACGCCCTCCTGCCCCTCGATCATCAGGCAGAGGCGCGCCGTCATGGAAGGGACTGGAGATTCCGAAGCATCGGAATCAGAGCTGGCTAGGCCGTCTTGACCTCGTAGGCCTCGGTCGGCACCTGTCCCCACAGGTGCTCGAGGCGGTAGTAGGCGCGCGTCTCCTCGGTGAACACGTGCACGATCACGTCGAGGTAGTCGATCAGGATCCACGTGCCCGCGCGCTGGCCCTCGCGACGCGTCGGCATCAGTCCGTCCTCGTGCTTGAGGCGCAGCATGATCTCCTCGGCGATGCCCTGCGTCTGCCGAGTGTTGCGCCCGGTCATGATCACGAACCAGTCGGTGTACCCCACCACCTCGCGCATGTCGAGCAGCGCGATGTCCTGCGCGAGCTTCTCCGCGGCGATCTCCGCGATGCGCTCCGCGAGAGGCCTGGTGTCGTGATTCAGGGCGTGACCTCCGGGTCGAACGGGCTTCCTACCCAGCCTAGCACGGTCGCCCCCGAGTCCTCGGGCGCCGCGGCACCGGGAGCGGCGCGGTACAGGCCCTCCGACTCGATCAGCGCCCGCACGGGCTCCGGCACGAGGTGGCGGATGGGGTGGCCGCGCCGCACCCGCTCGCGGACCAGCGACGACGAGACGCCGATCTGCGGCATGTCGATGATCTCGACCGCGGCGTGGTCGAGGCCGCGCACCTCCACCCCCGGCCGGCGCGCGACCGCGATGCGGGCGAGCTCCGGCAGCTGCTCCGGCCGGTACCACTTGTCGAGCGCCGCGAGCTGGTCGGCGCCCAGCAGCAGCACCAGGCCGTGCCCCGCATGCCGTCGCTGCAGCTCGCGCAGCGTGTCGACCATGTACGACGGCCCCGGGCGGTCGACCTCGACGCGCGAGACCGTCAGCACGGGGTCGGTGCTCGCGGCCGCCAGGGCCAGACGGGCGCGCACGTCGGACGACTCGGCGGGCGCCTCGCGGTGGGCCGGGATGCCCGTCGGCACGAGGATCACGCGCTCCAGGCCGAGCTGCCACGCGGCCTCGGCGCAGAGGATGAGATGGCCGACGTGCGGCGGGTTGAAGAGCGAGCCGAAGACGCCGATGCGGCCGAACGGGCTCGACGGGTCCGTGCTCATGCGTCCTGCGTGCTCATCCCTTGTCCGGATGGTACGTGAAGCTCTCGTCGCCCAGCAGGACCGGCGCCCCGTCGCGCGCACCGGCCCGGTGGAGCCGCTCCAGCACGCCGGAGTCGCGCAGCAGATCCTCGAGCGCTCGCGCCTGCGCCGCCTCGTCGCCTGCCCCCGCGATCAGCTCCAGGAGGCCGCCGCCGACCAGCCGGTAAGCGCCCTCCTCGCGCAGGATGCGGACGCGGTCGCCGATCGAGCGGCCCGGCCGGAAGACGAGATAGTCGGCCAGCTCCGGCTCGTCCTCGACGATCGTCACGTCCGGCGCCGTGGGCACGTGGTGGAAGAGCGCGCCGACCAGGCCCGGCACGCCCTCGCCCGTCGCGCAGGAGATGGCCAGCACGACCGGCGCGCCCGCGTCGTCGCGCACCACCCGGTCCGAGCCGGCCAGCGCGGCGCCGATCGCCTCCAGCGCTCCGGTTCGCGCGGTCTCGTCGAGCAGGTCGATCTTGTTCAGCACCACCAGCTGCGGCCGGTCGGCGAGCCCGTGCCCGTGCTGTGCGAGCTCGCGGTTGATGACGCCGAAGCCATGCACGAGCGCCTCGACGTCCTCGCCCTGCGCGCCGTCGAGCACGTGGATCAGCAGCCGCGCGCGCTCCAGGTGCGCCAGGAAGTCGTGGCCGAGGCCGATGCCCTGCGACGCGCCCTCCAGCAGCCCCGGCACGTCGACCACCGTCAGCTGCCGGCCGTCGTCGCCGTCGACCGTGCCGAGCACCGGCTCGATGGTGGTGAACGGGTAGTCCGCGACCTTCGGCGTGGCGTTGGAGATGCGGCGCAGCAGGCTGGACTTCCCGACGTTGGGGAAGCCGAGCAGCGCAGCGTCAGCTATCAGCTTCAACTTGAGCTCGAGAGTCCGCATCTCGCCGTCGACCCCGACCTCGGCGACACGCGGCGCCTGGCGGGTCGCCGTGGCGAAGCGCCGGTTGCCGCCCCCACCCGACCCGCCGCGGGCGATCACGGCCCGCGCCGCCGGGTGCGCGAGGTCGGCGACCAGCGCGCCGTCGGGCGTCAGCACCTGCGTGCCGACGGGCACGACCACGAGGGCGTCCTCGCCGCGGCCGCCGGTGCGGTTGGAGCCCTCGCCGTGGCTGCCGTTGCCAGCGCTGATGTGCGGCTTGTAGCGCAGCGCGATGAGGTCGCGGCGCTCGCGGTCGGCGACCAGCACGACGTCGCCGCCGCGGCCGCCATCGCCGCCCGAGGGGCCGCCCCTGGGCACGTACTTCTCGCGCCGAAACGCGATCGAGCCGTCGCCGCCGCGACCGCCCTCGACGTACACCGTGACGCGATCAGAGAACACCGGCGGGCCTCCGTTCGCCCGCCGCGCGGCCCTAAGCCGTCGCGGCCTCCGCGGCCAGAACGGTGATGACGCGCTTGCCGCGGCGCTCGCCGAACTGGACGGTGCCGGAGACGGTGGCGAAGATCGTGTCGTCGCCGCCGCGCCCCGCGCCCTCGCCGGGGTGGAAGCGCGTGCCGCGCTGGCGGCAGATGATCGAGCCGGCGTGCACCTGCTGGCCGGCGAACACCTTCACGCCCAGGCGCTTGGCCTGGGAGTCGCGGCCGTTGCGGGAGGAGCCGAGTCCCTTCTTGTGCGCCATCGAAGCCTCAGCCTCCTAGAGCTTGATCCGCTCGATCTCGATCAGGCTCAGGCGCGACCGGTGGCCGATCTTGCGCTTGGAGTCCTGCTTCGGGCGGTAGGTCATGACGTGGATCTTCTTGCCGAGCGTGTGCGCGACGACGCGGGCCGAGACGGTGACGCCCTTGAGGTCGTCCCCGAGGCGCGTCTTGTCGCCGTCCGACGCCATCAGCACGGGCGGTGCGAACGTGTCGCCCTCCGCGTGCGGCAGGCGGTCGACGCTCAGCTTCTCGCCCGGGCGAACCCGGTACTGCTTGCCCCCGAGGGCGATGACGGCGTACATGGCAGGCGCTTTCGCGGGAGTCACGGCACGGAAATGCGCCCCGGGTAGGGCGCGGGTCGGATGGTACCAGAGGGCTCCGGGACGGGCGCCGCGACCCGCGCCGCCGTGCGGGCTACATTGCGAGTGCGATGGTGGGATTCCGTGGGCTGCCACGACATCGCGCCAGACCGTCGACCTGAGCGACGGCGGCAGCGGCATGGACGACAGCTGCGGCAGCGCGGGCGCTCCTCGACGGCCACCGTGGAGGCGTTCCAGCCGTTCATGCCGCTCCGCGACCGCACCGTGGCCATGACACGGCTGCGCGTCACGCCTGCCGCGGGCGGCGAGCCGTACGAGGCCACCGTCCACGGCCTCGTGCCGACGGCGGTGGCCGAGCGACTGACCCAGGGCGCGCGCGTGCCGGTGCTGGTCGACCCCGACCGGCCCGAGAACGTGCTCGCTGACTGGGAGCGGGCGTAGCCTCGGCTGGCTAGCCGCCGAACAGGCGCTTGAACAGGCCGCCCTTGCGGCGCTGGGCGTGCGACGGCTCGGGTGCCCGCGCCGGCTCCGGCGCGCGCGGCTCGGCCGGCGGGCGCGCGTCGCTCGGGCGCGGCGGGCGGGGCGGGCGCGGCGTGCGCGGTCGCGCACCGGCAGAGCCCGACGTACCGGCAGGGCCCGACGCAGCGGCAGCGCTCGGCGCACCCGCGGCCGCGGGCTCGGCGGCGGCCGGCGCGCCGGCGCCCTCCTCCCCGGCACCCACGGTCGCGCCCTCGCCCGGCCGGCGGTGCCGCTTGCCGCCGCGGCGGCCGCGGCGACGCTTGCTGCGGACCGTGGCGCCCTCGTCGTCCTCGGGCGGCGCACCGTCGCCGGCGCCCTCACCGCCGTCGTCGTCCGACACCACCTCGACGTCCTCGCCGCCCTCGACCGGCGTCCCGGCGGCGACGCCCGTCTTGCGGCCGCGCCCCCCGCGCCGGCGGCGGCGCTTCGTGGTCGTGGTCGCGCCCTCGCCGTCCTCGGCGTCGCCGTCGCCGTTCCCCGCCGCCGCCGCGGCGCCGCCCGCCGCGGGCTGCTTGGCGGCGTCGCCCTTCTTCGCCGCGCCGTCGCCGGCCCCGGGCTTCTTGCTGCGCGCGCGCCGCGCCCGGCCGCGCTCCTCCAGGTCGATGCGGTCGATGGTCGTCCGCGGCGGCTCCAGCAGGTCGGAGCGGTGGTCGATCATCTCCAGCATCTGCGCCTCGGTCACCGGCTCCGCGTCGAGCAGGACCGCGTACGCCTCCAGCCGCCCGGCGCGCTCCACCCGCACCTTGTGGCGCTCGCGCAGGTACGGCCCCGCGCCGGCGATCACGATGCGGTAGCCGCCCGGCAGCGAGGCCACCGCATCGGCCACCTGGAACATGTGCGGCTCGCCGATCTCGACCTCGAGCTCCTCCCCGGACCGCACCGGGATGGCCTCGGCCATGATCTCCTCGACCTTGCCCTCGCGCTGGACGCTGCAGCGCTCGCGGGGCACGCCCTCCACGCCCACCAGCGAGAAGTGCTTGCCGGTGGACTCCTCGAGCTCGGCCAGCCGGCGGCCGCCCGCCCCGATCATGCGGGCCGCGACGCGCGGGTCGAGCTCGACCAGGAAGGCCTCGCTGGAGGAGAGCCGCGCGTGGCGGCGCAGCGTGCGCAGGTTGTCGACCGCGAGGCTCTCGTCGGACAGGACGATGCCCTCGCCGTGGCACGTCGGGCACTTGGCCGAGAGGATCTCGCGCACGCCGTCCGTCACGTTCTGGCGCGTCATCTCCACCAGGCCCAGCGGCGAGATGGAGACGAGGTAGACCTTGGAGCGGTCCTTCTTCAGCTCGTCCTGCAGGCAGGCGATCACGGCGTCGCGGTTCTTCTTCGTCGCCATGTCGATGAAGTCGATGACGATGATCCCGCCGATGTCGCGCAACCGCAGCTGGCGCACGACCTCGCGCGCCGCCTCCAGGTTGTTGGCGAGGATCGTGTCCTCGAGCCGGCTCTTGCCCACGAAGCGGCCCGTGTTGACGTCGATGATCGTGAACGCCTCGGCGTAGTCGAACAGCAGGTAGCCGCCCGACGGCAGGTCGACGCGGCGGTGCAGCGTCGACTCGATGGCGCGCTCGACCTCGTACCGGCGCAGGAGCGGCGCGGCCGCGTTGTGCAGCTTCACGCGATCGACCATCTCCGGCGAGTGCTGCTCGACGTAGTCGCGGATGCGGGCGTAGGTCGGCTCGTCGTCGGTGATGACCTCGTCGACGTCGATGCGCAGGTCGTCGCGCACCATCTCCAGCGCGAGGTCGACCTCCTGGTGCACGAGCCGCGGCGCGCCGCCCTGCTTGGCGCTCTCGCGGATGCGGTCCCACAGCTCCTCCAGCAGCCGCAGGTCGCGCTCCAGCTCCGGGAGCTGCGCGTTGCGCGCCGCGGTGCGCACGATGAGGCCGCCGCCGTCGCGCGGGCTGAGCTTCTTGACGAGGTCGCGCAGCCGCTCGCGCTCGTCCTCGTCGAGGCGCTTGGAGACGCCGTGGCCGGTGCCCTCCGGGGCGTAGACCAGGAAGCGGCCGGCGAAGGAGAGCTCCATCGTCAGCCGCGCGCCCTTGGTGCCCATCGGGTCCTTGACGACCTGCACCAGCAGGTCCTGGCGCGGCTTGATGAGCTCCTGGATGCGCTTCTGCCGCCGGGCCCGGTCGTCGAGCTCCGGCAGCACGATCTCGTCGACGTACAGGAAGCCGTTCTTCTCGAGGCCGACGTCGACGAAGGCGGCCTCCATGCCCGGCAGGACGTTGTCGACGCGGCCGAGGTACACGTTGCCGAGCAGCGAGCGGCGCACGGCGCGCTCGATGTACGACTCGACGACCTGGCTGTCCTCGACGATGGCGACGCGCGTCTCGTACGGGTCGGCGCCGATCAGGATCTTCTTCATAAGGTGGACTCCACTGGAACGGCCGCGCCGGTTGGCGTCGCGGCCGTGACGATCTGGACACGGATGGGGGCTCCGGCCCGGAGCGGCGCACCGATCGCATCTGCGAGCGCGCGCACGACCTCCTCGGGCCGGGCGAAGCCGTCGTCGGAGACGGCGATGTCGAACTCCACGCCGCCGGCGCTGGGGCGCACGGCAGCCACGGACCGTCGGACGTCGACGGTCTTCGAGCCCTTCGGGCTCGTCCGCACCACGGGGGCCTCGTCGAGCTCCGCGTAGGCCACCGCCGCCTGCTCCAGCAGCGCGGGGTCGGCCTCGACGGGCACGTGGTATTGCACGCTGATCACGCGCGTCTTCCCCGCCGCAGCGCGGTGGGCCGCATGGACGCGCACGCCGTCGGGCAGCGTGGCGTTCAGCCGCTCGGCGAGCGCGGCGAGCCACGCCTCCTCGTCGCCGATCGGGTCGTGCACGAGCTCGACCAGCGCGAGCTCGTCGCTGCTCTCGACGCCCACCGCCCGCGGCAGGGCGAGCGAGATGACGGGCTTGGGGCGCATGCCGAGGCTGAGGGCGACCTCGCAGCCCACGCGCCGGAGAGCGGCGAGCAGCATGTCGACGCTCTCCAGGTGCGAGAGGTAGCGGGCCCGCCCGCGCACGCTGAAGCGGAGCTCGACCTTCAAGCGCTATGCCGGGGCCGGCGGCGGCTCAGACCTGCACCAGCCGGTTCCGCACGGGTCCCATGCACGCCCCGCAGTCGCTGCAGCCATCCCACCGGCAGTCGCCGGTGACGGCCTCGCGCTCCGCCTGCCACCACTCGTCGAGCAGGAACTCGCGGGTCACGCCGCTCTTGACGTGGTCCCACGGCAGCGGCGCGACGGGATCGCGGCGGCGCATGGCCTCGCCGACGAGGTCGCGGCCGTGCGCGGCGAACGCGCTGCGCCAGGCCTCCTCGTCGTGGTGCTCGGTCCAGGCGTCGAAGCGTGCGCCGTTGCGCCATGCGGTCTCGATCACGTCCGCCGTGACGCCATCGCCACGGCCGAGCGCTGCCTCGAGGGTGGAGGTGCGGGTGTCGTGCAGGGAGAGCCGGAGCTGCCGGCCGCGCAGCGCGCGGCGCAGGTACTCGTGCTTGACCTGGAGCTGCTCCGGATCGGCCATGCCCTCCCACTGGAAGGGCGTGTGCGGCTTGGGAACGAAGTTGGAGGCGGAGACGTGCACCGTGAAGCGCCCGTTCACGCCGTAGTGGCGGCGGCCGATGTCGCGCGCGCGGAACCCGAGGTCGACGATGCCCTCTACCTCGGCGAACGTCTCCTTCGGCAGTCCGATCATGAAGTAGAGCTTGAGCGACGTGTACCCCGCGGCGAAGGCCGCGTCGATCGCGCGCTCGATCATCTCGTCCGTGATCGTCTTGCAGATGATGTCCCGCATCCGCTGCGTCGCCGCCTCCGGCGCGAGCGTGATGCTCGCCTGCCGGGACGAGGCCGCCGCCGTCAGCGCCACCGGTCCCGTGTCGACCCGGTTGGATGGCAGTGACAGGTGGAGCGACGGCCGCTCCTGCTTGATCGCGCCGATGGCATCGGCGATGCCGCCGTAGTCGCTCGTCGCGAGCGACGTCAGCGAGAGCTCGTCGTAGCCCGTGCACCCCAGCTGCTCGAGCCCGGCGCGCACGACGTCCTCGACCGGCCGCTCGCGCACCGGCCGGTACCACGTGCCCGCGTGGCAGAAGCGGCAGCCGCGGGTGCAGCCGCGCATCACCTCGACCGACGCGCGGCTGAAGATCGCGCTGGCGTACGGCACCACCGGACGCGTGGGCTGCGTCTCGATGCCGAAGCTCGGCGTAGACCGCCCGCTCGACGCGCCGCGGACCGCGGGCGGGGACGTACAGGTAGGGCTCGGCCGCCAGCCGCTCGAGCCGCTCCGCGCGATCGGGGGTCTCCTCGAGGATCGAGACGACGCGCAGCAGGCCCTCCTCGGCCTCCCCCATGAAGAACACGTCGACGAACGGCGCGAGCGGCTCGGGGTTCGAGGCGCTCGGGCCGCCGGCCATCACGATCGGGTCGTCGGCGCCGCGGTCGACGCTGCGCAGCGGGATGCCCGCCAGGTCGAGCAGCTCCAGCACGTTCGAGTACGTGAGCTCGGCCTGCAGCGTGACGCCGAAGAGGTCGCACTCCCCGACCGGCCGCCACGTCTCGAGCGTGAACAGCGGCAGCCCCTCGCGCCGCAGCGCGTCCGCCATGTCCGGCCACGGGCAGTAGACCCGCTCGGCCGCCGCCTCGGTGCGCTCGTTGACGAGCGTGTAGAGGATCTGCAGGGCCTGGTTCGAGATCCCGATCTCGTAGGCGTCGGGATAGGCCAGCGCGACGCGGACGGCGGCGTCGGGCTTGCGGATCTCGTTGACCTCGCCGCCGATGTAGCGCGACGGCTTCTGCACCTCCGCGAGGATCGCCTCGATCCGCTCGACGAGGGCCTGGGGGCTCATGCAGGGACTAAATGGTAGCGAGCGGAGCGCCGGTGACGGCTCACGCGACCCTTCTCGACCTACGTCGCACGGCGGCCGCGCGGCCGCGGCGCTCCGTGGCGCCGATCGAGGGCACGGCCGATCGCGAGCGTGCCGGCGTAGGCGACCGCCGCCGCGCCGAGCCGCGGCGACACGACGCGCGCGCGCCGCCCCGCCCGTCGCAGCAGGACGCCGGCGCCGACCACGGCCGCGACCTCAGCGGCGCGCGCGCGGCTGTCCTCGTCGAGGCCGTGCGCACGCGCCGACGCGAGGGCGTGCCGGGCCTGCACCAGCGTCAGGGCGGGGCCGGCCGAGCGGTGGCGGCGGCCGAACAGCGCGACGGTCGCGGCGCGCGCCGCCGCGGCGCCGAGCTGGTGCTCGCGGACGTACGGCAGGAGCGCCGGCAGGCGAGCCGCGAGCGCCGGCCCGTCGCTCGGCCGAGCACGACCGCGAGGCGCGCGATCATGCCGTCCAGGTCGGGCGCGCCGTCCGGGAGCGCCGGCAGCGCGTTCTCGGCGCCCACGCGCGGCAGCGAGCCGTAGACGTAGCGATCCTGGCCGAACGGGACCAGCAGGAGCGTCGGGCGCTTCGCGTGCGCCACCCGGCGCGCCTCGTCGAGCGGCAGGTTGCAGGCCACGACGGCCGAGCAGGAGGCGAGCAGGCCGCGATCCGCGCGGCCCAGCGGCGCCAGCGCGCGGCGGTCGCCGCCGCCCGCGAGCAGCCGCGCGGCCACGCGGTCGAGCGCCCCCGGCGGCCCGAGCAGCGCGAGCGGCCCCGGCTGCGGCCGCCCCGCGTCGTCGCGGATCAGGCGGGCGAGGGCGAGCACCGGCGGGGCCATGGGCGAATCCTACGGAAACCCACGGCGATCACCCGTCTGAGGGAAGCGGTCGAGGCGGCCCGCGCGCCGATACCGGACCAGGCACCGTGCCGCTCCCCCGCCTGCGACCGGAAGACGACGTCATGACGACCCGCCGCACCCTGCTCCCGCTCGGCCTGCTGGCCGCCACCGCCGCGCTCCTCCTGCCCGCCAGCCCGGCCGCCGCGGCGCCGCGCTGCCAGGGCAAGGTCGCGACGATCGTCGGCACGTCCGGCAACGACCGCCTCGTCGGCACGAAGGGCGCCGACGTCATCGTCGGCAGGGGCGGGGACGACCGCATCGTCGGCAAGGGCGGCGACGACGTCGTCTGCGGCGGCTCCGGCGACGACGTCCTCATCGGCGGCGCCGGCGACGACCTGCTCGACGGCGGCACCGGCAACGACGCCGCGGAGGGCAATCCCGGCGACGACCGCGTCGGCGGCGGCACGGGCGACGACCGCGTCGGGGGCGGCCCCGGCGACGACGTCGTGCTCGGCGGCGACGGCGACGATCGCGTCGACGGGCGGCGGCGGCAAGGACGAGCTCGACGGCGAGGCCGGCGCGGACACCGTCCGCGGCGACGCCGGCGACGACAGCCTCTACGGCGGCGACGACGACGACAGCCTGCACGGCGGCGCCGGCAGCGACACGCTCGAGGGCGGCCTCGGCGCGGACGCCCTGTGGGGCGACGCCGACAATGACGTCTACGCGGACTACGACGCCGAGGGCGACGGCGACACGTGCGACGACGAGGCGGACGCCTTCGACGACGACGGCGCCGGGGACCCGGGCTGGGACGCAGACGGCGACGGGCTGCCGGACGACCTCGGCGACGACCCCGGCGACGAGCTCGACCCGGACACCGGCGAGCCGGACGATCCGGACGCCGACGCGCCGCTCGACGCCCTGCGCGCCTGACGCTCCGCATCCGATCACCCGGGTGAACCGAGCGGGGTCACCCGCACGCGCCGTCCACCGGCGCTAGCGTCGCCGCATATGTGCCGCTGGCTCGCCTACTCACGGATCGCCCGTCCTGCTCGAGGACCTGCTCTACAGGCCGGTCCACTCGCTCATCGACCAGAGCCTGCACTCGCGCCTCGGCGTCGAGACCACGAACGGCGACGGGTTCGGCGTCGGCTGGTACGGCGACCGCGAGACGCCGGGCGTGTTCAAGAGCATGGAACCGGCCTGGAACGACCGCAACCTGCGCGAGATCGCCGGCCACGTCGCGCAGCCGGCTCGTGTTCGCGCACATCCGCGCGTCCACGGGCACGCCGGTGCAGCAGACGAACTGCCACCCGTTCCGCCACGGCCGCTGGCTGTGGATGCACAACGGCTCCATCGCCGGGTTCCACGACGTGCGGCGCGAGCTCACGCTGCGCATCGACCCGGCGCTCTACCCGTCCATCGACGGCTCCACGGACTCGGAGACGCTTCTTCTACCTCGCCCTCACGCTGGGCCTCGAGGAGGACCCGCCGGCAGCGGTGGCGCGCACGGTCGGGCGTGATCGAGCAGGTCGGCGCGCGAGCACGGCATCGAGCACCCGATCCAGATGACCGTGGCGACCACCGACGGCGAGCGCATCTGGGGCTTCCGCTACTCCAGCGAGGGCCGCTCCCGCTCGCTCTTCTACTCCACCCGCCTGGACAAGGTGCGCGCGGAGCACCCCGACCTGGCGATCATCCACGGCCTCTCGGACGAGACCCGCCTGATCGTCTCCGAGCCGCTCGGCGACCTGGCCGGCGCCTGGAACGAGGTGCCCGAGTCGAGCTACGGCGTGATCGACGGCGTCGGCGACCGGATCGAGGCCTTCGCGCCCGTCGCGCCCTGAGGCCGTCAGACCAGCGGTAGCACGCGCTCGCCGACGCGGTACGCCTCCTCGAGGTGCGGGTAGCCGCTGAGGATGAACTCGTCGAAGCCGAGCGCGTGGTACTCGCGGAGCCGCTCGGCGACCTCCGCGTAGGAGCCGACCAGCGCGGTGCCGGCGCCCTCGCGGACGAGCCCGATGCCGGCCCACAGGTTCGGCGCGATGACGAGGTCGGCCGCCTCCGCGAGCGCCGTCATCCGCCGCTGCCCGACGGAGTCCATGCGGGCGTAGCGGGCCTGCGCCGCGGCGATCGCGTCGGGGTCCATGCCGTCCAGCATGCGCCGCGCCTCGGCCCACGCGTCCTCGGCGCGCTCGCGGGCGATCACGTGCAGCCGCAGGCCGAAGCGCAGCGGCCGCGCCCGCGCCGGCGGCGAGCTCGCGCATCCGCCCGAGCCGCTCCGCCAGCGCCGGCGGCGGCTCGCCCCACGCGAGGTAGACGTCCGCGTGCCGGGCGGCGACCCGTTCGCCGGCGGGCGAGGCGCCGCCGAAGTAGATCGGCGGGCGCTCGGCTGCGAGGCGCAGGCCGCCGGCCGCGACGGTGTAGGCCGCGCCGCCGTGGTCGAACGGCGCGCCGTCCCACATGCGGCCGAAGACGGTCAGGAACTCGTCGGTGCGGGCGTAGCGCTCGTCGTGGCTGGTGGTGTCGCCGAAGGCGCGCTGCTCGACCGGGTCGCCCCCGGTCACGATGTTGAGCAGCAGCCGGTTGCCGGTCAGCCGCTGGAAGGTCGCCGCCTGGTGGGCGGCCCACGTCGGGTGGATCGTGGCGGGCCGGAAGGCGACGATGAAGCGCAGCCGCCGCGCCCGCGCCGAGAGCGCCGCGCACAGCACCCACGCCTCCTCGCAGCCGGCGCCGGTCGGCGTCAGCGCGCCCGTGAAGCCCGCCTGCTCCGCCGCCCGGGCGACGTCGCCGAGGTAGTCGGCGGTCGGCGCCCGCCGCGAGCCGGCGCCGGGTCTGTCCGGCCGACGAGATGACGTTGGTGACGTCGCGCCCGTCGCCCGGACGACGGCAGGAACCAGTGCCAGACCGGACGCTCACGCCGCGCTCCGCTCGCTGCCGATGGCGCCGTGATCCTCGGCCCGCAGCGCGGCGAAGCCCGGGCGTCGAGCCGCACGTCGCCTCGGGCGTCCGCGAGCTCGACCGGCACGTCGAGCACGACCGTGCCCGGACGGCCGCCGAGGACGACGACGCCGGCTGCCGAGGTAGCACCGCCTCGTCGACGCTGTGCGTGACGAACACGAACGTCTTGCCGGTGGCGCCGCCAGATGCGCAGCAGCCTCCTCCTGCAGCCGCTCGCGGGTGATCGCGTCGAGGGCGGCGAACGGCTCGTCCAGAGCAGGATCGCGGGGTCGTTGGCCAGCGCGCGGGCGATGGCGCACCGCTGCTGCATGCCGCCGGAGAGCTCGTACGGCGGCGCGGTCCGCGACGTCGGCAGGCCGACGAGCTCGAGCTGCTCGTCGGCGATCGCCGCCGCTCGGCCCGGCCGGCGCCGCGCAGCTTCGGGCCGAACTCGACGTTGCCGCGCACGGAGAGCCAGGGGAACAGGTCGGCGCTGCTGGAAGACCACGCCGCGGTCGGCCCGGGCCCGCCGACCGGCACGCCGTCGACGCGGATCTGCCCGTCGACGGCTCGGGGAAGCCGGCGACCAGCCGCAGCAGCGTGCGTCTTGCCGCACCCGGACGGGCCGACGACCGCCACGAACTCGCCCGGCGCGATGTCGCAGGTCGATTCGGCCAGAGCGCAGCGACGTCGCCCCGGCGCGCGGTAGGTGCTGGAGACGCCGGAGAGCGTCACCCGGCCGGCGCCGGGCGACGCGTCCGCCGTCGGCGCGTCGAGGCGGCCGTCACTTCCGCCTCGGCGAACGCCGCGGCGAGGACGCCGTCGATGCCGCCCTGGAGCGTCGCGGCGTCGGGCACGCTCGTCCAGCTGCCGCCTGGCCCTTCAGGAACTCGGCCGCGCTGTGCAGGTTCTCGGCCAGCGCGCCCGGCGCGTCCGGCGTGCCGAGGTAGTCCGCGCGCGGCCTGCTCGGACGGCGTCGAGCAGCACGAGCTCGTCGAGCTGGCGCAGCGCCTCGTCGGGCGTGAGGTTGAGCTGGCGGCCGATGGCGGCGGCGGCCTCGTCCGGGCTCGTCCGGTCCAGCTCGACGGCGCGGTCCTGCTGCTGCAGCCAGGTCTTGACCGCCTCCGGGTACTTCTCGGCGAACGTCCGTGCGTGACCACGGCGAGGTCGGCGGTCGTCTTGCCCTTGCTCGGCCAGCTCGCGGCTGGTGATCAGCGTCGTGCCGTTCTTGCGCAGCTCGGCCAGGGTCGGCGTCCAGACGTACGCGGCGTCGATGTCGCCGCGCTACCAGGCGGCCAGGATGTCCTGCGGCTCCAGGTCGATGATCGTCGACCGTGGACGGCGTCGACGCCGGCGTCGGCGAGCGCGGCCAGCAGGCTGTAGTGCGCGGTGGAGGCGAACGGCGTGGCGATCTTCTTGCCGGCCAGGCCGGCGACGTCGGTGACGCCGCTGGCCTTGGCGCCACCAGCGCCTCGTTGTCGCCGATGACGTCGAAGATCCACGGCACCGCGTACGGGATGTTCAGCGGCGCGGCGCAGGCCGCGGGTGACCGGGCTGCAGCCGGCGAGGCCGATGTCGAGGCTGCCGGCGACGATCGCGGTGTTGACGTCGCCGCCGGACTCGAACTTGCGTCCACTTGATCTTGGTGCCGGGCAGGGCCTCCTCCAGCCAGCCGCTGGTCCTTGCACGATCAGGTCGCCGTTCGGGATCAGCTGGTAGCCGATGCGGATGGTGTCGGGCGTCTCGCCGGCGGGCGCGGCCTCGCGGCGGCGGTCGCTCGGCGCTCGGGCGCGCGCAGCGCTGACGCCACGGCGGCGGCGTGCTGGCGGCGAGCCGCGTCGCCATCGTCGTCGCGCCGCAGGCAGCGAGGCGAGGCGAGCGGCTCCGCGGCGGAGCGGCATCAGGCGGGTCAGTCGTCGCCGACGGGTTCGGGCCTGGGCGTGCGGGGTTGCGGGACATGGGTTCGTCCTCGGGACGGATGGATGCGGGTCGAGGCGCGGCGCGGGGCGCTCAGCCGTGGCCGCGCCAGGGGACGAGGCGGTCGATCAGGCGGACCGCAGTAGTCCAGGAGGACGCCGGAGATCCCGATGACGATGATGCCGAGGACGACGACGTCGGTCTGGTTGTAGCGCTGGGCGTCGCGGATCATGCCGCCGATGCCCGGCACGCCGTTGATCGTCTCGGCGGCCACGACCGTGGTGTACGCGACGCCGACGGCGAGCCGGACGCCGGTCAGGATCTCCGGCAGGGTCGCCGGCAGCACGACGTGCCGGCAGCGACCGCAGCCGGCCGGCGCCGAGCGAGCGGGCCGCGTGCACGGGTCGGTCGGGACGCTGCGCACGGCGTCGGCGGTGGCGATGGCGATCGGCGGCAGCGCGGCAGAAGCAGCAGCCACACCTTCGGGCGCTCGTCGATGCCGAACCAGATGACGAGCAGGCTGAGGTACGCCAGCGGCGGCAGGGTGCGCACGAAGTCGACGGCGGGCTCGAGCGACGATGCCGACGCGGCCGCACGACCGCGATCAGCAGGCCGAGCGGCACCCCGAGCACGATCGCGACCGCGACCCCCTGCAGGATGCGGCGCAGGCTGGCCCAGAGGTGCTCGTGCAGGTAGTGGCCGCTGTACCCGCGGCGGCCCTCGGTGGTCGACTCCGTGCGGACGAGCTGGTGCCACACGGACTCGGGGCTCGGCACGAACAGCGGGCGCCAGATCTCCAGGCGGGCGACGACCCACCAGACGGCGATGGCGACGACGATGCTCGCACCGACGACGGCCGTGTGGCGGAGCGCGCCGGAGCCGCCCGAGCGGGACGGAGCCGCAGTCCGCTGCGGCGTGGAGGGGATCGAGGTAGAGGCCATCGCTTATGAGCGCACATGAGCGTTGCTTATGCTTCTCTGCATTGTCTATCGGGTTGGTAGTGTTTGTCAAAGCCGTCTACCCTCCCGCGCCGTGGCCACCCCGCACCCCACTCCCGAGGCGCTTCCGCCGGTGCCGCTGCTCGACGCCGCGAGCGCCCTGGAGGCCGCGCGGCGCTTCGCCGACGAGATCCGAGCTGACGCCGGCGAGCGCGACCTCGCGCAGGCGTCGCCGACCGCGGAGCTCGACGCGCTGGCGCGGACCGGCCTGCTGACGCTGACGGTGCCGGCCACGCTGGGCGGCCCCGGCACGAGCTACGAGACCCTGGCGCGCACGACCGCCGCCATCGCCGCCGCCGACGCCTCGATCGCGCAGATCACGCAGGGCCACTACTGGGCGCTGCAGATCCTGCTGGAGGAGGGCACGCCCGAGCAGCTCGACCACTTCGTGCCGCGCGTGCTGGCCGGCCTCCGCTTCGGCAACGCGGTCTCCGAGCGCAACACCCGGCACGTCGGCGAGATGCGCACCCGGCTCGTCGCGCTTCCCGACGGGCAGCTGCAGCTCGACGGGGTCAAGTACTACTCGACCGGCTCGATCGACGCCGACTGGATCCAGGTCATGGCGCTCGACGACGAGGAGCGCGAGGTCGCCGTGTACGTCGAGCGGACGGCGGACGGCGTCGAGGTCGTCGACGACTGGCAGGCGCTCGGCCAGCGCAGCACCGCCAGCGGCACGTCGACCTACGAGGGCGTGCGCGTCGGCCCCGAGCGGGTCGTGCCGCACTGGCGCATCCTCGCGCGCCCGACGCTGTTCGGCACCGTCGGCCAGGTCATCCACGCGGCGGTCGACGTCGGCCTCGCCGCTGGCGCCCTCGACGCCGCCGCGGCCTTCGTGCGCGAGCGCTCGCGCCCCCACTTCGAGGCCGCTCGGCTGGGCTGGGAGCGGGCCGCCGACGAGCCCTTCGTGATCCAGCGCTTCGGCCAGCTCGCCGCCCGCGTCCACGCCGCCGAGGAGCTGCTGGCGCGCGGCGGCCGGATCATGGACGAGACGCGCGAGGCGGGCATCGACGCCGCCGGGGTGGCGCGCGCCGCGATCGCGGTCGGCGAGGCCAAGGCGTTCGCCGGCGACATCGCGCTCGAGGTCACCAACGAGGTCTTCGCGCTCGGCGGCACCCGCTCCGCCGACCCCCGCCAGCACCTCGACCGCTACTGGCGCGACGCGCGCACCCACACGCTGCACGACCCGAACCGCTGGAAGTACTTCCACGCCGGCAACCACTTCCTCAACGGCGTCAACCCGCCGGCCAACGGCATCCACTGAGGTCGCACATGGACGTGCTCGATCCACTCGACCAGAGCGCCGCGACCACGCCCGGCCGCGACCTGCTGGACACCTGGACGCTGACCGACCGCATCGGCACGCCGCCGCCGTCGCGCTGGCTGGACGTCGCGCGCGAGGTCGCCGCGACGCTCGCGGTCGACGTCGTCGAGCGCGACCAGCGCGCCGCGCCGCCGTTCGCCGAGGTGCAGCTGCTGCGCGACGCGGACCTGCTGCCGCTGCTCGTGCCGCGCGAGCTCGGCGGCCACGGGGAGCCGTACCGCACCGGCCTCGAGGTCGTGCGCCTGATCGCGCGCGTGGACGCCTCGATCGCCCACCTGCTGGCCTACCACTGGGCCTTCCAGACGCGGCTCAACGTCGACGCGACGCCCGCCCTGCTCGACTTCCAGCGCCGCAGCGCCGAGCACGCGTGGGTCGTCGGCTCGACCGGCACGCCCCTCGACCAGGAGCTGCAGGTGGAGGTCGCGCCGGAGGGCCTGCTGCTGAGCGGCACCAAGAGCTTCGCCACCGCCGCGCGCGTCGCCGACCGCATCGTCGGCTTCCCGCTGCACCCCGGGACCGGCCACCGGCTGCTGGTGGAGCTCGACACGAGCCGGCCCGAGCTCGTCTTCCTGCAGGACTGGGACACGCTCGGCCAGCGCCTGACCGCCAGCAACGGACTGACGCTGGATCGCTACCTCGTGCGGCCGGAGGACGTGCTGGGCGACCTCGGCCGCGACGACGACCCGCGCCCGCCGTCGCGCAGCATCTCGATCCTCTCCTTCCAGCTGATCTTCGTCTTCCTCTACGTCGGCCTGTCCGAGGGCGCGCTGCTGCACGCCCGCGAGTACACGCTGCGGCGCACGCGCCCCTGGCTGCACGCGTCGGTGGACGACGCCACCGAGGACCCGCACATCCTGCGCACGTACGGCGAGCTCGTCGCGCGCGTGCAGGCCCTCGCCGCCCTGGCCGACCGCGCCGAGCGCGCCGCGAACTGGGCCCACGAGCGCGGCGACGAGCTGACGGCCGTCGAGCGCGCGGAGGCCGCCAGCATCGGCGCCGCCGCCAAGCAGGTCGCCACCGACACGGTGCTCGAGGTGACGTCCCGCGTCTGGGAGACGACCGGCGCCCGCGCGACGCAGCGCAGCGTCGGCCTCGACCTCTACTGGCGCAACGCCCGCACGCACACCCTGCACTCGCCCGTCGCGTACAAGGCGGAGGAGGTCGCCCGCCTGTTCCTGCGCGGCGAGGTGCTGACCCCGTCGGACTACCGGTGAGCGCCGTGCAGCGCGAGCTCGTCCTGAACGCGTTCGACATGAACTGCGTCGCCCACATCGTCGCGGGCACGTGGCGCCACCCCGAGTCGCAGGCGCGCGCGGTACAAGCGACCTCGGCTACTGGACCGACCTGGCGCGCGCTGCTCGAGCGCGGCCTCTTCGACGGCATCTTCATCGCCGACGTGCTCGGCGTCTACGACGTCTACGGCGGCTCGCCGGACGCGGCGCTGCGGGCCGGCGCGCAGGTGCCGGTCAACGACCCGCTGCTGGTGGTGCCGGCGATGGCCGCGGTCACCGAGCACCTCGGCTTCGGCGTCACCGCCGCGACCTCGTTCGAGCACCCGTACTCCTTCGCCCGCCGCATGTCGACGCTCGACCACCTCACCGAGGGCCGCGTCGGCTGGAACATCGTCACCGGCTACCTGGAGAGCGGCGGCCCGCAACCACGGGCACGGACGACCAGCGCCGCCACGCGACGCGCTACGACATCGCCGACGAGTACCTCGAGGTCGCTGTACAAGCTGTGGGAGGGCTCCTGGGAGGACGACGCGGTCGGCGGCGACCCGAGCCGCGGCGTGCTACGCCGACCCGGCCAAGGTCCACCCGCATCGAGCACGACGGGCACGCTACTTCACGCGTGCCCGGGCATCCACCTCTCCGAGCCGTCGCCGCAGCGCACGCCGGTGCTCTACCAGGCCGGCGCCTCGAACCGCGGCCGGACGCTTCGCCGCCGAGCACGCCGAGGTCGATCTTCGTCGGCCGCGCCGACGAAGGAGGTGCCTGCGCGCCAGCCGTCGACGACATCCGCGAGCGCGCCCGCGCGGCCGGCCGCGACCCGCACGACGTGCAAGATCGTCAACGGCATCTCACGATCGTCGCCGCCGAGACCGACCGCGAGGCGCAGGCGCAAGCACGACGAGTACCGCCGCTACGTCGACCCCGAGGGCACGCTGGTGCTGTGGTCGGGCTGGCTGGGCTTCGACCTCTCGCGCTTCGACCTCGACGACCCGCTGCGGCGACGTGACAACGAGTACCATGCAAGTCGGCCGTCCGAGACCTTCGGCGACGGGCGACTGGACGCTCCGCGACTTCGTCGAGCGCGCGCGGCGTCGGCGTCGACGGCGCCGATCGCGGTCGGCTCGCCGAGCGAGGTCGCCGACGAGCTCGCAGGCCTGGGTCGACGAGACCGACGTCGACGGCTTCAACCTCACCAACGTCGATCACGCCCGGCACCTTCGCCGACTTCGTCGAGCTACGTCGTCCCCGAGCTGCAGCGCCGCGGCGCGCTACAAGACCGCCTACCGCGAGGGCACGCTGCGCGAGAAGCTGTTCGGCCGCGGCCCGCGCCTGCCCGGCACCCACCCGGCGGCGCAGCACCGCCGGACCGCGCACGCCGCCGTCGGCGACTGACGCGCCCTCAGGTGTAGACGGAGATCGGCGGCGGCGTGCCGTTGAGCTCCGCGTCGCCGATCAGCACCAGCTTGTAGTGCACCGGGTCGTGTAGGGAGACGGTGCGCGCGTTGCGCCAGTGCCGGTCGAGGCCGTGCTTGGCCAGCGCCGCGCTCGCGCCGCCGATCTGGATCGCCGTCTCCGACACCCGGAGGGCGGTCTCGGTGGCGACGACCTTCGCCTCCGCCACGGCGACCGACGCGGCGTCGCGAGCCGCCGGCGACGGGTTGCGGGCAGCCGGCTCGCGGACCGCGGCCGCGCGCTCGAGCATCGCGCCGGCTGTGCTGACCTGGACGCGCATGCGCCCGACCAGGGCCTGCACGTGCGGGTCGTCGGCGGCGCGCTCGACGCCGGAGTGGATCCACGGGCGCGCCCGCTGGTTCACGAACGCCACGGACTCCGCCAGGGCGTTGCGGGCGATCCCGACCAGCACGCTCGTGAACATGATCTGGCTGAAGGAGCCGAACGCGTTGTCGGGCTGCGTGACGCTCGGGACGTCGAAGACCAGCGCGTCCGGCAGCGGCACGTCCTCGAAGGAGACGGTGCCGCTGGCGGTGGTGCGCTGCCCGAACCCGTCCCAGTCGTCGTGGATGCGCACGCCCGGCGCGTCGGCCGGCACGAGCGCCGTCAGCACCCGCGGCTCGTCCTCGTCGGTGACGCCGGCGCTGAGGATCAGGTCGCCCGCCAGCGAGCCGGTGGCGTAGAACTTGCGCCCGTCGATGCGCCAGCCGCCGGCCGGGTCGCGGCGGAGCGCCACGCCGAAGTCGACCATGCTCTTCGTGCCGGTCTCCGACCACGCGTTGGTGAAGAACAGCGACCCGTCGACGACGCTCCGGTACAGCTCGTCGCGCGCGGCCTCGTCGATCAGGGCGTTGCGCAGCACGAGGATCTCGAGCGTGTGGATGAGGTACATCTGCGCGATCGACGGGTCGCCCTCGGCGAGCGCCGACACGACGCGCGTGACCGTCAGCGTGTCGGCGTCGAGGCCGCCGTGCTCCGCGGGCACGATCAACGGCAGCAGACCGCTGGCACGGAGCTCGCGCACCAGCTCGTGGGGGAAGGCGTTGGTGCGGTCGCGCTCGGCCGCGCCCTCGGCGAAGCGGTCGGCGAGGTCGCGGGCGACGGCCACCGGGTCGATCGTGGTCGCCCCGGGCGTGCGGTTGGCGGTCGGCGTGGTTGCCACGTCAGCGGTCTCCTTCGAGCGTCACGATGTGGTGGTCGATTCCGTGGATCGGTGATCGCGGAAGGCGGTAGCTGCGCGTCTCGGGTGGTACGGCCGGACGTACCACGGGCTCGTGAGCGCCCTTGGTAGTCCGGCCGTGCCGAAGCCGACCGGCCGCGACCAGCCGCCCGACCGACCTCCGCGCTCGCGACACGACCTCGAGGCGGCTGGGCGGGGACGAACGGCGTCCGAGGCGCGCAGATGCCGTCTTACGCCCGGCGAGATCACGAAATCGACCACCTAGGTCCGGCGCAGGAGGCCGAAGCTGAGGAACAGCGCCACCATCAGGATCAGTCCCTTGACGAAGTCCTGGGTGTAGTACGGGAGGTTCTTGATCGTCAGCCCGTTGAGGACGATGCCGAGGAAGAGGGCACCGACCACCGTGCCGAGCACGTTGGGCCGGTTCACGGCGAGCACGGCGAACCCGATCAGCGTCGCGGCGACCGCGTCCAGCAGGAACGAGTTGCCGGCGCCGACGTCGCCCTGTCCGATGCGCGCGGCGAGGATGATTCCGCCGAGGGCCGAGAGCAGGCCGGAGACGAGATAGGCGATCGTGCGCCAGCGCCGCACGCGGACCCCCGCGAGCCGCGCGGCCTCCTCGTTGCCGCCGATGGCGTAGAGCATCCGCCCCCAGCGGGTGCGCTCCATGAACACCCACATGAGCGCCCCCGCGACGAACAGGATGATCACCGGCACGGGCACGCCGAGCACGTCCTCGCGGCCGATCCAGAGGAACGCGTCGGTGAACCTGCCGGTCTGCTCGACGTCGTCGATGACCATGCCGGTGGAGACGCTCTGGCCCTCGGACGGCAGGAGCTGCAGTCCCTGAATGGCGAACAGCACGCCAAGTGTCGCGAGCAGGTCGGGGATGCGGAGCCCGACGATCAGTCCGGCGTTGACGAGCCCGATGGCGGCCCCGGTCGCGAGGGCCGCGACGATGACGAGCGACGTCGGCCACTCCCAGACGACGAGACCGAGCGCGCTGACCATCACGACCATGCCGGCGTTGGCGCCGACCGAGAGGTCGAAGCCGCCGACCGCCATCGAGACCGTGACGGCGAGGGCGAGCAGCCCGACCACCGACACGGACTGGATGACGCTGAGGATGTTGTCGCTCGTGCGGAACGCCGGTTCCGTCACGGCGAAGTAGACCGTCACCAGGGCGAAGAGACCGAGCAGCCCGAAGCGCACGACGCCGCGCTGCACGGTGCCGGCGCCCCGCCGGGCGGCGGGCGCCGTCGTCGTGGCGACCTGCTCGCCGATCACGTCCGGGCCCTCGTCATCTCGAGCGCGATCCCGGTGCGATCGACCTCGCTGCGGCGCACGTCCGCCACCATCCCGCCGCCGGCCATCACCAGCACGCGGTCGGCCACCTCCAGGATCTCGTCCAGGTCGGAGGAGATGACGATCACGACCACGGTCGTCGGACAGCGAGCGCAGGCGGTGCGCGATGTCGCGCCGTGCGCCGATGTCGACGCCGCGGAAGGGCTCGTCGAAGATCAGCACGCGCGCGTCCTCCGCGAGCCAGCGGCCGATGACGACCTTCTGCTGGTTGCCGCCCGAGAGCGAGCCGATCGGCGCCTCCGGGCCCGCGCAGACGACGCCGAGCATGTCGATGATGCGGCGCGCTCGGTCGGCCTCAGCACGCTTCCGCACCAGGCCGAGACTCGTGAGGCGAGCCAGGAACGGCAGGCTCGAGTTCGCGCGCACGCTCCAGCCGGCCACGAGCGCCTGGGCGGCGCGGTCCTCGGGCACCATGAACACGCCCGTGCCGATGGCCGCGCCGGGGCTGCCGGGCGCGAACGGCGCGCCGTCCAGCAGCACGCGGCCGCTACGGGCGCGGCGGACGCCGAACAGCACCTCGGCGAGCTCCGTCTTGCCGGCGCCGATCAGGCCCGTCAGCCCCGTGACCTCGCCGGCCGCGAAGCCCACGTCGACGGGCGGGCCGTCGGGCAGCACCTGCACGTCCTCGAGCAGCACGCGCACGCGGCCGCCCTGGCGCTCGGCGTGCTCGATCTCGTCCACGATCTCGCCGAGCACCTCGGCTACCACGTCGCGCATCGCGAAGGGCCGCTCGAAGACGCGGCGCAGCCGGCCGTCGCGCAGCACGGCCACGCGGTCGGCCAGGGCCTCGAGCTCGCCCAGGCGGTGCGAGACGTAGACGATCGCGACGCCGTCGTCGCGCAGGCCTCGCACGACGTCGAACAGCCGCTCGGCCTCCACGGTCGACAGCGCCGACGTGGGCTCGTCGAGGATCAGCACCCGCGGCGAGGTCGCGAGCGCCCGCGCCAGCGCGATCAGCTGGCGGTCGGACACGCCGAGCGTCGCCACGTCCGCCGCGAGCTGGGCGTCCGTGAACTCGAACCGCAGCCCCGCGGCGATGCGGCGGGCGTCCTCGCGCGAGCGCCGCGGCGAGAAGGCGACCCCGCGCCCGGTGGCGATCTCCTCCAGCAGTAGGTTCTCCGCCACCGTGAGGCCCGGCACCGTCCACTCGCCGGCGTGCTGGTGGACGGTGCGGATGCCGGCGGCGACCGCGTCCTGGGGGTCGGCCAGCCGCAGGGGCTCGCCGTCCACCAGGATGCGGCCGGTGTCCGGCGCGAGTGCACCGGCGAGGATGCGGTTGAGCGTCGACTTGCCGGCCCCGTTGGCCCCCGCGACGGCGAGCACCTCGCCGCCGCGGAGGTCCAGGGTCACGCCGTCGAGCGCCCGCGTCGGCCCGAACGAGCGGCCAACGTCCTCCAGGCGGACGACCGTCGAGGTCGCCGCCGGTGCACTCGCGACCACGCTCACTTCGCCGCCGGGATCCAGGGCGCCGCCAGCAGGTCGGCCGTGTCCAGGTCCGGGATGGCCTCGCGCAGCTGGTCCATGTTGGTGATGGAGCCGTCGGTCAGCTGCTGCTGGGTGATCAGCGCCGGCGGGATGAGGACGCTCGCGGGCACGTCCTCACCGGCGATCTTGAGGGCGATGGCGCGCACCGCGAGCTTGCCGCCGTTGCGGGGATCGGTGGCCTGCGTGGCGACCCACGGGCTGCCGGCCTCGGTCATCACGCCGATGTCGGCGGTCGAGATGTCGACGCCGTAGACCTTGATCTCGTCGGCCTTGCCCGCCTCGTTGACGGCCAGCACGGCGCCCTTGGCGAACTCGTCGTACGGGGCGAGGATGGCCTTGAGATCGGGGTTGGCGGCGATCACGGCGCGTGCCTGGTCGGCCGTCTCGGACGCCGTCGAGTCGCTGACCTTGCCGAACTGCGCGACCTGGTCGAGGCCCGGGTTCGCCTTCTTGACCTCGGCCCAGCCGCGATCGCGGCGGTCGAGCGGCGCGTAGCCGGCGACGTAGACGTAGGCGACCTTGCCCTCACCGCCGAGGTCGTCGGCGAGCTCCGTGCTGATGGCCTTGCCCAGGTCGACGTCCGACTGCTGGATGGACGGGACCTGCTCGTTCTCCGTCTCCACGTCCACGGCGACGATCGGCTTGCCGGCCTGCGCGCCCTTGTCGATGATCGGGTTCAGGGTCTCGGCCAGGCCGTGGTCGACGATGATGCCGTCGACGTCCTCGCGGTCGATCGCCTGCTGCAGGTTGGTCGCCTGCAAGTCGTTCTTCGTGCGGGCGTCGGTGACCACGAGGTCGATGCCGAGCGCGTCCGCCTGGGCCTGGGCGCCGTCGAGCCACTGCTCGAAGTAGTCGCCGGAGCCGAGCTGGCGGACGAGCGCGACGCGCACCTGGCGGCTCGCGAACGGCTCCGGTGCCGCGGTGTCGCCGGCGGCGGCGGCCTCGCTGGTGGCCGGCGCCTCGGTCGTGGCGGCGGCGTCCTCGGTGGAGGCGGGCGCCTCCTCGGTGCTGGCGGCGGCCTCCGTCGCCGCGGGCTCGCTGGTGGCGGCGTCCTCGGTCGACGCCTCGCTGGTGGCGGCCGCCTCGCTGGTGGCGGGCGCGGCGGCGGTGCTGGAGCCCGCGGCGGCGGTCGAGTCGCCCTCGTCGTCGTCGCCGCAGGCGCTGAGGCTCATGGCGAGGACGAGGCCGAGGATCAGGAACACGGCCGTCAGGGCACGGGTCGAACGGAATCTGGTCATGTCTCGCTGCTCTCCGTCGTGCGGGTGGTGGTCAGAGGATGTCCAGCGCCGGCGGGGGCTCCCGGCGCAGGACCCAGTTGCCGGAGTGGACGTACTTCCAGCGGTTGGGGTCGTGGAGGGTGTGGACGCGGACGTTGCGCCAGTGGCGGTCGAGGTCGTACGCGGCGTCGGTCGGCCGCGGCGCCGCCGAGCTCGAAGATCTCGCGGCGTCGCGACGGCGACCTCGTCGCCGACGATCTTCGCCTCGGCCACCTCGAGCGCGCGCGTCGGCGACGTCCTGGTCGGGGGGTGCCGCGCGACGACGTCGAGCTGGCGCGCCGACTCGGCGAGGAACACCTTCGCCGCGTGCAGGCGGCGTCGCCATCTCGCCGAATCGCAGGACGAGGTGCGGCTCCTGTCGGCACGCTCGGCGCGACGTGGACGAGGGGCGGGTCCGCGGCTGCGCACGAACTGCGCTCCGTCGTGTCGCCGCGTTCCGCAATGCCACGTCGATCGACCGCGTGCGATCTGGCCGAAGGACGCCGAGTAGGAGGGCTGTCGGTGCGTCCGCCGTGCGGCAGGATCGCGGTCCTCGGGGGCGCCGGACGTTCGTGCAGCACGGGTCGTCCCGCTGCCCGTCAGCGCTGGCCGAACCGGTCCCAGTCCTCCACGAGCTCGACGCCCGGCGCGTCGCGGCGACGATCGACGAAGCACCAGGTTCTCGTCGTCGTCGAGCGATGTAGCGGAGGCCGTCGGCGTACAGCGCTGCCGGTGCGAGTAGTACTTCGCCCCGTTCAGCCGCAGGCTGCCGGCCGGGCGCCCTCGAGAGCGTGGTCGATCTGCACGATTGTGGCTGCCGAGCTCGATCGCGGCGCTGCCGAAGCGTGCCGGCGGCGGCCTCGCGCGGCGCCGCTCGCGCTGCTCGGGGTCGGTTGAGCGCAGCGTCCCCTCGACGAGGCGAAGTGCGTTCTGCGAGGATGTGGGCGACGTTGGAGTCGGCCGACGGCGAGGGCGATGATCAGGCGGAAGGTCTCGCGCAGCGGGTCGTCCCGGCGCCGCCGTACTCGCGCGGCACCGCAGCGCCCCGAAGCGGGCGGCGCGCGAGCAGCTCGATCTGCTCGTAGGGGGCGATCCGGTCGCGCTCGCGGACAGCGGACTCGGCGTTGATCTCCTCGACCAGCGCCGCAGCCGGGGCGAGCCCGGGGCGCGCGAGCACCGCCGTCTCGGCCAGTCGGGCGCTCGTCGCGCGGCCTCGCGACGGGCGTCGGCGCGCTGCCGGCGACGTCGGCGGGATGGCGGACGTCAGGCCGCCTTGTGGTAGTCGGGCAGCCGGCTGCCGCGGCCGAACAGCTTGTCGCGCAGCGTCCGGCCCGGCGTAGGCCCCTCGGGGTAGACGCCGCGCGCGGCTGCAGCTCCGGGATGAGCGTGCTCGACGACGTCGACGAAGGTCCCGGGCGTGATCGCGTAGGCGAGGTTGAAGCCGTCGACGTCGGTGTCGTCGACCCACTCCTGCATCTGGTCGGCGACCTCGGCGCGGAGCCGACGAGCACGCGGCCCGTGCCGCCGATGCCGCCCCAGCGGGCGATGTCGCGCACGCGCCACTCGCCGCCGTCGGGGTCGGCCGCTGGAAGGCCGCGACCGCCGACTGGATCGGCGTTCGCTCTCGACGTCGCCGATCGGGCTCGTCGAGGTCGTACGCGGCGAGGTCGATGCCCATCCAGCCGCTGAACAGCGCCAGCGCGCCCTCGTCGGCTGCCGTAGCGCGCGGTAGCTCGTCGTGCTTGGCCGTGCGCCTCGTCGTCGGTCGCGGCGACGATCGACGGTGAGCAGGGTGTAGATCGCGGGCGTCGTACGGGTCGCGACCGGCCTCGACCAGCCGCCGCGCGGATCGTCGCGACGTTCTCGCGCAGTGATCGCCCGGCGTGGGCGCCGCGATGAAGATCGCCTCGGCGTGTCTCGGCCGCGAAGCGCTGCCGCGCGCCGACGCGCCGGCCTGGTAGATCACCGGCGTGCGCTGCGGCGAGGGCTCGGAGAGGTGGATGCCCGGGCACGTTGAAGTACTCGCCCTCGTGGTCGATCGGGTGCACCTTCGACGGGTCGGTGAAGACGCCGCGCTCGCGGTCGCGCACGACCGCGTCGTCCTCCCACGAGCCCTCCCAGAGCTTGTAGAGCACCTCGAGGTACTCGTCGGCGACGTCGTAGCGGTTGTCGTGGCGCGAGCTGGCGTCGGCTGCCGATGTTGCGCGCGCCGCTGTCGAGGTAGGACGGTGACGATGTTCCAGCCGACCCGGCCCTTGGTCAGGTGGTCGAGCGTCGACATGCGGCGCGCGAACGTGTACGGGTGCTCGAAGCGAGATCGAGGCGGTGACGCCGAAGCCGAGGTGCTCGGTGACCGCGGCCATCGCCGGGACGAGCAGCGACGGGTCGTTGACCGGGACCTGCGTGCGCCTGGCGGATCGCGGCGTCGTCGTTGCCGCCGTAGACGTCGTAGATGCCGAGCACGTCGGCGATGAAGAGCGCCGTCGAAGCCGCCCCGCTCGAGCAGTCTGCGCCAGCGTCGGTCCAGTAGTCGAGGTCCGTGTAGCGCCACGCCTGGTCGTCGGGGTGCCGCCACAGGCCGGGCGACTGGTGGGCGACGCAGTTCATGTCGAAGGCGTTGAGGTGGACGTGCCGGCGGTCGCCGCCGTCCCGCTGCTCAGGCGTCGCGAACATCGTGTCCGTCCGTGCTCGGTCTCGCGGTGGCGATGACGGTTCCTCCAGGGGTCAGCGGCACGCGCGGCGGCGTGCGGGCAGGTGTGGTCCGAGCCCCCGCGGCGGCGTGCCCGCGGTGCTCTCGGCCCGCCGGAGACGACCGGGCCCGCAGCGTCGCGGCGCCCTCGTTTCCGGCTGGCGTCCATAAACTACACTATTCCCACCAATTAGATCAAGTTATGGTGCGCGGCCGCTCGAAGGGCGCCAGAAACACGTCTGCGGCTACGCTCCGCGGACCGCTGGCTCGGACCGGGCGGGTTCCGTGCGGCGACCGGGCGACGCGACGACGCTCGACGGCGGCGCCGGGCGCGCGACCGGCCTGATCCGATCGGGTTCGTGCCGGACCGCGACGTCACGCGGTGATCGGGCGCGGCCACCGCCGTGTCGCTGCTGCTGTTCGCGGTCGGCGTGCTCGCCAACGCCTGACGGCGGGCGCGATCAGCGGTCGAAGCGGCCCTCGATGTCGAGCGGCGGGTCGACGAACCACGCGCTGGCGTCGACCCCGCCCCCGCGGAGCTCGTCCGCGAGGGCGCCCACGCCTCGATCCTCCCCACCGCACCCCGGGCCCGGCGGCACGAGCGGCGCCACCAGGTGGAGGCTGCGGCGTGCGGCGACGGTCGCGGCGGCGCGGCGGCTCGAGCGGTAGGTCGGTGGCGTGCACCAGTCGCAGGTGCGAGCGCATCCTCGGCGTTCCTCCCCCGGCGCCTCCCCAGGCACCGTCGTCAGCTACGGGAGCGTAGAAGTAGTCAATTAGGGTTGCTGATGCAACCGATAAGGTGTGCGCGGTCGCCTACTACCCGGTCCCGCCGACGCTGCCGGGCGCTGCGGCCGCGGCGGCGCCGAAGCCGGCCGCGACCAGGAGCGGGCGCGGCGTCCTCGACGAACGCCGCAGGGCGCGCGAGCGTGCGCACCGGGAGGACGAACAGATCGGGCCGGACGGCCTCCCGCACGGCGGCGAGCCGCGCGACCACGTCCTCGCGGTCGCCGGCGACGTCGACGGCGGGCGCGCTCGCCCCGCCGCGGAACGGGTCCCAGGCGAGCGACGCGGCCCACGCGAGAGCGGGACGCGGCGTGCCGTTGGACTCCCGGCGCAGCTCCGCGCTCAGGGCGAGCACGTCGTCGAGCGCGCCCCCGGCGACCAGCGCCCAGTCGGCCAGGCGCGCGGCGAGCCTGGCCAGCCGCGGGCCGCCGGCCGGGAGCAGCAGCGGGAGCGAGCGCGACGAGGACCAGCCGAGCCGGCCGGCCGCCGCAGCGCGATCGTGGTGCCCGTTCGCCTGCTGCTCCGGCTCCAGGTCGTCGACGGCGCCGCGCAGCGCGGCGTACGGTCGGGGCGCCTCGAGCGGCTGCGGGTCGCGACCACCCGGCCCGCCGATCCCGAGGCCCACCACGATGCGGCCCGGCGCGAGGTCGGCCAGCGACGCGAGCGCGGCCGCGGTCGTCCGCGGATGGCGTGCGGCCGGCTGGGCGACGCCCGCGACGAGCACCAGGCTCCGCGTGGCCATCGCGACCGCCGCGAGCGCGACGTACGGGTCGCGGCCGGCCGGCTCCTCGCCGAGCAGGAGGTGGCTCGCGCCGAGCGCCTCCGCGCGCGCGGCCACGTCGACGATCCGGGGCACGGGGAGTGCCGGCTCCAGCCAGACGCCCCAGCCGGGCTGGCTCACATCCGGTAGCCGTTGGCCGGGACGACGTGCGTCAGGGACGTCTCGATGCGGGTGCGCGAGACGACGCGGCCCTCGTGCAGCACGACGCGGCCCGGGGACGCACCGGCCACGACGTCGGCGAGCGACGATCCCACCACGGCGACGAGCTCCGCCGGGCTGCCGACCACGACGTCGCACGCCGGCAGGCCGAGGGCGGCGCGGGAGGCCGCGGTGACCATCACCAGCGCCTCGGCCGGCGACACGTGGCCGGCGGTGACGAGCAGCGAGGCCGTCTCCAGCGGATCGAGCCGGCCCGTGTGGCTGAACGGGTCGCGCACGTTGTCGGCGCCGGCCGCGACCGTGACCCCGGCGTCGAGGAGGATGCGGATGGCGGTGAGGCCGCGCGGCGCGGTGCCGGTCTCGTCGCGCCCGTGGCGGTAGAGGTCGGTCCGGGGCAGCACGGCCACCGTGACGCCGGCCGCCGCCACGCGGTCCGCCGTCGCCACCTGGCGCGCGAGCGGCTGCACGGCGAGCGACACGAGGTGGCCCACGGCGACGGGCCCCGGGAAGCCGCGCTCCACGCGGTCGAGCAGCAGCGGCAGCGTGAAGACGTCCGGGTCGAGCGTCTCGTCGAGGTGCAGGTCGAGCCCGACACCGTGGCTGGCCGCGAGATCGACGAGCCCGTCGAGGGCCTCCGCGGGATCCGGGTCGAGGTGCGGCGCACCGCCGACGTGGTCGGCACCGAGGGCCAGCGCGTCGGCGCCGAGCGCGAGCGTCTCCAGGCCGGCGCGGCCGCTGTAGGGCGCCGACAGCCCGGCGACGATCTGCAGGTCGACCACGTCGACGAGCTCGCCGCGCACCTGCGCGAGCGCCTCGACCGCGCGCAGGCCGAGGTCCGGCCCGACATCGACGTGGGCGCGGACCGCCGTCGTGCCGGCGCGCAGCAGCTCCAGCGCGGCGCGGCGAGCGCGGGCGGCGATGGCGGCGACGCTCTGCGTCGGCCGGTACGCGCGCCACGCCGCGACGGCGCCGGCGAGATCGCCGCTCGGGTTGGGCACGAGCTCGGAGGTGAACGCCTTGTCGAGGTGGACGTGCGGGTCGGCGAACGCCGGCAGCAGCACGTGGCCCTCGAGCGGTAGCGTCCGACGCCCGGCGATGATGGTCTGCGCGGGCACGTCGACGTGGTCGACGGCGCCATCGGCGAGCTCGACGTCCGCGACCGTGCCATCTGCCAGCTGGACGCCCGCGAGCCGCCGCGGCACGAGCTCGTCCAGACGGTGCGACTCGGCGATCAGGCTCGTTCTCAACATCAGTCCACCTTATATCACACATATTTGGTATGAATAGTCTGCAAGTGATTCCGCAGCCGCTACCGATGTCCTCCACCTGCACCCCCGAGCGCACCGCTCCGTACCCCCACTGGCCGCTGTTCGACCTGCGCATCCGCACGCGCCGGCTGGAGCTGCGGGTGCCGACCGACGACGACCTGGCGGAGCTCGTCGTCGTGGCGCGCCGCGGCGTGCACCGCCCCGGTGAACGGCCGTTCCGGACCCGCTGGGCGGAGCTTTCGTCGCCGCACTTCGAGCACGCCTTCGCGCAGTACTTCTGGACGCTCCGGGCCGAGTGGCGACCGGAGCGCTGGCGGCTGCCGCTCGGCGCGTTCACGCACGAGGGCGAGCCCGTCGGGGTGCAGCAGATCGGCTCGCAGCACTTCCCCGTGCGGCGCACCATCCGCAGCGCCACCTGGGTCGGGCTGGCGCTGCAGGACCGCGGCTACGGCACCGAGATGCGCGCCGGCGCCCTCGCGCTGGCCTTCGACGTGCTCGGCGCACGCTACGCCGAGGCGGGCACCAACGCCGACAACCTGGCCGCGCAGGGCATGCTGCGGCGCCTGGGCTACCTCGACAACGGCGCCGGGTTGGAGCTCGCCGACGGGTCGCTCGAGCCCGTGCCGACCCGCTACTTCCGCCTCGACGCCGCCGCCTGGGCGGCGCACCGCCCGGACGCCATCGAGGTCGACGACGTCCCGCTCGCCCTGTTCGGGCTGGCGTAGCGCGTCAGACGTGCGCGGCGTGCTCGGGCGCAGTGTGCAGCCGGCGCCGGTGGTAGACGAGCGGCGTGCCGCCGCCGAACGCGATGCGCCGGACGGCGCCGACGACGATCGCGTGGTCGCCGCCCGGCAGCAGCGCGTCGACGTCGCACGCCAGCGTCACGGCGCAGTCCGGGATCTCCGGCAGCCCCTCCGCGCTGGGCTGCCAGGCGACGCCGTCGAACTTGTCGGGCCCCTTGCCGGCGAGCGCGCGGGCGACGTGCTCCTGGCCGTCGCGCAGCACGTGCACGATGAACGGGTCGCCGTGCTCCAGGGCCCGGCGGGTCTCGGAGCTGTGGGCGAGGCAGACGACGACGAGCCTGGGCCGCAGCGACAGCGAGCTGAAGGCGGAGACCGTCGCGCCGAGCGGGGCGCCGTCCTCCCCGCGCGCGGTCACGACCGTCACACCGGTGGGCAGCTCCGCCATCGCGTCGAGGAACGCGCCACGGCGGACGGCGCCCTCACGGATGCGCGGCACACAGCCCTCCCAGGCCATCACGCTCGACCACCTGCGTCGAGAACAGGTCGCAGCGCAGCGGCACCTCGAGGGGAGCCCAGGGTGCGAGGCGTTCGCGGACGCGCGCCAGCAGCGCGGCGCGCGGCGCGTCCGGCAGCGCGGCCACGAAGGTGTACGACGCCACCTGGGCCAGCGCATGGTCGAGCGTGAGCCGCTGCGCGTGCAGGAAGGCCTCGCGCCGCACCGGCTCGTAGAGGCCGAGCCGGTCGAGCGCGGCGATCCAGCGCGCGTGATCGCCGGCGGCGAACCCGGCCGGGCGGTGCTCCAGCAGCAGGTCGCCGAGCAGGTCCACGAGCATCGGCCCGGGGGCGCCCGACGCGGCGCCGTTCCAGAGCACGACGAGCCCGCCGCCCGGACCGACGCCGCGGGCGATCTCGCGGCCGGCGGCCTCGGCGTCGAACCAGTGGAAGGCCTGGGCCACGAACACCGCGCGCACGGAGCCGTCCGCGAGCGGCAGGCGCTCGGCCCGTCCGTCCAGGACCCGCGCCCCGGGCGCGTGGACGGCCAGCAACTCGCGCATGGCGCGTTCCGGCTCCACGGCGACGACGTCCGCGAAGTGCCGGAGCAGCTCGGCCGTCAGCTTGCCGGTGCCGGCCGCGACGTCGGCGACGGCGTCGCCTGGTTCCAATCCGAGCACGACGGCGGCGCGCTCGATCGCGGCCGCGGGGTAGCCGGGGCGCCCGGTGGCGTAGTCCGCGCCCACGCGCCCGAAGGCCTCCTGCAGCGCAACGCTCACAGCGCACCGTGGTCGATCGCGATGGTGCCGTTCAGGGCGTACTCGCCGGCGCGGATGTACTTCCAGCGCACGGGGTCGTGCAGGCTGTGGGTGCGGGCGTTGCGCCAGTGGCGGTGCAGGTTCAGGCGGTCGTCCGCGGCACTCGCGCCGGCCAGCGAGAAGATCTCGCTGCTGAGCTCGACCGCGGTTTCCGTTCCGTACGCCTTCGCCTCGCTGACGGCCACGGAGGCGCGGCTCGCGGAGACGTCCGTGATCGGCGCTGCCAGGGCGTCGTCGAGGATCGCCGCGGCCCGGGCGAGCAGCGCCTCCGCGGCGTGCAGACGAGTCGCCATGCGCCCCACCTGCAGCACGATGTGCGGCTCCTCGCCGAGCGTCTTCCAGCCGGCGGCCACCGCCTCGCCCCAGGGCCGCGCGCGCTCGTTGACGAACGCGATGCCGTCGTCGAACGCGCCGCGGGCAATGCCGACCTCGATCGCCGCGTGGATGATGTGCAGGTACGCGCCCAGCACGTGCGGCCGGCCGACGACGCGCCAGTGCGGCACGACCCGGTCGGCCGGCACGCGCACGCAGTCGAGGACCGTCGTGCCGCTCGCCGTGCCGCGCTGGCCCATCGCCGACCAGTCGTTGACGACCTCCACCCCGTCGTCGTCGCGCCGGACGAAGGCGAACATCACGCGCCCCTCGTCGTCGATCGCGCCGACGCGGATCCACTGCCCGTTGAGCGACCCCGTCGTGTAGTACTTCTTGCCGTCCAGGCGGAACGACCCGTCCGCCTGGCGTGTCGAGGCGCGTCTGCATGGAGGACGCGTGCGCCGTGCCGCGCTCCGAGACCGCGCTGCCGAAGCGCGCGCCGCGCCGGAGCACCTCCTCGTAGAAGAACCGCTGCTGCTCCGGAGTGCCGTACTCCGCGAGCAGGATGATCGTGACGTAGTGGTTCTGCGGGACCTGCGCGATGGCGGGGTCGACGGCCGCGAGGATGCGCACGACCTCGGTCAGCGTCGCAGCGGAGGCGCCAGCACCGCCGAACGCGCGGGGGACGGTGATCCCGAGCAGGCCTGACCGGCCGAACGCCTCGAGCTCGGCGTCGCCGGGGTCGGCGTCGCGATCCCGTTGCGACGCGCCGGGGCCAGGAACGCGGCCAGGTCCGTGGCGACCTTGATGGCCTCGGCGTCGGAGCCGATGACCCTCGTGTCGCTGCGCGCGGCGGTCGTTGGCGTCACGCCCATGGTGCTCCTTGCTCGCGGTGCGTTGTCAGTAACCGACGGTGAATCGGGTGCGGTCGTGTCGCGGCGCCTCGGCCTCGTCGAGGAGGGCGACGGCGTAGTCGTCGTACGTGATCCGGCTGCGGCCGTCGGGGCCGACCAGCGGGTCGTCGCCGCCGAGCCGGTAGCGGCCCGTGCGCTCGCCGGGCTCGATCACGCGGCTCGGGCTGGCGTAGGCCCAGTCGACGTCGTCGACGCCGCGCGGTAGCGGAGGGCGGCCACCTGGCCGAACATCTCCGGGCGCCGCTCGTCCGCCGGGTCGAGCGCCTCCACGAGCATGCCGCCGGCGGGGTGGTTGCAGGCTCCCGGCGCCGCCGACGACCAGCAGCCGCGGCGCTCCGGCCCGAGCGACCGCGCGGCGGCGACCAGCGACTGCGCGACGCGCCGGTAGAGCTCGAAGTCGGGCTCCGCGCGGCCGGAAGGCGCTGATGAGCGCGGCGCAGCCGTCGACCGCAGCGGCGACCGCGGACGGGTCGAGGATGTCGACCTCCACCGGCGTCACGCCGGCCGGCAGGGCGGCGCCCGGCCTGCGCACCAGCCCCTGCACGGGTGCCGGCGCGCCACCGCCTCGCGCGCGATGGGTCGGCCGATGCGCCCGGTCGCCCCGATGATCGCGAGCGCCGTCACGAGCGCGACATCGCCCGCGCCAGGCGGTCGCCCGCGAACTGCGTCACCTGCACGAACACCACCAGGATGACGACGCAGACCAGCATCACGTTGCCGTCGAAGCGGTTGTAGCCGTAGGACAGCGCGAGGTAGCCGATGCCGCCGGCGCCGATGGCACCCGCGATGGCCGTGAATTCGATGACGGCCACGATGGCGATCGTCAGGTTCGAGATCAGTCCGGGCACGGCCTCCGGCAGCTGCACCTTCAGCATCGTCTGCAGGCGCGTCCCGCCCGACGCGCCGCCCGACCTCCATGACCGGCGGCGGCACCTCGCGCAGGGTCGCCTCCATCAGCCGCGCGTAGTACGGGATGGCCCCCAGCGACAGCGGCACGATGGCCCCGGCCACGCCGATGGTCGTGCCGGCGATGGGCGCGTCACGGGGATCAGCGCCGCCATGAGGATCAGGAACGGGATGGAGCGCCCGACGTTGACGATCGCCCCGAGCGTGTAGTGGACGGCGCTCTGCGGGAAGAGGCCGCGCGGGCCGGTGTTGTGGAGCGCGAGCGCGAGCGGCGTTCCGACGACCAGCGCGATGACGAGGACGGCAGAGACCATCTGGAGCGTCTGCTTCAGCGCCGGCCCGACGAGCGGCCACATCTCGCTCCATGGCGTCTCCTTGAGGAAGACGAGGTCGAGATCGGTCACGCCAGCGTCTCCGCGGGTGCGCGATCGCGGGCGTGCTCCAGCCGCTCGACGTGCAGACCCCACCCGGCGAGCCGTGCCGACGAGCTCGGCGTCCGACTCGTCGGGCGCGGGCTCGAGGCCGATGGTGAGCGCGCCCGGCCAGCCCGCCGCCGATCGCCTCGACCGCCCCGCCGAGCAGGAGCACCCGCCGCCGCGTGTCCTGCTCCAGGCGGCCGATCCAGTCGGCCGGCACGTCGCGGCGCGCGTACGTGACCTCGATCAGCACGGTATCGGCGCCGATCGCGAGCGTGGGCCGCCCCGGCAGCAACGCGCGCCCGAGCGTCGAGCCGGGCTCCCGAACGAGGTCGGTGACGAGGCCCGATTCCAGCACGCGGCCGTGGTCGAGCAGCGTCGCGTGGTCCGCGATCTCGCGCACGACGTCCATCTCGTGCGTGATCAGCAGGATCGTCAGCCCGAGGTCGTCGCGGAGCTCGCGCAGCAGCGCCAGGATGGAGGCGTGGCGACCGGGTCGAGACCGGACGTCGCCTCGTCCGAGAGCAGGATCTGCGGCCCGCAGCGCGAGCGCCCGGGCGATGCCGACCCGCTGCCGCTGCCCGCCGGACAGCTCGCGGGGGTAGGCACCGCCGCGATGGCCGAGGCCGACGCGCTCCAGCAGCTCCGCCACGCGCCGCTTCCGCTCGCCCCGGCCGACGCCGGCCATCTCCAGCGGCAGGGCGACGTTGCGCGCGGCCGTGCGGCGCGTGAGCAGGCTCGAGGCCTGGAAGATGGTGCCGATCGTCCGGCGCTCCTCGGCCAGTCGCCGCTCGCCGAGGTCGGTGAGGTCGCGCCCGGCGACCACGATGCGCCCGCTCGTCGGCCGCTCGAGCCTGTTGATGCAGCGGCTGAGGGTGCTCTTGCCCGCACCGCTGGGCCCCACGACGGCGGCGATCTGACCGCGCTTGACGCGGAGCGAGACGCCGTGGAGGACGGTGGAAGGACCGTCGGCGTCTGGAAGGTCTTCGTGACGTCGACGACGTCGATCATGGCCGCGGCGTCGCCCGTGGGGGCGGCCTGGCGAGGACGGGCGACGCCGCGGCCATGCCATCAGAGCCGGATCCCGTACGCGATGTCGCCGTACTCCTGGTCGACGAAGTCGGCGACGCGGGGATCCTTGAAGACCTCGGCCAGCTTCTGCAGCCGCGGGTCGGACTCCCAGCCCTCCTTGGCGGTGACGATGATGGCGTACGACGGGTCGGCGGGCTCGTTCAGCAGCGCACCCTCGGGATCGATGCCGGCCGCCTGGTAGTAGCTCGCCTGCACGATGGCGCCGTCGACCTCCTCGAGGGCGCGGGGGATCTGGGCCGACACGAGCGGCTTGAGCTCGAGGTTCTTGGCGCTGCTCGCGACGTCGTTGACCGTGGCCTGCGTCGGCTCGATGCCGTCCTTCAGGGTGATCAGCCCGGGTTGGCCAGGATCTGCAGCGAGAGGGCCTGGTTCGACGGATCGTCTGGGAGGGCGATCTCCGCGCCGTCGGGCAGCTCGTCGATGGTCTTGTACTTCGCCGAGCGCAGCGCGTACTTGGACACGTAGACCGGCACGAGCGTGCGTCAGGTGCCAGCCGCGCTCGGGGAGGATCGAGAGCAGGTACGGCAGGTGGAGGGCCAGGTGGGCGTCGAGCTCGCCGGCGTCGACCGCCTCGTTGAGCGCGACGCTGTCCGCCAGCTCCTTGACCTCCAGGTCGACGCCGTGGTCGGGCGCGATCGAGGCGGCGAACTTCAGCACGCCGCCCTCGAGCGGGTTGTCGGCGCCGCCGCCGATCGTGACCTTGACGGGCTCGGCCGCCTCCGACTCGGCCGCGGCCGTCGTCGAGGCGGCGGGCGCGGCGGACGAGGCCGGCGCGGCGCTGCTCGCCGCCGCGGCGTCGGCGTCGTCGCTGTCGTCGCCGCACGCCGCGACGCCGATGGCGACGATCGCGAGCAGTGCGAGGGCGAGCAGGGCGCGCCCGAGGGGTGGTCTCATGGGGAAGCTCCAGGTGAACGGTTATCAGTGACGCTAATAGTCTACATAAACGATAGGGATAGTCGTCAAGTTGGTAGGCGTCGACCCTCACGCACCGGGACGGGCAGGCCGTAGTGGCCGCGAAGGGTGGTCGCGTCGTAGCCGCGGCGCACGAGGCCGCGGCGGCGCAGCTCCGGGACGACGTGGTCGGCGAACGCCCGCAGACCGGACGGGATCGCGTCGGGGATCAGGTTGAACCCGTCGGCCGCGCCGGCGTGGAACCACGACTCCATGGCGTCTGCGATCTGCTCCGGCGCGCCGACCACGACCCGGTGCCCCACGCCGCCCCCGAAGCGCGCGGCCAGCTCCCGGACGGTCAGGCGCTCGCGCCGCGCGACGTCGGTGACGATGCGGAAGAAGGTCTCCGACGACGGCACGCGGTCGAGCGCCGGTAGCTCGGACCATGGCAGCTGCGCGTCCGGCTCCAGCAGCTCGGGCGGCACGCCCAGCGCGTGGGCGAGGCGGCCGACGGCATAGCCATCGGGCGCCAGCGCCGCGAGCGCATCGAGCCGCGCACGCGCCTCCGCCTCCGTCGAGCCGACGACCGGCACGAGGCCGGGCAGGATCACGATGCGGTCGGGGTCGCGGCCGGCCGCGACCGCCCGCCGGCGCAGGTCCGTCGCGTGCGCGACGGCGGCCTCGAGCTCCTGGGCCGCGGTGAAGACGACCTCGGCGTAGCGGGCGGCGAACGCCGTGCCGTCCGCCGACGCCCCGGCCTGCACGATCACCGGCCGGCCCTGCGGCGAGCGGGGCAGCGTCAGCGGGCCCGCGACGCGGAAGTGCTCGCCCTCGTGGTCGATCGAGTCCACGCGCTCGAGGTCGACGAGCACGCCCGCGTCGACGTCCGCGACGAGCGCGTCGTCGTCCCAGCTGTCCCAGAGCCGCAGGACGACGTCGACGAACTCGGCGGCGCGGCGGTAGCGGCTCGCATGGTCGAGCGCGGCGTCGCGGCCGAAGTTGCGGGCGGCGACGTCGCCAGCCGTGGTGACGACGTTCCAGCCGGCGCGCCCGTGCGACAGGTGGTCGAGCGTGGCGAAGCGGCGGGCGACGTTGTACGGCTCGTTGTACGTCGTCGAGGCGGTGCCGATGAGGCCGATCTGCGTGGTGCGCGCGGCGATGGCGCCGAGCAGCACCGTCGACTCGAGCGCGTTCATCGGGCGGCTGCGCACGTCGTCGAGGCACCTCGGGCCGGTCGGCGAGGAAGACGGCGTCGAACCCGGCGTCCTCGGCGATGCGCGCGGCCTCCACGAAGTGCTCGACGTCCAGGAAGGCGCGCGGGTCCGCCCCGGGCGCGCGCCAGGCGCCGCCGAAGTGGCCGAGGTGCAGGAGGTTGGCGTTCAGCCGCAGCTCGCGCCGCGCGCCGGCGTGCGGCGCCGACATCAGACCTGGAGCACCGGGTGCAACGAGGCGCGCGCGGCGTCGATCTCGGGCAGCGCCGCCAGCGTCGCGGCACGGCGCCGCTCGACGGCCAGCCCCTTGGTCGCGCGCACGGCGGCCGGCCGGTGGGCGGCCAGCCGCAGCGCGAGCGCGACCGCGGCTTCCCGGGGCCGGTGCGCCACCACGTCGTTGACGAGCCCGATGGCGTGCGCCCGCCGGGCGGAGATCGGAGCGCCCGTCAGCAGCAGCTCCAGCGCGTTGGCCTCGCCGACGAGGAGCGGCAGGGCGGCGGCGCTGATGGCCGAGATGGAGCCGTGCCCGACCTCGGGGAAGCTGAACCGCGCGTCCTCGCTCGCGATGCGCAGGTCCGCGTGGATGGCGAGGGTCAGCCCGTAGCCGATCACGTGCCCGTGCAGCGCCGCGACGACCGGCTTGCCGAGCGGCTCGACGAGGCCGGGCAGCGAGGCGGCGAGGACGGCCGTCGACACGGGGCCGTCGGCTGCGATCTCGCGCAGGTCGGAGCCCGCCGAGAACGCGACGTCGCCGGCGGCGGCGAGCACGACCGCGCGCACGTCGTCGTCGGCCGCGATGCGGCCCCACGCGTCGGCCAGCTCCTGCTTCATGGCCCGATCCACGGCGTTCCGCCGCTCGGGCCGGTTCAGCACCACGAACGCGACGGCGTCCTCGACGTGGTAGTCGATCGGCATCCCCGCTCCCTCTTTGTCCACTAAGTCAGTCGGTATCGTATGCTAGAGGCCTCGTGTCCCGCCAGACGCCGCGAGCCACTCTCTCGATGCCGTGCTAGCGGTCGTCCCGCGCGAGCGCGACGGCGCCCGCGCGCTCGCCGTCGCACAGGTGCCCGGACCCCGCCTGCGCGGCCGACGGCGTGCTGGTCCAGGTCGAGGCCGCCGGCGTGTGCGGGCACGACGTGCTGCAGGGCGCCGCGCGGCTCCCGGGACGCGACGACGACGTCATCCTCGGCCACGAGATCGCGGGCCGCGTGGTGGACGTCGGCGAGGACGCCGATCCCGCGCTGCGCGGCCGCGCCGTCGTGGTCCTGCAGCGGCTGTCCTGCGGCCGCTGCCGGGCGTGCGAGGAGGGCCGTCCCGACCTCTGCGCGGCGTCGAGCCTGCTCGGCCACGACCGCGACGGCGGCTACGCCGAGCTCGTCGCCGTGCCCGAGCGCGCCGTCATTCCCCTGCCGCCCGACGTGCCCTGGGAGCACGCCGCGCTGCTCGCCTGCCCGCTCGGCACGAGCCTGCGCGCGCTGCTGACGGTGGGCGGCCTCCGGCCGGGTGCCCGCGTGCTGGTCACCGGCGCAGGTGGCGGGCTCGGCGCGCAGCAGGTGCAGATCGCGTCGGCGCTCGGCGCCGAGGTCGTCGCCGCGACGCGTGACGCGTCGAAGGCCGCTGCGCTCCTCGAGCTCGGGGCGGCGCACGTGGCGATCGCCGCCGACGGGCGCTTCGCCGCGGACGTCTGGGGCTGGTCGGGCCGGGTCGGCGTGGACCTCGCAGTCGACAACGTCGGGCCGACGCTGCCGGAGACCCTCCGCTGCATGGCGCCCGGCGGCCGGATCGTCCTGCTCGGCAACGTCGACGTCTCCGACGCGACCGTCTCCCTCGGCCGCATCATCGCCCGCCGGATCACGATCACCGGGTCGGGCAGCCCGACGCGCGAGGACGTCCGGCAGGCGCTCGCCCTCGTCCGGTCGGGTCGGGTGCTGCCGGCGGTCGCCGAGGTCCTGCCGTTCTCCCGGGCCGCCGACGCCCATCGCCACATGACGGAGGGCTCGGCGCTCGGACGCATCGTGCTGCGGGGGTGGTGACCGTGCACCTCGCGGAGCTCTTCGCACGGACGGCGGACCGCCACGGCGCGCGCCTCGCGCTCCTCGACGGCGACGAGCGCATCTCCTTCGCGGAGCTCGTCGACCGGGCGTCGGCGCTGGGCTGGACGCTGCTCGACCACGGCCTGCGTCGCGGCGACCGGGTGGCGCTCCTCCTGCCGACCGACCACCGCTACGCGATCATCGAGTACGGCGTGCTGGTGAGCGGCCTCGTGCGGGTGCCGCTCGACCCGAGCCTGCGGCCTGACGACTGGCGGACGCAGCTGGAGGACTGCGGGGCCGGCGCCCTGGTGTACGACGGCGTGACGCCCGAGGCGCTCGCGGAGCTGCGTGCGGCGCTGCCGGAGGTGCGCCTGCTGCCCGCCTACGACGGCCCGGACGCGCTGCTCGCGCAGTCGCTCGTCGCGCCGCGACGCGCGCACGCAGCCGGGCCGCCGGGCGACCTGGCCGCGCTGATGTACAGCGGCGGCACGACGTCGCGACCCAAGGCCGCCGTGCACTCGCACGCGACCCTCGCGACCGTCGTTCGCAACATCCTCTCGACGCGGACGATCGGGCCCGACGAGCGCTTCCTCAACGTGCGGCCGCTGTGGCCGGCGGCGTCGGTCACGGTGCTCGCGCAGCTGCTCGGCGGCGGCACCGTCGTGCTCGCCGGCCGCTTCTCGCCGGAGCGCTTCTGCGCCGCCGCCCACGAGCACCGCGCGACCGTCTCCTCGCTCGTGCCCACGATGCTGCACCGTCTCGTGGATCACCTCGCGACGGGCGCGACGCTGCCCGACTCGCTGCAGCGCATCGACATCGGCGCCGCGGGCATCCACCCCGACACCTTCCAGCGGTTCCTCGACCTCGCCGGGCCGCGCCTGGGCGTGCTCTACGGCCTCTGCGAGGCGCCGTGGAGCTGCTACCAGCCGCCTGAGGCCCTGCGAACCGGCGATCCGATCGTCCGCGCGCGGCGGATCGCGACGTCGGGCCGCCCCCTGCCGAACGTGGAGCTGCGGATCGTCGACGAGGCCGGCGCCGGGCGCGCGCGCGGCGAGACGGGCGAGATCGAGCTGCGCGGGCCGCACCTGATGCTCGGCTACTGGGGCGCCGACCCGCTGCCCGCCGGCGAGGGGGTGCGCACGGGCGATCTGGGGCACCTCGACGCGGACGGGTTCGTGCGCATCACGGGCCGCCTGCGCGAGCTGATCCGCACCGGCGGCGTCTCGGTGTCACCGGCGCCGGTCGAGCAGGCGCTGCTCGAGCATCCCGACGTCGTGGAGGCCGCGGTGGTCGGCGTGCCCGACGCCGAGTGGGGCGAGCGCGTCGCCGCCGTCGTCGTGCTCCGCCCGGGCGCGTCCGAGGCGCCCGACGCGCTGGCCGCCTGGTGCCGGGACCGCGTCGCGGCGTACGCGCGCCCCCGCCTCGTGCACGTGGTCGACGCCCTGCCGCGGTCGCACTACGGCAAGGTGCTGAAGGCGCAGCTGCGCGACGAGCTCGTGGAGCTCGCCGCCGCCGGCGACCGCTGACGCGCCTACGCCACCTGCCCGAGCCGGCGCCGGAAGTGCAGCAGCGCTTCCCGCTCGCCCTCCCCCGGCTCGGCGTGCAGGACGTGGCCGAGGACGATGTCGTGGTCGCCCGCCCGGCTCACGCTGTAGACGCCGCAGTCGACGTGGGCGAGCGCGCCGCGCAGCAGCGGGCTGCCCGTCGGCCCCTCGAAGAGCTCGACGTCGTCCCAGACCGTCTTCGGGCCCGAGGACGCGAAGGCGTGTGCGAGGCCGCCCTGGTCGGCGGCGAGGACGTTGACCGCGAAGACGCCGCTCGCACGCAGGGCCGCGAGCGTGCGGCTCTCCGTGCCGAGGCACGCGAGCACGAGCGGCGGCTCCAGCGACACCGACGTGATGGCGCTGACCGTGGTGCCGCGCGGCGCGCCGTCGGCGCCGAGGGTGGTGACGATGCTGACGCCGGAGGCGAACTGGGCCATGACCTCGCGGAGGTCGACAGCCACCCTCACCGATCGAACCGCCGCTCGATCTCCAGCAGCGGCCGCAGCTGGCGGTCTGCGTCGCGCAGCTCGGCCTCCCGCAGCTCCGCGGCGAGCGCACCGAGCCCGGCATCGCGCGGGTGCTCGCCGGGGCGCGGCGGCACCAGCGGCAGCACGAGCCGCAGCCGCGGCGTGCGGCGACTGCGGCGGCGCGACGGCGCGACGGGGCCGTCGGACGCGTGGACGAGGCGCAGGTGCGCGCTGGCCATGCTCGGCACTCCCCTTTCCAGGCGCCCGGAGGCGCCGTGGTCGTCTATCTAGACTTAACTAGTAGACTATTAGGTGTGCTGATGCAAGTGATAAGTCGCTAGAGGCCAGGTCGCGTGCCGACGAGCACGCCGGTGAGCGCCGGCGGCGCTGCCAGGCGGCACGCCGCGCCGACGTGCAGCCCCGCCGCCTCCAGCCACGACCCCACCGCCGCGAGGTGCGCGCCCATCCGGCTCGCGGGCGCGTCGTGCGGGGCGCCGGCGGCAGCGTCCACGACCACGAGCCGGCCGCCGGGCGCGAGCTGCGCCGCCAGGCGGGCCAGCAGGCGGCGGGCGCCGTCGGGCCGCTCCGGGCGCAGCACGTTCGCGACGACGATGCGGCCGAGCTTCGAGGGCAGGACGACGTCGTGGTAGTCGCCCGCGACCAGGGACGTCCGGCGGCGGTCGACGCCGAGGGCGTGCGCCGTGACGTGGGCGCGGCCGACGACGTCCGGCAGGTCGACCGCGACGACGTGCGCCAGCGGCAGGCGCGCGGCCATCGCGAGCGACCAGATCGCGCTGCCCGACCCGACGTCGAGGATCGTGCGCGGCGCGCCCGGCAGCGCGGCGGCGAGCTCCGCGGCCTGTCCGGCGAAGGGGTCGAGCGGCGCCGGCCTGGCGGCCTCGGACAGCGGCCGGTCGTCCCACGCGCGCGTGCGGCGGCAGCTCCAGCAGCGCAGTGCTCATCGCACGATCCGCACGACGCCGGCGTCGCCGTCGACCTCGACGGTGTCGCCGTCGCGGATGGCCGTCGTCCCGCAGCCCGTGGCCGTGACGGCGGGGATCGCGAACTCGCGCGCCACCACCGCGGTGTGGCCGAGCACGCCGCCGACGTCCGTGACGACGCCGCCCACCGTCGCGAAGAGGGGCGTCCAGGCCGTCGAGGTCGTCCGCGCCACGAGCACGTCGCCCGGCTGCAGGCGGTGCGCCTCCGCGGGGGACTCCAGCACCCGCGCCGTGCCGCGGACGGTCCCGCGGGAGGCCGGCGTGCCCGAGACCGTCGCGGCGTCGCGCTGCTGCGGCGGCCGCCCGTAGTAGCGCACCGTCACGCGCGTGAAGAGGTCGTCCTCCGCGGCGGGCGCGTGCGGCGGCGGCGTGCCGATGACCGGCGGCGGCACGACGTCCGCGAACCGCTCGAGCTCCGCCTTGCGCTCGACGACGAGCGCGGTCGCGTCGAGCGTCCCGCGCAGCGCGGCCTCGAGCTCGCCGAGCTCCAGGTGGGCGACGTCGGCCGCGTCGTCGAGGCCGCCGCGCGCGGCCAGCAGCGCCGCGGCGCCGGAGATCACGCGGCGGATGGCCGCGAACGCGCGCTGATCGAGCCACAGGTTGTGGTCGTTGCTGAGGACGGTCGCGGCGCCCGCCGCGGCGAGCAGCCCCTCGAACGCCGCGCGCACCTCGGCCGGCTCGCCCGCCAGCCGCACGCGTGCGGCGGCCAGGGCGGCGTCGCGGCGCGCGGCGAGGCGCGCGAAGGGGGCGGTCGCGGGGTCGATGCTCTCGCTCGGCAGGCCGGCCACGAGGTCGTGCGCCTCCAGCCCGTGCTCGGCCCCGAACAGGGCCTCGAAGCGGTCCTGGTAGAGGCTCAGCGCGAGGATCAGCGGCAGGTCGATGGAGAAGTGGAGCGTGCCGAGGTCGGGCAGCTGCGCGGCGATCGAGGCCAGGGCGTCGGCGGCGTCGGACGGGTCGTCGAGGCGCCCGGCGAGCGCGTCGAGCCGCTCGAGGTGCGCCTGCGTGGCGGGCAGGACCTCGTCGTCCCAGAACGCCTGCAGCCCCAGCACCAGCGCCTGGACCCCCGGCAGCGCGGCCTCGACGCGGGCGGCGAACTCGTCGGGCGGCATCGGCAGCGGCCCGATGACCTCGTAGTGGTACGTGTTGATCCGCCGCATGCGGGCCTGCAGCGGCAGCCCGAGGCGGTTCGCGGCGAGCCCGAAGCCCGGGAACCAGGCCACCATCAACGAGGCCTCGAGCGCCGTGCTCTGCCCCGGGTGGTGCACCGATTCGCGCACCCAGAAGAGGCTGGCGTCGCTCGGGTCGTCCCAGGCGACGGGGAAATCGGTGGCGGCAGTGGCGGTCGCGGACATCGGCTCGTGCTCCTCGTACGGGGTGGGCGGGGTGGTCATCGCGTGGACGGGTGACGTCTAGGGCTCGCGCTTGAACGAGTCGGGGTCGCGCTCCAGGGTGTCGAGGACGAGGCGGAGGGCCCACGTGGCGGTGCGGCCGGCCTCGTCGCCGTCGAGCTCCCAGACGTCGCGGAAGAGGGCCCAGGTGCGGCTGGAGAACAGGGCGTGGCAGAGGGCGCCCGCGCGCACCACGTCCTCGTCGGGCAGCGACGGCGCGAGCTCGCGCACGAGCTCCTCGATGCGCGCACGGCGACGGCGGCTGGCGCGATCGCGCACGTCGCCGCCGACGGCGATGTACGCGCGGACGAGCGCGTCGTTCTCCTCCATCGCGCGGTAGAAGCCGCGCACCCGCTCGGTGACGCCCTCCAGCGACGGCGGCAGGCTCTGGCCCAGCCGCTGGTCGAGCTCCTGCGACAGGGCGTCGAGCAGCGCGTCCTTGGTCGGGTAGTGCACGTAGACGGTGCGCACGGCGACACCGGCCCGGCGTGCGACGTCGGGGATGGTGAGGTCGCGGCCGTCCTCGGAGAGGCTCTCGACGGCGGCGTCGAGGATGCGAGCGCGCGTGGCCTCGGCCTGCGCCTGGCGGAGCGGGCTCTCGTACGGCCGGCGAGTCGGATCGTCGGCCTGGTTATTGGTTGCACGACTCATGCACCGAGAACGCTACCCGCGCGTTGGGTGCATGTCAATACATTCGATGCATGAGTCGTGCAATCGCTGCACTCGGCCCCGCCACCGGGGCGCCGCGCCTAGCTCGACGACGGCGGCTTCGGCGCCTCGACCGGGGCCGCGGGCACCTCGCCGGGCTCCGTGGCCGGCACCGACGGCGCCTCGACCGCGGGCGGCGCGGCGGGCGGCGGCGACGCGATCTCGCCCGCCGGCGGCGTCTGCGCGACCTCCGGCGTGCCGACGGTGGGCGCCGCGCCGAGGCCCATCTCGACGCGCAGCTCGTCGAGCGTGCGGTCGGCCTCCGCGAGGTTGACCTCGTGCTCCAGCTCGACCATGGCGCCCTCGGGCGTCGCGTCGCGCAGCTCGGCCTTGGCCGACGCCATCGCCGCGCGCTGCTGGATCTTGTCCTCGACCTCCTTCAGCGTCGGCGCGTCGTCCCCGACCGTCGCCGTCAGCTGGTCCATGGCCTTGTTGACGCTCTCCTGCATGCGCGCGCTCTCGAGCTTGCCGAGCAGCTCGATCCGCTTCGCCGTCATCTCCTGCAGCCGCATCGCGTTCTGGTTCACGGCCTGCTTCGCCTGCTCGGCCTGCACCTCCGCGCTCTGCAGCTGGGCCCTCAGCGTCGCGACGTTGGAGTCCGACGCCTGGATCTTCATCGCCATGGTCTGCGCGGCCTGCGTCCAGCGCCCGGCCTCGTCGGCGTTCCCCGCGGTCGCCGCGGCGTCGGCCTTGAGCAGCGCCTGCTTCGCGAGCTCGCGGGCCTTCGCCGCCTCCTCGCCCGCGTCCTCCAACTCGGCTGCCGTACGCGTACGGTGCGCGACCACCTTGGCCGCCTGGTTCCGGAGCTCGCGATCGCGCGACTGCGCCTCGTTGATCGCCTGCTCGATCTCGATCTCCGGATCCTTCGCGTCCTCCGTCTTCTTACCGAACCACGCCTTGATGTAGTTCCACAGCTTCCGCATGCCGGGCTCCTTCTCCGTTTTCGATCGATTTGCCGCTCCTAGCGGCGGCGGCCCATCCCGCGCCCCCGTCCACCACGACCGCCGATGTTGATGCGCGGCCGCCCGCGCGACCCCCCGCTGCTGCGGCCTCCGCTCCACGACGGATCGGGCCCCAGGCCGCCGAAGACGTCGCCGAACACGTCGCCGCCCATCGGGTCGCGGTGCTGCGGCGTCGAGCGACCGCGCTGGCTCGCCAGCATCGTCACCGCGGCGATCGCCGCCTGGGTCAGCCACGGGCTGACGTCGAAGCCACGGTAGCCGCGCTCCTCCGGCGGCGGGGCAGTCACGGGTCCCGGCACGGGGCTGCCGGGCGCGGCCGGCCCCTCGGTGGACGGCGCGGGCGGCGCGGCGGGCGGCGGGAACAGGGGCTCGACCACGGGCGTGGGCGGCACCGGCTGGCCCTCGAGCAGCGCCTCGGCCGACGCGAGCTTGTGGTCGGCGTCGAGGATGCGGGGCCACACCGCGTCGAGCTCCGCCCGCGTGTCGGCCGCCTCGAGGTCGTCCTGCAGGTCGAGGAAGACGTCGGAGCCCTCCTCGTAGAGCCGCGCTGCCTCCGTCGGCTGGCCGTCCTTCAGGCGATCGGAGAGGTCGAGCACGCGCCGCGAGATGCGGTCGATGACCTCGCGCACCTTGACCTCGGCGCCCTGCACGCCCGCGCGCTCGGCCGCGTCCTCGGCGCGATGCGACGACCGGCGCAGCACCCAGACGACGACCACCACGACGATCGCGATGACCGCCAGGAGCAGCAGCACGACGCCCCACGGGAAGCCGTCCCCGCCGTCGTCGCCGCCGGACGGAGCCGCGGCCTCGTCGTTGGCGGCGAGCACGTCGACCGCGGCCTGCGCACCGTCGGCGAAGGAGTCCGAGCGGTTGGCGGCGTCGATCGCGGCCCCCTCCGCCTGGTCGATCTCGGCGGGCGTGTCGACGCCGGACGCGATGCCGACGTCGCCCGGGTCGTAGACGATCACGCGCAGCTCACCGCCGCCGAGGCCGGCGAGCACCCGCTGGGCGAAGTCCCGGGTGCTCGAGAACTCGTCGCCGACGGCGTCGCCCAGCACGACGATCTTGACCTCGGTGCCCTGGTCGAGGGCGATGGCGACCGCGTCGAGCTCGGCGATGTCGCGATCGTCGACGGCACCCTCCTCGAAGGTGACGTCGTGCTCGCGCAGGTCCTCGACCGCCGCGTTGACGTCCTGTGCCGCCACGGGCGCCGCCAGCAGCAGCGCGAGGGCCGCGGAGACGACGAGCAGGGGCGCGAGGAGGGCAGCGCGCACGCCGCGATGGTAGCCGCCCGCCCGTGTCATCAATCGTCATCAACCAAGCGGCCGTCGACGCCGGCTCCCGTTGCTAGCGTGCGGGGCCCAGCTCCCCAGGACTCAGGAGGTCGGCATGGCGACGACCAGGACGGCGACCACGACGTGGGACGGCGGCCTCGCGAAGGGCACCGGCACGACGTCGGTCGGTTCCGGCACGTTCGGCCCCGTCAGCGTCAGCTGGGCGGGGCGCACGGAGGATCCGGAGGGCGCGACGAGCCCTGAGGAGCTCATCGCCGCGGCCCACGCGAGCTGCTACGCGATGGCCCTCTCCCACGAGCTCGGCGAGGCCGGCGGCAGCGACATCCACCTCGAGATCAGCGCCGCCGTCTCGTTCGACCCCACGGCGAGCCCCCCGATCACCGGCAGCGCCCTCACCGTCTCGGGCAGCGCGAGCGGCATCGACGCGGCCGGCTTCCGCGAGAAGGCCGAGGCCGCCAAGGTGGGCTGCCCCGTCTCGCAGGCGCTGGCCGGCGTGAACATCACGCTGACCGTCCAGTAGCGCGACGCGCTCAGCCGGCGTGGAGCGCGGGCTCCACGCCGGCCCAGGCGGCCACGATCTCGGCCGAGTCGGCGACGTCCGCGCGGTAGGCGCTCATCACGAGCATCGACGCCTCGTGCAGGGCCGGCACGTCGCTGCCCACGCAGTCGCGCACCACCAGCGGGAAGTAGTCGTAGAAGCAGGCGTCGCGCACCGTCGACTCCACGCAGCCCTCCGTCGTGCAGCCCGCCACCATGAGGGTGCGGATGCCGTTGGAGCGCAGCAGCAGGTCGAGGTTGGTGTTGGCGAAGGCGCTGGAGCGGAACTTCGTGACGACGAGGTCGCCCGGCTGCGGCTGCAGCCCGTCGATGAACCCGGCGCCCCAGCTGCCCTCCAGCGTGAAGTTCCAGATGCCCTCGTTGGACGGGTCGTAGTTCTTGTTGGCCCGCATGCGGAAGCGGATCCAGGCCGGCGAGTCGCTCCTGCCGTCCGGCAGCGTGTGGATGCGGACGTGGATCACGGGCACCCCGGCGCTCCGGCAACCTTCGGCGAGCGCGGCGATGCGCGGCGTGATGTCGCGGTACATCGACAGGTCGGCGCCGGCGAGGTCCGCCGAGCCCCCGACCGCGCAGCAGTCGTTCTGCATGTCGACGATCGCGAGCGCGGTCGCAGTGGGGTCGACGAGCTCCGCGAGCTCGGTCGGGATCTCCTTGCCGTGCACCACGAGCATCGCTGCCTCCGGGCCGGATGTGCCGCAACGACGCGATCGTACGGGCGTCAGACGCTACGCGCCGGGCCGGTGCGCGAGCAGCGCCCGGGCCATCTCGTTGCGCACGATGGCGACGCCCTCGTCCACGCCCATCCCCGGCCGCGCCAGCACCTGGTCGGCGGCGAGGGCCAGGCCGAGGTGCGCGGCGACCCGGGCGCTGCCGTCGGTCTCGGTGCACGAGCCGCCGACGAACACGCCGAGGCCCGCGTCGCGACAGGCGAGGGCCGCCTCGACGACGACGGTCGGCGCGCCCATGTCCGGCGTCTTGAGCTGGATCAGGTCGCAGGCGCCGGCCGCGGCGAACGCCCGGACGTCGTCGAGCGTGTTGCAGTACTCGTCGGCCACCAGGGCCAGGTCGACGCCCTCCTCGCGCAGGGCGGTCCGCAGGCCGGCGAGGCGCTCGATGGTCTCGCCCGTCGACGCGCCGTAGAGCACGGACTCGAGCTGCAGCCGGAACGGCGCCGCCGCCTGGGCGACGCGCCGGCAGAAGCGCACGAGCGGCTCGAGCGCCAGCCCGAGTTCGCGCCCGCCGAGGCCGTAGACGTCGAGGTGCAGCGTCGGCTCGTAGCCCTCGGGGCCGTGGCGCAGGACGCGCTCGCGCACCCAGGCCGCGTACTCGACGACGCCGTCGCCGTCGGGCCCGAAGACGGACGGCGCGTTGATCAGCCCGTGCGGGATGACGTCGACGCGCCGCAGCAGCATGCGGTCGACGTTGGTGCGGCGCTCCTCCCCGCTCTGCGCGTAGAGCGGCGCCGGCCGGGGCTCGACGACGCCGGTCAGCGGCAGGAGCACGTCGAGCATCGGCCGGCGGGCGCGGGCGGCGACGAGCGCGAGCAGCGCGTGGCCCAGCCCGTGGCGGACCGCGGCGTGCAGCGGCCGGCCGTCGACGCGCTCGGCCTCGATCACGGCGCAGCCCTCGGCGAACGTCACGGCGCCCGCCGCGCGCAGCGCCTCGGCGCCCCGCTCCACCTGCCCCGCCAGCGCGGCGGGATCGACCGGCCCGTCCCGTCCGCCGACCCCGGCGTACTGCACCGCGACCGCGTCGCCCCACCCCTCGACCCCGTCGCGGTCGACGAGGCGCAGCAGGATGGCGCCGGCGGTCTGCCGCACGGCGTGGAAGCCCGGCGTCAGCGGCTCGCCGGCGTACAGCAGGCCGTCGCGCGCCGCGCCCGCCTGGATCGCCCGCAGGTCGTCGTTGTAGTAGGCGCCCTCGCCGGCCGCCTGGTCGACGCGCGCCACCTCCACCCTGGCCGGCACGCCGGCAGGATACGGTTCCGCCGACCGATGCCCGACGTCCGCTACGACGCCATGCTCGCCACGCTCGGCGGCGCCGTGCCGCCGGGCCCGGACTGGATCCACGAGCTCAAGTGGGACGGGTTCCGGGTGCTGTCGCGGCTCGCCGGCGGCTCGGTCGAGATGTGGTCGCGCAACGGCCTCGACGCCACGCACCGCTTCCCGGCGGTCGCCGCCGCGCTGCCGGAGGCGCTGGGCGGGCGCGACGCGGTCGTCGACGGCGAGGTCTGCGCCCTCGACGAGCGGGGCCGGCCGAGCTTCCAGCTGCTGCAGCGCGGCGAGGGCACGCTCGCGTACTTCGTGTTCGACCTGCTCGAGCTCGACGGCGAGCCGCAGCTGACGCGGCCGCTGGTCGAGCGCCACGCGGCGCTGGCCGGCCTCGTGGCGGAGGGCGCCCTCGTCCGCCTCTCGCAGACCTTCGCCGACGGCGAGGCGCTCTTGGCGCAGGCGACCGAGGAGCGGCGCGAGGGCATCATGGCCAAGCGCACCGACTCGACCTACCGCCCCGGCGTGCGCACGCGCGACTGGGTCAAGGTCAAGGTGCGCGTGACCGACGTGCTCGCGATCGCCGGCTGGACGCGCGGGCAGGGCGCCCGCGCCCGCTTCGGCGCGCTGCTGCTCGCGGCGCGGGACGGCGACGACCTGGTGTACGCCGGCAACGTCGGCACGGGCTTCGACGACGCGGAGATCGACCGCCTGCTGGAGCGTCTGGGCCCGCTGGAGCGGCCGACCTCGCCGCTGTCGCGCCCGCTCCGCAACGCCCGCGTGCGCGCCGGCAGCGTCACCTGGGTCGAGCCGCGGCTGCGGGCGCGCATCGAGATGGCGGAGTGGACGAACGACGGGCGCGTCCGCTCGCCGGCCTACAAGGGCCTGGCGGGCGCGCGGGAGCCCGTCGCGGAGGTCCCGAAGCGGCTCTGACGCACGAGTTGCGCCCACAGCGATGAGTTCGCCGACGGCCGCCGGTCTTAGGGGCATGGCGACCATGACGAACGATCTCGACCCCGACACCGTGACCCTCTCCTCCGAGCGCCCGCGCGGCCGCCGTGCCGCCCGTTCCCTGGAGGGGAACCGCCGCTGGCTTGCGCTGCTGATCCTGTGCCTCGGCGACCTCATGATCGTGCTCGACACGACGGTGGTGAACGTCGCGCTGCCGTCGATCCGCGCCGACCTCGGCTTCTCGGAGACCTCGCTGGCGTGGGTCGTGAACGCCTACCTGCTGACGTTCGGCGGCTTCCTGCTGCTCGGCGGCCGGCTGGGCGACCTGTACGGCCACCGCCGCATGTTCCTCGGCGGCATCGGCGTCTTCACCGCCGCCTCGCTGGCCTGCGGCGTGGCGACCACGCAGGAGTTCCTGATCGCGGCGCGCGCCGTCCAGGGCCTCGGCGGCGCGGTCGTCTCGGCCGTCGCGCTCTCGCTGATCATCTCCATGTTCACGGAGCCGGGCGAGCGCGCGAAGGCGATGGGCGTCTTCGGCTTCGTCGCGGCCGGCGGCGGCTCCATCGGCGTCCTCGCCGGCGGCGTCCTGACCGACGCGCTGTCCTGGCACTGGGTGTTCCTGATCAACCTGCCGATCGGCATCGCCGTCTTCGTGCTGACCGTCATGCTCATCCCCGACGGCGAGGGCCAGCGCAGCGGCCAGCGCCTCGACGTCGCCGGCGCCATCACCGTCACGACGGCCGTCATCCTCGCGACGTACGCGATCGTGAACGGCAACGAGGCGGGCTGGGGCTCGCTGCAGACGCTGGGCCTGCTGGGCGTGTCCGTGGTGCTCCTCGCGGCGTTCCTGGTGATCGAGTCCCGCGTGGAGGCCCCGCTGGTGCCGCTGTCGCTGTTCCGGCGCCGCAACGTGGCCGTGTCCAACGTCGTCGGCGTCTTCTGGGCCGCGGCGATGTTCGCCTGGTTCTTCCTGTCGGCGCTCTACCTCCAGCAGGTGCTGGACTACTCGCCGATGCAGGTCGGCCTCGCGTTCCTGCCGGCCAACCTGATCATGGGCGCGTTCTCCGTCGGCATCGCCGCGAAGCTCGTGATGCGCTTCGGCGTCCGCGTGCCCCTCGCCGCGGGCCTCGGCCTCTCCTCGCTGGGCCTGCTGCTGCTGGCCCGCGCGCCGGTCGACGGCACGTTCGCGATCGACGTCCTGCCCAGCATGATCCTGCTCGGCTTCGGCGCGGGCATGGCCTTCACGCCGGTGCTGGTGGCGTCGATGAGCGACGTCGAGCAGTCCGAGGCGGGCCTCGCCTCCGGCGTCGTCAACACCTCGTTCATGATGGGCGGCGCGCTCGGCCTCGCGATCCTGGCCAGCCTGGCCGCGGCCCGCACCGAGACGCTCGAGGCCTCGGGCCACTCCACCGTCGAGGCGCTCAACGGCGGCTACCAGGCGGCGTTCCTGGCCGGCGCGCTGTTCGCCCTCGCGGCCGCGGTCATCGGCGGCTGGCTGCTCCGCACCCGGCACGCGCCGGCGGGCGAGCCGGCCGACGAGTCCGCCAGCGTCGCGGTGCACTGACCGGCGATCCCTCCGCAGGACGCGAGCGCCCGCGCGGCCAGCCGTGCGGGCGCTCGTGCGTTCGGAGGGCTACTAGCGGCGCCCCGCCGGATCCTGCTCGCGCAGGGCCAGCGGCGTGTTGACGACGACCTCGTGGGTCGACACGGTCGGTGGCGGCGCCGGCACGCCGCCGCGTATCTGCACCGCGCACAGCAACCCGATCACGATCAGGTTGGTGAGGGTGTTCGAGCCGCCGTACGTCATGAACGGCAGCGGGATGCCCGTCGTCGGCGCCAGGCCGGTGACCATCGCGACGTTGACGAAGACCTGCGTCAGCAGCATGCCCGCGAGGCCCGCCGCGAGCAGGCTCTCGAACACCGTCCCCGCCAGCGTGATGGTGCGTATCGCGCGCCAGATGATGACGATGAAGAGCGCGAGCACCAGCGCCGCGCCGACGAAGCCGCGCTGCTCGCCGACCACCGCGAAGACGAAGTCCGTGTGGTGCTCGGGCAGGAAGTCGCCCGAGGTCTGCGTCGCGCCGTCGGCGCCCTTGCCCAGCAGGCCGCCCGAGCCGATCGCGATCTTCGACTGCGTCGTCTGGTACGCGGAGTCGGAGTCCGAGTCGAGGAAGCCCGTCACGCGCGCCACCTGGTAGTCGCGCAGGACCTCGACGCCCGCTGCCGGCAGCACGCTCAGCACCAGGAAGCCGATGCCGACGGCGACGATCGCCAGCGTGACGAACTGCGTGAGCCGCATCCCGCCCACGAACAGGATCGTCAGCGCGATCGCCACGTAGACCACCGACGTGCCGAGGTCGGGCTGCACGAAGACCAGCGCGAACAGCGGGGCGGTCACCAGGCCGGCGATGAAGATGGTGCTCCACGCGCCGGGACGCTCGCGGCTGCGGCGGCCGACGATCGCCGCCAGCACCACGATCAGCGCGATCTTGCCGATCTCGGACGGCTGCAGGTTGAACTCGCCGAGCTGGATCCAGCGCGTCGAGCCGCGGGCCGCCGAGAAGCCGAGCACGACGATCATGCCGGCCAGCGTCAGGCCGTAGATCGGCCAGATCAGCCGGCGGTAGACCTTCGGGTCGACGAGCGCGGCGACGAGCCCGAGCAGGCCGCCGGCGATCAGGTAGACGAGATGGCGGGTCGTGTAGTAGTCGGGATCGCCCTGGATGTCGGCGCGCGTCGCGCTCTCGATGGTCGCGAAGCCGACGGCGACGACGCCGAAGACCGCCAGCAGCAGCGAGTAGTCGAGGCGGCGCAGGACGAGGCCCAGGGTCACGGCGTCGCCCCCGAGTCCGGCAGCTGCACGCTGTCGGGGTCGTCCGTGAACACGAGCTGGCCGTCGGGGCCGAGCACCCACGTCGGGGCGTCCGGCGGCGGCGGCTCGCGCTCGTCGGTGCTGCTCGGCTGCGGCCACTCCGGCGGGTCGACGTCGAAGTACTTCGCGAACACGCGCGCGGCGGCCGGCGCCGCGATGTCGCCGCCGAAGCCGCCCTGCTCGATGATCGCCACGACGACGATCTCCGGCGCGTCGGCCGGGGCGTAGCCGGCGAACCACGCGTAGTCGCGCTTGCCGGCCTTCTGCGCGGTGCCCGTCTTGCCGGCCACGGCGGGCTCGAAGCTCGCGTACGTGGTGTCGGCGGTGCCCGCGTCGTCGTGCGTCGCGCCCAGCAGGCCGGCGCGGATCGAGGACAGGACGAAGGGGTCGATGTTGACCTTGCGCCGGGGCGGGGCGGGCAGGTCGGCGAGCTTCGTGCCGTCCGGCCGCTCGATCTGCTCGGCGAGGTGCGGCTTGACCAGCGTGCCGCCGTTGGCCAGCGCGGCGTACAGCGTCGCGACCTGCAGCGGCGTGACCTCGAGGTCGCCCTGGCCGATGGACTGCAGGATCGCGTCGCCCGACGTCCAGCGGTTCGTGATCAGGTCGCCGGGCGCCGCGTTCTCGCGCTTGTACTCGATGTCCGGCAGCACGCCCGCGGACTCGCCGCCGATGTCGATGCCGGTCGCCTGCCCGAAGCCCAGGCGGCGGCCCCAGAGCGGCTGCGGCTCGGCGGAGCCGTCCTTCGGCGTCGCGTCGTAGAGGCGCTTGCCGAGCTGGTAGAAGTAGGTGTCGCAGGACTCGGTCAGCGCCTGCGGCAGCGCCATGCTGGTGTTCGAGAAGTACTCGAAGTTGAGGTAGCGCTGGCCGTCCTGGGTGAGGCTGCCCGGGCACCCGATGAGGTCGCCGGGGTTGGCCAGGCCCGACTGCATGGCGGCGATCGCGGTGACCGGCTTGTACGTGGAGCCCGGCGGGTAGCGGCCGCTGATGGAGCGGTTGAAGAGCGGTGCGACGCGGCCGAGGCCCTTCTCGTCGCTGAGCTTCTCGCGCTCCTTCTCGGCCGTCTTGCCCTGCAGCAGGTTCGGGTTGAAGGTCGGGAACGAGGCCATCGCCAGCACGGCGCCGGTACGCGGGTCGAGCGCGACGATGGAGCCGCCGTCCGCCGACAGCTTGCGCGCCACGCCCTCCACCTGCGAGCGCGCGATGGCCTCCTTGAGCGCCGACTCGGCCGCCTCCTGGAGGTCGAGGTCGAGCGTCAGCCGCACGTTGGCCCCGGCCTCCGTCGGCCGCGAGACGAAGACGGTGCCCTCCGGGTTGCCCTGGGCGTCGACGCGCAGCCGCAGCTCGCCGTCGCGGCCGCGCAGGAAGCGGTCGTACGTGCGCTCGACCCCGCCGACGCCGACCGTGTCGCTGGCCTCGGCGCCCGGGTACGCCTCCTTGTCCTCGAGCTGCGACGGCGGAGATCTGCGCCAGCTCGCCGTACAGGTGCGCGCCTGCCTCCTGGTTCGGGTAGTAGCGGACGGAGCCGCGCAGGATGCGCACGCCCTGGAAGCTGCGGCCGTGCTCCTTGAGGAAGAACACGAGCTCGCGCGGCGCGTCGGTCAGCAGCGTCACGGGCTCGAACGGCGAGCGGATGAGCCCGAAGTGGATCGCGTCCTCGAAGTCCGAGAGCGGCGTCTTGGTCAGCCGCGCGAGCCGCACGAGCACCTCGCTCGACCGTCCGCAGCCCGCCCACACGCGCACCGGGTCTGCGGCGCGCGCCGCCTTGATGCGCTGTGCCCGCTGCTTCTGCGCCTTCTTCGGCAGCGCCTCGAGGGCCCGCTTGATGGCCTTGTTGCGGCGGACGGTGATGGTCTCGTCGGGCCGGTTGTCCATGGCGCCGTACGGGCGGATGCCGCAGGCGTCGGCGAGCTCGCGGTCCTGGCTGAGGTCGAACGTGACGCGGTCGCCGGGCCGGTTGCGCACGAGCGGGCGGCCCTTGCGGTCGAGGATCATCCCCCGCGGCGCCGGCACCTCCACGGTGCGCTCGCGGTTCTCCGTGGCCTGGGCCTGGAACTCCTGCACGCTCAGCACCTGGAGCACCCAGAGCCGGAAGAACAGCACCGAGAAGAGCAGCACGGCGATGCCGCCCAGGACGGCGACGCGCAGGGCGAGCTGCGGCGACTGCGGGCGCTGGTCGCCCGGCGGCGGCGTGGGATCGACCGGCGTCGGCATCAGGTCGCGATGACCCCCTCGGTCGACGGCTGCAGCGCCGTCGGCTCGGGGCGGCGGCGGCGGGGGCGCAGCACGCGGCGAACGAGCGGGAAGACGGCGATCGCGAGCAGGACGTTGAGCATCGCGCCGATCACGGCGGCCGAGATCATGCCGGTCTCGATGGAGGAGCCGGCACCCAGCAGGACGGCGATCGCCAGCGATGCGAGGTCGGCGAGCATGGACGCGCCGGCGACGGCCACCAGCGGCCGCAGCGTCGCGCGGCCGGCCATGCGCTCGCCCCAGACGCCGACCAGGTAGCCGACGCCGACCAGCACGAGCGACGAGATGCCGACCAGGCCGAGGCCCAGCGTGTCGACGAGGAACCCGGCCGCGAAGCCCGCCAGCGCACCGGCCACGGGCCCGCGCACCAGCGCGATCGCGATGACGACGATGACGACGATGTCCGGACGGCCGCCGACGACCCCGAAGTCGACGACGACGGCGACCTGCAGGAGCGTCGCGACGAGGATCAGCACGGCGCCGACGACGACGTCGCCGAACCCCGCGGCGACCCGGCTGTGCAGGCCGCGGTCGAACAGCCGGCCGCCCCTCACGGCGCCGACTCCGCCGTGCTGCCGGGCCCCTGGCGCTGCGTCAGCACGAGCACGGACGTGAACGCGTCGAGGTCGACCCACGGCGTCACGCGGATGTCCTTGTAGAGCGCGTTGTCCGGCTGGTTGACGTACGTGACGGCGCCGATCGGGATGCCGCGCGGGTAGTACGACTGGAGCTCGCCGGACTCGTCCGAGAAGCCGCTGGTGACCACGAGGTCGTTGGCCAGCACGCGGCGCGACTTGCCGACGTTCTCCATGACCTGCGTCGAGCGGTCGGCGGCGCTCGGCTGCAGGATGCCGTCGGCCCCGCGCCGCTTCACGATCTTCGCGCCGACGGCCATCGACGGGTCGGAGATGAGGGTGACCTCGGCGGTGCCCGGCGCGACCGCGGTGATGCGCCCCACGAGCGCCGCGCCCTCGAGGCCCGGAACCTGGACGCCGCTGACGGCGCCGAGCACCGGGTCGCCGACCGCGACGCCGGCGTCGGAGCCGATGTCGACCAGCACCTTGGCCGAGTACAGCTCCGGCGAGCGCGCACGCACGCGGCCGGCGCGGGCCCGGTAGCCGTCGAGGTCGCGGAACGCCTCCGAGCGCGTGTAGCCGAGCAGCGCGAGCAGCTCGCCCGAGTCCTCCTCGTCGAGGGTGCGCGAGGCGAGCTCGGCCCGCAGCTTCGCGTTCTCCTCGGCCAGCTGGTCGCGCTCGTCGCGCGCATCGTTGACGTCGCCGACCCACGAGGTGAAGTCGCGCACGGGCTGCGACGCGCGCCGCAGCACGCCCTCGGCGGGGGACGCGACGTCCGCCACCTCGAGCTGCAGCCGGTGCAGCGGGCCGCTCTCGCCCTCGCGGTAGTACGTCGTCAGGAGACCAAGCGACGCCACAAGCAGCACTGCAAGCGCACCGTGGCGGAACAATCGTCGTCGGGTCTCGCGCATGCCGGGCGAACGGGCGGCGGGCAGCGTAATCCGGCGCCGGAACCAAGCCAGTCTACCGCGCGACCTCCCGGGAAGAGCCATGAATGCGGTGAGCCGGGCCGGGTGGAGACTATGCTCCCCGACATGGACGTCCCCCAGCTCACCGTCGGCGAGGCCGCCGACGCGCTCGCCGGCGGCGCGGTCGCGATCGACGTGCGCGAGCCCGACGAGTGGGACGCCGGCCACCTCGAGGGCAGCGTGCACATCCCGCTCAGCGAGCTCGGCGGCCGGCTCGACGAGCTGCCGCAGGACGCCACGCTGGTGATCGTGTGCCGCACCGGCAGCCGCTCCGACCTCGCCGCCCACGCGCTCGCGCGCAACGGCCGCACGGGCTGCGCCAACCTCGCGGGCGGCCTGGCGGCCTGGGTCACCGAGGGCCGGACGCTCGCGCCCGACGGCGCCGGCGTCGTCGTCTGACCCGGCCGTGACCGCGCGTCTCTGGTGGGTTCCCGGCGCCGCGTCGCTCGCGGTGCACATGGTGCTGGAGGAGACCGGCGAGCCGTACGAGCTGCGGCGGCGCGAGGGCGACCCCGACGGCACGCCGCCGCCCGAGCTCCTGGCCCTCAACCCCGACGGCCGCGTGCCCGTGCTGGAGCTGGACGGCCAGGTGCTGACCGAGAGCGCCGCGATCTGCCTGCACCTCGCCGACCGGCACCCCGAGGCCGGCCTCGTCCCCGCGCCCGGGACGCCGGAGCGCGCCGAGCTCTACCGGCGGCTGATGTTCTTCACCAACACGGTGCAGGAGACCGACCCTGCGCTTCTTCTACCCGTGGCGCTACGTCGCGCCGGGCGGGCCGGACGAGGCCGTGCGCACGCGTGCGATCGAGCGGCTCGACGGCATCTACGACCGGCTGGAGGGCGAGCTGGACGGGCCCTACGTGCTCGGCGAGCGGGTCAGCGTCGCCGACCACTACCTGTTCATGCTCGTGCGCTGGGGCCGCCGGCTGCCGCGTCCCGCCTGGGAGCGCCCGCGCCTCGCGGCCCACTGGCTGCGGGTCGCCGAGCGCCCGGCGGTGGCCCGCGTGCTGGCCGACGAGGAGCTGGAGGGCCGGCCGCCGGCAGCGTCGGGCGGATGACCGGACTCGACACCCGCACAAACGTGCAGTACCATGCACAACCGTGCAAGACCGTGCAGGCAACGGGCTCCTGACCGCCGAGCGTCGCGAGGCCATCCTCGACGCGCTCGCCCGCGACGGCAAGGTCGTCGCGGCGCGCCTCGTGACCGAGCTCGGCGTCTCCGAGGACACCGTCCGCCGCGACCTGCGCGAGCTCGCCGCGCAGGGCCTCGTGCAGCGCGTCCACGGCGGCGCGCTGGCGCCCGCCCCGCGCGGCGGCTCGTTCGCGCGCCGGCGCGAGACCGGCACCGAGGCGAAGGTGGCGCTCGCCGAGGCGGCCGTCGGACTGCTCTCGCGCGCGCGGGTGATCCTGCTCGACGGGTCGACCACGAACCTCGAGGTCGCGCGCCGGCTGCCGCACGACCGGCCCTGCACGGTGCTCACGAACTCGCCGCCCATCGCCGCGGCGCTCGCCGACCACCCCGCGGCCGAGGTCGTCGTCATCGGCGGCCGCCTGGACAAGGAGTCGCAGGTGACGCTCGGCGCCGCCGCGGTCGACTTCATCCGCGGCGTGCGGGCCGACGCCTGCGTGCTCGGCATCTGCGCGCTGCACCCGGAGCAGGGCGTCACGACGGACGACCTCGAGGAGGCCCACGTCAAGCGGGCCATGGTCGCCGCGGCCGCCGACGTCATCGCGATCGCGACCACCGACAAGCTCAACGCGGGCAGCGCCTACCTCGTCGCCGAGGCCGCCGAGCTGACCCATCTCGTGGCCCAGGCCACGGCCGGCGACGAGCTCCTCGACCCCTACCGCGCCCTCGGCGTGACCGTGACGACGGCATGAGCCACCGCCCGTCGCGCCTCACGCCCCGCTGGGCGACCACCCTCTTCTTCGCCGTCAACGGCGCCGTCGTCGGCACCTGGGTCGCGCAGATCCCGTGGCTGCAGGACCGCTTCGACCTCTCCAAGAGCACGATGGGCCTGATGCTCATCGGCATGTCGCTGGCGGTCATCGTCGGCTTCCCCGTCGCCGGGCAGGCCATCGTGCGCCTGGGCTCGGTGCGCGTGATGTGGATCGGCGGCATCGCCGTGACGCTCGCGGTCAACCTGCCGGTGCTGGCGCCCAGCCCGGCGTTCGTCGTGCTCGGGCTCGTGGTGCTGGGCGCCTCGAGCGCGACGCAGGACGTCTCGATGAACGCGCACGGCGTCAAGGTCGAGCAGGACCTCGGCCGGCCGATCATGTCCTCGCTGCACGCGGGCTGGGCCTTCGGCGGCATGGCGGGCGCCGGGTTCGCCGCCGCCCTCACCGCCCTCGACGTCGACCCGAGGGTCACGGTTGCGATCGCGTCGGCCACGCTGCTCGCGCTCGCGCTCTGGAGCATCCGCCACGTGGGCGAGGGCTCCGCGGCGGAGGGCGCGGACGCACCGAGCTTCGCGCTCCCGTCGCGCGGCGTCCTGCTGATCGCGCTGCTCTGCCTGCTGCTGATGGTGACCGAGGGCGCCATGGCGGACTGGGGCGGGCTGCTGCTGCGCCAGGACTACGACGCCAGCGCCGCGCTCGCCGCGCTCGCCTACTCCTTCTTCACCGCCGGCATGACGCTCGGGCGGGTGCTCGGCGACCGCATCAACCACCGCGTCGGGCCCGTGGCGCTGCTGCGCGGCGGCGCGCTCCTGACGGGCATCCCGCTCGCCGCGCTGCTGCTCATCGGCCAGCCCGCCGCGGCGCTCGCGGGCCTGTTCCTGGTCGGCCTCGGCGTCGCCAACGGCGTGCCGCTCATGTTCAGCGCGGCCGGCCGCCTGCCCGACGTGGCGCCCGGCCCCGGCATCGGCGCCGTGTCCTCCATGGGCTCGCTCGGCTTCCTGGCCGGCCCGCCGCTGCTCGGCTTCGCCGCCGACGCGACGTCGCTGCCGTGGGCGCTCTCGTCGCTGATCCTGGCCGCCGTGGTGGTCTTCGTGCTCGCCGATCGCGCCCTCGCACGCGCCAGCCGGGTACCGGCCGGCGCCGCCCGGGTCTAGCCCCCCGCGGCAGCACCAGCCGCCGAGGTGCGGCTGCGGGGCCGTGCCGACGCCGTCGGGGTCGAAGCGCCCGGCCACGGCGTCCACGGCGCCCGTCGGGCGGCCCGGCACGAGCGGCAGCACGAGCCACTGGTCGGCGCCGGGCACCGTCGCGAGCACGACGCGGCCGTCCGGCGAGGGCGTCGCCTCGCCGACGGTCGCGGGACTGGCGTAGAGGACGCGCGGCGGGCCAGGTGCGGCGAGGTCGAGCAGCAGCAGGCGGCTGCCGCCGGCGGCGTCGTCCGCCAGCAGGAGCAGCCGCTGCCCGCCCGGGATCGCCTGCGCGGCGCGGGCCCGCAGGCCGTCCGGCAGCGCGCGGCGGTCGACGCGCTCCCCGCCCGGGTCGAGCACCTCCACCGCGCCCGGCAGGACGACCGCGAGGCGGCCGCCGTCGCCCGACCACGCCAGAGCGACCGGGCGCGCCGGCAGGCGGTGGACGACCCGCCGGCCCGGCGCGTCGACCGGCGTGAGCGCGACCGCAGCGCCCGCCAGCGCGTGCGCCAGGACGTAGCCGTCCGCCGTCGTGGGACGCCAGGCCGGCGCGACGTCGGCTGCGGCGGCGGCGAGGTCGCGGTCGCCGCTGCCGTCGCCGTTGACCACGCGGGTGCGCCAGCCGGCCGCGGTCTGGGCCAGGTACGCGACGCGGTAGCCGTCGCCCGGCGCCCAGCGCGGCAGCGCGAGGCGCCCGGGCCGCGTCAGGGTCCAGCGCACGGCGCCGGTGCCGGGCACGACCGCCAGCAGCTCGCGGCCGCGCACGACGGCGACGTGGAGGCCGCGCGGCGACCAGGTCGCGTCGTCGTAGCGGCCCAGCAGGCGCCGGGTGCCGTCCCGCTGCACGACCCACGGGCCGAGCGGCGTCAGCACGAGCAGGCGGCCCTCCGCCGGCAGCGTCAGCGAGGGCCGCGGCGCGACGGGGCGCGGCTGCTCCTGGGGGACGAGCCGCGGACGGTCGACCGGCGCGGGCTCGATGCGATCGGCGAGCCAGTCGCGCACCGGCGCCGCGGGGGGCGAGGCGAGCGCCGCGGCCGTGCCGAGCAGGCCGAAGGCGACGACCACCAGCACCAGCGCGCGGCGCGGGTGCGGCCGGCGGTGCGGGCGGTCGACCGGCTCGCGCGAGGCGTACGCGTGCCGGACGACCGTCCATGCGCGGGCCCGCGCCGCGTCGGCGGCCGGAGGGCCGGGTCGAGCAGGGCGCGGACGCGCTCGTCCCTCACGGCGCCGGCTCCTCGCCGACGCGCTCCGCGAGCGCGTCGAGGCCGCGGCGCAGGCGCGAGTTGACGGTGCCGCGCGGGAGCTCGAGCAGCTCGGCGATCTCGCCCGGCGTGTAGTCCAGCAGGTAGCGCAGGGCGACCACGGCCCGCTGCTCCGGGGGCAGGCCCGCGACGAGGGCGGCGACGCGGTCCGCGCCGCCGGGCTCCGCTGGCGGGACGCCGGGCTCGGGCAGCCCCTCCACGCCGAGCTCGCGCCGGGCCGCGCGCGTCCGGGCGTGGTCGATCGCGCGGTTGACCGCGATGCGGTGCAGCCAGGGGCCGAACGGGCGCGAGCGGTCGAAGCGGTCGAGCGCCCCGACGGCGGCGATGAACGCCTCCTGCGCGACGTCCTCGGCGGCCGCCGCGTCGGCCGTGACGGCGAGCGCGGCGCGGAACAGCCGCGGCCAGTGCAGCTCGAAGAGGGCGGCGAGGGCGTCCTCCGACCCGCGCTGCGCCCGGCGCACGAGCTCCGCCTCGTCGGGCATGCCGCGACCCCGCCCGAGCGTACGCCCGAGCCACGAGCCGGCCACCGACGCCTCCGGAGCCACCGCTCCCACGACGGTACTACGCGCGGGCCGGCGCGGGAGGTCCCGACGTTCTACCCTGCCGCCATGGACGGCGTGCACGACATGGGCGGCATGCACGGCTTCGGCGCCGTCGTGGAGCCCGGCAGCGAGGACGTGTTCCACGAGGACTGGGAGGCGCGGGTCTTCGCGCTCCACCTGCTGGTCTCGTACCAGCGCCTCGGAGCGGGCCCCGGCGGTCGCCCCACGCGGGAGACGATGCCGCCGGGCGAGTACCTCGACGCCGGCTACTACGAGCGCTGGCTGTGGAGCGCCGAGCGGCGCCTGGAGCGCAAGGGCACGATCGCGCCGGGCGAGGTCGAGGCCATGATGGAGCGGCTGCGAGCGGGCGACGCGCCGCCGGAGCGCGAGGACGCGGCGCAGGCGGAGCGCGCGGTCGAGCTCCTGGGCACGCCGCACTCCATGGCGGCGGCGGAGCGCGCGCGCTTCGCGCCGGGCGACCGCGTCCGCGTCCGGCGCATGCGCCCCGAGGGCCACACGCGCTGCCCGCGCTACGCCCGCGGCGCCACCGGCGTCGTGCAGGACGTGCGCGGCCTCGATGCCCTGCCCGACCGCGCGGTGTACGGCGACGAGGCCGAGCCGGAGCCCGTGTACGCGGTCGTCTTCACGTCGGACGTGCTCTGGGGCGCCAGCGACGAGGCGCCCTTCACCGTGGTGCTCGACCTCTGGGAGAGCTACCTGGAGGAGGCGGCATGAGCAGCGGACACGGACACGACCACGGCGACGGCCACGGGCACGACCACGGCGCCCACCGCCCGCGGCCCGCGAGCGAGCTCGAGCTGCGCGCCCGCGCGCTCGAGGCGCTGCTGGTGGAGCGCGGCCTGATCTCGACGGACGCCGTCGACGCCATCATCGGCTACTACGAGGAGGACGTCGGCCCCCAGAACGGCGCGCACGTGGTGGCGCACGCGTGGGTCGACGACGACTATCGCGCCCGCCTGCTCGACGACGCGACCGCCGCCATCCGCGAGCTCGGCTACGCGGGCACCGAGGGCGACAACATGGTCGTCGTCGAGAACACGCCGGCCGTCCACAACATGGTCGTCTGCACCCTCTGCTCCTGCTACCCGTGGCCCGTCCTGGGCCTGCCGCCGGGCTGGTACAAGAGCAACGCGTACCGCGCCCGCGCCGTGGCCGAGCCGCGGGCGGTGCTGCGCGAGTTCGGCGTCGATCTCCCCGACGACGTCGAGGTGCGCGTGCACGACTCGAGCGCCGAGGTGCGCTACCTCGTGCTGCCGATGCGCCCCGCGGGCACGGAGGGCTGGAGCGAGGACGACCTCCGCGCGCTGGTCAGCCGCGACAGCATGATCGGCACCGACGTCCCGCAGGTGCCGACGACCACCGCGCTGTGAGCGCGCCGCCGCCGGAGACGCCGCTCGCCGCCGTCGACGAGGCGCTGGCGGGCCACGCGCCGCTGCCGCGCTCGAACGGCGAGCTCGTCTTCGAGGAGCCGTGGCAGGGCCGCGCCCTCGGCGTCGGCGTGGCGGTCCTGGAGCGCACGGGCGCCTCGTGGTCCGAGTTCCGCGAGCACCTGGTGGCCGCGATCGAGGCGCGGCCGCGCGCAGCCGACGAGACGGACGCGGACGCGTACTACGGCGCCTGGCTCGACGCGGTCGAGGCGCTGCTGGCGGCGCGCGGCGAGCTGCCGGCGTCGGGCTAGCCGCCCGCGTCGATCGTCAGGCGCTCCCAGCGCGTGCTCGACACCTCCGCGTCGTCGGTCGCGCTGATGCGCACCAGGCCGTCGACCCGCCTGGCCGCCCGCAGCCGCGACGCGATGCGCGGGCCGATCCGCACGCTCGCCACGAACGCGTGGCCGCCGTCCGACTCGAAGAAGCCGGAGCCGATGGTCGCGTCGCGACCGCCCAGCCGTGCGACCAGCCGTACGACGCCCTCGACGTACGCGCCCGTCGTCGGGCGCGAGCCGGAGCGGGATGCGCACGCGCGGTCGCTCCGCGCCGCCGGCGACGCGTCGCAGCAGGACCGTGGTCGCAGCGAGCGTCACGACCGGCCCGCGCCCGTCGAGCGGCGCGCCGTGGGCGCTCCACGAGGCCCCGCCGTCGGCGCTCGTGACGATGGCCTCCTGCTGGAGGCTGGTCAGGGTGCGGCCGTAGATGCGGGTCGGGTCGGCGGGGCTGACCGCCAGCGCGTCGAACGACGTCGGCCCCCTCGGCGGTAGCCCGTGCCACGTCGCCCCGAAATCATCCGACGCGAGCAGCGAGGGCTCCTCCGGCTCGTTGTCACTGGCCGCTACGAGCACACGCGCCGGAGCGGCCGGCACGGGCTGCGCGAGCGCCTGCGGCTCGAGCGGGAGCGCGGTGCGCGTCCACGTCGCACCGGCGTCGGTCGAGCGCAGCAGCGCATCCTCGTCATCCATGCCCAGCAGCCGATCGGGCCTCGCCGCATCGACGACCAGGCGGAGGAGCGGCCGACGGGCGGCGACTCGCCGGAACGTCGCCCCACCGTCGACGGAGCGGAAGACGGCGTCGGACGTGATGGCGTAGACGCGCGACGCGTCGGTCGGGTGCGGCACCACCTGCACCACCTCGCCCGCGAGCACGCGCCGCCAGCGGTCGCCGTCGAGGCGGTACAGGCCGTCGCCCGGCGCGGCGGCGAGCCGGCGGTCGCCCTCGATCAGGATCGGCGGCGTCGCGACCACGGCGAAGGCGGTCGGTACCGGTGCCGCGGGGCCGAACGCGAGGGCGCTGACGAGCTCGAGGGCCGGCGCCGCGCTCCACGTCGCGCCGCCGTCCGTCGAGCGCCGCAGCGTGCCGTCGCAGGAAGGCCACGAGCAGCTGGCCGCCGCCGGCGACGGCGGCGGGCGGCTCGGCCGGCGGCGGGTACGACTCGTGGGGGTCGAACGCCGCCCCGCCGAGCACCGGGTGGAAGGTCGCTCCCGCGTCGTCGCTGCGCCACAACTCCTGCCCCTCGGTCGAGCGGGAGGGCGCGGAGAGGACCGGCAGGTAGACGGTGGTCGCGTGCGCCGGATCGGCCAGCGGCTCGCCTCGGACTACCGGCAACAGGTCTGCGGCGCGCGCCGGCACAGCCCCTGCGAGCAGGACGAGCGCCGGGACGAGGGCCGCGATCGGCGATCGCATGTGCTCGGTACGCTGCACCGCCCCGGCTGGATTCACGTCGCTCAGGACGGCTGTGGCAGCGGCTCGTTGCTCGCGCGCATGCCGGCCAGCAGCAGGTCGCGGTAGCGCGCGAGGCTGCCGTCGTCGCGCGTCGAGCAGACGCCGGCGCCGAGCATGCGGACGGCCACCAGCAGGTCGCGCGACGTCGAGGCCCTCGCGCAGCAGCCCGGCCGCACGCGCCGGCTCCATCACGCGCACCGCCGCGGCGTCCATGCGGCCGCACAGGTCGGCGGGCATCTGCTCGCCGCCGAACTGCAGTGCCATGGCGTCGAGGTAGCCCATGTTGGCGGCCTGCATGCGGCCGCCGTCCTCGAGGAAGGCGCGCACGCCCTGCCACGGGTCGTCCTCCTCGAGCGCGCGGTCGGCGGCGGCCTCCACCGCCGTTGCGAAGTCCTCGAAGATCGCCAGGATCAGCGCGTCCTTGGACGGGAAGTGGCGGAACAGCGTCCCCTTCCCCACGCCGGCGCGGCGCGCGATCTCCTGCACGCCGACGTCCAGCCCCTGCTCCGCGAACGCCTCCCGGGCCGCGGCCAGGATGCGCTCCTGGTTGCGCGCGGCATCGACGCGGAGGGGCTTCGGTTCGGTGGCGGCCACGGGATGGAGTATCGCGGACCGCGAACCGGACCGCACGGTCCATTTGTGTACGGTGATCCGGACCGGTCGGTCCACTTGCCCACGACCACCGAACACCGATGCCCGCGCTCCCTCCGCACGTCCTCCA
>CAVYFW010000025.1:0-86070 GCA_963767885.1 uncultured Actinomycetota bacterium
CTTGTGACCCGCCTCCTTCAGGATCGGCGGGACCTCCGGGTCGGACACGAAGCTCTGCCAGCCCGCCGCGTCCCAGTCGAAGATGACCCAGACGCGATCCTCCTCGGACGGGTCGCGGAAGACGGTGGCGCCCTCCGACCCGTGCTGCTTGCGCTTGTCCGCGCCGGCCGTCGTGAAGACGGCCATGAAGCGGTCGAGGTCCTCGACCTGTGTCGTTGCCAGGAGCATTGCTCTCCCTTTCTCGTGGTGGTGTCGTCGGGGTGTCGTGGACGTCTCAGCCGGCCAGGGCCGGCGCGCCGACCTGGCGCTCCTGCGGCTCGATCGCCCCCAGGCGCTCGACGATCTCGAAGCGGCCGCCGCGCGCCTGGGCGATGTACATGTGCAGGCGCAGGTGGTGCTCGCCCGGCACCATGGCCGCCGGGCCGCCGGGCCCCTCGGCGATCGACGCGTGGTCGAGGGCGGCGATCACGTCGTCCTGCACGAGCGAGCCCGCCTCCGTCACCGCAGACGCCCACAGGCGCAGGCCGCGGTAGAGGCCCGAGCAGGCGGCGCCACCCGTGAACTTCGCGTCGCCGGGATAGAGCGCGTCGTACTGCGCGAGCAGCTTCTGGCTGAAGGGGTCGCTGACGGCCTGGTAGTAGTCGAGGCAGCTGTACAGGCCCTCGACGTGCGCCGCGGGCACCATGTTGAGGAAGTTCTCGTCGAAGTAGGTGCAGACGAGCCGGCCCCCGCGGCGCGGAGAAGCCGGAGTCGTGCAGCGCCTCGAAGAACGGCGTGACCCCGGGCGGCACGATGGTGTTGAAGACCACGTCGGCGCCGCTCTCGGCGATCCGCTCGACGGTCGCCGCGTAGTCCATGTGGTCGAGCGGGTGGTACTCCTCGCCGACGATCGACCCGCCGTTGGCCTCCACGCAGTCCCGCACCCGCCGGTTGAGGACGTGCGGCCAGATGTAGTCGGCGGACGGGAGGTAGAACGTCCGCGCCCCGGTCTCGCGCATCAGCCAGGGGATCAGCGGGTCGACCTGCTGCGCCGGCCCGGGGCCGGTGCAGAAGATGAGCGGGTCCGACTCGGCTCCCTCGTACTGCTCCGGGTAGACGTAGAGGGTCTTGCCCTGCACCACGGCCGGACCCTTGATGGCCTGCCGCGTGGAGCTGTAGATGCCGCCGAACACGACGTGGACGTCCTGCTCGACCAGCCGGGCGGCCGCGGCGGCCGCGGCGTCGTCGTCGGTCGCGCCGTCCTCGAGGTGCAGCTCGAGCCGCCGTCCGAGCAACCCGCCCTTGGCATTGAGGTCGCCGATGACCATCCGCGCGACGTTGGCGTTGGCGAGGCCCACGAACGAGAGCGGGCCGGTCTGATCGGCGATGACCCCCACGCGGATCGGGTCCGCGTCCGAGCCTGGCGATGGTGTCACGATGTCCCTCCTGACCTGTGCTGGTCGGTTCCGCCGCTGCGCTGTTGCGCAACGTGAGACGATCGTGCCCGGCCGGCGCGGCCGATTCATCGGGAGGACTCCCCATCTTGGACGCACCCCTCCGCCTCGGCGAGTTCGTGGCGACACTGGCGCTCGCACAGGACAACGCCTTCGGGCAGCCGCTCGAGTCCCAGCTGCGGTCGTGCCTGCTCGCGACCTCCATCTGCGAGGCGGCCGGCTTCGACCGGCAGCTGCGCGATACGACGTACTGGGTGGCGCTGCTGCGGTACGTCGGTTGCACCGGCCACGCGCACGAGGTCGCCACCGTGTTCGGCGACGAGATCGCGATCCGGGCCCGGACGCTGGTCCACGACGCCGGCAACCCCGCCGAGGTGATGCACGACGTCATGGAGTACGCGACCGCCGGACACAGCCCGGAGGCGCGGGACGAGATCGTCCGGATGATCCAGGAGACGGCCCACGAGTGGGCGATCTACAACTTCGCGTCCGGCTGCGAGGTCGCCGACATGCTCGTGCAGCGCCTGGACTTCGGGCCCGACGTGCGCGAGGCGCTGCGCTTCACGTTCGAGCGCTGGAGCGGCACAGGCTTCCCCACCCACGCGAAGGGCGAGGCGATCCCGCTGGCGATGCGCGTGGTGCACCTCAGCCACGACATGGAGGCCATCGCTCGCGTGTTCTCGATCGAGCACGCCATCGAGGCGGCTCGTGAGCGCCGCGACCGGACGTACGACCCGGCGCTGGCCGACCTCTTCGTCGCCCACGGGCGCGAGTGGCTGGCCCGGCTCGGGGAGCTCGAGCCGTGGGACGCCGTGCTCGCCCTCGAGCCCGAGCCGCACCGCGTGCTGTCCGGCGAGCAGATCGACGACGCCCTGACCGTCGCGGCCGACTTCATCGACCTCAAGTCGCCGTTCATGGGCGGGCACAGCCGCCGCTGCGCGGAGCTCGCCGCCGACGCCGCCCGGCTGCTCGGGCTCGACGAGGACGTCATCACCGGCGTCCGCCGCGCCGCGCTCGTCCACGACTTCGGGATCACCGTCGTGCCGAACTCGATCTGGGACAAGCCCGGGCCGCTCACCCGGACGGAGTTCGATCGCGTCGAGCTGCACCCGATGCTGACCGAGCAGATGCTGCGCCGCTCGCCGGCGTTGGCCGCCCTCAACGCGGTCGCGTCGGCGCACCACGAGAAGTGCGACGGGTCGGGCTACCACAAGCGCGTGCAGGCGGACGTCGGCGATCTCGGAGCGTGCGTCCTGGCGGCGACGGAGATCTACGTGGGGCTGACCAGCGAGCGCGCCGACCGCCTGCCACTTCCGCCCGCGGAGGCGGCCGCCGAGCTGCGCAGGCTCGAGGCCGACGGCGTGCTCGAGCACCGCGCGGTCCGTGCGGTGCTGGTGGCCGCCGGGCACGGCGAGCCGCAGGCGCCGTCGCGCAGACGCGAGCGGCATCCCGGCGGGCTCACCCGGCGCGAGGTCGACGTGCTGCAGCTCGCGGCACGGGGTCTCACGACGCGCGAGATCGCCGATCGGCTGGTCATCTCGCCCAAGACGGCCGACCACCACATCCAGCACATCTACGGGAAGATCGGCACGTCCACCCGCGCCGCCGCAGCGCTCTGGGCCATGCAGCACGACGTCGTCCAGACCGCCTAGCTCCCCATCGACGTTGGTGGAGACGGTCAATTGGGCGCCGCGCTCCGACCATTCGGCACACTTCGCGCCGGCCTCGACGGAGCCCGCAACGCCGCTCCAGGAGCCGCTTCCAGCTCTCCTCGCCCGAACCGGCTGCGCAGTTCGGTGACGATTGCACTGGCGCGACGGCCAACGCCTACGTCGGTTGGAGCGCTTCGGGTGGAAGGATTGAATTTGGAGCTGACGGCCGCCGTCGACGTAGGTGGAGACGGCCAATTGGGCGACGCGCTCCGCCCATTCGGCACACTTCGCGCCCGCCTCGACGCAGCCCGCAACGCCGCTCCAGGAGCCGCCTCGCCGGCTACCGACCACGGTCGTGGTCCACACTTCCGTCACACCTGCCTACGCCGCTGCCGCGGAAGTAACCCTCCACTCGACGCTTAGCGTTCGGCACCAGCTCCGACGCACGGCCATACTCGCGCCATGGCCCCCGCCCGTCGCGTCGCGCTCGTCACCGGCAGCTCGCGTGGGCTCGGTGCCGTCATCGCGCGGCGGCTGGCGGAGGACGGGCTCGCCGTCGCCGTCAACAGCGGGCGCGACGCCGCGGCTGCCGGGGACGTGGCGCGCGCGATCGGCGACGCGGGCGGCACGGCCGAGGCGTTCGTCGCCGACGTCACCGACGAGGACGCCGTCGCCGGGCTCGTCGCGGCAGTCGCCGAGCGGCTCGGGGCGATCGACGTGCTCGTGCTCAACGCCACCGGGCCGCAGCCGAGCATCCCGCTGGACGACGCCTCGTGGGACGACCACCTCGCGCAGCTGCACTTCTTCGTGCGCAGCCCGATCCTGCTGGGCCGCGCCGTCGTGCCGGGGATGCGCGAGCGCCGCTGGGGCCGCATCGTGCACGTCGACTCCGAGGTCGCCGACAAGCCGCCGCCCGGCATGAGCGCGTATGCGACGGCGAAGAGCGCGCAGATCGGCGTGGCCATGAGCTGGGCGCGCGAGCTCGCGCCGCACGGCATCACCGTGAACGCCGTCGCGCCCGGCTTCATCCCGGTCGAGCGGCACGTCGACGTCCCCGATCCGGAGCGCGACGCGTACCTCGCGACCGTCCCCGCCGGCCACTTCGGCACCCCCGAGGATATCGCGCACGCCGTCAGCTTCTTCGCCTCCGACGGCGCCGCCTTCATGACCGGCCAGCGGCTCGTCGTCGACGGCGGCCGCAGCCTGACCTGACGGCCGCCTACGCCTCCCCGCGGTAGACGACGTCGCCGTCGACCACCGTCAGGACGACCGGCAGGCTCGGCAGGTCGTCGGCGTCCGTGTCGACGGCGCCGGCGAGGTCGACGACCTCCGTCGCGGCGTCGCAGGCCGCGCGGACCTCGGCGTCGCTGCCGACGGCGACGATGGTCCCGTCGCGGATCGCGAGGGCCTCGGCGAACGGCCGCTCGGGATCGAGCGTGCGGACCCGTCCGCCGACGAGGGCCAGGTCTGCGGAGGCGCGCGACGCTGCCATGGGCGCGAAGGCTACCGGCTCCCCGCGCCGCTCCCGGGTCTCAGAGGGTGGTCGCGATGCGCTCCGCGATGGCCGCGGCGGTCCAGTTCGTGTTCGCGCGCGGCACGGTCGGCATCAGCGACGCGTCCCCGACCACGAGGCCGTCCAGCCCGAGCACCCGGCCGTCCTCGTCCAGCACGCTCCCCAGCGGGCACGTGCCGGCCGGGTGGAAGTAGTTGCGCACCGTCTCGCGCGCGTAGCCCCGCAGGTCGCGGCGTCCGGGTCGAAGCTCCGCGCCGAGCTGCGCGCGCAGCGGCTCCGTCGTCGCGATCGCGCGCGCCATCTCGAGCCCCTCCACCAGCTCGTCGAGGTCGCGCTCGTCGACCAGGAAGCCGCGCTCGACCAGCGGGAGCGCCGCCGGGTCGGTCGACGCGAGCCGCACCCGGCCCGCCGGCCGCGGCTTCAGGTGGAACACCCCGAGGGTCGGCATGTACGTCTCGGCCACCTGGTCGCGATAGAGCCACGACATGACGTGCAGGTCCCAGGATCCCTCCGGGCAGCCCGAGCTGGCCGCCTTCAGGATCATGTGCGGCTCGAAGACCTCGCCGTGCTCCGCGACGTGGGCGCGGGTCTCCTCGAGCAGGCGCGGCGACGGCTCCCAGGCGAAGCCGGCTCCGCAGTGGTCGAGGAGGGTCGCCCCGACGGGCAGGATCGCGAGCGGCTCGATGCCGTGCCGCCGCAGCTCGTCCTCGGGCCCGACGCCGCTGCGCAGCAGCACCGCCGCCGTCTGGTAGGCGCCCGCCGCCAGCACCACGATCCGCGCCTCGACGTGCGCGCCGTCCGCGAGCAGCACCCCCGCGACGCGCCCGTCGGCGACGGCCACCCGGTCGACGAGGGCCGAGCCGCGCACCTGCAGGTTCGGGCGCTCGCGGGCGGGATCGACGTAGGCGAAGGCGGCGTTCCAGCGCACGCCGCCGGCCACGTTGGCCGGGATCGTGGTCGACGCCGACCGGGTGCGCCGGGTCGTTCGCGTCGGCGAGCTGGGGCCAGCCGCGACGCCGGGCGGCCTCGCGGAACGCCTCGTGGAACGGCACCGCGTGCTCCGTGTTGGCGCGCTGCACGCCGAGCGTCGCACCCGCGCGGTCGAAGAACGGCGCGAGCCGCGACCACGACCACGCCGGCCCCCACTCGTCGTAGTCGGCCGGCGAGCCGACGACCATCATGCACGCGTTGTGGGCCGAGCTGCCGCCGAGCACGCGGGCGCCGAGCGAGCGGCCGTCCTCGCCGCCGCTGCCCCAGTCGTGCGAGTCGGGCAGGTAGCGCGGGTCGAGCAGGTCCTCGGGCCAGCCGCCGTCCGCGAACGGGCCGTGGTCGGGCCCGGCCTCGAGCAGGCAGACCGTGCGCGCCGCGTCCTCGCTGAGGCGCGCCGCGAGCACGCAGCCGGCCGTGCCGCCGCCCACGACGACGACGTCGAAGGCCTCCATGTCGGGCCGAGTCTAGTCGGGTCGCGCGCCGGGAGCACGTCGCGGCCGCCGCGAGCGAGCATCTGCCTCGCGGCGGCCGCGGACCCCCGTGGGGAGGGGAGCTAGACGCGCAGCGCGCGCAGCCGGCGGACCCGCTCCGGGATCGGAGGATGGGTCGCGAAGAGGCCGGCGACGCCGCTGCCGCGCAGGGGGCTCGACGATGTACAGCGGCTCCGAGGAGGGGTTGACCTCCATCGGGATCGCCGCCGCGACCGCGCTCGAGCGACTCGAGCGCGTCGGCCAGCGGGTCGGGCGCGCCCAGGATCTGGCGCACCCGTCGCGTCGGCCAGGTACTCGCGCTGGCGCGAGATGCTGAGCTGGATGATCATCGCGGCGATCGGGGCCAGCACGATCATGGCGAGCGCGCCGATCGTGCCGAGCGGGCTGTCGTCGTCGTCGCCGCCTCCGAAGAGGAACGAGAACGTGAGCAGCTGCGCGATGCCCGAGATGGCGCCGGCGATCATCGCCGCCACGGACTGCACGAGGATGTCGCGGTTCTTGATGTGGGCGAACTCGTGGGCGAGCACGCCCTCGAGCTGGTAGGCCGGCATCAGCCGGCGGATGCCGGCGGTGACGGCGATGGCCGCGTTCTTGGCGTTGCGGCCGGTCGCGAACGCGTTGGGCTGCTCCTGCGGGATGACGTACAGCCGCGGCATGGGCAGCTGTGCGCGCCGGGCGAGGCTCGCCACCATCGCGAAGAGCTCCGGATCGTCCGACTCGTCGAGCGGCTTGGCGCCGCTCATGCGGAGCGCGAGGCGGTCCGAGAACCAGTACATCGCGAAGTTGAACGCCACGCCGATGGCCAGGAACACGACCACGCCGCCGATGCCGCCGATCAGCCCGCCGATGACGACGAGCAGGCCGGTGAGGCCGGCGAGCAGGATGAAGGTGCGCGCCTGCGTTGCGAGGCGCGTCCCGGTGACGGTGTTCTGGAGGGTCGGTGTCTGCATTGATGGTTCCGGTCGTGAAGGTAGACGGAGTGCCATCAAGGTATCGGCGCGGGCCCTCCGTCAACTCTTTCGAATCCGGCAAGTTCGACGCCATCAGGGTCGCCCTGATAGCGCACACCCGACAGGAACAACCCGAAGGGCGGCGCCGTTGCGCCGGCCTCGGCGCGCGGTGCGCCGGCCAGCAGCCGGGTGAGCGGCGCCGGGTCGTCCAGCTCCAGCATCGTGCCGACCAGCGTCCGCACCTGGTGGCGCAGGAACGCGTCGGCGGCGATCTCCAGCCGCAGCTCGTCGCCGACCGCGTGCCAGCGGCAGTGGTGCACCGTCCGCACGAAGTCGCGATGCTGCGTGTCGGCGGGCGTGAAGGCGTGGAAGTCGTGCCGGCCCACGACGGCCGCGGCGCACGCGTCGAGCACGGTCCGCTCCACGGGCGCTGGCCAGTGGTACGCGCGCAGCGCCCGCAGCGGGTCGCGCAACGGCGCCGTCTGCACGCGGTAGACGTAGGCGCGCGCGCGGGCGCTGTGGCGCGCGTGGAAGCCCGGCGGCGCCTCGGCGACGGCCGTCACCGCGACGTCCGACGGCAGCGCGTCCGTCAGCGCGCGCGCCGCGGCGGCGACGGGCGGGCCGCCGCCGACCGTGCAGCTGGCGACCTGGGCCACGGCGTGCACCCCCGCGTCGGTGCGGCCCGCGACGTGCAGCGCCGACCAGCCCGGATACACGCGGTCGAGCGCCTCCTGCAGCACGCCCTGCACCGTCCGCATGCCGGGCTGCACCGCCCAGCCGCGGAAGCCGGTGCCGTCGTACGCGAGGCCGAGCCGCAGGATCACGGGCGTGAGGGCCCGAACGGTCTCGGCCCGCTCGGCGGGTCGAGCACGTCGAGCAGCTGCCAGCCGCCGCCACCGCGGGCGACCAGGATCAGGCAGAAGAAGGCCAGCACGCCCGGGATGACGAGCTCCGTGCCGCCGTCCACGCGGCCGGCCGTGGCCAGCATGACCAGCATCTCCAGGAGCAGCACCAGGGCGGCGAAGCGGGTGGCGAGCCCGAGCAGCAGGACGATGCCCGCGACGATCTCGATCCCGGCCGAGAGATAGGCCAGCGTCGACGGCGACGGGAGGCCCCAGCGGTCGAAGCGCACCACGAAGTCGTCGTGGTCGAGCAGCTTCTGGATGCCGGCGGCCGTGAAGAAGACGCCGACCGCAACCCGGATCGTCGCGAGGACGACCCGGCGCACGCGCCCCCCGCTCATCCCTCCGCGTGCGGCGCGCGGCCGTTCGTCGCCGAGAGCTCCGCCAGGGACGGCCACAGCGCGGCGGCCTCGGCCCGCGAGCGGGCGGCCTCGGCGCTGGAACCGCGCGAGTCGGCCAGTGCGGCCAGGCCCCAGAGGGCGGGCGCGCGCGTCTCGCTGGCCCGGGCCAACGCCTCGAACAGCTCCTGCGCCTCCGCCAGCCGGCCGAGCTCGACCAGCACGTTCGCGCGGTTGACGGCGGCCTCGGGCGCCGACGGGTCGAGCACCAGCGCACGCTCGAACTCCCGCAACGCACCGTCCCGGTCGCCGCGGTCGAGCAGCAGGAGGCCGAGGTTCGTGCGCGTCTCGGCGCACTCGCCGGCGGCGATCGCCTGGCGGTACGCGAGCTCCGCCTCGTCGAGCAGGCCGAGCCGCGCGAGCACGTCGCCGTACTCGGTCAGCAGGAGCGGCGAGCCGCCGCGCGCGCAGCCGCCGAGGCACGCCAGCGCCTCGACCAGGCGGCCGCGGGCCTGGAGCAGGTCGGCCGAGAGCCGCGCGGCGCCCTCGTGGCGGTCGTCGAGCCGGCGTGCGGCGCGCAGGTGCCCCTCCGCCTCACACAGCCGCCCGAGGCGGATCAGCGTCGCCGCGAGGCGCACGTAGACGTCGGGCAGCGAGGGCTCGTAGTCGAGGGCGCGCCGGTAGGCGACCTCGGCGCTCGCGGGGTCGTCGACCGCGAGGCGGTCGCCGAGCTCGCGGTACGCGTCCGCCGCCTCGATGCGCTGGGTCACTCGCCCTCCTGCTGCGCGATCCGCAGGCCGACGAGCAGCTCGCGGAACGACGGTTCAAGCGCGTCGAAGGCGTCGGCCGGCGCGGTGCAGACGACCGCGTAGGCGTCGACCTCCGTGCAGAACAACGCCACGAGTTGGCGCACGCTGGCGCCGGCCGCCGACCAGCTCACGACGCGGATCTGCGCGCGGCGTCCGGCGATGTGCCCGTGCTCGACGGGCCGGTCCTCGCGCACCGGGAGCTCGTCGGCGAGCCGGTTGAGCCAGCCGCTCGCGAAGCCGCCGAGGCCCATGTGGTCGCACAGCGTCTCGCGGGTGACGACGACGTTCGGGGCGATGCCGCCGATCGGCGGCCCGCTGATGGTGAGGACGGTCCGATCCTCCCAGCCCAGGGGCAGCGATAGCGAGACGGTGCCCGCACGGACCTCACGCTCGGCGACGTTCACCGGTCTGGCACGTTACCGGCCGCGACGGACGCCCAGCCGTCAGTCGACCCACTCGATGTACGCCATCTCCGCGCCGTCGCCCTGCCGCGGCCCGAGCTTCACGATCCGGGTGTAGCCACCCTGCCGCTCGGTGAACCGCGGAGCGACCTCCGCGAAGAGGACGTGCACGACGTCGCCGGAGCGCAGGAAGGCCTTCGCCTGCCGGCGCGCGTGGAGATCGCCGCGCTTGCCCAGCGTGACCATGCGCTCGGCGATGGGCCGCACCTCCTTGGCCTTGGCCAGGGTGGTCTTGATGCGGCCGTGCGTGACGAGAGCGCCGGTGAGGTTCGAGAACAGCGCCTTGCGGTGCGCGCTGTCGCGGCCCAGCTTGCGGCCCTTGCTCTTGTGCCTCACGGCTCGTCGCCCCGGAGGTACAGGTTGTGCGTGGCGAGGGTCGCCTTGACCTCTTCGATCGACTTCTTGCCGAAGTTCGGGATCGCCGCGAGCTCCTGCTCGGTCTTCGACACGAGGTCGCCGATCGTCTCGATCCCGACGCGCTTCAGGCAGTTGTAGGAGCGGACGCCGAGCTCCAGCTCCTCGATCAGGATGTTCTCCATCCCGTGCGCCTGCGGCACCTCGGCCTCGACGGCGCCGGCGGCGCGCGTCATCCCGGCCTGGAGCTCTTCCGGGTCGAGGTTGGCGAAGATGTTCAGCTGCTCGATGAGGATCTTGGCGGCCTGCTCGAGCGCCTTGCGCGGATCGACCGAGCCGTTGGTCTTGACGTCGATCGTCAGCTTGTCGTAGTCCGTCCGCTGCCCGACGCGGGCGGCGTCGACGTGGTACGTCACGCGCCGCACGGGCGAGAAGATGGCGTCGACCGGGATGACCCCGATCGTGGACTCGTGGCTCTTGTTGCCCTCGGCCGGGACGTAGCCGCGGCCCTTGGCGATCGTGAGGGTCATCTCGAGCCGCGCGCCATCCTGCAGCTCGCAGATGTAGAGGTCCGGGTTGATGATCTCGAGGTCGCTGGGCGCGGCGATGTCGCGCGCATAGACCTTGCCGGGGCCCTCCTTGACGATGTCCGCCTCGACCTCCTTGAGCTCGTCGTCGCCGTGGATACGGCAGACGAGGCCCTTGAGGTTGAGGATGAGGTCGATGACGTCCTCGCGGACGCCGGCGACCGTCGTGAACTCGTGGAGGGCGCCCTCGATCTTGACCTGCGTGACCGCCGCTCCCTCGAGAGAGGAGAGGAGGACGCGGCGCAGCGAGTTGCCGAACGTGTAGCCGTAGCCGCGGTCGAGCGGCTCGACCGTGAACACGCCTTCGGTCTCGTTGACGTCCTCGTGGGTGATCCGCGGGAGGATTCTGCTGTCGGCCATCGTGGGCATCACTTCGAGTACAGCTCGACGATGAGCTGCTCCTGTACTGGGGTGTCGATCTCCTCCCGATCAGGGAAGCGAAGGACCTTGCCCGTGAGATTGTCGTGGTCGGCCTGCAGCCAGCCCTGCACCGAGGCCGTGAGGTCGGTCGCGTCGCGGATGGCGGTCTCGCCTGCCGCGCCCGGCTTCATCGAGACGATGTCGTCGGGACGGACCTGGTAGGACGGGATGTTGACCCGCCGCCCGTTCACGTGGAAGTGGCCGTGCCGCACGAGCTGGCGCGCCTGGGCGCGCGAGGCCGCGAAGCCGAGCCGGTAGACCACGTTGTCGAGGCGCATCTCGAGCATCCGCAGCAGGTTCTCACCGGTGATCCCGGTGCGGCGCGAGGCCTTCTCGTAGTACGAGCGGAACTGCTTCTCCAGCACGCCGTAGTAGCGGCGGGCCTTCTGCTTCTCGCGCAGCTGCAGGAGGTACTCGGACTGCTTGGTGCGGCCGCGCCCGTGCTGTCCGGGCGGGTACGCGCGGCGCTCGATGGCGCACTTCTCCGTCAGGCAGCGCTCGCCCTTGAGGAAGAGCTTCACGCCCTCGCGGCGGCACTGCTTGCACTTGGGGCTGATCGTCCTGGCCATGGCGGCGCCTCCCTAGACCCGGCGCCGCTTGCGCGGGCGGCAGCCATTGTGCGCCTGCGGGGTGACGTCGCGGACCGACACGACCTCGAGGCCGGCGGCCTGCAGCGAGCGCACCGCCGTCTCGCGACCGGAGCCCGGCCCCTTGACGAAGACCTCGACCTTCTGGAGGCCGTGCTCCATCCCCTCGCGCGCGGCGAGGTCGGCCGTGACCTGGGCGGCGAACGGCGTCGACTTGCGCGAGCCCTTGAAGCCGGCCGCGCCAGCGCTCTTCCACGCGATGACGTTGCCCTCCTTGTCGGTGAGGGCGACGATCGTGTTGTTGAACGACGTCTTGATATGCGCCTGTCCGACGGCGATGTTCTTGCGTACCTTGCGGCGCGTGCGGCCGCGGGTTCCGCCTGTCCTGCGCGGGGGAGCCATAGAGGTGGGCCCGAGTCCTTTCCTGCTGACCTTGTCTACTTCTTGCTGCGGGAGCGCCCGACGGTCTTCTTCGGGCCCTTCCGCGTGCGCGCATTCGTCTTCGTGCGCTGCCCGTTGACGGGCAGGCCGCGCCGGTGACGGAGGCCGCGGTAGCAGCCGATCTCCATCAGGCGCTTGACGTTCGCGGAGCGCTCGCGGCGCAGGTCACCTTCGACCTGCACGTTCGCGTCGATGTGTGCGCGGAGCCGCGCGACCTCCTCATCCGTGAGGTCGCGGACCTTCGTGTTGAGGTCGATGCCGAGGTCGCCCAGCACCTTCTGGGCGGTCGACCTGCCGATCCCGTAGATGTACGTCAGGCCGATCTCCACCCGCTTCTCGCGCGGGATGTTGACGCCGGCGATACGCGCCACGCTCCGTGCCCCCTATCCCTGCCGCTGCTTGTGCCGCGGGTTCTGACAAATCACCAGCACAGCGCCGCCGCGCCGGATGATCCGGCACTTGTCGCACATGACCTTGACGCTGGGACGGACTTTCATGCTGTACCCCCCGGCCGTCGGACGGCGACGGCGGTGCGATGCGGGTGGAGGACTCCGGGCCTGACGGCGCGCGAGGGCGCGCGTCGACGTCGGCCGCGACGGCGAACAGTACCAAACACTCACCGCCAGGCGCTGCGGTAGCCGCGCACCGACGGCGCGCGTCCGCAAACCGGCGTGCAATGTAGCGCGGACGACCGGATGCCGCCTCACCGGCCGGCGGGAATAGCGCCGGCGCTCCTACTCGACGGTCACGCTCTTGGCGAGGTTGCGCGGCTGGTCGACGTCGCGTCCGAGCGCGACGGCGGCGTGGTACGCGAGCAGCTGCAGCGGCACCGAGAGCAGCACGGGCGCGAGCTCGGGCTCGCAGGCCGGCACGACGATGATCTCGTCCAGGAGCTCGCCCAGCGCGGCGCGCTCCCGGCCCTCCTGCACCACGCCGATCACCGGCCCGCGGCGCGCGCGGACCTGCTGGACGGTCGAGAGGTTCTTCTCCCACACGTGGTCGTCCGGGACGATCGCGACGACGGGGAACTCGGGCGAGACGAGCGCCAGCGGGCCGTGCTTCAGCTCGCTGGCCTGGTACGCCTCCGCGTGGATGTAGGAGATCTCCTTCAGCTTCTGGGCGCCCTCCAGCGCGATCGGGTAGCCGCGGTGGCGCCCGACGAAGAAGAGCGACGAGCGGTCGGCGTAGCGCTCCGCGATGCCCGCGATCGCGTCCTCCTGCTCCAGCACGCGCTCGACCTTGCCCGGCAGGTCGCGCAGCCCGGCGACGAGGCGGGCGCCGTCGGCCGGCCCGAGGTCGCGCACGCGGCCCAGGTGCAGCGCCAGCAGGCCCAGGCAGACCAGCATCGACGTGAAGGCCTTGGTCGAGGCGACCGAGACCTCGGGGCCGGCGTGCAGGTAGATGCCGTCGCACTCGCGGGCGATCGACGAGCCGACGACGTTGACCAGCGCGAGGGTGCGGCCGCCGCGGCGGTTGACCTCCTGCACGGCGGCGAGCGTGTCCGCCGTCTCGCCCGACTGGCTGATCGCGATGTACAGCGTGTCCTGCTCGACCACCGGGTTGCGGTAGCGGAACTCGGCCGCCGGCTCGGCGTCGGCCGGGATGCGGGCCAGCGTCCTCGATCAGCTGCGCGCCCGCCAGGCCGGCGTAGTAGGCGGTGCCGCAGCCCAGCAGCCGCACGCGCCGGATGCCGAGCGCCGCGCGCGCGTCGAGCTGCACGCCGCCGAGGTGCGCGGTGGCGAAGCGGTCGTCCAGCCGCCCGCGCAGCGCGCGCTCGATGGCCTGTGGCTGCTCCAGGATCTCCTTGCGCATGAAGTGCTCGTGGCCGCCGCGGTCGAGGTCGTCCGGCGACCAGTCGATGTCGAACGACCGCTTCTGCGTCGGCGTCATGTCGAGGTCGAACGTGCGGTAGCCGTCGGCGGTCAGCACCGCGAGCTCGCCGTCGTCGAGCGTCACGACCTGGCGTGTGTAGCGCACGAGGGCGGCGGCATCGGACGCCACGAGCATCTCGTGCTCGCCGATGCCGAGCAGCACCGGCGAGCCGCGACGCGCGACGACGATGCGGTCCGGGTGGCCGGCGTCGATCACGGCCAGGCCGTACGTCCCCTCCACGTCGGCGAGCGCGTTGCGGACCGCCTCCTCGAGCACGTCCCCCTGGGCCAGGCGGTCGGCGATGAGGTGCGCGAGGCACTCGGAGTCGGTCTCGCTGGTGAGCTCCACGCCACCGGCCTCGAGCAGCGCGCGCAGCTCGGCGGCGTTCTCGAGGATGCCGTTGTGGATGATCGCGACGCGCCCGGCGGCGTCGACGTGCGGGTGCGCGTTCTCGTCGCTCGGCTCGCCGTGCGTCGCCCAGCGGGTGTGCCCGAGGCCGACCCGCCCGGCCAGCCGGCGCGGCAGGGCCTCGGTCAGCGCGCCGAGCTTGCCGCGGCGGCGGTACACCTTGAGCTCGTCGCGGGGCGAGAGCACGGCGATGCCCGCCGAGTCGTAGCCGCGGTACTCGACGCGGGCGAGCCCCTCGAGCAGAACGGGGACCACGGGCAGGCGCCCAACGTAGCCGACGATGCCGCACACGGCGGTTCCTCCCCTGGCCCTTCAGCCGTAGACGATGCGCCGCAGCTGGCGGGCCGAGAGGTCGGGCGCGCGGAACCGCCGCGCCGCCACCTCGTCGCCGATGCGGGCGAAGATCTCCTCGTTCGCGAGCCCCTCGCGCTGGAGCTCGCGGTGCCGCCGGCGCACCATCTCGTCGACCGTCTCCGAGAAGTAGGCGACGACCTCTTCGACCAGCCGCTCGCGCTGCGCGAGGGAGAGCGGCGTGGTGCGCTCGAGGTGCGCGAGCAGGTCGGCGAGGTCGGCGGTGCGCGTGGCGTGCACCGGCCAATTGTGGGTCTATCAGCCTCGCTTGCCAAGGATCCTGCCCGAATTCGGGCAGGATCCTGGCCGTTCGTGGCGGTCTAGGGCGTGGTCGTCCCCGTTGACGTCGTCCCCGCGTCGAGCAGCGGCGGCGTCTGGATCGGCGTCGTGTCGACCGGAGGCGCGGCGGCGGGGTCGGACACCGTCTCCGTGCCGGGGTCGTAGAAGCGGATCGGGAACGTGTTCAGGAGCAGCACGCCGCGCTCGTCGAACACCGCGCGGCGCAGCGGGTCCTTCGCGTCCTGGTAGACGTCGAGCGGCGCGCCGTTCTGGTCGAAGAGCCGCACGTCGTAGAGGGGCTGGCCCTGCCGGTCGTAGGCGTAGATGTTGGTCACCGGCCCGCCGAAGAAGGACAGGCCGTCGGGCTGCGCGCTCGGCACCTCGATCACCTGGGGCGGCAGCTGGTACGGCTCCGCGTCGACGATGTGCGAGAGGACGGGGATCGCGAGCAGCAGGATCAGCACGTCGAACGCGGTCGAGACCGCACGCGCCACCGGGCCGGCGCGCCGGACGAGCAGGCCGAGCAGCACCGAGACGACCGCCGCCACTGCGAGCACGGTGATCGTCACGCCGGTGTTCGAGATGCGCGGCAGGGCGGGCTGGCGGAACGACCACTCGAACGTGCCCGCGACCGCGAGCGCGGCCACGAGCAGGTACGCGCGCCCGACCCACCAGATCGGAGCGAGCTCGTGTCCGACGCGGCGGAGCGGCTCGGCGACCCGGCGCAGGTCGGCGCGCCAGTCCCGGCGGCCGTCCTGCGCCGGATCCGGCGGGGGCGCCGGATCGAGGCCCGCGGAGGCGCGGAGCTCCGCGGCGAACTCCTCGGGCGGGCCGAGGCGCGCGGCGATCGGGCCGTCGCCCTCGCCGGCGGCCTCGAGCAGCGCGGCCTGCAGCTCGCCGAGCAGGTCGTCGCGCTCCTCCGGGGCGAGGTCGGCGAGCGTGGTCCGCACGGCCGCGAGGTAGGCCTCGAGCTCGGGCGGGAGGCCCGTCGTCGTCGTCATGCCGTGACCTCCGCGTCCGTTTGCAGCAGGCGGGACAGGGCGCCCGCGAAGTCGCGCCACGTCGAGCGCGCCTCCACGAGCTGGTCGCGCCCGCGATCCGTGATGCCGTAGTAGCGCCGGTGCGGCCCCTCCTCGGAGGGCACGACGTACGACGTCAGCGCACCGCCCCGGTAGAGGCGGCGCAGCGTGCCGTACACCGACGCGTCGCCGACGTCGGCGAGCCCGCCGTCGCGCAGGCGCCGGAGCACGTCGTACCCGTACCCGTCCTGCTCCGCGATGACCGCCAGGACCGCGGCGTCGAGCGTGCCGCGCAGGAGCTGGCTTCGATCCACGTCGCCTCCCTCCACTCGTCGTCTGCACGGTACTACGCGGTGCACAGTAGTGCAAGGCGGCGCGACGGAACCGTGACGTTCGGCGATCGGCGCGGCTGGCGATGCGGCGAGGGCCGCAGGCGGGCTCAGCCCTGCGGCAGCGCGACCGTGGCGGGCGCGGCCTGGCGCCGCGCCGCGAGCACCGATGCGGCGGCGGGCGAGAGCGTCACCTCGCGGCTGCTCCACGGCCACGCGGAGCCGCGGTCGACGAGCACGACGGCGTGGTGCCGCCGCTCGAAGCGCCGGAGCATGAGGGCGGCGACGAGCGCATCGAGGCCCGCACCGAGCGGCAGGGCGGCGACCAGCGCGGACGGCGAGCCGGACACGCCCCACACGACGGCGAACAGCACGGCCAGCGCGAGCGACGCGGCCAGCAGGCCCGGCAGCGCACGACGGGTGGTGTCGCGCCCGGCGGCGACGGGCCGTCCGTCGAGCCCGCCGAGGCGCCCCGGCCGCGACACGAGGCCCTCGGCCAGGTACAGCAGCGTCGCGATCCCGACAGCGCCGGTCGCGCAGACGAGCAGCGCCCCCGCCACGTCGCCGGCCCACAGCACGGTCGCCGCGGCCAGCACGGCACCGGTCGGCAGCGCGGTCGCCACCGTCACGCGCTCCACGACCGCCGCGCGATCGAAGCACCCGTCGTCCGTCACGACGCGGTGATACCCGGACTCGCGGCGAGTCGAACGCCCCGGATCCGAGGATGTGAGCGGCTCCACGCGGCCATTGTGGCGACGCGCCCGGCCGACTTGGCACGGTCCGCGCGGAGGTGGCGCGGTCCGTGCGCCTTCCGTGACCACACTCGGGCGAGCCGCTCGGCCCATTTGGCACGGTCCGCGCGGAGGCCGTGCGGTCCGTGCGCCTTCCGTGACCACACTCGGGCGAGCCGCTCGGCCCATTTGGCACGGTCCGCGCGGAGGCCGTGCGATCCGTGCGCCTTCCGTGACCACACTCGGGCGAGCCGCTCGGCCCATTTGGCACGGTCCGCGCGGAGGCCGTGCGATCCGTGCGCCTTCCGTGACCACACTTGGGCGAGCCGCTCGGCCCATTTGGCACGGTCCGCGCGGAGGCCGTGCGATCCGTGCGCCTCCCGTGACCACACTTGGGCGAGCCGCTCGGCCCATTTGGCACGGTCCGCGCGGAGGCGGTGAGGACCGCGGGCTTCCGCGCGCCGCGGACCGCGCGCCTTCCGCGCGCCCTGGCCGCGCGCCCCGACGGCGCCGCAACGGCGCCGCCGAGCGCCGCTACGCCGCCGAGCGGCCGGCGATCGGCTCGTCGACGACCGAGCCCGTCGCCGGGCGCGTCAGCACCCGCGGGCCGTCGGTCGTCACCGCGACGGTGTGCTCGAAGTGCGAGGCCATCGAGCCGTCGGTGGTGTAGATCGACCAGCCGTCGTCGTCCACCTGGATGTCCCAGGCGCCCGCCGTGATCATCGGCTCGATCGCGAACACCATCCCCTCCTTCAGCTCCGGCCCGCGCCCCGGCGGCCCGTAGTTCGGGATCTGGGGATCCTCGTGCATGTTGCGGCCGACGCCGTGGCCGACCAGCGCCCGGACGACCGAGAAGCCGGCGTCCTCCACGACCGTCTGCACCGCGTGGCCGATGTCGGAGAGGTGGTTGCCGACGCGCGTCGCCTCGATCGCGGCGAACAGCGAGCGCTGGCAGGTCTCCAGCAGCCGCAGGCGCTCCGGGTCGACGTTGCCGATCGGCAGCGTGACCGCGGAGTCGGCCACGAAGCCGCGCAGCGTCACGCCGACGTCGACGGACAGGACGTCGCCGTCGGCGAGCGTGTACGCGCCCGGGATGCCGTGGACGATCATGTCGTTCGGCGACGCGCAGATCGAGCCCGGGAAGCCGCGGTAGCCCTTGAAGGTCGGGATGCCGCCGCGCCGGCGGATGGTGCGCTCGGCCAGGCGGTCGAGCTCGGCCGTCGTCACGCCGGGGCGCGCCGTGTCGCGCATGGCGGCGAGGGTCTCCGCGACCACCTCGCCGGCGGCGGCCATCTTGGCCAGCTCGCGGGAGGACTTGCGGACGATCACGCGAGCCCCAGCGCCACCCGCAGCCGCTCGTACACCTCGTCGAGCGTGCCGGTGCCGTCCACCGCGCTCTCCGGCGTGCCGCGATCGCGGTAGTGGTCGCGCACCGGCAGCGTCTCCTGCAGGTACACGCCGAAGCGCCGGTGCACGACGTCGGGCTCGTCGTCCGAGCGGCGCGTGCCGTCCGGGCCGACACGCGACGAGATGCGCCGGACGACCTCGTCCTCGCTCACGTCGAGCACCAGCAGCCGCTCGATCTCGCGGCCCGCCTCCTCCAGCATCTCGTCCAGCGCCGTGCGCCTGCGCGAGCGTGCGCGGGAAGCCGTCCAGCAGCACGCCGGGCTGCGCGTCGGGCTGCTCCAGGCGGAGCTTGAGCATCCGCACCACCAGCTCGTCGGGCACCAGCGCGCCGGCGTCCATGTACTCCTGCGCCTCCCGCCCGAGCGAGGTGTTCCCCCTGCGGTGCTCGCGCAGCATGTCGCCGGTCGACACGTGCGGCACGCCGAGCGCCTCCGCCAGGCGCGGCGCCTGCGTGCCCTTCCCCGCCCCGGGCGGGCCGAAGATGATCAGGTCGCGAGCCATGGGCCTACTTCAGGAAGCCCTCGTAGTGGCGCATCATGACCTGCGACTCCATCTGTCGCACGGTGTCGAGGGCCACGCCCACCACGATCAGCACGGACGTGCCGCCGAGCCCGCGGGCGACGGCCTGCGAGAAGCCCGCGTAGCGGATGAAGATCGTCGGCAGCACCGCGATGATCCCCAGGTAGATCGCGCCCGGCAGCGTGAGCCGCGTGATGACGCGGTCGAGGTACTCCGCCGTCGGCCGGCCCGGGCGCACGCCGGGGATGAAGCCGCCGTACTTCTTCAGGTTGTCCGCCTGCTCCGTCGGGTTGAACTGCACCGCGGTGTAGAAGAACGTGAAGATCACGATCAGCGCGAACTCGAGGATGATCGACGGCCACGTCGTCGGCGCGAAGACCTCCGCGAGCCACGACAGCGACGGGATCAGCTGCCCGATCGTCGGCGGGAAGAACAGCACCGCCACCGCGAAGATGACCGGGATGACGCCCGCCATGTTGACGCGCAGCGGCATGTACGTGGAGCCGCCCGAGGTCATGCGGCGGCCGACCATGCGTTTGGCGTACTGGATCGGGATCCGCCGCTGGCCCTCGTTGATGAAGACCACCGCCAGGATCACGCCGAGGATCACGATCGGCAGCGACAGGCGCTGGAACGTGCTCGAGTTGACCCACGCCTGCACCGCGATGGGCACCGACGTCAGGATCGACGCGAAGATCAGCAGCGACATGCCGTTGCCGACGCCGCGCTGCGTGATGAGCTCGCCCATCCACATGAGCAGCGTCGTGCCCGCCGTCAGGGTCAGCACGATCAGCAGGAAGGAGCGGACCGTGAGGTCGGGCAGGATGTTCGACCCGCCGATGACCGACCCGTTGTGGAACAGGAAGACGTAGCCGGCGGACTGCAGCGCCGCGAGCGCCACCGTGAGGTAGCGCGTGTACTGCGTGATGCGCTTCTGCCCGGCCTCGCCCTCCTTGCGGAGCTTCTCCAGCGCGGGGATCACGACCTGCAGCAGCTGGATGATGATCGAGGCCGTGATGTACGGCATGATCCCGAGCGCGAACAGCGACAGGTTCTGCAGCGCCTGGCCGCTGAACAGGTTCAGGTAGCCGAGGATCGTCGAGCCGGCGCCGGAGTCGAAGAACCCCTGCACCTCGTTCGTGTCCACGCCAGGCGTGGGCAGCCACGAACCCGCGCGGTACAGCGCCAGGATGAGCGCCGTGAACGCGAGGCGCCTGCGGAGCTCCGGAACCTTGAAGGCGTGGACGATCGCGGTCAGCACCGCGTCACTCCGCCTCGGCGTCGTCCGTCTCGTCCGCCTCGCTGGCCTCGTCGGCCGTCTCGCTGTCGTCGGCGTCCGCGGACGCCTCCGGCGTACCGGCGGCGGGCTCGTCCGCCACGGGCTCCTCGGCGGCCGGCGCCTCGTCGGCGGCCGGCTCCTTGGCCTTCTTGGCGCGGGACTTCGGCTTGGCCGGGGCGGCGGCATCGGCGGCCGGCGCTGCGGCCTCGGCGTCGGCCGGCTTCGGCCCGCGATCGAGCACGGTGACGGTGCCGCCGGCCGCCTCGATCTTCTGCCGCGCGCTCGCCGAGAAGGCGTGCGCGGAGACGGTCAGGGCGACGGACAGCTCGCCGCGCCCGAGCACCTTGACGGGCTCGCGCGTGTGCTTCAGCAGGCCGACGGCGACGAGCGTCGCGGGCGTCACCTCGGCGCCCGCCTCGAACCGCTCCGCGAGCTGCTCGAGGTTGACGATCTCGTTCGACGTCCGGAACGGGCCCATCGGCATGGACTTCTTCATGTGCGGGCCGCGCAGCTTGCCGAGCCGCATGTAGAGCGGCATCTGGCCGCCCTCGAAGCCCGGGCGCATGTAGTGCGAGCCCGAGCGCGCCTTCTGGCCCTTCTGCCCGCGGCCCGAGGTCTTGCCCGTCCCCGACGCGGTGCCGCGCCCGACGCGCTTGCGCGTGCGGTGCGACCCGGCGGCCGGGTGCAGGTTGTGGAGTCCGAGGTCGGTCACGTCAGCTCTCCTGCTGCTCGACGCGCACGAGGTAGCCGACCTGGTGGAGCATCCCGCGCAGCGACGGCGAGTCCTCGTGCACGCGGCTCTTGCCGATGCGGCCGAGGCCCAGCGCCCGCAGCGTGCCGCGGTGGTCGCGCTGGACGCGGATCGACGACCTCACCTGCGTCACCATCACCTGCGCCATCAGACCGCGACCTCGCCGACCTCGGGCTCCGGCTGCGGCCGGACGCGGCGCGGCAGGATCTCGTCCACGCGCTTGCCCCGCAGCCTCGCGACGTCCTCCGGCCGGCGCAGGTTGCGCAGGGCGGTCTCGGTCGCACGGCAGAGGTTGATCGGGTTGGACGTGCCCAGCGACTTCGCGAGCACGTCGCGCAGGCCCGCGAGCTCCAGCACGGCGCGCGCGCCCGCCCCGGCGATGACGCCGGTACCGGGCGAGGCCGGCTTGAGCATGACGCGGCCCGCGCCGAAGACGCCGAGCACCTCGTGCGTGATGGTGTTCATGTGCTTCGGCACCTTGAACATGTTCTTCTTGGCGTCCTCGACCGCCTTCTGGATGGCGACCGGGACCTCCTTCGCCTTGCCGTAGCCGATGCCGACCTGGTCGACCTCGTCACCAACGACCACCAGGGCGGTGAAGGAGAAGCGACGGCCGCCCTTGACGACCTTCGCCACACGGTTGATCTCGACCACGCGCTCCTGGAGCTCGCGGCCGTCCCGCTCCTGCGGAATGCGGCCCATTAGAAGTGCAGTCCTCCCTCGCGCGCGCCGTCGGCGAGCGCCTTCACACGGCCGTGGTACAGGTAGCCGCCGCGGTCGAAGACCACGGCCTCGATGCCTGCCGCCTTCGCCCGCTCGGCCAGCAGCTTGCCGGCCTCCTTGGCGCGGGCGCTCTTGTCGCCGTCACCGACGCCGCGCGAGTCCGCCGCAGCGATGGTGTGGCCGTGCTCGTCGTCGATGATCTGCGCGTAGATGGCCGCGTTCGAGCGGAAGACGGCCAGGCGCGGGCGCGCCGCCGTCCCGGCCACCTTGCCCCGCACCCGGCGGTGCCGGCGGAGCCGCGCGTCGCGCTTCGTGATCCTGGCCATGATGTGGTTCTGGTCCTGTCTCGTCTCGATGATCCGGCGCTCGGCTGGCGCGACTACGCGCGCTTGCCCACCTTGCGCTGGACGTACTCGCCCTGGTAGCGGATGCCCTTGCCCTTGTAGGGCTCCGGCGGCCGCAGCTTGCGGATCTCCGCCGCTACCTGGCCGACCTGCTGCTTGTCGATGCCCTTGACGACGACCGCCGTCGGCGTCGGCACCTCGAACTCGATGCCCTTGGGGGGCTTCACCGTGATGGTGTGGGAGTAGCCGAGGGCGAACTCGATGTCGCTGCCCCGGAGGTTGGCACGGTAGCCGACCCCCTGGATCTCGAGGCGCTTCTCGTACCCGGCGGTGACGCCCGTGACCATGTTGGCCACCAGCGTCCGCACCAGCCCGTGCAGGGCACGGTGCTCCGGCCGGTCGGTCGGGCGCGTGACGACGATGCTGCCGTCCTGCTTCTCGACCGTGATGTCGTGCGAGAAGCTCTCCTGCAGCGAGCCCCTGGGGCCCGACACGGCCACGCGGCCGGTCTCGACCACGACCTCGACCCCGGCGGGCACGTCGATGGGGCGGCGTCCGATACGACTCATCGAGCTACCACACGAAGGCCAGGACCTCGCCACCGACGCCGCGCTGGGCGGCCTCCGAGGCGGTGATCATGCCGGTCGAGGTGGACAGGATGGCCGTGCCCATGCCGCCGAGGACGCGCGGGAGGCGGTCCTTGGAGGCGTAGATGCGCCGGCCGGGCTTGGACACGCGCTTGATCCCGGAGATCACGCGCTCGCGCCCCTGCCCGTACTTGAGGGTGATGACGAGCTTGCCCACCGGTGCGGCGCTCTCTTCGCGCCACTCCGTGATGTAGCCCTCCTCGAGGAGGATGCGGGCGATCTCGCGGCGCACGTTCGAGGTCGGCATGACCACGTCGTCGTGCAGCGCGAGGTTGGCGTTGCGGATGCGCGTCAGCATGTCCGCGATCGGATCGGACGTCATGACCGCCTCACCAGCTCGACTTCGTCATGCCCGGGATGACGCCCTGGTGGGCGAGCGTCCGCAGGCAGATCCGGCAGAGCCCGAACTTCTTGTAGACCGCGCGCGAGCGGCCGCACTTCTGGCAGCGCGTGTACGCGCGGACCCGGAACTTGGCCGGGCGCTGCTGCTTGACTCTTAGACCTGTCTTCGCCATACCGAATCCTTCACGCGGCCCTGAACGGCATACCGAGCTCCCGCAGGAGATCTCGTGCCTCGTCGTCGGTCGCGGCGCTCGTGGTGATCGCCACGTCCAGGCCCCGCACCTTGTCGATTGCGTCGTAGTCGATCTCCGGGAAGATGATCTGCTCCCGGATGCCGACGGAGAAGTTGCCCCGCCCGTCGAAGGCGTTGGGGTCGATCCCGCGGAAGTCGCGGATGCGCGGCATGGCGATGGTCATCAGGCGATCGAGGAACTCGTACATCCGGTCGCCGCGCAGCGTGACCTTCGCGCCGATGGGCATCCCCTCGCGGATCTTGAAGCCCGCGATCGACCTGCGCGCCTTGGTGATGATCGGCTGCTGGCCCGCGATCTGGGTCAGCTGCGCGACGGCGTGGTCGAGCACCTTGGAGTCCGTCTTGGCCTCGCCGACGCCCATGTTGAGGGTGACCTTGAGCAGCCGCGGGATCTGCATCGGGCTCTTGTAGCCGTGCTTCTCCTGGAGGCGGTCGCGGACCTCCTCGAGGTAGCGCGCCTTCAGCCGTGCCGTGTACGTCACCTCGGCCATCACTGATCCACCTGGTCGCCGCAGTGCTGGCAGGTCCGGCGCTTGGTGCCGTCGGGGAGGAACGTCATCTTCACGCGCGTGACCTTGTCGCAGCGGGGGCAGACGAGGCCGACGTTGGACACCTGGATCGGCGCCTCGGTCTCGAGGATGCCGCCCGGCGTCATCTGCGCGCCGCGCGTGCCCTTGACCGGGCGCGAGCGCTCGTGCTTCTTGACGAGGTTGCGGCCCTCGACGATGAGGCGCCCCTCCTCCGTCAGCACCTCGAGCACGTGGCCGCGCTTGCCGCGGTCGCGCTCCTTGCCCTTGAGGATCTGGACGGTGTCGCCCTTGCGGATCTTGAGCTTCGCCATCAGAGCACCTCCGGGGCGAGCGAGACGATCTTCATGTAGTTGCGCTCGCGGAGCTCGCGCGCCACGGGCCCGAAGATGCGCGTGCCACGGGGGTTGCCCGCCGGGTCGATGATCACCGCGGCGTTGTCGTCGAACGCGATGTTCGTGCCGTCGTCGCGCAGCTGCGCCTTCTTCGTGCGCACGATCACCGCCTGCACGACCTCGCCCTTCTTGACGCTGCCGTTCGGCGTGGCCTGCTTGACCGTGGCCACGATGATGTCGCCCACGCGCGCGTAGCGCCGGCGCGAGCCGCCGCGGACGCGGATGCAGAGGATCTCGCGCGCGCCGGTGTTGTCCGCCACGCGCAGGCGCGTCTCGGCCTGGATCACCGGGCCACCTCGACGATCTCCACGAGGCGCCAGCGCTTGGTGCGCGACAGCGGCCGGCACTCGACGACGCGCACGACGTCGCCGATGTGCGCCGAGTTCTGCTCGTCGTGCGCGTGCAGCGTGACCGAGCGGCGCATGATCTTGTGGTACTTCGGATGGGCCTTCATCACGTCGACGCGGACGGTGATGGTCTTGTCGCCCTTGTCCGAGGTGACGACGCCGCGGCGCTCGCGGCGCTGGCCCTGGGCCGACTCGCCGGCCGGCGTGCGCACGTAGGTGCCGCGCTCGGCCTTCGTCTTGGCCTTCTTCGGCGGGGCGGGGGCCTTCTTCGGCCTTGGCGCCGCGCGGCGCGCGGGCCGACGGGCCCTCGTCCTCCTGCGGCTCCCCGGCCTTGGCCTTGACCGTGCGCTTGCGCGCGGGCTTGGCCGCAGCGGCGGGCTTCTCCTCGGCGGCGGGTGCCTCCTCGGCCTCGGCCGCGGGCTCCGTCGGCTGCGGGCTCCTCCGCCTCGGCGGCCGGCTCCTCTGCCGCGGCCACGGGCTCGGGCTCCGGCTCGGCGGCCGGCTCCTCGGTCTCCGCGGGCTCGTCGGCAGGGGTCTCCGTGGCGGCCTCGTCGGCCGCCTCCGCCGTCGCCTCGACCGTCGAGGCCTCCTCGGCCGCGGGCTCGGCCGCGGCGTCGGCGGCCTCGGCCGCGACGTCCTCGCTCTCGGGGTTCTTGTCCTTCTTGGCCAATGTCCTACTCCTCCGTGGCCCGCTCGCGCCCGACCGTCAGCAGTCGAGCGAGGTCACGGCGCACGTCCTTGATGCGCGCGGTGTTCTCCAGCGCGCCCGTGGCGTGCTGGAACCGCAGATTGAAGAGCTCTGCCCGCGCCTCGGAGACGCGGCGGGCGAGCTCGGTGTCGTCGAAGTCCCGTGCCTCCCTAGCCTTCAAGGAGATCACCTTCCCGTGTGACGAACTTGCACTTCACCGGCAGCTTCATCGCGGCGAGCCGGATGGCCTCGCGGGCCAGGGGCTCCGGAACGCCGGAGAGCTCGAACATCACGCGCCCGGGCTTGACCACGGCCACCCAGAACTCGGGCGAGCCCTTGCCGGAGCCCATGCGGGTCTCGGCAGGCTTCTTGGTCACGGGCTTGTCCGGGAAGATGTTGATCCACACCTTGCCGCCGCGCTTGATCTTGCGCGTCATCGCGATACGGGCGGCCTCGATCTGGCGGCTGGTGACCCAGCCGGCCTCGAGGGACTTGAGCCCGTACTCGCCGAAGTTGACGCGCGAGCCGCCCTTCGTCAGGCCGGAACGGCGGCCGCGATGCACGCGCCGGTGCTTGACGCGACGGGGCAGGAGCATCAGCCCTCACCCCCCTCGCCGCCACCCGACGTCTCGGTCGGGGGCGTCGACTCGCCGCTCGCCTCGGGCGGCGGCGCGTCGCTGGCCGGGCGCTGCTGGCCCTCGTCGGCCGGACGCGGGCGCGGGCGCCGGCCAGCCGGGTTCGAGGGACCGGCGGGACCCTGCTGCTGCTGGCCACCGGGCCCACGGCCGCCGCCGGGACCGCTGAAGCCGCGGCCACCGCCGCCGCCACCGGGACCGCGACCGCCGCCGGGACCGCCCGGACCGCCCGGACCGCCGCCGCCAGGGCCGCGACCGCGTCCGCGCTCGCCACCCGGGCCGCCGCCGCGGCCACGCCGCTGCGGACGCGCGGGACCGAGCTCGCCGTCAGCGACGCGGGCACCGCCGCGGCGACGCCGCGCGTCGACCTCGCCGAGCCGCGTCGTCTGGCCGTCGGCGCCCTCGTAGCCCTCGGGCATGATCTCGCCCTTGTTGATCCAGACCTTCACGCCGATGCGGCCGTAGGTCATCTTCGCCTCGGCGAAGCCGTAGTCGATGTCGGCGCGCAGCGTGTGCAGCGGGACGCGCCCCTCGGAGTACTTCTCCGAGCGCGACATCTCCGTGCCGCCCAGGCGGCCGCCGCACTGCACCTTGACGCCCTGGGCGCCGGAGCGCACGGCGGAGGCGAGGGAGCGCTTCATCGCGCGCCGGAACGACACGCGGTTCTGCAGCTGCTCGGCCACCGACTGCGCCATCAGCTTGGCGTCCAGCTCGGGGCGCTTGATCTCGTTGATGTTGATCTGCACGGGCCGCCCGCACATGGCGTGCAGCTCGCGGCGCAGCGCGTCGACCTCGATCCCCGACTTGCCGATCACGATGCCCGGCCGGGCCGTGTAGATGTCGACCGTGACCTTCTGCGAGTCCTTGCGGATGTGGATGTCCGAGAGGCCCGCGTGCGAGAGCTTGCCGTAGATGTGCTCGCGGATATGGAGGTCCTCGATCAGGTACTTCGAGAACTCCTTGCGCGAGTACCAGTTCGACTTCCAGTCGTGGATGATGCCGACGCGCAGGCCGCCGGGGTGAACCTTCTGGCCCATTCGTCACTCCTTGCCGTCGGCTTGCGCGGACGGCTCGTCATCGTCGTCTTGCTCGTCCGCGGCCGGCTCACTGTCGGCCACGGCCTCGTCGTCCTCCGCCACGTCCTCGGGCGCCTCGACCTCGTCGTCCACGACGACGGCCTCGGCCTCCGGCTCCTCGGCCGCCTCGGCCTCGGGCGCCTCCTCGGCAGCCTCCGCCTCGGCCTCGGGGGCCTCCGCGGCGGCGGTCTCGACCTCGGCCGCAGCAGCGGCGGCAGCGGCCTTCGAGCCGCGCCGGCGCTTCGGCTTCTCCTCGACCACGGGCTCCGGCTCGGGCTCCGGGGGGGCCTCGAACACGACGCCGTCGATCGGGCGCAGGAGCAGCGTGATGTGCGTGGTGCGCTTCTCGATGCGGTTGGCGCGGCCGCGCGCACGCGGGCGCCAGCGCTTGATCGTGACGCCGTCGTCGGCGAACGCCTCGTGCACCATGAGCTCGTCCGGCGAGAGGCCGTGGTTGGCCTCCGCGTTGGCGACGGCCGAGCGCAGCACGAGCTCGATGTCCTTGGCCACGGCGCGCTTCGAGTACAGCAGCAGCGCCCGCGCCTCGAGCACGTTCTTGCCGCGGATGTGCGCGAGCACGAGCCGCGCCTTCTGCGGCGACGAGCGCACCCAGCGCGCCTGCGCGCGGACGAGGCCCGTGTTGTCGTAGGAGAATCGCTTCGGCACGTCTACCGCCGCTTGGACTGCTTGTCGGAGGCGTGCCCGCGGTAGGTGCGGGTCGGCGCGAACTCGCCGAGCTTGTGCCCGACCATCGACTCCGAGATGAACACGGGCACGTGCTTGCGCCCGTCGTGGACCGCGATCGTGTGGCCCACCATGTCGGGGAAGATCGTGGAGGTGCGCGACCAGGTGCGCAGCATCCGCTTCTCGCGCGTGGCGTTGAGGCCCTCGACGCGCGCCATCAGGCGAGCGTCCACGTAGGGCCCCTTCTTGGAGCTCCGGCTCATTGCTACTTCCTGCCCTTCCCGCGCCGACGGCCGCGGACGATGTCTGCCGAGGACGCCTTCTTCGGGTCGCGCGTGCGGCGGCCGAGCGTCGGCTTGCCCCACGGCGTCACCGGGTGGGATCCCTTGTTCTTGCCCTCGCCGCCGCCGTGCGGGTGGTCGACCGGGTTCATCGCGGTGCCGCGCACGCCCGGCCGCTTGCCGAGCCAGCGCGAGCGACCCGCCTTGCCGCTCTTCTCGTTCTGGTGCGTCTGGTTGCCGACCTGGCCGACGGTGGCGCGGCAGGTGACCGGCACGCGCCGCAGCTCGCCGGACGGCAGGCGCAGCAGCGCGCGATCGGCCTCCTTGGCCACGAGCTGCGCGCTCGTGCCGGCGGAGCGGGCCATCTTGGCGCCCTGGCCGGGGTGCAGCTCGATGGCGTGCACCGTGGTGCCGGTCGGGATCGCGAGCAGCGGCAGGCAGTTGCCGGGCCGCACGTCGACGTCCGGGCCGGACTGCACCGTCGCGCCGACCTCGAGCCGGCTCGGCGCGAGGATGTACGCCTTCGCGCCGTCCGCGTAGTGCAGCAGCGCGATGCGCGCCGAGCGGTTCGGGTCGTACTCGATCGCGGCGACCGTCGCCGGCACGCCGTCCTTCTGGCGCCGGAAGTCGATGACGCGGTAGCGCCGCTTGTGGCCGCCGCCCTGGTGGCGCGTCGTGATGCGCCCGTTGACGTTGCGGCCGCCGTGGCGCCGACGCGGGGCCAGCAGGCTCTTCTCCGGCTCGGACCTCGTGATCTCGGCGAAGTCCGAGACCACCATGAAGCGCCGACCCGGCGAGGTGGGCTTGAAGGAACGGGTGGCCATGACGTCACACCACCCCCTCGAACACCGGGATCGTCTGGCCGGCGGCCACGCGCACGATCGCCTTCTTGTAGCCCGGCCGCGTGCCGCGATGGATGCCGCGGCGCTTCGGCTTGGGCGGGACCTTGATCACCTTCACGTCCACCACGCGCACGCTGAAGAGCTGCTCGATGGCCTGGCGGATCTGGGTCTTGTGCGCGTCCGGGTGGACGCGGAACGAGTAGCGGTTGTCCTCGATGAGCGAGTAGCTCTTCTCGGACACCACCGGCGCGAGGATCACCGAGCGCGCGTCGCGCGTCGTCGACTTCACGCGGCCACCTCCTCACGGGTCTTGGGCTCGGCGTGCAGCATCGACGTCAGGGCGTCCAGCGCCTCGCTGGAGACCAGCAGCTGGCGGGCCCACAGCACGTGGGTCACCTCGACCTCGTCGGCCGTCAGCACCATCACGCGCTCGAGGTTGCGGAAGGACAGCGCGGCGTTCGCCTGGTCCTCCGTCACCACGACCACCAGCGGGCGGGCGTCCGTGGAGCCGAGCAGGGCGATGGCGTCCTTCGTGCGCGGCGCGTCGAAGCCCGCGGCGTCGAAGGCGGCCAGCGTGCCGCGACTGGCGTGCACCGACAGGGCGATGGCGCGGGCGCGCCGGTACGCCTTGCGGTTCATCTTCAGGTGGTAGCTGCGGGGCTGCGGGCCGAACGTGATGCCGCCGCCGCGCCAGTGCGAGGCGCGGGTCGTGCCCTGGCGGGCGCGGCCGGTGCCCTTCTGGCGCCACGGCTTGGCGCGGCCGCCGGCCACCTGGCCGCGCGTCTTGGTCGAGTGCGTGCCCTGCCGCTTGCCCGCGGCCTCGGCCTTGACGGCCTCGTGCAGCAGGGACTCGTTCACCTCGAGGGCGAACACGCTCTCGTCGAGCTTGGCGGTCTTCTTGCCGCCGAGGATGGGAGCGGTGAGCGCCATCAGTGCGCGTCCTCCCGGATCTCGACGAGCCCGCCCCTGGAGCCCGGCACGGAGCCGGAGACGAGGATGACGTTGCGCTCCGAGTCGCGATCGATCACGACCAGGCCGCGCTGCGTCACGCGCTCGTCGCCCATGTGGCCGCTCATGCGCACGCCCTTGAACACGCGCGAGGGCTGCGCCGACTGGCCGATGGAGCCCGGCTTGCGGACGTTGTGCGAGCCGTGCGACTCGGGGCCGCGGCCGAAGTTGTGCCGCTTGATCGTGCCGGCGAAGCCCTTGCCGATCGACGTGCCCGTGACCTTGATGTGGTCGCCCGGGCCGAAGACGTCGACGGTCACGTTCTCGCCGACCGTCAGCTCGGTCGTGCCGTGGAACTCGCGCAGGTGGCGGTGCGGGGCGACCCCGACCTTCGCGAGGTGCCCGGTCTCCGGCTTGTTCAGCCGCTTGGCCGGCACCTCCTCGTAGGCCAGCTGGACGGCGTCGTACCCGTCCTGGGCCTGGCTGCGCACGGCGACCACCGGGCACGGACCAGCCGCGATCACGGTGACCGGCACGAGCTCGCCGTCCTCCGTGAAGAGCTGGGTCATGCCCAGCTTGCGTCCGATGATGGCCTTCATGGCTAGAGCTTGATCTCGATGTCGACGCCCGCCGGGAGGTCGAGCCGCATGAGCGAGTCGACCGTCTTCGGGGTGGGCTGGTGGATGTCGATCAGCCGCTTGTGCGTGCGGATCTCGAAGTGCTCGCGGGAGTCCTTGTCCTTGAACGGCGAGCGGATCACGCAGTAGACGTTGCGCTCCGTGGGGAGCGGCACCGGACCGGAGACGGTCGCTCCGGTCCGGGTCGCCGTCTCGACGATCTCCTTGGCGGAGCGGTCGAGCTGCGTGTGGTCGTAGCCCTTGAGGCGGATGCGGATCTTCTGCTGCGCCACAGGGACTACTTGACGATCTTCGTGACCACGCCCGCGCCGACGGTGCGGCCGCCCTCGCGGATCGCGAAGCGCAGGCCCTCGTCCATGGCGATCGGCTGGATCAGCGAGACGCCGATGGACGTGCGGTCGCCGGGCAGGCAGATGTCCGTGCCCTCGGGCAGGGAGATCGCGCCGGTCACGTCGGTGGTGCGGAAGTAGAACTGCGGGCGGTAGCCGGTCAGGAAGCGCGTGTGCCGGCCGCCCTCGTCCTTCGTGAGGACGTAGATGTCCGCCTCGAAGTCGGTGTGCGGCGTGATCGAGCCGGGCTTGGAGAGCACCTGGCCGCGCTCGACGTCCGTGCGCTTGGTGCCGCGCAGCAGGGCGCCCGCGTTGTCGCCGGCCTGGCCCTGGTCGAGCGACTTGTTGAACATCTCGACGCCGGTGCAGACCGTCCTCTGCGTGTCGCGCAGGCCGACGATCTCGACGTCGTCGCCGACCTTGAGGATGCCCTTCTCGATGCGGCCGGTCACGACGGTGCCGCGGCCGGTGATCGTGAAGACGTCCTCGATCGCCATCAGGAGCGGCTTGTCGACGTCGCGCTCGGGCTCGGGGACGTAGGAGTCCACGGCCTCCATGAGCTCGATGATCTTGTCCTCCCACTCCTTGTCCCCCTCGAGGGCCTTGAGCGCGGAGACCTGGATCACCGGGACGTCGTCGCCGGGGAACTCGTAGATCGACAGGAGCTCGCGGACCTCGAGCTCGACCAGCTCCAGGAGCTCGGGGTCGTCGACCATGTCGGCCTTGTTCAGGGCGACCACGATGTAGGGCACGCCGACCTGGCGGGCGAGCAGGATGTGCTCGCGCGTCTGCGGCATGGGGCCGTCGGCGGCGGACACGACCAGGATCGCGCCGTCCATCTGGGCGGCGCCCGTGATCATGTTCTTGATGTAGTCCGCGTGGCCCGGGCAGTCCACGTGCGCGTAGTGGCGCTTGTCCGTCTCGTACTCGACGTGCGCGGTGTTGATCGTGATGCCGCGCTCGCGCTCCTCCGGAGCGTTGTCGATGGAGGCGAAGTCGCGCACCTGGGTGTTCGCCGTACCGCTCTGCCAGCACCTTGGTGATGGCAGCCGTCAGCGTCGTCTTGCCATGGTCGATGTGACCGATGGTGCCGACGTTGAGGTGCGGCTTGGTGCGCTCGAACTTCTGCTTGGCCATGGCCTCCCGGTCCTTCCTTGCCTGAACTCTTCTGCCGTCAGTCCTTCGCCGTCAGTTGCTCGGCGAGAGACTTGGGAACTTCCTCGTAGCGCAGGAACTGCATCGTGTAGGTGGCGCGCCCCTGGGTCATGGAGCGCACGTCGGTCGCGTAGCCGAACATCTCGGACAGGGGCACGCGGGCCGAGATGACCTGCGCGTTGCCCCGGGCCTCCATGCCCTCGATGCGGCCGCGCCGCGAGTTGAGGTCGCCCATGACGTCGCCCATGTACTCCTCGGGCGTGACGACCTCGACGGAGAACACGGGCTCCAGGAGCACCGGCCCCGCCTTCTGCATCGCGTTCTTGATCGCCATCGACCCGGCGACCTTGAAGGACATCTCCGAGGAGTCGACCTCGTGGTAGCTGCCGTCGACCAGCGTCACCTTGACGTCGACGACGGGGAAGCCGGCCAGCACGCCGGACTCCATCGCCTCCTGGATGCCCTGGTCGACCGAGTTGATGTACTCCTTGGGGATCGCGCCGCCGACGATCTTGTTCGTGAACTCGTAGCCGCCGCCGGGCTCGTTCGGCTCGACCGCGATGACCACGTCGCCGTACTGACCACGGCCGCCCGTCTGGCGGACGAACTTGCCCTGGACCTTGTCCAGCGACTTCGTGATCGTCTCGCGGTACGCGACCTGCGGCTTGCCGACGTTGGCGTCGACCTTGAACTCGCGCAGCAGGCGGTCGACGATGATCTCCAGGTGGAGCTCGCCCATGCCGGCGATCAGCGTCTGGCCGGTCTCCTCGTGGGTCTTGACCCGGAACGTCGGGTCCTCCTCGGAGAGGCGGCCCAGCGCCGTCGCGAGCTTGTCCTGGTCGGCCTTCGTCTTGGGCTCGACCGCGACCTCGATGACGGGCTCGGGGAACACGATCGCCTCGAGCAGGATCGGCTTCTGCTGATCGGTCAGCGTGTCGCCGGTCGTCGTGAACTTGAGGCCGACGGCGGCGGCGATCTCGCCGGCGCCGATCATCGTCGCGCTCCTCGCGGTGGTTGGCGTGCATCTGGAGGATGCGGCCGATCCGCTCCTTCTTGCCCGTCGTCGCGTTGTAGACGTGCGAGCCGGCGTCGAGCTTGCCCGAGTAGACCCGGAAGTACGTCAGCTTGCCGACGTACGGGTCGGTCATGACCTTGAAGGCGAGCGCGCTGAACGGCTCGTCGAGGCTGGCCTTGCGCCACTCGACCTCGTCGGAGTTGGGCTTCGAGGCCCTCCACCGGCGGGACGTCGAGCGGCGACGGCAGGTAGTCGACGATCGCGTCGAGCAGCGGCTGCACGCCCTTGTTCTTGAACGCCGAGCCGCAGAGCACCGGCGTGATCGAGAGGTCGAGGGTCGCGGCGCGGATGGCCGCGCGCAGGTCCTCCGGGGCGACCGGCTCGTCCTCGAGGAAGGCCATCATGATCGCCTCGTCGTGGTCGGCGACGGCCTCGATCAGGCGGTGGCGGTAGTCCTCGGCCTGCGCCAGCAGCTCGCCGGTGGGCTCGACCTCCTCCCACTTCATGCCGAGCGCGTCGACGTAGCGGCGCGTCTTCATCTCGACCAGGTCGACGACGCCCTCGAACTGGTCCTCGGCGCCGATCGGGATCTGGATCGCGACGGGCCGCGCGCCGAGGCGGTCGACCATCGTCTGCATGGCGTTGTAGAAGTCGGCGCCGACGCGGTCCATCTTGTTGACGAACGCGATGCGCGGCACGCGGTACTTGTCGGCCTGGCGCCACACGGTCTCGGACTGCGGCTGCACGCCGGCGACGGAGTCGAAGAGGGCCACCGCGCCGTCGAGCACGCGCAGGGACCGCTCCACCTCGACGGTGAAGTCCACGTGCCCGGGCGTATCGATGATGTTGATGCGATAGCCGTCCCAGAACGCGGTCGTCGCGGCGGACGTGATCGTGATGCCGCGCTCCTGCTCCTGGATCATCCAGTCCATGGTGGCCGCGCCCTCGTGCACCTCGCCGATCTTGTGGGTGCGGCCGGTGTAGTAGAGGATGCGCTCGGTCGCCGTGGTCTTGCCGGCATCGATGTGGGCCATGATGCCGATGTTGCGAACCTTGTCGAGCTGCTCCGGGGAGGGCACGCTCGTGGACGGCTTGGTCTCGACCAGGGTCACTGAGATCACCACCGGTAGTGCGCGAAGGCCCGGTTGGCCTGCGCCATGCGGTAGATGTCGTCCTTGCGCTTGAAGGCGCCGCCCTGCTGGTTCGTCGCGTCGAGGATCTCGCCGACGAGCTTGTCGATCATCTCGCGCTCGCGGCGCTGGCGCGCGAAGGTCACGAGCCAGCGGATGGCCAGCGTGCGCGCGCGCCGCGCGGGCACCTCGACCGGCACCTGGTAGTTCGCGCCACCGACGCGGCGGCTGCGGACCTCGAGCACCGGGGTGACGGACTTGATGGCCTGCTCGAGCGCCTCGGCCGGCGGGCGGCCCGTGCGCTCGCCCACGCGCTCCAGGGCGCGATAGACGATGGTCTCGGCGGTCGACTTCTTGCCGTCGAGCATGACCTTGTTGATGAGCTGCGCCACGAGGCGGCTTCCGTAGACGGAGTCGACCTCGGGCTCACGCGGAACGATGACGGCGCGGCGTGGCACCCGTTATCCCTTCTTGGCCCCGTACTTGGAGCGGCCCTGCTTGCGGTCCGACACGCCCGCGGCGTCGAGCGCGGCGCGGATGATGCGGTAGCGGATGCCCGGCAGGTCCTTGACGCGGCCGCCGCGGATGAGGACGACCGAGTGCTCCTGGAGGTTGTGTCCGATGCCCGGGATGTAGGCGGTGACCTCCATCCCGTTGGTGAGGCGCACGCGAGCGACCTTGCGCAGCGCGGAGTTCGGCTTCTTCGGCGTCGTCGTGTACACGCGCGTGCAGACGCCGCGCTTCTGCGGCGCGCCGCGCAGCGCGGGCGTCTTCGTCTTGGCCTTCTCCGGTGTGCGCGGATTGCGCACGAGCTGATTGATGGTCGGCATGGACCTCATCGTGCCGCCGCGCCGAGGGCGCTGGCGGGTCGTTGGACGTCAAGCGGCAGGCGGACGCCAGAGGCATCCGCCGACGCGGCAGTCTAGCGAACGCGCGCGAGGTCGCCAAACGACAACCGGCGCGCCGCTCCGGCCACTGTACCCCAGGGGGTCCCGGATGTCCTCACGAGTTGGTGACGACGCACCAGGCCGCGGCGTCCGGAAACGCCGGAACCGCGTCGGGATGCAGGATCGCGGCCAGCAGCTCGGCGCCGTCGACGATGCGCGGGCCGGGGCGCGAGAGGTACGCGCTGGCGTCGACGGCGACGACGCGCGGCGCACACGTCGCGGCCGGTGAGGCGGCAGCCTCGGCGGCCCCGCGCGCGGCGTCGTAGCCGCACGGTGCGACGACGCACACGTCGGGTGCGGCGGCCCGCACGGCGTCCCAGTCCGTGGTGAACGACGGCGCGCCCGCCTGGCCGAGGACCTCGCGGCCGCCGGCGATGTCGACGAGCTCGGGCACCCAGTGGCCGGCGGCGAACGGCGGGTCGACCCACTCGGCCACGAAGACGTCGGGCCGCGGGCGCCCGGCGACGGCCGCGCCCACGGCGTCGAGGCGCTCGCGCAGCTCGAGGTCGAGCTCGCGCGCGCGGGTGCCGACGCCGAGCCGGTCGCCGAGCGCGACGATCGCCCGCAGCACGCCCTCGACCGTCGTCGGCTCGAGCTCGACGATCTCGGCGTCCACGCCGACCGCGCGCGTCGCGCGGCGGACGCCGTCGCCGGAGACGGCGCACACGGTGCACAGGGTCTGCGTCACGATGACGTCCGGGCGCACGGCCGCGAGCACCGCCTCGTCGACCGCGTACAGCTCCTCCCCGCGCTCGAGCGCCGCCCGCACCGCGCCGTCGACCTCCGCCGCGGCGAGCTCGGACGCCCCCACCCGCGCGATCGAGACGACCGGCAGCGAGGCGATCTCCGGCGGGTAGTCGCACTCGTGGCTGCGGCCGACGAGCGCGTCGCCCAGGCCGACCGCCGCCACGATCTCGGTGGCCGAGGGCAGCAGGGAGACGATGCGCACGCGGCAAGGGTACGCCACCATTGCGGCCATGACCCTCTACGACCGCGTCGCCGACCTCGAGCTCGTCATCGACGACCATCGCTACGAGCGGCTCGAGCAGCCGACGCGGCGCTTCACGCGCGTCTCGACCGTCGTGGTCCTGGCCGGCGGCGGCGAGGAGGGCCGCGGCGAGGACGTCATCTACGACCCCACCGCCCACGACGCGCTGCCCACCGCCGACCTGCGCGGCTCGCACACCATCCGCTCGTTCTCCGGACGCCTCGACGCCATGGACGCGTTCCCCGGTGTCGACGAGGTGCCGGCGATGTGGCAGGCGATGGCCGACTACCGCCGCTGGGCCTTCGAGAGCGCGGCGCTCGACCTCGCGCTGCGCCAGGCGGGCATCTCGCTCGGCACGGTGCTCGGCCTCGAGTACCGGCCGGTGCGCTTCTGCGTCTCGGCGGGCGACCCCGAGGAGTGGCTCGAGCACGACCCGACGCTCGAGTTCAAGCTCGACGCCACGCCGGACTGGTCGCGCGAGTACATGGAGCGGCTGCAGGCCACGGGCCGCGTCGCGTGCGTCGACCTGAAGTCGTACTACGAGGGCACCGTCGTCGACAACCCGCCCGAGCCGACCCTGTACCGCAACGTCGTCGAGTGCTTCCCGGACGCGGTCATCGAGGACGCGAAGCCGACCGACGGCGACGCGGGCGATCCTGGAGCCGGCCGCGCACCGGCTGAGCTGGGACGCGCCGGTGCACTCGCTGGCCGACGTGCTGGGGCTGCCGTTCCCGGTGCGGGTGCTCAACATCAAGCCGTCGCGGTTCGGGACGCTCGAGCGGCTGCTCGAGACGATCGAGCACTGCGAGCGGGAGGGCATCGCCCTGTACGGCGGCGGCCAGTTCGAGCTCGGGCCCGGCCGCTACCAGATCCAGGCGCTCGCGAGCCTCTTCTACCCCGAGGGCGGCAACGACGTCGCGCCGGGCGTCTTCAACACGACGCCGCCGGGGCCCGGCCTCCCGACCAGCCCGCTGCCGGTTCCCGAGCGGCCGCACGGCTTCGCGTTCGGCGACCGCTGAGCGGCGGGGGGATCGCGCGGCCAGCTACTCCGGCGGGTTGTCGGCGACCAGGGTCAGCTGCTCCCAGCGGACGGCGACGTCGCCCACGTCGTCGCCGGCTGGTAGACGACGGCCGGCTGCGCGGGATCGACGGCCGGGACGCCGAAGAGCTCCGGCTGCGGCCGCCGCGGTGGCGGCCGGGGCCGCGACCGCCAGGGCGATGACCGCGAGCACGATGCCGGGGGCGGGCCGTCGCATGGCCAACCGTACAGCGTCGCGGCGCCCGTGTCAGGCCCCGGGGGCGGTGCGCAGCACGTGCAACGCGCGCGCTCTGGTGCGTCCGACCCGTACGGGTGCAGCACTCGCGGGCGACAGCCGATACAGCCCTGAATGCCTGACGGGCACGAGGCTGTCCTGCTCGACGACCAACGTCGCCAGCGCGGCGAGCGCCTGCTTGCCCGCGACCGGCTCGTGCACACCACCTCGGCGGGCGCGTTCCTCGCCGTCGCCGCGGCGCTGCCCCTGCTCACGAGCTCGGATCGCTCGCCCCACGTGGCGACCGTCGCCGTGCTCGTGCTCGCGCTGGCGCTCGCGTCGCTGATCGAGTTCGAGGTCGGCTCGGGAACGGCCGTCCCGACGCAGCTCGTGCTCGTGCCGATGCTCTTCGCGCTGCCCGCGTCGTGGGTCCCGCTGTGCGCCGCCGCCGGCTACGTGCTGGGCCACGTCTACGGCATCGCGCGCCGCCGGCCGGCCGAGCGGGCCGTCGTGCTGCTCTCCTGCTCCTGGTACGCGGTCGGGCCGGCGCTGGTCATGATCGCCGCCGGCGAGCCCGCCGCGACGTTCGACGCCTGGGCGATCATGCTCGCGGCCTTCGCGGCGCAGATCGGCTGCGACGTCGTCTCGGCGGTCGTGGTCGAGCGCCTGGTCTCCGGCACGCCGGCGCGCGCGATCCTGCCGTTCCTGGCCTGGGTCTACCTCGTCGACCTGGTGCTCCTCCCGATCGGCTTCCTCGCCGCGATCGCCACCGCCCAGCACCCCGCGCTGGCCGTGCTGGTGATGCCCCTCGCCGGGCTGCTCGCGCTGTTCGCCGCCGAGCGTCGCCGCCGCTTCGACCAGGAGGCCGAGATGCGCCAGGCCTACGAGCGCACGGCGTTCCTGCTCGGCGACGTGGTCGAGGCCGACGACGCGTACACCGGTGCGCACTCCAAGGGCGTCGTCGCGCTCGTGGACGGCGTCGCGGAGATGCTCGAGCTGAGCCGCCCCGACCGCGACCGCGCGAAGCTGACGGCGCTGCTCCACGACGTCGGGAAGATCAACATCCCGAAGGAGATCATCAACAAGCCGGGCAAGCTGACGCCGGAGGAGCGGGCCGTCATCGAGACCCACACCGTCGAGGGCCAGCTGATCCTGGAGCGCGTCGGCGGCGTGCTCGGCGAGGTCGGCCTGCTGGTGCGCTCCTGCCACGAGCACGTCGACGGCAACGGCTACCCCGACGGGCTCGTCGGCGAGGCGATCCCGCTCGTCGCCCGCATCGTCTGCGCGTGCGACGCGTACAGCGCCATGACGACCGACCGCCCCTACCGCAAGGCGCGCCCGCCGGCCGAGGCCGTCGCGGAGATGCGCCGCTGCGCCGGCACGCAGTTCGACGCCGCGGTCGTCGAGGCCCTGGCGCAGGTCGTCGAGGAGGACGGGGAGGCCGGGCTCCGCGTCGCCGCGTAGGGCGCGACCGCGGGCCGGGTCGCGAGGCGCCTGCCGCTGGTAGCCTGCGGGCCCCCGTGTCCGCCACCGAGGAACGCCCCGCCGCGCGTCCCATCCTGCTCGCCGTGGACGACGATCCCGCCGTCGCGCGCGCGGTCAACCGCGACCTGCGCCGGCACTACGGCGCGCGCTACCGGGTGCTCTCGACGGCCTCCGGGGGAGAGGCGCTGACGGCCCTGGAGGAGATCACCCGCCGCGGCGAGCCCGTCGCGCTGCTGCTGGCCGACCAGCGCATGCCGCAGATGACGGGCGTCGAGTTCATGGCGGAGGCGCGCGCGCTCGCCCCGGAGGCACGCCGCGTGCTGCTGACGGCGTACGCCGACTCGCAGGCCGCGATCGACGCCATCAACCGCGTCGGCCTCGACCGCTACCTGATGAAGCCGTGGGATCCGCCGGAGGAGCAGCTGTTCCCGGTGCTGGACGACCTGCTCGCGGCGTGGCAGGCGACGCGCCCGGCCGCCGACGACGGACTGCGCGTCATCGGCCACCGCTTCTCCCGCCCCTCCCACGAGCTGCGCGACTTCCTGGCCCGCAACCTGGTGCCGTTCCGCTACGTCGACGTCGAGCGCGACGCCGCCCGCGCGACCCCGCTGCTGGCCGCCGCGGGCCTCGACGGCGACGAGCCCGCCGGTCTCCCGCTCGTGATCCTGGACGACGGCGAGGTGCTGCTGGCGCCGGACGTCGCGGAGGTGGCCCGGCGCGTCGGCATCAGCCGGCCCGCGACGCGCGAGCTGTACGACCTGGTGGTGGTCGGCGGCGGCCCGGCCGGCCTCGCGGCGGCGGTCTACAGCGCCTCCGAGGGCCTCGAGACGGCGCTGATCGAGCGCGTGGCGACCGGCGGGCAGGCGGGGCAGAGCTCGCGCATCGAGAACTACCTCGGCTTCCCCGGCGGCCTCAGCGGCGCCGAGCTGACCGACCGCGCGACCCAGCAGGCGCGCAAGTTCGGCGCAGAGATGCTGCTGGTGCGCGACGTCGCAGGGCTCGAGGCGCGCGACGGCACGCACGTCCTGCGGCTCGGCGACGGCTCGGAGCTCGCGGCCCACGCCGTCGTCGTCGCGACCGGCGTCGAGTACCGCCGGCTGGAGGCGCCGGGCGTCGAGGAGCTGACCGGGCTCGGCATCTACTACGGCGCGTCGCGCAGCGAGGGCCCGTCGTGCGCGGAGGAGCACGTGGTCGTCATCGGCGGCGCGAACTCCGCCGGGCAGGCCGCGATGTACTTCAGCCAGTTCGCGCGCCAGGTGACGATGCTGTACCGCGGCGACAGCCTGACCAAGAGCATGTCGCACTACCTGATCCAGCAGATCGCCGAGCGGCCGAACATCGTGGTGCGGACCGGCGCCGAGCTCACCGCGGCGCACGGCACCGACCACCTGGAGGCGATCGACGTCAGCATCGACCGCGGCGCGTCCACGGAGCGCCTGGAGGTCGGCTCGGTCTTCGTGTTCATCGGCGCGGCGCCGCAGACGGACTGGCTCGGCGACGCCGTCGCCCGCGACGCCCGCGGCTTCATCCTCACGGGCGTCGAGGCGGCGGCCGCCGCGGCGCGGGGCCCGGCGCCGTGGCCGCTGGAGCGTCCGCCGTTCCTGCTCGAGACCAGCGCGCCGGGGGTCTTCGCGGCCGGCGACGTGCGCAGCGAGTCGATCAAGCGCTGCGCGTCCGCGGTCGGCGAGGGCTCCATGGCCGTGCAGTTCGTGCACCGCTACCTCGCCACCCCGTGATCGACCTCCTGCGCCAGTTCGACCTCTTCGAGGGCCTCTCCGACGAGACCCTGCGGCCGCTCGCCGAGACCGGCCACGAGATGGAGCTGGCGACCGGCGAGACGATGGTCGGCTCGACCGAGCCGGTCGAGAACTTCTGGCTGCTGCTGGACGGTCGCGTCGAGTTCGTGCGCGACGGCATCGTCGTCTCGGTGCTGGAGGCGCCGAGCTACGCCGGCGCCTCACCGCTCCTGACCGGCGACCCCACGGGCGCGGTCGGGCGGGCGGTCACGCCGACGCGCGGCGTCCGCTTCAGCGGTGTCGAGTTCCAGGCCCTGATGGCGCGGGAGTTCGTGCTCGTGCGCCGCGTCGCCCGCCTGATGCGCCCGATCTTCGAGCGCGCGGCCGGCGCCGCCAACATGCAGGAGCGCCTCGCCGCGCTGGGCCAGCTCGCCGCCGGCCTGGCGCACGAGCTCAACAACCCCGCGGCAGCCGCCCGCCGCAGCGCGCACGAGCTCGAGACGACCTTCGAGACGCTGCACAACGCCGTCGACTCCTTCGTGAACTCCGGGGTCGAGCGCGAGCAGGCCGCCGAGCTCGTGCGGCTGCAGCGCGAGGCGATGGAGCGGGCCGAGACCGCGGTGGCGCTGGACGTGCTCACGCGCTCCGACCGCGAGGACGCGCTGGCCGAGCAGCTGGAGGCGTGCGGGCTCGACGGCTACGCGCTGGCCGGTCCGCTGGTGGACGCGTGCATCGACGAGGCGTGGCTGGAGCGGGTCGTCGCCACCGCCGGGCCCGCCGTGCCGGCCGCGCTGGCGTGGGTCGTGGCGAGCCTGGAGGCGCGCAACCTGGTCCGCGAGCTGCACGACAGCACGGCGCGCATCTCGGAGCTCGTCGCCGCGGTCAAGGAGTACGCCTACATGGACCGCGACGACGTCGGCGAGGTCGACGTCCACGAGGGCCTGGAGACGACGCTGCGGATCCTCGCGCACCGGCTGAAGGAGGGCGAGGTCCACGTCGAGCGGCTGTACGACCCCGACCTGCCGCGCGTCCGCGCCCACGGCTCGCAGCTGAACCAGGTGTGGACGAACCTCATCGTCAACGCGCTCGACGCCCTGGACGGCCACGGCACGATCCAGCTGCGCACGTGCAGGGTCGACGGCGAGGTGCTGGTCGAGATCGTGGACGACGGCCCCGGCATCCCGCGCGACCTCCAGCGCCGCATCTTCGAGCCGTTCTTCACGACCAAGGACGTCGGGAAGGGAACCGGCATGGGGCTCGACATCACCCGCCGCATCGTCGTCGAGGGCCACCACGGCGACCTGCGCGTGGACTCCCAGCCGGGCCGCACCCGCTTCCAGGTGCGGCTCCCCCTCGACGCCGCCCACTAGCCAGGAGGTCCCCGTGGCCGACGGTTGCACGCATCTCGATCAGATCCTCGTGGAGGTGCCGGACAGCGTGCCGGGCTGCGAGGACTGCCTCGCCATCGGCGGCCGCTGGGTGCACCTGCGCCTGTGCATGACGTGCGGGCACGTAGGCTGCTGCGACAGCTCGCCCAACCGCCACGCGAGCAAGCATGCGGCGGCCGACCAGCACCCGATCGTGCGCTCCGTGGAGCCCGGCGAGCGCTGGTACTGGTGCTACGTGGACGAGATCGCCTTCGAGATGGGCTGAGAGGAGAACCGATGGACGACGCAACGATCCGCGACCGCATCGAGACGCTGGTCGCCGAGGAGCACGACCTGGAGCGCCGAGGCGCGGACCACGAGGGCCTCACGCAGGACGAGCACGAGCGGCTCGAGGCCCTCGGCGTGGAGCTCGACCGCTGGTGGGACCTGCTGCGCCAGCGCGAGGCGCGTCGCAGCGCCGGGCTCGACCCCGACGAGGCGAGCATCCGCGGTGCGGACACGGTGGAGGGGTACGAGCAGTAGATGGCGGCCGACGCCGAGCGCCGGCTCGCTCTGAGGACGCCGACGGATCGGCGCTAACGACGCTCGAGGTTCGTTGAAGGCCGTCGGTGGTCGCCGACATCGGCGCCAGTTATGAAGGTGTGAGCCCGGCCCCACGCGGAGCGAGGAACGAGCGGAGCGCTTGTCGGTAGGAGCGAAGCGACTGCTGCTGGCCGGTCGAGAGCGCAGCGCCGGGGCAGTTTCCGGCGCGGAGCGGTCATGGACGGAGGAGGGACCGCCCTTGAGCGAGCGCAGTGAGCGCGTTGGCCGCCCGAGCGACGCGCCGCCGGCGCTCCGGCTGGCGGTCGGCGTCGCCGCGGAGCGAGCCACAACCGTCCCTCCGGTAGGACCCGCCGCGCGCGACGGCCCAGCAACGGAGTACCGCCGATTCGCCCCGCGGCAGACTCACCTCGATCATCTCGCCCCGATCGGCGCCCGGCGATGAGGCATTCCGCTTGCCGACGGACCTCGCTCGGCGATCTCGCCCGTGGACGGTTCGGTCGTGGGCGGCGGGGCCGCGCTCCGCTGCTGGTTGGACGTGGGCGGCGGGTCCTACGGAGGGGTGCGCAGTGGGTCGCTCGCGCCGACGGCGTGTCGAGCGCCGGGTCAGCGGCGCTCGCTCCGGTGGCCAACGCGCTCACTGCGCTCGCTCAGGCGCTACCCCTCCTCCGGACGAGGCACCGCCTCCGACAGCACGATACTGCTGTGCTGCTCCGGCTCTCGCTCGCCGGAAGCAGTCGCTTCGCTCCTACGTGGAGCAAGCCACCTCAGCTCGCGTTCGGCGCGGGGCTGCGCTCGCGACCTCGACAGTGACTGGTGCTCGCCAGTCCTCAAGGATCGACGGCAGCGACAGCTAGATTGCGACGCCGACGGCGGTCACGACGGCCCCGTCGCCGATCTCGGCCATGATCGCGCGGCGCTGGCCGTCGAGCGAGAAGCTCGGGTCGTCCGCCTGCTGGTAGGTCGGCGACGACGTCCGCAGGTAGCTGACGAACAGCTCGGCGAGGCGCGGGTCGAACTGCGTGCCGGCGCAGGCCTCGATCTCCTCGATCGCCCGCTCCGGCGACATCGCCTTCTCCTCGCCCTTGCGGTAGGCGCGCGGCTGCGTCATGGCGCTGTACGCGTCGGCGAGCCCGATGATGGCGGCCGCCTCCGGGATCTCCCCCGCCTTCAGCTTGTCCGGATAGCCCGTGCCGTCCGGTCGCTCGTGGTGGTGCCGGATGAGCCGCGCGACCTCGCGGAACACGGGCGCCTCGCCGGTGATCTTCTCGCCGATCTCCGGATGCTTGCGGATCTCCGCCCACTCGGCCTCGGTGAGGCGCTGGGGCTTCGTCAGGATCTCGAGCGGCACGGCGATCTTGCCGACGTCGTGGAGCAGCGCAGCGAGCTGGATCTTGGCGACGTCATCGGGTGAGTAGCCGGCCGCGCGGGCCAGGTCGCGCGCGTAGACGGCGACGGCCGCCGAGTGGCCCGCGGTGTACGCGTCGCGGGCGTCGAGCGCGCGCACGAGCGCGAGCGCGAAGGTCATGTTGCCCTCGCTGAGCCGGCGGGCGAGCTCCGTCTTCTCGCGGTACATCCCGAGCAGCCCCACCGCCGCGAGGATCGGCACCAGCGCCAGCAGCAGCACGGCGAGGCCCGCCTGCACGTAGCCGTAGCCGAGGATCGCGACGACCGGTGCACTGAAGACGCAGCCGCCGCCCGCGCCCATGGCGACCATGCGCAGGTGCTGGCGGAGGTTGGCGATGCCACGGGCCCAGGACACCGCCGCGTTGCCGGCGAAGTTCACGGCGAAGACGGCCACCGCCGCGCACACGGCCTGGCCGGCGATGTCGGAGGCGCTGGTGGTGCCGATCGGCGCCACGGCCTGGGCGGCGAAGCCGGCGGCCACGCCCTGCGTCGCGTAGAGGCCCGTGTACGTGAACCAGCGCGCGAGCGGCGGGGGCGGGTCGCCCAGCTGCGCCGCGAGGGCGACGATGGCGGCGCCGATGGGACCGGTGGTGACCGCCGCGAGGACGATGATCTGGCCCGTCGCGGTCGCCGCGAGGCGGTTCGAGAGCCGCGTGCCGCGCATCTCGGTGACGAGCGCGCAGGCCGCGAGCATCACGACCGTGGCAGGCGAGTCAGGGTCGACGCCGTAGGCGCCGGCGAGCATCACCGCCAGCGTTCCGAGGGACGCTGACGCTACCGTGATGAGAACGGTGCGGAGATCGAGTGACCGCTCGCGGTCGATGTTCACTGGGCGCCGGGGTTGGTCCGCGTCGGAAGACCGGGAACGGGCACGCTACCGGACGCGGACATGCAGAATCAAGATGATTCCGCGAGGATCACCCAGAAGGAGGACAAGCCTCCGCGACATTCGGGGGACACGTGGTACGGATGTCCCATCCGGCCCCGCGGGGCCGGTGCTTTGCTAGCCGCGAAGCGGCTTCAGACGGTTACCAGCTCTTGCAGATGCCACCGAGCGAGGCGAGCGCGGACACGACGCCGGCGACGCCGACGAGCTTGACCTTGAGACCGGACTTCATGGTGATGGAGCTCCTGGGACGAAGAGGACGGGAACGACGCGGACGGGGCGGCTACCAGCTCTTGCAGATGCCGCCGAGCGAGGCGAGGGCGGACACGACGCCGGCAGCGCCGACCAGCTTCACGCGCAGCGTGGACTTCACGGACGAACCTCCCGTACGGGTATGGATGCGGGAACTGCGGGGTTCGGGCGCGCACACGCGCGCACCCGCCTACCAGGACTTGGCGGTGCCGCCGGCGGCGGCAGCAGCGAGCAGCTCGCCGGCGCGCTTGAGCTGGCCCTCGAACGTGGCCTTCACCGTGTCCTCCTGGCTGGGATTCGCAGGACGCGTCGCGTGGGGACCTCGCGACGTTGCGAACTATCAGCGGGGCCCCTACGCAACGGAAGGTCAGGTAGTGCGAGGTCCGCGCACGTTGGATGCACGTGAACCAACGGATCCGGCGAACGGGTGACGCGCAACCCAGGCTGCGCGCCGATCTCGGCGTCTTCCGACCCGACCTCGAACCCCGGTTCCTGCAGGAAAAACGACGACCGGCCCGCCAGGTGGCGGGCCGGTCGGCAGTCGCGCTCTGGTGACCGGCGAGGCCGGCCACGTCGTAGTCCAGACTAGTCGTCCAGCGGGCGGTCGGTGCCGCCGAGGTTCTCGATCCCCTCGAGCGGGACGAGGTCGTCCGAGGTCACGCCCAGGCCGTCGAGGTCGTCGGAGTACTGGTAGTCGCCCACCAGCCCGGCGTACCCGTCGACCGGGGAGATCTCGATCGCACGGTACTGGCGGAGCCCCGTGGAGGCCGGGATCAGCTTGCCGATGATCACGTTCTCCTTGAGGCCGGCCAGCCGGTCGATCTTGCCCTCGATCGCGGCGTCGGTGAGCACCTTCGTCGTCTCCTGGAAGGAGGCGGCCGAGAGGAAGCTCTCCGTGGCCAGCGACGCCTTGGTGATGCCCAGCATCTGCTGGTCGCCCGTGGGCAGCTCCACCTCGGAGTCGCCGTTGCGCCGGCCCTCGAGCGCCGCGCGGGCGTTCCAGAACTCGTGGACCTCGACGTACTGGCCCGGCAGGTACTCGGTCGAGCCGGGGTGGTCGACGAGCACCCGCCGCGTCATCTGGCGGGCGATCACCTCGATGTGCTTGTCGTTGATCTCCACGCCCTGATCGCGGTACACGCGCTGGACCTCCTCGACCAGGTACCGCGTGGCGCGGGCCAGGCCGGAGGCCATCAGGTCGGTGGGCGCGAGCACGCCGGGGAGGACCTGCTGGCCCTCGACGACGATCTGCCCGTCCTCCACCTGCGGGTCGACCGAGCGGGTGTACTGCACGCCGCGGGTCAGCCACTCGTGGAGCTGGCGGGTCATGCGCTCGCCCTGGTAGAAGACGACGCTGCCCTCGCCCTCGATCTCCCGCACCTCGATCTCGTCGCGGAGCGGGAGCACGTAGACGAACGGGCCGGCCGTCTTGTCGCGGTAGGCGATGCGCCCCGTGATGTGGGCGACCGCGCCCGCGATCTTGGGCGTGCGGGCCTCGAACAGCTCCACCACGCGCGGCAGGCCGTGCGTGATGTCCGCGCCGGCGACGCCGCCGGTGTGGAAGGTGCGCATCGTGAGCTGCGTGCCCGGCTCGCCGATCGACTGGGCGGCGATGATGCCGACCGCGTCGCCGACGTCCGAGCGCGCCTTCGTGGCGAGCGAGAGGCCGTAGCAGGCCGCGCACACGCCGATCGGGGCATCGCAGGTCAGCACGCTGCGCACCGCGACGGTGCACGCCCGCTCGAGCAGCTCGTTGAGCGCCCAGATGAGCGTCCGCAGCTCGAGGCGGCGGACGTCCTCCGCGCTGCGCTGGGACAGGGCACCGCTCGAGGCGTACCCGTCGTCCTCCATGCGCCGCAGGAACTTCTCCGGCGTGCGCAGGTCCTCGACGGCCTCCAGCGGCAGGAACGGGTCCTCGCCCTTCCGCTCGCGGCGGAACAGCTCGGCCAGCTCTTCCAGGCCCGGGATCGCCTCGGCGATCTTGAGCGGGTCGACGTCGCCCGGCTTCTTGACGTCGAAGAACTTCTCGACGTCGGCCAGCAGCGAGCGCACCGCGTCGGCCTTGGCCGCGAAGATCAGCTCGCCGAAGTGCCGGGAGATCGGCTGGCCCGCGGCCAGACCGGCGTCCGGGTCGATGTCGGCGGCGAGCACGCGGCCGACGATCTGCTCGTTGTGCTTCGGGTCGAACGTCTTGGTCGAGACGCGGATGTCGACGGCGCCGTTGGAGCGCATCTCGAAGAAGCGCCGCCGGTCGAGCGTGAACGCCGGCACCTCCACGTAGCCCTCCGAGCCGCAGTCCTCGTCGCGCACGATGACGTCCTGCGACACGTCGACCAGGCGCCGCGTCAGGTAGCCGGAGTCGGCCGTGCGGAGCGCGGTGTCGGCGAGGCCCTTGCGGGCACCGTGCGTCGAGATGAAGTACTCGAGGACGGTCAGCCCCTCCATGAAGTTGGAGCGGATCGGGCGCTCGATGATCTCGCCCTTCGGATTCGCCATCAGGCCGCGCATGCCGGCGAGCTGGCGGATCTGCTTGAACGACCCGCGAGCGCCGGAGTTCGCCATCATGAACACCGGGTTCAGCTCGTACAGGTTCTTCTGCATCTCGATGCCGACGACGTCCGTGGCCTCGTTCCAGAGGTCCGTGACCATCTTCTTGCGCTGAGCCGGATCGATGAGTCCCACCATGTACTGGTTGTGGACGTTCTCGACGCGACCCTCGTAGTCGCGGAGGATCTCCTCCTTCTTGGCCGGCGTCACGATGTCGTTCTTGGAGATGGTCACGCCCGCCTTGGTGGCGAAGCGGAAGCCCAGCTCCTTGATCGTGTCCAGGATCATCGCGACCTGCGTGGCGCCGTGCTGGTCGACGAGGCGGGAGACGAAGTCGTTCATCTCGCGCTTCGTCAGGGCGACGCGCACGTCCTGGAAGTCGTCCTCCTCGAGCCGCTCGCGGCCGAGCACGCGCCTGCAGGGCGAGGCGCACCTCGTGGTTGAAGATGGTGCGGCCGGCCGTGGTCAGCTCGCGGACCTCGACGTCCTCCTCGCGGTCCGGATCCCAGCGGCTCTCGTGCAGCCAGATGGGCTCCTGGAGCCCGATGCGCCCGTAGTCGTAGGCGAGCTCGACGTCCTCCGCGCCGCGGAAGTGCGGCAGGTCCTTCGCCTTGCCGTTCTCGATCTTCGTGCGCAGGGCGTCCAGCGGGTCGTTGCCGCAGTACGTCAGGTAGTACAGGCCGATGACCATGTCCTGCGACGGCGTCGCGAGCGGGCGCCCGTTGGCCGGCGACAGGATGTTGTGGGCCGACAGCATGAGGATGCGCGCCTCGGCCTGGGCCTCGACGCTCAGCGGCACGTGCACGGCCATCTGGTCGCCGTCGAAGTCGGCGTTGAACGCGTGGCAGACCAGCGGGTGCACCTGGATGGCCTTGCCCTCGACCAGCACCGGCTCGAACGCCTGGATGCCCAGGCGGTGCAGCGTCGGTGCGCGGTTGAGCAGGACCGGGTGCTCCGTGATGACCTCCTCGAGGACGTCCCAGACCTCGGGGATCATCGAGTCGACCATCCGCTTGGCGGCCTTGATGTTCTGGACCAGCTTGCGCTCGACCAGGCGGCTCATGATGAACGGCTTGAAGAGCTCGAGCGCCATGAGCTTGGGCAGGCCGCACTGGTGCAGCCGGAGCTGCGGGCCGGCCACGATGACCGAGCGGCCCGAGTAGTCCACGCGCTTGCCGAGCAGGTTCTGGCGGAACCGGCCCTGCTTGCCCTTGAGCATGTCGGAGAGCGACTTCAGGGGGCGGTTGCCCGGGCCCGTGACGGCACGGCCGCGGCGGCCGTTGTCGAACAGCGCGTCGACGGCCTCCTGGAGCATGCGCTTCTCGTTGTTGACGATGATCTCGGGCGCGCCGAGGTCGAGCAGCCGCTTGAGGCGGTTGTTGCGGTTGATCACGCGCCGGTAGAGGTCGTTGAGGTCGCTCGTCGCGAACCGGCCGCCGTCGAGCTGCACCATCGGGCGCAGCTCCGGCGGGATGACCGGGATCGTGTCGAGGATCATCCACTCCGGCTTGTTCGGCGGCTCGGCGTTGCTCTTGCCGCCGGACTTGAGGAACGCGGAGACGACCTTCAGGCGCTTGATCGCGCGCTGCTGCTTCTGGCCCTTGGACGTGGCGATCTGCTCGCGCAGGTCCTGCGCCAGGTCGTCCAGGTTCTCGTCGTGCAGGAGGTCGCGGATGGCCTGCGCGCCCATGCCGAGCCCGAGGTACTCGCCGAAGCCGTACTCGGAGGCGAAGCGGTCCTTGAGCTCGCGTGCGAGCTTCTCGTCCGGGACGACGTTCTTGGCCTCGATGCCCTTGAACTCCTCCCAGGCGCGGTCGAGCAGCTCGACCCGCTCGTCGTGCAGCTCGTGGACGTCCTTCTTGCGCTGCTCGATGTCGAGCACCATCTCGCGCACCTTCAGCGCCCAGGCCTCGATCTGCCGGTGCTCGTCGCGCGACATCTTGCCGTCGCCCTTGAGGCACAGGTCGTTGGCCAGGCCGCGGAGGTCGTTCTCCTCCTCGCCGCGGTGCTCGGCGCCCTCGCGGACGACGTCGGCCAGCAGGCCGTTGCCCAGCGAGCGGGCCTTGTCGAACTCCTTGGCCCCGCGCTCGCCGGCCAGAGCGGTCTTCAGCTCGCCGTCGTCCAGCGCGGCGTCGTCGCCGGCCAGGTACTTGATGGCGTTGTCGAAGCGCGTGCGGGCGCGGCCCTTCTCGGCGCCCTTGCCGCCCTCGGCGGAGTCGAGCGTGCCGGACAGGGCGGCGAGCGCGTCGCCGGCGACGGCGGACACCAGCTCCAGGTCCTTGGGCCCGAGCCGGCGGTCGTCGCGCACCGCCAGGTTGTGCATGAGCTCGCGGACCTTCTTGGCGTCCGTGGCCTCGATCTTCGAGGCGACCTCGCGCAGCAGGCCGTTCGCCATGTCGCGGGCGGCGACGAGGTCGAAGCCCTCGTTCTCGGCCCACAGGTTGAGCATGCGGGCCCAGTACTCGTCGTCGTCGTCGAAGTCGTCCTCCGACGCGGACACGAAGTACGCCCGGCGCCGCACGAGGCGCTCGGCGACGCGCTCGACCTCCTCGGTGCGGTCGGCCTCGAGCTGCTCGCGCTCGGCCAGGATCCGCCCCTCGAGGTCGGCGAGGTCGGCCTCGCGCTTCTCGTGGTCCACGCGGGTGCAGATGTGCGCCGCGAAGTAGAGGACCTTCTCGAGCTCCTTCGGCGCGATGTCGAGCAGGTAGCCGATGCGGCTCGGGACGCCCTTGAAGAACCAGATGTGCGAGACGGGCGCGGCGAGGTCGATGTGCCCCATGCGCTCGCGGCGCACCTTCTGGCGGGTCACCTCGACGCCGCAGCGCTCGCAGATGATGCCCTTGTAGCGGACGCGCTTGTACTTGCCGCAGTAGCACTCCCAGTCCTTGGTCGGACCGAAGATGCGCTCGCAGAAGAGGCCGTCCTTCTCGGGCTTGAGGGTGCGGTAGTTGATGGTCTCCGGCTTGGTCACCTCACCGTGCGACCAGCTGTGGATCTCCTTCGTGGAGGCGAGACCGATCTTGATGTAGTCGAAGTCGTTGATGTCGATCAACGGTCAGTGCTCCTGTCGTGGGTGGTCGGAGTGGGTCGGCCGGGGCCGCGTCCTCACTCCTCCACCGGCACCTCGTCGGTCTCGTCGAAGCCGCCGAAGCCGAGGGGCTCGTCGGTGTCGCCGCCGCCGCCCAGGGGTGCGAGCGCGCCCGCTGCCCCCTCGACGACGTCGCCGTCGCTGGTCTCCTCGTCGTCATCGGCGAAGTCGTCCCCGTCGCCATCGCCGTCGTCGTCGAACGAGCCGACGACGAGCGAGTCGTGCGTGCTCAGCTGCTCGTCCGCTGCGAGGGTCAGCTCGCCGTCGGCGTCGACGCGGTCCTGGCCCTCCTCGAGCTCCTGGGCCTCCGGCTCCCGCGCCGTGGCGCGGATGCGATCGGCCGAGAGGTCGACGCCCAGCTCCTCCGCGGCGCGGAGCAGCTCGTCGTCCTCCTCCGTGGTCTCGATGCCACGGCCGTCCTCGCGCATCGGCTTCACGTCGAGCGCGAGCGACTGCATCTCCTTGAGCAGCACCTTGAAGCTCTCGGGGATGGACGGCTCGGGGATGTTCTCGCCCTTGACGATGGCCTCGTATGCCTTGACGCGGCCGATCGTGTCGTCGGACTTGATCGTGAGCATCTCCTGCAGCGTGTGCGCGGCGCCGTAGGCCTCGAGGGCCCACACCTCCATCTCGCCGAAGCGCTGGCCGCCGAACTGGGCCTTGCCGCCGAGCGGCTGCTGGGTGACCAGCGAGTACGGGCCCGTGGAACGCGCGTGGATCTTGTCGTCCACGAGGTGCAGGAGCTTCAGGATGTACATGTAGCCGACGGCGACCTTCTGGTCGAACGGGTCGCCGTTGCGGCCGTCGTAGAGCTGGACCTTGCCGGAGACGGCGCGGCCGTCGTCCGAGTCGTCGCGCTTGAGGCCGATCGGGGACGAGGGGTGCTCGTCCAGCCAGCGGCGCAGCTCGTCGTCGACCTCGCGCACCGTCGCGCCGTCGAACACCGGCGTGGCGATCCACTCCTGCGGCCGCGCGTCGCCGTCCGGCCGGTAGCGGGCCGCGAAGCCGAGATGCATCTCCAGCACCTGGCCGATGTTCATGCGGCTCGGCACGCCGAGGGGGTTGAGGATGACGTCGACGGGCTTGCCGTCGGCCAGGAACGGCATGTCCTCCTCGGGCACGATCTTCGAGATCACGCCCTTGTTGCCGTGCCGGCCGGCGAGCTTGTCGCCCTCGGCGATCTTGCGCTTCTTGGCGACGTAGACGCGCACCAGCTCGTTGACGCCGGCGTTCAGCTCGTCGCCCGCCTCGCGGCGGAAGATCTTGACGTCGATGACCTTGCCGCCCTCGCCGTGGGGCACCTTGAGCGAGGTGTCGCGGACCTCGCGCGCCTTCTCCTTGAAGATGGCGCGGATCAGCTTCTCCTCGGCGGTCAGCTCGGTCTCGCCCTTCGGCGTCACCTTGCCGACCAGCAGGTCGCCCGACCCGACCTCGGCGCCGATGCGGACGATGCCGCGATCGTCGAGGTCGCGCAGCGACTCCTCGGAGCGGTTCGGGATGTCCCGCGTGATCTCCTCGTCGCCGAGCTTCGTGGCCCGCGCGTCCACCTCGTACTCGTGGATGTGCACGGACGACAGGACGTCGTCCTTGACCAGGCGCTCCGAGAGGATGATCGCGTCCTCGAAGTTGTAGCCAGCCCCAGGACATGAAGGCGCAGAGCAGGTTCTTGCCGAGGGCCAGCTCGCCCTCGTCGGTCGACGAGCCGTCGGCCAGGACGGAGCCGTCCTCGACCTTGTCGCCCACCTGCACGAGCGGCTTCTGGTGGATCAGCGTGCCCTGGTTGGACCGCATGAACTTGACGAGCTCGTAGCGGTCCTCCTGCCCGTCGTCCGTGCGCACGACGACCGCGTTCGCGTCGGCGTAGACGACCGTGCCGGGCCGCACCGCGAGCTTCACGTCGCCGGTGTCGACGGCGGCGCGGTACTCCAGGCCGGTGCCGACGGCGGGCGCCTCCGTGATCAGGAGGGGCACGGCCTGGCGCATCATGTTCGAGCCCATGAGCGCGCGGTTGGCGTCGTCGTGCTCGAGGAACGGGATCAGGGCCGTCGCGACCGACACGATCTGCGCCGGCGAGACGTCCATGAAGTCGACGTCCTCGGGCGCCACCTGGTCGGGCTCGCCGCCGCCGCCCTTCTTGCGGACCAGGACCGGGCCGACGAGCTTGCCGCCCTTGTCGACCGGCGCGTTGGCCTGGGCGATGATGAACCGCGCCTCCTCGGAGGCGTCCAGGTAGCGCACCTCGTCGGTCGGCTTGCCGCCTTCGACCCGGCGGTACGGCGACTGCACGAAGCCGTGCTCGGAGACCGTCGCGAAGGACGCGAGCGAGCCGATGAGGCCGATGTTCGGACCCTCGGGGGTCTCGATCGGGCACATGCGGCCGTAGTGCGTCGGGTGGACGTCGCGCACCTCGATCGGCGCGCGCTCGCGGGTCAGGCCGCCCGCGCCGAGCGCCGAGAGGCGGCGGCGGTGGGTGAGGCCGGACAGCGAGTTCGTCTGGTCCATGAACTGCGAGAGCTGCGAGGAGCCGAAGAACTCCTTCAGCGCCGCGACCACCGGGCGGATGTTGATGATGGTCTGCGGCGTGATGGTGTCGACGTCCTCGGTCGTCATCCGCTCGCGGACGACGCGCTCCATGCGGTAGAGGCCGACGCGGAACGCCTCCTGCACCAGCTCGCCCACGGTGCGCAGGCGGCGGTTGCCGAAGTGCTCGTACTCGTCGAGCTCGCGCAGGACGGCCTCGTTGCGCGGGATGTGCCGGGACTCCTCGGCCAGGTCGCGCGACTCGATGTCGGCGCCGAGCTTGATGGGCAGCGAGACCAGGCGCCGGATCAGCTCGATCAGGTCGCGGTTGGTCAGCACCCGGATGTCGGGGTCGACGGCCAGCTCGAGGCGCGAGTTCAGCTTGTAGCGGCCCACGCGCGTGAGGTCGTAGCGCTTGGGGTCGAAGAACAGCGAGCGCAGCAGGGCCTTCGAGTTCTCGAGGGTCGGCGGCTCGCCGGGGCGCTGCTTCTTGAAGACCTCGACCAGCGCCTGCTCGGGCGTCTTCTGGACGTCCTTCTCCAGCGTCATCCGGATGAAGGGGTTGGGCTCCTTCGTCTCCGGATCGGTGAAGAGGGCGAGGATCTCCTCGTCGGAGGCCGACGCCAGCGGCTCGCCGGTGGCGAGGTCCTCCTGCGGCAGGGCGCGCAGCAGCGTCGTGACCGGCAGCTTGCGCTTGCGGTCGATGCGGACGAAGACCTGGCCCTTCTTGTCGATCTCGAGCTCGAGCCACGAGCCGCGCGACGGCATCAGGTTGGCCGTGAAGACCTGCTTGGTCGGGTCCTTCGGCTCCATGATGTAGGCGCCGGGCGACCGCACCAGCTGCGTCACGACGACGCGCTCGGTGCCGTTGATGATGAAGGTGCCAGCCTCCGTCATCAGCGGGAAGTTGCCCATGAAGACCCGCTGCTCGCGGATCTCGCCGGTGCCCTTGTTGACGAAGCGCACGCGCATGGAGAGCGCGGCCTCGTAGGTCTTGTCCGTCTCACGGCACTCCTGCTGCGAGATCGGCGGCGCGTCGAACTCGTGCTCGCCGAACTCCACGGCCAGGGTGCCCGTGTAGTCCTCGATGGGCGAGATGTCCGCGATGGTCTCGCGGATGCCCTTGTCCAGGAACTCCGCGAAGGAGCGGCGCTGGATGTCGATCAGGTTGGGCACGTCGAGCACGGCCCGGGCGGGCGATCGCTCGAGGTGCGAGAAGGTGCGGCGCTTTCGCGGGGCGAGGTGCGCGGCAGGAGCCACGAGGCGCTCCCTCCTCCGAAGGCTAGTGATGGGCGGCGGCGGTCCACGGCACGTCGGCGCCGCGGAACACGCAACGATAGCACAGCCACCCAGGCACGGGCAATGGACCCGAGACATCAGGTGCGGACGGTCTGTCCGCCCGACGCTCCGGGCTCCTGGCTCGGAGCCTACCATCGGCCTCGCGGATCCGGCAACCCCCTCGACAGCATTCGTCCCCCATGGTGTAGTGTCCGCGTGGATGCTGACGATCACACAGGCTGCGGCCCTCGCGGGGGTGACCGAGGAGACCGTTCGGCGGTGGGTGCGGGGCGGTCGGCTGCCCGCACATCGCGACGGACCGCGCCTCCTGGTGGCCGCGGAGGACGTGAGCGGGCTCGCCGTCCCCGCCATGCTGCCCCTGCCGGCGGCCTGGGCGCAGACGTCCTGGGGCGAGCCGCAGCCCGACTGGGTGGCGCTCCTGCGGCGCTCGCGCGGACGGCGGCGGTAGGCCCACCGTGCTCGTGGTCGACGCCACCGTGGCGCTCGCCGCCTGCGCCGCCCGGCGCGGGTTCGAGGCGCTCGCCGACCCGGACCTGGTGGCACCGCCGCTGCTCTGGTCCGAGGGGCGCTCGCTGCTCCACGAGCTCGCGCGCCGCGGCGAGCTGCCCGTCAGCCGCGCCCGGGCCCTGCGGCGGGCGCTCGACGCCGCGCCGGTCGCCGAGCAGGGGCACCCGCGGCTCGGCGAGACGGCCTGGGACGTCGCCGACCGCATGCGCATGGGGCGCACCTACGCGGCGGAGTACCTCGCGCTCGCGCTGCTGCTCGGCTGCCCGCTGCGTGACGCTCGACGGCGAGGTGCGCGAGCGCGGGCGCGGGATCGCGCGCGTCCTGGGGCCGGCCGAGCTGTGACGGTCGCCGCGGTCGTCTTCGACGTCGGCGAGACGCTGGTCGACGAGACCCGCGCCTGGCAGGCGTGGGCCGACGCGCTCGGGGTACCGCGCCTGACCCTGCTCGGGGTGCTGGGCGGCCTCGCGGTCGGCGGCGAGGACCACCGGCGCGTGTTCGAGCTCGTGGCGCCCGGCGCCGACCTCGAGGCGGCGGCGGCGCGGCTCGAGGTGACGGGCTACGAGGCGCGCGACCTCTACCCCGACGCCCTGCCGTGCCTCGTCGAGCTGCGGGCGCGCGGCCTGGCGGTCGGCGTCTGCGGCAACCAGCCCGAGGCGACCGAGGGCTTCCTGCGCGAGCTCGGCGTCCCGCTCGACCTCGTCGGCTCCTCGGCGCGCTGGGGCGTCGAGAAGCCCGACCCCGCCTTCTACGCCCGCATCGCCGCGGAGCTCGCGCTGCCGCCGGCCGCCATCGCGCACGTCGGCGACCGCGTCGACAACGACATCGTGCCGGCCCGCGCCGCCGGCCTGGTCGCGGTGCACCTGCGGCGCGGGCCGTGGGGCGTGCTGCAGGCGCGCTGGCCCGAGGCGGCGCAGGCGCACCTGAGCCTGGACGGCCTCGCCGGCCTGCCCGACGCGCTCGCCGCGCTCGGCCCGCGGTAAGTCGACGGTAAGCGGCGTCGGGTCTGCCGTGGCGGCACGACCCGACCACGCCCCGTTTGCCCGCGAGAGGAACCGTCATGCCTGGCTTCGCCATCGAGTCCATCGTCCGCCGCCAGGCCCTCCCGTCGACGGCCGGCTAGCCCGACTGCGGCCCGGCGCCGCCCGCCCGGACCGCCACTCCCTCGGCGGGCGGCGCCGCTCACCGCCCGGCGCCTCCTAGCCGCCCTGCGGCTCGGGCTTCGGGCCCGCGCGGAACAGGGCCTCCAGCGCGTCCAGCCGCTCGTGCCAGCCGCCCTCGTGGAAGCGCAGCCAGGCGGCCGCGGCGGCGAGCGGCCCGGGCTCCAGGCGGCAGACGTGGCGGCGCCCCTCCACCGAGCGTCGCACGAGGCCGGCACGCTCCAGGGCTTTTACGTGCTTCGACGCCGCGGCCAGCGACATCGCCAGCGGCTCGGCGAGCTCGCCGACGGTCAGCTCGGAGGCCGCGAGGCGGCTCAGCATCTGGCGTCGCGCCCCGTGGGCGAGTGCGTGGAAGACCGCGTCGAGCTCCGGCGCATCGTCAACCACGCGGTTGAGCGTACGGGCGCTCGCCGCGGTATGTCAACCGATCGGTTGAGCGTCAGCCCGGCGGCGCCGTCGAGGCGCGCTCGACCAGGTCGACCGGCAGCGTGATCGTCAGCGGCTCGTCCTCGGAGCCGTCGATGCGGGCGAGGAGCGCACGCCCCGCCTCCGCGCCGAGCCCGAGCTTGTCCTGCCGCAGCGTCGTCAGCGGCGGGTGCACGTGGGCGGCCAGCTGCATGTCGTCGAAGCCGACCACCGAGAGGTCCTCGGGCAGCCGCAGGCCGCGGTCCGACGCGGCGCGCAGCGCGCCCAGGGCCATCATGTCCGAGGCGGCGACGATCGCCGTCGGCCGCTCCGGCAGGTCGAGCAGCCGGCCGGCCAGGCGGCGCCCGCTCTCCAGGTAGAAGTCGCCGAAGACGACGTACTCGTCGCGGTAGGGCAGCCCGAGCTCGCGCAGCGCGCGGCGGTAGCCGCGCACCCGGTCGGCGCCAGGGCGGGTGTTCTCGGCGCCGGCGACCGTCCCGATGCGGCGGTGGCCGAGCTCGTACAGGTGGCGCACCGCGAGCCCGCTGCCCGACTCGTTGTCCGACACGACGTAGGCGGCCGACGGGCCGACGCACTCGACGTCGACGCCGACGCAGGGCAGGCCCGAGCGCAGCAGGCGGCGCACCTCCGGGTCGTCCGGGTCGACGCCCATCAGCACCGCGCCCTCGACGGCGTGGTGCCGGCAGCGCTTGAGGTAGGAGTGCTCGCCGTAGCCGTTGCCGGGGCGGTCGCTCGCGAACAGCAGCAGGTCGTACCCGTTGTCGCCGATCACGTTCTTCAGGCCGACCAGCACCTCGTGGAAGAAGGGGTGCTGCAGGTCGGGGTGCCCCTCCCCCGTCTCCAGGAACACGCCCACGACGTGCGACCGCTGCGTGACCAGGCTGCGCGCCGCGGCGGCGGGCGTGTAGTCGTGCTCGCGCGCGAGGCGGATGATGCGCTCGCGCGTGTCCGCGTTGACGTCGGAGTACCCGTTGAGGGCGCGCGAGACCGTGCCGATGGACACGCCGCTGAGGCGCGCGAGCTGGCGGATGGTGACGCGTTCGCCGGGCATGGTCGAACCGGGGTCCGCTGGCGGACACCGGGCATGACGATGCTAGACCCATCGCGCGGCGGCGTGGGGTCCGATCTCGACGGCGGGGCGCAAAACGGCCGGAGGGCCCCGGCGCAGCGCGGCGCCGGGGCCCTCCGGGAACCTGTCCGGGTGGACGGGGCTACTTGATCTCGACGGTCGCCCCGGCCTCCTCGAGCTCGGCCTTGAGCTTGTCGGCGTCGTCCTTGGAGATGCCCTCCTTGACGGCCTTGGGGGCCGCGTCGGCGATCTCCTTCGCCTCCTTCAGGCCGAGGCCCGTGGCGGCGCGGATGACCTTGATCACGGGGATCTTGGACGAGCCGGCGTTCGTGAGGACGACGTCGAACTCCGTCTTCTCCTCCTCGGCCGCGGCCTCGCCGGCGCCACCGCCGGCGGCGCCCGGCGCGGCGACCGCGACCGTGGCGGCCGCGGCGGACACGCCGAACTCCTCCTCGAGGGCCTTCACGAGCTCTGCGAGATCGAGGACGCTCATGCCCTTGATCTCGTCGATCAGCTGATCCTTGGTCATAGCCATGACCGGTACTCCTTGTGATTCGTGCTGAATGTCCGGGGGACGGCGCTAGGCCGCCTGCTCCTTCTGCTGCCGTACCTGGTCGAGCGCGACCACGAGGCCGCGCGGCACGGCCGCGAGCGTGTTCACGAACGCCGAGATCGGCGCGTTGAGGCCGCCGAGCAGCTGGGCGATGAGCACCTCGCGCGGCGGCAGCGTGGCGAGCGTGCGCACGGCATCCGCGTCCAGGACGCGCCCCTCGACGAGTCCGCCGCGGAGCGCGAGCAGGCGCGTCTCGCGCGCGGCGTCGTTGAGCCGCTTGGCCACGGGGGCCGGGTCGGAGCGGCAGAACGCGACGGCCGTCGGCCCCGAGAGCAGGGGCGCGACGCCGGCGACGTCGGCGCGCTCGGCGGCGATGCGGCCGAGGGTGTTCTTGATCACCTGGAACCCGGCGTCGAGGCCGCGCAGGTCGTTGCGGACCTGGGCGAGCTGCGACACCGAGAGGCCGCGGTAGTCGGCAACGATCATCGACGAGGCGCCCTTGAACTCCGTCTCGAGCGTCTCGATGACCTCTGCCTTGCGGGTTCGCTGCATTGTCTTGTCACCTCCTTCCACGCGCTTGGCGCACCCGTCGATCGACGACGGGCACGGCGCGCGTGGAACGGCAGGCTGCGAGCCCCGCTCCCGGACGCCGCACGCGTCGCCTGCGCCGGGCTTCCCGCCGCTCCCGGGGGAGCGGCGCGCCGGCGGTCTTCAGCGACTGGCGCGCGGTTGAATGCTTGGGTGGGCCTAGGCCCCGCCCTCCTCCAGGAGGTCGCGGATGCGGCCGGTGTCGAGCTTGATGCCCGGGCCCATCGTCGACGAGAGCACGATGGTGCGCAGGTAGCGGCCCTTCGCCGCCGCCGGCTTCACGCGCACGATCTCGTCGAGCACGGTGCCGTAGTTCTCGACCAGCGCGCGCTCGTCGAAGGACTTCTTGCCGAGCGGCACGTGGACGATGCCGGTGCGGTCGGTGCGGTACTCGATCTTGCCCGCCTTGACCTCCTCGACGGCCTTCGCCACGTCCATCGTGACGGTGCCCGTCTTGGGGTTCGGCATCTTGCCCTGCGGGCCGAGGATGCGGCCGAGGCGGCCCACGACGACCATCATGTCCGGCGTCGCGATCGCGACGTCGAAGTCGGTGAAGCCCTCCTGGATGCGCTGCGCCAGGTCCTCGCCGCCCACGATGTCGGCGCCGGCCTCCTCGGCCTCGCGCGCCTTGTCGCCCTGGGCGAAGACCGCGACCGTCGACGTGCGGCCGGTGCCGTGCGGCAGCATCACGGTGCCGCGCAGCTGCTGGTCGGCGTGCCGGACGTTGATGCCGAGGCGGAAGTGCACCTCGACCGTCTCGTCGAACTTCGCCGTCTCCAGGCCCTTCATCAGGCGCATCGCCTCGAGCGGCGCGTAGACGCGCTCGCGGTCGACCTGGCGGCGGGCCTCCTTCTGACGCTTGCCGGCCATCAGGCGCCCACCTCCACGCCCATCGAGCGGGCGGTCCCGGCGACGATCTTCATCGCCGCCTCGACGTCGTTGGCGTTCAGGTCCTGCAGCTTCAGCTCCGCGATGTCGCGCAGCTGCGCCTGGGAGAGCGTGCCCACCTTGGCGCGCTTCGGGTCGGCCGAGCCGCTGTCGAGGCCCAGGGCCTCCTTGATCAGCACGGCCGCCGGCGGCGTCTTGGTGATGAAGGTGAAGGAGCGGTCCTCGTAGACCGAGATCTCCACCGGGGTCACGCGCCCCTGCTGGCCGCCGGCCGTGGCGGCGTTGAACGCCTTGCAGAACTCCATGATGTTCACGCCGTGCTGGCCCAGCGCGGGGCCCACGGGCGGCGCCGGGTTGGCCTGCCCGGCGGGGATCTGCAGCTTGATGACCTTGACGACCTTCTTGGCCATCCGGTACCTCCTCGTGGTGCTGGCGCCCGCCCTGCGGCGGGCTCCCACGGTTCGCTGCTGGAGCTAGTCCAGCTTCTTGACGTCCGAGAAGTTCAGCTCGACGGGCACCTGGCGCTCGAAGATCGAGACGTGCACCTTGAGCTTCCCCGCCTCGGGGTTGATCTCGATGATCTCGCCGTCGAAGTCCGAGAGCGGCCCGGACGTGACCTTGACGAGCTGGCCGAGGGTGAAGTCGGCCTTGGTCTTCGGCTTCTGCTCGGTGACCTTCGACTCGAGCAGGCGGTCGCGCTCCAGGTCCGTCAGCGGCACCGGGTGCAGCGTGCCGCCCGCGCCGGGCGTGGCGCCGACGAAGCCGGTCACGCCGGGGGTGCCGCGCACGAGCGTGACGGTCTCGGGCAGCGCGTCCATCTCGACCAGCACGTAGCCCGGGAGCTTCGTGCGCGGCTTGGCCACCTTCTGGCCGTCCTTGGTCTCGATGACGTCCTCCTTGGGCACCACGATGCGCCGGATGGCGTGCTCGGCGCCCATGGACGTGCGGCGGTGCTCGAGGTTACGACTGACCTTGTCCTCGTGACCCGAGTAGGTGCTGACGACATACCAGCGGAACAAATCCGATCCTTTCTAGCCTGCCTGCTGTTCCACTAGCCACTCGGCCACGCGGGCGAACGCCGAGTCGAGCGCGTAGAGGTAGACGCCGACGACGAAGCAGGCGAGGATGACGACCGCGGTCGCCTGCCAGAGCTGGTTGCGGTCCGGCCACTGGACGCGGCCGAGCTCCGCCCAGCACTCGCGGATGAACTGGATGGACCTGCCGACGAAGCCCTTGGACTTCGGCGCGGGCGCCGCGACGGCGCCGCCGCCCGCACGGGTGCGCGGCTCGGGCTCGCCGTCCTCCGGCGCGTCGATGTCGGGCTCGTCGGCCAACGGTCGCCTAGCGGGTCTCGCGATGCGCGGTGTGCTTGCCGCAGTTCGGGCAGAACTTGTTCAGCTCGACGCGGTCCGGCGTGTTGCGCTTGGACTTCTTGCTCTGGTAGTTGCGGTGCTTGCAGTCGGTGCACGCGAAGGTGACCGCGATGCGCTGGCCCGGCTTGGCCATGTCTGCTCCAGATAACGACGGGTGTACGCGCGCAGCCGGCGAAGAGGCCGCCGGCCCACCCGGGAAGCGTACCGGAGACGCGTGCGGCGGGGCGGCGATGGGCCGCCCCGCCGCAGGCGGGATGGAGCAAGAGGCGACGCCGCTCCGGGCGGCGCCGGGTCAGGCCGCCGCGGACGCGCCCTGGAGCTCCTCCTCGTGCGTGACGCTACCGGGGCGGATCAGGATCGCCGTGACGAGGATCCCGACGACCGCCATGGCCGAGGCGAGGCCGAAGGCCAGGCTGAAGCCGTCGACCGCCGCCTGGGCGGGCGACGTGCCGTCGGCGAGCGAGTCGCCGATGCGGCTGTTGGCGAACGTCACGAGGGCCGCGACGCCGAGCGCGCCGCCGATCTGCTGGCTCGTGTTGATGAGGCCGGAGGCGACGCCCGCGTCCCGCGCCTCGATGCCCTGCAGCGCGGCGATCGTGACGGGCACGAAGGAGAAGCCGAGGCCGACGCCCGCCAGCACGAAGCCCGGGGCGAGGTCGACGAGGTAGGCGCCGTCGACCGACACCTGCGTCAGCCAGGCGGTGCCCAGCGCGAGCAGGAAGAAGCCGGCCAGGAGCACCGTCCGCACGCCGACGCGGGTCACGAGCGCCTGCGAGGCCGCGGCCGAGACGATGATCGTGCCGGCGATCAACAGGTAGCCGACGCCGGTGCGCAGCGGCGACCACCCGAGGACGTCCTGCATGTACAGCGACAGGAAGAAGAACATCGAGAAGATCGACGCGCCGAGCACGAGGCCGAGCCACGTTGGCGCCGGCCACCGTCGGCAGGCGGAACAGGCGCAGCGGCAGGAGCGGGTTCGCCTGGCGCTGCTCGATCACGACGAAGGCCACGAGCAGGGCCGCGGAGGCCGCGAACGTGCCCAGCGTGCGGGCGCTCGTCCAGCCGTTGTCGCCGGTGCTGACGATGCCGTAGACCAGCAGCACGAGGCCGCCGGTCGCGGTCAGCGCACCGGGCAGGTCGAAGTGGCGGTGGGCGGCGTCGACGCGGCTCTCGCCGAGCAGGCGCGGGGCCAGGGCCATCACGACGATCGCGACCGGGACGTTGATGAAGAAGATCCACTCCCACCCGGCGAGGTCGGTCAGGACGCCGCCGGCGAGCACGCCGGCTGCACCGCCGAGGCCCGACACGGCGCCCCAGATGCCGAGCGCCTTGTTGCGCTCCGCACCCTCGGAGAAGGTGGTCATGAGGATGGACAGGGCGGCCGGGGCGACGATCGCGGCGCCGAGGCCCTGCAGGGCGCGGAACCCGATCAGCGCGCTGTCCGACCAGGCGAGGCCCGCGCCGAGCGACGCTGCGGCGAAGACGGCGAGCCCGGTCATGAACATCCGTCGACGACCGAGCAGGTCCGCTGCGCGGCCGCCGAGCAGGAGGAAGCCGCCGAACGTGAGGGCGTACGCGCTCGAGACCCATTGCAGGTCCTGCGTCGAGAAGCCGAGGTCGGCCTGGATCGACGGGAGCGCGACGTTCACGATCGCGACGTCGAGCACGATGATGAACTGGGTCGCCGTGAGCAGGGCTAGGGCGAGCCAGCGGTGAGCGTGGTTGGCGGGCATGGCAAACGGTCTCCAGGGGCGGTAGAATCGTCAGGCGTAGAACCGATCGGTGCGCTAGATTATCAGCAGCACTGACGATCACCTGTCAAGAAGAAAACACATGACCGCGCCTCCCCGCGTCTCCGACCTGACGCCCCTCATCTCCCGCTCCGTGCCGTTCCTGCTGCACTGCGCGGCCTTCCACTCCACCCGCTGCGTGGCCGACGCCCTGGCGCCGGTCGGCATCGAGCCGCGGCACTTCGGCGTCCTCTGCACGCTGCACTCGTCCGGCCCGCTGTCGCAGGGCTCGCTCGGCGAGCGGCTCGGCATCGACCGCACCACGATGGTGCAGCTCGTCGACGAGCTCGAGCGTCGCGGCCTCGTCGAGCGCAAGCGCAACCCCGACGACCGCCGCAGCTACCAGCTGACGCTGACGCCGGAGGGCGGCGAGACCTGGGCCCGCGCCAAGGAGCTCGCCGAGGGGAGCGAGGATCAGGTGCTGGCCGTCCTGGACGACGAGGAGCGCGACGCGCTGCGCGAGCTGCTCGCGCGCGTCGTCCTCGCGCACGATCGACCGTAAGGCTCGACTAGAGCATTAGTGATGCGCCCGGTTGTGCGCGGCACGCGACAACGGGCCTCCGGCGGGCTACCGTTCGCAGCGTGAGGCTCGCAGCGCAGGGGGAGCGGCCGTGAGCGCCGCACTGCTGGTGGCGCGGCTCGTGCTGGCGGCGGTGTTCGCCGTCGCCGGCGCGGCCAAGCTCGCAGACCTCCCGGGTAGCCGCCGGGCAGTCGCCGCATTCGGCGTCCCGGCCGGGCTGGCCGGCGTCGTCGGCGTCGCGCTGCCGCTGGCGGAGCTGGCCGTGGCCGTGCTGCTCCTGCCCGAGGCGACCGCCTGGTGGGGTGCGCTCGGGGCGCTCGTGCTGCTGCTCCTGTTCTGCGCGGCGATCGGCGTGAGCCTCGCGCGCGGACGCGCGCCCGACTGCCATTGCTTCGGCCAGCTCCACTCCGCGCCGGCGGGGCGCAGCACGCTCGCTGCGCAACGGCGCCCTGGCGGCCGTGGCCCTGTTCGTCCTGGTGGCGGGCTTCGACGACGCCGGCCCGGGCGCGCTGGAGTGGATCGGCGACCTCGAGGGCAGCGAGCTCGTCGCGCTCGTCGCGGGCGCCGTGGGCGTCCTCGCCGTGGTCGCCTGCGCCGCGCTCGCGCTGCGCCTGCTGCGCGCGCACGGCCGCATGCTGCTGCGCCTCGACGAGCTCGAGGAGCGGCTGCGCATGGCGGGGATCGACCTGCCGGACCCCGACGCCTACCAGCTCGAGGAGTCGCCGCTCGCCGGCGAGCCGGCACCGCCCTTCGCACTGCCGGCGCTCGACGGGTCGACGGTCTCGCTGGAGGACCTGCTCGAGGCCGGCCGACCGGCGTTGCTGGTGTTCTCCGACCCCGGCTGCGGGCCGTGCCAGGAGCTCGCCCCGGAGGTCGCGGAGTGGCAGCGGACGTTCGCCGACGAGCTCGAGGTCGTGGTCGTCAGCGGCGGCAGCCCGGAGGACGTGCGCGAGAAGCTCGGCGCCGGCCGGCCGGAGCGCACGCTGCTGGAGCGCGATCGCGACGTCGCCGTGTCCGTCGACTACGCCGTCAACGGCACGCCCGGCGCGGTGCTGGTCGGGGCCGACGGCATCGTCGTGGCCGGCCCGGCCGGCGGGCGCCCCGGCGTCGAGCACCTGCTCGGACACGGCCTGGCGCTGGCCCGCGGCGAGGGCGACCCGTCGACAGGCGGCCTCGAGCCCGGCAGCGAGGCGCCGGCGCTCGTCCTGGCGGCCCTGGAGGGCGGCGAGGTCGCGGTCGCCGCGCCGCGCCCGTCCGGCGCCGTCGTGCTGTTCTGGAATCCCGACTGCGGCTTCTGCCGCCAGCTCCACCCGGCGCTGCGGGCCTGGGAGGAGGAGCGGCCCGCGGGCGCGCCCGACCTGCTGGTGGTCTCGTCCTCGTCGGCCGACTCGCTGACCGCGGAGGGCTTCCGCTCGACGGTGCTGCACGATCCCGCCGGCGCGGCGATGGAGGCGTTCGGCGCGGGCGGCACCCCGATGGCGGTGCGCCTCGACGCGCAGGGCCTCGTGGCGTCGCGCCTCGCGGCGGGCGGCGACGCCGTGCTGGCCCTGCTCGGCGACGACGGCGCGCCGGCGCTCGAGGTGCACCGGCGCGGCCCCGCGCCGGCCTCCGCCTAGCCGGCCGGCCGCGCGCGAGCTCCGGGCTAGCCCGGGGTGCGATCTAGGGAGAACCCCGTGGCGGGAGCGAAGGCACCCGCCTACCGTCGGGATGGTCTGCCACGCACCCCAGGAGGACACGACGATGACCAGGGCTCTCGGCGCACTCGCTCTCGGACGCGCGCTCGCGGCGTCGGTGCCGCGGCACGAGGAGCGCCGCCACGGCGCCGATCGCGTCTTCCTCGCGGAGCATCGCCTATCCGCGGCGCGGCCGGAACGGGCTGCCGACGTCACACGCCGGCTGGCCACGGCGACCGCCGACCTGCGGCGCGCCGGCACCGACGTCCGCGTGCTGGGCTCGGCCTACGTGCCCGGCGACGAGTCCCTGCTCGTGGTGCTCGCCGCCCCGAGCGCCGAGGCCGCCTCGCGCGCCGTGACGGCGGCCGACCTGACCACGCAGCGGCTGGTGCCCGCGCTCTGGCGCGGGGCCTGAGCCGCGGCGGGGCGGAGCGCTCCCACCAGCGCCCCGCCCCCTCCGGGTCCGCGCGTTACCGCGCGGCGAGCTGCCCCCGGATCGCGCCGCCGGGGAAGTCCTGGGTGTGGACGTTGACGTAGAACTTCGACGGCGAGGCCTTGATCGCGCTGACGATCGCGCGCGTCGAGTTGACGCACGCCGCGGAGACGCCGCCGTTGCCGGTGCTCGGCTGCTTGAGGGTGACGACGACGTCGCCGTTCTGGCCGCGCACGCCGCTGTGGATGTGGGCGGCGACGGGCTTGCTGATCGAGTTGACGATCAGCGAGTAGCAGATCCTCGTCGGGCTCACGAAGAGGAACGTGGCCGCGCCGGTGCCGTTGGCGTCGGCCTTGGGGACCTCGGCCGCGCCGGTCATGGTGGCGAACAACGGCTTGCTCGAGGGCGCGCTCGACGCGAGGGGCGCCATGACGACGGTGGCCGAGATGGCCAGGACCGCGGCTCCGGCGATGACGTGACGGCGACGCATGCGACCTCCTTCTCCCTGGTTCGGGGTCGGGAAGACCCTCCCCCAGAACGCAGTACGTGCCCGAGCGCGGACCGGTTTGCCCGGAGACGTATCAGGATCGGCGGGCGGCGCTCTGGTCGGTAGGGATCCCGTCCGTACCCTGCCCCCTAGAAGACAGAGGAGACATCTCCCCCATGTCGACCCTCAAGTTCGACGTGCCGGCGCCCACGCCGCCGGCCATCCTCGACGCCGCCATCACGTCCGTCGCGGTCCTCGACCTCGACGGCAACCCCAACCTCGTGGTCGAGGCTGGCGCCGGCTTCAACGTGCCGGTGCGCTGGAACCTCACCGGCGTCCTGGCGCCGCTGGTCATCAACGACTGGCACGTCCGCCTGTTCGCCGAGTCGATCGGCGTCGGGTTCGAGGGCAAGCTGGCCGAGGTCACCGCCGCGGTGCCGACGCTGATCAGCCCGACGAACGTCCAGTACGACGCCGTGCTGAGCGTCCCCGCCGCCACGACCAACCTGCTGGTCAACGCGGAGGGCGACGGCATCTACGAGCTCGTCATCGTGATCTCGCACGACAACGTGGTCAACGTGCGCGACACGATGGCCGGCTTCGCCGATGGCCTCGTCATCGAGGTCCGCAAGCCCTAGCCGTAGCGAGTGGCGGGGTGCGCGCCGGCCACGGCCGCGGGCGCCCCGCCACTCACGCGGGTCAGCCGGTCAGCTCAGACGAGCAGTCCGCGGCGCATCGCCTCGACGCCGAACAGCTCCGCATCCCGACGCGACGCCGCAAGCTCCGTCGGATCGGGGTCACCCGAGGCGAGGAGTGCCTGGACGTCGCCGCTGAGCAGGCGATAGGCCCGCGCGACATGGTCGTCGGGCCACTGCGCGAGGGGCATCACGTCGACCTCGATCGGGTTCGGCTCCATGCCCTCAGAGTACCCCCGGAGGTCCCTCACGCAACGCGTCCCGGTAGCGCGCGTCGAGGGCGAGAGGAGCGAGCGAGATGGAAACGAGCGCGAGCACCGAGACGGCCACGGCCCACGGGTCGGTCGGCCAAGCGGTCTACGAGCGAGTCCTGGCCTACGACCGGGTCGAGGCGGTGCGGGCGGAGAGCCGCGGCCTGACGGCCCGCCAGGCGTTCGAGCGCGTGGCGGCGGAGACCGGCCGCCCCGTCGACGCCGTCGAGGCCGCGTACGAGCACGTCGCCGCGAGCGGCACGGAGGGCGAGGGCGCCCGCTTGATCCGGGCCTTCCGCGACGCGGAGGAGGCGCTCCGCGCGTACGTCGACGGGCTCGAGGACGACCGCCGCCGGCTCGACGCCATCCGCCACGTGCTGGCCTGACACGGCTCCGCCGCGCCGTCCGGCCGCCCCACTGGTGGACAACCGGTGACGGACGGGTGTAGGTTCGGCCGGGAGCGGGTACACGCGCGCCCGGGATGGGAGAGCCGCGATGTCGCTCGTAGAGCGGCCTGGAGGGCCCTGGCGCCGCTCCGGTCACGACGTGGTCCGCCCGCTAGGGTTCCCCCGCCTCGACCGGCCGGGTGGCTCCCGCCGGCCGCGGCCGTCTGCCGTCCTGACGCGTGCTCCGACGTCGACCCTGGGAGGTGGTCTGTGTACCCGTCCTCGCCCCGATTCCGGCGGCTCATAGCCCTGAGCGCACTCGCGCTCCTGATCGCGGCGGTCCTCGCCCCGACCGCCGGAGCGCACGGCACGAAGCACGGCCCCGGCAGCGGGAGCTCCGCGGGCAAGGCGGTCTTCTTCGCCGCCGACGGCATGCGCCAGGACCTCGTCGCGAAGTACGCGGCGCAGGGCCTCATGCCGACCATGAGCTCGTTCCTCCGCCACGGCGTGTCGGCGAAGGGCGGGGGCCTGCTGACCCAGGCGCCGCCGAACACGGGCGCCGGCTGGTACAGCCTCGCGACGGGCGCCTGGCCGGGCGTCCACGGCTCGACCAACAACACGTTCCACGTCAACGGCCAGCCGATCACCAACAGCACCTCGGCGTTCACGCCCGGCGTCCTGCAGGCGGAGTCGATCGCCCAGAGCGCGGAGCGAGACGGGCTGAAGGTCGCGCAGGTGGAGTGGGCCGGCGGCCGCAACGCCTCCATCCAGGGCCCGACGATCGACTTCCAGTCGTTCTTCTCGGGCCGCGGCGTGGCCACGAACTTCATCGGCGCCGCGGGCCAGCCGCTCTTCGACGACGCGCCCTTCATCAAGAGCTTCGGCCTGCAGTTCGACCATCCGGCCGGGTACGCCGGCCAGGCGCCGTTCCCCGGCGCCGCGCCGACCCCCGCGACGGGCTGGACCGGCAACCTGCCGCGCACCTACAGCCCGGCCATGGAGATGCGCCTGCGCGTGCTCGACGCCGGCGTCGACAAGTACGGCCTCAACGCGTGGATCTTCGACTCCACGAACGACGGCCGGACGAACTACGACAAGGTCCTCTTCTCGCGCACCAAGGACGCCGCCGACGCCGTCGCCACCCTCCGCAAGGGCCAGTGGGCCGACGTCAAGGTGACGCTGATCGGCGGCACGCTCGAGGGCAAGACCGCGGGCATGCTGATCAAGGTCGAGGAGCTGACGCAGGACCTGTCCCGCGTCCGCCTCTTCCACACCTCCGTCTCCCGCGCCATCGCGAGCTGGCCGACCTGGCCGGGCGAGCCCGGGTTCACCGAGTTCGACGAGTTCCTGGCCAAGAACTTCCCGACCTCGACGGCGGCCGACTTCGCGATCCTCGAGTCCGGCATCACGAGCGAGGAGACGTACGTCCAGCAGGGCCTGTACTGGTCGACCGGCCACGTGCCCATGCTCGAGTACGTCGCGAAGAAGTACCGCCCGGACCTGCTGCTGGTCGGCGTGCCGACGACCGACGAGTTCCAGCACCAGTTCCTCGGCCTCGTGAGCAAGAAGCTCCCGAACGGCGCGCCGGAACCCGGCCTACGACGACGTCGACCTGAACGGCGTTCGCGACGGCCGCGTCCACCAGCGCGAGGGCTTCATCCGCTCGGCCTACGAGGAGGCCGACGACGTCCTGACGCTGGCCCGCAAGCTGGTCGGCAGGGACCCGACGACGTTCGTGTCCTCGGATCACGGCTTCGCCCCGCAGTTCCTGGCCATCGACGCCAGCCTGCCGCTGGTCGAGCTCGGCCTGCTGTCGAAGCCGCAGACGTCGAACTGCCGCATGCCCGCCGGTGAGACCATCGGCAAGGCGAAGGCCTGCTGGGCCGGCGGCGCGCTGCAGGTCTACCTCAACGTCACCGGGCGCGACCCGGTCGTCACGGGCCTCCAGCAGGTGGCGGCCGCGGATGTCGACGCCACGGTGCAGGCGATCCGCGCCAAGTACCTCGCCCTGACCGACCCGAACGACTGGACGCACGACGGCAAGCCCGAGGGCTGGAAGATGATCGACCGCGCCTTCACCAAGGCCGAGGCCCGCTACATCCCGAACGGGCCCGGCAGCACGAGCGACATGGCCCATCCCACGCGGACCGGCGACCTGGTCGTGTTCGCCTACCCGCCGTACCAGTTCGACGCCGAGACGGCCGGCACGCTCGTCGCGCCGTCGCACTTCTTCGGCCAGCACGGCTACGTCCCCGACGTCCAGGTCCTGTCCGCGAACGTGAACATGCGGGCGACGTTCCTGGCCGGCGGCGAGGGCGTCGGCAAGGGCACGGTCAAGGCGCGCACGATCGACCTCGCGCCGACGCTGGCGTTCCTGCTCGACATCCCCGAGCCGCAGCAGAGCCAGGGCAAGGTGCTCCTGGACGTCGCCAGGCGCGGGTCCGGCTACAAGCCGATCTCGATCATCGGGCTGAACGACTTCCACGGGCAGCTCGAGCCGACCAACATGACGTTCGACGGCATCAACACGCCCGTCGGCGGCGCCGCGATCCTCGCCACGCTGTTCGACGAGGACCTGGCGAACCTGCCCGGCCCGGACCTGATCCTGGCAGCCGGCGACAACGTCGGGGCGTCGCCGCCGAACTCCCTCCTGCTGGAGGACAAGCCGACGATCGACGTCGAGAACGCGTGGGGCCTGGACGCGACGTCCTACGGCAACCACGAGTTCGACTACGGCATCGAGCGGCTGCTGATGCACCAGGAGCGGGCGAACTTCCCGTTCCTGGCCACCAACATCATCGACGAGGTGACCGGCGAGCTGCCCGACTGGGTCACGCCGTCGGCCGTCTTCACGGTCAACGGCGTCAAGGTCGGCGTCATCGGCGCCGAGCTGAAGGACACGCCGGAGCTCGTCGCCGCGGGCAACACCGCGGGCCTGCAGTTCCTCGACGAGGCGCCGCGCATCAAGGCCGAGTCCGAGCGGCTCCAGCGGCGCGGCGTGAAGGTGCAGATCGTGGTCATCCACCAGGGCACGGCCCTCGGCGTGAACCCGATCGGCAACGCGCCGGGCGCCCCGTGGGAGGGCCCGATCATCGGCATCGCCGACGCGCTGCAGGACACGACGATCGACGCGATGATCGTCGGCCACACGCACCGCGTCTCGAACCTGGTGCGCGGCCACATCCCGATCTTCGAGGGGATCAACGCCGGCGCCACGTACTCGGCGCTGCAGGTGCTGATCAAGGACGGCGACGTGGCCTGGATCGGCGGGGCCACGCGCGTCGCGAAGAACCTCGGCGTGGCCAAGCGGGCCGACGTCCAGGCCATCGTCGACGACGCCAACGCGCAGACCGCCGTGCTGCGCAACCAGGTGATCGGCACGCAGCAGTTCGACATCCGCCGCGACCTGACCCGCCTCAACGAGTCGGCGATGGGCAACATGGTCGCCGACGCGATGCGGGAGAAGTACCCGGGCGTCGAGGCCGCCATCACGAACTCCGGCGGCCTGCGGCAGGACCTGCTGTGCGCGCCGCCGAGCGCCACGGAGGCGAACTGCGAGATCACGTGGGGCGAGGTGTTCGCCGTCCTGCCCTTCGGCAACCGGACGACGATCCTGACCCTCACGGGCGCGCAGCTGACGACCGCGCTGGTCAACGGCTTCTCGCCCGTCTGCGACCCGCTGATCAACACCGGCCGCTTCCCGCAGGTGTCGGGGCTCAAGCTGACCTTCCACTGCAACAGCACCACGGCCGTGGTGGATCGCATCGAGAAGGCCCCGAACGGACCGACGGGGCCGCTGACGCTCGTCGGGCCGACCGATACCGTCCGCTTCGTGACGAACGACTTCATGTACACGGGCGGCGACGGCTACACGGTCTTCGCGCAGGGCACGGACGTGCTGCAGCCCGGCGACGACCTGCTGCAGGTCACGATCGACTCCATCGCAGCCCACTCGCCCGTCGGCCCGGTGGTCGAGGGGCGCACGGTGCGGGGGACGTAGCGCGACCGCACGAGGACGACCGCGGAGGGCCGGCCGGCGCGCCGGCCCTCCGCCGTTGTTCCCGTGCCTACGCCGGCGGCGGCGAGCAGAGCACGGTGATGTTGCGCAGCCAGCCGTTGCCGCCGTCGATCCAGGTCACGAGCCCGATCACCTCGTCGCCGCGCAGGACGCGGTACGACCGGCTGGTCGCGGGGTGGACGGCGTAGCCGGCGTCGCCGACGACGTCGCCCGGCCGCGCGTACTCGACGGCCTCGAGCGAGAAGCGCGGCAGCTCCGCCACGTCGTGGATGCCCTCCGCGCCGACCGGGTAGTCCGCGATCGAGCCGACCTGCTGCGTGCAGCCGAGGGCCTCGGAGCGGTACCAGCCGTTGGGGTCCGACACCTTCACGGTGACCAGGCGCGCCCGGTAGCCCGGCGACGAGGGCGGGTCCTGCCGCGGGTCGCTGCGGTCGAGGCACGCGATCTTCCATTGCCCGGGCGCGAGGGCGAAGCGCATCCAGCCGGTGGCGCCGGGCCGGATGTCGCGCGACGTGCTGGGGCCGCTGTCCCTGCCGAGGGTGATGGCGATCGACATGCGCTGCGGCGACGCGTTGACGACGTGCAGCCACGCGCCGCCCATGCGCACGTCGGCCTCGCGCGGCGCGGCGACGACGGTGCCGCCGGTGGTGCAGCGGACCTCGAGCTGGCTCGGCGCGGCGTGCGCAGCCGGCGCGAGCGCGGCGATCGCCGCCAGCGTCGTCAGGGCCAGGACCGTTCTGCGTGCCACGGGGCTCCCTCCTCTGGATGATCGCCCGTGGGTCGCAGCCTAGACGCCGAGGACCACGCTCAGCGGTTCCCGCTAGGCGGGCGCGTCGCTGCACGTCGTGGTCGTGCTCAGCAGCCAGCCCTGGCCGTAGTCCTCGAAGGCCACGAGTCCGATGACGTCGCTGCCGCGCAGCAGCCGGTACGTGCGCCGCCACGCGGGGACGACGGCGTACCCCGAGTCGCCGACGACGTCGGTGGGCCGCGCGTAGTCGATCTGCCGGCGCACGATCGGCGGCAGGTCGGACACGCTCGGGCCGCCCGCTGGTGCCGGCCGCGAAGTCGGCGATGCTGGAGGTCTGCTCGCTGCAGGCCAGCGCCTCCGAGCGGTACCAGCCGTGGTTGTCGACCACGCGCACGGGCACGACGCCGCCGGTGGCGGCAGGGCGGCATCGCGCCGGCGACGTCGGGAGCTGCTGCGGCGGCGGCACGCGCTCGAGCCCCGACCTCGACGACGATCGCCTCCGCCGCCGGTCCGGTTACGACGTGCGAGCACGCCGTCGTCCCGAGTGCGCGGCGACCGGACCCGCACCGTCCGGCGGCAGGGCCTCGGCTACGGCGAGCCCCGAGCGCGACTCGCCGCGTCGCCAGCACGGCCGCTGCACTCCCTCGCGCCATCGATCTCCTCCTCCCTCGCGCACGCCGCAGCATGACTTCCGTTGCGCGTCTTCACCAGGTAGACGCATCTCGGCGGCTCGCGGTTCCCGGTGCCGGCGGACGGGACGTGGGCGATCATGCCCGCGTCGACCAGATCGCGAGAGGAGCAGCGGGATGACGAGGAGCGCCGTGAGCGGGACCGCGCCGGGCGGGCCGTACTCGCCGGGGATCGTCGCGGAGGGCCGGTTCGTCTACGTGTCGGGCCAGGGCCCGCTCGTCGACGGGACGCTCCAGCTCGGCACCATCGAGGACGAGACGCGGCTGACGCTCGACAACGTCGGGCGGGTGCTGGAGGCGGCCGGCGCCACGTTCGCCGATGTCGTGCGCTGCGGCGTCTTCCTCGCCGACCTCGACCACTTCCCGGCGATGAACGCCGTCTACGCGACGTACTTCCCCGAACCGCGCCCGGCGCGCACGACGATCGGCGCGCCGCTGCTGAACGGCATGAAGATCGAGATCGACTGCGTGGCGGTGCTGCGGGGGTAGCCGGGGTCAGTCGCGCCCGGCGAGCGCCAGGCGCCCGGCGGCGACCGGACCATGCGCCGCGCGCCCGTGGTGGCGATCGTCACAGCCTGGTATCGTCGCGCGATTCTTCCCCGTGCGGCCGGAAGGAGTCGAACGATGACCAGGTGGCCTCTCTACGGCGTGCTGCTCGCCGGCCTGGTCCCGCTCGCAGCCTGCGGAGGCGGAGGTAAGGATGCCGCTCCGTTGCCGCTCGAGCAGCGGGTCTCCGGCGAAGCCGACGCTCCGGGCTCCCAGGCCGATCCGGTCGAGACGCCGATCACCGTCGCGGGGATCGACGACGCCCCATCGCTGCCCGAGCTCCTGTTCACGCCCGAGCAGGAGGACGTGGCGGCGATGGAGAAGGCCGGCTTCGTCCTCCGGGCTCGTCGATACGCGCTTCTTCCCGTCCGAGCCGGGAGCCGAGCACGTCGGCGACGAGGTGCACCTTGCGACGCTCGTGATGCAGTTTGCATCCGAGGAGGAAGCGGCCGACATGGCCGGGTTGCTGCACGGCGACGGTCTCGAGCCGTGTTCGGGCTCCTGCGCGGTGGACATCAGCGAGTTCGAGGTGGACGACATTCCGGATGCGCAGGGTGGCGCGCGGACCCAGACGGCCGAGAACCTGGAGGCGACGGGCGCGGAGGGCGACCCGTTCTCCGCCTACTCGATCAGCTTCGCCGACGGGCCGTTCGCGTACAAGGTGACGCTGTTCGCGTTCGGACCTCCCGGCCGGATCTCCCAGGAACAGCTCGGCGAGATCGCGAAGAACCTGTACGAGCGGGTCGAAGGCGCGCCTCCGCCGCAGGCGTAGCGGCCGCTCGGCCGGCCGGTGACCGCTTGGCCGGGGCGGTCTGCGGGGATGGACCCCCGTCGATGTTCGGCGCCGAGCTCCTCCAGACGCTCTCTCCCCACCTGCTCCCGGCCGTGCTGGTCGCCGAGTGCGAGCGCCTGGGCGGCGGCGAGGCCGGGCTCTACCTGATGGACATCGACGGGTCGTGCCTGCTGCTGTCGGCCGGCTCGGACCGACTGCCGGATCGGATGGCGGTCGGCCAGGCGATCGGCCCGGAGATGCCGCTCTCCGACCTGCCGGCGCTCCAGGCCGCGGTCGCCTCCCACGTGCCGAACGCGAACGCCCTTCCGCTCGTCGTCCGCGACCGCGCGGTGGCGCTCCTGGTGACCACGGGCACGATCGACGGCGACCTGCGTGCGTTCCTGGGCGAGGCGGCCCTGGCGCTGGAGCTGGCGGCCGGCTACACCGACGTCGTGCACGCGGCGCGGCGACGCAAGCCGATCCTGGCCTGCGCGGAGGTGCAGCAGGACCTCCTGCCGCCGCGCATCGTCGCCGTCGATGGTGCGCAGCTCGCGGGGAGCGTCCTGCCTGGCTACAACGTGGCCGGCGACGTCTTCGACTACGCCACGAACGCCGATGGCACCTGGATCGCCGTCGGCGATGCGATGGGCAAGGGCAACCGGGCGGCGGCATGCTCCGCGCTCGCGGTGGGGGCGGTGCGGGCAGTCCGCCGCAACGGCGGAGACCTGGCCGACACCGCCGTCACCCTCGACGCGGTCATCGCCGAGGCCTTCGACGGCACGTCCTTCCTCACCGCGCTGCTCGTCCACTGGCATGGCCCGACGATGACCCTGGGCTGGATCAGCTGCGGGCATCCCACGCCGCTGATCGTCCATGCCGACGGCGCGTGTGCGCTCCTCACCGGCACGGTGGCGTACCCGCTCGGGACCGGCCTCGGCTGCCCGGCGCTCTCGCGTCACGACTCGACCCTTGCGCCGGGCGACCTGGCCATCTTCTACTCGGACGGCGTCTCCGAGCGACACCTGCCGGACGGCACGCTGTTCGGCGTCGACGGCATCGTGAAGGCCGCCGCCGACACCGGAGCGAGATCCGCGGCGCACACGCTGCGCCGCATCCAGGACGCACTCCTGACCGTCTCGTCCGAACCGCTCCGCGACGACGCGACGCTCGTGGTCCTGAAGCTCGACGCATAGCGTCGCCACTCGCGGACGTCGTGCAGCACGAGCCCGTGCCGCGAGCGTGAGGTGATCATTCGGGGTGGCCGTCCGCGGTCACCCGGGGTCGGTCGGGTGGGCCTCATCGCGGTACAGCGGTGCTGCTTCGCCGTACGGCACCCGCCGAACCACACCGGGCAAGGCTCGATCCAGAGCCTGAGCCGCAGCGCGGGAACATCCCACGGTGAACTCGATCTCCTCGTCGACCTCGCAGGCCAGGCACCAGGCTCGGTCCTCGGGCCACACGAGATGCGGTTCCTGGTACCCGTGCCCGTCGCACCAGGCCAGAGCGGGCGAGTCCCGCAAGACGTCGATGGCACCCGTGAAGAGCAGCATCGCTCGATTGGGGATGTCCACGCGCGGCGCTGCGGGGGCTGGATTCCCGCTGCCCCAGCCCGCCCAGATCGCCGCGTATCCGGTGGCAGGCGTGGTCGTATGGGCGGCAAGCGTGGAAAGTGCCGATCGAAGGGAATCCTCGCCTTCTGCGTCGCCCTTTGCGTCGGCGTCAAAGGCAATTCGCACGTACACGTCGAAACCCGGCGGGCCGTAGCGGACCAGATCCCACCAGTCGACATCAGCCTCGAGAAGCCATCGCGCCTCGTCGGCATCGGCGGCGGGTCGGACCTCGGTCACGCTGCCCAGTCTGACCGCTCGCGTCGCCAGACGGCCGTCCCGAGTAGCGGCGGTAGGACTCGAACCTACGACACGAGGATTATGATTCCCCTGCTCTGACCAACTGAGCTACGCCGCCAGGCGTGCGGGCCGCGGGGCCCGCAAGGCGCGGATCCTATCGCATGCGCCTGGGCAGGCACCGGTTCCGCACCGGGTCGGTAGGATGGCCGCGTGCGCCAGTTCCCCGTTCTCACCGACCTCATCGGCAACACGCCCATCGTGCGGCTGCCGAACCTCCAGCCGGCCGGCGGTGCGCGGCTCCTGGCCAAGCTCGAGTACCTGAATCCGGGCGGCTCGATCAAGGACCGGATCGCGCTCCCGATGATCGAGGCCGCGGAGCGCGAGGGCAAGCTGCGGCCCGGCGGCACCATCGTCGAGCCCACCAGCGGCAACACCGGCGTCGGCCTCGCCATGGCCGCGGCCCGCAAGGGCTACCGGTGCGTCTTCATCATGCCCGACAAGATGTCGCGGGAGAAGATCAACACCCTGCGCGCGCTCGGCGCCGAGGTGGTCGTCTGCCCGACGAACGTCGAGCCCGACGATCCGCGCTCCTACTACTCCGTCTCGCGGCGCCTGGCCGAGGAGACGCCGAACGCCTGGAAGCCCGACCAGTACTCCAACCCGAACAACCCCGCCGCGCACGTGGCGACGACCGGGCCGGAGATCTGGGAGGCCCTCGGCGAGGAGCTCGACGTGCTGGTCGTCGGCGTCGGCACGGGCGGCACCGTCAGCGGCATCACGCAGTACCTGCGGCCGAAGCTGCCGAACCTGCAGGTCGTCGGCGCCGACCCGGAGGGCTCGATCTACAACTCCGAGCTCGTGCGGCCATACCTGGTCGAGGGCGTCGGCGAGGACTTCTGGCCCGACACGTTCGAGCGCTCGTCGGTCGACCGCTGGATGACGGTGTCCGACCGCGACACCTTCCGCACCACGCGGCGAGTGGCGCGCGAGGAGGGCCTGCTGATCGGCGGCTCCTGCGGCCTCGCGATGCACGTCGCCATCGAGGTGGCGCGCGAGCTGCCGCCCGACAAGACGGTGCTCGTGATCCTGCCGGACGGCGGGCGGCCGTACCTGTCGAAGATCTTCGACGACGCGTGGATGATCGAGAACTCGATGATGGAGCGGACGGGCGACGGGCCGACCGTCGGCGAGCTCCTGCGCGAGAAGGGCCGCGAGGCGCCCGCGCTCCCGGCCATGGTCAGCGTGCAGACCACCGACCAGGTAGGCGCCGCCGTCGACCTGTTCCAGCGCTACGGCATCTCGCAGCTGCCCGTCGTGCGCAAGCGCGAGGGCGAGGACAACGGCGTCGACCTCAGCGCCATCGTCGGCTCGGTGCACGAGCGCGACATCCTGGAGCGCGTGTTCCGCGACGCCGACGCGACACGCATGCCCGTCTCGGCCGTCATGGGCGCCCCACTCGGCGTGATCCGCGCCGACGCGAGCGTCGAGGACGTGTACGGCGACCTCCAGGAGCGCCCGGCCGTCGTGGTGGCGGATGGCGCCCAGCCGGTCGGCGTGCTCACGCGCGCCGACCTCCTCGAGTACCTCGCACATCGGAGCCGCGTGTGAACTTCGAGACCCGCGCGATCCACGCCGGTCAGGAGCCCGACGCGCTCACCGGCGCGGTCAACGTGCCCATCTACCAGACGTCGACCTACGTGCAGGACGGCGTCGGGCAGATGCGCGCGGGCTACGACTACGCCCGCACGTCGAATCCGACGCGCACGGCGCTGCAGGAGTGCCTCGCGTCGCTGGAAGGCGGCCGCTACGGGGTCGCCTTCGCCTCGGGCATGGCGTCGATCCAGGGCGTGCTCGCGACCTTCGAGCCCGGCACGCGCGTGCTGGCGATGAACGACGTCTACGGCGGCACCTACCGCCTGTTCGAGAAGGTGCTGCGCGCGCAGGGCTATCGCTTCGCCTACGCCGACCTCACCGATCTGGAGCACGGTCGAGCGCGAGCTCGCGCTGGGGGTCGACCTCGTCTGGGTGGAGACGCCGACGAACCCGCTGCTCAAGATCGTCGACATCGCCGCGGTCGCCGAGCGCGCGCACGCCGCCGGTGCGCTGCTGACCGTCGACAACACGTTCGCCTCGCCCTACCTGCAGCAGCCGCTCGCGCACGGGGCCGACATCGTCGTGCACTCGACGACCAAGTACATCGGCGGCCACTCGGACGTCGTCGGCGGCATCGCGATCCTCGACGACGACGCGCGCGCGGAGCACCTGACCTTCCTGCAGAACGCGATCGGCGCGGTGCCCGGCCCATTCGATTGCTTCCTGGCGCTGCGCGGCGCCAAGACGCTCGCGGTGCGCATGCGCGAGCACTGCGCGAATGCCCGCCAGGTCGCGGAGTGGCTGTCCAGTGCCCCGGGGGTCATGAAGGTGCTCTATCCGGGGCTGCCCACGCACCCGCAACACGAGGTCGCGGCCCGCCAGATGCGCGACTTCGGCGGCATGGTCTCGTTCCGCCTGCTGGGCGGCCGAGCAGCGGTCGACGCGCTCTTCAGCGGCGGCGACACCGGCGCCTGGTCGCTCGGCGAGAGCCTCGGCGGCGTGGAGAGCCTGATGGAGCACCCGGCGGTCATGACGCACGCCTCGCTCGACGGGTCCGGCTTCGAGGTGCCCGACGACCTCGTGCGCCTCTCCGTCGGCATCGAGCACGTCGACGACCTGCTCGCCGACCTCGAGCGCATGGTCGCCTCGGCGGCCCGCGCGGCCCGCGTCACCGCCTGATCGTCAGCGCGGCAGGGACGGCGCGCGCAGCGACCAGACGCGCTGCCACCAGTAGCCGCCGACGATCATCCCCAGCACGGCCATCACGAGGCTGACCAGGCGCCAGCCGCCCTCGCCGCCGAGCGAGGCGACGAGGTTGGCGCACGCCAGCAGCGAGCCGAGAACGCTCATCGCGAGCGCCGCGCGCGCCGTCGGCGCCGGGCGGGGGTGTCGGTCGGCCGGTTCCACGTCTGCGGTTCCAGCTTCACCCCGGACGTGCGATGTGCGCATCACCCGGTCGCGGGGTCGGGGCGGCCGTCGGCCCGGGGCGCGCGCCCCGGGCCGACGGCTGCGGCTCACTCGTACTGCAGCGCCTGCAGGACGTCGAGGCGCCCGGCGCGGCGGGCCGGCAGGATCGCCGCGGTGACGCCGGCGACCACGGCGACCGCGACGAACGCCGCGAGCGTCGAGACCGGCACCGCGAAGGCCACGCCGTGCTCGCTGAGCGCCTGCGTCACGAGGGCCGCCAGGCCGATGCCGAGCGGCAGGCCGAGCGCGGCGCCGATCAGCGCGGTGATGACCGCCTCGTGGCGCACCGTGCGCCGCGTCTGCCTGCGGGTCAGGCCAATCGCCCGCAGCATCCCGAGTTCGCGCGTCCGCTCGAAGACCGCGAGCACGAGCGTGTTGACCATCCCGAACAGGCTGACCACGACCGAGAGGCCGAGCAGCACGTAGAGCAGGTTCAGGATCTGGTCGAGGCCACCCGCCCGAGCGTCGACGAACTCCTCGCCGGTCTGCACCTTGAGGCCCGGGTAGCGCTCGGCGCCCTGGGCGATCGCGTTCGGTGCGAGCGCGGCGGCCGACTCGTCGACGTCCACGAAGGTGTAGAGGTCGGACGGGCGCGGGAACGAGGCGTCGAACCGCGCCTGGTCGATGACCACGGTGCCGAGCAGCGGATCGAGGTCGAACGAGCCCGGATCGAGCACCGCGCTCACCGTCAGGTCGAGGCTGGCGCCCGACGGCGTCGTGACGGCGAGGGCGTCGCCGGGGTGCAGATCGTGCGCCTCGGCGAAGCTCCGGCGCACCAGCGCGCCGCCGTCCACGAGCGAGGCGACCGCGTCGGCGGGCCCCTCGGAGTAGCGGAAGCGGTAGACCGTGGCGATCGTCGCGGGGTCGACGCCCGTCACGCTGGTCGTGGCGTCGTCGACGAGCGCCTTGTCGCTGCGCACGCTCGAGGCGGTGACGCCGGGCAGCGTCGCCACCTGGCGGCCGATCTCGGGCGAGACGGTGCTGAAGCCGTCGGCCGCACCGAGCACGTAGTCGGCGTCGAGCTGCCGGGCGACGGCGTCGCGGGACGACGTCCGCAGCCCCTGGCCAAGCACCGCCACCGTGGTGACGAGCGCGAGGCCGATCATCAGCGCCGCCGCGCTCGCGGCCGTGCGGCCGGGCTGGCGCACCGCGTTGCGGCGGGCCAGCGCGCCGGCCGCGCCCATGCGCGACGACGGCCAGCCCACGAGGGCGGCGAGTGGCCGCACCAGGCGCGGGGCGAGGATGCCGACGGCGACGAACGCACCGACGGTGCCGACGGCGATCGCCCCGAGCCGGCCGGCGACGTCGAGCCCGCCGGCGAACAGCCCGAAGGCGAGCAGGGCACCGGAGGCCGCCAGCACGAGGCCGGCGACGGCGGGGACATAGCGGGCGACGCGCGACGCGGGCGGGGCGGCACCCTCGCGGACGGCCGCGATCGGGGCCACCCGCGTGGCGCGGAACGCCGGAGCGAGGCCCGCGAGAACGGTCACCACGACGCCGACGGTGAGCGACGCGACGATCGTGCGCGGCGCGACGACGAGGTCGGCCTGCGGCAGGCGAGAGCCCGAGCGCGCCGAAGAGCGCGCTGAGGCCGCGGGCGAGGCCGGCGCCGAGCACGAGGCCCGTCAGCGACGCGACGACGCCGATGGCCAACGTCTCCACCAGCACCGAGCGCAGCACCTGCCGGCGGGAGGCGCCGAGCGTCCGCAGCGTGGCGAGCTCGCGGGTGCGCTGCGCGATGGTGATGGACAGGGTGTTGAAGATGACGAAGGCGCCGACGAACAGGGCGATGCCGCCGAAGGCGAGCAGGGCCCAGCGCAGGTAGCCGACGAACTCGGACACTTCCCGCTGCGCGTCCGCGGCGCGGGCCGAGGAGCTCTCGACCTCCATCGTCGCGGGGAGGACGGGGCCGATCTGCCGCAGCAGCGCGTCGACGGACGTCCCGTCCTGCGCGGCCACCGAGATCGAGTCGAAGCCCTCCTTTCGCAGCAGCTCCTGGGCGGTCGGCAGGTCGAACACCGCGACGGTCGCGCCGAGGCTGCCGACGTCGCCGAACGTGCCGACGCCGGCGAGGCGGTAGGCCTGCGGCCCCTGCTCGCTGCCCACGGTGACGGTGTCGCCGACCGCGAGGTGCTCCTGGTGCGACGGTGCCCTCGTCGAGCACGATCTCGTGCCCGTGCGGCCACGCGCCGGCCTCCAGCGTGAGCGGGATGAAGCGCGGGTGCTCGGCGTCGACGCCGACGGCGAGGGTCTGGCCGGCCGTGGTCGAGAACTCCCGCCCGTCGGCCGTCGCCAGGGTCAGCGAGGTCTCCTGGAAGTCGCCGCCGATGCCGCCGGCTGCGGCCTCGACGCCCGGCAGGGCGCGGATCGTCGGCAGCAACGATGCGGGCACCATCGGGTCGCCGCTCGTCGCGCCCTCCACGATGGGACGGCCCGACACGACGGCGTCGGTGCCCGAGTACGACGTCTCGAAGACGGTGTCGAACGCGTCCTCGATGGAGTCGGTGAGCATGAACGTGCCGCTCACCATCGCCACGCCGAGCACGACGGCGAACGCGGTCAGCAGGGCCCGCAGCTTGCGCTGCAGCAGGCCACGGAGCGCGGCGCGCGTCACCGGGACACCTCCTTCAGGGCCTCGAGGATCTCGTCCTGGCTGGAGCGGCCGAGCGTCAGCGAGACGCGGCCGTCGGCGAGGAACAGGATGCGGTCGGCGATCGTGGCCGCCCTGGAGTCGTGCGTGACCATGACCGTCGTCTGGCCGTAGCGGTCGACGGAGCCGCGCATCAGGTCGAGGATCTCGCCGCTCGTGCGGGAGTCGAGGTTGCCGGTCGGCTCGTCCGCGAACAGCACGGCGGGCCGCGAGACCAGGGCGCGGGCGATGGCGACGCGCTGCTGCTGGCCGCCGGAGAGCTGCGCCGGGCGGTGCGACAGCCGATCGTCGAGGCCGACCGTGCGGACGAGCTCGTCGACCCAGGCGCGGTCCGGCTTCACGCCGGCGATGGACAGCGGCAGCACGATGTTCTCGCGCGCCGTGAGCGTCGGCAGCAGGTTGAAGAACTGGAAGACGAAGCCGATGTGGGTGCGGCGCAGCCGGGTCAGCGCGTTGTCGCCGAGGCGGGAGATCTCGACGCCGGCGATGTAGGCCTCGCCCTCGCTGGGGCGATCGAGGCCCGCCAGCATGTGCATGAGCGTCGACTTGCCGGAGCCGGACGGGCCCATGATCGCGACGAGCTCTCCGGGGGGCACGTCGAGCGACACGCCCCGGACGGCCTCGACAGCCGTTGCACCCGTCCCGTAGCGGCGCACGAGGCCGCGGGCGGCGACGATGGGCTCGACCGCCGGCGCCGCGGGGACGCGGTCTGCGAGGTCTTCCTGGGCGATGGCGGACATGGCGGGCTCCTGCGTCGGGTTGCCCTTCGAGGCTCGCAGCGCGGGGCCGCCGCTGCCCCGTCCGGCGGGCCGGTGTCCGCCGGTGCGCGGCTGCCCACGGCGGTGCGGTGGGGCCCGTACGGCGCGACGGGCGAATCCCGTACCCCGCAGAGGGGGCGGGCCACCCGGATCCCGGTGCGGCGCGGAGCCCGGCGGGCCCCTAGAGTCAGGCGGCCGAGACCCGCGACCAGGGAGCGTCCATGCAGATCAGCGTCCGCCATGCACCGAGCTTCGCCGTCGCCCGCGCGATCCTCGCCGGGGGCGAGGTCATCAAGGTGGAGTCCGGCGCCATGATGGCCACCGCTCACGGCGTGCACGTCGAGGCCAAGATGGCCGGCGGGCTGATGTCGTCGCTGAAGCGGAGCATGCTGGGCGGCGAGTCGCTGTTCATCACGACCTTCACGGCGCCGGCCGACGGCGGCTGGGTCGACGTCGCGGCGCACCTGCCGGGCGACGTCGTGGTGCGCGACGTGCGCCCCGACCGCAGCCTCTTCATCTCGCGCGGCTCGTGGATGTGCTCGGAGGAGACGATCGACCTCGACACCAAGTGGGGCGGCTTCAAGAACCTGTTCGGCGGCGAGGGCGGCTTCCTGGTGCGGGCCACCGGCGAGGGGCACTGCGTGCTGTCGTGCTTCGGCGCGCTCGACGTCGTGCGCCTGGAGGCGGGCGAGCGCTTCGTGCTCGACGCCGGCCACATGGTCGCCTACGACGAGGGCGTCACCTTCAACCTGCGGCGCGCCGCGCAGGGCAAGACGCTGCAGTCGCTGAAGAGCGGCGAGGGCTGGGTCTTCGAGTTCACCGGGCCGGGCGAGGTGATGACGCAGACGCGCAGCCCGTCGGCGCTCACGGACTGGCTCACCACGGTGCTGCCCTTCTCCCGCGCGTGAGCGACCTGCTCAACCGCTCCGAGCAGGTCGCGCTGGAGGAGCGCGCCCGGGCGCTCGCCGGCGTCGAGGCGCTGGGCGAGCGCGAGCGCGCGGCCCTCGGCGAGCTCGTCGAGCGGCTGGCCGACACGTACCCGTACGGCTCGGCCCGCTACGCCGGCCAGATGCTCAAGCCGCCGCACGCCGTGGCCCGCGCCGCGTACGCGACGGCGATGGCGCTCAACCCGAACAACCACGCGCTCGACGGCGGGCCGGCGACGGCGGCGATGGAGCGCGAGGCGGTGGCCGGCCTGGCGGCGATGTTCGGCTTCGACGAGCACCTCGGACACCTCTCGGCGTCGGGCACGATCGCCAACCTGGAGGCCCTCTGGGTGGCGCGCGAGCTGCATCCCGACGGCGTCATCCTCTCGGGTCTCAACGCGCACTACACGCACGAGCGCATGTGCGCGGTCATCGGCGCCCGCCACGCGACGCTGCCGCAGGACGCGGACGGGCGGCTCGACCTCGAGGCGCTCGAGGCGCGGCTGGGCCAGGGCGGCGTCGGCACGGTCGTGGCGACCCTCGGCACGACCGGCCTCGGGGTGGTCGACGCCGTGGACGCCGTCGCGGACCTGTGCGCGGCGTACGGGGCGCGCCTGCACGTGGACGCCGCGTACGGCGGCTTCTTCACGCTGCTGGCGGACGGCGGCGAGCCGGGCGTCGGCCGCGCGCCGTTCGACGCCGTGCGGCGCGCCGACTCGATCGTGGTCGACCCGCACAAGCACGGGCTCCAGCCCTACGGCTGCGGCGCCGTCCTGTTCCGCGACCCGGGCGTCGGCCGCCTGTACCGCCACGACTCGCCGTACACCTACTTCACGTCGGACGAGCTGCACCTCGGCGAGATCAGCCTGGAGTGCTCGCGCGCGGGCGCCGCGGCGGCCGCCCTGTGGACGACGCTGCGCGTGTTCCCGCTCGACCGCGACGGGCTCGGGGCGGTCGTCGGCGCGGCGCGCGCGGCGGCGCTGGCGTTCGCCGAGGCGGCCGGCGACGGGCTGCCGCTCGTGGTGCCGCCCGACCTCGACATCGTCTGCCCGTTCCCGCGCCGCGCCCGCGCCAGCGAGGTCACGGCCGCCTGCGAGGCGGCGTTCGACCGGCTCGCGGAGGAGGGCTGGCACGTCGCGAAGCTGCGGGTCGACGCGAGCTGGCTGGCGCAGCGGCACCCCTGGCTGGAGCCCGACGCGGACACGGTCACGGTGCTGCGCAGCGTGCTCATGAAGCCCGAGCACCTGCCGGTCGCGGGGGCGCTCGCCGCCGCGATGCGCTCAGCCCTCGAGCGCTGAGACGAGCCGCCGCCCGGCGGACTCCAGGCCGTCGAGCGCGCCGCGGAAGTCCCAGCGGGCGCGGTCCTCCTCCTCGATCTCGTTGGCGACCACGCGCAGCTCGACCGCGGGCACGCCGGCGAGCGCGCACGCGCGCAGCACGGCGAAGCCCTCCATGGCCTCGACGTCGGTGCCGCGCGTGCCGCCGACCGCCGCGCTCGTGCCGATGGGCAGCGCCAGCGCCTCCGGCAGCGCGCCGCGGGCGCGCGCGAGCAGCTCGGCGTCGGGCGCCACCTCGCGGACGAGGCCGGGGAAGGCCGCGGCGAGGTCGCAGTAGACGGCCGCCGTGCCCAGCACCGCCGTGCCGATGGCGATCCCGCTCGCGCGCCGCGCACCCGCCAGGCCGACGTGGACGACGGCCGACGGCGAGCGCTCCGCCAGCACGCGCGCCGTGGCGATGGCGGCCTCGACCGGCCCGACGCCCACCGCGGCGCCGTCGTCGGCCCAGCGCAGCTCCGGCGGCGTGGCGGCGACGACGAGGATCACGCGCCCACGCGCCCGAGCCGCAGGCCCAGCAGGAAGTCCTCGGTGCCGCGGGCATGGGCCTCCGTCAGCCCCCGGGCGAGGCCGGCGTCGCGCAGCACGATGGCCTCCGCGATGGCCCGGTGCTGGCCGTTCGAGAGGCGCAGCGCCTCGGCGGGGTGCGGGATCAGCGAGAGCAGCTCGCGCAGCTCGACCTGCACCTGCGTCTCGGCGGCGACGAGCCGCGGCGAGCGCGCGGCCGAGGCGATGGCGAGGTGGAAGCGCGCGTCGAGGCGGCGGAACGCCGACCAGGTGGTGGCGGCGGCCTGCATCTGCTCGACCAGGCCGCGCAGCGCGTCGCTCTGCTGCGGCGTGGCCCGCTCGGCGGCGAGGGCGGCGGCGGCGCCGGAGACCGCCGCGCGGAAGTCGTGCAGGTCGCGCAGGTCGTCGACGGTCAGGCTCTCCAGCCGCCCGCGGGCGGCCGAGCGCGGGGCGGGCGGCACGGAGCGGCGCACGAACGTCCCGCCGGCGCGCCCCCGCCGCGTCTCGACGTACCCGGCCTCGCGCAGGATCGACAGCGCCTCGCGCAGCGTCATGGGCGAGATGCCCAGGCGCTCGCTGAGCTCCGGCTCGGCCGGCAGCCGCTCGCCGACCTCGAGGATGCCGAGCCCGATCGCCTCGCCGAGGCGCCGCACGGTCTGCTCGACGAGCCCCGTCCCGCCGATCGGCTGCAGGATCGCCTCGCGGGCGAGGGCCAGCGGCTCGAGCGGCGTGCTCATCCCTACGCCTCCACGACGAGGCGCTGGAGGGCCGCGCGCAGGTCGTCCGGCAGCGGCGCCGGGCGGCGCGCGGCGCGGTCGACGAAGACGTGCACGAAGTGGCCGTCCGCCGCCGGCTCGTCCTCGCCCTCGATGAACAGGCCGATCTCGTAGCGGACGGAGGTGCGCCCGACGTGCCCCACGCGCAGCCCGGCGTCGATGGCCTGCGGGAAGGCGATCGGGCGGTGGAAGCGGCACATCGTCTCGCGCGCGAAGCCGACGATCGTCGCCGCCGTGCGGGTCGAGCACGCCGGCGTCGACGAGGTAGCCGTTGATGACGGTGTCGAAGTACGCGTAGTAGACGACGTTGTTGACGTGCCCGTAGACGTCGACGTCGAGCCAGCGCGTGGGGATGCGGCGGAAGTGGGCGTAGCGCTCGCGGCGCTCGGGCGGGGCGTCGGCCACGGCGCGAAGGATAGGCCGGTGGCGCGGCGC